>NZ_JAPQKE010000012.1:0-126918 GCF_026735145.1 Leptolyngbya sp. GGD
AATGCCTTCTTGCAACATATTGAGCGCCATCTCAGAGACTGTCTCTTGTCTGCCTTCTTGTCTGCCTTCTTGTTTGCCCTCACGCTTCCACTCTTCTACTCGTTTAAGATAAGCCGCAGATAGCTTCATGATTAGTTCCTCCTCTTCAGATGTCAGCTTGCCACGAGTCTCTAAAATGGTACGATAATCGGCTAATAAATCTCCAATACTATTATATAGCGGAAGTTCAGCAGGTATCTGGGCGAACTCCTGAATCGCTCGTTCTTGCTCGTTTTCGCGACCGAGTAATCGCAACCATAATGTCTCCTCAGTCTTCTCTAGCTGATGCACCACGATCAATTTAATTCGCTGTAGGCTCGGAAACTCATATACTCCTGCTGCGTCAGTCTCCACAACTGAAAATCCCTGACGAATCTCAGCCGAAGCAGTAGGCATCAGCAACCATAGATACGGTAATTCCGCCTCAGTAAGTCGCTGATTCCGTCGCTTTGCCTTTCGGAGTGATTCTCCTTCGGCAGAAATCAATTTTCCCTGGCAGGCGCGGATTTCGATCGCGGTTGCCGCATTCCGAAACACCTCGATAAGTCCATTGCGTGTGAGCAATCGTCCTAATAATCCCAGTTGCGATCGTTGTGCTTCCAATTGAGGATTCAACTCAAACCAAAGATCAGCCGCACGACTCTCAGCTTTGAGGGGACGATTGGGACGTGCTTTGCCGATCGTATTTAGTAGCTCAGCTAAATAAGCTTTTGCAAAATCATCATGCGGAAATTTGGACATTTGCTGGATTTCGAGCAGAATTCGTTCAATTGTACTATTAAATAACGCTTTCCAGAAACGAAATTTGTTCGATTTCTCTCTTAGCTTAGATCAATCAAGCTTTTTAACGTTTTAGCGCTTTTGATTTTGGTCTTGAAGAACTTAGAGTATTGTTATTCATACAGATAGATGTCGATCGCGATTACAAGAGCCGTGACTGCCTTGAGCGATCAACAGAGCTAAGTCGCAAGAGCCGTGATTGCCTTGCTAACAGACTCATAAAGTTTTAGCAATTTGCGCTGTGAGGAAAGCCTCACACTTGGAGTTTTAGCAATGACTCGTATCGTGCAGTCAAAGTCCCGGTTGGACTTGAAACATCGATTTGTGCAATTTTTTCGGCTTGATGAGGGATCGTTTATTCGTGAACATTGGGATTCCTTTTTACCCGTCGGTTTAGGACTGACGTTGTTTCTAGAAGACCGAATTCTAAGAGATTCAACGCTCACAGCATTTCTGATTCTGTTTGGATTGACCTTTCTATTTTCATTGATTCCACAACTCACACACCGAATGCAGCGCGTTTCTAAGCCGATGCAGTATGCGCTAGCAGGTGTTTGTGTCAGTGGAGTTGTTGTAATTGCGGCTCCGTTAGTTCTAGCTCAAGCTGCTCCAACTGCTGCTCAATGTGGCGGTGGATTATTTGGACCACTCGCACAGTTCTTCAGTACTGCTTTGGGGGCGACTGGCGGAGGTGGAGGTGATGTCTGCACGCTGTTTGGACTGATCCAAGCTGCGCTCGTGGTTGTCTTTGTGATTGCGATCGGGGTTGCCGTTTACCAAGTCGGTCAAGGAGCCGAATTCCGGACGGCGTTTACTCCTGTTGCTCTAGCATTGGTCGTCGTCGTGGCAGCAGGCATCATCATTCGATTGTTTATGGGCACTGGAACAACAGCGACTCCAACAACAGGTGGTTAAAGATGCAATCTCCTAAACCTCGTGCTGTGAATCGATTGGTGGGGAAACAGCCGAGCATTGGATACCTACCCGCAAATCAACTGCCCTTCTGGGTTGGCTTTATCCTTGCTGCAACCTTGCTGTGGCAGTTGTTCAATTTGACTCTGGCGCAATTTCTACTCCTTGCGTTCTTGCCTTGCATTGTGTTTTGGTCACTGACGGGGCAGAAAGAATGGAAATTTTTAGAGAAATTCCATGCGCCGCGACAGTGGGGAGTTGGAAAGGTGCGATGTCAATGGCAAAAACATTCTCCATTGCCACAGCGTCCAAAACTGGGCAAGCGTCGGGTCAGACATTCTGGTACAACTCAGCTATTTCAACCACTCGAGGATATGTTGCATTTAGTTTGCTATGGGCAGATCAATCTGCAAAATCTTCAAGTTGGATTCGAGCTACTAGAGCGACGGCAAGGGAAGCAGAGCAGCGGCCAAGAATTGCGATTCGTCTTTGGATTTCGGACAACAGGCATTCATGCAACGCTCTCTGAAGCACAAGCAGAGGCAATTCTACAGCGTCTGGAAGCTGCGCTGAAAGAACTGCCGCCTGGTGAGCGGTTAACATTTGAATACTGTTCATTTGCTGACGATCGCGATCGACAAACTGAACTCGATTCATTGCTAGGAACCCAAGTCAATCGTTTAGCTGAACTGTTGATCTATAGTCAGAAGGTGCGATCGCGGGAGCTATATCAGCGCGGTCTACGCCAAATCAAGCGCATTCGGATTCTGGGAACTTACACCGTTACAACGACTCAGCAGACCCAGAGCGATCGCGATTTAACGACTCAGCTCTTGCGATCGTTTGCCAGCTTCACTGAATGGTTTGCAGGCGAAAAAGAGCAAGCAGACGCGACGCGACTGCAAAAAATGGTGCATCTCGCATTTACGGAAGGCTTCCTGCGTCTAGAGTCGATTCTGACAACGCTGATGGGGCTAAACGTCGAGCCTTTAACCGCAGAGGAACTATGGGCATCAGATTATGCTGAACTACACACTCAAGCGACTCCTCCAATTCCACAACTCCTGATTCTGGATGAAAAAGGCTTGCGGTGTGAAGTGGCAAGCGCCGTTCATGCGACTAGCATTTTACTACGAGGAGAAAAGGCAGAAAGTGCAGTTCCGATCGCTGCAAGAGAATGGATTTACATTCCCCGCAAACGAAAGTACGCAGGCTTTATGCAGCTTGGTAAACCCTCAGCTTTTCCGTCCGCGCGAGGGCAGGTGCGCTACCTCTGGGAACCGATCGCCCGGAACCGACTGCGAGATCTCAAAGTTGTCACCGAACTTTCGACCTCAAATCGTGGGCTGCAAAAATTTAATCTAGAGCGACTAACGCGCAACTCAAAAGAACTCTCGATGCGGGCGTTGGGAGGCAAAACAGTTGATGTTGCTTCTGATATGAAAGTGAATGAAGCGATCGCAGCACGACAAGCCCTAGAACGCGGCTCTATGGTCGTGACTGTTGCTTCGGGCATTTGGCTCTACCGGAATAATCCAGCTGCCCTAGAGCAAGATTTCAGCTACCTCACGGACTGCCTAGCGACTTCGGATTCAGAGCGAGCTTACGAAATTACAGAAAATCTCTGGCTTCAATCGCTGCCGTATGTGTGGGATGGCTTGCTGACTAAACCTTACGATCGTCAAGATTACTATCTCAGTGATGAAGCCTCTGGACTTTTACCCTTAGTTGCACCACAGACAGGTGATCCGCGAGGGTTGGAATTTCTCACACTCGAAGGTGGAACTCCGGTTCACATTGATCCATTCACAATACTGATGCACCTGGCATTTTACGCGACGACGCGCGGTGGCAAAAGCGTGTTGCTGGCAGAATTGATGATGGGCTTTTACCTGCGTGGAATTCCAGTCGTAGGATTTGATTTTCCGCGCCCGACTGATGGAACCAGTTCATTTTCTGACTTGACTGCAATTTTGCAGCGTTTAGGAGCTAAGGTTGCCTACAACGACACTGGCACTTGCGCGAACAATCTGATCGAGATGCCGGACTTGCGGAATGTTCCGAACGCCAAGGAGCGCCAAGATGCGATCGTAGATTTTCAAATCGATGCGATTGTTGTCATCGTCATGGGCGACACCGATGATTCTTTTATGGAAAAATCCGTGAGAACCTTAGTGGCTCAATCGCTGCAAGATTTCCATACCATTCCTGAAATTAAAACGCGATACGATAACGCGATCGCAGCAGGCTTCGGAACCGCAGCTTGGGAAAAAACTCCTACCCTCTGGGATTATCTGGACTTTGCCAACGATTGGCTCAAAGCTCACTTACAGCAGAATGAACTTACTGTTTCTACTGTGATTCGAGAGGCAGCGGGGCAAATCCTAGAACAGCTACGTGGCTGTCTGAAGAGTGGATTAGGTCGAGCGATCGCCCGTCCAAGTTCTTTTCAATCTGATGTCTCGCTACTCATCTTCGCGCTGCGAGGCTTACGCAGTCGGCAAGATGCAGCAGTGTTAGCATTATCTGGCTACTCTGCTTTACTCAGACGCGCCCTCGAAAGCCCAGCTTCGGCATTCATCATTGATGAGAGTCCCATTCTATTTGAGTTTCCTGCGATCGCTCGAATTGTCGGGCAACTCTGCGCCAATGGTTTGAAGTGGGGCGTTCGCACCATTATCTCAGCCCAAACCGTCTCAACAATTTACCAATCCGCAGCAGGTAAGCAAATTGTTGAAACGATTACGACAACGCTCATTGGCTACATCAAACCGAGTGCTGTTGATTCATTCGTGGACTTGTTGGGCTATGACCGTGAAGTAATTGCTCAGTGCGCGACTTCTAGCTTTGAACCATCATCGCGAGAACTGCGATCTCACTGGATTATTTGCAAGGACGGCATATATACCGAGGTTGGCTTCTACCCCAGTGCAGTATTACTTGCGCTCACCGCCAACAACATGGAAGAACAGGAAGCGCGATCGCGGGTCATGAAGTCCTACAACGACCTATGTGATGGCGTTGCAGCCTTCTCTCAACTTTACACAGCAGCAAGACGTAAAGGCTTGCCCATGAACGAAATTCAGCCACAGTTACTTTTGACTGGAACAGATTGATAAAGGAGCATTCTCATGATTCAACTCAAACTATCTCAGCAGCATCCGATTCGGTCTTGGAAGCGATTTCGCCGAGTCTTAATGATTGGTGTAGGAGGAAGTTTAGGAATTACGATCGCTACGGGTTCAGCGATCGCACTTGATCTAGGGGGCGTTCAGAACACTGTAAATCAAGTTGGTGGAGCTTTGGGAGCAGCAGGCGTTCCAGTGCAAGGAACCGTTAATCAAATTAATGGGACGCTCTCAGAAATCAATCAGTATCTTCAGCAGTTGCAGAGCTTATACAGCTTGATTGCTTCTGGCAACCTAAGAGGACTTCTTGGAAGCCTAGATGGTGTTCTAGGAGAATTAGGACTCCCTGATCCTGAAGCGACTCAAGATGCTGTTTGGTCTGAGCGCGTTGGAGATATGCCGGGTAGTACAACTACAGCATCCGGGAGCAATCCAACCTCATCAGGTTCGATTCGCGATCTTGGCAGCATTACTCAATCGGTAAATCGAGGAATTGCTCAAGCAATTACTGCATCGGTATTGAGTAAAGCAGGACAGGAAAAACTGATGGCACAGCAGAGCGCGATCGCACAATACATCCAGCGCAGTGGGCAAATGGCTACTGAAGCACAAAGTAAAACTGTGACCCAGGATGTTCTCAAAAGCGTCTCCCAGCAGCAAGCGATCTCCGCTCAACTCGAAGGACATCTTTCGACTCAGCTCACTCAGCTTGAAATCGGTCAAGCCGCGACAAACTTACAGCTTGGAAGCATTGATTCAGGCGTTGGGCAACTGAATCAAACTCAGCAAAGTGAGCAAGCGCGACAGGCGGCAGTACTAGGTCAGGCTGGATCAATGGTTTACATTCCCGGACTTTACGCAACGACCCCGTAACATGACGATCTGGACAACTTCGACAACATTTCTAGCGGCTCAAGGCGGTGTTGACAAGCTTCAGGGCAGCCTCAATCAGCTTCAAAACACCGCTCAGTACTGGCAGACTGTTTGGCAAAGCACATTCTCACAGACGAATCCAACGAGTTCGTATTACCAAATTAGCTACATTGCAACGGTCATTGCCGTGATTGCTTCGGTGTTTTGGCTCACGCGATGGGCACACGAAATGTCTGGAAGTGGAACAGCTTTAGGAGCATTACCTAAAGTGCTGTGGCTAGTTGCAGTCCTGATTTTTCTCGGAAATCATGGACAGCGCCTAGCAGAGTTCAGCTTGGGCATTCATAACCTGCTTCATTCCTGGCAGAGTGGCATTATGCAAGTTCAAATTGCTGGAGTGCAGGCGCAAACTGTTCTCAACGATCGTTTAGCAACCGATCAAGCCAAAGATGAAGTCAAAACACTTCTCGCCCAGTGCGATAACCTCCGCGCCCCGGATGTTGCCATTCCTTCCCTTGATCCACCAGCCGATCGAAGTCAATTGTCGCAAGATCAAAAACAGGTCTATGCCAAGCTCGACTGTTATCGATCCGTTCAACAACAATTACCCGCCATTCAGCAGAAGTATGAGTCTGCTTACTGTGGTGGCGGGTGTGCTGGACTTGCAAGGCTATTTTCATCAGCAGGAGAAGCCTTTCAACGAGCATTTGATAGCCTTGGCAGGGAGGTTAACCAAAATGGCATCAATGCAGACTTTACCTCCTTCATCAATAACTTGGTGGATTTTGGAGTAGGTACGGTTGTTAACGATAACCTCAAATATATTCTCTACGCGATGCAGTGGATATTCAGCAACCTGATGGAAGCAGGCGAATGGTTGAATGCGCTGATTGGTCCAATTATGTTAGCGACCTCAGTTTTGCCGATCGAGCGCCTCAAACCGATCTGGGTGTGGCTGATCACATTTTTCTCAATTGGATTGATGAAAATCTATTACGCCCTACTACTAGGGGTGATGGCAGCCGTGATCGCAGGAGCGCAATTAACCAGTTTCAGTGATTTGAGTTTTGCTTTTCTTCTTGGCTTTTTCGCGCCTGTGATTGCGTTTTCATTGGCAACAGGTGGAGCCTTAGCTGCGATTCGAGGAATGTCTAGCACAGGAGCACAACTCGCACAGGCTGGCATTCAGATTGGAACCTCTATCGCATCATCGTTTGTGAGTTTAATTGGTCGATTTTTATAAGCTATGCAGTTACCTTTCCACAAAGCTAGATTCCATTCCTCAGCAATCATGCCCTTGTTTGTCTTAGTGACTTTGGGGCTACACCTACTATTGACGTTGCTTGTGTTTTACGGCGGATTTCAAGTGAGTCGTCTTGCCAATCGTCCCATTCCAGCGGCGGTTCAGCTTGAAGGGGGACGAATGATTCAGCAAACAGCAATGCCGCATGATTTTCGGAGTGCGGATGCGATCGAAACAGTGGTTAAAAATTGGGCGATCGCAACCTTAAGTTGGCGATTAAAACCAGACCAAGGTGCGCTAGATGCTGGCAAAGAAATTGGCAATGGACGAAAAGTTCCTTCTGTGACTTGGAAAACATCGTTTTTACTATCTGAACAAGAGAATTTTCGTTTGAAATTCTTGCAGATGCTCTCACAACTCATTCCATTCTCAGTGCTGAATGGACAAGCAACTACGACAGCTGAAATCATCAACTTATCAAAACCGCAATCAGCAGGAACTGGGCGATGGGTCATAGATTTAGTCAGTAATGTTCTACTGTTTGATAACCCAACTGCTCCAGGGAGATTGCTATTCACCTTCAACAAGCGAATTTTCATTAGAGCAATTCCAGTCGTCATCAACCCACTGCCTGAGCAAGCCAATGATGTTCAAAAGTTGATCTTCGACTTGCGGCTGGCTGGCTTAGAGATTGATGAAATACAGGATTTGCCGAGCTAATCGGCTGAAGAGGACTTGAAACATGGATCGTCAGGAAATTGCTAAAGCAGCAGGTTGGGAGCCAGATCCCGTAGAAACAAAAGTCATCTCGTCCGAAGTGACTTCTAGTGCGGACGTTGGATTGCTCGACGCAGAGGATCACATTGCGCCCCAATTCGTCGATCAAGAGCGCCCGTTTTGGTCGCGTCCAATGCCGCGAATTGTGGCAGTATCAATTCCAGCGACATTGGGACTTTGGGGATTAGTCAGCATGGTCGGCGGCAATCGTCCGCAGCAGGTTGCCCAAAACTCCACTCCTACTCCTTCTCTAACCCCAACTCCCACGGCTCCAACTGAAGACGCTGGAAACCTGCGAACCCGTTTGGCGCTTCAGTCTCAAGCAAATCAGCTTCAGCAGCAAGCAAAGAAGACTCCTCAAGCTAGAGCTACCCCACCAGTTGCAAAAGCACCCATTATCCGCTCTGCTTCACCCGCAGTTGTTCAGCCTACTCGCTCTGCTGCAATTGCTCCGCAAGTTCCTGCTAGAAGCTCAACCCGAACTTCTTCTGCACCACAAGTCGTGCGAGTCGTCTCGACTCCAGCAGCCTCTAAGCCTGCGCGAGATCCAATGCAAGCATGGCTGAGTGCCGCAGACATCGGAAACTATGGTTCAGTTGCAGTGAAGAGCAATACTGCAAACGCCAGCATCAGCGTTGATGATGTTTCTGGAGGAGTTGGATTACCACCACCAGGCTCAACTACCCCTGCAACTACACCTCCAGTCACAGCAACGTTTGAATCAACTCCAACTGCCCAAATTGCGATCGGGACTCGCGCCCAAGGAACGCTAGAAACTCCGATCGCTTGGACAGAAGCAATCAATAACCCCGTTCAGAATTTCTTGGTGCGATTGCAGGAACCGATTAAGTCAGCCGATGGAGCGATCGTGCTACCGAGCGGTGCTGCATTAGTGGTGAAGGTGACTAACGCCACGAATTCGGGACTTGCTCAACTAGAAGCAACTTCAGCGATCGTGTCCGAAAACGGTCGCAATGTTGAAAAATCTCTTCCTGAACACGCCGTTCTAATTCTGGGAAGTGGAGGAAAACCGCTACAGGCATCGCGCGATCGCGCTAGTCATTTCGGCACGGACTTAGGAGCAGCTTTGCTTTCGGGCGCATCACGAGCGGCAGGGCTAATCAATCAGCCCCAAAGTCAAATCGTGACGAGCGGTACAGGTGGTATTCAGTCAACAACAACTAACAGCAATCCAAATTTGGCGGCTGGTGTGATTGAGGGCATTACTCAGTCGTTGCTGAAAAGTCAACTCGATCGCGCTCAACAGTCTCATCAAGCAGCAAATAATCAATCCTCGATTTTTGTTCTAGGTCAAGGAACTTCAGTTCAAGTGTTTGTGAATCAGTTAGTCAGTCTTTAAGCAGTGAGAGGATAGTATGCAACCCATTCAAAAGGCGTTGAGCAGTGCGCTCATGCTTTGCGTTCCGAGCGTCTTTTTAGTTCAAATTGCAAATGCTACCGTTGTTCGGAATGTATCAAGCGACCAAGCACAAGGCATCGTTGGAGAAGCAATCAGTTTGGATGTTTCACCGGGAGTTGGACTCAACATCAGTTTTATTCAGACAGGTGAACTCGTCAAAAAAGCTTGGATCGATGATCCCTCCCGCATTACGTTGAGCTTCGATGGAACGCTGTGTCAAACGATTTCTCAAGGACAAGAATGTGACAGCGACCAAGGTGCAAGCGTCGTTCACTTGCGGCAAATTCGCCCGATTCAGTTTCCTGACCTGCCTCGCAGCAATGCAAATGGAACATTACTAACGCTGATTACAGAAGGATCTGAGGGGCGAAAACTCTATCAATTTCGAGTACGTCCAGTCACACGAGAACCCAAATACACCACGATCGCAGTGCGCCCGATCGCAAATCAATCGCTATCAATGGCGAACGCTCCAGAGCCTTCGTCGCAATTGTTCGAGTCCTCAGAGACTACTAAATCTACTGTAAAAGCTCCAGTTCCAGTGATCGCGCCTCTTCCGCAAATTGCATCAGTTCGTCAGTCGGCTATTGGGCGCGAACTATCTGAGCCTGAAGAACTGCGATCTCTGCGCGAGCCAGCTGCGATCGTAGAACAGCTATCAACACAAGAATGGGCAGACAGCCTTTCTTCAAGCACTTACTTTCAGGAGCTATCCAAGCTCTGATTTTTCAAACATTCAAATCTTTTTTCATCGCGTTATTAGATACGCACGAAGTTATGTCACTGCGTAGTCTCTACCGATTGCTTGTCGCTTTACTTTTCATCGTCAGCCTTGTGCTGATCATGCTCGGTTCAGTTTCTTGGATGTCCCGCAAATCTGTACAAGCGTTTGAGGCTTCCCCTTCGGTGTCCACTTTGTCCTACACGATGGGCACACAAACCGCGAAGGGACCAGACTGGAACCACATTCAATTTAGGACGTTGCCTGCGATTCAAGAACCAGGCTGGATCAAGATGCCTGCCAATTCAGTGAAGCAGCTAGGTTATGATCCGTCGCGCACTTGGTCAGCAGGTCAGACACCCGATCAGTTTGTCATGTTGGGCGATGTTCAAGATGCGTTTCACTTAGAAAAATTCAATCTACAACAGATTTCTCAACTGAGTCAGAATGCGATCGACACGCTCAATCTCAATGATTTTGGTATGAGTCAATGGCAAACTCCAAAGTCATTAGTCGAAGCGATTCCTGCGATCGCAGAACTTCCACTTAACCAAATCAAACCCCTGCAAGATCTGTGGACTAAGCAAGGTAGTGGAGCATTGGGAACAAACACCTTAGCGCAAATCGTTGAGCATGTTCCTACCTTTGCTGCAACGCCATTAGGTAAAAATCTCGATCTCACTCGATATTCACTCAATTCGATTCCAAACCTGACCTCTACATCGTTGTCACAGTTCAAAGGATGGCAGCGTAGCTTTGTCGAACAAGTACCAGGGCTGAATCAGGTTCCCTTTAGCCAGTTTCCTCAAGCGCCTGCGAGTGGAGTTGGAATCGCAGCGATCGCAGATGTCGTTTGGAGTGCTGCCGAACATGGCGATCCGAAAGTGACCGCCAACTCTTTTGTCACCGGAAGCGCTCTAAAAACCGGGGCAACGGCCCCAGTTGCTTGTGAAGCGGGAAAGCCCTGCTCTTATGTGGAACTCAGTGACCTGACCGGACAAACAGGCGCAATGCATGGAAAACGTTGGGCATCCGGAGCAACCCAGCGCGTAAAAGGTGGCTATGGCTTTTTAGCGAAAGTAAATGGAGGATGGGAACCGACTGGAAGGCTCGTTTACGGTTCTGCTTTCAAGGTGGTGATGACCAAGGCAAATGAAGCAAAAGGACAGGCAGATTTTGGCTTGTATTTGCGAGCTTGTATGCATGGCATTGTCGATTTAGGCTGTACGCCTTACTTCATTGGTCCGGTTCCTTGGATTCCAGTCCAAGAAAAAGGGTTGGTCATCATTGCTGGCAAGAATGCTCCAGCTGTCAAAATTCCGTCTGAGTTTCAGAATCAGGTGAGTACGATCGAAGGTCAGTACAACGCGATCGCAAATCCGGGTGGCGCATTCGATGATTGTGGAGGCGGTACTGTAAGTGGTGAAGCTGTAAATCGTGCGATCGCGGCGGCTCCATCGAGCGATCGTCCTTATGCTCAGAAAGTCATTCCACTGGTACTTGCAGATGCGAAACGTTACGGCGTGACCGACCCAGCGCAAGTGGCTTACATCCTAGCAACCGCACAAGCGGAAGTGAACTTTAATCCTCGCGATGAAGATGACGATTATTCTCGTTCTGGAGCCTGTGGGAACTATTGTGGGCGCGGACTGGTGCAATTAACCCATCTTGAGAACTATGATCGCGCAGGAAAAGCGATCGGAGTGGATTTAGTGAATCAGCCGCAACTCGCAAACCGCCCTGATATTGCATCGAAAGTGATGGTGATTGGAATGCGTGAGGGCTGGTTTACAGGCGTTGGATTAGGCAGCTATATTCGCGGTGGTTCGACAAACTTCTCTGGAGCGCGACAAATCGTGAATGATGGCGATCGCGCTGGCGAAATTGCTCAATACGCTCAACGCTACTATGAGGCAATTCGTGGAACCAATATTTCAGCACTAGCAGAGAAACCAGGACAAAGCTGTGCGCCCAAAGCAAAAGGTGCAACGGCTCAAAAGATTGCTCAAGCTGCGAGTCGTTCAGTTGGAGAAAGTACAGCAGCTGGACCAGGAGGCGGTAATGTTGCTTGTGCCTGGGAAGTCAATCGAGTTTTAGCAAAAGCAGGAATTCCCTCGATCGATGGCGATTCTGTACCCAACATGGTTGCGATATTAGAGTCAGGGCGAGGGCAGCGTGTCAATCCTGCCCAGGCAGAACCCGGAGATATTGTCATTGCCCACGATATGCAGCACGTCGGCATTTGCATCGATCAAGGCTGCAATCGGGTGATGTCGAATTCGAGCAGCCGAAAACAGTTTAGTTGGCAGTCTGATCGCAATTTTGATGGATTTTATGGAGGTGCAAGTGAAGGCATTTACCGGGTTAAATAAACTGCATTTTCAGCCGTGGATTGCAACTTTTTTGGCAACTCTCATCGCCTGGAGTATTCTTGTGACTCCTGTTTTTGCTCAAACTCAGTCCACGATCGCATCACCCGTTGTGCAGGCAGTTCAACAAGCCTTACAAAAGAATATGGACTATCCGAGTAAAGCAAGGTCACAGTTCGGAGTCGGACAAGTCACAAAAGTAGCTGTTCTTCCACCCTATGCGATGGCGACTTGGACTTGGGGACCGACGGGAGGATGGGCAATTTTGATTGAACGGAATCGCAAATGGCAAGTAGTAACGCGGCGCGACGACTGGATCGGATTACGAGGAGTGATCAAGTTCGGTGTGCCAGAATCCGTTGCGATTCAGTTGCTTGATCAGATTATTCCCGATTGGAAAACATTACCATCAGAGTAAAGAACTAGCCATGCAATTACTTCACACCTATCAACGAACTCGAAAACAGATTTGGAGATCGATCAGTTGTACAATTTTGATACTTCTAATTTGGGCAGTATCCTCTGAAGCTGTTCAGGCAAGCCCCTTGCTGTTCCCGGCTCAAATTCCGCTTGAGATTGCACAACTGCAATCAACCTCATCCATTTTTGAATCTATACTGAACGCATTACGCCAAACTGGAGTGCCGCTCCGTTTACCGCCCCGAATTCCCCTTAAATCTCCCATTTATACTGTCTTATGGAATGCTTCCAAGCAAGGCTATCAAGTGGCATTCACGACAAGTTCCGACTGTCGTGCAAACTACTGCCGTAATGGATTCATCAGTGCCGAAAAGCTGCTGCCGAATACGCCTGCTGTCAAGTTAGAATATGCATTTTTGAATGATCCAGCCTTTCGTCCAATTGCGCGATCTCCAGATGCCTTCGGAGCAGTCCAACTTGAAAAAGGCATTCAAGGCTTCTTTGTTCCTTGGGTACTGGGTGCAAATTACAGCGATGCCAAAGTCATTTGGGAGCAATCTGGCTACCGCTACACGGTCAGCTTGAAAAAGGGCGATCGCCAAGCCTTGATCGAAATGGCAAACTCTGCCATCAACTCATCACCTTGATTTGACCTTATGCCAACTCAACCAAGTCCCAAAACTAATGATTCAACACCTTCACAAGCGACTACAGCACAGCCACGATCGCTGACTCAAGATGCTCTGAATGGGTTAGCTCCCCTACTTCGATGGGACAGTGGAGGGCTACTATTTGGGTGTCTTGTTCTGGCACTTCTAATGGCGATCGGTGGACGGAAAAAGCACCTTGTCTTCGGACGTAAAGCAGGAGTATGGGAAAAACTAGCTGCCACACGACGCGCAGAACAACAAATGTGGAAACGCCAGCATAATCGCGTGACACTTTATGTAGGCACACCTCGCAATCGTGGACTCGCAGCACAACTAACAACTCTAATGGGACAACTTCCAACGCTGTATGTTCCTAATGCGAATGAAGGAATTACCGTTTGCGGTGGACCCGGAAAGGGGAAAAGCTATGCGTCGATCGATCCATTAATTCGATCGTCTTTAGATCAAGGATTCCCCACAATGATCTACGACTACAAAGGTGAACAACTCCGGCGGCACGTTGCTTATGCCGTTACCAAAGGCTACGAAGTCGCAGTCTTTGCGCCAGGATTTGACTATAGCTCAGTTTGCAACCCGCTTGACTTTTTAGAAGATGAAGTGGACTCCACGATGGCAAAACAGTTCGCGATTACGATGAATCGTAACTCAAAAGCTGGAGAAGCTTCTGGTAAGCAAGATGAGTATTTCAAGCAGGCTGGAGATTTACTGGTACAGGCAGTGTTAATGCTGGCAAAAGGAACACCTTACCAAGATTTGACAATGGTATGGGCGATTCTAAGCTGTCCTGATTTAGCTCGTCGAATGCTAGATGCTCAAACTCATGGAGAATTAGATGTTTGGGCATCAATTAGTGCAACAGCATTGACTTCGGTTGCTCATGCAGAACAAACAGGCGGCGGAATTATCAGTACAGCCGTCGCGACCTTTGCACCTTTAATTGATAAGAAGTTTTTGACTTGCCTTTGTGGGAAAACAACGCTACCGCTCGATCTGGTTGGGAAACGATTGATTGTCTTTCAGTTAGATCAACGCACTCGTGATGTCGTTGCACCGATCGTCGCGACGATTCTCAATCTATTAGTTGTTCGCAATCTTTCTGAGCGCCGTAAGGAGCCGCTAATTCTGGCAATGGATGAATTTCCAACGCTGTATCTGCAAGCGATCGTGCAGTGGGCAAACGAATACCGCGAAAACGGACTTGCGCTGATTTTGGGCTATCAGAACTATGCACAGTTGGAGAATAAATACGGCAAAGAAATGACTCAAAGCATTCTCGCAGCTTGTGCCACGCAGTTTATCTTCAATCCACAGCATGAGGAAAGCGCTCAACGCTACTCCAAGTACTTTGGCGAAGAAGAAGTGATCATTCGAGCGAGAAGCCGCAATCAGGGCAAAAGCTCAGGTACATCTCAATCCGAGCAGTATCATAAGCGTCCTTTGTTTGAGGCACGATTCCTGCTCACTCTGCCACGCGGAAAATGTGTGTTTGTGAATCCAGCGTATCAAGGTTCCGGTGAAGCGGCGATTCCCTTTTGCCTAGACGTGAAAATTCCAAAATGCGATGATGCAGCTCAACAGTGGAGCGAAGAAAAGTGGGACACGAAAGTACGGCAACGACTGGTTGATCGCGTTACTCGCACTCAGACAAACTGGACACCTGAAGCCATGAAATCACAGCTAAGAGAGCGATTTGAATTTGTGGATCAAATTTTGCTGCCAATGCTAGAGAGCGATTCGTCAGTTGATCCAATCGAAAAGTTTGAAAGCACGACGTTTGAAGAACTTGCTAACAATTGGTAGCCGGAGGAGTTATGCCATTATCATCCGATGATTTATCTTCCATTCACAGCGACGCTCAAAACGTTGGGGTTGAGATGGCGCAAGCGGGAACACAACTTCTCCGCGATGGAGTTGAGGCGTATGCAAGACTGCGGAATCAACCGCGATCGCTGAAAATTGAAATCACGTCTCCTGATCGCACTGTTGCCTTACCTTATGACTACTATCAACGCGGACTCCAGGGATCTCGCATTCAAATCGATTTAGGTGCTTCACAACGCGCCCTGAATCACCATTCTCCTGCGATCGTGCAACGAATGCTGACTAATTCTCCGCAAGTTCAAACGATCGCACAAAATCAAGGTTCTGCGGCGGCTCAAACCTACATTTCGCTGATCATTCAACGAGCCGAAGCAAATCAGTATCGGCAGCACTCAGGAATGTCATCTGCTGAACGAACAATACAACGGCAACCGTCTCAAAACCCTCCACAAAGGTAATCATGGTTCATACCCTCACTCCAACTCAACATCAATTTATCGAGCAAACGCTTCCAGCAGAAATTGCTGTAATGTGCGATCGCTACCCCAACACAATTTACGAAGTTGCATCTGCTTGGCATTATCCTGAACTTCCGGTCGGCTATTTGCCAAATTTGATCGAAGTGTACTACAGCGATGATGACGGCACAGATACTCCTGATCTAACGATCGAGCAAGGACATCTCACAGGAGTTCAACTGCCGATCGATGACGCGACCTGTGATGTCATTCAAATTGAAGTTGATGGGCAATGGGCATTTATTCAAATCGGCTCTCAGATTGTTCTCGATCGCTTATCAGGGCGAGTTGTTCTGCCAGAGGTGCTACTAGATGCGGCGCAGTTGGCAGCATCTTTTATTCATGCAGTTGCATAGTTCTGGAAAAATCATCATGTCTGGAAACTCAAATTCTGCCACGCCAATCACCGTTCTTGAACATCCAGTTCAAACCGTTCCCACAATCGAAGTTCCGCGTCTTACGCCTGACCAGCAGACAAATTTCACCCAACTATTGCAACGAATTCGCCACTCAGCGGTGATTGCTGGCTATCTTGATACTTACGCCCCGATCGTCATCCGACATGGGAATCATCGCCTATTTGAGGCAGTAACCGGAGAAGCGCCTCGGGTTGATCGTATGGAGCCAGAACACCTTGCACTCTTGCAGGCAGCATTAGAACGTCCAGAGAGCATTCGAGGAACCGTCAAAATTCTGATTGGCGATCGCGAAGTTTACCGTATTCAGGCTGGAGAAGTTAAGACTGATTTGTTGGGATTGGCAGCACAAGAGCGATCAACATCTCCCAATCCTCACGCTGCCGAAACAACGAAGGCAACAAATAACACCGAAAACAAGGCTAAGGCAGGTTCAGCAGCTAAAATACCCTCTACTCTGTTGCCAAACTCGCAAACAAATGGTCATCTTTCTCGATCACTCGCCACTTCAGAACAGTCTCAACCAACTTCGAGGAATGGTTCAAATCATCACACACAAGAAGTGAGCCAGCCAGCCACTTCGATCTCTCATTCTGCTTCTCAAACTGACCTTGAACGATTGCGATCGCAAATCGAGCAGCTAGAAAACCGTATTCAACAGTTGAACCGTCAATTGCAGTCGGTTCAATCGACTCCAGCACGGTGGGTTGCAACAACAGAACAGAATTTGCAGTCCTGGACGCAAGCGGTTAAACGAGCGATCGCAGAGCCAATGGTTCGATCGATGGAAGTTGGATTACGGCAGGCAGTAAAGCTAGTCGGCGAAACGCAAGCAGATGGCTCAATATCCTACGACTCAAAGCGAGATCAACGTTACGTAATTGACAGAAATTACATTGCTGTGTCAGGGCGAGAAACTGGGCAAAATTCAACTCAAACAGCGGCTATTCATCAAACTCCTGCAGATCTCTGGAATCAATACACGCAAGGAATTCAGGGATCACCCAGTCAAGTTACGATGCAGGCAGCGCGGCAGGCGTTAAGCGATCGCATTCCAGTAAAGGACGTGATTCAAATGCTGCGATCTAATCCTCAATACCAGAAAATTGAAGCACAGCAAGGATCTCAAGCGGCAGAGCAATATGCGGAACTGGTGGTCGGTCGCGCAAGTTATCAAGTGCTTCAACAGGTTCAGGCAAAAGAAAATCCACAAACCTCAAAGCAGACTCGATCAATCTCCCCGCAACTGTAACCTAATGGTCTTTCTAAGAGAGTTCCTTGGCTCGAATTTCTTCTACGGCTTTGAGGATATCCAGTGCGATCGCAGAGACCGCCTCGTCCAGATTGCTCCAAGTCGTAACCGCTTTTGCACCTGCACCCTGCGTGATCGGAAGAGCCTGAAGCTTACCAAAGGGGGCAGATGTCCAGTCGCAGGGTCGTAGAATAATAGGAATGACGCGGGTTTCTTGCGTGTTGTGACACTTGATCTCTCAGTTCATCTCTTTGGTAATGTTCTCCGTTCTGTTTAGAAAACGGGGAACTGAGAAATTTACGTCGCCTATAGATTAAGCACAGAGTAGGGAACTCTAACGCAAGCGAACAAGCATTTTATTGACTGTGCTTGATATAGTGCCCGTTCACATTCATTCAGAGACTCATCTTGTCCATGAAACTGAAGCAACTTGTCATTGTCGCGGCAACTGCCCTTCTCGGTTGGTTTGGGATTTCCCACGGTATTAAATTGGCTCAAGCCTATACAAGCCAGCAACAAGCGTTAGGCCGAGTTGCCTCTCTTCTCAGTGAGGTTGGCGATCCCAATCAAGCACCGAACCTAGAGACTCTAAAGCATTCGCAAAAGAAGCTTCAAGGAACCATTTCAGTCTTAGAAGCTATTCCTAACTTTCCAGGTTTTGAGGCAGAACGAGCAAAGGCGGATCTTGGCAAGCTTCGTCCTCTATTTGATGCGGTTAATGGTCGTATTCAGCGCGAAGAACAAGCTTTAGCTGACCTCAATGCAGCACTCAATTACGATACTGAAGCCGCAGAGATGGTTAAAGACTCACCACACCCCGCAGAGGTGTGGCAGCAAGCGAGAGATCGGTGGCAGCAATCAATCAATCTGCTAGAAAAGATTCCTCCTAACTCCTTTGTTGCCGTACAAGCGAAAGCAGGACTCGAAGCCTGTCGAACCAATTTCAAAATTGCAGACACGCAGTGGATATCTGAATTTCAAGCCCTAAAAAATATTGATTCAGTCCTGGCATTAGTCGAACAGGCAAAGAAGAGTATTCAAACTCGTCCGTACCAACTTACAGAATTACAAGATGCTCGAAAACAATGGCAACAGTCATTAGAGCAACTCAATAAAGTTAAAGATACAACCACAGCTTATTCTGATGCTCAACTTCTCGTGGATTCGCATCAAGCGAATATTCTTAAACTAGATAGTGCGATCGCTCAAATCAGAAATTGCCAGAATCGCTATCAACTATCTGGGATTGATTCGACCAGCACAAGTTTATGCGGCTACGATGTGAGTTTGGATTTAGATGATCCCAAAGAGATTCTGATTGCACAGGCTGAGCCTCAAGTTGGAGAAGTAGAGATGGTTGATGACGATCGTGATATCACCATTACTTCAGTCTCTAATACGTCAACAGGTTATTACTCTCGGTATCGTCAGCGCATAAGCAGCAGGATTAACAGCGAAACAAGTGGGACGGGCGGAACCTGGGTTCGGGGCTATACCCGAAGTAATGGCACTCATGCTCGAGGCCATTCTCGCGGTGGTTCTAGTACTAGAGTTAGTGGATTCGGGGCATCTCGATCTGGGGGTGCAAGTTCATGACGCTCAATCGATCTCAGTTTTATGAGCAGTATCGGCATGTTTTCAGTTGGTTCGATACAGAAGATGAATACGCCTGCTTTGATGTCTTTCCAGTCGAGCGTGACCGGATTCAAGCCATTCGACAAGTCGCAGAAGATGTTTGGCGCGTTCTAGTGCAAGCGGGCGAATTAATGAAAACGTTCGATGATGAAAAGCTGTTAGCGTACGGCTACCCGATCGAGACGTTAGATTTGATTCGGACGAACACTCAACCCCCCTTTATTGCTCGATGCGATTTTGCCGTCACTGAAGAGGGCATTTACCTCTTGGAATGCAATGCTGAAGTTGCAACATTTGTCGTAGAAACTTTCAAGATGAATGATTTAGTGGCACAGCACTTGGGTCGAGAAGGAGTCAACGCTGAGGCTGAGTCCATCTTACGAAGAGAGTTGAATCGCTATATTGAGATCGCATCTAATTCCATTGGGAAACGTCCTGAAGGCTGTCGCATTGTGTTCTCAGCACTTTCTCAAGCAAGTGAAGATATTGGCACAGTTGAATATATTCGATCTCTGTGTGAGTATGACACTCATTTTTGTGCGATCGAGTTCCTTTCAATGGATGAAGATGGCATCTACGATCAGGCAGGCGAACCTGTCGATCTGATTTACCGAGTTTACCCAACAGAATGGATGGTTGAAGACTGTGATCCTACTTCTGGAGTTAGATTGTGGGATTATCTAAAACCTTTAGTCTTCGAGCGTAAGGTTGCTTTGATCAACCCAATTTCATCATTTGTGCTTCAGAATAAAGCATTGCTTGCTTTAATTACAGATGTATGGAGTAATCAGATTGATCATCCACTCTCTTCGATCGTGCATCGACACTTCTTACCGACGGTGATGACCCCTAATTTGATTTCAATTCCTTATGTGGGTAAACCAACTTTTGGGCGTGAGGGGCAAGAAGTAGAGATTGTGAGAGAAGTAGGTGCAGTTCTTTACAATGGGTCAGCAGAGTATGCTGCTTTTCCCAAGGTCTACCAGAAATACGTTGATTTACCGACTGTTAAGTTGAACGGTAAGCATGAAACGCTTCAACTTTCCTGCTTCTTGATGAATGGAGTGGCAGCAGGGATCTCCGCTAGAGTTGGAGATAAGGTAATTGGTAATCTATCGAAATTTCTGCCTGTCTGTTACTCGTAGTAAAGCGTAGTTTAGTTCTGATCGACCTAGAGTCGTGCAACAGCATTATTACAAATTCAATGAGCCAATTCGCAAGTTTTTATAGGTCAAAAATTTTGTGATTTGTCAAAAATGAGTGTTGAAGAGACGTGAGCTATCACAAATGGCTCTGTGCGTTATCCCTGACCGAATTGTGAAGTATGGATTCGACGTTAGCTTTTAGTAGGGGTAGGACGATCCTAAGCATTAAGTATTTGAGTACTCAAACGCGCTGGAACTGCGTCAAAAAATGTCGCAAACTGATAGGACTGGCATCCCCGAAACTTCAGCTAATTTTTTGTGTCCGCAAACTCAATGTGGAAGATCCAAAATCATGCGTCGTGCGGATGGCTCTTTCCGCTCTGACAAATGATTCACCAAAAGCTGACATGATCTCAAAAACATTAACAGGAGTAGGAGATGAATACTGGAATTAAAACGCTAATGGGATTGAGTGTGGGAATATCCGTATTAGGAACCGCAGGAGAAGTGATCGCTCAATCACATCTTGCCTATGATGCTCAGATGGCTAGTCTGTCTAATCAGGTGAAGTGTGTCACTTGGTCTACTGCTAGCCAAGAATTAACACCAGACAGCGGCGGGCGCGGCGGAATTTGGTTGGCATTTAATGAGCTTCCGAAGGCTTTTCAAGAAGGCTGTATGTTCTTTCAAGATAATAATTCATTAGATGTTGCGTACATTCTTAAGAATGGATTGCAGCCTCATAGTAGTTATACAAACGGAGACCTAACCTATTTGGGTGTTCCCAGTATTGGACATAATAATCGGGAGGGAGGCGAAAGGCTAGAAAAGCTGGCAAAGCAGGGAAAAGCCCTGATCATCACCTGGCTAACCCCAACGAATGGCTCAATTCCTTATTTGCGCTCTCTTCCCAAGGGAGCCTTCCGACGAGGTGATGGCATGACGTGTTTAAGTACGGTGTGCATGTACTCTGCCGCAGTCTCCCATCAAGAACTTTCTCGCCTGCTCGAAGAGTTTCGCCGACCAAAGGTGGAAGAGCAACCTCCGTCTCTTGAGTCGATCGTCCCTTCTGGCAATGCGAGTCCGCGTCAGCCTTCTGCAAATGATATCGCATTGCTTAATCGGCAAGTTCGGATGCTCAATGCCCAAGGAACTTTACCGCAACTCAATTATACTCAATCTCAGGAGCGCAAAAGTCTACAGAATCAATCCTCCAAATTTCTCGCTCCCTTTGTCGGAGGCTGGATGACGCCACAAGGCGATCGCTATTACGTTTACCCTTCGATCCGCAAGGATCGCCAAGCATGCATCATTGTGGAGAAGAGCGGTGCTCCTCAGACGTTGCAGATTGGTGTTGCAGTCGGAGGTACAATCGGAACCGATTTATCCATGGGTAAAGAGCGTCTATTCAACACAAAGCAGCCTAATGTACTTGGTTTGCGGCGCTCTGGCAGCGATACCTTGCTTCCTGCGCTTGCGGCTCCGATGGCTGTTGAACTAACCGCTGGTAACCGCGAGGCAATGGAACAGAATGGTTGCATAATAGGCTCTTCAGCCAATGCTCAGATGAGGGAGAAGTCATAATTAGACCTGTTGGGGAATAACGAGAAAAATCGCTGAAAAGCCTATGCAGAGCGAGTTTCAAGGATTTTGACAAAAAAATCGCTGTAACCCTTACCAGGAGAAGGTTTCAAGGATTTTTGAGCTTATTACCCAACAAGTCTATTAGAGACCAAGGTGTTGGAGGAAACGCGATCGCGAGTCGTGGAACTCCTTTCACACCTTGTTTATCAGTTTAGAAGATCAGCGATACAGCCTGCATCCCTAAACTATTTAATAGCAAGAGAGAGGTTTACTCACTACTGCAATCTAAAGGAAGCGCTGCCCTTACGTGTTACATAACCTTGGTTAGGCAGTAAGCCTGCTAGCGGAATGTTCAGTTGAGTAAGATGTTTCCATTCACCACGCATTGTATTGTTAGCATCGAAGGCAAAGGTATACTCTGTTCCTAACCCAAAAGGGTCGCGACCGTCTAACACTGCAACGGTCGTGAATTGAATTTTGTCATCTGTTAAGGCTCCCTCAAACCGCTTCACTGATGAACCAAATTTGACTTCCCCAGTTAAATTCCCACTACCTTCGTCAAATGAAGTAAAGCGAATCTGCATCTCCTGAGTGTTTTTTCCGCTAGGATTGAACTCCCCACTCGGATCGGTCCAATCCCCAGATAACCACGCGCCACTCTTGATTGCAGATAGGAGAGTTGCTCGCTCTTCTTCAACTTGCTTCTTGATGGCGGCAGCGAATTCTTCCTCTTCCTTGGAGTTACGCACAATATTTCTAGCCCCAAAGTAGTGGCGAGGTTGTCCATAGTTACCTGTTGGGTTGACATCAAACCTGAATTCACTCTGCCACTTTTCTGCAACTAGTTTGGAGGTTGAGAAACCGAATAGTTCAACCTCTTTTCCTTTTCGCTCGACTGCAGATATAAAGACAACACTGTTTTGCTTTTTGGCAGGAAGTCCATCAATTTTACTGGCTTCAAAAAATGTGTCTGTTTTGAGTCTGGCTTTTGCCCGAAACCTTTGAAAGATGTAAGGATCAACTTTTGTTCCGGTATTTTGCTTTTCTTTGATTTCGATGGAAGTAATTTCCCAATAGTCAGGGAGTTGGCTTTGCAGATGTTGTTTAAGATCTCCTCGACTCGGACCGCCTAAATCCTGGACAAAACTCACTACACCGCCTACGGTATACTCGACGGTTTTGAGTCCAACACAAACACCGACCGTTGGAACTGCAACCAGAACAATTACAGCACTCCAGTTCTTTGCAGCGACGTTTGTTTGAACTTTACGGATATAGTCGCTACCAACTTGAATGCACTTCTCTTTGAGAGGTTCAAGTTTAGCAGCTAAAGCAAGTAGCTTTTCCGATGGGTTGTAAGCGTTTTCTGATGAGTTGTAAGATTTCATGTGTGTAAATCAAGAGAATTCAGTACGATCAACGGTCTAATCTTCTGTTTTTTGAAATGGTGCGATCGCAGTAGTGAGCGATTGCGCGTTCGACAAACTAAATCCGAACGCCTGTCAGTTTCCATCCGAGACCCGATCGCGAAAATAGCAAGCTCAGAGAAGATGACTTTAGCTCAGATGGTAAATTCACATCATTTTCGTCTAGCGTCACTACAAAAGAATTGAGGGATTCATATCGCATCATGACTCGATTGCTACCTATACTTACGACATTAGATTTTGAGCGTTCAGGAACAAAATTCGCAGAAGACTGCCTAATGAGTGCAGTGAGTCCTTCAGGCGTCACAATACTATCGACCATTGAATCAATAAAAGGTCCCGCCATCATTGTGCTGAGTGCCGCCATTGGATTATTTTCTGATGTTTGATTCGCAATCTTCACTCGTGCCTCAGCTTTAATGCTTGATCGCAGGGCTGCAAAATCCACATTTTTCGCGACGGCTGCACTATCTCCCTGCTCGACCGCGCTCTGCATTGAATTAAAGGTGAGATAAGGTGATGCGTAGACGCCAATGCCGACACAAAGAGCTGCACCTGCTCCCGCGATCGCAGGAAATTTAGGATGTTTGATCATTCGGGTCACTAAAGACCATAGCTCGTCGAAATTCATAAACACTGGGGTCCTATAAACTATGAGTAAGAAAAACGGCTATCGATTACGAAATAGAGGAGCAAATAACTGGTTGCTCTCTAAATTGGTCGAAAATTTGTCGGGATAACTTTGGAAAAATTTCCCAATCATCGGCATAAGCCTTGTGGTCTCCAAACACGGTGAGAATATAGTGTGCTGTCCCATCTGAACTACGGATAATCGCAGTATCTTGGCGGGAACTACTTGTCCATCCAACCTTTGATGCAAAGTAGGTATCAAGCGGCAAAAGCTCTCCAAGAAAGCCCTCAATCGAGTTGTATTGCTCCTTCTTCCAGACTTCCGGGCGCAGATCGCGTTGCATCATTCGTTCCATGCGATCGCTATCTTGAGGCGAGATAGCTTGATTGCTATGAATCTCGTAAGTTAATCGAGCCGTCTCATAGGTAGTTAAAGAATTGCGAACCGGATTCTGTAAATCCCCACGCATCTGCAAATCTCTGCCTCTCGGCTCTTGTAGCTTCAAGTATGGAATTGGGAAGTTCTTTTGACTAATATTGATTGACTGATAACCTGCTGCCTCAAAAAAGCGATTGAGTGACTTGCGCTTCTCTAGCCATACTGCAAACTCATCTTTCGGAAGGACTTCCCCTGATTCTGCATCTGTAAGCGTGTCTACAACAATGCTGGCAATTTCATTGTCAGATTTATTGATCATCTTGTAGAGTTGCCGATCAGTAATGGCAGTTTCAGGAACTACATTCTGGCGCATCTGCCCCAACAGCGCAACCATCCAAAAAAGCTTACTGATGCTTGCAGGAAATCGGGGTTGGCGATCTTGAAATCCTGCATAAAGACTGCATCTCGTATCTCGAAGACTAATCAGGCTAATCGATAACGGCTCTATAGGTAGCCCCTTCGATTCAGCGGTTTTTACGGCGTTATTCACGATTGCTTGCAATCTTGTGCTTGTCATCAAAGCAGGAGTGCCTGCAACATTGTAAGCCAGTTGAATTGGAGGTTTGGCAGAAGCAACGAGAGGCAATTGTAAAGGAGTAGAGCGTACAACAGGCTGTTTAGCCATAGCAATATTCGACTTAACTTGAGAGCTATTCGCTCTATTATTATTGATGGGTTGCTGCTCTACTTGATTGCGCCCACCAATATCTGAGAAATAAACAAGCGGCACAATTACTGATGGAATGAGCAACATCACAGCATACTGGGCTAACTTCAGTTGCTCAAATCTGGATTTTAGTATTCGATTCGTCATTGCAATGTCGCTTTTCTTAAGGAGGGCTTTCAGGCAAGTAGTTGAATGTGTAACCGCCGAAGAAGCTGTATTTACTTGTAATCGGCAACCTTCCAAACACCGTTTACATTCTCGAAGATGTAGCGTGTAGTTTTAGTTTTGAAATCAGTTTCCGAGCCATCAACGCGACCATTCACATAAAAGACCCGCTCTTCAGTAACTTGCGCTTGAACTGAAGCCACATTGCCGCTGACGCTAAAATCTCGAACTGCGTCAACACGCTGCACCCCAAATCTGTAGTAAGAACCGTTGTTTTTTAACCAGTCAATAGAGCCGCCTGGCTTAGTGATATCCCAATACAAACTTCCTGTCGTCACGGCTGCGGCTGCTTGTGAACTAAACGGAGGCGCAAAAATTTGTCGCTTTGCACTTAACCAATTCTCAACTAAAACTTTCGCGTCTGAGGCTGTAAACGATGAAGTGACAGAGGCTGGTGTAGAAGACACGGGAGGGACAGGTGCAGGAGGTGCAGAAGCGACAACCGCAGGAGTTGGAGAAACTGCGAGAGCAGATGGGGGAGATGGGGCTGCAGGAGGCGCAGATGGAGATGCTTGTGGTGCAGATTGAGAGGATGCGGCAGTAGTTGCGGATGTTGCTGAAGAGCCTTTGGATTGAGTTTCTCCATTACTGCGTAATAGCACAACCACGAAGATCCCGACTAGTGTCATTAACATTCCAGTACCCAAGGCAATCATCCATCCCTGTGTGTTATCTTTCGCAATTGGAGGATAAACTTGAGATGGTACAGGCGGCGAAAATTGAGTGTTTTGACTTCCCGTAGAAACTTGTGGGGCTGAAATCACGGTGTTAGTCTGCAAACTACCCAAAGGTGGTAGGACTCCACTAGAAACTAGAGTTAGTACTGCGGTTAGCATCTCTTGAGCCGATGCGAATCGAGCCTGTGGGTTCATGTGGATCGCTCGATTTAGAACTGCTACAAATCCAGGACTGGCATTCGGAGCGTATTGATGCCAAAGAATTTCTCCTGTATGAGGATTAGTTGTCAACTCCTGAGGGATCTTTCCAGTCAGCAGATAGATAGCAGTCATGCCCAGGCTGTATAAATCGCTGGCATAAACGGGACGACCTGCAAGTTGTTCAGATGGCATATAGCCCGGAGTGCCTACTACCATTGAATGCGAGCTATTGCCTTGAGAATTGATGATGGTGTGCATCGTTTCCTTGACTGCACCGAAATCAATCAACACAGGCTTACGATCACTAGACCTCAAAATGATGTTGTCGGGTTTCAGGTCACGATGCACAATCTGTTGCTGATGAATGTGAGCGATAGCAGGCAATAGTCCACACAAAATTTCCCTGACTACCCCTTCACCCAAAACTCCCTCACGCTGCACTCTCTGCGTTAACGTCTCGCCATCAATCCATTCTTCAACTAAGTAAAAGTGATCCGCCTCCGAAAAGTGAGCGTAGAGCCGTGGAATTTGATCATAGTTCTCGCCCAGCTTTTCAAGAATGGCAGCTTCGCGTTGAAAGCGTTCCCGCACCATCTGATAGATTTCAGGATTGTCGCTCACAGGCTTTAGCTGCTTGAGAACACACTTGCGTTCAGAAGGCATATGTACGTCTTTGACAAGGTACGTCTTCCCAAAGCCGCCATCACCCAAAACATCTAGAACGTGATAGCGATTATTCAATAAAGAAGCAGAAGATGCAGTTCCGTTGAGGTTCGTCATGGTCTTGATTGAGGTGAAGAGATAGCATCATGGAGAATTCGCTCAACAGGGATGTTATCGTCCAAGGTTCCCGCGGGAGAAATTAAACTATCAACTTTCTGACATAGTTTTTTGACAGGAAAAAATCGGGCGCAGCGAGTGAGCTTAGAAAAAATTGGGGAATTTTTAAGATGATATTTGACTTCGCTGTTGGTCAGCGATCGCGACGATGAGCCAAACGGAAATTCAGACGCAGACTGCTTATCTTGAATTGAATAATCAGGGGCAAACGCTTCGTTTCACCCTCACAAAAGCGGAACATCGTTTAGGGCGCGACGATGCTTGGGCAGATTTGGTCATTCCCGTGAGTGGATGGGAAGTAATTTCGAGTCGTCATGCAGTCCTACGCAGAGAAGGCGATTTTTACTGGATTTATGACGGGGATGAGTCCGGGAAGCCGAGTACTAATGGATTGTTCATAAATCACACTCGAATTAAGCCCCAAACTGGATTTTGCTTAGACCAAAACGTACAGCTACAAATTGGTCAAAATCCACAGAATGCGATATCCCTCGTTTTCTTGACCTCTCAAAACGCCAATATCACGGCAATTCCCAATCGCTTCCGCTTAAATCTCAGCAGCGTCAAAGATTTCCCTGTACAAATTGGACGAGAACCTCACCAGCAATATGGTGCAATGGTATTGAACGCGCCAACAATTTCTCGCTGTCATGCAACGATAGAGCGTCAGTCCAATCATTACATTCTGCGGGATCATAGTGCGAACGGAACTTATGTCAATAAACAACGAGTGACGACTCCAGTTGCACTGAACGAAGGAGATACAATTCAGATTGGTCCTTACACTCTGATTCTTCGAGGATCAATGTTGGAAGTCTTCGATCGCGGCGATCAAATCCGATTAGACGCGCATCAACTGACCCGTAAAGTACTGGATGAGTCCCGTCAAGAAAGGACAATTCTCAACAATGTATCACTCGCGATCGAGCCGGGGCAGCTAGTAGCCCTGGTAGGCGGCAGTGGCGCAGGTAAATCGACGCTGATGAAAACGCTATTAGGAATTGCTCCAACAACATCAGGCGCAGTGCATCTGAATGGGGACAACCTGCGTCGGAACTTTGACCTCTATCGTTCGGAAATTGGCTATGTGCCCCAAGATGACATTGTGCATCTCAATTTGACGGTTGAAGAAGTTCTCACGTATGCGTGCCGTCTTCGCCTACCGCCCGATACGAATATTCAAGAAGCAGTGACCCATGCTTTAGAGGAAGTCAAGCTCAGCCATGTCCGCAATACGCTGGTGCAACGGCTAAGCGGTGGACAACGCAAACGCGTGAGCATCGCCGTTGAATTGCTCGCCAATCCAAAATTATTTTTCTTAGATGAGCCAACTTCAGGACTTGATCCAGGCTTAGATAAGAAGATGATGGAACTTCTGCGAGAGCTTGCTGATCAAGGACGCACGATTGTTTTAGTGACACATGCCACGTCCAACCTCGAAGTTTGCGATCGCATTGCGTTCATGGGCATGGGCGGGCGACTGTGCTATTTCGGTCCGCCGAAAGAAGCAATGCGATTCTTTCAAGCACCTACTGAAGATCTCAAGTACTTCGCAGATATCTATATTCAACTGGGAGAAAGCGAACAGGCAGTTGAACACTGGTCACAGCGATTCCACCGGTCACAGACACACGATTTGTATGTGAAGACAGTCCTCAGTACAAATCAGACTAGCCTGCAAAACGCTGCATCTGCTCAGAAACCTCAAGTTTCTTTTTGGCAACAATGGTTGATTTTGTGCCAACGATCCTGGAAGCTCATCTTGCGCGATCGCTTCACCCTGATTCTCATGATGTTGACCGCTCCGGTTGGGATTGGACTACTAACCTTGGCGCTGCAGGATTATGATGCGATCGCGAAGCTGGCAACCCTTACTGTTGCGCAAGCCTCTACAGCCTTGCGGGTTCTATTTGTATTTACCTGCGCTGCATTATGGGTCGGTTTATCTTCTACAGCACAATCCATTGTTCAAGAGAATCACATCTATTACCGGGAACGGTTGGTGAATTTGCGATTGCTTCCCTATCTAGGGTCAAAATTTTCAATTCATGCAGGTCTAGCCGTTCTGCAAACTGTGCTGATTGTGATTGCGATGCTAATTGGATTTCGTGCTCCTCAACCGGAATTGCTGCCCTGGACGGTGGGTAGCGGCATCACAACCTTTCTGACATTGCTTGCAAGTGTGAGTTTAGGACTGATGATCTCAGCACTCGTCAAGAATTCAAATCAAGCGAATAGTACGCTACCGCTAATTTTGATTCCACAAATCATTTTCTCTGGCATCTTATTTAAGTTAGAAGGAGCCGGAAAGGTATTGTCTTGGCTAATGGTCAGCCGGTGGTCAATTGGGGCTTATGGCTCGGTTGTGGATGTGAATGCTATGGTTCCTCAGCTGCCTAAGACACCTGGAGTTCCACCTCAGCCTCTACCGTTTGACCCCAACCCAATTTACGATCCAACCTGGGCAAACATCGGATTAAACTGGGGGCTACTAGCCTTGCACAGCGCCATTTATTTAGGACTAACCTTCTGGCTACAGAAGCGCAAGGATGTTTTATAGCTTTGAAAACTTCAAAAGACAAATACGGGCAGTTTGATTGCTACGCTCTCTGCCCGCATGTGTTTTATTAAGGATACATCTGCGATCGCTGCTCGAACAATGGCAACGCGCGCGTAGCATAGTTATTTGCGTTCTGGCTGCATTTCGGATGAAACTTGTACGTTGCGGGTATAGGTAATGCCGCCCTCGGTGTATTTGAAGTCGAAGGAGACATCGTTCACTGTTTTCCCGTCTGGTAGGGTAACGGTATCGCCTTTTGTGATGGTGCAATCCTTTTTCGTATCGTTGGTGTCAAAGGATTCTCCATTACACGTCCGAATCGCAGTCACTTTATGATCGAACCATCGGCTAAAGCCAATCATATTTGCGATCCGGGTCGCGTGCCGAATTTTGACTGTTTTACCATTAGTGACGGTAACGATTGCCCATTCTGAGCGCCCTCGGTCTTTTTTGAATCCCATGCTTGAGGCAAAGGAGTCGTTATCAGCAGGCTGAGAAATCTCCCGCAATTCGATTTTGTATGTTTCTTCGGCTGCGATCGCGCGATCAATATGCATTTGGGGAATTGCGACCGTTCCCAACACTGCAAGGACAAGAAGTTGCTTTTTCATGATGATTGAGAAGATAACGTGGATAAACACTGATGGATGAGGAGCAATTAGTGATTATTAAGAATCGAGGATAGCGCTAGAAAGTGCTCCACATAATTTCCTCTAAAGAGAATACCCGCAGATCTAAAAATCAGAACATGAGATCAGTACACAGTAGCATCCTTTTCAAGGCGGGCAATCCCCTGAAAATGCCTCAGAGAGGCTTCCATAATTATCTTCCCTATCATTAATCTAGAAAATTCTTTTCCGGATTTGAATAAACCACCAGCTTTGCCTAGAGACAAAAGTGAGGATGCTCCGGAGGTTAACAAGCCTCCAGAAAATCCGCAAATCCACCACTATTTAGGCTCTAAGGAAAGTCATGAAAATTCAAAGGTTTTTTGCTCAAGCAGTTTCTGTTGCAGTGATGCTCGCTATTGGCAGCATGGGATTTGACAGTGCGGCTATGGCATCTAGCTGGAAAATGCCTTGGCGGGCAGGTCAGAGCTATGGAATCAACGGCAGTTGGCACTTTGATGGTTTTCTCAAAACTACAACGGCATTTGATGTCGCAATGCCAGCGGGAACAGAAGTACTTGCTCCGATCGAGTCTACAGTGATTTACCAGTGTGCTGCAAGAGGAGGTGACAACCATCGATCCATTTTGCTGCAAGCTTCGACAGGTCAGCGGTATACTTTGGTTCATGTCAAAACAACAGATATTTTCGTTGGTAAGAGGTATCGACAAGGTGATGTCATCGGTCGGATTGCAGGTGATCGGGTAAATGATGCTTCCTGTGCAATTTCTACTGGACCGCACTTGCACTTCGGACTGCCAAGCCAATCGTTCTCTGTTGATGGGCAACAATTTACTCTCTATGCAATTCCATCTCGTTTGAGTTCAACCAATGGAAGCATCGTTGCACCCTCTCCTGCTCCTTCAACTGGCGTGTATACCGTTAACTTTAGTGCCATTTCAGCGCCGACAGGAGTTAATGTTCGTTCTGCGCCTTCAACTACTGCGCCAATTGTAGGGCGGATTGCACCAAATCAGCACATCAACTTTGATGCTTGGACTTTCGGGCAAGTCGTGAATGATCATTGGATTAATACGCCTGATGCACGTTGGTACCGCATTGCTGGAACGAATAACTGGGTTGCTAGTGCTGTGGTGAATGGTAATGCTCCTGGTTCGCGTCCCATGCCGTAAGGATTTGTCTCCTTCTAACGCTTCTGTGTCAACTTAAACCTTGAGCGATCGCAACTCACTTGAGAAGAGCGATCGCTCTTCTCTCAAAAACACCATCATGAAGACTTCTCACTTTATTAGTACCGCATTTACTTCACTACTGCTCATTGTGTGCAGTTCTAACCTCATTTATGCTAGAAGCGAGGCCGCAACTTCAGAATCTAGAACTATTTAATGTGTTAACGAGGTCAAGGAGCGTGTTACCCGACAAGCCTGATAGGCTGCATTGGTGCGATTTCCGTCCCTGAAAATGACCGAACCGTGAGGTGTAGAACGTGACCGTTAAAGAGTGTTCTTAAGGGCTTTCAAAACTCTCAGATGCCCTCTCACACTGGTTGCGTTAACAGGAATATCAAGCTCCGGGGTGGGAAGCTGCTGCAAAACGTACCACATTGGCTCATACTGGTCAGCCTTGTCATCATCATAGCCCGGCGAGACATAAGGCTCTTCTAACAATAGAAACTCTGCCCATTGTGAAAGTTCTTCAGCGGAGACTCTTCGAGGAACTTGTTCAACATCAATATGATTGGTTCAGGAGTAACGTATACCTCAGCAGATGCTGAGGGAACTGACTTACCTTGTTCCAAGAACTTACCAATGCTCATCTCTCCCATCAAAACTTGTTGGTATAAGTTCAAAGCTGAATTCATATTTCTACATTCTTAAATCAAAACTTTACATCGAACAAATTGTTTTTGGTAGAACCGAGTCTCTGCCGCATAAGTTTACCAGAATCATCAAACGTAGTTTGTACAAGACGATTAGTCGTACCATCGGGAGCAATTTCAGAGGTTAGTCTTTGAAAACCGTCAGCCTTACCTGCACGTTCAAGTACTAAGCAAACTGATCCATCTGCGTTATCAGACTTAATAGCTACAGAATCCACTCTTCCTGATCCTAACTTCTTTAGGATAGATTTTGATTGAGCCTCAGTTAATTGAGAAAACTGTTCCTCTCGTAGAAGATTTCTAGCATCACTTTTAGAGCAATGACTCGGATTATGGTCAGGAGATTGGCATAAAATTTGACCGACTCTGACTTTTAAAACACCCTCTAATGACAATATAGAGTTCGATGTACTATGCTGGCTTTTTAAGATTGCTTTGTGTTGCGCTCATACTTGATGTTTAAGATAATCACTCTTAGCTCCCTGTCCGAATTCCGGGTGGCGTTTCAGCTTCTAATTCTCCAGATCGAATATGAATTAAATAAATCTAGTCTTTTTACCTGAGATGTAGGTGAAAGCAGTTTTCACTGTACACCTCAGCAAAACAACTTATTCCTGATGTATAAATCTCATTGTCGTCCTTTGGTCTTAGCTGTACTCACAAGTTTTGCTTGTTTTGTTTCTCGCCCTTCCACAGTTTATGCAGGAGGAGGTGATGAGATGAATCTACAACCGACATCGACAGAAACGGAGCGCAAAGACGCGCCAAAACCTGTCAACTTTGATTGGAAAACTTGGGAAGTAGCGCCATCCTCAAATGACCAAGTTTGTCGTGAATCTCAGGGCAACCTTGTCTGCCTAGATGCTCAAACTGCTCAAAGACTGGGATGGAGGTAGAAGTTCTTTTTACTAACTTAGAATTCTTGATAATAAATGCAGGGAGATCGGGGCTAACTTGGTCTCCTTTTTATTAATTATGCAAGTTCAAAATGATGTGGCTTCCAAGGAGAAATGGCTTGAAACTTCCCCGGGATAGGGATTTTCAGCAAATTTTGAAATTATCTGAATAAACCAGATTGCTTGGACGAGACGTAGGTGAAGGGATGGAACCATTTCTCAAAACTAAATCACTAGAACTTCTCAATCATGAAATTCAAGCTCTCACCTAAGTTTATCGCACTTGCTAGCATTCTCTCAGTTTTGATTCCGTTTAGTAGTGTTACAGCTCAAGCAAATGAGACATTTTCACTCAATGGTGGCAAAGCACTGAACACAAACAACAATTTCCGGCGAATTGATGGTCAGCCCAGAATGTCGATCTACCAGCACAATGTCAATGATCCGGATCAACAATTCGAGCGGCTTGGTGGGAATCGTGGTGGTACACTTCTGAGACATCGCTCGACCGGAAAATGCTTGAATGCCCATCGATTGTTCAATGGAGCCGAAATCAATGTATGGAATTGTGATCCCAATGATCCGGATCAAAACTTCAACATTGTGAGCTTGGGCAGCAATGTTGTTCAAATTCAGCGAACAGGCACAAGACTTTGTGTTGATGCTCCTACTCGTAACGACCAAGGCATCGTACACCTGTGGGAATGCATCGGTAATGTCAATCAACGCTTTACAAGCAGCCGAATCGCCTCTCCATCTAGCGGAGCCCTTCACATTGGAGTTGATTGGAATTCACCTGCCTACCGCAACAACAATCCGTTCTGGCGGAGATTTGCACCTCCCTCCATTGGCGGAACGTTAAACTCTTTCGGCAATTGCACTTGGTATGCAAATGGTCGCCTTCGCCAGCTTGGTTACCGCACAACTGATCTCGATCGCTTACTTGGGAATGCAAAAGAATGGATTACACAAGCGCGTAATGCTGGTATTCCAAGTGGAAGAACTCCCCAGGTAGGCGCGATCGCTCAGTGGGTTAGCGGTGGCGGAGGATTCGGACATGTTGCAGTTGTTGAACAAGTCAATACCAATGGCACGATCGTAATTTCTGAATCGAGCTACGCTCCTGGTGGTGGCTTCTTGTATAAAACGCGTACGCTTTCTGCAAGCCAAGTTGAAAACTACATTTACGTTCGAGGCTAATTTCTAAGAAAAAGCAGCGTTGTGCAGCTTGAGCAATGCTGCTTTTTCTCCACCACTCTAGTCTGTAAATTTTGAAGCGTTATGATGCTCACATCTCTCCAGCAACAATTAAAATCACGAGCGATTACGCTCGACTTTGCACTAAGCTCTGTGATTAATGAATCAGGTGTAGTCAAACTAGAACTACTAGATGCCGAATTGTCAGCCCGATTTTTAAAGCAAATTCGAGATCGTCAAACTTTAATCCCTGCTTTACCTCTTTTACATTGGCAAAACTGCTATTACTTGGGTGTACCTCGTAACCTTGAACCCTCAGAGATTCAATCGCTCGAAAACCGTTTGAATGCTAACATTCAATTGTTCACAATTGATGAGCTGAGCTATCGAAAATGGCATCGTCAACAAACTGTCGATCACAAAACGATCGCAACTAGCCAACTGATCAATCCTATAACAGGGGAGAAAGATACAGAAGATATTGCAGAGCTAACGCAACTCACCCTTGCTCAAACTGACAATCAAATTGATCGAGTTAAAGCAATTATTGCGTCTGCTATGCGCCACCGAGCCAGTGATATTCATCTTGAGCCTGTAGCAGATGGCCTACGAGTGCGCTATCGCATCGACGGTATCCTTCGTAATGTTGCTACGCTTCCTCCTGAGATCAGCCGAAAAGTCGTTGTTGCAATCAAAGTCATGAGCGAGATGGACATTGCGGACAGCCGTCGTCCTCAAGATGGGCGCATGGCAGAGCAATATATTTCGACAGATCAACAAGCGGAAGGACTGGATTTGCGAGTCAGCACACTTCCCTGCGTGAGTGGAATTAAGGGAGAAGTTGGAGAGAAAATTGTCATGAGGCTGCTCCGACAGCAGAATTCATTTCAGACGATCGCAGATATTGGATTCTCCCATCGCGCCCGCATGCTCTATGAACACTGGCTGACTCAACCTCAAGGGCTGATTATTTTTACCGGACCTACTGGTTCTGGGAAAACGAGTACACTTTATACAAGTTTGCTAGCAATCTCGGAAGATGCTAAAAACATCACCACCGTCGAAGATCCAGTCGAATACGTACTGCCAGGAATTACTCAGACTCAGGTAAATGAAGCTGCAGGAATGACATTTGCATCAGGGCTAAGAGCTATTCTGCGACAAGATCCAGACATTATTATGCTTGGCGAAATCCGCGACCATGAGACGGCGGAAACCGCCGTGAGAGCCGCTTTAACAGGCCACTTAGTCCTAACCACCCTGCATACGAATGATGCTGCTGGAGCGATTCCACGCCTTAAAGATATTGGCCCAGATCCAGGCTTGATCAGTGATGCATTACTAGGAGTGGTTGCACAGCGACTTGTCCGTCGAGTATGTCCGCACTGCGCTGAACCTTATCATCCCTCGGAAGGCGATCTCAAACTCTTGGGACTCTCTCCAGAATCCACCGCTACCCAAACCTGGCAAAAAGGACGGGGTTGTTCTCAGTGCTTCTACTCTGGGTATTTAGGTCGAGAAGCGTTGATTGAATTGCTGAATGTCGATGAGGTGATGCGCCAAATCATTTATGAAGGAGCAATGACTCAACTCAACCATTATTTGCAAGAAATAGAGTTTGATTCTTTTCGAGTGGCTGCGATCGAGAAGATTACGCAAGGCGTGACCACGATCGACGAAATTAAACGAGTTTTGCCATTTAGCGCATTGCATTCGAGAAACCGTAGTCGAGTGGAAGCTCGTCCGCTCATTGCTATTTCCTGAACTTCATTCTTCTTTGGCAGGATTTGGGTACGCTGAACACGATATTACACTTCTCCACTTTTAGAGCGTATGGGCGATCTTGAAACTCTTCTCACGGCTGTATTGTCACATCCAAAAGGCTCAATGCAGCGTAGAAAAGCTATGAGCCGATTTCTCAGCACTTTGCAACCTTTTCTAGAACAGTGGATTGCACGGCGAAGAGGACATCATGACAAAAAAGTACATCCTGATCTGGGCCAAGCTCTCAACGACTCACTCGCTTGGGTCGCAGAGCATATAGATGAGTTTGATGTCAGTTGTTCTAATTGGAAGAAAGAAGTCTCAGTCCAACAGGCTTTAATCAACTGGGTTCTTTACAAAGGGCGGTTAGATTATCGCATCCGAGATTTAGAGCATCTCCTAAAACCGAACGAAATTCCAATTGATGCATTTGAGCCAGGAAGTGCTGAATATCAAGCTAATGAGCCTCTATCTTCAAGCGAATTGGATGAGATTATTCAAGAAGGAAAGATTGACTTTGAACAAGTTCCAACCTTGAGTGGGTTAGATCAAGTCGTTCAAGCTTGGCAGCGCTTTGAAAATAAAAAAAGAACTGCGATCGAGCAGGCGCTTCAATACATCAAAACTGATCCAGAAGGCAAGCTACGGGCTTGTTTCTCCCGCGATCGTCCTGATTGCAATTGCCACATACTGTTTTTAAGGGTGACATTGGAGCAGTCTACAGATAATCTCAGTGAACTCGCACGAGAATTGAATATCAAGACACAAACTCTACATACGCTCAAGCGTCGCTGCCGCAAATTAGTTGAGGAACTCGTCATCAATCATCTCGGCTTCAATCCGCTCTTAATCGAAGCATAAACCCTGTGGAGACTCACGATGAAAATATATCTCACTTCTACTGCTCATAATCTTGCAACCGAATTTGCGCGTGAGCAAGTTACACCTGAAAAAAGTAAATCGGTTTATCTAAATACGTTATCCGTCTACGCCGTCGATCGCTACTTGCGAACGTTAGACATTCAGACAAACTTTAGTGAGGGTGACTGGCGGAATTCACTTTGGAGAGCGCTCTTAGATACAGCAGATTTAGCCATTCCTGGAGTTGGAAAAATAGAGTGCCGCTCGATCTTACCAAACCAAACGAAAATGAAAGTTGCAGCAAAAGCTGAAGATACGATCGGATATGTCGCTGTTCAATTTGCTGAGGCTTTAGATGCTGTTCAACTGGTTGGATTTATTCCGGTTGCTTCGATTCAGGAGCAAGATCAAATTGCGCTTTCAGACTTACAGCCTATTGAAGAGATGCTCGATCATGTGACCCCGGTAATTCGATTATGGCAGTGGACTCAGGGAATTGTAGATACAACTTGGAAATCAATTGATCAATCCATTCAGACTGCAACTGAGCAGCTTCAGGATCTCACTACACAACCTGCCTTCGCATTTCGATATCGACACGCTGGAATGGAGGTGAGCCGATATCGAGAACTCTCTCTTATGCAATCTCAACTTAAGCTCGTAATTGAGCGCATTGCTCAAGAAAACACATCAAAAATCCAAATCATCGTCAAAATCTGCCCTGTCGATGATCGAGCTGCTCTTTCGCCTGACTTACAGTTGATTGTGAGTTCAAGTGAAACGGTTCTTAAGCCTGCAGTAAAAGATATTGGCAACTTTATTGAGAAACGGTTTACAGGCGAATTAGGAGAACGATTTAGCTTGCAAATTGTTCAAGGAAATGCTGTATTCATTGAAGACTACGAGATTTAGATTATCTAATCATAGAAAGCAATGGTCAAAGTTGTTCTAGATCTAGTAGGGTCTGTAGAGATTGGATTTAGTGCTGCATTAGAAGTGATAGATCAAGGTGCAAATGCGAGTCGTCGGATCACAGGTCGTCTGGGTCAAGCGACTCAAATTGTCTCTTACTATCAAGATTGGCGATCGACTTATCGTGCATTAGGCACAGCCTTTCGCATCGAGGAAATTGAGGCTAATCGTACAATTTCGATTGTTGAGCTTCGTCCTAAAATTGTTCAAGTTCGACAATACTTTAACGAATGGCTTTCAGTTGAGACGTTTCAAGCGATTATAGAGAGATTACAACTCCAATTAGAACTGGCTCAACACAACCAGCAGGAAGTTCAGATCCTAATTCGAACGGATGATCCGCAACTTCGGCAACTACCTTGGCAAATCTGGGATCTTGTCGATCGTTACGATCATGCTGAAATTGCAATCAGTTCACCTTGCTATCAGTCTTCTAAAGCTTCTGAGCTAACAGGAGCGCTAAGAATTTTAGTAGTTTTGGGAAATGCAACGGGGATTGATGTTGAAGAAGACCAAAAGCTATTTAATCAACTACCAGACTCCCCCAAGGTTGAGATTCTCAAAGAACCCACTCGGCAGGAATTTAACGAAAAACTATGGGAGCAGACCTGGGATATTCTATTCTTTGCAGGTCATAGCCGGACAGAGGAACAGACAGGCTACATTGACTTAAATTCACACGATAGCCTACCGCTCAAAGAACTGCGAAAGGGCCTGAAACGGGCAATTCAGAATGGGCTACAACTTGCAATTTTCAACTCATGCGATGGGTTAGGGCTTGTTCAAGAACTCGAAACGCTAGATATTCCGCAGATGATTGTCATGCGAGAGCCTGTTCCCGATCAGGTGGCTCAAACGTTTCTCCGCTACTTTCTGCAAGCTTTCTCTCGTGGTAAATCGCTCTATGCCTCAGTTAAAGAAGCACGAGGCAAGCTCGAAGGGATTCAAAACCATTTCCCAGGCGCAACCTGGCTTCCTGTTATTTATCAACATCCAGCGAGTGAGCTTCTGACTTGGAGGACGTTTCGCTCGACGATTCAACCCGCGATTGAGAGGAAACACTCGCAGAGTTCGGGAACATGTGTCCGATCTCTCTTGACTCTTCTGTTCGCAAGTGCTTGTGTCACGACTGCGATAATGACCATTCGGCAGTTTGGCTGGCTTCAGTCTTGGGAACTGATGGCTTATGATGCAATGCTCCGCCACCGCCCGAATGTAATGGTTCCAGACGATGCGATTCGGATTATTACGCTCGATGATGATCAACTCACCCAGCAAAACCGTGCATCGGGCGTTTCTTCGTTGCCAGATCAAACTTTGAAACGGTTACTAGAAAAATTAGAGCGTCAAAAGCCTGCCGTGATCGCTTCGACGATCTTCCGTAACTTTCCGGTGAGTCAACGCTATGCAACCCTCGCCAATCAGATTCGAGACACAGATACTCTTATTTTTCCTTGCGATCAGAATAACGAAGCCCCGCCGGAGATTCCTGAGGATGCCCGAATAATTCGAGTAGGATTCATTGATTCTGATCCCGATAATGATGGGGTGACTCGTCGCCAGCATTTTAGTCGCGGACCAAGTTCTCATGCTAAATGTCCAACGGGCTATTCGTTTAGTACCGTCATTGCAACGCGCTATTTGATGGCCACTCAGCCTAAAGTTTTCGATCGCTTAAAAGGCGAGAATGGCAACTTTAACCCAGACAATTTGATCGATCGAGTTTTAAGCGAACATCCAGGAGCGTATCGTAGCGGTGTTGATCTCAGTGGTCGGCAAATTCTCATTAACTACCGCGCATTCAATCAGCAAGTTCGTGCCCAGCAAGTTTTTAAAGAAATTCCGATTCAACAAGTTCTACAAGATAGCAAGTCTGATGATCTCAAGGACAAGATTGTCTTGATTGGAGTCACCCCAACATCTGCTGAAGATTGGAGACCGACTCCTTATAGTCAAGATGTTAATCAGAACTTGCCCAGAGTCTTTTTGCAGGCACATCGAATCAGTCAGCTTTTAGATCATGCAATGGGGCAGCGCACGCTGATTTATCCTGCTGATGCTACTGTTGAACTCTTTTGGCTAGGAGGATGGGCAGTCCTAGGTGGAATTTTAGCTTGGCGATTGACTCAAGTCAGGCTCTACTGTTTTGGAGTTGTATTGTCTGTAAGTGTGCTTTTAATGAGTTGTCAGTCTACTTTAAATCAGGGTCTCTGGCTCCCTTGTGTTCCGACATTGATGGTTTTCTCTGGCAGTAGCGGTTGGGTTTGGATCATTTCCCATAAGAAGAATTCACAATCCGTTTCTCTAGAATCATGAGTAGCTATTTTCGTCGTCTTTGTTTGAGTATTTCGATGCTTGTTTTAAGCAGTGGCATGGGATTTGTCAATTCTGCGATCGCCAAGCCTAATGCTAATCCCACTCGATCAAATCGACCCTCTCGCCCCAAACCTGAAAAGCCTCGAACCATTACATTTAACCCACCTGCTTCAAGTGGCAGTCCGACGTTGCGCTCTACCGATGGCAGCCGGAATGGGAATCGATGCCCAAGCCAACTCCCCCAAGTTGTGACCTACTCCCAAGGATTTCAGACAAGTTTAAAGCGTCCCACTTTCTGGGTATATCTTCCTTATACCGTCGTTGATCGTGCTGCAGATCCACAGCAAAACGAAATTAGTCAGAATGCTTGGATGCAATTCATTGTCCGAGATTACAACTCTAGGAAGATTCTGCATGAGGAAAAGCGAATTGCTTATCCACGCTCTTCGCCAGGATTCGCTAATCTTGCACTGCCTGAGAGTAAGCAACTTTCTCCTAATGTTACCTATGAGTGGGTAGTCGAAATTCACTGTGAACCCCGTTCAACAGTTATGTCGAAGCCTGGATTGATCAAATACCTTGACTCGGTAACCAAATCAACTGGAAATCTTCCAACTTTTGAACAGATCGAAGATTATGGTCAGAATGGGCTTTGGTATGAAACGATCGATGGTCTTTTCACACTCAAACAGCAGGCTCCTAATGATCAGCAACTTTCTGAAAACCTAAAGCAATTAATAGAACTGACAGGAATCTCGACTCAGTCAGATAGGATTTTCTATACCAAAGAATAATTGTCTATTGGAAAGAACATGCTCATAATTGTGGGGTAATATTCTTTCTCTAAAAAGAGGGAAATTAATGTCTGCCCTGAGAGTAGTATTCGGTGTCGGTTCTGATTCTAGGATTCCTATGCTGAAAGGATTAGTGATTCTTTCAGCTTTGTTCTTTTCAAGCGGAATCCATACATCGGTTCAGGCTCAACCCATTGTTCCAGCAGCAGATGGCACAGGAACAAGTGTAAAGCTGATTGAGAACCAGTTCGAGATCACAGGGGGACAATTTTCTCAAGATGGGCAAAACCTATTTCATAGTTTTGAGAGATTTGGGTTAGAACCGGGACAGATTGCAAATTTCTTCTCCTCGCCCAGTATCCGTAACATTTTGGGACGGGTGAGCGGCGGGGAAGCATCGATCATTGATGGCATTCTGCGGGTCAGTGGAGGAAATTCGAGTTTATTCTTGATGAATCCCTCTGGGATTATCTTTGGCGCATCGGCTCAGCTAGAAATTCCTGGAGGATTGACTGCAACTACTGCCAATGGCATCAGTTTTGGTCGCCTTTGGTTGAGTGCATTCGGGAGCAATACTTATCAAGATTTGATGGGTTCTCCAACTGGATTCGCTTGGACGATGAGCAATCCAGGTACGATTATCAATGCTGGAGATCTCAGTGTTGGTGCAAACCAGTCTCTTACACTCCTTGCAGGAAGTGTCATTAACACAGGCAAGCTTTCTGCTCCAAGTGGATCTGTCACAACCGCTTCCGTTGCTGGAAACAGCTGGCTCCGACTGAAGCAGTCAGGTAGTTTTTTGAGCTTTGATATTCAACCGAGCGTACTAGAAAATCAGCCTCAAGCCTGGAATCTACCAATTTCGTCTCTTCCGTCCCTTCTCGCGCAGCATCCGGGGCGGAATTCGACAGGTTTGGCAATGAATGCTCAAGGAGAAGTGACCTTAACAGGGTCGGGAGTCGTACTCTCGCAACAGCCAGGAACAACGGTCGTGACTGGCAAGATAAATGCAACCGGCGAAACTGGTGGAATGATTCAAGTTTTAGGGCGCAGTATTGAACTTTCACAGGCTGAGCTTGATGCCTCTGGGCAAACCGCAGGTGGAACGATTCAGATTGGCGGAGCCGTTCGTGGGAATGGTCAAGTACCCAATGCCAATCAACTTACTGTCGATCGAGCGACAACGATTCGTGCGGATAGCCGCGATCGTGGCAATGGTGGCTCCGTCAGTTTATGGGCATCTGATCGAACTGATTTTCTCGGAAATATTAGCGTTCGCGGTGGCTCAAATTCAGGAGATGGTGGTTTTGCTGAAGTATCTGGTCGGCGATATCTAACATTTGATGGCAACGTTGATACAGGAAGTCGCGTAGGAAATTCAGGCACATTACTTATCGACCCAGACGATATCCTAATTTCTGATAACTTATCTGATGCCAGTCCAGGTCAATCCTTTCTGAGTACGAATACTCTGTATAGCCTAGACAGCAATCTTATCATTGAAGCAAATAACAACATTCAGATTGCAAATGGCGTTTCGCTGACCTTTCCACGAGATGGGAGAGATATTGTCTTCAGAGCCGATGCTGACCAGAATGGAATTGGCGACTTCATCATGGATACAAACACTACAATCTCAGCTGCAAGTCCGGTTGGCAGCACGAGTGGAAGAACGCTAACGATTTCAGGTGCGAATTTACGGCTTGGAAACATCAATACTCGTAGTGGTGTTGATCTCGCTACTCAGCAACCTGTTCCAGGTGGGAATGTTGTGCTTAGTGCTAAGAAAGACATTACAGTTGGCTTTATCACAAGTTTTGCAGACTCAAATCTTCCTTCTACCGCAAATCCTGGAAACGCAGGGAAAATCGAGATTACGAGTCAAGAAGGAGGAATTACAGTGAATGGGATTTTGTGGGCAGAAGCTGCACAAGGTCGAGGCAATGATATTACTTTAGAAGCTCAAGGCGATATCATGGCTCGTACAATCAGTACAGGCACAGTCACAAGTGAAAGTGCAGGTACAGGACAGATCAAGATTATCAGCCGAGCGGGTTCTGTGAATGTAGGCAACCCAGTCACTCAAGATGGAGCGAATCCATTTCCAGGTCAACAGCAGCCGAGCGGCGTTAATTTCTCGACTTTCGGCAAAAATGCAGGTTCATTGCTGATCGATGCAGCAAAAGATGTTGTTCTCAATAGAAACATTAACGGCAGAGCGAGTAATACAAGCGGAAGCGTTAGCATTACGAGTCGTAGCGGTACTATCAATGCGACCAATACCATTCTTGACGTTAGTTCTGATACTGGGGCTGCAGGCAATGTGGTATTAAATGCACCAAACGGGCAACTCCTCTTGAGTGATATTAAAACAAACAGTCAAAGCCAAGCTGGGAATATCTCGCTTGCAGGCAGCCAGGGCATTCTGATCAAAGGAAATATTGCAACTCAGGGAGCAACGTCCAGCGGAAATCTTGATTTTAGGAGTCCTGTGATTTTGACGGGAGATCTGGCGATCGATGCGGGTTCCAGCGGAACCATTAATTTTGACAGTTCGATCAATGCCCCCTACAACTTGAGTGTCGTCGGTAATACACTGAGACTGGGCGGTGATGTCTCAGTTCGACAACTTGTTGCAAATGCTAGCAATACGATCGTGAATGGCAATCTCACGACAGATAATCAGTCGATTATTTTTGATCAAGCAGTAACGCTGAGTAATCGCTCAGTCTTTAATGCTGGAACAGCAGCTATTTCAGTTAATGCACCTCTGAATGCCAATAACCATCCGCTGACGCTGCAAGCAGATTCAGTGAATTTAAATGGTGTAATTACTGGAACGAATACGCTGAATCTACAGCCTACTAGTCTAAATCGTGCGATTGAACTTGGCACAAAAAATCCAAATGCTTTGAGTCTCACTGCTGCTGAACTGGCTCAAATTAGCGGGTTTCAAGGAGTCAAAATTAGCTCAAACGGTGGAAAGTTAAGTGTTCTCAGCCCATTAGCATTTAATGTTCCCGTCGAAATCGATCCTGGTGTAGGAGCAATTTTTTTAGGAGCGAACGTTAGTTCAAGTGGACAGAATTTAACCTTTGGTAGAGCAATTCTTGAAGCTGATACAAGAGTAAATTCTAATGGCGGTAACATCACGTTCACCGATACGATTGAGAGCCAAGCAAATGGGCAATATTCGCTTGCCACAGCCGCAGGCAATGGAAATCTGCGCTTTGGAGCAGCAGTGGGTGGAACGAATCGTTTGCGAAACTTTCAGGTTGAAAACGCAAACCAGATCTTCTTGACCGGCGGCATTAACATTGCTAGTGGCGACTTAGCGATCACTCAGCCCATTACACTCACAGGTGGAAGCACAACACTTTCGACAAATGCTGGCAATATCACTCTTGCCCAGAATGTGACAAGCCAACCGGGGCTAACAAGTAGCCTTCAGATTCTCGCACCAACTGGCAATATTACGACGGCGAGCATTGACACATCGAATACAACAGGTGGATCAGTCTTTCTGTCTAGTCCTCGTGGAATTGTAACAACGAATAACCTCATTACTCGTGGAACAACAGGAGGAGGTGATGTCAGAGTTATTGCATTCGATAGCATCAAGGCTGGAATCATTGATACGAGTACGAATACTGGAAATGCTGGCAATGTTTTTCTCGACCCATTGAACGATATTGAAGTCAGTTCAATTAATACTCAAGCATTGGCAGGTGGAATAGGTGGGAATGTGGAGATTTTCACCCAGCGCTTTTTCCGAGCCACTGGAAGCTTTATTGATCAAACAGGGTTGCCTGCTAGTATCTCTACAGTCGATGGTGGCAGCGGTGGTAATATCCTGATTACGCATGATGGTGGGGCAAGGTTTGTCACATTTGATGTTGGAGCAAATGCGGGTGTTGGAAGTGGTGGAATTAATGGCGCGATCGCAGCATTAAGAACGAGTTCTGGAAACACAATTGAGCCAACTCGCTTCTTTCCGGGTTCGTATCGACAAGGCAATATCGGGATTGTAACTTCACCGCAATTTGAGAACCTACTGGCGAGAATTGTTCCCGAAGGGCGCTTACCTGAACTGCTAGATGGAGATCCACAAGAAGAAGGCTTTGGGCTCGATTTCTATTTCACAAATCAGCTTGAAAAATATTTCAATCGAGAGCAAACTCGCAGTGCAACCCTCACAAAATCCTTGGATGAAATTCAAAATCGGCTCAACGAAATCGAAAGAGTAACGGGGGTTAGACCCGCATTAATTTACGCTGTATTTCTAGACTCTAAAATTACATCAGAGCAAATTCTATATCGCTTCCCACAAAACATTCAGCCCAAAGAAAATGATGTCTTAAATCTGGTTTTGGTTACAGGTAGAGCTAAACCGATCGTCTATCAGCTACCAGAATTTACTCGTGCTCAAATTGGTCAGGTTGTAACCGAGCTGAACGATGACATCGCATCTCAGAGTAAACGACAAGATATCAATTTTATGGAGGGTGACAATGCACTTGGAAAGCAATTTTATCGCTGGCTTGTCAAACGTTTAGAGCCTGATCTCAAAGCCTATCAGATTAGTAACTTAACTTTTATTCTCGATACTTATCTCAGATCGGTTCCCATTGCAGCTATGTTCGATGAGAAAGGGCAACCTTTGTTGAGATCTTATAGTTTTGGATTGATGCCGAGTTTTAGTATCACAGATACGCAATACAATCCGAGATTTAATCGCTCAAAAATCTTGGCAATGGGAACTGATGATTTTCGTCGATCGAGTCGTCCATCTATGTCACCTTTGCCTGCTGTGCCGCTAGAACTAGAAATTGTGAGCCGCCATCTTGGCACAGGACGAATTTTGCAGGGTCGTGATTTCACCGTGGAAAACTTGATCGAGCGACGCAATCAAGCGCAAGTTGTTCACATTGGAACGCATGGCAGTTTTATTCCAAGTAATTCCAAAGAATCTTTCATTCTCTTTGACAATCAGGAGTGGCAATTAACTCGGATGAGCCACTTTAAACTTCATCATCCGACTGTAGAACTTCTAGTGTTGAGCGCTTGTGAAACAGCGATCGGTGATCCTTCTTCAGAACTGGGTTTTGTCGGTCTTTCTGCTGAAGCAGGAGTACGCTCTTCAGTTGGCAGCCTCTGGCAAGTTAGCGACTATGGCACGCTGAGCCTCATGGCGGAGTTTTATCGTCAGCTTGAAATGGCTCCAATCAAAGCCGAAGCATTGCGTCGCGCCCAACTTGCCTTGTTAGACGGCTCTGTACGATTTCAAGATGGCAAGCTCATCTACTCTGGGGGTTCAATCCCCTTGCAAGGAAGGCTTCCAATCACGGAAGATCGGAATTTTTCTGCTGGTTATTTTTGGTCAGCTTTCACACTCATTGGCAGCCCTTGGTAGGTTAGTGGTTACTTATTCTTCTCATTAGAAATTTATGCGGTTGGGTTACTTTCTCTTTCTTTATCTAATATTAGGGTGTTCAGTTCCTGTTTTAGTGACTGCAACTGAAGTTGCGACTGTTCAGACGATCACGGTGAAAAAGATTCGCCTGATCGGAGAAAACATTCCGCCAACTGAGGAAGTTACTTCAATTCTGACAGCTTATGAGCAGAGGTCGCTCACACTGCAAAATCTTCAAGATCTTGCTGATCAACTTACAAATTTCTATGTTCAAAAAGGATATGTTACATCGCGGGTGATTTTAGCAGACCAGAGAATTGCTGCTGGTGAGGTAGCAATGTTGTTTCAAGGAGGCAAGCTTGAAACGGTCGAAATTGAAGGGACAAAACGTCTGAATCCAAGCTACATTCGCGATCGCATTCGTCCTGGACAAGATCGAATCATTGGACCTGAAGTTCAGAAGCAATTAAGACTGCTTAAAACCGATCCGATGTTTAGGACGCTTGAAGCTGCGATTCGTCCAGGCAGTACTGCGGGTGAAAGTAAGCTGATCATTACAGTCGAAGAAGCTGAGTCTCTACAGGCTTCAGTTGGAACTGACAATTTCTCTCCGCCCAGTGTAGGTGGCGAGCGCACAACCAGTACTGTAACTTATCGAAATCTAATAGGGCTAGGAGATGTGGTTAACTTCTCTTACAGTCGCTCTTTCTCTGGAGGACTGAATGCTTGGGATTTAACCTATCAAGTTCCGTTGAACTCTAAGCATGGAACCTTAGCGTTTCGAGTCGCCCCAACTCGCAGTCGTGTTACTCAGAGTGATTTCGCAGATTTCGGGATTCGGGGTCGTAGCACTGTGTATGAAATGAATTATCGTCAACCGCTAATTCGCAATATTAATAGTGAAGTCGCGCTTACGTTGGGGGTTACGGTGCAAAACGGACAAACTTTCTTGTTTGACGATAATCCTTTTCCATTTGGCATTGGCGCGGATGAACGTGGTAATAGCAGGCTACGAGTTCTCAAATTTGGACAAGAGTATCTTCGACGTGGTGAGTATGATGCTTGGGCATTACGATCTCAGTTCAATTTAGGGTTGAATATTTTGAATGCAACCTCGAACCCTGGCCCGATTCCTGATGGTCAATTTGTCAGTTGGCTAGGTCAGATACAGCGCATTCAGCAGGTTGGAAATGATCATCTTTTGGTTCTACAAGGCGACTTACACCTAACTCCAGATAGTCTCCTACCTGCACAACAATTCATTTTGGGGGGTGGGCAATCTTTACGGGGATATCGCCAAAGCGTTCGCTCCGCAGACAATGGATTTCGATTCTCTATCGAAGATCAGATCACACTTCAACGGAATACGACAGGGCGATCAATTCTACTGTTAGCGCCTTTTTTTGAGCTAGGAAGTGTTTGGAACAAAGCCAATAATCCCAATCGGCTTCGGGGAGAGACGTTTTTGATGTCTACAGGATTGGGTTTAGTTTGGCAGCCAAGTCGAAGATTTCAAATGCGCTTAGATTACGGATTGCCTTTAGTGAAGTTGAGCGATCGTTCTAGCAATCTTCAGGATCAAGCATTTTACTTCAGCGTAAGATATGGTGTACGTTAAACAATCAGTTGCTATATTGAGTGCAATGGGCACCTATCGCCCTAGAATTGTGGATACCCGAATGAAACAAAGCCTAACGCGATACAGACACATAACAGATCAAAGGATCACAAGGTTGCAGGGAATGCAGATACTAGAAGTTGTGAATTTGAGGCTCAAGATTGTTTCTCTAGATCGGTTAACACTACTTCGTTAAGTAGTCTCAGAACTTTCTAAAGTAGGCTTAGGAACTCATATGCTAGGGTATACATGGTCTTAAAAGACGCAGAGAAAGTTGTCCGAAAAATTATGGTGTATGTGGAACAGTTTCGAGCAGAGCTAGGCCGGAGTGAGCGGCGAGTTAAAGATCGCTACCACAAGAACATGAAAAACGCCCTCATTAAGGACGGGTGAAAGATTACGGATGATCCTTTGCACCTAAAATGGAGTGACAAGGATATGTATGTCGATTTGGCAGCAGAACGACTGATCGTTGCTGAACGAGGACAAGAGCGCATTGATGTGGAAATCAAGACGTTTGGCGGTGCTTCTGATTCCTGAGTTTAGAGAAAGCAATCGGGCAGTATTGTGTTTATCAAGCTGTGATGGAAGGAACTCAGCGAGATTATATGCTGTATCTTGCTGTTCATGCGGAAGCATTTTTTGATGTCTTGAATGAACCACTTGGTAGACTGTTATTGAGAAAGTATCAAATTCCTGTCATCGTTTTTGATTCTGAGCGGGAGGTTATTCTGGAATGGATCAACTCGAACACTACAGACACCTAATTCAAACGATCTTGACTGAGCATACTCGCGTTCCCTTCAAAGGGAGCGATGTCCAGTTTGAAACCGTTTTTGATACGAAGCAGGATCGGTATCTTGTCATGATGTTAGGACGTGAACCTGTTTATGACCGCCCCTATGCAGCCACGCGGCGGGTTCATAGCTGCCTCATCCACGTTAATTTAATTGATGGCAAGGTCTGGATTCAGCGGGACGGAACTGAGGAAGGAATTGCATCAGAATTAGTTAAGGCAGGCATCCCCAAAGATCAAATCGTTTTGGGCTTCCGATCACAGGAATTGAGGAAAGATACAGAATTTGCAGTTCAATAACTGTCGATGTTCTACATCTGCGATCGCTGACTTTCAACTCTCTGATTAGGCTGAGTCGTTGAATGCTGACTTTCCGAAACACTCTTACAAGCGCGATCGACAATTGCCTGAACATATTGCTCCGCCTGCTGAGGCTGCCGCATCGTTTCCACTCGTTCAGCCGTCATCAGCATCGATCGCACCAATTCCATAGGTTGACCTAGCCGTAATGCTCGTTTTGCCGATTCTAGAAGAATTGCGGTGGGTTCGCCCGTGAGTCCTTGACGATAGTGGTGCAAAAGTTGAGCAGGATTTTGATGTCCCATCTGAAGCAATTTTTGCCAGGTAAAACCATCGGGCACAGGTAATGATTGAGATTGTCCAATCCCTTTCTGAACCCGTCGAATAAAGTCTGGATCGCCCGCAGCGATCGCAGTTTGCCCCGGCATTGCTGCCCATTCCTGAAGCGCTTTTGGCACAGAATCAGTAATGGCTAGGTAAAGCGATCGTCCAGGGTGTTCGAGCCGAGTGATATCGAGTTGAGCAAGTGCAGTAGCATCTTCTGGTGTTTCTACTAGCACCACACGATTTAGCGCTCCCTGTCCTGTTATCCAACCAAACCCTGAAAAATCGTTAGACTGGGAAGAGACAGGAATTGAAGCTGAATTTTCCAAAGTTTGGAAAATTGGAGGCGTTGATTCTAAAGAAGATTTTTCCAAACTTTGGAAAATTACTCGTTCGGAGGCGATTCGCTGACACTCTGCCACTGCTCGATCGAATGTGTCAGTGAGGTGATCGATTGCGTATGGCTGTTCAATTGCTCTTGTAAGTTCTGCAATACGGTTGTGAGCATCTCTAACGACTGCTGTAAGGTGGGATCGGGCGTTTGCAATGTAGTCTGTAACTGCTGCGTTTGCTCGGTAAATGCCTGCTGCAAAATCTGTAATGCTTGCTGCAACGTGGGATCGGGTTGCTGTAATTGCTGCAACAGTTCCAGATAAACCTGAGTGTTGGCTTGAATCATGCAGCGTAAGTTGGTCAGCGAGTCCTGCAAGCTCTGTGCGGGTCGCTTCGGTCGTTTCATCCGCGTGAAGCGCCTCAACTCGACGAGGAAACTGCGCGAATAGGTCACGCACTGATTCATGCCATCGTGTAAGGTCGAGAGCGAGGTGGGCAATGGGTTGAGTTGGGTAGTCAGTGCGTTGAGATGCTGCTCGATAGTCGGATCGGCTTGAAGGATCTGATTTTCCAGAACGGTGAGTCGATCGCTGAGACTGGCTTGTTGATTGCACAAAGTGGTGAGCAAATTCGCGATCGCGTCTTGCCGCTCGTTCAGCGTGGTGAGCAAGGTCAGTAAGGCTTGCTGTGAGGTCGGGTTGAATGGGCAGTCGGACATGATGAGATAAATGAGAATTTTCTGATTTCTGAACAGCAAAATTTTGGATGTGGGTAACGCTGTGGATCACTCCCGTCATGAAATGCTGCTGCTGGCTTAGGAATTGAGCCAGATTCGCTTGACTTTGAGAAACTGGGATTGCCAGCGCAGCATCAATCTGATGATGTAGGTGCGTCAGAACTGGATTTAGTGCGAACGCTGCATTCGATATTGCTTGCTGCTCTCGCCAGTCACGAAGTTGAGGTAAAAGCCGCGTTAGTTGAGTGGAGAGTGTCGCTGAAGTTGCTGAAGACGCTCCTGAAGGCGTTTTTCCTGCTGTTGAAGTAACTTCTGTACAGTCTTGGGTGAAGGTAGATTCGTTAGGAGATTCAGGTCTTTTGGATCTGGGCTTTGCATCGATCGCTGAATCAGCAAGCGGCAAATGAGATGTCGTAGCTGAGACAATTCTTGCTGGTTCGTTCGGGAAATTGTGTCGAGGCTGTCCTGAAGCTGTTGAAGGCGATTCTCCAGACGAGTCAGGCTTTGGTAGGGGTGATTTGAATTCATAAGATGCGATCGCATTTATTGAGGGGGTTCGAGGTGCATAGATAATTGCTGCTGCAAGGCATTCAGTTGTTCTAATTGTTTGCCCAACGAGGCTTGTGAGATCAGCAACGACTCGAACTGCTGACTCAAGTGCTGCTGTCCTTCGGTGTTGATTTCTAGATGTTCGCTCAGTCTGGTCAAGCTTTGCTGTAAGCCTTGTAATTGCTCGACCAAGGGGTTCGGTGACGAATTCGATGGCTTGCTGTTCAGAATATTGCTTAATTGAGCTAAGAAGGTTTCGAGCGTACTCCTCAAGTCGGCTTGGTCGGTTTGCAGGTGTTGTAGAGCATTCTGATTGGTTTCCTGCCAAGATCGAATGCTTTGAGTCAAATTCTGAAACTCGGTTTGCTGCTGGCTGAGAATTTGCAGCAGATCGATCGAGTTGGGTAGATCTGGGTGTTGAGTCATAGTTCAGATAGAGGTGAACTCGTGCTGAAGCATTCCGCAATTGATCAAATAAAGCAGGAATGCGATCGCTATATACAACGAGATTGTCGGGAAGAGCAGGTAGAGTTTGAATCCATCGTGTGAGAGAAATCGCAACAGGTTCAACTACAAGAAGCTGCTTGAGATTTGAGGGTGGAGCATCGTTTGTAGTAAAAATTCGAGCATCTTGGAAAAAGTAGCTTTGATGAGGGTCAAGCTGTTCAATTTGCCCATTTGAGTATTGAATTGACGCAGTGGTATCGGTAATTGCTGCGATCGTAAAATGAGAACCATCCTGATGCGGTATTGCCCACTGCAAGCGATCGCCCAAACTAACCGTAATTGGCTGTGGTCGGTAAAGGTGGTTGCGAAATTGCCGAGGTGCGATCGTCAATTCAGCCTGAGAAGAATCTCGTAGTGTAAAAGTTTTAGCATGAAGCGCCACGATCGTATAAGGCTCTCCTTTGTTCAAGCCCAAAGCAGGATAGTGATAACGAGGAATCACGACATCATTGATCTGAAATGACTGAACCCTTAACGCTTGAGAAACTGTGAGGGATTTCGGCTGAAGTTGCCAAAGCGTGAAGGTTGATTCGTGAGCCTGTTGAGCTTTGGCAAGATCTTGCTGAAGTCGATTTCGGCTATTTTCATCAGCAACAATCAAAGCGGTGTGGGCGCGATCGTTAGGCTTCAAAGCAAGATAGGCATCGATTGCTGCTTGAAATGGATTAGCAGATTCAAACACGTGATCGCATTCCAAAAGTTGAGCAAATCCATTCAGCGTATTCCCTTTTGCGATCGCACGAATCGCTGGAGCAACATCAACAGAGAAGGACTGCCGATCTGGAATTGTCCAATACTGATTTCCTACTGCAATCAGCTTTCCAGCTTGTTGCAATGCTTGAAGTGTTTCCAAAAAATCGCCATAGCTAAACGGCTGGACTCGATCAAAAATTCGACGTTCTAATTCTGTCTGCGAAAAGAGTGATCGCGTTCGGGTGCAGGTTGCGATCGCATCGGTCAAAATTGCATCAATCGAACGACTAAGCCCAGATTGCTCGATCGAAGCAGGATGGCGAATATCAAGTTGAAGTGCAGAATTTTGGGCTTGCCACCACTCATTCAATTCAGCAGCATCAATGTTCAAAATCTTGCGGGGACGAGTTGCGAGACACGCCCATTGTTTCATTGCTGGCGTTGCTGCTTCTCCCACCAGATCTAGAATCTGCTGACGGCGTTTACTAAAATACTGAAGTTGTTCCGGCGCGTATCCAGCCAGTTCAAAATGCGAATCGGGACGCAACGTAATCTCATAACCGAGTTGGCGGATCTGGTCAGCAAGCGCATTTGTGTAAAGCGCACTGAGTAAACTGCGATCGCGATAGATCCCCATCGTATCGATCGTTCGCCATTCCCCATTTGAAATTTGAGTCAGATTTGCAACCACACAATGAGTATGCAAATGAGGGTCATGAGCGCGAGAAGTTTCGTGCTGAAACGCGGCAATCACTAAATTCTGAGTGGGCACAAGTTGGCGCTGTCCTTGTTCACAGAGCCGAGTGTAGGCATAGCGTTGCTCGACGATCTGTAGAGTGTGCGCGATCGCTTGAGTATGAGCCGCAATCAGCACATCTTGCTCTCCCATCAGCGCCGCCAAGCTAACTGATTTTGGAGCATTGAACGTTAAATCAATTCCGGCTTGATGCTGAGGATGAATTTGCCGCCCCGGAAGCGATTCGCCCGTAGGATCAAGCCCGGAAAGAATGTTTGAGAATGCGATTTCATTGACTACTTCTGGGCAAGAAAGTGCGATCGCACCTTGCCCATACCATCGACTGAAATCTGCCGCATCCGATCCAGGTCGATGATTGTCCTGCATAAAATAGTGAACGCTGTTCTGTGAATGAACACGACCCAGAGTGAGCATAAAGCGTCTCAAAAATTAAATGCCAATACTAGAAAATGCACTCAGATTAGAGCAGTGCAGGCGCGATGGAGATAGATGAAAAGCTCTTACAGATGCTCGGTTGTTCAAGCAGTAAATTTGCCAGTTCTGTAGCTATAGTTAATGTATGCTGAAAGTACAGATATAGCAATAGTTTTGATGCGATTTTACAGATTTTTGTGCATTAGGTGTGAGGCTAAGGGAGAAGGGCAGTAAAGACCTTCAAACGGCTACTGTGCTGATTTTCAGCCAGCAGTATCATTGCTCTAAATTGCTCTAAATTGCTCTGATGCTTAACAAGATATTCCTTCTTGCTGAAGGAATGACACTAAAGTGCTAAAAAGTACGCTATCTCACCGTTTTATGTAGACAAGTAACAATGCTGCCAATAGATCGCATGATGTTGGCAGAATGAAGGACAGATAGCTTCACCTGAGTTCGCTGATTTCAGTTCTCTAGCAGAATTGTCATCCCACTTTTTTGATCTAATATGCATCGATTGAGTAATGTAGTAACCCTTACTAAGAGCCGCATATTGCAGTGCGGCATTGTTGAACGATCGTTTATTGAATGAATAGAACCAATGATTCAAACTCTGATTGACCTGGGGCAGTCCTTGACCAAAGTTGTGTTTAGCGATCGCGGTCGATTGGACTATCTCTTAATGAGTCCTGAAGTCACCAGTCCCCTAACCAAAGAACATTTACAGCTATTACAGATGCACAATGCAACCGCCGCTCCTGAGAATGCTGCTTGGTTAGAAGTGGGTGATGAACTACGAGTTGTCGGCAGCGCGGCTGAGAATTTCGGCGGCGATACCGGAGCCGATGAGCGTAAAGAACGACGAGCCGTGTTGAAAACGCTGGCAGTTCTCGGCGCAATTCGAGAGCGGTCGCAGCTACCCAGTCAACTGACTGCCCAAGTCGGGCTATTGCTTCCAATGACAGAATTTACCGATGCTCTGAAGGTCTGCACAAAGATTCAAGAAGCTGCTGCCGATTTTTCTTTTCGGGGACAACCTGTGAATCTATCCATGCCGCTTTGTAAACCTTATCCAGAAGGATTTGGATTGTTTCTGGGACGGCGCAGTGAACTAAGCTTGAGAAACATTGCTCCAGACTCGCGCACGTTTTTAGTTCTGATGTTGGGACATCGCAACGCATCAATTTTGGTATTTCAGAATGGACAACCTCAGCCAGGAAAATCCACTAGCAATGGACCCGGATTCAAGGAAGCGATCGAGAGCGGTGCTGCCGTTCAAGGTATCTTGGCGCGGGACTATGGCAAATTACTCAGTGCGTTCGTAAGCAAAAATCCCAAAGTTGTCTTTGCTGGAGAAAGTCAAGTGCGAGACGTGAGCGAAGCCTTACGAGTTGGACGAGCAACTTACTGGGGACAGCTTGAGAGCTTTCTAATTAACAACTTCGTTCGTCATGTCGATGCCACCTGCGAGGTCATTATTGGGGGTGGCGCATCAATGCTCATTGAGTCAGAGCTAATCGAATTTTTCAATCAACTTGGAATTGAGGAAGTGCGACGAAGTTTTGGTGAAGGGGTACGGCGCGGAATTGTCGATCGCTTTGGACACGATAAATTTGCGCTAGAAAATTCTTTAAGCATTCGGATGGTCGATGCGTTCGCTGCATTTCAACATTTTCAACGGCAGCAAGTCCCGATCTAAATACATCCAGTGAAATGACAACAGAATCCAAGGTTAGTAAAAGAAAAACAGTCTTGCGGCTCTCGGCAGTTGAAGACTCAGAGTGGGAATTGCTGTACCACTATATTCTGAACAGTTCCAAGCTGGGATCGCGGGAGCTAGTGAATCGATCACTGCGATCGTTCTGGCTCCCCTTCGCTTACCGAGAGACAGAAAAGTTTTCTGAAGCCGATCTTAAAGAAGTAGCACTTGACTGTTTAGCACAGCTATATGCTCAGATGTTGCTGATCAGTGAACGATTTGAAGTCACGCCTCAATTTATGAATCAATCTCCTCACACGGGAAGTGCGACAGCAACAGTAATTTCAAATCTTCCTGATAGTCGAGACACACCAGAACCAGAAGTCCCAGTTTTGAACTCGCCTGAATTCTTTGACTATGATGACAGTGCATTTATGAATATGTTGCGCTCATAATTGTGATCTCCTACTGGAGATAGAAATATGGCTGAATCGCGCTCCCCAATTGATGCAAGCGTGTATCGACTCGCTTATTTAGGTCTTGCTCGACAGGTGACAGGTCGAGCAACCCTTACAACCGAAGAATTGCATCACGAGTATGGTGGCAAGCCGGATGCTAAAAAGCTCGATCAATCGATCGTGCAGTTAGCTTTTCAGCAAGGACTGAACAAACAGCAAGTTTTTGATCTGCTAGCAGTCAGCCCGCAGATTCAACACGCACTAAAACAGGAGGGACAATCGATCGAGCAGGTCAAGCAGTACGCCATTCACCTGATTCAGCACACTCGGAATCAGGGCAGTTCGAGAGAACAGCGAGCATTACCCAGCATCGTTTCCAAGGAGCCGCGATCGCAATGAGGTTTATCGAGACACAACGCTTTGGGAATGACGACTGTTTTGTATATCGTCTGAAGCGAGAAGATTGGCAAGTTAACGAATGATGAATCTGGATTGAATCTGTCGATCGTGAGTGTTCTAATCAAAATAAATAGGCTTCCGATTGCGAATGAAAAAAGATAGCGCAATGCTCTCCCTATCCATTGTCGAAGTAGCCCAAGCTGATTTTCAGGAATGGCTCGACTTGGCATTAGAACTTTGGACTGATTACTCAGTTGAAGAAATGCAAGCGAGTCTGAACGAGATTCTGCACTCACCTCGGCAGTCAGCGGTTTTGGTAAAAACTGAAACAGGCAGTGCGATCGCATTTATGAATCTTTCGCTTCGGTCTGACTATGTTCCGGGTGCGACTCAAAGCCCCGTTGCTTTTGTCGAAGGAATTTATGTCAAGCCAGACTATCAAAAACAAGGGGTTGGCAAAGCCTTGATTCAGTATGCGGAGCAATGGGCACAAGCACATGGCTGTGTCGAACTCGCTTCGGATGCTTTACTAGAGAACACAACCAGCCATGCCTTTCACCGTCAGGTCGGCTTTCAAGAAGTGGAACGACTGGTTGCCTTTATCAAGCCCATTGCTCCTACAAACGACGCTGGTGCGATTAAACAGCCTTAATCAGCAACACCAATCGTTTTAAGCTCCCCGTTTGAGAAGTAAAAGATCTCTGACCCATATTCTACGGCTCGATTAAACCGCTCGATCTCAGACAACTTGGAAGACGTGCCAGATTTATAGTCATTGGGCGATCGCCAAACTTCGATCGCAGATTGAGCAATAAACGCCTCTCGCTCTGGAGTGTTCCGCTTCAAAGGGAAATACTCACGATTCGCTGGACCTTGCTCACCACTGCGTTTAAGTAGCATCGCAACGTACACAGGTTGACGGATACCCGCAGGTGGTCTGGGGTAATCTCGCACGATCGCGCTCTTAAAGATTTGATTGCCTTGATTGATCGCTAGGCGGAACTGTGACGTTTGCGTTTGAGGATTCACCAATAGCACCGCATAATCTTGCTGCTGGTCTTGATTGAAGTCAGCGGAAAAGATGCTACAGGTATAGCTAATCTTAGGACGATTGGGTTGCTCTGGTTGCTGCTCAAGTTTTTGAATGACTGGAATAAAGTCGCTGGGTTGGGCTAAGCGTAACCCACCAAAGGTTTTCTGTAATGCAACTGGCACTTGACCTCGGCATTGAATATCAGGGAGAGTAGCTGAGGGAGAATTTGAGGATTGAGCGGAAGATTGACTGAAGGTAGAACAGGCTGATAGTAGAATGAAAGAGGCTGGAACAATCTGGCGTAACATGAAATACCTCTCGAAAGTTAAAGCGGATCAACAATTGAGCAACAGCTAGAAGAGTTCGACTCGGTTTTAGAAGATAGTTGCTACGACATAATCAGGGTACAGAAGTTTCTTGCTGTTGCTCCATATCGACTGAGATTTCGAGTTTCTGCGACCTGCTCGACAACATCAACGACTGGATTAACTTTTTTCGCGATTCTCAATGGGTAGCAACGATTTAGGAGTTGCGCTTTGCGCTAATCGCATACAACACATCGACATTCAACGCTTGAATCTGCTGCTGCTGAAGGAACTGCAAATTTGTGTCTCGAACTCGTTGCTGAGCCGCTGTATCCAATTGGTCGATCGTGCCACGACAGCCACCGCCCAAACACATCGTCCACCAATCTTTCGGCGTATCCAGTGTGTGGGTTCCGGCTTCTGCAAACACCTCGACTTGAGTTGCTCCTCCCGCTTCTAGCAGCGCTTTGAGTGCATCAGGTTCTCGAATTCGATCCCACGGGGTGAATTGCTTGACTAAATCAGGACGCTCCGCACGAATCGCATCCCAGAAGACTCGATTCGCAGGTTCAAATACGTTCTCGCCCCAAGAGGTAATCGCCAGCTTGCCACCAGGACGCAGCATCCGCAATAGTTCCCGCACCGCAGCGACCATATCTGGAACAAAGAAGATGCCGAACACACAGACGATCGCATCAAAGCTCTCATCCGGCAACCCCAGTGATTCAAAATCCCCAGCCCGAAACTCAATATGGTTCAGTCCTTGCTGTTGAGCTTTCTGACGACCGAGTTGGAGCAGGGATTCAGCAAGATCAACCGCGAGAACTTGTCCAGTCGAACCGACACAGATGGCGGCTGGAATCGCAGATGCACCAGAACCACAACAAACATCTAAAACGCGATCGCCAGAATTCAAAGCGAGTTGATCGATCGTCCGTTGTCCAAACCGATTCCAGAACGACAATGCTGGCGCATCAAAATAATCTGAAGCCGTATTAAAAACCGCTTCTGTTCGTGCGAGTGCTGTTTCTTTGTTCATGATCCAGAAATAAAATGTTACAGAACAACAGGTTGCAGATGATCAGGAATCCGCTACCTTAGACGTGTTATCACTCTACGTTGCTTTTCTACAAGGAGGTGGACGATGACTGTATTCTTTGCCGAAATCACTTCAATGCTTCAACCGCAAGGCACAGAGGGTCTCGTTTTCTCCTGCACGATCCAGGGCTAACCTCCCGGCTGTGAACCTTGCTATCCACAAGTTGTCATCACAGCAAAAAACACTCATGAATTTAGAACAATTGGGCTGGAACGATACGATCGCTTCCAGTTTCATTCCCTATCGCCAGCAAGGATTCGTTGCAGGTCGGGTTGCGGTGGAATATCGCGATCGCTATCTCCTCTACACCGGGCAAGGCGAACAATTTGCAGAAGTCACAGGTAAATTCCGCCACCAAGCGACTGGAATTCAAGATTTCCCAGCCGTTGGCGATTGGGTTGCAATTCACAAGACCACAATTCATGCCGTGTTGCCAAGGCTGAGCAAATTTTCTCGTAAAATAGCAGGCGGCACGACTGAGGAACAGGTCATTGCAACGAATGTAGATACAGTTTTTCTCGTTTCTGGATTAGATGGGGACTTCAATCTCAGACGGATTGAACGCTATCTCGTCTTAGTTTGGGAAAGCGGTGCAATGCCTGTGATTGTCTTAAACAAAGCAGATCTCTGCCTCGATCTTGAATGTCGCATTGCTGAAGTAGAAGAGATCGCTCTCGGTGTCCCTGTTATTGCCTTAAGTGCAGCACAAGAGATTAAGGTTCTTCAGCCTTATCTTCAACTGGGAAAAACGATCGCGTTACTAGGCTCATCAGGTGTTGGTAAATCGACGATTACGAATCAACTCAAAGGTGAGTCAGTTCAAGTCGTCCAATCCGTTCGACTAGGAGACGATCGCGGTAAACATACCACAACGCATCGGCAGTTAATTTCCTTAGCTTCTGGTGCATTGATTATCGATACACCCGGAATGCGGGAACTGCAACTTTGGTCAGGTGCGGAAGCATTACCCGAAACGTTTGCAGATGTGGAAGCATTCGCGCAGCACTGTCGGTTTCGGGATTGCCAACATGAACAGGAACCAGGTTGTGCGGTGCAAAGCGCGATCGCAACCAGACAATTGAACACAAGTCGATTTCTGAGCTATCAGAAGTTGCAGCGAGAACTTCAGCATATCAATCGCAAACAGGATCAACGAGCTAATCTAGCCGAGAAGGAGCGGTGGAAGAAGATCCATAAAGCGATGCGGAAGAATCCTAAACTTCAACGGTAGAGTTTGGGTTTAGCCTGCGGTTCTTTTGGAGTGGCATTCTGCGCTAATCGCAAGGGATGTGAGGAATGCATTCAACATTAGCTTGAGAGCAGAATGATCATTCCTCACAATTCTTCTCCTGATGCTCAGCCGGAACCCAGTTACACACTAACTTACCATCGACGGTGATCCACTTTGCAGTTAGTCCCCGCGGTTCCTTCGGAGTTGCGCTCTGCGCTAAACGCGAGAACAGAGAAGTAGATTGTTGATTGTTCGCAACCTTGGGTTCGATCGTTAAAGTTTTCATTGTTCGACTCCTTAGAAATTTCAGAATGGTTTGATGTATCGAAAGGCGATATTTTTATAGACGATTCACCTGCGGAATTTATGCGGATATCACTCTTTTGGAAGCAGGTAATGCCTTCAATCGGGCTGAACGAATGAAACACTAGACTAAGTTGAGATGCAGGGAACTATCCCTACCTCTCTAAAATCATTGGGTAAAGTGCGCCCTAGCTATGCAATCCAAGCCGCTAAAAGATGCTCTGCGTTTTCTGCTTCTGCGGTTGTTGGATCAACAATTGTTTCGATCTTTGAAAGGCGGAAAATAACCTCGAACTTAGAATCAGCGGATGTTCGATCGTCCGCCTGTATTTGAATTGCTGGGCGGATCGCGACCCATCTATCATTTCTAGATCACAATTCACGTCGCATCACAAGTTCGCCGTTCTCTTCTTTTCCGGTGTAAACAAAACCCATCTTCTCGTAGAACGGACCGGGCCCCCCTTTAGCCAGCACACAACTTGTTTCGACCGCATCTGCTCCAGGGCGCGTCTTGACATATGCGAAGAACAACTCTAGCGCCTTGCGCCCGTACCCATGCCCCTGATATTGCTCACCGATCATAAAGCGCCACAGAAAGTACTCTTGTTGCGCTACGTCGTCTTCCAACATCAAAAAACCGACTGGCACATCACCAGCGTAGATTGCACGGAACCAAGCAACCTCTGGATTGAAATGCGCTTCTGCGATAGACACGGCGTTGGATGCCACGAACTGCTCTTGGTGTGGGGCTACTTTTAAGCGGATGATATCACGCCAGTTTTCCTTAGTAATCTCACGCAGCGTTACTTCGAGGTTGGGCTTGGACATACAGAATGTTCTCCCTGGATAATGCTTTTGAGAATAGTTTCTCACTCAATAACACAAGCAATATCCCCGCTCCTCTTCTGAAGCTCACCCTCGACCTGCTAAAGCTGACACACGAGCTTCTGAAGCCCTCCTGCCCGCCCTCAAACTCCTCCGCCTCAGTCTTGCTCTGTTAATCCCTGCGGCGTTCCTGTTGTGCAATTCATCGGGTTCCAATCAAGACGGGCTGAAAGAACTGATCATCCAACCGAGTCACTGAACGATAGCCAACTTGTGCCATCAACTGCATCAAGTGGGTTGGACTCACCGCATAGTAGCGCGATCTCATCACCGTTGTCGTCGCACGATCACTCTGTTGATCATCCTCTACGAAATACAGGGACAAATCGTAAACCTCATCGACAAAATCCCACACTTGAAACACCAAATAGCGTTTCCCTGCGGCTTCACGAATTGAAATGACCCCTCAAAACTAGACCACTTCCTTTGTCGATAGAAGCAGCATTAGCTCACAGCTAGTATACTGCTATTTCTAATTCTTCTCCATGTTTGTTTTACTGATTACTCCTCCATTCACTTTCAAATTCAATCGGTGTTAGATATCCAATTGATGAATGTATCCTCTTTCTCATGTACACATCCTCTAAAAACGTTTTGATCTGCATGTATGCTTCCGCAAAGTTGCGATACTCGGATAAATCCACTTCCTCCTCTTTGATAGTTCGCATTAATCGCTCCGCATAGCCATTCTGCGTCGGCTCTCCCACTTCTGCCATGCTGATTTGGATGTTTCGCTGCTTTAGGACTTCGACATAGCCCGTTGCTGCATATTGCACGCCCTGGTCAGAGTGATGAATCTCAGGTTGGTAATGTTCGAGCGCTTTGTTCAATGCGGTCAAGGTCAAGCTGTGATCCAGTCCTCTCCCTAAGTGCCAACCCCGAATACACCGAGTAAACACATCCATCAACACGGCGAGATAAACAAAGCTTTCTCCCAGTCGAATGTATGTGATATCTCCGACCCAAACCTGCTCAGGTCGTTCGATCTTTAGTCCTGCTACCCGATTCGGATAACGAGCAAAGCTATGGTTGCTATTGGTTGTGCGAACTCGCCGTTTGGGAGCTTTTCCAGCGAGTCCCATTTCTTTCATCAATCGTGCCACTCGCTTGTGGTTAACGACAATCCCTTGCCGTTTCAATTGCTGCGTAATTCTCCGATAGCCATATCTGGAAAACTCCCCTGCAATTTCCGCAATCGCATCTTTGAGTTCTGCTTCTGCTTCCAGATCTTGCTTAACAGGCTGATAGTACAAGCTACTTCGATTCACCGATAGCACTTCACAGATCAGTCGTACCGAGTAGCTCGGTTCAAGCTCAGCTACGATTTGCCGCTTTGTTTCGTCACTAAGATGCTCGATGCTTTTTTTGCAATCTCTAACTGCATGGTCAATTTCCCCACCATCTGTTCGAGTTCCGCAATTCGCACTTCGGTTTCTGAAACTTGTCCAACTTCGCCAAACACTGATGGCGCTCGTTCGACAAATTCGTTTTGCCACCGCGTTAAGACACTGCGATGTACGCCATGCGCTCGACTGATCTCGGTTTGCGTCTTTTCTCCACGCAGCAGTTCGAGTACAACTTTGGCTTTGAATTGAGGTGTATATTTCTTCGCTGGATTTGACATGCACTTGATCCTACTCCTTAAACGGTTCCTTGTTGCTTTTGGAGTGGTCTAGATTTTCGGGGTCATTTCAAATCCCATAAGGTTTGACAATTCCTGTGCCTCGTGGTTCTTTGTCGTAATCCCGAATCGTGAGTAGGCAACCGCCACCCGGACGGGTACACCGATACATTTGACCAAGCGCAGTGAGAATCTCCGCATCGCTAAGCAAATGAGGAATCGAATTATCGCACGACAGCACCACATCAAATTGAGCTTGATGACGATCGTAAGCAGTCCGCATGTCGCAAACCGAAAAACGAATGTCTAAATGACGGGCTTTGGCTTCTTGCTGAGCGCGATCGATCTCCTGAACAGAAAGGTCAGAAGCAGTTACCCGATATCCTTGCGCCGCTAATCCGAGTGTCTGCGTTCCAATACCACAGGAAACATCTAAAAGGGTGTGTGCTTCGCTCCAGTGCGATCGAATGATTTGGGATAGCTGAGCCGCTTGAAGTGAGATTGCAGCTTCCCAATCGCCATAGATAATGTGATAAAAGGGCGCAAGTTGATCATAAAAATCAGTCATCGCAAGATTTCCAATTCGAGTTCTTCTACCCACCCATTACTGACCTAATCTTGAAACCTGCTCCAGCAAAAGCAATTCCGAAGATGACTCCAGAGATGGCAAACAATAGGCTGAAACCTGCCGCAAAATAGCCGACGATCCCTACTACTACAGAGATTAGCCAGAAGCTAGAAACCCACTTGGGTAGCTTTCTGGCTCGCCAAGAGCCAACTGCAAATAAACTCAGACCCACAGAGAATGTCAATGCTCCGATCGAGTACAGACTGACTCCGGCTAGGGTTCCTGTGCGGATGATCACAATGCCAATGGTTGCAAGTAGAAATCCGAAAAATCCCCATAGTCCAGACTCTTGATGCTGAAATCCATACATGCCAAAGATTCCAAATAAGATGAAGAGATCTGTCAGGAGGTAAAGCATTGCAACTGTACCACTAGAAGCATCAGCGGGGACAAACGAGTTGACTGCGCGAAGGATGCCTGCAAGGACTGCTGCGAGTCCGCCTAACCGAATCAGCGTAGTACTAGACATTGGACTGTCCTCTGTTCTTCAAGCGACTTGACTAATATGAGCCGCAACAATCTGCCAAATCTCCGGCTCAGTGTGTGCCCAAACACGAGTAAATCGAAAATCACCATTAGCAGCACTACCTTGGTAGCTCCCGACAATTTGCATTCGGACAGACACGATCGCGACTTCTCCACAGACTTGAATCTGGCGCTCAGACGGATTCAACTCATGGAACTGAAACGCTCCTGATTCGTGGGCAGCCAGATCGTCTTGCTTCTTCAACAATTCTCCCCGATGACTGGTAATGATGATGTCTGGAGCAAGAAGTTCATTTAAGACGCGCACATCCGAGGTGAGCATTGCCTGCCTGAGCCGTTCTTCAATCTCAGTAATTTGAGCTTCAATGATTTCAATCATGGTCGTTCTCCTCATCGGAAGTTGGATCGTATGTTGGTAGACAATGACTGCCTAGTTCATCTACAAATTGTGCAATTTGTTTTGGCGATCGCAGGTGATAAACATTTATCCCTCCACCTAGCTTTGAAAGGCAATCACCGTAGTCATCACTTCAGGCTTCATCACTCATTCATTCCGTCAACGCTTCAATTCAAGCACATCAAACTCTAAATCGCTCAGAATTTCTGCGTTCCGTATATCCCATCTAGAGAATCGCTAAAGTGGTTAAAGCAATTAGGCAAATAAACTGAATCGATAGGCAGAGCACTCGAAAGTTTGGATTGAGACGTGCAATATGAATGATCGAGTGCAAAATCCGAAATCCCATGTAGGTCACAATCAGAATATCGATTGCAGTTCCAAACACTTCCCGGCTTGTTAGGAGAAACACAACGCCCAGGTACAACGGTAAGTTCTCAACTAAATTCGCTTGCGATCGATAGAGCCGCCATAGCAGACTTTCGTCGTTTGGGGTGGCAAAATCTTTGACGGAGCCGCCCTAAGCAAGATGGCGAATCCTCACCACGAGCAATAGAGTGACGATCGCAATCGTCCACAAAATGAAAATTACTAATCCCCAAAGTGAAATCGTCATGTTCTATCTCCTCTCATCAACGTTGCCCCCAGCTTAGAGAGGTTGTCGTGGAGAACGATAGAACAATATTGCCGAGCTTTGGGACATTCTTGCGATTAGACTTGCTGCACTTGTTTCGGAGTCACACCTAAAACCCGCTTAAAGCATCGCGTCAGATGGCTTTGATCGCAAAATCCGACTTGAGTTGCGATCAAAGCAATGCTCAAATCGGTTTGTCGCAACAGAATGCTCGCTTTCTCAATCCGGCACTGCAAAATGTACTGGTGCGGCGTGATGTTCAGGGTTTGCTTAAACAGACGTAAGAAATGATAAGGACTCATTTGTGCGATCGTAGCTAGTTCAATCAGTTTTAAGTCGTGATGTAAATTCTCCTGAATATATTCCGTCACCTGTCTCAGTTTCAGTTTCGATAATCCATCTGTATCACCAGAACTCTTGGGTTGTGTTGTGCAATAATTTCGCAGCAGATGGATTGCTAATGTTGTTCTGAGACTATCAACCAGCAGTTGTCCTCCGAATTTGTTCCCTTCGACTTCTGCTCTCAGTGTCGAAACAATCCCTTGGATCAGGGCATCTTGCTGAGTCATAAAGGCAGGAATGAGTTCAATGCGATCGGGATTCACCCAATCTTGACCAATGTGCTGGAGTAAGGCAGGATCAAGTGCCACGATCGTAAACTCGGCTGCAATGCTCCAATTACATCGCTGAGCAATACCCGATGGAATCATTGCAATATCTCCCGTATTGCGGGCTTCTCGTTTCAACTGACCATCCAGCCATCGCTCTCCCGATCTCAACGCTAGCGGGATTGTTTCTATCAACGGACAATACGCAATCACATGCCAATTGCCTTGATGTTCAGGGGTCTCGAACTGCGGTTGGTGATGATGTTCAAAGTGGATCTGCTCCCAGCCACAACTCTTGAGCACCGCAGGATGTGGCAGCAGAAAATCGGAGGTCTGCTGGCTGCTAAAGTCAATCTGCTGGATAGATGGCTCTGACGATCGCATGGCTAAGAGGGAACTGCTACTTCGTACTCTATCGGGTTTCCAAAATCTTTTTGAGGTTCGGTAATGCTGCCTGGATCTGGTCGGGTGAGGGGGCGGTTTGTTGAAAACTCTCGCGTGCAGATAATCGCTCCAGCCATGCGGTGAGTTTTGGGAAGGATGCCATCGAAATGCCAAACATCGGAACTGAACTCACCAGGGTTCCTGCCACAATATCAGCCAGGGTAAAAGTGTTGCCCGTCAAGTCATCTAGACCTTCAAAGAATTGCAGAATCTGGATGATGCGTTGCTGCGCCGTTTGCACTGTTGCCGCCTCAACAGGCAATCCAACAAGCTGTTTAGTCAGGGGGATCGTGGCGGGCTGTAAATCGGTGAGACAAATCATGCAAATCATACGGACAATTGCGATCGCATTAACATCATGAGGCAGAAGCGCGGTCGCTGGATATTGCGCTTCCAAATAATCTAGAATGGCTAGCGACTCCACCAGTATCAATTCATCATCAATTACAACTGGAACTCTTTGTAGAGGATTAATCTTTGTAAACTCTGCGGAGCATTGATCGCCATCCAAGTTGAGCAGAATTGGCTCAAAGGGAATCTGTTTCTCCAGTAAAGCAATCCAAACCCGTCGAGCGTTGATGGAGAGCGGAGCAAAGTAGAATTTCAACATAGATTTCTTCTTGCCTCATGCCTGGATTCTTGTCTTAACAGTACAGAACGCGATCGTAAACAATAAAGTTGCGATCGCTGCACTAATCGTTCGCACATGATTCCAGAATGTCCAGTTCATCAGGTATTTAGACCACAATGTTGCACCTTCAGGACTATTCGGTTTGACGCTTGCCAAGGCATCGTTCAACGGCACATTAAATGCGATCGTGACCCCAATCGAGCCAATCAGATAGAGCAAACTGCCGATGAGCAAATAAGCAGAATGAGGCTGACCCCACTTCAACCCGGTCAAGATGGCTAGAAGGAAGCAAACTACAGCCGTGCCAAACAGCGCCAGCATGAACAATGGGTTGATTGCTGTGATATTAATCGATTGCATAGCAGCAATCCCCTGCACGGGTTCGATGCGCGCCAGTGCAGGCATTACGAAAGTCGAGAAAGCAAAGAAAACGCCAGCGACTATCCCACTGCCGATTGCGGCGATTAACGTTAGCGTTGCGAGATTATTACTGAACACGATTGACCTCCAATACTCTATGTGCCGCCGTCGTTCGTTTGCGCTTCGCCGCAGTCATCCCGATTCGTACATCTTCAATGCGACGATCGACGAATGCTGATAGTAGCTCCTCTTTGTTCCTGAAATATTGATACAGCAATCCTTTGGAGATTTGGGCAAGCTTTGTCATCTCTTCAATCGAGGTCGCATAATAGCCTTCTTACAAGAATAAGCTGAAAGAGATGGTCAGGATACGTTCAGTCGTTTCGCGTTGGATGCGTCGTTCTCTGCGGAGCGACGGGGCACAAATCTACTGACCACCTTCGGGGTAACAATACTCAGTCTTCGATCGCCTCAATACCCAATTGCTTCAGTCGCTCAAGGTTCTCCTTCATGGTCTTGAGCGCTTCTGGAGAGTGCCCCTGCCAATCCATAACCTCGCCCTTGACCCGCAGTGGTTCTCGCGATCGATAGGACTTGGTTGGATTCCCTGGGAATTTCTTGTCTGTCACATTGGGGTCATCCTCGATCGAACCCATCGGTTCCACAATGTAGATTCTGCCGAGTCCTTTCCCGATGGCTAATTCAGCCCCCCAGATTGCCGCATCCAAGGTGGCTGCTAGATAAACATAGGTCGCCTGCTTTCGCTGACCGTAGTTAGAGAGATAGCCAGGTTCAATCAAGTCCCCCAGTTTCAGATCTGCCCGTGTGCCATGATAAAGCGTCCACTCTGTGACCTCGCTGATGACCCGCAACGGCTCGCGGGAGCGGTATGACATCGACAGATGCTTCGGAGCCTTCTGATCCATTCGTTTGGGGGCGGCTTCAATCGAACCGAGCGGCTCCACAAGGTAGACTCTGCTGCGACCTTCACCGATTGCCAGTTCTGCTCCCCAAATGGCTGCATCCAAAATCGGGGTGAGGTAGACATGGGTTGCCGGAGAATTGCAGGACTCGATTAGGTCTCCTGGCTTCAGGTCTGCCTTTGTGCCGTAGTAGAACTGCTGCGAACTGATGTCCTGGGTTGCCATCGATTCGTTCCTCATACTGTTGTCTGCATTGAAATCACGGGATAGTTATAACTCTCTCTGACGACTAATCCATCTTTCCAATAACCGATCGAAAGTTGGTTGCTTTTATTGTCAATTGTCTGATCACCATAGCGGATAGAGAAGTCATTGTACCAATTGGAAATAACAACAAAGTCATAGCGCTGATCGGCTGAGACTGCGACATCCTGACTGATTAACCTAGATTCTCTAAACTCTACTAACATCTCGTTAAAGAAGACAGCTCTCCCTTGGCGACAAGCTTCTTTACCTGTCGTGATCGTCCCGTCTCCTTCAATCATTACAATCTCCTCCGCATAGTATTTCTCCAATGCAACAGAGGTTTGAAAGGTCGCAACGAGATGGTTAATGTCTTCTAGTTTGGCTTGTAGTTCTTCGAGCGTCATCGCAATTGGTTTCTCCAAGGAGTTCTAGAACAGGGCAGAGTCTGATTATGGATCAAGCTTGTCTCGCTCAGATTGTAAAAAATTGACCTCAATTCGGCAAAACTACATGACAGGGATGAAAGCCTCGTTGGGTGAGGTACTCAGTGGGAGTGCAATCGGCAAAGGCTCGAAAGTCATGGATGAAGTGCGCCTGGTCAAAATAGCCACAGGTCAACGCAATCTCCATCCAATCGACTGGCGCTTTGACGGACAGTATCTTCAGCGCGTTCTGAAATCGTTGAATGCGACAAAACAGCTTTGGGGTCACGCCAACTTGATTACGGAATAATTGATTGAAATAGCGAGGACTGAATCCGGTTTGTTCAATGACTGCATTAATTGTTGAATTCGCCGATTGCTGAAACTGTTGCAATGCGAAATCGACCGCAGGATGGTGATCTGGCAATCGCATCATTTGCATTAAAAATTGCTCTAATATGTAAAAACGATGTTCTGGACTAAAGTGTTGGAGTAAGCATTCGCGCAATTCTGAAGCCTGAGTTTTCCAGATCTCATTTAAGGAAATCCTTTCGTTGTAAAGTTCACCAGCAGGCAGTTCAAAGAATGCAGCCCCGCCTCCTACTTTGAAATGCACGCCCATGATAGATATTTGATGAGCATCGCGAATAATAAAGTTTTCAGAATGTGTACCACAAAGCATGATGCCATTGGTACTACCCTGCTGCCTCCGACTTTGGCGATCGAAGAGTGGAATGCTATCTTCATTGAGATTGATGACTAATTCCATTGTCCCCATCGGCAGCAATCGGGTCTGCACCACTGACAAATCATTGCCTTCTCTCATCCAGAGAAATTCGATGAACTGTGAGAGAGGCGAAAGGGGCTGGTATGTCTTATAAATCATAGGTTGTGTTGATTAATCAGCCTCAACAGACATTCTTTAGGCTACCGTACCAACCCATTAATTGAGCCGTATAACGCTAACGCTCACCGGATGCAGATCGATCTCTGCCGAATCTGTCATAACCGACCTGAGTTAAAAACGACGGGTCTAGGAACAAATTGAAGAACATCGCTTGCCTAAATTCTATACCTGCCCCACTGCCGCCATCTAAAGCAACCACCATAGAATCTGACGGCACGATTGCATCCGTTGTATCATCGCGACAACAGGGCTGCGTTAACCTTGATTCATAGAGAATTCATGTCTGAGATTTCAGAGTGGGCGGATCGGGTTCATCTGTCCAGTAATCGGTGCCCTCAAACTTACCAACTTTGCCAATCGATCTCGATAGCCACTTATCTGAGTCTGGGTAGTAACACACTTCATAGGGCAGATTCTCACCCACCATGAGAATATCGACCGTCTCATCGGTGTGATTGTAGAACTGATGAGCAATGCGTTCGCCCCGTGGAAATGAAATTGCATCCCCTGCTTTCACAACGATCGTTCGATCTCCATACCGTAGGGTCGCTTCGCCACTGAGGATCAGGCAAAATTCATCTTCGTGAACATGGTAGTGAAAGGGACAGGAAAGCGTTCTGGGGCGGAGCCGATCGACTCTCACTCCAATATGTCCTTGTTTGCGATCCATTGCCGATGAAGAGAGCCGCTTTGACCAACCTGCGTAGTGTTCAGAGTAATGCTCCTCTGTCCACTCCAGATCGTTCATGTTGATAATGTTGGGAATGTCAGACATACAACCTCTGCTTTCAAGAATGAGTAGAACGTTGCAATTGCTCAACTTATCCAGCCTGATTTTGATTCAACTCTTGTTCAAGCTGCTCATCCCAAAAGGCTGCTTCTATCTTGTGCCCATCTAAATCACGCACAAAGCAACCGTAGTATGGTTCACCGTAGTCGGGTCTGCCACCCGGCGCACCTTCGTCTCTGCCTCCTGCTGCGAGTGCTGCCTCATAAAAGGCGTGAACTGCTTCCTTCGTGGGCGCAATAAAGCTGATGTGAGTGCCATTCCCAACCGTAGCAGGCTGTCCATCGAATGGGGTTTCCACCCAGAATTCGGGGTACTGTTTGCCATACGCAATTGCACCTGGATAGTCCATTAGTCGCTTGCAGCCCAACGTTAGTAACACTACATCGTAGAAAGCAACTGCCTGTTCAAAATGATTCGTGCCGATCGAGACGTGCGAGAGAATGCTGGGATTAGCGTCCATATCTGAAGCCTCCAGGATTTAATGCGAAATTTGGCAGGTCAGGGAGTTGAAGTGGCGGTTTGAAGCTTGACGAGGGCTTGCATTATAACAAGTGTTTTTGTACTAAATCAATTGAATTATTTTTGCTTTTTTGAGACGAATCGATCACTGAACTTCGTGCAACCGACGCTCTAGGAAGCGGCGTTCACTGTCATTAGTCACGGTCTCCAGCGCACAGCTATAGCTCTGGGCGGCGGATTGAAAGTCCCCAATTCGCCGCAACAGATCGGCACGGGCGGCATGAAACAGGTGATAGCTATCGAGTTCAGTGGCAAGTCGATCCAGAAGGGTGAGCGCTGTCTGAGGGCTGTCTGTCATTGCGATCGCAACCGCCCGATTCAAGGACACGATTGGTGATGGGTGGAAGCGTTCCATTACCGCATAAAGCTGAACAATCTGTGCCCAATCGGTGTCTTCTGCTCGCGTGGCTTGGCAATGGAGGGCTGCGATCGCAGCTTGTAAAGCAAAAGCTCCCGTTCCACCCCGCAATGCTTCTTCAACTAATGGCAGCGCCTCAGCAATTTGTGCCTGATTCCAACAGCGACGATCCTGATCTTCGAGCAGCACTACATCGCCCTGCTCATCCAAACGGGCATCACGCCGTGCGTCATGCAGCAACATTAGCGCCAAGAGTGCCGTGACTTCTGGCGAGGGTTGCGGTGACAGTAAAGTTCTAACTAATCGACTGAGCCGGATCGCTTCCGCACACAAATCGGCTCTAATCAGTGACTCACCACGGGTCGCCGCATAGCCCTCGTTAAAAATCAGATAAATCATCGCTAGCACCGCCTCAATCCGAGTAGGCAGATCACTCGTCTCTGGTACTTTGTAGGGAATGCCTGCATCCCGGATTTTGCGCTTAGCACGAACTAATCGCTGTGCCATTGTTGTCGTCGGCACGAGAAAGGCGCGGGCGATTTCGTCGGTTTCCAGTCCGCCGAGCATTCGGAGGGTCAAAGCGACTTGGGTTTCGATCGCAAGTGCCGGATGACAGCAAGTAAAGATCAGCCGTAAGCGATCGTCTGGAATTTCATCACTGTCATAATTTGGCTCCTCACTCGCCGGAATTAGCCCAGAAGCAGCATACCATTCCAGTTTTTCGGTCATTCTGGTTTTGCGGCGGAGGCGATCGATCGCTTTATATCGTGCCGTCCGAATGATCCAAGCACGGGGAAGATGCGGAATTCCTGACTGCCACTGATTGACTGCCGCCGCAAATGCTTCCTGCGCTGCCTCTTCCGCAATGTCAAAATCTCCGACCAGCCGAATCAGAATGGCGATAATCCGTCCCCATTCAGACCGATAAACGGAGTCGATTGCGTGACTGACCTCTGCTGCTGATTTTGGAGTTGCCATCGCTGACCTCAGAATTTTTTTAGCAAATCTGTCGATTTGACAAATTCCCATTCGACTCATTGATAAAGGAGGAGTTCGATCGTACTGGATGAAAAAAAGTTTTGGCAACGTGTCGATCTGAGCCAACGTCATTCGACTCATCAACACAAGGAGGCAATTTTATGAAATATGTGCTGCTGATCTACATGGAAGAAACTGCCATGAGTGACACTGAGCGCGAACAGTGTTACGGCAAATCCGCCCAACTCGCGCAAGATCTGCACTCGAAGGGGCAATTTCTCGCAACGGCTCCCCTTCACTCCGTTGCTACGGCAACCAGTATCCGAGTGCGAGAAGGAAAATCCCTCGTCACCGATGGACCGTTTGCGGAAACCCGTGAGCAGCTCGGTGGATTTTTCTTGATCGAGGCTGCGGATCTGGATGAAGCGATCGCGATCGCCACTCAAATTCCAGGCGCGAAAGTTGGAACCGTCGAAATTCGTCCGGTCATTGAAGTTGCAGGACTCCCCGCACAGTCCTGACTATCCTTAACCTCTTGAATTGAAGGAGAACTCTGATGCTAAACAATTCTAAAATCACGCCCTGTCTGTGGTTTGATGATCAAGCCGAAGCCGCCGCGCAATTTTATACGTCGATTTTTCGAAATTCCAAGATTGTCCACATCAGTCGCTATGGAGAAGCTGGACAGGAAATTCACGGAAAACCAGCCGGAACTGTCATGACCGTAAGCTTTGAACTAGAAGGTCAGTCGTTCACAGCCCTAAACGGAGGTCCAACCTTTAAATTCAACGAGGCGATTTCCTTCCAAGTCTTCTGTGATACCCAGGAGGAAGTGGACGATTACTGGGAGAAACTGTCTGCAGGTGGGGATGAAACCGCACAGCAATGCGGCTGGCTCAAAGATCAATACGGAGTCTCATGGCAAATTATTCCTCATATTCTCATTGAGTTGCTCAATCACCCCGATACGGAAACTGCTCAAAACGTTACAACTGCCATGCTGCAAATGAAGAAGATTGAGATTGATGAACTCAAGCGAGTTGCTGCTCGTTAGCAGTTCCTTCAGAGTGGCGCTTTGCGCAAATCAGCGCGCCAAACCCTTAGCAATTCAACTTAAAACTACTCCACAGGAGATTTCACAATGAAAGTGATGGTCATTGTTAAAGCAACCCAAGACTCTGAAGCCGGAATCATGCCGAGCGAAAAGCTTTTGACCGAAATGGGGCAATACAATGAAGAATTAGTCAAGGCAGGCATCTTGCTTGCAGGTGAGGGGCTTCATCCTAGCTCAAAAGGGGCGCGAGTTCACTTTTCAGGAAGCGATCGCACGGTCATCCAAGGCCCCTTCACCCCATCGCAGGAGCTAGTTGCAGGGTACTGGCTGTGGCAGGTGAACTCGATCGAAGAAGCCATTTCCTGGGTCAAACGCTGCCCCAACCCAATGCCCGGAGAATCCGAGATTGAGGTTCGCCCTGTCTTTGAGGCAGAGGATTTTGGTGAAGCGATGACCCCCGAATTAAGGGAGCAAGAAGATCGCATTCGCACCCAGGTTGAGACGCGACAGCAACAGTAGCTTCATCCCTCCATCGTGCAAGTCACGCACGATCGATTCGCGCATCAAACAACAATTGATTATTCAAGGAGAACACAATGCAACTTAATTCTTACCTGATGTTCAACGGCAACTGTGATGCAGCATTCAAGTTCTACGAACACTGTTTTGGCGGCAAAATTGTCACGCGGATGACGCACCAGGAAGCACCCTCCGCCGAAAACGTTCCTTCAAACTGGCAGGACAAAATCATGCACATTTGCCTCGATTTGGGAGAGCGCCTTTTGATGGGATCGGACAGTCCGCCAGGATATTTTGAATCTCCCCAAGGCTTCTACGTTCAGATCAGCATCGACGACCCCGCCGAGGCAGACCGAATTTTTCAGGCTTTAGCTGAGAACGGAACTATCAGAATGCCGTTTGAGCAAACCTTCTGGGCATTTCGATTTGGCATGTTAGTTGATCAATTTGGCACACCATGGATGATCAACTGCGAGAAAGCTGTTTGATGCTTCAGACCTTCAAGCGAACCGCAATTCAAAACAATTGATTAAAGGAGCAAAAGCAATGGAAACAACGCAAACACACCCAGAATCAACACAGCATTCTGAACCCCAAAAAGAACATCAGTGGCTGCAAAAACTCGTTGGAGAATGGACGTATGAAACTGAAGTCACAATGGGAGCCGATCAACCGACGGAAAGAGCGACGGGAACCGAAACTGTGCGTTCTCTCGGTGGACTTTGGATACTCGCTGAAGGGCAGGGCGAGATGCCGGGTTGTGGTTCTGCGACCACACTGATGACGATCGGCTATGACCCGCAGCAACACCGCTATGTGGGAACCTGGATTGGGTCAATGATGACCTATCTCTGGCAGTATGAGGGTGAACTAGATGCAGGTGAAACGACGCTCACGCTCTATTCCGATGGACCTGCCATGACAGGCGATGAGAAGCTAGCAAAATACAAAGACGCGATCGAGTTGAGAAGTGACGATCATCGTGTCATGACCTCCCAAATGTTAGGAGATGATGGGCAGTGGCATCACTTCATGACCACAAATTACTACCGGAAGCAATAAGCTAAACTTACCAGGGTGGAACTGAGTTACATTGACCGCTCAAACAATCTTCCTCAGAAATCACTGTGGGTGTTCTGAAAATGTATTAGCAAGCCCATTGCAACTAAAAAATAAAACCTCTGCGGTGAAACTTGATGAGCTTCATCGCAGAGTAAAGCACAAGCAGTAGAGCGGTTAGTTAGGCTTCATTGCCTTCAATCCAATGAATTAAAACGGGGGAATGACCTTTCAGGTGTAACAAACCGTTCCAAAGTTCAGCTAGTTTGATTTGATTGCAGTAGCAAATCGGCTCAGAAGCATCCCAATTAATTCTTATCAGAAGCGTTCCGCCTATGGCAGGAACAGGACGATACTGCTGCCCAGATGCATCTAAATTTTCTTCGAGTCCTCCTGAATCTTGTACATCTTCGATGATTGATTCCATCGAACCATCTGGAAAGGTTGTGATGGTATAGTGATGGTCATTCATTGCAACGCCACAGGAAACGTAACCAATTCCAGAGTTGTACTGCTCGAATTCATACCAAATCTGTTGAAGCAGATCGCGATCGCTAATTGATAAGATTTCAAGTGCCATTCGCCTTTCTCCATAAAGGTAGAACCTCATTGCCCTCGTGCTAGCGAGTCTGATAACGCTTGTTCTTTCAGCAAAGTTTTTAATACTTGCCATGCTTGACGGAATGCCGAATCCCGCATGAGTGATCGACTGAGGCGATCGGTTAGCTCCGCGATCGGGCGAAGTTGCCGAACTTTCAACTGTTCCAGTCCAGCTAAGTCCGTCCAAATGAAGCCAGGGATGGGATCACGATTCCAAAGAATGCCAAATTCTCGCGCACGAGTTTCTAAGTGTCGTGCGCTGAAATCGATGACTTCGGTGTAGGTGCGTTGACCCGGATCTGGATGAGCAATCCAACAGTGGAACTCCAGATCCGGAATCAAAGGATGGTGAGCATCAAAGCAGAGTGTGTACCAAGCGCCTGATTCATCTGGGTCAGGGCTGGTGAAAATCTCGAACGTTCCGGCGTAGAAGCTGTATTGAGATTTGGGATATAAGTGCCTTAATGCCAGTGTTCCAAGTAGAGCGTACCAAGCACAAGCTACTTCAGGAACAGGATGAGATCGGCAAACTGTGGTGTGAACGAGTTTATCGATCGTTGCACAATCAAACCGAGCAGTTTCGGGCATCGGACGAGCTAGAGGCATAAGGAAATTCGTCATACAGCATCTCCAAATTCAGTTGAGCCGCCAGCCACAAAATAGGTGTAACAAAGCTGAGAAACGGCTTGTATTGCCTGAAGGCTGTCTTGTACTGGAACCATATCAGGGATTAAGTCCACAGGCAGGTGAGTCATTTCGATCAGCCAATTGATCACCACACCTTTTGCAACGCGACGAGTTGCTTCATCAAGATGTGTTTGTGTTGCTTGTTCTGCATCTGCAATCATTTGATTCACAGTTCGCCAAGCTTGGATGCGGTACTGGATATAAAGGGTAGCCATCGTAATTTTCAGAAAACACCATCGTTCTTGTGCTAACAAGAAAGCGCAGCAGAAAATAAGGAGACAAATTGCTTTGCCTCCTTGGTAAGCCTCTTCAGTTGAGTCAGAATGATTTATCGCGATCGCGCTTTGCTAGTAACCGTATCGTCCTAGTCGGTCTTCCAGATAGTTTTCATACTGTCGATCGTAGTGTTGATTATCTTGCTCAAATAGTGAATCATTTCCTTGCGTCTCAAGCATTTCAACAGCCCTCCTCGGAATTGCAAAATGAAAAAGATCACCTCAGAAGAGGCAATCTTTGTGAAGCACTACCAGCCTTTATCTGGTGCAGACGGAGCTTGAGCAGATCTGCTTGATAGCACATCCAACACAGCACCATTTTGAGCGCGGAAGTTGCTTGCCCAAGCCTTGATTTGAGCAGGCGTGACATTGATGGCTTTGACATTCAGATCGTAGCCAGAAGTTTGCAGCAACTGCATAGCAACCGAATCACGTTGCTGTTTGAACTCAGGAGCGTCAGCCGGGATATGTCCTTCCAGTTGATAAGCCGCTACTCGGTAAGCAGGCGCTCGCAGGCTGAGTCCGAGATTGTAGCGAGTCGCATGATAGTGAATGTCACTGCTGTACAACGGTCTACTAAATGTCCGCTGAAATTCATCGCGAATGACACCGAAGAATGCTTCCATGAACTGAGATTCAGCCGTGCGATTGACTGTCGGAACTTGAGCGGCAGGAGCTTCTGTCACTGGAGTTTCAACAGTGTTGATCGTTTGCGCTGCATCTTCAGTCTGAGTTGTATCTCTTTCAAGAGTTGCAGCAGCGTTCGCGGTTTTCTTACTAGCCATTTTTACTCTCCTAGATAAATGAGGTCAAAATCTAAACTCATTTCTTCGCCGCTAGGCAATTAGCTGTTGAGATTAAAATCTTAATTTGCTACGCAAACTTGCTGATGATTTGTAATTCTTTAGAGTACTCGTTCTTGACTTTCAAGACTTTCAGAATGACGAGAAATTGACCCATTTACAATGTAGTAGATAGGAGGTTAAAGCATGAGCACTGGATAAAAATAGAATTTAAAATAGTATTCAACCTCAATTTCTACAGCTTTTTCAGGGTCATCTTTGATTTGTTCCTGCAAATATTTAGCAAGCCTCATCTTGCCTTCTTCGTGTTCGGGCGATTCTGGATGTCGAGGCACATTGCTGCTGCATACACGCTGATCGACAAAGTGCCGCGCGAAGCCTTCTCGCTCACGCGGAAATACACCTTGTTTGCATAATGGACATCGCAAACTTCCAAGTGGATATTTTGAGCGGAGTTCGTGGGGATCGATAACGAGCAGCGACAACTCGCTCTCAAGCTTCATCTACAGCGACAAGCATATCGGCGGGACAAGAGGTAATCAGTAGAGCATAAATACTGTATCTCATCTTTTCTCGGTTGTTATAGCCCATTGTTGAAGTTTGCATTGTTCTGGAACGATCGCGGCACGAGCAATCGGTTAGAGTGCTAATAATCAATCTCTCTTAGCAACTGTCGCATTCCGCGCTTTTATTGTAGGCTCCTTGCTTCGAGTCGTGTAGTTTGAATAGCTATAATGCCTATTCTGTCTAGGTTTAAGCAAGGTAGTATGGCACTTTCTTCACGTCCGGCGCTTTGTATCACCTTTTGGACTGGGAAACAGAGGCATGAATGAGCGACGGCCCTAGGAGCAACTCCCGCCGGAGCGCGTGACCTGGATGCGGAGAGAAGTGCAATTGCAATCGGATTGTGCCGAGTGAATTTGCAGAAATATTTGAATCGGTGAATATAGGAACGAGGAGAGAAGCCGCTGACGCAGAACGCAGCCGACGAATTCGGTAACATCTAGCGAATTGAATAGCGTCGATTCAGGCAGTATGGACTGAATGTCTTCAGACTTCTAAATCTGGCTGATCCCTAGTCCTTTCGGAGAGTAGTTCTCATCAATCAAGCGAGAAAGAACGATCGCACATTTGAGATAACCCTCTGTGATTGCTGCGACTGCAAGTAGAGATCCTCAGTTGATGGATACTTCGGGCAGCGAGGCAGCGAGATTATCTGTGAGTTGTTCATCACAGCAAGGTACTCCTATCAAGCGATCCTACTCCCATCAAATTCAGTGATCGCATATCAACTCAACCAATACGATCACAGATCGAAGCATACTCAAGCAAAAGCCGAAAGATATGATTAAAAATTAGGTCGGCTGCACAAAATTAAGCTTCTTCTGAGCAAAACAACCGCTTAACCAACTTGCGAAATTGTTTGCTGAGTTCTGCTTCCCGTAATAAAGGGTTGTAGCCATCCATGTTGGCATAAGCGATTGAGGAACTGAAAAACGTGCCAGCGTTCCCCACTAAAGAGCGGCGTAAACATTGGCACCTCTTGCAGCAAAGGATGAAGCATCTGCTTGGATTGAACGGTATGGGATGTGTGTGTGAAAATAGCAGGGTTATCTGTCAAAGCAGCATTCGGATGACAACCAATACGCCATGCAAGTTGGTTGGAGATCGCATCATAATCTAAAGCTTGTGTTGCTAGTGCATCTTCGCTTAGAAGCTGCAACCAGAGCACTTGAATTACTTTACGGGTATGGTCTTCCAAGGTGCGAGGCTGTGGTGCAGTGGATAATGCCCAAGCCATATTCGCTTCCTGTGCCGTCAGCTTCAACGGTTGTGACTGCTGGGGATGAGTCAGTACAAAGGTTTGAGCATTGATTTGCGAGAGAGTAAACGCAGGAATCCACAGATTCCAACTTTGCGCTAACAACGATCGCTGCGTTGGACTGATCGGATTTGGCGATGTCTGTGCGATCTCTTGAAAGCGTTGGAAGATACGCTGGCGATTGACCACGCGAGCTCGGTAAGTGGCTCTCCGGCTTACTTGCGACATTGACCAGTGATGGTAGCGCACCCAGCTATCGGGGACATACAAGAATTGGAATCCAATCAGCGCCGCGATCGTAAAGTACTCCCGATCCATATACACCGTTGTCTCCGGCTGCCAAGCTTGTGCGTTCATCAGTTGCAAGGCAGCACTTCGACGCAGAAGATAGGCATGGGGCGGTCGCCAGTTATCGAGTAACGTTTCCCAGAGGAAATCGTCATAGGGGCGATCAACAAAGCGCAATTGAGCAATTTGCTTTTGGTTCTCCCAAAAGCACCAGTCCCAATTGCCGTAGGCAATCTCGCACTGCGGGTGTTGCACTAGTGCCATTACTTGTTTCAGCAATTTGTCGGGTGCGAGGTCATCGTCAGCATCAAGCCACTGAATGTAGTCGCCTTGCGCGTGAGCAAGACCAAAATTTCGAGCGTGATTTGCACCTCGTTGAGGACAGTGTAAAATGTGAAATGGTCGGTTACTCTTTTGCAAAATTGTCTGAGCAATTTGAACTGTATCATCAGTAGAACCATTATCCACTAGAATAATTTCCAGATTGGGATAGGTTTGATTGAGACAACTTTGAAGACACTGTTGAAGCCTAGATATTGCGTTGTAGGCAGGAATAATAATGGAGACGAGCGGCTCAAGTGATCCGAGTGGGATCTCAAGCTCTAGTAGTGGTGAAGGCTTCTGGTTTGTTGGTTTCGAGTGCAGGGAAAAGCTAGCAGTAATTTTCAAATTGTAGTTAACATCAAGTCCACGTCGATGGAGGGCATTCTGAATTGCCTGATGAGTTGATTGGATAACCTCAACCTGATTATTTGTGACATTGTGAGTATGACGGCGGTAGAAGTAAAGAGGCTTCGGTAGGTGATGGATCTCTGTAACTTCGGAGAGCTTGAGACAGAGATCATAGTCTTCGGCACACGCGATCGTGGTGTCAATGCCACCTACTTGGTCGTAGCAGGATCGACGAATCAATCGAAAGTGGAAGACCATCAAATCGAGCAGCAAACGGTCTTTCGAGTAAGGAATCCGGCAGAGACGACCTAGACCACGGTCGTTGCCCTCTGCATCAATAATTAAATGATTTGTATACACCAATCCGACTTGCGGCTGGGAATCCAGAATAGCAACAGTCTCTGCAAGAGCTGTGGGAGCCAGTAAGTCATCACTATCGACCCAGCCGAAATAGGGAGCAGTGGTGGCTGAGATCGCTGCTTTGACAGATTTAGGGAAGCCTTGATTGTGGGGAGACTGCATGACATGAATGCGATCGTCCATCTGGGCATAGGTATGGGCAATTTCTAGGGAGCGATCCGTGGAGCCATCGTCCCAGATGAGCAGCTCAAAGTGCGGGTAAGTCTGGGCGAGAATACTGTCGAGGGTTTTGGGGAGATAGAAATCGCGGTTGTAGACCGTGGTGATCAGTGAGATTGGCGTAGGCATCGAAAAGTACGAAAACGATCGACATTGCTAAGATGCCCATTTTTACACTTCAGTACTTAGCAAAACGTTGTAAGCACTGCACTCTAATCAGTAGGGTAAGTGTCGGGATATAAGGAGTTGCTCATCAGTTCGCTTCACGCTCTTTTTTGCATAGCAGCATGAACATTTCCACTGGCATCAGTATCAGTCTATGCTTTACAAAAGCTTTTTCATTTGAAGACTGATTGCGATCTTAATTAAGATATGCATGAGGCTTAAACTTAGTATCTATGATTAGGTGCGTAAGAGTTCCCATTCCTGGTTAAGTTAATAACAGACCAAGACGAAAATTTAAAGAGCAGGATCTTAACTATTTTTTAAGTAAATATCCTTAGTTCATCTTGGTGAGCGAGTGTCTGAAATGACATCTTAAACGAGAAATACCTCGCTATAGGCTGTCTTGCTATGCAACTGGGAACGTCACTTGCTTCAGCTACTTCGTTAACTTTCGCTTCAGGAAGTCAAGCGATTGGAGATTCAGTCAGTGCGTCTGCACCTTTGGATCAGTATCGATTTTCTCTGAATGCTCCCAGCACTCTCCGAGCTTCTCTGAATAGCACAAGTCAGTCCGTAGTTGCAACGATTACGCTCGTTCATGACAAGAACTTGAATCAAATCGTTGATGCAAACGAAGTTCTTACAAGCCAGAGCACCTCTTTGGTAGCAGCAGAACTACAAGTACAAACACTTGATGCAGGCACATACTATCTGATTGTCAGTGCAGCAAACCCTTCTCAGTCGCTTGACTACACGTTACAAGCAGCAAGCACTCCTGAAGTTGATACGGATATTTTGTGGCGTGACCCGGTAACTCAAGAACTAGGTTACTGGCGCTTTGATGGGACAACATTCATTGGCACTCAAAGGCTTCAGTATGGTTTTTCAACATCCTGGCTCACAGGTTGGGAGATTATCGGAATTGGTGACTTTAATGGCGATCGCTTAGATGATCTAGCTTGGCGAAGTTCATATTCAGGTGAAGTTGGAGTTTGGCTAATGGGGCGCGAAGCTTCAGGGCAGCGCTTGCTGGCAGGAGGTGGAGTCTTTGCGGGAATGACAGTCACTTCTGATTGGCAACTCAGTGGTATTGGTGACCTTGATGGAGATGGCAAAGCAGATTGGATCTGGCGAAATCCATCACAAGGAGGTGTTGGATACTGGCTCATTGATGGAGATAAAGTTCGCCAAACTGGAAGTTTCAATGGAACGATTGGGGCAGAGTGGGTACTTGAAGGTGTAGGCGATTTTGATGGCGATCGCAAAACAGATTTATTCTGGCGAAATCGCAATACGCTGCAAACTGCAACCTGGTTGATGAACGGTTTTACAATCACGACAGGAACAGTTTTGCAACAGCAGATGGCGCTGAACCTACGGGTAGAGGGCTTTGGTGATTTTAGTGGGGACGGTAAGACTGACATTTTACTCCGCGATACCAGTTCAGGAAACGTCTCAGCCTGGTTAGTAAATAACAATCAGATCCAGCAATCATCGCTTTTACTGAGTAACAATTCCATAATCAATGTGCCTGGAAATTGGCAAGTTGTCGGAATTGACGATTTTACGAGCGATCGTAAAGCTGACATCATTTGGCGAAACTCTACAACAGGTGAAGTGGCAATTTGGGCGATCGACGGACTGCGAATCACTCAGACAGAACTTCTGACAGATCCAAGCTTACGCAATTTGAATTGGAAAGTGATCGGAACGACGACGCGCCCCGTAATGGCTGACCTTCCGCCTGTAGAAACAACTCCACCCGTTGTACAACTCTCATTGGAGAGCGATACAGGAGTTTTAGGAGATCGCATTACTCGCTTAACGACGATCGTCGGTCGAATTACTGATCAAAGTGGATTAGCAGAAGTTACCGCAAGCCTCAACAATCTGTCATTTATCAACATTCTCAGTTGGATTGATGCGAATGGAACAATTCGGCTGGATCGATCGCGTCTCGAAACAATTTTAGGGAGTGTACTGACAGATCGAAGCTATCAATTAGTGATTAGAGCGAAAGATCGTTTTGGCAATTGGACGAATACATCCAGCAATCCATTGAGTTGGACGCTGGATACAACTGCTCCTACTGTGAGTTTAGATTTATCAGATAGTTCAGATACGGGACGGAGCACGACGGATAACCTTACCCGCAATCGTACACTTCAGTTTCAAGGTACAGTTGGTGCAGGAGCGCAAGTTCAATTGTGGTTGAACGATCTGCAGCTCAACCCAACGATTACCAATGGAACATGGCAGATTACAACTCCAACTCTCACAGGTAATACCTACCAAGTCAAAGCTGTAGCAACTGATATTGCAGGAAATACACAAGAAGTTGTTTTATCACCTGGGCTTGTGATTGATACAGTCGCTCCAACTGCACCTACAGGTCTTCAAATTGTTGCGAATTCGTCTGGAGCAGCAAATCGTCGCACGATCGCCGGAAACGCTGAAGCAAATACAATAATTCTCCTTTATGCAAACGGCAACCTTGTTGGAGAAACGCTCACGGCTACTGATGGCAAATGGCAAGTAGAAACAAGTGCTTTACCTGATAGTGATTATATCCTAATTGCAAAAGCGATCGATGCCGCAGGTAATGAGAGTAGTTTATCGACATCTCTAACCTTCACAATCGCGTCTCAACTTTCAGCACCTGGAAATATTCGCTTGACTTCTCAGAGTGATTCTGGCTTGAGCAATGCGGACAACATTACCAAGTTAAACAAGCCGAGTGTGACCGGGACGGCATTAGCAGGCACAACTGTCAAACTGTATCAAAACAATCAACTGTTAGGGCAAGCGATCGCTGATAGTTCTGGGACTTGGACGATCACGCCGACAACAGCTTTACCTTCTGGAACTCACACACTTCGAGCAACAGCAAGTAGTGGATCTTTAGAAAGTGCATCAACTGCTTTCAATCTGACGATTGATGCAGTTCAGCCTGCTGTGAAGCTCCAGCAATTTAACAATGGACAATTAGCAACGATGGTTGATGGGGCAATCCTGACTGCTAATAGTCGATTTGTTGGCTCGATTGATGGAACAGGTTCAAATTTTGCTCGGTTGGCTTATCAATTGGGTAATCAGAGTGAAGTAGTGATTAACGTAGCTGAAGATGGATTGTTCAATCAGATGATCGATCTGGGTAGCATTGTGCCTGGAACAACGACGCTGCAAGTGACGGCAACTGATGCTGCTGGAAACGAGTATAGCAAAACTTACGCCGTTAACATCAGTCAGGGTGCTATCGTTGCAGAACCGCCAAAATTGATAATTAACCTTATTCAAGATACAGGCAGAAGTGCAAGCGATGGCTGGACAACTGCACCAGGGATTTCAGGCTTTGTCACTCAAAGCGGCTTCAACGTTCTTGAGGCACAGATTATTCAGAGTACATCAGCTTCAAGTACGCCTCTCTTCTCTGGGTTTGTGAACATCTCATCGAGCTTCAATCAAAATAGTACGTTTATGCTTGATGAGCAACAACTTGCAGGCTTGCTGAATACAACAACATTGGATGATGGAAATTATACAGTTCAACTGCGCGCCTTTGCAGGTGAAGTGAAGCTTGAACAGTCTTTCTTCTTTAACCTAGATCGTACAACTCCCGTCACAGAGGTTTCAAATCTGATTGATGGCATTGGTTGGGAGCGGGGGACGTTTTTTGAAGGGACGATCGAAGATTTGAGCGATAATGTCCAGTTTGAGTATTGGTTTGAGAATGCGGAAGGGGTTGGAATTGGGGGCGGAGGATCTAGCCTGATTGAGGGCGGGGGATTCCAGCAAACGCCGCCTGAATTTGGGATCGACAACGAATTTCTAGAAGACGAAACGGCTTACAATCTTGTGATTCTCAGTACTGATCTGGCTGGAAACCAGCATCGTAGCCGATTTGAGTTCTTCCTTTTGGGCGATCGTACAGTTGTCGATGATGATACTTGGAACAAGTCTGATCCAGAGCGTGATAATCCTCCCCCGTCTGACCCAAATACACCTCCTGGCAATATTGGACCCGATGGAGAACTTGGAAGTCGAGGGGCTTTCACTATCGGAGCTAGCTGGACGAGTTCAGAATATCAAAGCTCAGGTTGGTATCATCGTCAAAGTGATCTCGGAGGTGGAGGAACGAATCCACCGACACTGATTGGGCAAGGTTATGAGTATGAGTATCGCGAGAGCGTCTATGAGATGACGAAAGCGGCCGTCGATCGCATTAGTACTCATCCTCAAACGGTTGCGAAGAAGGCAGCGTTGGACAATCGCATTGAGATTCTCAATCAGATTGCTCAACGGATTGAGAATCTGATCAATGCAGATGGAGACTTTAAGAACGATCGTGCGTTTATCAATTTGCTTGCCCCCGTGATGGAAGGGCTATTTGTCGATGCTTATGATCCAAGTGCTGAGAAGGCAGGTGTGTGGGAGAATTATGTGCCGATTGGTGGACTGTGGTTAGCGAGCGATTTGGTGAAGGATACTCGTTCGGTTCGAGTGCAGGTTTTTCAAGCAACGCTACTGTCTGTGGTGACGGAAGTATTGAAAGACCGTCCGATGGTAGCAAGTTCACCTGAGCATCAGAAATTAGTGGATGCGGTACTGGAGCTAGGCGCGACTTATGCATGGTTGAATCCTGATGATGAAGTGAATGTACCCGTTGAGGATCAGGATTTTGCGTTTCTCAATCAGCTATGGCGATTGCAGGTTCCGAATGGGCAGGGATGGTTTGCGGATAGCGGGACAATCAAGCAGACACTTCAAACGAGCGTGGGAGCATTAGGTCGATTGCTCAACGGGGTAAACGATCCAGTCAAGGCAATTCAGTTCATCGATCATCTGATTCAATCGTCATCTAACATTATTAAATTTAAAGATGATCTTAAAGATGGTGAAATTGCACAAAACTTAGCAAAGCTTGGTTTTGAGTATGCACGCTGGAATCCTACTAATTCTGGAGACAATGTAGTTCAATCTAGTGAATTCTTTTTGCGCGAATTGTGGCAGACAGGTGATACAAAAGCTGCAAGATCAAAACTAAATGAATTTTTCTCTGATTTAGAAACTCGCCCCATACGCTTGCAAGCTTTAGAGCTTGCAAGTCGGCTGCTGAAAGCGCTCAAAAATGTTCCAGCATTAGAGCCACAACTTCAGAATGCTGAGTTCATGAGAGCACAGTTCGCATTCGTAAGCAGTTTCGTTGGCAGTACATCACCTACCAATAGTAATGAGCACCCCAAGCATTTTCTTTCTGATCTGTGGGCTGCGAGAACAAATGCAGAGATCCAAAGCGCTGCTCGAAAGCTACAGACAACTTTAGTTACTCAAAAGCCAGATATTCTTGATGATAGGGCATTAAGTACAATTAGGGTCTACAGCAGCTATGAGATGGCGCGAAATGCCTTGTCAGCGCCAGTCTTGGCAAATGCTATGGGCGCACAAGGAGGTGGAGGTCAACCAACTTCAGTCCAAAATGAGGTTGAAATTCCCCTTTCAAGCTACTTCAAACGTTATGAAGTTCGATATGAGCTAGAAGCCGATGGAGTTAGCTATAAGATTATCATCTCTGACTTAACAACAAAGACTGAAGAAACTTATCGAAATGTCGTTTCGACTCCTGGCGCTGATTTTTGGATGCTCAACACACCTGACAATCGTCATGGTCAAACAATAATTCGTCGTGGTGATGGCAGCCTTGATATCTTTGACGCTAATGAGCCAGTAGCTCTTCGACGAGGAGATTCTGTGTTTGTCTCGCCAATTTCTACAGCGGAGGCAAATTTTCTCAAACAAGAACTTACAGCACTACGTAAGCTAGGAAATAATCTTTATGAACGTTGGAAAGACGTAGCAGACTTCATTAGTGGAGCAGTTTATCAATATCTTTATGATGTTCATCCTGGTCCTTGGTTCGAGTTAATGAACCTCATTGATCCTCTTGGGTTTTCGTTTCGAGACAATCTTGTTCAAGGTGTTGAGCAAGGTGTCCTACCAGATAGCATTTGGTTCAAGATAGGTCGAATTATAGGGTCTGGAGCAGCGATTATACAAGGAATAAGGGAGATCCAAAGTGGTACGAAAACTATTACTGGGGGCGGAGCCGCAGTAGCTACCGGAGGAGGGGCAGTTATTGGGACGGGACTGGTATTAACAGGGGCAGCTCAGATTGCTCATGGTTTGGGAACTACTGTAAGTGGTACAAGAAGTCTAGTAGACAACGCTAGTAATGTTTTCAATCAAATTCAATCAGGCGATGCATTTTCCATAACTGAGAAGCCAGGGAGAGGTGGTGGAGATCTATCAGCACAAGAGAAAGAAGAACTAACACAGTTCAACAAGCAAATTAAGGATTTTGACAACAAAATTGATCAGGCTGAGAGTGTTGGAGACATTGCAAAAGCGAACGAATTGCGTTATGAACGCTATCTGCATCGGAAAGAGTATGAAGCTACTCATGGAGGAAATGGCAAAGTGCTATCGCATGAAGAGTGGCTTGTTGTAAAGAACAGGTTAAACGAAGCCAGTTTGCGAGGTATTCAAGACGAAGCTTCTGTAATTGACGATCTGGGACTAGTTAACAACAATAAGTTGCCATCGGAGCGGAGAACTACATTTATCAAAAAGGTCAAAACTGAAACAGGCGATCTGATTTCAGACGGAGCAACAATCCCGGATAGCGTAACAGACAAAGCCTGGATAGATGTAAAGTCGATCGAAACTAGCAATATTAGAAAGGGAGTAGTTGAAACTCTTTATGATTCGCCTCAGTTTCGACTTCAAAGAGAGGGGGCGAGACAGCAAGGCAAAGGCTCAGTGGTAATTATGACTGGCGGTTCTCAAACTCTTTTGAGACCTAGTGAGCCACTGGCTAGACAGTCAACAGCAGTCCTTCACTTTAATCGTACCGAAGGCAAGTGGTTTGGCTGGGATCGATCTGCTGGTCGTGATGGCGCTTGGAGAAGCCTCAAACTGGACGAAGTTCTCGGTATCGTGGGTAACCCAATTCAATAAAGGGATATAGATGTAATATAGATTGACACATTTTTACTGAAAACTTTTGACAAGCTAGGAGCAGTATGCTGAGCAAGATTGCTATTGACCTCTTTACTCTTAAATCTTTCTCTCAAGCAGAAAAAATTCGCTCACACCTGGATTTATTAACATCTTCCAATTTTGCTCCAACTCATTGGGGGGTGAACGAGCGCCCTAACTCCAGACGAAAGTATTCTACAGAAGAAGTATTATTTTCTATTGATGAAAATAATACTTTTGATGGTATGTGTTTATACCGAAAATCCTCTCCGTCTTACACCATCTTTTATTCTTCCGGTTCTGATACACCTTTAATTCCAAATGCCCTTCATTGCTCCTTTGAAAAAGGGGTCACATCGCTAGACCCAATTAATCTCAAGAGCATTTTTTCACTTGGAAGTCTCTTAGCTGCTGAGCTAGAAGTTGTTTATGGGTATATATGGTTGTATTGGAACGAGAATGAGGCCTGGAAACAATACATGCCGCAAAGTCTTATAAATTCGTTCGAGTTGGCAAAGTATGGACCAAACCCTGTTCAAGCTAGAACATGGTTTGGATCGTACCTAACTCAGTTAATTGGGAAAGATGTCTTCTCTCAGTGTGGAGTACTCATGCGGGACACCTCTTGGGGAGGACTTGAGTTGGATTTAGTTCCAGAGCCATGGAATTCTTCTCTAGAAGAAGTGCTTGCACAGCAAAAAAAAGCTATGTCAACTTTATCTAAGACTGGTATATTTGGTGACTATCAAAAGTTTGCCGATTATGCACCAGGAGAATCTTGGTCTCCCTTCTTCGGGGTTCCTCCGCATACACAAAATTGAGATGAGAATATATTAAGGAGATTCCTCTATTCTTTAATCACGAATTTCTTAACAAAGCGCTGCATTTTGTGGGATTGTCAAAGGCATTACTGTGATTACTGTCGCGTTCCACGGTATTTGACCTCGATCCCGCGCAATTTGACCGAGATTGCGAAAGCTTGAAATGCTGATCTAGCAGTAATTTGAGCGATGTAGTATGGATAATTGTTGCAGTTCCAAGCAATTTGACCGCTTGTGGAGATGAAATGTAAATCCAACCGAGAGTAAAACCCCTGTGTTCAGTAACGTTTCGCGAATCAGATTGAGATGAAACGACACAAGCTAATTGACCACTTGTGTCCTACAATTTCCGCCAGCGAACAAATTGCCTATGGACATGACTTCAAACTCCAACCCGAAAGATTTGGAATCAAGGCGAATCGAGCAATTGTCATTGCTACTGCCCGACGCAGCGGCTGAAGAAAACTGCGAGATGAATGAAATCGCGGATGTCTCGATCGAGGTACAACAGCGAATCGAAGTGATTCAGCAAGTGATGGCAGTGCAGGATACTGAACGATATGCCAAAGTAAGGAATTGCTGGATTGAGCCGACAATCGCGCTCGCATCAAGGAGCAAGCAAACATGGTGAAGACTGACAAACTTTTATCGTTAAAACTTATCGGGAGGGCAATCGCGGGGGTCGTCGCATGACCCCCGCGCAGGTAGCGCTGCGAGTTCGTGCCCGTGCCCAGGAATTAGGGGTCGAGAAGTATCCTAGCCGCACAACGGTCTATCGAATGCTTCAACCGAAAATCGAGAAACAGCAATCGAAGAGATCGTTGGGTTGGCGAGGAGATCGCCTAATGATTACGACTCGCGAGGGTATTGAACTTCAGATCGAATGGAGCAACCAAGTGTGGCAGTGCGACCACACGAAAATCGATGTTTTAGTGGTGGATCAAGCTGGAGAAGTGTTAGGGCAACCGTGGTTAACGATCGTAATCGACACCTATTCGCGCTGCATTATGGGCTTGTAGCTTGGCTTTGATGCGCCCAGCGCCCAAGTCGTTGGCTTAGCTCTACGTCACGCGATTCTGCCAAAACAGTACTCAGTCGCCTATGAACTACAGCAGGTATGGGACACCTACGGCTTACCCCAATATTAGAATTGTTGGGGAATAACTTTACCTCAAAGTCAAACTCTGACAATTTCAGCTTTCTGTTATCAAATCAAGCAGCTTTCAAGTAGAAATTCCATAATCCAGCAGCCGTCAGCATCAAATGGTCATCAAAATCCTTGATCCGATTGCGATAAATGGCACTGACCGCTCCATAACGCTTGATGCCTGCGAAAGCGTTCTCACAAACGACTCGCGACTGACTCAAACTGCGATTTTCTTGCTTCTGTTGCTCGCTTAGCTTGCCCCCTCTCAGTTTTTTGTGTGGAATGCGAATGTTCGTATACTCAGACTGCAAGCCTTGAAAGCCGAGATCAACTTCAATGGGAATCTTGTCGGGAATGTGAAACGCAATCTCTTCTTCGGTTTCAAAGCGTTTGTCGTGAAGCTTTCCCTCACGGGCATGGCTCAGCACTAACACTCGCTTGGATTGATCTACTACCGCTAGGTGCTTGCGAGTATGACGGCGCTTTTTGCCAGAGTAGTTCTGCGTCTGAGCTTCTGAATTCTGCGGACGTTGAATTGGGCGCTCTGTCCCATCAATCATCACCCGCTCGACTCCTGGAAACATTTCCAGAAATGCTTCAATACTCCGCAGCTTGCGCTCTGGTAACACCATCTCATGTCCTAAAGCTGCCTCAAGCACAGGCTGTAATTCGTGCATCCATTCATGCGTCTGTGAACGGTCAAGGTCAAACAAAAAACCTGCTAAATCAAACGTCGGATAGCATTTGAAGTAAAACAGGATGTAGAACAATTTCGCTTCGATACTTTGTAATCTTGCTTTGCGCCCGCCGCCTCTGGCTCGTTTTCGCACAGGCTTTGCCGCAATTCGACTGGCTTCATACGCTTGCTCAAAACTCGGCAGCAAGGCATCAAAGGCGTTTCGATTCAGACCGGTTAATGCTCGCAGAAGGCGATCCTGGTTCAGTGCACGTTCCAGGTTAAGCATCTGGCGGCATACTGTTGGTCTTGTCTATTATTACCTATTTCCCAACAAGTCTATTTGTACACCGATAACGGAAAGGACTTTAGATCGCAGCACATTGAGCAAGTGGCAACCGAACTCGGCATTGTTTTATGTCTGCATTGGCAACCAGCAGACGGTGGCATTGTGGAACGACCATTCGGCACATTTAATCGCGAATTCTTCAACACATTACCTGAATACGTCAGCAGTAATGTGATTGAGCGATCGCCCCAAGCTGAAACCGATGCTTGTCTCACCTTATTGCAATTGGAACGATTACTGGTTCGCTATGTTGTGGACAACTACAACCAACGAATTGATGCCCGGAAGGGGAATCAGAAAATTGGACATTCAATTTCTCCAAATTCAGTCAAGAAGCTGCAAAAATGGAGGCAATGTATCTTGCCTCCAGCAGATGTCATTGATTTCAAGATTAGTCGAATTAAAAATGCTTGCAATTGAGTTGAAAGAGCTGTGAGTAGTGTTCCACAAGGTCAGCTTGCTTCAGATGGATTTTGTCCTTCTTCGGCATTAGTATCCATAGCGTCCGAGCCGTTCTTCAAGATAGATCTCGTATTGTCGATCGTATTCATCATCGTCTTGCTCAACAGATAGTTGTTGTTCTAACATATGATTCATCTCAGTTTCTCAAAGTAAAAACTGATCGCCCCGAAATGAGGCGATCTTTATTGAGCGCTACCAGCCTTCAGAAGGAGCAGATCCTTGAATAGTCTTCGCCGATAGTACATCTAACACTGCGCCATTTTGAGCACGGAAGTTGCCTGACCATGCTTTGATTTGGGCAGATGTAATGTTGATTGCTTTGACGTTGGGATCGTAACCAGAAGCCTGCATCAACTGAACGGCAATTAAATCGCGTTGCTGCTTGAACTCTGGCGTTCCGGATGGAATGCGACCTTCGAGTTGATAAGTTGCAACCCGATAGGCAGAAGCTCGCAAACTCAGACCCAGATTGTAGCGAGTGGCGTGATAGTGAATGTCACTACTGTACAGAGGCCGACCGAATGTCTTTTGGAACTCATCACGAATGATGCCGAAGAATGCTTCCATGAACTGAGATTCAGCCGTACGATCGATCGTCGAAACTTGAGCAACAGGAGTTTCTGTCACTGGAGTTGCAATTGTATCAACCGTAGGCGTGGGTTCCTCAATTACTTGAGCCGTCTCTCTTTCAAGGGTTGTTGCTGTATTACTGGTACTCTTCTTACTCGCCATTGTTGATCTCCTAGAATAGATGAATGAGTCAGAATCTAAACTCATCGTTTTGCCGCTAGGCAGTTGTTTGCTGAATTTGAAATCCTAATTTTCTTTACAGTTTTGCCGCTAGGCGCGGTTCATAATTTGATTTGTAGATTGCCTCATTCTTTACAATCCGCCTAAGCAGTTTGTGCCAACCTGTTGTCCAATCGGCTTATGGGTGAGTTAATCACGCCATACAGTTAATTCACCAATTTTTCAGAATTCTGAGGCTCATTCTGTCGTACAGTAACCATTGATCGCTCACTCTCTACAGTAAAGCCATGCTCCAGATTGATTCATCTGCCCTACAAGCTCGCAATCGATTACTCGTGATGTTTGTGCTAACGTGCATTCTAGATATTGCCTTGGTGATCCTGGCGCGAGACCGATGGGCATTTGGTCGCATCGCATTTACTCTCATTGTGATGTACTTTGTCTTGCAAGGGCGCACTTGGGCAAAATGGCTTCTCATTGGAATTTGTAGTTTGCTGTTTGTGCTGCTCATCGCAATGGTTGTGGCGCTGAATGCAAAACTCTCTATCGCTTTAACGTTTGGAAGTTTGCTGCTGTCTGGTCTTAGCGCAATGATTGTGATCTATGTGCTTAGGAGCCAAGATTTAAGCCGCTATTTCGCTTATAAAAGGCAGTCTCATCGCTTGAATTAGTTTGACAGCCTGCAATTTCCTCAAAGAGGAATTACCAAGCAACTGCACTAGGACGCAGACTATCACTAGAACGCAATTGAGCAATCAACTTACAAGGCATTGAGATCATCGCTACACCTTTGAGGGAAAGTAGGCTTACATGCATCGAGAACGATCGCGACGTTTAAAAAATTACTGATTGGCTCATTCAGACAATCTATGTGTTCATTAAAGTGGAAAGTTGTTCGTTGCACTCTTTGATGCTGATCAGCTTGCTTTGTCAGAGTGTATTTCAAAAAGATTAAGTTTCTCAGGAGTATTGCATTATTTCAGTAACCTCATCACTATGCTCTAAAAAATGTAGTACGATAACCAGAATCATTGGGCTTCATTTTTTTCTTCAGATCGAGGTTTCGCGATGTCTCACAACTCAGCAAACCGTTCAAAGAAAGATTCTTCCGCAGATTCAACAGCGATTAGTCATGATGAAATCGTTGATCAACTCTTGTTCAGCGATAGCATTGATGAGCTTCTGGCAAGTGGAGAACTACAAGTTGATGACTTGCCTATAGATGAACCTATCATCTCTGATGAATCACTCGCATTTTTCAAAACTTATGCAGCAGAGATGGATGAGCGAATCGCTCGTGGAGAAATCACGCCGATCATCGCTGATGACTTCTAGCTCATCTTGCAGTAAGTCATATCACGAATTCGTCTAGCTCACTATTGTTGCTGAGTTAGAGGCGATCTCAATTTTTGAGCATCATTTTCCTCTTTGCGAGGTTGCAATGACTCTAAGCTTTATTCAATACGATGCGAAATTACTTCGTCCCGTTGAAACGGCAGCGAAAGAAGTCAATCATACGCTGCTAGAGCATCTGATCGAAGTTGAACGAAAACGAGCCGGCGAATGGAATACCCGCTATGTCACAGCGCAAATCTATGAAGGTGTAACGGCAGCAGATTTAAGAGCGTTTCGTGAGCTAGAACTGCAACTCATTCTCGCAAATGGTAAATGGGCGTATTTTACCGACAGACAGACGGCCGTTCTCGTTCAGCGTCAAGTCGCTCGATCAAGTGACGCGATCGCATATGGGAGCTTATTTCTCTCTCACGCGAATGCGTCTACTGTTCAATCTGAAGCCAGAATCTTAGTGTTAGATGATACTGCAACGATCGAGACAACGATCGCTCAACTTCCTCAAATTCGCCAAGCATTAGGAAATAACTTTAGTGAAACAGAACTACGAGAGATTCATCAAAAATTAGGTGACTGCTACAGCTTAGTTTCTTCTAGTCTTGCTCATGCAGTTGCTGATTCATCGGGTCAAAAGCAAGTCAAAGATCCAAATCGTTCTCCGTTCCAGTTTCGAGCAGGATCACCAGAAATTCCGGGGGTAATTAAAGGAACCTGCCGAGTGAGTGAGTGGTGCGATCGCTTACAAATCGATGCAATTCTGTCGCTTTCATCATTCAAGGCAACTCAACGATCGAATGGAGAAAAGCCACAGCTTGTCGGTGTGCAACTTGTTCCTAATTTCTTCTTTGCAAACAAAACCTATGCTGCGACCACTCAACAAAAGCGAGGGTTACAACCTGCTTTAGTCACTCCCGAAGCCACACAGCAAGAAGTGTTGCCGAAGCTTGTTGAAAAAGCGATCTCCGTTGCTCAAATTCAAGCAAACTCGAAAGACGCAACCGATTATTATTTAGCTGTTGCTGAACGAAACCGTAACGAATCTGATGAAGAAGTAGAGGTAGAGGAAGAAAGTGTAGAAGAACTCTACATCGATCCAATCTACGAAATTCTCAAAGCTGATTCATTCGAGCAAATGCAAGGACATCCGAAAGTAATGGATGCGATCGCGAAAGTTCTGCATCATGAGTGGATGAATGCAGTTACAGTAGGGATTTACACACCTTCTGCGATCGCTCAACCTCACGCTGAACTTCAATCCTGGGAATGTTGCTTTCGAGAATTGCCGCATGGTGCATTAGTGTCACTGTATCGCTCTCCGTTGGGCAACATTGCTGGAATCGGCACCTTTATCAATAACACAGAGCAACTTAGAGAAACGGATGCAGAAGCCTTTCGACAGCAAGGCGTGATTTATCTCAATCCTTGGTCTGCTGCAAATGTTTTGATCACAGATTTTGATGGAGATCGTAACGCAATCGTTCCAGGCTATGCAGCAATTTCACCTGGAGCAACGGTTTACAGTCTACAAGAACAACTTCAAGAGATTTCTGATCCTCGAAGTGCCTATGAAGCAGCACAAGCGCTTTTTATCACCGCGATTCAAGACGCAACCATTTTTGCTCCAACTGAATTCCCTGTTTTTGTTGCGGAAGTCTTGGATAAAAATCGACCAGAGGTGCGCCCAATCGCAGTCAGCAAAGAACTGAAGATTGAACGTCAAGGCACGATCGAAGAGTGCGCCATTCATGCAGCAAACAATCCGACAGGTATTGTTGCTAATCTAGGCATGAAAATCGATTCGCTGTACTGGGATATTGCTTATCTCACCCCAGAACAACGCCCTGCTTATCTTCAGCAAATTTGTTCGCACTATGCCAAAGTTTTAGAACGTGCAGCAATTCCTCAGCCTGAAGACTATGAGACAGTGCTATCAAGTGGAGATTTACAGTTTCACGAGCGTCTTCAGCAAATTGTAAATGAGGGTCACCAGTTCTTTCAACTTCCAGAACAAGCCCGAACAGAAGCTGCTGAGCTCGTGCTTCAGCAAGTCCAAACGTTACTGTGGGACGTGAAAGCAATTATTGCAATGAATCTGCAACGTGCCGTAGACTCACCGAAAAGTGCGCGAGAAGTTGCATGGCAACTTCACACCTTTGCTGCCACGCTTGGAAAATACAAGGATAATGCGTTATTAAACCATCGCAAGGATACAGATTTATATCAATCCCTCAAGCCAGGAGAAACACCTGAATCAGTTCGTATCTTACCGACTAGCACAGTCGATCCGGTTGCCCAGATTGCTCAAAGCGTGAATCAGCATTACCGAGAAGTCGTGCTAACTCCTCGCAGTCGCGATGTTTTCTTACCTTTATTTCCAAGCCGTGAGCAAGGTGGATTTAGTGAAGCGCAAGCAGAAATAGCGCGATCGTGGATTGATGACTACAATGCCACGATTCAAAGGGCTGCTATCGCACAAGAGCGGGCAAAAATAGAAGTGGGTCCCAGTCTTGTAATTCAATCGATCAGTGGTCGCCAGCTTCGAGTGGTGAACCTCACCAGTTGCGATCGCGAGGGAAATTCCTCAATTTGGCAGGCGGCACGTCAAGGTACTGCCTTAGCGTTTCAGGTTGGACTCAATCCAGATTGGCGCACGAAAACACAGTTTCCCTATGCTATTTTCTTCAACTCCTCTCAGCCTGCTGGCTTCATCAGCCTAGAAACCGTCCACCTCAATCAATCCTGGCTACAACACGCCACTGCTAAAAAACCAATTAACATCGCGACTGAGCGGATTAAGGAGTTTAATTTTGAACCGCACATGACGATCGCGCAAGCCAAAGCAGCAATTACTGAAGCAGCGCAGAAAATTGCTAGACAAGCTGAATTATTAGTAGAGTGCGACCGAACTTCAATGGCAGCTGCACTCTGGCATCAGGGTGGACAGCATCTAGTCATTCAAGCTTTTCATCCAGAATTATGTCAGCAGCTCCGGTCATTGCACCTTCAGACAATGACCGTTGTTGGACTGCAACACCCAACCAATCTGCATCGAGGACAAACCTTTTCAAGGGAACCATGCGCGATCTCAGTCGCCGTTGAAACCAATTCAGAAAGTCCGATCGCAGGGCGAACAGTTTTAAAAGTTGAAGGAAAAACGCTGGCTCCTTTCTCAACCGATAGTTATCAACTGCCGATTGGAACTCAGGGTGAAGCGCGGATCGTGCCGGAAGTTCCAGCGATTGTCAAAGCAATTTTGCCGAATGGAACACCGATTAAAATTAATCAAGTTCAAGCACATCATTTTGCAAATCAAGTTTGGAGTAATGAAACCGTTGAACTTGGCATGAAACGCCGAGAACGCGAGGGGAGCAAATGGTCTGATCTTGTTCTAAACATGCGCGACTCGGCTGGACACTTGCAAGATTTAGGCATTGTCAGTACTGCAAAAGACCGCCAAGCTGTGGAAGCTGCGTTTCGGCAAGTGTCTCCCGTTCTGAAGCGGGAAACGACGATCGGGGCAATGCTCACCTCAGACATTGCTCGACTTGCCACCGTTCATCTAATTCCCGAAAGCTTGCAGCTACCTAACGCGAACTCGCTGCAAGTCCGGGCTGAGTATAGCAATCCTCAAGGAATTCAAAAGCAAGCTTACGCGATCATGACCAAAAATTTAAACTTAGGAGCGCGATCTATCTTACTATCAGAGATTGAAGCACAAATCGGGCAGCCACTGAACTATGCGCGATCTCATCCCAACCAAGAATTTCTTGTCACTCGAATTCACAGCGGACTCGGAGGCTACCATGACCGTGAAATTGCTGCGTTGTGGTCAGAAAAACTAATTCCAGAGAATGGGCGATTGCCTCAGTCATTTATTGAAGCTATTCAAGCAAGCCATCCAGATGCAGAACCTTTGAGTGAAAAAACTATCTCAGGCTATTGTCCAAGCCGAGGCGAACTTTTTCAGTGGTATCAGGCATATCAACTTCGCGCGCAAACGCACCCCCATGATCCTCAAAAGCTAAAACAAGACCAAGAAGGGATGGCACACGTTGAGGCAATTCGACTTCGACAAAAAACAGAAGGACTGGCACAGATTCAGGGGCAAATCCTAGATGTATCCAACAATGATTTTCGGAATCCAGCAGTCGTTCTATCTGCTGAAGAATACCAACGGATGCAAAAAGCAATTCTATATTTTCGCCAAGCTTCGCCAGCCCATACCCAAGCCTCTAGAATTTGCCATAGCCCATCCTTTATAAATCCAATCATACTGAGACATTGAATCCACTTCTAAGGCATAATTCAAGGCAAGAATTCAGGAGTCGATTATGTCTCGTGACGAGGAACGGGAAACAAGAATCACGATGGAAATTGTCGTCGATGCCTATGGACCTGAAGAACAGGCAATGGGCTGGTATTACTATTTGCAAGACACGATGCAGTTTCCCTTTACGGCGACCTGTGTGAGCAAACGCCGCATCTCTCCGCTCAAAGAAGGCAAATCGGTAGAAGTGGTGGGGATGGCTCCGGAAGACGAATGTGAGCAAGAGATGTTCGTTGAAATCGAATGGGATGGCGATACGTTGGCAGTTCCCCTGATTCAGCTAGAAGCGATCGATGCCGAGGAAGAAACACAGCAAGCCATCGCCGACTGGCATTACTGGGTGAATCAAGGCTACGAATTCGGTTAAGCAGGGCGATTGGGAGCAGAATCAGAATGAATCGTAACCGACCAGGAAAATCGATTTCAGGCTTTGGACAGCGGGTGCAACCGGATCAGCAGCACTTTACTCGAAAGCTCAAATCAAAGGCAGCACAGGGAGTGCACGGCTATCAGATTGCGACGATCGCTGACTACGAACCGAATCCCGATCTTGCTGCAAAAGTTGCAGTAGGCATTGTGCAAAAACTGCATCATCCTAATCCGTTCGACGGAAACTTTGAACCTGAATTTGATAGACTTGCTCAGTAGTACTTGCGTTCAGAGTGGGAGTATCGATTCGTGGCAAAGTCCTCTTCGTTAGTGCCAGAAGGTTATCCTCAACTCTTGAACGATCTGAAGGAACGCATTCGGACAGCTCAAGTTCGTGCTGCAGTTGCGGTCAATCGCGAGTTAGTTCTTCTATATTGGCAAATTGGGCGGATGATTCTTGATCGTCAAGCACAAGCTGGATGGGGTGCAAAAGTTATTGACCAACTCTCAAAAGATTTGCGACGAGAATTTCCAGAAATTAAAGGCTTTTCGAGCCGGAATCTCAAATATATGCGAACCTTTGCAGAAACTTACCCAGATTCATCAATTGTGCAAGAGGTGCTTGCACAAATTACCTGGTATCACAATCTTGCATTGCTCGAAAAGCTGAAAACAACAGAAGACCGTCTTTGGTACGCGCAGCAAACGATCGCAAATGGCTGGAGTCGGAATATTTTGGTGATTCAAATCGAAACTCGGTTGCGCGATCGACAAGGCAAAGCTATGACCAACTTTGAGCGGACTTTACCGAAGCCTCAGTCGGATCTCGCAAATAGCTTGCTGAAAAGTCCCTATTCTTTTGATTTTCTTTCGCTCGGTCGAGAAGCACAGGAGCGGGATTTAGAAAATGCGCTGGTCGCTCACATTCGAGATTTTTTGTTAGAGCTAGGGGTAGGATTCGCCTTCGTGGGCAGCCAGTATCATCTGCAAGTCGGCAATGAGGATTACTATGTCGATCTGGTTTTCTATCATCTCAAGCTGCGCTGCTTTGTCATCATTGACTTGAAGATGATTGAGTTCACGCCAGAAATGAGCGGTAAGATGAACTTCTATTTAGCAGTCGTTGATGATTTGCTGCGACATCCTGACGATCAACCGACAATCGGGTTAATTTTATGTAAGTCGAAGAACCAAACAATTGTGGAATATGCGCTGCGAAGTATCAATCGACCGATTGGAGTTTCGACACATGAGATTTGGAATAGTTTGCCAGAGCAATTTAAGCAGAGTTTACCTTCGATTGAACAACTTGAATTAGAAATGGATGCCGCGATCGAAGACGATCTCACCTAAAGTCGAAGGTTGAGCTTTCTATCCTAACCGCTATCAGAAGTCAGCAGACTAATCAAGTAAACAGTCAGAGAAATTTCAAAGCAGGATGTTACAGCCATCTTCTGCTCAATTCAACTGCGCGATCGCACTCTTCTACTTCTGGTGTTTCGACATGGATTGAGAGCGGGTGAAGCTTCTCTATTGAAATGGGATGCAGTGATGCGATTGCGCTCCCAAAAGCGATGGCGGTCTGTCTTCTCCAAATCTGAGGTGTGATATTTTTGACTCGTAGTGCCACAATAAAAGCGGTTTATGCGTCAAAACTTAAGAACGACAGACGATAGGAGAGCATGATTGTGTTGCCATCGATTTTTGAAACTTGCACTCCCAGAGATGAGATTCTTTCTGGTGAACTATCGCTCGATCTGTTTGCTGCCAAGTTGAAATTGGTGGTCGATGGCAATGCTCCGAAAGTTTATCAAGACCCAGAGTTGTTCTTTGCCAATACCTTTCCCACTGAGGGATTAAAGACGCTGATTGGTGAAGTGTTTGGTCGTTTAGCGGGAACGGCGATCGGGTCTCCGGTGATTCGATTAGAAACCAGCTTCGGCGGCGGGAAAACGCACGATGAAATTGCGCTTTGGCACATTGCCCGAAACGGACGCAGCATTCGCGGACTCGATCGATTTAGCGATCGTCTCGATCAAATTCCTGCTGCTCCGGTTCAAGTTGCTGCGATCGCTTGTCAAGATCTTGATCCGACCAACGGCGACTTTCACCCAGAGACAGGCATCACCACTTACACCCTCTGGGGCGAAATTGCCTATCGGATTGGTGGGATTGGCGGATACAGTCTGCTGCGCGGTTCGGATGAGAAAAAAGTGAGCCCAGGAACGGGAGTCCTTCAGCAACTGATTCAAGATCGACCGACGCTGATTGTACTCGATGAAATCGCACAGTATCTACGCAAAGCGAAAGGGGTGATTGTTGGGAATAGTGATTTGTCGAAGCAGGTGGTTGCGTTTCTGTTTGCATTAATGGATTTAGCGGGGTCTTGCAATAATTTAGTGTTTGTTTATTCTCTCGCCTCATCTTCCGATACGTTTGCTGATGAAACCGCAGAACTGCAAGAAACGGTTCGCGCTTCAGCCCGTCAAGAACGCATTCTGAGTCCGAGTACCGATGTTGAGATCTACAACATTGTGAAGCAGCGCTTGTTTCAGCGTGTTGATGAAAAAGCTGCGAAAAAAGCTGCTCAAGAATATCTCAATGCGTATCGATCGAGCCGCATCAATCTGCCTGATGGTTGTCAAGATGCCACCTATTCACAAACCATCGAATCGAGCTATCCAATTCACCCAGAGCTATTCAATCTATTAACTAAAAAAATTGCATCAATCCCGAACTTTAACCGAACTCGTGGAGCGCTGAGGCTGTTTGCGATCGCGGTTCGAGAATTGTGGCGCGATCGCACAACTTGGATGCCGCTGATCCACGCGCACCATTTACCGATCGGCGTGAACGAAGAAATTACGAACGAATTGACTTCGCGCTTAGAACGTCCTTTAATGCGACTCCCGATTCAAGCTGATATCTACAACGCGAATGGACGAGAAGCACATGCTCAACTGCAAGATCAAGATTGGATGGCAGCAGGCAAACCGCCGTTTTCAACTTGGATTGGACGCACGATCTTTTTGCACTCCATTAATCAAGGAGTTGTGGCAGGCATTCGACGAGCGGAACTCAATCTATCGCTGCTTACCCCTGGAATTGAAATTGGCTTTATCGAGAGTGCTTTAGAGCGGCTCACTACGGTTGCTTGGTATCTCGATCACGATCCAATTACCTCAATTGCTCGGTTCAAAGAAGAACCTTCAATTAACAAAATTATTGCTGAAGAGAAAGAGCAAATCGGGCGCAGTGAAGCGAAAGACGATTTACGATCGCGGCGAGACACCATTTTTGCTAATCGCTATTTCACGCTGGTATCGTCGCCGGAGAGTCCAAGTGATGTCGATGATACGGCAGATAGTACTGCGCTTTGTCTGATCGATTTTAACGAAGCGACGGTGCAATCCTCGATCGACGCTGCGCCTCAAATTGTGGAACAAATTTTCAACAGTACAGGCGACTCTGGGAAGTTTCGCATCTTCCGCAATCGATTGCTGTTTCTACTCGCCAATCAGCAGGAATTGGAAAGAGCGATCGACGTGGCACGAGAACTGAGGGCGATTCGCACCATTCTCAAATCTCAGAATCGCCTGGAAGACCTTTCAGAGAGCCAACATAAACAGTTAAAGCAGAAAGAAGGGGAATTGGACTTGGCAGCGCGAGTTGCTCTAACGAATGCGTATCGTCATTTATTTTATCCCTCGCATGATCCGGTCAAAGCTCCAAAAGGGTTAATGCACTACCCGCTCCCCGCTCAGGATGCGAGTGATGTCAAGGGCAAGAGTAATCAGCAAGAAGCAATTCTCAAAGCGCTGAAAGACTGCCAAAAGATTCGCGCCGATGATGCTCAACCGTATGCACCTGCGTATGTGCTGCAAAAAGTGTGGGCAACAGGACTCGATTCGATCAGTACAAAGGGGTTAAAAGAAGCATTTGCGAAAGATTTGGGACTGAATCTATTCTCGGATGCGGAAACTTCAAAGCTGAGAACGACGATCGCTCAAGGGTTAACCAGTGGACAGTGGGATTTGAAGGTCGGTGAGCGCGTCTATATCAAAACCAATGCAGTTCCGCTGATTCCACCCGACATCATTGAATTTTCAGATCGGATGGTGCTACATCGACGCGGCATCCTAGAACCCCCGAAGCCGAGGGAAATTGAGATCAATGCTCAAGTGATGCCGAGTACGCAACCGAATAAACCTGTACGAGTGAGATGGAAAGCAGCGGGGGCACTTTCGGTCAAACTGTTTCAAGATGGCAATTTAATCGCAGGAAACTTCTTGCCGTCTGACGAATACGAGGGCGATCTGGCGCAAACAGCGACCTTTCGCATCGTTGCAGATTATGGGGAAGGAGAAACCGCAGCGGCAGAATCAAAGGCAAGAGTGCAAGCATATTCGACACTCTCCACTGGCTCTACTTCGGCTCACGATACTCCTAGCTTGTTCGATGTCAAACCGGAGGTGGTGGATTTATCGGGCAGTCTCAACGGTGTGTTTAATGAATTGCGCGATCGCATTCACGACGACAAAATTAGAGCGATCGAGCGGCTAGAACTCAGCGTGTCGGAGGTAATGGACTACCGCAAGCTAACCACAGCGGTTCCTCTTCTGATGCGTTATCCAATGCGACTCGACCAATTTGTCACCGTCCAAGCTGGAGATCAGTTCGTTCGATTAGAGTATCAAGGCAATGTCAAAGGGTTTCAAAGTTTTGCAAATCCGACGAACGCGCTGTTGGCGAGTCCTGATGTTCGAGCCGATGTCTCGCTTAAAATTACGTTCGAGTTCGCATCCGAGGTCGAGCCACAAGGCGTAGAGATGAAAGCGATCGAGCAGGCACTCTTGAGAAATCCGGTGGATCGACTCAGTTTGACAGCTAAGGTACTATACTGACGGAGTTTGTTTACGATCGTAGAAGTCAAACGCTGAAGGATTGGGGTATGCAGGAGTTTCAGCTCAAAGTCGTTCCCACGGACAACAACAATTTCGCATTGGAGTTGTATCAATGCGCCTATAAAAAAGCAGGTGAGAAAAAGCGATCGGCTGCCAAGCGTATTGGTCGATTGAAAGGACAAGGTTTGGTGCAGGCGCGACAAGCAGTTTATGACTGTCTGAAAGCGAATCAGTATGATCCGAAGACGTTGAAGCGCGATCGGCAAACGCCGTATGTGTTGAACGAAGAATCAGGCGTGAATTTAGCCTTATTGTTTCAGACGTTGCAGCCATTGTCGAAACCAGAGCGGATCGCGAATATTGCGGCGGGAGTGCGATCGATGAGCAATGAAGAGTCGCATTACTGGTTTGCGAAGATATCAAACGGTCAGCGAAGCCAAGCGCTCAGAGCGATACGGGTATTGCTGGGAGACTAAGCGACAAGGCTGTAAACTTTGATATGTATTAAACCCGAAATCAGTTTGCCTCAGATTAAAAAAAAATGTATACTCGAGCCAGTGTATCTACTGAAAAATTCCTATGCTTGAAATCGCTGCTGCTACTTTAGCTCAGACTGCTATTGGATTTCTTCTAGGTAAAGCGGCTGAGGGCGCTCTCCAAACCGCAGGCAGTGATGCTTACAAAACTGCTCTTCAGAAGTTGAAAGGGTTTTTTGATTACAAATTTGGCGATAAGCAGGAGCTTGCTAATGCAAATAGTTGCCCTGACGCACTGATCAAAATAGTAGAGCAGGAGCTTAAGAACGATCCAAGATTGGCAGAGGATCTAGGTCAGTTGGTTGCTCAATTGCAACAGATTACGGGTGAGAGTCCAACCATGATTAATCAAGGTAGCAATAGCAATGCTATTGTTGATAGCGCGGTTTCAAATAGTGATTTGTCAGATAACTCTATCAATGCTTCGAGTTTACAAGCGTCCAACAATAGTGGAACTATAAGTATCGGAAACAGAGAAAGCTCCTTTCGTAACAAACAATGAACTTCGTGCTGATACTATCTACTTCATTCAGCAAGAGACAGATTGGATCGAGGAGAGATTTTTATCTCTAGAGAGTAGATATGCCTATCAAGAAAATGAGTTCAGTAAGCGATTAGCTGACGTAGCTGATTTAGTCTTATCACTTGAACAACAACTAAATGAGGCTTCGAGCAATTCGGAGTCCCGTCTGAAAGTGCTTGAAATCTATCAAAAACTAGAAAGCTTTAGGACAAGAATTGTTGAGATCCAACAGCAATCTGAGCATTCCACCCAAGCTGCACAATGGCTGTGTAAATACCGAAACTTACTGATTGTACACGCTAGCGAAGCCGTTTTTGATATCAGTCAAGGAGATGGAAATATAAGAATTCGGGGGGAACATCTACAGATCTCAAGAGATGGTTATCGACTATTCCGGAGAGATATTTATGTTTATCTCAAATGGATTGGTCACTACATGGGAATGGGTGGTATGACACCCAAGATATTGAGCAAAGAATTGCTTGCCTTACCTATTGACTATAGATTTTATATCAAGGCGTTCACAGCTATCAGGAACAATAAAGTAGCGCAAGCAGATCGATCTGAAGTGTCTAGAGACGCTCTCCAAATGCTGGTGCGCTACTTTAACCGTTTTTTGATTAGTAGGGAGAATCAAGAACTCTAGAGATGAAGTTATCGATTTGGTAGGCAAATCTGTGAATCTATAGGATGGATAGTTACACCCTGACATTGCCACATAGAAGCAATTGAGGTTAGTTGTGCTACCTAAAAACAACACTTGGACAGTACTGAGTTTTGAGTGCCCTGAAGCGACTCATCAGTTCGTAGGAAGCTCGAATTGTATTCCGGTTCTCATTCCAAGCATCTTGTAAAGCTTCACAAATGTCAGGTAGGGATTCTTCAAGCTCATCTAGAAGTGCATGAAGCTGCTCTTCAACAGTCGGTCCAAAATCATTAAGATCCAGATCATCCATAAATTTTCAGAGTCAAAAGAGGACTCTCTCTTATTCTCTGAGTTGCAGAATGAACCGGAAAAATAAATTGCTACTTTGCAGTACTGGAAAGATGTGCTTGCTGTTCCTCCTTAAAATCTTGAGAAAGGTCTTCTACTTCTGTTTTGATCGAGCTAACTTGCTCTTCTGGAGTTTGTCCTCGGTCATCTAAATCAATCTGTGACGAAGAGTTTCCAGAGCTTGATGATTGCTGTTCCATCATAGTACTTGTAAACTACTTACTCAATATAGTTCATGGGTACTATGAGAGCAAGAGGTAAATCGGTAATAATCTGCGAAAGTTGATCGACAGCCATAGGATATTAATGAACGATGCTGCGGCTCAGATCGCTTTTAACGAGAGGGGCGTACAACTCGGATGAGTTGACCCTCAAGTGTTTCTTCTGATTGGAGCGCAGCACTAATTCTTTCTGCAAGCTGAATTTTGTCAACATCATCTGTACAAGCAATAATGCCAGCGTGATTTAGATTTTGATTGTGAAGGCGAATAAAGTCGCGACGATTGAGCGTCAGAATTGCTCGTGCTTGCTCGGTGGCAAACGCAAGAACTTCATCATCAGGAATACCTTGGTTCGCTTTGCCTGCCTCCTGAACGGTTAAAACGTCGTGTCCAAGTTGGCGCAGGTGTTCGCTCGTCAGGAAAGGAAACTGTTCGTCTGCGTAAAGTCGTGCCACGGATTACGCTGCCTCGTTTTCTACGATCGCTTGCTCGATTTCTCCTAGATGCGCCTCTGCATAGCGCCAAGCGTTACTCAGATCCGTGGCTGTAATGGTGGGGTAATTGGTCAGAATTTGGGCATCTGTGTTGCCGAGTTGTCTCGCTCGAACCAGTACCCAAACGGGGATGCGAGTATTTGCAATTCGGGCATCTCCACCGCAGACACCCGGAGTTTTCTCGATGCCTGTCCAAGTGTCACTGAGGCTTTCGATTAAGAGTTGAATCGCTTGGGTTTTTTCAGCAGGACTGAGCGCGAGAAGTTGGGGTTGGAGATCTTGCAGTGGCATGAAGCAGGTTCCAAAAATCACTCTAATCTAAGGATAATCGGCGTAACCGCGATCGACCGTCTAAAATATCAACGGACAGCGATGAGAGTTCGATTATGACGACCCGGAAGCCTGTGTTTATCGAGAAGATTATGCCTGTGAAGCTCCTCAATGAGCAGGTGTATTACGAGCATGGGGGGAATCCGTTTAAGGGGTTGCATCGGTGGTATTCGCGCAAACCCTTGTCGTTTAGTCGGGCTTCGGTGTTGGGATCGCTGTTACCCGAGGGAGTGACGATCGAGGAGTTTGAATATCTACTGGGCCTGAATCGGCGAGTCGCGGGAATGCAGGATAAGACGACGAAGCTGTATAAGACTCCGCCTTCGCCTGATCGAATTAAGAAGGTGCAGGAACTTTGTGAGCAACAGTGGGGAACGAAAACGCCTGTTGTGCTGGATGCGTTTGCGGGGGGCGGGAGTATTCCGTTTGAGGCGGCGCGGTATGGGTTAAAGGTGTTGGCTTCGGATTTGAATCCGGTGGCAGTGGTGACGATGAAAGCGGCTATTGAGTATCCGCTGAAGTTTGGTCCTGATTTGCAGCAGGATATCGATAAATGGGTGAAATGGGTTGGAAATGAGGCAGAGAAGCGACTGGCTGAGTTTTTCCCATCATTGCCTGGAGAGAAAGTAGAGACTTATTTTTGGGCACATACAATTCGATGCCCAAACTGTAGCTCAATAGTGCCTTTAAGTCCCAACTGGTGGCTGTATAATCGTCCTGAAAAACAGAATCTACATAAGTGGTGCGCTGTCAAGCCTATTCCTGATCTTGAAGAGAAGAAAGTTGAGTTTACCATTGTCAAAGGTAAGAAAGGGAAAGGAAACACTATTGCAATTAGTAATGATGAATACGACCCAACACAGCAAGCTACTCTTAGTAGAGGGGTTGGCTCATGTACTAATTGTAAGAATGTAATTGAGGACGAACTTATAAAGTCCTATGCTCAAACATATAGATTAGGACATCAGCTATACGCAATTGCTTATAGAGGTTTAGATAACTCCTTAGATTTTAGGCTCCCTACTGACGTAGACCATGCTGCTTTTACTAGAGCAGTTGAAACTTTAGAGAACCGAAGAAATGAACTAGAGTCACTAGGGTTTATGCCTAGCCAGGAGATCCCATCTAATACTCATAGGGGACCGGATATGTATTTGTACGGTATGTACAGGTGGCAGGAAGTATTTAATCCTCGCCAACTTTTGACTCTTGCTACCTATGTTGAAATTATTGATATTGTCAAGGATTTGATTGACAGTAGTAACAATCAAAAAGAGGCAGTTCTTACATATCTCTCACTTCTTCTAGATCTGTGTGTGGATAAGAACTGTAGATTATCTCACTGGCAATCTGGTAGAGCAGGAGCTAAAAGAGCATCAACACAGCATACTTTGAGTTTGATGTGGAATTACCCTGAACTCAACGGTGCATCAGAGTTATGGCAATCATGTGCTGCTGGATTTTCATCAACTTACGTAGAACTATGTAATTTATTTGGTACTCAGGTAAGGAGTTTAAGCATTCCAGACATTGAACGTCTAGATTCAAACTCAGTCGGAATTGAGATGGCTTCTGCCGACAATTTAAGTCACATTCCAGATAAATCCTTACTTTCCGTAGTTACTGATCCACCCTACTATGACGCAATACGATACGGTGAAATTTCAGACTTCTTCTATGTCTGGTTAAGAGCAAGTCTGCTAAACATCTTTCCTAATTTATTCCTCAATGAACTGACTGATAAAGACAATGAAGCGATCGCAAATCCCGGTCGTTTTCGCAACATGGGCATCTCTCCCGAAGAACTTGCCAACCAAGACTACGAAGCAAAAATGGCGCTTGCCTTCGCCGAATACCATCGAGTCCTGCGCGACGACGGCGTAATGACCGTCCAATTCAATCACAAAGACTCCGGCGCATGGGATGTCCTCGCCAAATCCCTCATTGATGCAGGCTTCGAGATCACCGCCTCCTGGTCAGTCAGCACCGAAAACCCCCAAAACCTCCACCAAGCCCAGAAAAACTCCGTCTCCAGCACCGTCCTCCTCGTCTGCCGCAAACGCGACCCCAACTCAGGACAAGCCTGGTGGGACGACCTCCGCCCCCAAGTCGCCAACCTCGTCGAACAACGCGCCCCCGAATTCGAGGCAAACGACATCGACGGCATCGACCTCTACCTCTCCGCCTTCGGACCCGCCCTCAACGTCTTCTCCCGCCACTCCCCGATCCTCGACACTTCCGGCAACGAAGTCCGCCCCGAACAAGCTTTCTCCGAAGCCCGCAAAGCCGTCGCCAACTACCGCTTCCGCAAACTCGCCCAAACCGACACCCTCGGCTTTGACCCCCTCACCACCTGGTACATCCTCGCCTGGGATGCCTTCCGCGCCCGCGAATTCCCCTTCGATGAAGCCCGCCAGCTTGCCCTCGCCGTCGGAGGCTTCAACGTCTCCGACCTCGCCAAAACCCACAAACTCCTCGACTCCACCAGCGGCATCTGCAAACTGCTCACCCCCGACCAGCGCTTCAAAAAACGCGCCTTTTCCACCAACCCCGAAGACTTCACCCTCACCTCGCTCATCGACGGACTCCACGCCCTGATCGCCATCTACCTCGAAGAACAATCCATTGATCCTGTCCGCCGCTTCCTCAAAACTACCGGACTTTTGAGCAACGATTTATTTATGCGTGCCTGGGAAGTCACCCTGCGCGTGATTCCACATATTGGGGACGATCGCAAACGAATGCCCGAAGAAAAAGCGCTTGCCGATCTGTGGCTGGCAATGGACGAAATCAAAGCCAAAGTCCGCTACGAACAGCCAGAATTAGACTTAGGCGATGTGCAGCAGAGTTTGTTTTAAATCGATGGAGGTTATGCCATGAAAGTGAAAGGAATTTTACGCGGACAAACGATCGAATTACTAGAGCAAGTGAACGCACCAGATGGAACGGAGGTCAGTGTCGAAGTTGAAATTCTCTCGGCTCCTCACCATTCACCAGCGCAGCCTTTGAGCGATGAGGAGCGTTTGACAAAGCTGAATGAGTTATTTGGAGCGTGGAAAAACCAGCCTGACTTAGATGAGATTTTTGCTGAAATTGATCGAGAGCGACACGCTTATCGAGGTCGGCAGATTGATTCATTTGATGACTAAGGTGAAGCTTCGTGTATTTACTGGATACTAATATTTGCAGTGCATTGATGAAGGGCAATCGTCGAGCCTCAATTCGATTTAACCGAGCATTTCCGCAATGCTATACATCGACGATCGTTGTCGCAGAACTCTACAAGGGCATTCTCGACTCCCAACGTCTGCAAGACAATCTGCAATCACTTGCAGATTTGACGACTTACCTAGCGATTGAATCATTTGATTTAGCCGCTGCTGAAGAGTTTGGCAGAATTCAAGTTGAACTTAAACGCATTGGTAAGCCTACAGGTGAGGTCGATGCACTGATTGCAGCAGTTGCTCGCTCACGGCAATCTATTTTAGTGGCGAACAATACGCGCCACTTTGAGAATATCGCGAACTTACAGCTTGAAGACTGGCTGGAGCCATAATGATGCCTCGATCCCTACAAAATCACCGATGGAAAATTAGCTACTCTAGCGACGAAAACAACCCCGTTGCTGATTTCTATATTCCAGCGCTGGAATGTGCGGTGAAGTACGATCGCAAAGCCGGATTTTTCAACAGTGCGATTCTCAGCAAAGTCGCCCGTGGACTCGGCCCAATGCTCGACAACGCTGGACAAATGCGACTAATCATGGGTTGCCAATTTAGTCCGACTGACCTACAAGCAATTCAGAAAGGTTATGAACTTCGATCGGCATTAAGCGATCGCTTAACTCAAGATCTCCAACCCCCCAGCAACTTCGCCCAACTCAAACACTTTGAGATCTTAAGCTGGCTGATCCAAAATCACTATCTTGATATCCGCATTGCCGTTCCGCTTAAGTCCGATGGCATACCTGAAAATAGCAGCGAACAGCTTGATCCAAATCGTCTATTTCATGAAAAGGTTGGCATTATTACTGACGGCAACGGCGATCGTCTAGCTTTTAGCGGCTCGAATAATGAATCGATCGGCGGCTGGTATGCCAATGTTGAATCTTTCCATGTCTATCTGGCTTGGGAAGGTGGACGAGATTTAGAACGGGTGGAATTAGAGTGCGATCGCTTTGAGAAGCTCTGGAACAATCAAACCGCAAATGTCCGAGTGTTTGAAGTTCCAGAAGCCGTAAAGCGGCGACTGTTGCAGTATGTTCCGAAACATAAGCCTACTTGGAGCCAAGAAATCGAGTTTGATCAAAGAGAGATTGCACCCGAAGTCCCTCTGGAAATTCAGCCCACAGTCCCTCAACTTGAAGACTATCAGCACGAAATCGAGCAGTTCGAGAAACTCGCAACGCTACACGAGCATCCAGGCTGCCTCGATTTCACGCTCAAAACAATTCCGATCCAGCCCTGGATTCACCAAATCAAAATTCTCCGCCGCTATGCCGAAGAGTTTCCGCGCAACGGATTGATTGCCGATGAAGTTGGACTAGGAAAAACGATCGAGACGGGCTTAATTCTGCGTTATCTGATTCTCTCGAAAAAAGCACAGCGTATTTTAGTTCTCGCTCCCGCCAGTGTCCAACCCCAATGGCAAGACGAACTGCGTGAAAAATTCAATCTGCACTTCTGGAGCTTAGCCCAAGGCGAACTGCGAGACCCATTCAAGCAGTCCATTCCCCTCGCTGAAAATCCGTGGAACACACAGAACTTGATTCTGGCTTCTAGTCATCTCGTGCGCCGCAAAGAACGAATGCAAGAACTTCTAGACTCCGAACCGTGGGATTTGGTGGTTCTCGATGAAGCCCATCATGCTCGTCGCAAATCGCCGCAGAATCGCAAGGAAACCCCAAATCGACTATTAGAGTTGATGCAAAAGCTAAAGGATAGAACTAAAGCTTTATTGCTACTCTCAGCTACTCCGATGCAGATTGACCCGATCGAGGTCTTTGATCTACTCAACCTACTCGGACTGAAAGGACATTGGCAGTATGCAGATAACTTCTGCGACTACTTCAAACACATTGCCAGCGAAGTCGATTCACACATCCTAAACTTTTGGCAGCAGATGTCTACTGATTACTTTGCTCAAGGCGGTCAACCCTGTCCACGATTGCAGCAGCATCTAACGAAAAGCGATCGACTCCTAGCCTACAAGCTCGAAGATATCTGGCAAAAAGGACGAATCCGCATTACCCCAAATCAAACCAAAGAGGAAGCCTTCATCACCGCCTCTCGACAATTTCTTACAGTCAACACCCCGCTCAAGGATCTCATGTTTCGCCACACCCGCGATACACTCAGACAGTATTACAAGTTGGGCGTTCTCGAAAAAGATGTTCCAGTGCGGGAGGTGTGGGACAATGCAGTAGTTTTAGAATCGACCCGCGAAGCTGAACTGTATCGGGCAGTGAGTGATTATGTACGTCATTTCTATCGTCTAGCCCAGAAAGAAAACCGCAAAGCATTAGGCTTTTTGATGACTTTGTATCGCAAACGGCTCACTAGCTCGTTTTATGCGATCGAGCGATCGCTCTCCCGTCGATTGAGTGACCTACAAACTGGACAGCAAACAAGCCTTACTCCCGATGATTTGCTCGAACTTGATGAAGCTGAAGATGCGGTAATCGATGGCTTAAAAACATTCTTCGAGCCAGTCCATCCACGAGAAATTGAATATTTACAAGACCTACTCCAACAGTTTGAGAACACAGGCGAAGACACCAAGTGCGCTCAATTTTTGACTCAACTGCGACAAGAGTTAAACACCCGCGATAGCGCGATCGTCTTCACGCAATACACCGACACGATGGACTATCTGCGCGAGTTCTTGCGCTCTAGCTTTGGAAATCAACTCGCTTGCTATTCTGGACGAGGCGGAGAGCTTTACCGCAACAATGAATGGACAATAGTACCGAAAGAAGACATCAAGAAGCGATTCCGCAAAGGTGAGATTAAAATTCTTCTATGTACTGAATCTGCCAGTGAAGGTTTAAATCTACAAACTTGCGGTGTTTTGATCAACTATGATATGCCCTGGAATCCCATGCGAGTCGAGCAACGCATTGGACGAATCGATCGTATTGGTCAGCGCTATCCAACCGTGCGAATTCATAACTTTTACTACGACGGGACTGTTGAAGCGAAAGTGTATCGTAAATTGCGCGATCGCATTGATGCGTTCTCAACGGTCGTAGGAAAACTTCAGCCGATTCTGGCGAAAGTCCCGACTTTTATCGAGCGAGCGTTGAACAGCGCTGATCCTGAAGAAGAAGACGTGCTGTTGTCTGAGTTTGAAACAGTTTTAGAATCGCCGCCGCTGCGTCCCGAAATTGATGAAATGGTCGAGATGGATGTGCAGGCGGACTTATTGATCATGCGACAACCGATGGCATCGGCTCCGATGTCGATCGACGAAATCAAGACGTTGCTGACAACCTCAAAACTCCTACAATCTCGCGGCTTTGACTTTGAGCAAGTCAGCCAAGACGTATGGAAATTGAGCGATCGGCATCAACACCATCTCATTACCTTTAATCCAGCAAAGTATGACGAGCAACCTTCGCTGCGATTGATGCTTTCTGGAGATCCGCTGCTAGAGAACATTCTGAATCAAGTGCTCCCGTCCATCAATAAATAGAGCAATTTAGAAGGCAATTCTATTCTTCTGTAACTACTGTTGATGGATTACACAAGAACCCTTGCTTTTGTAAAGTTACAATTCTAGGGCAACTTCAGATTCGATCGTAAGAGAACTGCACTTCGATGCCATTTTTAAAATCGAGTGGCGCATTGTAACAAAATGTAATATCAAAAATCAATTTTCTGACCTCAAGAAGCAACACGCTCAATGGCTTGAGACTGAGCAAACGCTTCTGCTAACTCCTCAAACGAGCACTCCAACATTTCACAGAGAATTTTAGTTTGCTCAGGATTGAGTTTTGGAATGCTGTAGCCTGTCTCCCACGCGCTCACTGTTTTGTGACTAATGTTCAACGCCTTCGCCAGTTCTTTCTGGCGAATACCCTTCTTATGTCGCTGGAAGTGCAGCCATTCAGCGAATGTAGAAGCAGAGACAGGCAGGTTCATTGGGTAAACCATGAATCGACGTGAAACCAGCATACCCCAAATTTTAGATTATGGGCGCAAATCCAGACTGGTACTGCCTTTGGAAGTACCGATCCACCGGAAAAGTCCAAGATATTAGACTTATCTAAGGGCATGGATCATTAGAATTTTTTCCGTTTAGTCCCACAATACACAATCTGAGCGCGTGTCGCTGAATTCAATTTCTATTCCGGCTACTTCTGTTTCACCCCAGTTCATCCAGAACGATCGCTCCGTTTGCTCAACAACTTGGGCAGCGAGTTCAACCTGGATTTGTCTGCGAATTTCAGCAATGCGATCGAGTCCTATTTTCAGAGTTTCTAGAACGTGTCGCTGAGTTTCAACCTGAGTTATGTTTCCGATTAATGCTGTAGGGTTCAGCGACATTCCAACAGGCAATGGGATCAAGCGCAAATAAGCCTCAACCGCCTGAGCTAAGTCCTGTCTATTTCGTGATTCCTGAGCATACAAGACGTGATCAAGGGCGATTTGAGCGTGAGCTACCGTTTGATGAGTCACTGCCCCTAATCCAGTTTGGTACTGCCCTTTCTCTGGATTGAATCGAATTGAGGTCTGTTCGTGAATAATTGCGGCATCAATTGCGAGGTGTTGAATTTGCGCTTTGAGCGATTTGGCGCGTTTGCCAAGAACTGCAAAATTGATCGATTGATTGGGAGTGAGATCGACTTCTGCCTCTATGTAGCCCTTCGCTTTTTTGTCCCGCACAATTTGTTGTAATTTCGTTTGTGCCTTGGCGACATTGCCGCAAGCGTAGGAGTGGGTTTGTCCCTTGTAATTCACTCGCCCATATTTCGCGAAGACTGTGCCATCGGGTAAAACATAACCTTGCCAAAACTTGTTGTGATTGCTAAGGCTGTCTACGCAAATCAGATGAACCGAAGCGATCGCACTCGAAAGATCTGGACACTGAGAAGTCATGTCAAATTTCCTCAAACGTTTGAAAATTTTTCTTGTGATTGGAAACTACCGCAATTCACAACGTCAAATTCCATCTGAGTAGGTTGCCGATGAACTCTGATTTGAGGCTGACGCGGCTGAAAATCAGGAGATAGATTTCGATGAGGTTCTTGATGGCTGGTTTCGACTTGGTGATAGGCAATACAGCGCTCGACAAATTGGCAATTCACACAAATACACATCGCAGCCTCCTAGTTTTCTTCCCAAACGACAGTGCGATCGCTTTCAATTTGCTCCTCGATCTCCGGTGCAACACATAATGCTTGTCCGTTTCGTGCCCAACGATCGAGGGCTGCAAGTTCTTCAGCATCACCTAGGGATCGCGGTGGTTTGCGTTCAATTTGCGCGTGGAGATCTTCGATCGTGACTTGTCCAGGTCGGCGTTGAGCATAGGCTTGAGCCGCACAAGCAAACACGATGTCGTGAATTTCGCTTCCGGTATACCGCTCGGTGTGACGGACAAGCGGTTCGATTAAGGCTTGAACGGCTGGATTTTCGAGATCAGCATTAGGACTCAGCAATTTGTAGCGTTGCATCTGAACTTGGAAGATTTCACGACGAGCCGCTAAATTTGGTAATGGAACGTGATACACCTCAGAGAATCGCCGTAAAAGTTCTGGTTTGAAACATCCGGGACGGTTTGCTGTTGCTGCTACGAAGACCGCTGAGGTATGTTCTTGGAACCATTGCAGGAAGTAGCCAAACATCCGTTTTGTTGTCCCGCCATCAGATTCGCTGCCCGTTCCACCATCGAACATTTTGTCCATTTCATCAATGAATAGAATCGAGGGAGCCATTGCTTCGGCTGCTGCGATCGTTTGTCTGAGATTTTCTTCTGATGCTCCAAGTTCTTTTTGTACGAGCTTACTGGTATCGAGGATCAGAATCGGCAGTCCCCATTCTTTCGCAAGACACTTAATTCCGAGTGTTTTACCCGTTCCACCGTAGCCTACGAGTAAAACACCTCGCGGAAAAGGTAGATTCCAGCTTTCCTGTGCTTCTGGCTCTAGGAGTGCTGCTTGTGTGATTGCCCAAGATTGCAGCACGGGCATTCCTTTCACTGGAACATCGGGTGCTTTGGCATATTGAATTCCGCGTGCTGCAAACTGTTGCTTTTTGATTTCGAGAATGTCATCGATCGACTGTGCTTCGAGTCGTTTACGCTTGATTGCAACCAGTTGAATCGCGTCATCTATGCCTTCGGGAGTCATGCCGAGCAATGCGCGAATGAGACGTTTGCGATCGTCTTCGGACAAGTTTACTTCAAACGATTGAGATTGAGCTTTAGCGCTGCGTTGAAGGGCTTTGAGCCTGTGTTCAAAGATTGCCTCGGCCTCCGTCGCTAAGGGTAAGGGATTTTGCATATCCACCACCAGATCTTGGAAAATTGGCGGTGTTCGCAAACCATCGTGCAAAATGATCAAGGAGTTTTGCGATCGCTTCAGCAAATTAAACACACGTACCGACAGTCTCACAAAAGCGGGATTTGAGTCCCTAGCTGCAATGTAGCGGTAAAGATCTCGTAGCACAAATAGAGTCGGGCGAGATTGTTGATCGGATTCACCTTTAGCTTGAGTTTGACAAGCAGATTCGATGTAGCGCAACACCGCTTCAACCATGTGGAGATTTGTCGCGATTTTCACGCCTGGGACAGCAACCACTCCGGTGAGTTGTTTGCCTTTGTACTGCGGGGTCAGCGTTTCAAGTCCACTCACGCCTAGCGACGCATCCCAGTGAAGCACCTGTAAGTTCTTCGGGATGGCATACTCTGTGACGAGCGATCTCAAAATGAGATCCGGTTCCGACGCAGTTCGGGTATCGATCGCGATCGTAGACATTTTGGCGTTGAAATACAGCTTCAGTTGCGCGACATCGAATGCCATTATTACCAGCCTCCAATCGAGATATCAGTGTTCACTTGAACGGGTTGTTCGTGGTATTCGGGTTTCAGTTCCACTTCGGTTTCACCCAGTTGAGTTAACGGCTTTGTCAGTTGGGTACAGCTTGCTCCTTGATGCCCCATGACTTCGACTTTCATAGCTTGTCCCCGTTTGCGGACAATTTTGATCTGAGTCATTGATCTACCTCCAATGAATTACCAAGCACTGCCAACGGCTTCGCTTGAAATCTGAACAACTTGGGTCAGCGTCGTTTCGATCGAGCCATCGTCTAGTACTACATCTTCACGAGTCCAAAGATGTGCCGGATAGTCATGCTGAATCACTGCTTCGTCATGGTGAAACTGCACTTCTTCACGAAAATGCTCGATCGAACTAAGGGTGCGTTTTTGTCGTTGCGTTCTCGGAAAGGCTAAACCGAGCGCATTTTGGTTAAAGTCCCAAGCATCCGCCACAAGCGCGAAGCATTCCTGCTGCTCATTCCATCGGAAGCCGACATCTAACTGTGCTTGACGTTGGGGGGTGTGCAGATGTTGGCGACGAATGATAATTTCGGCTTGGGCTTGATTGCGTCGATCGTAGTCGCTAATCAGTGCAGTCGGATGGTCATGAACTTCAACTTTGGCAGCAATTCCTTTTTCAGTCAGTAATGCTCTCAATCCTTCGATCAGAGCATCTCGGTTGTTCAGTTGAGTGCTAATCGTTGCAAAGTGGCTCATAAGAAATCTCCGATAGTGTTGGAAACCCAGCACCTTCAGGTCTGGGAGGAAAACACAACGCGGGGCTTTATCCCCCTACCTGTTCGGCAGGGACATAGAATCGCCACGAGTTAAAAGACAAAAACTTGGTATCTGAAGGTTTCGCGTTCTGAGTCAACCGCTTACCTGTTTCGAGGGAATGCAGACTTACCCGACCTTTGGACGCGCCGCCAATGTAGACAATGCCGTATTTTGGATGCCTAGCAATTCCACCGCGCTTGAACCCTTCCGAGATCGTTCCACCATAGGGTGAACGAATTGCACCTTTACCTGGTTGAAATCGGTGCAATTGTCTACGGTGAAACCGGAGCGGAATGATCACGATTAACTGAGTGTTATCAGGCTTATCGTGTCCTTCGGTGTACCAGTTCGCTAATACCCAACTATCAACACAGTGCGCTTCAAACTTGTCTGATAGCTTCTGCTTTGATTTCTTGAGTCCTAACTGACTCCGAAGTTCTGCGGTTTCGTGACCTTGCAAGGTATGAAGAATTGCAATTCGCTCTAACTCTGAATAGAACCACTTCTTACCCACTTCAAGCGGGGAAAACATGATGTTCCACTTGCGACCATTCTTGAAGGTCTTCGCTTTGATGTCTTCGACGACGAAAGCTATGACAGGGAACAGCTTTGTCAGCCAATGACAGATGCGTAATTTCCACTGCCACCGCGCTTTCGTAGAAGGTGGAATTCCACCCCGCTTCCGGTTAAACCGAGGCTTGCGGCATGGAGTCTTACGAAACCGTCTCGCACGTCGCATATTCGTCGAAGCTTCCTCAGCCGCTTTCACCCAGTCAACAGCATGAGTTTGCACGTTGAGATAGGTGCGAGTTGCTGACTTAACCGTGAACGCTTCGCGCTTTGAACCCGGATCAATCCCGACTGCAATCGGTTGAGTGAATCGGGATGAAGGCTCTACGTTCAGTCGAACACAGAACACACCGCGCTTCCAAAATGGCGTTGCTTTCCCAGATTTGATCCAACGTTCTGCGCGTTGTGCAGTCGTTGGCATCAAGGGACGCTGATTTTTATCGACAACTGGTACAGATTGCATGGCGATAAGCCTCATTGTGTACTTCCCTTCGCTACTGAGATTCCGAGCGGCTAGAAATTAGGGAGGCGTTCCTAGCGTCGGTTGTACTGCCACGTACTAGAATCTTCAGTTGTCCTTTCGGACTGAGCTAGTCGCGTGTTTAGTCTCGAAGTTCGCTCTATGGCTTGAGCTTATTCAAGCCCCGTCGCTTCAGCGCGGGGTACGTGACAGTTACTCTCCAAGTTGAATGGTTACTCGCCGAATACGACCCAATCGGATCGATCAATGCCTTCTGATTCAATCCGATCGAGGTCTGGAGTTTGAAGTTTTACTTCGAGATCGGCTAACAAATTGCTGGCTTGCGATCGCAGCAAATCATGTTCAGAACGCTGATTTGTTGCAGTTGATTGAACTTGATTTAAGTGAGTCAGCACCTCCGCAAGTGAGTGATCATGCTCAGACAAAACAGCAGCACTTTCTGCCAAACTTTGAAACTGTTGCTTTAGTCCAGTTGGAAGTTTGCCAGGGCAGTAGTCTTTGTTCAGAAGCTTTCGCAAGTTGTGAATGAGCAGTTTGAGAATTTGACTCCGTAGCTCAACGATCTTTTGATCGATCGCACTTCTAATCTGTTGCTGTTGATAGCTGAATGCCTGCTGTAAGGCATTCAGTTCTGCATTTGCCTGAGATTGTGCAATTTGAATTTCCGTTTCTGCTTTTTGCTGTTCTGCTTGAGATTGAGTCAGCATTAATTGCGCTTGCGATCGTTCCAAATCCAATTGCTTCAAGGCTGTATCGCGTTGAACTGCATCTTGAAAGCTTTCAAGGCGGAACGGACCTTTCAGTTGAACACCGAATCGCTGCTGAATTTTCTCGATTTTGGGATAGCGTCTTGCATAGACTTCTAATCGACGCTGAGTTTGCTCATCACACAGTTGGCCTGCCGCGATCATCGGCTGAATTTCCTCACGCAACCACCGTTCTTTTGACGATCGATAAGCTGCCAAAACCTGATTGAGCTTTTCGACACTCAGCCCTTGCAACGCTCGAAATCGATCAATAAAGTGACCAAAACTAGAACCAGGAATCGCACGATACGGGAGTAGATCGATCGTGCATTCAGCATAGATTTTGCGCCGTTCTTCAGTGAGATCTGCGATCGCTTGCTTCAGTTCTTCAAAGACCTTGATTTGTGGCGGTTTTGCTTTACGCCCTAATGCTCGCCATGCAATCAGAACTTCGCTAGGTGGGGCGAAGTCTTCGACATCGATCACAGCAACTCGTGAGTCACCGCCACAGATTTTGATCTCTGCGTAATACATTCGCTCCTCGTGAAACAGACGTAAATCTCGTTCGATCGTCCGAATTGTGAAACCAGTCGGTGCTTTGGAAGTTTTAGCAGTCGAAGCAGGCTGTGATTCTGCAACAGGTTGAGTTTGCGAAGGCGGGTCGAGAATTAGCATGGCTAAATCCTGAAACACATCGCACTGCTGCTGTGCAGAATGAATCATTACTTTGGTTTTTCTGTTCTTAGAATACTTCTATTGTCTGGATAAATCAATACAAATGAACTATATTAATTTTCTTCTTATCATTAGGATTTCGAGTGCGAGATTGCTTCGGCTATGATTCTCATAAGGTAGAGCTTCTGCTTCGTTGCATTGAGAGGAAATCTAGATGCCTGCGATCGACAAACTTGAAATCAGGATTGCGGATATTACGAAGCTCGAAGTCGATGTGATCGTGAATGCTGCAAATACATCTCTCTTGGGTGGCGGTGGCGTGGATGGGGCAATTCATCGCGTCGCAGGTTCACAACTCCTCGAAGAATGTCGAATGCTTAGAGGCTGTAAAACTGGACAAGCCAAGATTACCGAAGGCTATCAGCTACCCGCAAAGTTTGTGATTCATACGGTCGGCCCGGTTTGGCAAGATGGCACGCAAGGAGAACCCGAACTACTGGCTTCTTGCTACCGTGAAAGCTTAAAATTGGCAACTCTGCATCACGTGAGAACGATTGCATTTCCAGCGATTAGCTGCGGTATTTATGGCTATCCCATCGAGCAAGCTTGTACGATCGCGATTTGTGAAGTAGTCAGCTTTCTGCAAGACAATGGCACGATCGAGAAAGTGATTTTCGCGTGCTTCAGTCCCGAAGTTCAGGCTGCTTATCAAACGGCTTTGACTACGATCGAGTAACTGGCACATCTTTTCAGTTTTGAGAAACGACGGCAGCTATAACAAAGCATCCTCGCTTCTCAGATCATCTGTGAGATTTTATGCAAATCTTTCTCTGTTTGATTTTGTTACTGATCTCCTTGGCGTTTCCCTTCGCTTTGCATGGTCAATCTGCAACGCCAGAATTTGAATCTTATCTGATTAATGGCAAGTTCCGAGCAGGTGAAACTGCGCTGCTGACGAAATTACAACAAACCCCCAACGACGATCGCACTCGCTTCAGTGTCGGTATACTGCAATTGATGGACGGAACAGAACGACTGATGCAGTCGCTCTATCGCTATGGACTCCGCCAAAATACCTTCACTAGCTTTTTTCCGATTCTGCGTCTACCTGTCCCAACCAATCCCAATCCGCAAACTGTCAACTATGAAGAGACGCGGCAGATACTTCAGACCTTGCTGACTGATCTTGCAAAAGTACGATCAACGCTTGATCCGATTCAAGATCTCACCATCAAGCTGCCGATCCGACTGGGACTAACCCGAATGGACTTCAACGGGGATGGCAAGCTCGACAATACTGAATCCTTCTGGAATGTTCTCACTCGCATCACCGGAATTCGAGCGACTGAGCAAACTGCAAAAGCTTTTACGATCAACTTCGATGCCGGAGATGTCGCTTGGCTGCGGGGATACTGCAACTTATTAGCCGCGATCGGGGAAACAGTTCTCGCCTACGACGAGCAGCAATTGTTTGATGCAACGGCACATCTAATGTTCACCAAACCACAAACTCCTTATCCGTTTCTAGTAAACGGTCGTAAGGTGTTTCAGTACGGCGACAATCTCGATCTGGTCGATGTTGTTGCATTCTTTCATCTGATCAATTTTCCGGTTCTGGAGCCACAGCGACTGACAACTGCACTACAGCATCTACAAACCACACTGGCGCTCAGTCGCGACTCTTGGAGGCTGATTGTCGCGGAGAAAGATAACGATCGAGAATGGTTGCCGAATCCGAAGCAGAAGGGTGTGATTCCTAATGCTGTCGTGACCCAAGCGATGATTGATAGCTGGCTCAGTTTTGTCGGTGAGTCGGAAGAATTATTAGCGGGCAAAAAACTCGTTCCATTCTGGAGATCGCGTGAAGTTCGAGGGATCAATCTCAACAAAGTGTTTACGCAGCCGCGCAACTTAGACTTAGTGCTATGGGTACAAGGCACTGCACCTGTGCCCTACCTGGAACTAGGTAAGCAGACCGATGCTAATATTTGGCAACAACTTCTATCTGTGTTTGGTGGACGCTTTTTCGGCTTCGCGGCTTGGTTCAACTAGCAAAAACGAGTCTCAAGCTTTAATTTGATAGCGAGAAGGGTTCTCCTGCACTTTCTCATAAATGCCTTGGTGGGAACCTCTTCCGAGAATTAGGGCAACACTCTTTCGAGCAGTTTTCAGATCCGCTTCTTTCACCGATTGATACAGCGAGCCGATCACGTCATCGGTGGTCATCGGCTCACTTGCCCCCTGCATGATTTGCTGCACTGCCTGTGTCGGTGTCATTGATTTGAAGGTACGCTTGAGGGTCAAAGATTGTGTGGTCGCAGTAGACTTTGATTCCTTCGGCTCTGATGCGACTTCAACGGGCTTCGCTTTTGCGGCAGCTTTCTGAGATTTGGGTGCTGCTTTAGGCTTAGATTGTGTAGGTGCTTTTTTGCTGTTACTTGCTGTCTCAGTAGGGCTATCACTTCCCAATAAATGGTTGATCTGTTGTAATGTCTGATCAATCTCGGCGGTTGCCTGTGTGACAGCCGCTTCAATAATTGCATCGCGTTCGTTGATTAAGCGATCGCGTTCCTGCTCAAGTTTTGCTCTGGTGTCTTCTGCCAAAATTGAAAATGCCATGATTGAATTGCCCTCACACTACAACAAAAAGCCATTGTACTCGTGAGTGATTCTTTTATTGAAAAAATTTCTAAAACCTTATTCCTCTATCTTCAGAAGCATTTTGAAGGGATTGCCTATGGTTGATCACAAATTTCAAATACCAGCAAGTGCAGCACATTGGATGAACTGCTCGAACTTGATTTAATTTCAAACTCTGTGTGCAAAATTGCATTCAGACAATTACATAAGCGATCGGTTGATGTACTTCCCAGCATTTGGCGCAAAAAGTAGACTTGATTAGGATTGCGAATCTCGGCGATTTGGGCGATCTGAGCATTGTTATGTTGTCCTGCTTCGATCAGCGATCGCACACAAAGCCACAGTCGAAATCGATTTGCTAACGTCCGAATAATTTTGAGAACAGGTTCATTCAGGGTCATCAATTGTGCCAATAGTCGCAAAGCTTCTTCTCGATTGCTCTCCAGCAGGGCTTGAGCAAGATCAAGCGCGGTTGCTGTCGTTGAAGTGATTAAGTCTCCAACGACAGCCGGGATTAGCTGAGTGTCATCGCCGTTGCTGTAAAGAACGAGTGTTTCGAGTGCATGGTGTAAAGCGCGAGAATCGTTCCCGATCGCTTGCTGAAGAACTTGAATCGTATCTGAACGAAGCCTTAAACCGAATTGGATTGCAGTAGTTTGAATCCATTGATGAATCTGGTCAGTTTGCCAGGGTGGGAGGCGATCGAACTTTTGGATCTGGGTGCATTGCTTGAATAATTGAGTTGGTGCATCAGAACTGCTGAAGATCAGATGTGTTGTGCTTAGCGGAGCGGCTAAGACTCCTTTGAGCAACGGGTAGAGCGCGTGACCGAATGCAATGGCAGGGAAGTTTCGCACCCAAATAAAACGATCTCCAGACCCGAATGGTCGAGTCAACGCAGTTTCGAGCGCTTGGCGTAACTCACGATCTTTTGACTCTCGGACAATAGAACTATTGAGAGAATTAATATTGAGCGACTGTTTGAGCGTATAGATGGCTTGCTCGATTGCAAACTCATCATTGCCATAAAAGTAGTAACCTGGCATGGTTCACCGATTCATAAACTGCGCGATCGTTTGCGGGGAGTTATACCGAGTTTGAGTGGTTCCTGTCTCCAAATCAAAATACGTTGCCCATTTCTTTAACTGTCCAAATAACAGTCGATTGAGGTAGTCAGATGCGATCGTGGCACACATTCCGTTAACCGATTGAGATTGAGCATTCAGTATGGCAATCTCCGCGCAACTCATTGGTGCATGGGTTAGCTGCTCTGGTCTAGGCAGAAGGATCTCAGGATGTACCAGAGCCGGGGATGGCAGTGTAAAACAGTGCGAAGGGGTTTGAAATGCCCATCTCAGATGATTTGGTGTAGGAGCGCTGCCTAGTAAGATTTGCCCGGATTCTCGATGATTGCCTAAATCTAGCCACCAGCGTTTCGGCAAATCAGAGGAAGAGTTTTGACTTAGAGATTGTGCGATCTCACTTCGAGCAAGTCCGTCGTCCACACAGCCAATCAGGAAAATCAGCCAGTTATAATATCCTTGGAGTAAGTCAGCATTGAAAAGTGTTGGATAAGCATGAATTTCAACTCCCCACAGCAATGAGTAACGAGCCGCCAGAACTTGAGCTTTATTCAGTCCAACTTCCGCATCACTAAACCGCTGCCTGGGAATGTTTTTGATTTCAACAGCTTGCGGATCAATAAACAAAGCTTGAGCGCGTTTTCCTTGCTGTGTTAGTAATCGGCAAAACCTGGAGATCGTTTCTGCCATGTATGAGCCATTGCCACCGCATCCAATGAGAACCAATAATACTCGCTCAAATTCGCCAAGCCAAATCGGTTTAGCTTCTAGATAGTCAGTGTTGATAATGTGCATGAGCGTTACCTAAAACTCTGAAACCTCGAAAACCCAATGCGCTGGAATTGACCAAAACATTCCATCAATGCCAACACGAGTAATCAACTTGGGAACTGTATCCACGTCCGCTAAGATGGCAAAAATCCGAAAGCCTGTCGCGATTTGAGTGTCATCGGCTGAAAAGGTCGTTGCATTTGGCGGATGGCTATGAACCTCGATCGTCGCTGTCTGATAATCATTGTCGGATGCTTCAGAGAGAATTGGCTGAACTGAATTGCGAGTCTGTATCTGAGACGGTACAGTTAATTTCCATTCATCCTGGCTCCAATGAAAATAGAATAGCGTTTCGACGAAGGGGCGAGGAGAGTTTGCAATTCCAATCATTTGAGTAACTAAATTTGCACTAATCCGAGGACGACGAAGCGTAAGGCGTGGTGCGATTGATTTCAGCCCTGGAATCAAGAGCGATTGAACTAGAATGATTGCGCTGAAGTCAGGTCGTTCAGCACGGATAAAAATACCGTTGCCTGCAATTAGGTAATCTCGAATGCTGCCATAGTGTTGAGGTAAGCTATCTTGATGAATAAAGTGATAGCCGATCAGTGAGTGAGTCATAGTTGCCAAGAATGGGGTGAGTGATTCAAAATAGCGTGACAAGCCTCGTCACAAGTTTTCCAAGTGCAAGGGCATAGATCATTCAGGGGATATTTCCGTTTCGTTGAGTTCGCGATCTTCCACAACTGCCATCGAATATCTTCAGATTGCTTTGATTTACCGTTTGTTTGATGGCTGTTGAAAAGTCCCTCCCACCACGTTTGCCAAATTCGATCAATCGTTTGAGAATTTGCGAACGGTTTTTCATTCTGCCCAAAACACAGCAGTCCGTTACTTGCTGCATTCGGGAGTGGAGGCTGATAAAGTGAAATCGTGGGTTCAAAGCTCTGTTTGATCGCCCAAAGGTAGACTTGAGCCTCGATCGCAAACAAAACGAATCCAGGTAGCGGTATTGTCAAGGTAACACGCTCTTGATCGACAGGACGAAATTGAGAATCCAGGAGCAGGGTTAGTGTGTAGCGTTGAGGTGGATGTACTTGAATCAGCCAGTGTCGATCGCCCATTTTTCCAAGTCGCACAACATTGGATGAAAGCCAACCGCTATCTTCTTCTTGATGATCAAATGCAAGCTTAACGGCTGATGGGCTGATCACTTTATACTGATGTTCGCCTTTCTTGCCGCGATAATGATAAAGCAGTTGATCCTCAGCAAAGATGATTTCTGCCTGAGCATTGATAAGCGGACGCGGGGCATCAGCTAGTAATTCAGGAATTAGATTGGATGAAATGGTCATATTGCTATTTGGAGGTAATCATCTAAATTCATGCCTAATTGACCAATTCTGATTTAGCTCTGATGCGGTCATAATTTTGATATTGGGAACTGCCGGAATTGATTTTGCTGACTGGTTCCAGAGTTCTAACAGTTGAATCAGCCGAGCAGGGCGCTCTGTGAGCCAATCGACTAAAACTTGAACGTGTTGCTGAGCCTGAATTGCTCTACGATAGTAATAAGTTAGCTCCTCGATCGCTTCTACACTCCACGTCCAAAAATCGACATATTCATAATCGTGATTGTCAATGAATGGATTGTTAGTATCGCGATCAAACATCTGAACTGCAAGGTGAAAATAGTTTAGTGGCTCGGGCATTGATTCACAATTGAGCTTGAATTTTTGCCAGTCAATTTGGCTCGGTGAGATCGGAGCCAAAAGCGGAACTGCGAAAAATGTTTGCTCAACCATGTCCCACTCGACCTGCTCGGACAGTCCTAGCAAGAGTTTTTCTAGGATATCAAGCTCCTCCCATTCATACTCGTCGTACCAATAGTCAGGCGTGATTGAGTAGATCGGAATGCCAGTACATAGACCTTCATCACCATCAACAGGTAGGTAAAAAAGTCGATCGTGAATCAATGCAAAAAACTCCAGTTCTTCCTCACTGTGCTGCTCAGACTCCCAGTAACGCCTTGCAGTACTCAGACGAAATTCAAATGGGAAGAAATGCTGATAGAGAAAACGCAGCTTGAGGTGTAACTCAGCCGTTTCTAAATAGCTTAGAGCAATGTCTGGATCAACAACCATTGCTCTGAGCCAATCCAGTTCATGCCCATAAAGTGACGGAATTGGCAAAATGGGAAGAACGGTTTGAACTGTGGGAGGTGGGTAAGACATCGCTTAAAAGCCAGCGAATGGTCGAGATAGAGGTAAGGGCGTTCTGCGATCGAGTTGACTCAATGCAGTTTGAATCGTTCTTTGCTCGATCTCGCCCTCGTGCATGGCTTGGCGAATGTTTTCTTGCATCATGAGTAAACACTCCGGAGTGAGAGCATTTTGCCAGTTTTGATAGCGGAGTTGCAGATAAAGTGCGATCGCTGGATTTTGATGAGCAGGAGCCTCTTCCAAAATTTGCCGAATTGCAGCAAGTGACGCTCCATTTTGCCCAGCCTGCTTGATCAAAGTAATTGTGCCATCTTCGTTTCGTTGAACTTTAGCAGTTCGGGCGCTGGCAATTCCATAGGCGCTGAGGGTGCTTTTGAGAGCTTCGTCATTGTTCGCGATCGCGGCTGGAAGTTGAATCGCTGAACGATCGCCATCGTAGAACACTGAAATTGTTGGCTCTGTAGATTCGTTTGGTGTCGTCATGATGGTAAGTCAAATAAACTGCGCTGTGTCCCTTTCACTTCCTTGGCTGGGGTTAGCTTTTTGCTCGATTCTATATGCTCAGGGCGTTGGTTGAAGGACGAGGATTTCTGTTTTGCAGTTGGGTCTAGCTTGGGTTTGGCAGCTTCGGTGTTTGCTCGATCGATTTGGCGTTGAGCAAGAACTTGTCCGTATTCATAAATCCAAGTTGGAAGATGCGATCGCACCTCATCCAATTGGTTTTCTCGAAACATTGGAAGCAAGTGAGCCACTTCATCAGGACTGTGAATTCCAGGCAGAATGAGTCGCCCATTTGGATCTTGATCATCAGGCAAGAGTGTGAAGGTAAGAAATAGCAGTGAGGGCAGAGAATCAGCATTTTCAGGCTCGGTTGAAGTAGTTAGTTCTCTCGAATCTGAGCCATTCACATCTGGCTCAGTCGGCGGAATTGAATCATCTGTTGAAGAAGTCATAGGCATTGAGAAAGCTATTAATTGAGAAAGTACTGTTGAAGGTTTGGATTACGCTGGAGAATTTTTTTAGCTTTAGCTTCAATTTGACGAATGCGCTCACGAGTTAGATTGAGAATTTGCCCAATCTGCTCAAGTGTCATCGGATCGCTATCTAGCCCAAGCCTTAGTCGTATTACAGTTTGCTGCTTTTGGGTTAAGCCTTCCAGTGCTTGTTCGATCGAGTCGCGCAGAAGCATTCGATCAACAGATTCTATTGGTGTTTCATAGGCTGACGTGTCGATTTGCTCATCAATGAAATTGATTAATGGATCATCCGAATCAGAATTAATGGGACGATCGAGAGAATCAATCGATTGAAACGTCTCCTGTAGCTTGGTTAATTGCTCGATCAACACTTCGAGTTCAGCGGCGAGTTCTTCTCGCGTTGGGCTGCGACTAAGGCGAATTGTTAGCTGTCGATGAACCTTGTGCATCCGATGCCACTTTTCATGGAGGTGAACCGGAATACGAACAGAACGCCCGTTGTCCATCACCTCACGCGCAATAAATTGCCGCACCCACCAGACCGCATAGGTTGAGAATTTGTAGCCCAGTTTTGGATCAAACTTTTCAGCTGCACGATCAAGTCCAATTCTGCCAGCTTGCATA
>NZ_JAPQKE010000013.1:0-115996 GCF_026735145.1 Leptolyngbya sp. GGD
CTATCAGTTCTGTTGGAGCAGCGAATAGAGTCTCCTTGCTTCGTTGATAGTGCTCCCGCAACTACACAGCAGAACTGTTACCGTTCAAGCTAACCGGGTGAACTGGAATCGTAGGCAGACGAGAACTAGCTTTCTTGAAGAAGCAATACTTAAATTTTCCGTCTAACATGCTGTCGAGGGGTATTATGCGGAATATCAGTCGATCTGTCGATCTAATGTTCCAGAAGCCGGAATTATGCAGAAAAAATCGGTCTAATTCTCTAATTTGGGATATTATGCTGGCTTTGAGCAGTCTAAATCCCTCTAGAGGGAGCTTTCGGTCTAATGTCCAAATTTGGAGAATTAGGTGGAAAGATTCAGTCTAAACAATAGTTAGACTGAATTGCTGAATGTCTATTGATGTTCATGGTATTCGATAGAAATTAGTAATTTTATTTCATGCTTCAGCTTCTTGTTGGTATTCCATATCTTATTCTGGCATTTATACTAGGGCGCTTATCTGTTATCTATGCACGGCTATCTGGCTCATACTGGAAGCCTCTAGAAAGTCTTTACTGCAAGTTATTGCTTAGAGTTGAGCATTACATATCGTTCGGACTAGATGAGGTCGTGATTGAAATTATGAAGCAGGATTCTAATCGTCATGTAGCTGCCCTGATTGATTTATTGAATGATTCAAGTAGTGAATATGTAAACTTGGCATTTTCCACCCTGAATGTTCACTTTATGGATGACAATGTACGAGGAGTTTTAGAAAGTTTTGTAGATAGTCTTGCGTCGGAAGAAGCGAAAACCAAATATCGTAACCGTAGGCGATAGCTTTTAGGCTTGGGCCGGTTGTTCAGTTTTGTCGTCTAACAAGCTCAAGACAGACGGACTCACAAGATTGATAATGGCGGTACGCGGCTTGGAGCTGCTGCTTGAGAACGCTAGACTGCTGGAATTGTTAGTTACAACTGAGCTTAGTTTGAAGTGTGAGCAATAGAATTTAGAGAGTTGTCAGTTGAGAATCAATATGCATCCAAAGGATACCGCTACTCGATACGATCGCATTGCCTCTTGGTGGCAGACTCAGCATCAAAGCTCGTTTTATGGAATTGCACAGTTGGAGCGGGCTATCAAATTTGTTCCCAACAAGCAATTGGCGATCGATATAGGATGTGGCAGCAGCGGACGTTTTATTCAAGTCCTAAAAGAACATGGATTTCAGGTAGAAGGGCTTGATATGTCTGAGGAAATGATTGATTTAGCTAAACAACTGCATCCAGACATCACCTTCTATCGAGCAGACATCTGCCGTTGGAACCCTCCCAAACGCTATAGCTTGATTGTTGCTTGGGATAGCACATTTCATCTGCCGTTAGAGATGCAAAAACCTGTTACACAAAAGCTATGCGATGCTCTTGAACCGGATGGCGTGCTGATGTTCACCTGTGGAGGCGGATATCGACAAAGTGAAGTTTCTGGAACGTTTCAAGGCCAGGACTTTGAGTACAGCACGCTGGGCGTAAATGCTTTCCTAAAGATTCTGGCTGAGCATCAATGTACGTGTCTTCACCTTGAATACGATCAATATCCTGAGAATCATGTTTATATCATTGCTCAAAAGACTGGATCGACTTTGAGCTAAATCGCGATCGCCTCAGTTGAAACCCTTGCTGGGAATGTATTTTAAGTCTTTTATTCCGGGCTAAGCAGTCAAACTGCTATTTTCTCCTTGCTCAAGGAACTGCTGCTAACAGTGGGTGATGCCGAATCAAGTTGGTATGAGGCGAACTGTTAGCCTTCCCTAAAACGGTTCTTCTTTAGATCGTAAAGAGCTTAGTAAAACAAATCGAGAGTTAGAAGACGTTGGAGAAGCAAATAAGATCTCTCTAAGTTTGACTTTCATACGGCACTCCAAACCTGAATAATGTGGGTTTCCTTGTTTGACTTTCATACGGCACTCCAAACCTGAATAATGTGGGTTTCCTTACTAAAAGTGCTACTTCACCAAATCACTGAGATGCTCGCTCCACTACTCTAGGTTATCGATCATACAGTCTAGACTCTGCTATCAGATTTAGAGTACACTCATCTCCAAGACATTGAACCGACTATGCATAGACTTCAGAAGATAACAGCAACCATACTCTGCACCTATGTTAGCTTGGTAGTGCTGACGATTGTCGTCATGCTTTTATTTCAACAGGCTGGCTTGTTTTTCCTGAGTTCGTTCTTACTTGGCATAACTTTGCCAGGAGCAGTTCTGTTGCTTTTGTTGCAATGGTTTCCAGGATTAAATAGTCTAGGTGGTACTATTGCTTTATTATCAATCGGAGCGCTAATCAATCTCTCAATCATTTTTCTTTTGATTCGGCTGAGAATAAGAGAAGGTCAACTGATTCCTTTAAGGAAAAGAGTTTCCATTATTACTACACAATTGTTTAGCCCCATTGTTGGTTGGGTTCTTGCATTAGTCATCGCAATACCGATTTCAGCCTACATAGACAGAGATTGGGATGGACTCATTTTTTCTCCAGGTATGAATGCCCTCTTCTATGGGGGAGCACTTGGCGCATGTATAGGTCTATGGTTTGGCATCCTAATGTCTATTCAGGTGATGCGTGGTTAACAGCCCCTACACATTGCTGGAAAAAGCATTTTAACGGGTAAAGCCTTGTAAGGTTTCTGTATCTCGAAGCACTCGAAGGAGCGTAAGAATTTCTAGCTTTCAATGATCAAGGAACAGCATATCGATAACATACGATCGCTGACATCAATCCACGGCTCTTGTACTAAGATCACGCCATTTGCCAAGTCATTTCTTGACCTGCCCATAAAGGCACAAGCTCAGATTCCGGAAATGGAACTTCATCGGGAACACGCCAAGTCGTTTTGGTCAAAATAATATGTTCGGTATTGCGTGGAAGTTGATAAAAATCTGCTCCATAGAAGCTGGCGAAAGCTTCAAGTTTATCCAGAGCATCAACGCTCTCAAATGCTTCTGCATACAACTCCATCGCGTGCAGAGCCGAATAGCAACCCGCACAGCCACAGGAACTTTCTTTGCTATTGCGAGGATGAGGAGCGCTATCGGTGCCTAGAAAGAATTTAGGATTACCAGAGGTTGCTGCTTGCAAAAGCGCCGATCGATGTTCCTCTCGTTTCAAAATGGGCAGGCAATAAAAATGGGGGCGAATCCCACCTTGAAATAGGCTATTGCGATTAAACAACAAATGCTGTGGCGTGATAGTTGCAGCAATGTTGCTTGCCGATAGAACATACTGCACTGCATCTGAGGTCGTAATGTGTTCAAGAACGACGCGCAGCTTGGGAAACTGTTGCTTGAGTGGGATTAAATGTCGATCGATAAACACCTTCTCGCGATCAAACATATCAACCGTGTGATCAGTCACTTCTCCATGCAACAGTAAAGGCAGATCGACCTGCTGCATCGCTTCAAAAACGCGATCGCACTTGCGAATATCCGTTACCCCAAGGTCTGAATTGGTCGTTGCTCCGGCTGGATAGTACTTGACTGCTTTGACAAACTGAGAGGCTTTTGCCGCGATAATTTCTTCGGGGCTGGTATTGTCAGTGAGGTAGAGCGTCATCAGTGGCTCGAACTGTTGCCCCTCTGGAACGGCTGCAAGAATGCGATCGCGATAGGCTGCGGCATCAGCGACCGAGCGAACTGGAGGCTTCAAATTTGGCATGACGATCGCGCGGGCAAACTGACGCACCGTATGCGGCAGAACTGCTTTCAATGCCGCGCCGTCGCGTAGATGGAGATGCCAGTCGTCAGGTCGGGTAATCGTGAGCTTTTGCATTTCTCAATTATAAGACTGTGAGTGCCTCAGAAAGACATACGCTAATCGGCACAGGGAAAGGAAGATGATTTCTTGTTTTTGACTAGACGAGACTTTATTTGATGTAGAAGAATCGAGATTAAATGCTTCAGTAATATTTCGGATTCATTATCGAATAATGTATCGATCCTACGCATTCTTCATCAGAACTTTACCGATTGCGCTCGAATTTCGCCTGATCACCATCGACACTCAGCATTTGTAGCTTGTATGGTAGTAGACGGACTTCTTTCGCATACTTAGCAGGTTGCTCAATTGTTTGCAATACAAGTGTTTTTCACCCCTTTGAGTGTTTTTTATAAAACCTAAGTATGCTGTTTAATTCTTTACGTTAATCGTTTTTTATGTCCGGGTATTTTGGGAGAAACCGATGTTTCTTGAGTAAATACTGAGTGGACGATGTGTACGTAAACAAACTTAGTCCCCAGGAGAGAGTTGATGACGTTACGAGGAACTGAATCCCAGGCAAAAACTTGCCTTTTGCTGACATTGTGGGAGATGAGCAGTATTGAGACCGAAATCAAGAAGAGTGATTTAACGAGGCGGTTGCAGCGCAAAGGTGAAAAAGCCGCAGATTACCAGCCAATTTTTTCGACATTAGATAAAAATGGCGCGATCGCGTTAAAAAACAAAATGGTTCAACTCAATCCGAAAGGGCAACAACTCTTAGAGAGGGTCTAAGAGCAGAGTCGTTTGAATTTGATGCCAGTATTGGGGCGAAGACAGCAAATGCTTTGTTGAAATGGATTCGGATAAATTGTGCAGCCAGTGTGATAAATGGTAACGGGAAGAAAAGCGCGATCGCATCTTATGAGGACTTTAAGCCTGTTGCGCTGGAAGTATACGATCGCCTGAATCGTGATTTCAACCTCGATAACTTAGTGGCAATTTACCGGATTCGTCGGGAAATTGGGGAGCGAGTTGAGCGATCACATTTCAATGAATGGTTGCTAGAAATGCAGGCAAATGATGTCTTACAGCTACTTGACAAATCCCATGACAGGTCTTCGTTCAACTCGCCCCGGAATTCCATTCCAGGGCGAGCCAGCAGAGAAGCGAGAGAACTCGCCAAACTGATGTTTAATTCTGCCCATCTACTTCTCTGCTGTGAATTTAGATTACTTCGCCAACTGCTGAATCACCACTGGCAACACAGGTGCAATCTTCTTCAGAAAACTAGTGCGTTGAGACTGTGGAGCTTGTGATACTAATCCTTGAGGCGGTGCTCCAGGCGGCAGTGCTCCAGGTGGTAGTCCTTGAGGTGCTCCAAGTGGGAGTCCTTGAGGTGGTGCTCCGGGCGGCAATCCTTGTGGTGCTCCCGGTGGTATCATCGGCGCACCTCCAGGTGGCAGTATTGGAAGATTAGAGCGCATCACTTGAGAGCTTTGAGAAGATAGAATTTGACCTGGAAGTTGAAGGACTTGACCGGGAAGCTGCATCAATTGAGCAGGTAATGCACCTAACCCTTGATTCGGAGCACCTTGAGTCGGTGTTGAAGTACACAGTGCTAGACAAACTTGTCCTCCTTCGATCAGGCTAATATCCGGGAGAAGAGACTGGGCAGAAGCTTTTGACGGACTACTATAAGTTGCACTGAGTAAAATCGCTAGCATTCCACTTACTTGAACGAAAGCATGAAGGGGCTTAGACATGAGTTGACCTCTTTTACAAAATGATAAATCTGTTACTTCTATGAATCACTACGACTTGAAAAACGAGCTTATGCAACGATTCGAGATAACTTACGTTGAAATTCGATCGCATGTTGAGCATTCGGAATTTTAGCGGCCAATGCTGTGAGCAATCCCTCTGACGAAGTGACACCACTGAGAACTTCTTGAACTAAAAATCGAGCAACTGGCCCGATGTAATTGACTAACTCTCGCTCGCATTGATCAATCAATACCGCACTAATTGTTGCCTGCTGTGGTGCGATCGCGGATTGACTCACCACTGTAACCACAGGAACCTGGCTCACTAAGGTAGTATCTGAGTTCTCTAATGCTGCTAACACATCTTGAGCGGAAGCATACCGTTCACTCGGCTTGTCATTCAGCATAGTATTAAGCACGTTGGCAAAGCGATCGCTGACTTGCACATGCTTTTGCCACTGCCAGGAAAGTGTCCGAGAATCGACTAAATTCTTTGGTTCTTTTCCGGTTAAAAGTACGATAGCGGTTACTGCCAAAGCATATAAATCGCTACTAGGAAAACACTGCCCCATCCAAAGCTGCTCATGAGGTGCATACCCTACTTTTCCAACGATCGAATGCTTTCTCGAATAAGCAGGAACTTCATTAGAAAGCTGCTCGATCGTCCATTTTCCGACCCCGAAATCAATCAGCATCGGAACATTGAGATCTTGATGCAACATGATATTGTCCGGTGAAATATCACGGTGAATAATATTACGATCGTGAATATACGCTAGCACTGGCAGTAAATCTTTCAGCCAGTGCAGAACTTCTCCTTCAGCAAATCCTTCTCCCTGCCGTTCTCGCAGCAATGCAGAATAGGTGCGTCCTTTCACATACTCTTGCACCAGGAACAGACGATCCATTTCTTCAAAACAAGCCAGAAACTTTGGAATCTGAGGATGATCAATATCATGCAAAATTTTAGCTTCTCGCTCAAATAGATCACGAGATTTTTCAAGCTCATATTCTTCTGTACTGTGCGGATGAAACTCTTTGACGACGCAAAGCTCATTAAACCGATGTCGATCGACAGCGAGATAAGTTCTGCCAAATCCTCCCTGACCAAGGACTCGCTGAATCTGATAGCGATTGCTGAGTAAAGATTGAGCAGAGACTTCTGATTCAGAAGAGGCAAACAGCGATCCGGTAATGTGTTCGAGTGAGCCATCGACATAGAGTTTGAGTGGAACCATCTCAGTTCTGCCGTTGGACTGCACTTTGGCGTAGACAATTCTGACAAAGGCATCTCCTGCTTGATGCTCAACCATAAAAACCTCCTGTGTGGATAATCTTGTAATCCAACGACTGGATAAATTGAGAAGTCCAGTTGAGATGATTGACTGGCTTCTTCTGTTTCATGCGAATGACGAACAGTTTTTATGCAGTTCACCTTATTGAAAGCAAGCGTAAAACTTTTTCCTGAAATTGTGTGATTCAGATATAGCAATAGTTTCAAGGCTTTTAATTCAAGAAATTTTCGAGTCAGTCTGCATAAGCCATTGGAACAGGTCGTAGTGCAGAGTGTGAGAGGAAACGAAGCAAATCACTCAACTCTGACTCACTCGAACCAACAAGTTCAACAATAGATTCGACAACGCAGAACAACACTGAATGTGTCACAAAAAATAGACCAAAAGATTCAGAGCTGCATAAATCGAAAAACGAGTCGTAGAAAAGAGTGAACCGCTAAAACAAATCTCTCAGGCTCAACTCAAACACACACTTTATTCAACAAGGGACAACGAACAATGACTACTGCAAAAGCAATCAAAACTTCCTTCTTCGGTTTAATGTCTGCTGTATTGATGACCGCTCCTGCTTTCGCTCAAAACGCAGCTTCGGTCGTTCAACAATCCAGCCAAGGAACAGAACAAGCTGGAGTCGGAAACGTTTCGGTGCAAGGCAACTTACAAACGGCTGATGTGACTCAATTGAGTTCACCCGTGTATCCTTACGGCGCCAGCATCAACGGCGCAAACGTGATTCAAGGCAACTCTCAACAAGCAGGTCAAATTGGCTACGGCAACACCAACATTCAAGGCAACGCAACCAGCGCAACGGTAACGCAAGGAACACCGACTTCTCCTTGGTTCCCTGGCTATCCGACTCCGGGTGTGAATGGTGCAAATGTCGTTCAAGGCAGCCAACAAGGTGCATTTCAATTCGGTGGATTCAACAGCTCTGTTCAAGGCAGTGCAACGGATGCAACCGTAACCCAACACTAAATTTCACAACCGGGTTTCGCCGATTCCCCACTCGCTAAAAATCGGCAGACTCACTTCACACTCTATTCAACAAAAGGAAAAACTCATCATGTCTGTTAAATCAATCAAACTTGGCGCGATCGCATTGTTAACTTCTGTTTGTGGCTTCGCAACGGCTCCCGCTTTCGCTCAAAATGCAGCTTCGGTCGTTCAAACTTCGGATCAGAGCACCACTCAAGTCGGTAGCGGTAATGTATCTGTTCAAGGAAACGTCCAAACTGGAGTTGTCACTCAAAATGGTTCGCCTTACTACGGAATTCAGTGCTTTGCTGCACCCTGCCCAACTGCTGGAATCAATGGCGCAAGCGTGATTCAATCGAATGATCAAAATGCCACTCAAATTGGTCATGGCAACACTTCGATTCAAGGCAACTCTGCTACTGCCAATGTCTTCCAAGGTAGCGCTCCCTACTATCCTTACTATCCCTCTAATCCTACGAACATCAATGGTGCAATGGTCTATCAAGGCAATGTGCAAAATGCAGGTCAGTATGGCTATGGCAATACCAGTGCTCAAGGCAATGCAGCTACCGCCGTTGTAGGTCAGCACTAAGCTCAAGATTTACCGCTCAAGATTCACCCAGGTTTGCCGATTCCTGATGCAAAAAATCGGCAGGTTCCTTTCCTCTCTCCCAATTCTGGAGTCACACTCATGCTTAAGTCACTATCAATTGGTCTTCTCTCTACAGCAGCTTTCTTGCCTTTCGCACCTGCATTTACGTCGTCTGCTTCTGCTCAATGCGTCATGCTTGATGTCTCGAATCAGTTAGCTATTCATGGATCGCAAACCCCCTCCACTCAGCAAAATAATGTGGGCATGACTGCAAATGGTGGATGTGTTGGTGGTGCAGCAGTCACGACCAATTCTCAAACAGCAGTCACACCGGGTACCGCTACGCAAATTCGCAATAGTCAATCGACAATTACAGATGGAATGCAGGGAGTTCCAAATGTTCCAGGCATTGGAGGTCCGACGATTCAGATTCCAGTCAATACTCAAGTTGATGTTTATAGTCCTGCGCTCGATCCGACCTTTATGCATCGCTTTAGTGGAATTCCACAAACAAACATGGGTTAAGTGCGACTCATGCCTTGCCTAAAAATATGCCCCACAATTCAGGAGCGACTCCATCCGATCTCCTGAATTTCTGTGACGGTGATTGTACTTTGGAGGACTCTTTATGAATTCGCAATTATTACTCAGATCGAGCTTTGGAACGTTCTGTGTGTTCTCGCTGTTGGCTTGCCAGAGCAGTTTTGCTCAAACTTCGCTTCAAATCCGCAATAACAGTATGGTGATTCAGTCTAATGGGCAAACAACCCTTTTGAATTCTTCCTTGCAAAGCAATCGGCAGCGAACTTCGGTCACGCTCAGATCAACAGCGCTAAAGCAACCGTGTTGGTTAACTGTGTCGATCGCAAAAGGACAACTCGGTGGACAAATCAAAATTGGAGACAAAGTGATTCAATCGTTGAAAGGCTCGCGAACTGTTGTTAATCTGGCTCCTTATCTCTCCCGCGGAACCAAGACGATCGACATTTCCGGCAAATATCAGCCCGCGCGTGGAGCGCTACGCATTGAATTTTCAGGGGCAGGAACTCAAGTTTCACAGCAAGCAAGTGGCACAGGCACGTTTAATCACAGTTTGATTGTCAGCGTCCGTTAGATACAAAAATCAACGATCGATAGACTCAATCGTTAAACGATCGTTGATTTTTGACGAATTTCTCATTTCTTGATCTTAAAAATAGAAATAAAACTTTTCTAATCACGATGAAACGACTTCTAACAACTTTTGTTTCTATTGCGTCTGGAATCGCCACTGTCCAATTCATTCACAATCCGGTCTGTCTTGCCCAAACTGCCACAAGTAATCAAAACAGCACCGTTGGAGCAAACTCAAACTTCAACCAAGTGCTGCAAAACAATCCACAAGTTCCAATCAATAGCGTTAACACCACCAACATTCGCGTTCCTAATATCTACCCGCTGCAAAACCTCCCGAATGCCTATGTCAATACGGAGAATGATTTTGGGATGAATTTGTCAGTCGGTGTCAATACATTAGATGCCTCGAATGTCACCGTTTATTTAGGCTTGATTTATCAACCAGGACGAAGCGCAGATCATCAAGCCCGAATGGCACGACTCCGCAAAGAGACGGAAGTGTTAGAAGTTCAGAAGAAGAACATGGAATCAAATTTAACCCTGCTTCAGAAACAGATTGAAGAAGCAAACCTGCGCTTGCAGAAACTGCAAAAAACACCTTAATTTGGACATTTATCCGCAGCGATCGTCACTAAAAATGACCCTAGCAACTGCCCATTCATCAGGATTGCATCACCTGATCGCTCCCCAGGGTTGCGAGGTCGTAGAACTACACCAAAACCAGGGGTTTTCCACACCCGACAGTCGCTTCTAGGTTTGCGAAGATGATGTTGTCGATTGAAAGAGCGCCATCATGAAGAAGTTCCTAGTTCAGCCCCTCTACAACTGGTATCGCGCCCTTCTGCGGAATTCTAAATATCGTTGGATTGTGGTTGCAGGTAGTTTGCTCTATTTGATTAGTCCACTTGATTTCGCAACTGATGTTGTTCCAGTTCTAGGTTGGATTGATGATGGTGTTGTGATTACTGTACTCGCAGCCGAAGTTACTCAGATTCTAGGTGAACAACTGAAGAATCGTAAAACCAAAGCGAACAAGGCTGATTCAGTCGTAACCACTTAAGTCGATCGCCACTCTATCACTTCATGCGGAAGGTTAACTATGTCTGACTCTCTTAAAGATCGCCTTAAGACGGATCTGCAAGCCATCAAAACAGAAGGCGGAAACCGAACATCTCGAATTCGCGAAATCATTCAGACTGCCGCGACCCAATCGATGACAGAACTGAAAGAAGGTATGGGTGAAATTCGTGCGACTGCCAATCAAAGCATTTCAACAGTTGCTCAAACATTGAATGATGCAGAAACGCCTGAAAGTTCTGAAGCACCTTCCTTTTCAACCATTTTCAAAGGGTTGGGGAAACGGCTTGTGAATCAATTGAGAAGTCAGCTTGTTAACCTAGATGCAAAGTTGGCAACTCAATATGGAAATCGGTATGAAACGGTGAAGCAACGCATCGGATTGTTCCAACTTTGGTACGACAAAACGAAGGCGAATGCAGAAGCAAATGGGATTGATCCAGTGCAGCAAAAGCAAGCAGAGATCGAACTCAAGATTGCTAACCAGGGTGCATTTGTTGCCCGAAAAGAGCAGCAAATTCGGCAGCAAGTCAAAGAATACCTGAATACCGTAATCTCTAAATCCTAGAACTTTCAGAGGTGCGCCAAGCTTTTACAGCTCAACCTCTACGAGCACCGCTTCATCACCGCTCCAACGTCCAAAATTCACTCCATTGAGGTTAATTTTATGCAACTCGTTCGGTTACTTCTAGCAATCCTTCTGCCTCCTGTGGCTGTTTTCATGACATATGGCTTTAGCTTCACGCTCATCGTGAGTATTGGGCTGACGTTGCTTGGTTGGGTGCCTGGCATCATTCATGCACTCTGGGCAATCTCGAAGCATGACGAAAAGATCAAACAGTCCACGATCTAGCTTCCACCTACACTTTCTACACTCTCAAATGAAGGAGAAACAAATATGCTTAGCTTTTTGCTCACCACGCTGACCACAGCACTCGGTCTTTTGGTTGTTGACCTTGTGATTCCGGGTGTGACGATCGCAACTTTCCCTGCTGCTTTAGTTGCCGCAGTTTCTGTTGGATTAGTCAACGGTTTCGTGAAGCCTGTACTTTCTGTGCTCTCTCTGCCGATCACCTTTCTAACCCTCGGATTGTTCTCGCTCGTTGTCAATGGACTCTGCTTCTGGCTCGCTTCAGTCTTTGTGCCTGGGTTCGCAGTTCACGGATTTCTAGCTTTCATTTTGGGACCCGTTGTTCTGTCTTTTGCAACAACTTTCTTGAACAAGTACTTTGCAGAAAAAGGGATTGGTTCTTTGCCTGCGAACCAATAATCTGCTTCTAAGCTAATAAAAGAGAGATCGCATCAAGTATGCGATCTCTCTTTTAATTTGTCGAATCAAACCGAGAACGCACTCCCCCATACTTCAGCCAATACTGCTTCAAAGAATGACAAGGCGTATGCAAACTCGCTTTCGCTTGATACAGCACAACCTGCCGATGCTCCCCCATCCAAAGCTTATCCGCCGGATCAATAGAAATCACCGAACCTCCTAGCGCCGCCACACACTCAGAAAAGCGCTCGATCGCGCTGAGATCAACCGATTCAAACACAAAGAAATGACCCGCACAAATCAAATGACGACTGCGAATCCAAGCTTGCATTTTCTTTTGCGCGAGAGAGGGAGAAAGCTTCTCATCCTCAGCAGAACTTCGATAGAGATCAGGCGAAGAGTGCGTTTTCATTGCGAATAGCGCTATTCAAAGGTCAGGAGGCGATGCCTTTTTATTCAAACTCCGTCGGCAAAGGCTGAACGTTTTATTTATACGATTTCTTATGATCGAATTCTCTTATAAGCCCGCAGTTCTGAGTCTTAAGGTTCATAAATCTTTGTGCAAATCTTGTGCAAAAGATAGAGGTGTATAGTAAAGTCCTGCTGTATCGTAATTCGGTATAAATGTCTAGCCTCAATGTCGTTAAGTTGACAGAACTTAATGATTTAGGCTGGCACAATGTAGAGCATCAGCCATTTGCTGATCATTTAACGAACGAGGACTTCCGTATGAGTGAAATACCTATGGGCGGGCAAATGCTTTGGAAACTAGAAGGAAACAATCGCGTTTTACATTTACGACACACCGACGCAGAACCCTGGCGACATTACGAAGAGTTTCCCCAGTATTTTCTTCCTGACCCGCTAGGATTTTCTAAAGGACTCGCAACCTTCATCGCCCTACGCAAAAAAGACTGGACAGCGACCGTTGCTTAAATCTGTCGCGAACGGCGATCGTACCTTCCTACGATCGCCTTCTCATTTTTGAGAAAAGAAATTAAGCGTGTAGTAGCCCAATCCGCCGCAAAACTTGAGCAGGCACGCTATTCAGAAGTTTTAGACATCATTTAGATTGTAACGATTTGTAAAAATACTTTGTAACAAATCGGGATTGAACGACATAGTATAAACAAGCAAGCTGAAAGACAGACTACTGCCTGGAGATGCCGATTGGTTCGTCATCTTGCAGTGAACCGTCAATCAGCGATCGCAGGAAATGAACGACTCTCGCAGCATCGCGACGGGAAAATTCAACCCACAGATTCTCAACTGGACTAAAGGAAGCATTCTTTGGTCGGATTCTTTTTGAACCTACACGCTAGACGCTATTAAGAGAGAAAGATTATGTTGGACGCATTTGCAAAAGTAGTTGCACAAGCTGATACACGCGGCGAATACCTGAGCGCAAACCAAATCGATGCCTTGATCGCTATGGTTGCAGATGGCAACAAGCGCATGGATGCTGTTAACCGGATTACCAGCAACTCGTCGAAAATTGTTGCAGATGCAGCTCGGGCATTGTTTGCTGAGCAGCCTCAATTGATTGCTCCTGGTGGAAACGCATACACCAACCGCCGTATGGCAGCGTGCTTGCGCGACATGGAAATCATTTTGCGCTACGTCACCTATGCGATCTTCACAGGCGATGCAAGTGTTTTAGAAGATCGTTGCTTGAATGGTTTGAGAGAAACCTACTTGGCATTGGGCACCCCAGGTGCATCAGTTGCAGCAGGCGTTAGCAAAATGAAAGACGCAGCTTTGTCGATCGTGGGTGATACCAATGGGATCACGCTTGGCGATTGCTCTAGCTTAATGTCGGAAATCGGGGGCTACTTCGATAAAGCAGCAGCATCTGTTGCTTAATTTCTCATCTGCATGGGTCGAGAACTCTACATCGATCCATGCCGTTCCAACAGACCTGACCAGAATTTATTGGAGAGTTCCGATCATGAAGACCCCTTTAACCGAAGCAGTTTCAACTGCTGATTCTCAAGGACGTTTCCTCAGTTCAACCGAAATGCAGGTTGCATTCGGACGTTTCCGCCAAGCATCAGCAGGTTTAGAAGCAGCAAAAGCATTAACTGCGAATGCAAATAGCTTGGCAAGTGGTGCTGCAAATGCAGTGTACCAAAAGTTTCCCTACACCACGACCATGTCTGGCCCGAACTATGCTTCGACGCAGACCGGCAAAGACAAGTGCGTGCGGGATATTGGTTACTATCTGCGCATGGTTACCTACTGCCTAGTCGTCGGTGGAACTGGCCCGATGGATGACTATTTGATCAGCGGATTGGCTGAAATCAACCGGACGTTCGACTTGGCTCCGAGTTGGTATGTAGAAGCGCTGAAATATATCAAAGCGAATCATGGCTTGAGTGGCGATGCTGCTGTTGAAGCAAATTCCTACCTCGATTACGCAATCAATGCTTTGAGCTAAAGTTTAGGTTGACTCCTGCCCGGAAGAGCGCACGATCGCGAATTCGTGATTGTGCGCTCTTCCGGGCAGTTTCTTATTTAAGATAAGAGTGGTGAATCACTTTTAACGAAACTGTTATGGCAAATGAAGCAGAGCTGCAAGCGGGTCTTCAAGGTGAGAGTTTGACGGTAGAACAAGCGATCGTTAATCTTCAAGGTGAGGATTTGGGATTGCGTGTTTATGCTGCTTGGTGGTTAGGGCGATTTCGCGTCAATGCCCCTCAAGCGATCGAGATTTTGATCGCAGCGTTAGATGATGAAGACGATCGCACCGATGCGGGAGGATATCCGCTGCGACGCAATGCAGCTAGAGCTTTGGGAAAATTAGGCGATCGACGTGCAGTCCCGGCATTAATTCATGCGCTGGAATGTTCGGATTTCTATGTGCGTGAAGCCGCAGCCCAATCTTTAGAGATGTTACAAGATTCAGCCTGTGTGCCTCGACTGATCGAATTGTTGAATAATCAAGTTCCCGGCACGTTACCCGCACCTGAACCCCCTCAGCTAGAACAACCTTTTGATGCCATTTTAGAAGCGTTGGGAACCTTGGGTGCAACCGAAGCGATTCCTCACATTCAGCCATTTTTAAACCATTTTGTCCCTCGAACCCAATTTGCTGCATTAAGAGCAATGTACCAACTCAGCCCAAATCCTGAAATTGCGGCTGAATATGGCGATCGCTTAGTGCAAGCGCTATCAAGCCAAGATTTGCAACTTCGGCGCACTGTCTTAGCAGATTTAGGCGCGATCGGATATTTAGCCGCAGCAAAACCGATTGCGGAAACGTTAGCAGAAAACAGTCTGAAACTGATCTCTTTAAAGGGAGTACTCGAGACGCAATTGGTCGAAACTCCGCTCCCCAATTTATCTGAGGGTGCCATCCAAGTGATGCACTTGATGGATGAACTCCTTTAGACGCGATCGAGCGACAATACACTTAGCACTTAAATTCTTCTCCTCATGTCTGACTCTCTTTCATCGTTGATTCAGGCGGTCGATGCCGCAGATTCTGCTTATGCTTTGCTCAAGGCGGTTCAAAATCTTGCCGCAGCAAAGCTAGAAGGTGCGATTCCAACGTTGGTCGCCTCACTGAGCTATAACAATCCAGGAGCCGCCGTTGCAGCCGTGGAAGGATTAATTGAGTTAGGAGAACCTGCGGTTGCACCCCTGCTCGAACAACTCGATGGACATAACTATACAGCACGAGCTTGGGCGATTCGGGCACTGGCAGGCATTGGTGATCCAAGAGGATTAGTGACATTGTTAGGCGTCGCAACTGCTGATTTTTCGCTCAGCGTGCGGCGAGCCGCAGCCAAAGGACTCGGAACCATGAAGTGGCATTGGTTCCCAGAAAATTTGTTAGAGATTGCTCAAGAAGAGGCCCTAGAAGCATTGATCTTTGTCGCACGCCAGGACGAAGAATGGGTGGTGCGCTATTCAGCGATCGTAGGGTTGCAAGCTCTGGCGCAAGCGATCGCACAGACCTATCCCGATTGGCGATCGCAGATTCTCGCTCAGTTTGAACAAATTGCAGAGCAAGATGAGAGTGATGCCGTTCGTGCTCGTGCATGTTGGGCACAACAGCAAGTGCAAAACGCAGTCCCTGCTCCTAAAGTTGAAGATCAACCCTCTCCACTATCTGCATCCGATTGGCAAATGATTTTAGATAAATTGTACGATCGCAAAGGGCAAGAACGGCTTGTCCTCGCCGAAGGTGATCCTCGCCGCTACCGTGGACTTGCTTTATCACTTTCTCAAAATGATGAGAATCTCTGATGAGGAGATAGGGAGCAATCTGAGTTTGGGTTCTCCCCACTCCGCAAAATGAATGCAACGACTAGGAACCTCACAAAAAAGAGGGAGCATCCAAACTCATCGTTTTAGATCTCCCACTTAATTAATAGAACTGTGAAACGATTATTCGCCGTGCTCTTCAGAAGCAGGTGCAGGTGCTGCTTGCCCAGCCGGACGAATGTTCACAATTCTTCCACCCATGCGGGTAATCTTTTGCATCTGAGCATTCATCTGACGATAAGGCACAGCATAGGTCACCGTGCTGCTATTCCGAACCGGATAGCTGTTGTTCTCCGTCTGATCGTTTTGACGTAGACCTTCGACTTCATAAAGGAAAACACGATTATCTGCTGTTGCAGACCGATTTGATCCAACCAACATAATGACACGCTCCTTTTATCTATTGCGCCAAAGTTACGCTAGCTACTTTACCGCCCAGCTTATTGATTTGCTGAAGCGTGCTAGACAACTGCTCGTAAGGAACTACGATCGCTTTATTGCTGCGACGTACCCAAGGATAGCGAGGCAACGAAATGCCAGCCACCTCAATCCGGTAGAGCCGATCCGAAGATCCAGTGGAAGACCGTCCAAATGTCCGAGTTGGAGTTACGCCTTGCAAAGAAGGACGATAAGCAAACCCGCTCGAACCGCCAGAAGTTCCAATGACAGCAGAAGCACTGTTTCGAGCCAGTTCCGATGCCAAGCGAGAACTTGCGCCCTCTAATTGAGAACGATCGCTACTTGCATAGCCCCGATACAGCCGGAACATGCGAGTAAATCCAACGGTCTTTTGACTAACTTGGGTTGAAAAACCGCGGTAGTAAGGAACAATATTGTCCCCAAAATTTGCATCATACTCAGCAGAATCGATATAAGAATCAATATCCGCCTCATATCCCTGCGTCTGATAGCGATCCAAATGCTCAATCACTTCTGCTTCATCGTAGGGCGCACGACCCAAGAGATGCTTGAAGTTCAGCTCGATCACACGAGTATGAAAATTAGGATATAAAAACTTCGTCTTGTAGAGTTCAGATTTTGCGACTGCGCGGACGAATTCGCGCACGGTGATCTTGCCATTGCTCAGCAACGACTCTAGACCCAGCAATCGCTCTGATGCCATCAAGTGATCGTTGCCCAATACATGACGGTAAACCGCCTGAATTACGATCTTGGCATCCTCTGGAGTCCAATTCGATCGTAGTTCAAGCGGGCGGGCTTCGCTAAATGCATCAGTTCCCAAACGGGAAGCAGCAGTTGTAATCGCCACAGGATTTTCTCCTCTAATTGTTTCAATTCAACGGGGTGAAATTGACAGCAAGATGCCCAGACCTCCAACCTCCTGTAGATGCGTCGTATCGGGCATCCCGCAGGAAATAGTCGCTCTGGGCATTCAAAATTCCCTAGCTTAGGGCATTGATTGCATAGTCAATGTAGGAGTTTGCTTCGACAGCAGCGTCGCCGCTCAAACCATGGTTTGCTTTGATGTGCTTCAGAGCTTCTACATACCAGCTCGGAGACAGATCAAAGGTGCGGTTGATTTCAGCCAATCCACCGATCAGATAGTCATCCATCGGTCCGGTGCTGCCTGCAACCAAGCAGTACGTGATCATGCGGATGTAGTAGCCGATGTCACGAACGCATTTTGCTTTACCAGCAGGGGTAGAAGCAAAGTTGTTCCCTTGCATTTGAGTTGTGTAGGGGAACTTTTGGTAAACAGCGTTAGCTGCACCATCAGCCAAGCTGGATGCTTTGGAACTCAAGCCTTTTGCAGCATCTAAGCTAGCAGCAGCCTGACGGAAGCGTCCAAATGCAACTTGCATTTCGGTCGAGCTGAGGAAGCGACCTTGCGAATCTGCGGTTGCGACCGCTTCTGTTAAAGGCGTTTTCATACCTAATCAACCTCTCAAGATGGTGTACAAAGAATGTTCAAATTGATTCAATCGTTTGGATGCGGGTTGGTCTTAGAGACTAACCAACTGCTGCTGCTGCTTTGTCGAAGTAGCCGCCCACTTCCGCCATCAAGGAGCTACAGTCACCACGGGTTACACCGTTGGGATCGTTTGCGATTGCAATTGCAGCTTCTTTCATTTTGCCAACGCCAGCAGCGACAGAGCTACCAGGAACGCCTAATGCGAGGTAGGTTTCGCGAAGTCCGTTGAGGCAACGATCATCGAGAACGCTGGAGTCACCTGTGAAGATAGAGTAGGTAACATAACGCAAGATGATTTCCATGTCGCGCAAGCAAGCTGCCATGCGACGGTTGGTGTATGCGTTTCCACCAGGAGCGATCAATGCAGGCTGTTCTGCGAACAATGCCCGTGCTGCGTTAGCAACGATAGCGGAAGCGTTTCCGGTGATGCGGTTAACTACGTCCATCCGCTTCGAGCCGTCTGCAACCATTGCTTTCAAAGCATCGATTTGACTATCGCTGATGTAGTCGCCACGAGTATCTGCCTGAGCAACCACTTTGGTAAAAGCGTCTAGCATTCAAACATCTCCTGTTAATGAGATAAGTTTACTAAGGAGTTTTAAGCCTTAACTTTGGTGGAAATGAGTAGCTATATAAAGCTGCTTATTCCGCACCTAATCTCAAGTTCGTTGAGTTGAACTTGAGCGAACTGAACGATTGAAACCAGGTCAACTGCTCAGCGGCTCTCCGATAGTTATGATTAAAGCAACTTAATTGTGCAGATTTTGTGCAAATCCTAGGATCAGGCTCAAAGAAGAAGTTAAGAAATAATACGAAAGCCTCAAACCCTTACTGGACAAGAAGTTTGAGGCTTTTACAAGATTTCTGAAACCTTGCATTCCGTTTACATTTAGATACTGTTCTTAACATTTAATTTAAGCATTGCAGCTTGTCGCAATCTTTCGCGATCGCGTTCTTATTTTTGAGCAGAATTTTGGGTCAGTTCTCTTTAGCTTTGACTCCAAGCTTGAACGCGCTGAAGGCGATTCAAAATTCGATTAGCGAGATCGATCGCAACAATTGGTTTACAGAGATAATCATCAATTCCCAAAGTAAACGCGAGATTTTGAGTACTGAGGTCAGTCACAGAACTCAAGACTAAAATCGGCAGCCGTCGCCAAGCCGGCTGCTGCCGAAGTGCCTGGCAGAGTTGTAATCCATTGATTTCTGGCATATGGATGTCTAACACCAGCGCATCAGGCTGAACGGCTTCTAGAACCGCCCAAAACTGCTGCGGCTCTCCCAGTGTTGTAATGTTGAAGTGCCAGGGCTGGAGTAATGTCGGCAGCATCCGCAGAAAAGCATGGTCATCATCCACGATCATGACGCGAGGATTTTCCCTAGAGATTGGTTCTGATTGAAGTGGAATCGATACAATTGCAGAATTCGGCTGGCTTGGTGTTCCTGGAACCGATTGAATCTTTGCCGTGAGTTGCACAGTTTGCTGAAGCGCGATCGACAATGGCTCAAGTCGTTCTGCCTGCTGCGATGACAGCATCGTCTGGCTGGAAAATTCTTGCTCAAGTAAGCGAGCAAGCTCCATCGCTTGATTCAGTCCAAATGTTCCGAGCGTGCCCACATGCTTATGAGCAATTTGGCGCGCCTCAGCTTGTAATTCCTGGCTGCATGTTCCCGCCTGTAGTGCCGCGATCGCTTGATTGATCACTTCTAATTGCTCAAGTGCTTTCGGCTGAGTTTTACTCCAAAGGTGGTTCAAAAATTCTAAATAATTGGGCTGCTTGTCTTGTTCGGGAGTCGGCGCAGGTCTTGGCTCAGATTGAAGCGTACCGAGATAGTAGCCGCGTCCATGTACCGTTGTAATGAAATTTTGAGGTGCGCCAATTTCGACTAATTTCTGACGCAATCGTCGAATGTGCGATCGCACCGTTGCCTCTGAAGGAAAATCATCAGAAGACCATAAGCGATCCAGAATTTCTTCTACGCTTAATAAATTTGGACTGGTGCGTAAGAGCAGTTCTAGTAGCTCATATTCTTTAGTTGTTAACGTCAGTGGTAACCCGTCATAGGTGACTTCACACGTACTCGGATTGAGAAACAACGCCCCCCAAGTCATGATAGGCAAAGGGCAATTGCTACTCCGGCGAAGTAAAGCACGAATGCGGGCAACAAGTTCTTGAGTGTCAACAGGCTTAACAACATAATCATCTGCACCTGCGTCTAAAGCACTGACCTTAGCAGTACTCGCACTTTCAGAAGTAAGCAACAAAATCGGAGTAGTGTCGTTTTCCGATCGTAATCGTTGACACAGACAAATGCCGTCTAACTTTGGCAACATCAAGTCCAGAATGATCAAATCGTAGTCAAACGTCGAGGCATACGTCCAGCCTGATTCTCCATCATGAACCGCATCCACCACATAATGATGTGCAGCTAAGTTCTGAACTAAGATCGCAGACAATGCCTCATCATCTTCAACCAGTAATATTTTCATTCAATCCACTCCAAAATCTTGGCGATCTGTTTGGACAAATCCAGAGCGTTAAACGGTTTGGTAATGACTCCGCTAATTCCTAAAGTCTGAAGTTGCTCTTCTAAAGACTGCACTTTTGCCGTTAAAAAGATCACAGGAATTCGATTTGTTTCGGAACAGGATTGAAGCGCTTTTAAGGTTGCCATACCATCCATCTTTGGCATCATATAATCGAGCAAAATTGCGTCTGGTTGTTCGGCTTGAGCAATTTGAACCCCGGTTAAACCAGAGTCTGCTGTTAAAACCGTCCAACTGGCAGTCATCTGCAGCCCAAAGCGAATCACCATCTGGATTGCTTCTTCGTCATCAATGATCAAAATCGTTCTGGGGCGAGTTTCATGCCCGCAGGCATTCGGCTGCCTTGTTTCGGTTGCTTGGTCCATCAAGTCTGCGGGATTACAGGATTGCTTTTCCATCGTGACCTTACCTCTGCCCTAAGGTGTTGCAACTCCAAAACATGATTGACCCATCACACTAATTGCTCCGTATTTTTATTGATCATCTCCAGCATCTGCTGGCACGGATTCAGAAAGAATGCTGAGTCACTCGAATCGCTGAAATTTTCTAATTACAGTCCCAGGCTTAAAAGGTGAATGTCAAAGAACTAGACATTTTGTGCTCCTTAAATTAAAACTGAATAATCTATATAAAAATGGTGAATTCGTGAACCAGCTTCTCATGACGATAAGAGATCAAGGGAGCTGCTGTCTCAAGAATGAGAAACAAAGTAATAATCCTTAATATTAAAAAATGTCTAGCCTTTGTTGAGTTGAATAAAGTTATGCTTTGGGAGGTTGCGGTTGCTTGACGAACATGCGGTTTCGGCAGGCTACGAATCTATCAGAACTGCGATACGATGAGAAAGTTAGTTCACAACGCTTAATCAACCAGCTTTTCAAGGGTCGTTTGAGTTGAATTTATAGGGAGCGAGATTGAGATGAAGGATGCGATGGAGTTTTTTCAGCAAAGTACAGGGCGTTGGCGATCGCAGCGCACCACCCATCACCTCGCATTTAAACGCGCTGAACCGGGCGAGTCTCAGATTGAAGTTGAGGCACTCGCGGCTGACCATCCGAAAGTGATTGAGATTTGCCAGTTACATGAGGTCGATCCGAGTTTAGCGATCGGCGGCGCGTATGTGGCATGGCACGGTTCGATGGCTTGGGATAAAGATGATGAAAATCACCAAGGTTCGACCGTCTTTGCATTAATTCCGGATGCAGAAACACCTCGGCGAGGCACACTGTTACGCGAACGTGGCTATGCCGAAATCGTTCCGGTCGCCGGACAATATCATATCGACGACGAAGATGGCTTAGTGCTAACGACTGAATATGAAACGATGAGTTCGACCGAACGGTTCTGGTTTGCAAATCCTGACCTGCGTATGCGAACCAGCACCGTTAAGCGGTTTGGTGGATTTAGCACCGCGACATTTTGTACAGAGACTCGAATCGCTGAAACATCAGATGCTGAGGCTCCTGCGGCTGAATCTACAAAGTATTTCTCTTATTTTGGTTGGTAGAGGGTGAGCGATCGTTTGATTGTTACAACCAGTGCAGACGCTTTTGCGCGCGGACTCGATTACCTCTACGGAATTCGCAGTCTCGCGCCTGATCCAGAGATGATCGATCTGATTCATGATTCCAAGAATCGTGAGGTGATCTGCACTTGGATCGGGCGGAAAATTGATGCGGTCAATCAACGACTCCATCAAATTCTGCAAGACTGCCACAACTGCTTTCATACCTGGGAGCAGCCGAATCTCCAAATTTTTGCAGCACCGTTCGCTCGATCGTTTGGCATCGATGCCATTTGTAATCTTGAAACTGAGCCAATCACGATTTTGGTCGATGTGGGGCGAGTCTTGCCGGAAGATTGGTTGCTCCTGGTTCTGCACGAATATGCTCATGCTCATGCAGGCTCACCGGGTCATCATTTGCAGTTTGCGCGATCGCTGACGCATCTTTGTCTAGGGTTGGAGATTACACCACCGATCGTGCAGCCTGGGCAGGAAGACTGTTTGCGATTTTATCCGCCTTGTCCTTTAATCCCAGACCCCTTAGCGTTTTGGAGAGGCGAAGGGCAGGAGTGGTGATATGACAATTTTGATCATCTCTGTTTAAGCTGCACCTTGCCAATTATTCTGGAGATACTTACTCTTTCTGAATCTTGAGTCATGCCAGCCCGGTTGCAGATTAAAGCTGAAGATTGCTCTCCGTTGGGGCAGTTTATTCTCCGATATCTGGAAGAAAATCAAATCAGTATGAATCGCTTGGCAGAGCTATCCGGTGTGCCTCAACCTCGTTTGAGGGGTGCTTGCTTTAAAGGGACTTGTCCGACCCCTGAAACGTTGAGAAAGCTTGCAAGAGTGATTGGCAAGAACCATTTAGAGCTTTACACGTTGGCTTACGAAGGGCGAATCGAACAGCTTCCTGAAACGGCTGAGGAAGATTCGCTCGATCGCTTAATTCGGGAGCTATTTGACACGGCTCGTGAACTAGAGTTGACTGCACCAAAGGTGTTGCCCTCTAAAGCGAAGATCCGAAAAGCGTTACTAGAGCTAGGGTTTTTAGAAGAGAACGCTGATCGAGCTTGAGCGTTTTTGCCAATAGAAAAACCTGAAGGCAAGAGAATCTAAAATCTCTTACTTTCAGGTTTTCAACGATCGACTTAATTCGGAACTGATCGATCAAACTTTCAGCACTTATCGACGATAAGGAACTGACTTCTCAATATCAATGTTGAGTGCAGAGATCAGTTGCGGCGGATTAACTCTTGGGCTGATACTGCGTGCCATATCCAAGAAGGCTGCTGGGCTGCCTGCTTTGGCTTGCTTGTCTTGAGGCACAAAACTGCGAACCGTAGACTGCCACATGATTTGCGGGAAGCCAAGCTTGCCACGATAGTAATCATCGTAGCGGGGTGATTTGATGTTGAACGGAAGTTCTCCAGCAGTTTGGCTCGGCAAGATGCGACGGCGTTGGTAGGGAACCGTGTCGTATCCGAACGCTTCTAGATACTCTGCACTGTTGAGCAGATCATCGATAAACCCAACAATTCCTCGGGTTGCAACCACGATCGACCATGAGATTTTTTCACGTTCGCCATAGACATCACGTCCTAGCACCCGTTGAACGGTCTGTTCCACAAAGCGATAGTTGCTGTTGAGATCGTAGAAGCTACGCTTGTAGGTATCAGAAAGTACGAGTCCGCGAATGAAGTCGCGCACGGTGATTTGTCCACTGCGAAGTTGCGATTCTAAGAAACGCTCTCTGTCTGCTGCAAACGCATGGAAAAAGATTTGACGATATGCCACTTCGATCAGCGTGTCCATATCGGATGGGGACAGCAAGTTTTCAGTGGAGTAAATCCGGGGCTGCTCATCACTTCCCACTTCATATCCAGCGACCCGTTGGTTTTGTGAAATCGGGGAATATTCTAAAAGAGGAATTGCCACGCCTAATAATCTCCCTTAATTCTTACGAATTTTTACGTGAGTTATTCATAATCATAAGGGTGAAGGCGAGCCATTATTCGATTTAGTCTGATAACGTTTACATATCTTAATCAGAGTTGGTGTAACGCAATTTTAGACACGATCGCGGCTGAATTTGAGAGATTTGCGACACAGTTGATCATTTTACTCAACAGATATCAATTCTTGTTTAACTAACTTTATATTCTACGGAGTGTCGTTTGACGGGATCAAAAAGCCTTTTCACAATGAAAGCGATCGCATCACTGGAGCTAGCCTGATGAGCCGACCGAATTATCTGCAAGTGTTCGCTGGTTTGATGGCATTTTTGATATGGCTGATTACGCCCCAACCTGCGTTATCTTGCTCGATCTCGTTTCATCAAGGCGTTGAAGCATTACAGACTGGGCAGTTTGAAGATGCAGTCCGTGCCTTTAGCATTGCTATTGATGCTGATCAAAATCAATCGTTAGCATATGCGAATCGCTGTCTTGCTCAGCTTGAATTAGCCCATTATTCAGAGGCGATCGCGGATTGTACAGCTTCGTTGAATCAGCAGCCTAATCAATCCGAAGTTCTGCTCAATCGTGGACTGGCTTACTATCGCATGGGCAATTATCAAGCTGCGATCGCGGATAATACAACTCTGTTACGCACTCATGCTGATGTTCGCGCTTACTTTAATCGCGGATTGGCAAAAGTCGCAATGCAACAGTACTGGCAGGCTTTAATTGATTACGATCGAGCACTCGCTCAACAGCCAGAAGATCAATCCACGATCGCTGAAATTTATACCGATCGCGGTTTAGCTTATTTTGCATTGCAGCAGATGCCAAAGGCAATCTCAGATTTTAGTCAAGCGATTGATTTGAACACACAGGATGAGCGAGCTTACTACAATCGCGGCTGTCTGTATCGCTGGCAAGGGAATTTTGTAGCGGCGATCGCCGATTTTACAACTGCGATCGCACTTCAACCGGATCATGCAAGCGCATATTTAGAGCGAGGAATTGCTCACGCTCAGAAGGGTCGAGCAGCAAGCGCACTTTCAGACTTGAAGAATGCAGCTTCTCTGTTTGAGCAACACGGACATACGATCGCGTATCAGCAAACTGTCGCTCTCATTCAGCAGTTACAATTGACAAGGCAAACTGCGATGGGTTGAGGGTTGTCTGTGAAGCGAATGGTTTTTTGTGATTTCGATGGCACGATTACAGTCGAAGAAACATTTGTAGCAATGTTGAAACGATTTGCACCTGAAGCTGCGGCTCAAGTGCTGCCTGAAATCTACTCAAAGCGAGTCACGCTTCGGCAGGGTGTGCGGCAGATGGTGGAAGCGATTCCTTCTTCGAGTTACTCGGATATTATTGAGTTCACGCGCCCAAAAGCGATTCGACCTGGTTTTGTTGAGTTACTAGATTTCCTAGAGCAAGAATCGATTCCATTTATCGTGATTTCGGGTGGATTTCGAGGCATGGTGGAGGCTGTACTCGAACCGTTTCTCGATCGCATTGTGGCAATTCATGCGATGGATATTGATACGACAGATGCTTACTTGCAATTGAATTCGCTTTATGAGAGTGGCACTGAAATTGTTGCAAAAGCTGAAATTATGGCAACTTATGGGGCAGATGAGACGATTGCGATCGGAGATTCGGTGACAGATTGGAATCTCGCAATGGCAGCTTCTCTTGTGTTTGCACGTCCGCCGCTGACCCAGTATTTGGAAGAGAAAGGGAAATCCTTTCTCATTTGGGAGGACTTCTTTGACGTGCGGGATCATCTCTCAGACTGGCTGAAGTAAGCCAAGAGGACACTATCAAAGTTCTTCAGTACTATTTAAGCCACTATCATTATGTGTAAATCTCTTCGTGTTTCATTAAAAGCTTCAGATCCTAAAGCCAACTGAAACGAAGTAGCTATAGATTGATGTGTACACGTCGCTGATAGCTTAGAGGGATTTTGGCTGAGTCCATACGCTAAAAACTGAAGTTATATTCACAGCTTTACACAATGTACTACTGAGAATTCAGTCTAATCATCAGGTACTAGGCATGAAGAAATCTAGTATTAATCGTGCTGCTGTTTAGCATATTTCGAGAAGAGTAGTACACACTTCAAAGCTGGTTTACGAGAGATCTGAGGGCTTCATGTAGTTTGTAGACGATCTCCTGATTGCACTTCTTCGTGTGGTTTGGGCAACTGTCCCCATTGCCCCCATCGCAGGAGTATCGTCCTCATGTTTGAAACTCATGAAGACTGTCTTGCTTATCTAGAAGAAATCCGCTGGAATGGAACGCCAATTTGCCCATATTGCGGTTCAACTAAGGCGACAAAGTATAAGAAAGAACATCGCTACCGTTGCAATAGCTGTTTTACTTCGTATAGTGTGACAGTTGGAACTCTATTTCACAAAACTCATCTAGATTTACGCAAATGGTTTAGCGCGATTTTATTACTTTATAAGCTAAACCGCGATATCAGTATTCGCAAACTTGCCAAAGAAATTCAAGTCAATCGAGCAACTGCATCGCTTATTGTCGATCGAGTTCTGAATGTCTCTCCAGAGCAATCAGAGATTTTGGGAAAAATTGTTCAGTTCATATCATCAAAAAGTTAAGTTGAGGTGTATCGGAGATGTCATCAGAGCACAATTCCAAAGCAGCAGCCAGGAAAAAGGCAATCAAAGTTTCCATGCCTGTGATTGTCTCAACTCTTGTCTTTTTTATTCTTATGGTAACCAGTTGGTTTCTTTTCAATCCTACTCTCATCAATACATTAATGAATTTGAGGGGAAAACCCGTAGAGGAGGACATGAAGACTAAATTGAGTGAAGAAGTTAAACAGCAAATACGAGAAGAAGCTAGAAAGCAAGTCACACAGGCGCGAACCAAGATATTAGCTGATCAAAAAGCAATTCTCCAACTTGATAAAACCTCTCCTCTAGGGCGAACTTACATTAGCGAAGAGATTAGTAAACAAGCAAGAGAGCAGTCAGAGAAAGTGGCAAAAGATGAAATTAATCAAGCAAAAGGAGATTTGTTTGGGCAAGTTGCTTTTCCTGTAATATTTGCAATAGCATCCATATTCGCAGCTTTCGCAGTCAAAGACATTCTTACAGAGGTATTAAAGCAACAGGAACGAGACAGAATCAGGCAAGATCTTGAGAAAGAGTTAACAGACTACATAGTACCAAGATCAATCAGGGCGAATCAAAGAGATTTGTCCCATCGTTTGGTAGAAATCACATCGCATATACATCTACTAGAATACGAGCTAATTAATATTAAATTAAATCATTTAGTTGCTGAGCTTGAAGATGCTGAAGGAGCACCAACAATAGAGACATTGCGAGTTGTCGGGGAATTATCTAATCGATCAAATAAGGCACTACTTAATATCAGGACTATTTCTGAAGAAGGCCTAGCAATTCTGAGAGTTGCTAATCACAAAATTCTAGAACTTAAAGTCAGGGGGCTTGGTGGAGATTTAGTAAAACTAGAGCGAGATGGAGAGCAAGATCTAGAAAACGAAACACAATATACATTAAATCTTTTTCAAGCCCAGATAAACTTACTAGCTACCACCCTGACCAAAGCTAAAGAGGGTCTGGAAAAATCCGAGCAGCATAAAATTGATTCTTTAATTAGAGATTTGGGAAAATTTTTATCCAGAAACCTATTAGAGGAGATGGAAAGAAGTGCGTACGAAACTCGGACTGAGCAGACTCGCATTACTCCTGGAGAACTACCTCCCATGAAGGAATGACACATTGCAAGAGTGAGCTGCATAGCCAGGAAGAAACTGAATCCTTAGCACTGGAAGCACAGATCATTGTTCAATCAGAAATTAGCGCACTAGCTAATTTGCGATAATAACTGGAGTGCTCTACTTTAGGTTCGGCGCTAAGTTTTTGAAAGTGATCTGCACAATATTTGAAAATGTGTTTGTTTAAACCGGGTACTGAAGCAGAAAACGTACTTAAGTACTGCTTTAGATAAGGTACATATTCTTCAAGAACAAGCATCCCATTCCGTCCGCCAACTTCAACCCTTACTGCATCTACGATAAGTACATTTAAGCGGTCTATAAATGAATGATACAGCTTGGTTTGAGTAGGTTGGGTAGATAAACTAGAAGACCATGATGTCCAATCTACTTCAGGACAAAAATTTGTCCCTGATATGTATGGAAATTCTTTCCCTTGTACAAACGTATTGTAGTTCTTGTACTTGAAGTCAAGTTCGGTCAAAAGTTCCTCCATTATTTTCATCTCTTCCTGAATTTTATTTCGTACGAAGCTAATTCCCCAATCGACAATTGAATGATCCCCTTTCGGAAGTCTGACTTTCTGACTTTCTAACCTCTCTAAAAGCTCGCTCAATTGTGTCTCCGTTGAAATTTCTATCTGAGTAAAGTGCTGGATTAGTGAATCGATCAACAATCGCTTGTACATAAGATATTTGCCTTGGCACAGCAAAGCTGTACCGCTAACTATACCAATATTATAGTTCATATGTATTATTCAGGATGTAAAATTCTGATATAGAAAGTTTGTTCTTGTTCTCTCGAAGAAGTAGCGTTCTTTGTTACAGTGATGACCAAATGGTCGCAAATATAACGAGCGTGATCGCGCTTTTCTCTATGCTCCCTCAATCGTCGCATCCAGATTTACCGCTCACTGCTCTTGCACCGATGCAGGATGTGACGAATCTCTGGTTTATGAAAGTTATCGCTCAGTACGGTAGCCCGGATTATTTCTTCACTGAGTATTTTCGGGTGAATGATACATCGAGACTCGATCGCACCATTCTCGAAGCGATTACTGAGAATGATACAGGTCGCCCTGTTTTTGCTCAGATGATTGGGGAAAGCATTCCAGATTTAGTCAGAACTGCAAAAGAACTGTGTCGCTATGAATGTGCTGGAATCGATTTGAATATGGGCTGTCCAGCACCCAGAATCTACAAAAAGAATGTGGGTGGCGGATTGCTGCGAGAACCTGAAAAAGTCGATCAAATTTTAGGCGCACTCCGACAAACCGTGACCGATCGACCGTTTACCGTCAAGATGCGCGTCGGGTTTGACAATACAGATAATTTCTACAAAATTTTAGACTTGATCAATCGCCACAACGTTGATCTCCTCAGCTTGCATGGTCGAACTGTTAAAGATATGTATCACGGGACTGTGAAATACGATTTGATTGCTGAAGCGGTTCGATGGGTGAATTGTCCTGTGCTAGCAAATGGCAATGTTCACTCGGCACAATCTGCGATCGACGTTCTGGCTAAAACAGGTGCAGCAGGCGTAATGGTTGGGCGTTGGGCGATTGGTAATCCTTGGATTTTTGAGCAAATTCGACAAGGGTTACAAGGTGAGAAGATTACTCCTGTCCCTTTAGCTGAAGTGCGTCAGTATATCGATCGATTATGGAAAACTCCAACAGCAGCAAATGTTCCAGAGCGTGCAAGACTTGGCTATCTCAAGATGTTTTTGAACTATGTTGCGCTGAGTATTGATGCTGAAGGGAATTTTTTGAAGTCGATGCGCCAGACTCAAACTGAGACGGAATTGTTTCATTTATGCGATCGCGTTTTACTAACCGATCAGACGAAAACTTTCGCATCAACGCCTTATTCAGGAGTCTAATTCAACTGACTGCGAAATCGATTTGTACTAATCAACAGAAACGCGATCGCAAATACAAACAGCACGATCGCCTCTGGATACAGCACATCTAATCCATTGCCTTTTAGTAAAACGCCTCGCGCGATTTTAATGTAATGTCGCAGTGGATTCGCAAGCGACAGGATTTGAAAAAACTTTGGCATACTTTCTACTGGGGCAATCGCTCCTGAAAGCTGAATCAACGGAAGATTGATAAAAAACGAAGTCAAAATTGCTTGCTGTTGCGATCGCGAAATCGTTGCTAGTAAAAAGCCTATTCCAATTCCAACACAAGCATACAGCCCAGAAAAAAATAGAAACAACAACAAATTCCCGCGAAACGGTACATGAAAGATAAAGTAAGCTACCGAAAGTGCCAACATCACTTCACCTAATAGTAAAAAGAACAAAGGTACAACTTTCGCTAAGATAATCTCCCAATCTGCCGCAGGAGTCATAAGTAGCTGCTCTAAAGTCCCCGTATCTTTCTCTCGCACGACCGCTGATGTTGAGACTAAAGAGCTACCCAGATTAAGCACCAGCCCAATCACACCTGGAACGATAAACCAGCTTGAAACTAATCCCGGATTGTAGAGGATTGCAGCTTCGGTTTGAATTGGAGGAACCGTATCAGGAGAAAATTGCCGCCCAAATTGTCGAATAATCTGAGACGCATAGCCACTAGCAATCCCTGCTGTATTCGCATCTACTGCATCAATGAGAACTTGCACTTCCGCAGGTCGATCGCCTTTGAGCGATCGATTAAAATCGCTTGGAATGACTAATCCCGCTGTAATCTCGCCTTTTTGAACTTGCTGACCTAATGTGCGCTCATCGATCGGACTCGATTTAACGTCAAAGACCCGATTGACCGTCATTGTTGCCGTCAATTCTCGACTCAGCGTCGTGTTCGCATAGTCTACGACTCCAAGCTTCAGATGCTGCACATTCGGACTCAGAGCAAATCCGAAAATCAAAAGCTGGACTGTTGGCGGAAAGACGAGCAAAAAGATCAATTGTTTGTTGCGGAGAATCTGCCGAATTTCCTTGAGTGCTAGGACAAAAAATCGACTGGCTAGGAAATGACGAAGGATAGGCATGGGTTGATCTCCAATAAATTGGAATGGGGGAGTGGGGGAATAGGAGCATTCTTTTGTTCTTCAACTGCAGGCTATCCGGGTAGCTGCATTCGACCTAGGATTCGACGAGCAATATTGAACAAGACAAACGCGATCGCGGCTAAACACAGCGGAGCCGTCCAAACTCCCGGCCATCCTGCTCCTCGAACAAACGCATCTCGCGATAGTTCAATAAAATATCGCGCTGGAACGACACTCGAAACTAGCGATAACGGAAATGGAATGTTGCTGAGTGGATAGATAAAGCCGGATAACAACAGCGCAAGTAAAAATCCAGCCGTTGCGACCGCTTGCACAGCAACCGATCGATTTCCAGTTCTCACTCCAATCAACAATCCAAACATCACGCTTGCTAGCAGAAACAATGCTCCTCCAAACAGAAACGGAGTCGGATCGCCGACAAACCTCAACTGCCAAATCGCTGCTCCAATTCCTATCACCACGATCGCTTGTCCGATCGCAATTAGAAAATAAGCCAAACATTTTCCTAAAAGTAATTCAGCCGCACTAATATTAGAGGCGTAAGTTTGTAGAATCGTCCCTTGCTCTTTCTCTCTCGCCATTGCTAGCGCTGCAAGTAAACTCGGATAAACTGCCAAAATCACCCCAAACACTCCAGGAACAATATACAGAGATTCTTGCCGCCCAGGATTAAACCACAATCGAATTTTTGCGACTAATTTAGGAGACGATCGTAGTAAACCTTCATCCTGAATAAACGCATTTGTGAAGGCTTGAAGACTATTCTTGATCACCCGCGCATTGTTCACATCAGTTCCATCAATCAGCACTTGCACATTTGTTGATCGACCTGCTTCCACATCTGCACTAAACTTAGGCGGAATGATCACAGCAGCTTGAGCAATCCCGCGTTCGATGCCATCTCGTAATGGATCAAGCCCGCTCCATTGCACCGGAACAAATTGATTCGTCACATACAGCCTTTCTGTATAAGTTTGACTGAGATGAGTGCGATCGAAGTCCTGCACAATCAACGCAATATTCTTTGCCTCCAATCGAATTGCAAATCCAAAAATGAATAAGGTCATCAATGGCAAAATAAACGCCAGTGCTAGAGTTAAGCGATCGCGTCTAAATTGAGCCAGTTCTTTTTGAGCTTGAGTGAGAATACGTTTCATAGCTTTGCCTGAGCGCGCTGGACAACCCCGATAAAGGCATCTTCGAGGGAGTAGGGAATGGGAAGTAGGGAAATAGGAGATAAATTTGCAGCGATGAGCCGCGATCGCAGCTCTTCAATCTCTTCGGGATGATCAATCACCACATGTAAGCGATCGGCAAAAATTGAAACACGCCAACTTTCCATCTGTTGCTTGAGTAAGTTGGAAGCAATTTGAGCGTGAGGAACAACGACTTCGATCAGTTGTCCAGGCTGCGCTGCTTTAATCTGACTCGGTGAGCCTTCTAGTACCGTTTCACCTGCCACCATAAAGCTCATTCGATTGCATTGTTCTGCTTCTTCCAGATAGTGAGTAGTAACCAAGATCGCAGCACCATTTCGGGCAAAATCATTGATCAATCGCCAGAATTGCCGTCTTGCGAGCGGATCAACACCAGATGTCGGCTCATCCAAGAATAAAATATCAGGCTCATGCATCACAGATGCGCCAAAAGCAACCCGTTGCTTCCATCCCCCCGGCAATTGTCCCGTGACCATATCTTCCTGTCCTTCGAGTCCGCAGGTTGCAAGTACCCAGTCGATCTTCTCGCGTCTGTGTTGACGAGGCACGCCATACACACCACTGTAAAACTCTAGATTTTGAACGATCGACAAATCATCATATAGCGTAAATTTCTGGCTCATATAGCCAATACGCTTTCTCAAATCGCGACTGCGAAGATTTCCCCGTTCTCCACCAAGGGCAATCTCACCTGAGCTAGACGGCAGCAATCCACACAGCATCTTGATCGTGGTGGTTTTTCCAGCTCCATTCGCACCAAGTAATCCGAAAATCTCACCGTAGCGAACTTCAACATTCGCATTCTTAACGGCTTGGAATGTGCCGAAGACTCGATTGAGATTGTGCGCATAGATTGCAATCTCTTCTGGAGATTTCCGACCCGATCGAGCACGCGGAAATTCTAAAATCTTCGGAGCTAAACCTTGCTGCCGCAGTTGAGTGACGAAAACATTTTCTAACGTGGGTTCTGTAATCTGGAGTGAGGAGAGTTCTAGCTGTCGATCGCGAAATTGCTCTCGAATGGCTTGCTCTCCCACTTTTTCATCGACGACTAACACATCTAAGCGATCGCCAAAAGTTTGCACATCTGCAATCTCGCGATGATCGCTCAACATCTGTTCGGCGACTGCAAGCTGCGGGGTATGCACTTCCAGTCGATGCAAGCCTAAACTTTGTCTCAATTCAGCCGGAGTGCCAATGTGCTGAATCATTCCGTCATACATCAATGCAACTCGATTGCAGCGTTCTGCTTCATCTAAATAAGGTGTTGCGACGATGATCGTCACTCCTTCGGCTGCTAAAGTAGCAAGCACATCCCAGAATTCACGACGCGATACGGGATCGACACCCGTTGTCGGTTCATCGAGCAAAAGTACTTGAGGCTGAGAAATTAAAGCAGAACAGAGCGCGAGTTTTTGCTTCATTCCGCCTGAGAGTTGTCCAGCTAAGCGATCGCTAAATTGATCTAAGCTCATCAATCGCAGATACTTCTCTCGCCGCTGTTGAAAAAGATGATCTGGAACTTCTCGCAATCCAGCCATGTAGCGCAGATTTTCATCAATGCTGAGATCTAAATACAGCGAAAACTGCTGAGTGAGATAGCCGATCTGCAATCGCGCATCTCTCGGCAATCGTCCCAAAACTTGAACATTGCCACCAGTTGCTTCCATCACCCCTCCTAGGATGTGAAAGGTCGTCGTTTTCCCGGCTCCATCCGGACCAATCAAGCCAAACAATTCACCCGCAGCAACACTAAAATCAATCCCGCGAACTGCCGTCACCTGACCATATTGTTTCTGCAAGTGCTGCACTTGAACAATCGGATCAGCAACGCGCTGAGAAAGAGGAGCAGATACGATCGCAGTCATAGCTCTACTCCTTGAGTAAAATTTCCCCGTCCGCAGGCATTCCAGGCTTGGCAAATCCGGCTGGATCGTCGATCGCAATTTTTACTCCAAAAACTTGTTTAACTCGATCGTCGCGAAAGTAGATATTTTCTGGCGTAAACGAAGCTTTTGGATCGATCGCAGCGACTCTCGCACTCAGCGGCTTTTTCGGAGCAGAATCTAAAAACACCTGAGCGCGCTGACCTACGCGAATTTTGCCAATGCTACTTCCAGGGATATATCCTCGTAAGTACACTGTGTTCAAATCAACCACCGTCAACAATGTCTTGCCCGTTGCCACCACTGCTCCAGGTTCAACAGGTCGAGCCGTAACCACACCACGAATCGGACTTTTCACAACGAAAGAATCTAAGCGTTTCTGAATCTGTTGCTGATTGGCTAACGCATTTTTCACTTTTGCCTGTGCGGCAGCGAGTTTTGCTTGGGCTTGCTGTCGTTGCTGTTGTAATCCAGCCAGTTGTGCGCCGCGAATCTCCGGATTCAATTCGGTCGTTTCAGTCTGGGTTAATCCACCCTGCGCCGCATTCAACTGATCTCGCGCTGCATTCACCGCTTCTTCTCGCGCTTGTAAAGTGGCGATCGCCGTTTCTACGCCTGCCTGAGCCGTCTCAAAATTCATTTGAGCTTGATCAAACTGCTGACGATTCACAGCGCCTTGAGTCACTAACCGCGCATAGCGATCGCGATCGGATGCTGCTAGCTTGGCTCGCGATCGTGCTTCTTTGACTTGAGCTTCTGCCTGCTTTACTTGAGCTTCTGACTGTGCTAACTGTGCCTTTGCTGCCGAGACATTAGAAGTCGCTTGATCAATTCGTCCCCGCGAATCCCCTTGCGATTGTTGCACATTCAACTGTGCTTCTTGAATCCGACTCTCTGCGACTGTAATCTCTAATCGCGCCTGCTGTTCTTCTTGCCGTGCTGCTGCGACCTGTGCTTCTGCTGCCCGCAATTGCTCATTCACTTCCTCATCGATCAATTGCGCGACGACTTGACCTTTCTGCACCTCATCTCCTTCGCGGAAATTGATTGCACTAATTCGCCCGGCTGTTTTCGCACCGATATCGGTTTCATCGGCTTCGATGCGTCCGCTAAGCGGTAAGGTCGCGGCTTCTGGCTTTGGCAAAAAGTGCCAAGTGGCAAATCCAATTCCGACGATCGCGAAAACCGCAGGAATGATCAAGACTCGCTTCGATTTCTGAGATGGCTTCTGAGACGGCGCATCTGGAACATGATCTGCAGGCTGTGGAAGAGTGTGAGCCATATTGTGAAGTCTGGTTGCAGAATACAAATCATACTAGACGGTCTAGTATGATTAAACAATGTTTTCTTTGGAAAAGTTCACCAAATGCCGAAACTTTCCCCGGAGCGTCAAGTGGTTAAACGAGAGCAAATTCTCAAAGGTGCAATGACCGTCTTTCTCACATCCGGCTATGCTGGAACGAGTATGGATCGTGTTGCAGCAGAGGCAGGCGTTTCTAAACAAACAATTTATAGTTACTTCCAAGACAAAGAGGGATTGTTTCGCTCACTGATCGAGCAAGCGACGATTATTCGCTTTACCACTCTATTTGAGCTAGATCATCAAAAGGTTGAGCCTGAACAATTACTCCGACGATTGGCAGAAATTTTCTTCAATGATGTGGTCGATCGCGGCAACTATATTCCGCTCCTGAGAATTGTGATTGGCGAATCAGAGCGATTTCCAGAATTAGCACGACTCTATACACAAGCAGTTGTGCAGCGTGGAAAATCAATGCTGTGTGAATATTTGCGATCGCGCAAAGAACTCAAGTTGCATGACCCAGAAGCGATCGCTCAGATCTTCTTCGGCTCAATGGTCTCTTGGGTGATCTTGCAAAAAATGCTTTATGGAGAAGAATTGATGCAACTCTCCCGCGATCGAGTCGTAGATCAATTAGTTCATTTGATTTTAAGCAACTCTGATGAGCGCAAGATTGAATCTACGCCGATAGAAAAGCATTGATGATGAAAAACCTTGAGTTCACGGTGAACTCTTAAGCTTGGCGATATCGATCGAGTAATTCTCTCAAATAGTCAAATCCATCGACTCCAATTTCTGCGATCAAACTCGATCGCTGACTTTGCAAAATCTGCTCGAAGCGATCGCCTAATTGTCCTTGCAGAATCGTGAGCAATCCAGCCGAGGTGCGCCAATCCGTTGAACCCATCTGTTCAAGTTTGTACATCGCCATTGCCGAAGCCAAAATTGCTTTTTCTGCATCTTGACGCTGATAAAACACCTCGCCCACATATGCTAAACAGAGCGCATGTAAATAGCGATCTCCTGACTCTCCTGCCGCATAGCTGCCTTGTTCGAGGTACTTCAAAGCTTGTTCAGCGTCATTCAACGTCACGTAAGCACTGCCTAAGCTAATGGCACATAAAGCTTGGCTCTGCAAATCTCCGAGTTTTTCAGACAAAGCTAAGCCTTGTTCTAAATAGCCGATCGCTAATTCATACGCATCCGGATCAGATTCGAGTAATTGAGCTTGAAAGACCTCAGCATAGCCCAAGTTAGCAAGCGCATTTGCTTCCCCCATACGATCGCCCGATTGCCGACTGAGAATTAAAGCTCTTTGACTGGTACTAATTGCTTCTGCATAGTTCTTCTCGATGATACTAATGCGGCTTAAATGATTGAAATTCGCAATCTCACAACGCCTGTCACCCGCGTCTTGAGCAATCTCCTTTGCCTGTGTATGTAGCTCTTTTGCAACCTCTAATGCGCCAATGATGCGCTGTGTCGATCCAATCAGCGTCAGAATTCGCGCCTTTTCCTGGGTTCCTTTCACTCGCTTCAAAGGCTCACTCAGATAGTTCATTGCCTCGCGGAAGTAAGTTCCAGTAAAAGACGTATAAATCGTTCCATATAAGGGGAAGTATTTCCGTTGGGCAAAAACTCGGAGAATCTGCAACGTGACTCGAAACGAGGCTTCTGAAAAACGTTCGCGATTGATCGAATTCAAACCCGTCGATCGAGAAAATCCTCCTGCTAGCTCCGACCAAATCAACGCAAATGTGAGAAAAATCGAAACCGACATTGACGTTCCTGCTTTGGAACTATAGCTTTGATTTTCCGCCCAACTGACTAATCCTCGTTGTAACGTTTGCACAACGATCAGAAATTCAATCCAATCTGATAATGCAACTTCAGTCTGCGATTCTGCCCATTCTCCTGCGGATTGTTCTTGATCAAGAGCCGCAAAAAACGACTTTGGCAAATTCCCGATCGCTTGCCCTGCCCACAATTCCCAGGGTCTGACTCCTCTCGATGTTCCTCCAAATCCTAATTGCTCCGGGTTATAAATCCAGCTAATTAAATGAGGCTGCAAAACCTCCCAAGATTTGAATCCTCGCAGAATTCCATCACTAAGTTGCGAGAGTTCTTGCTGAGTTTCTGCATCAGAAATCGGTTGCTGCTTGAGAGTCAGCGCAACTTGCTTGAGTTGATCAGAATTGAGGCTTTCAGGATGATTTGGATCGCTTAACGTCAGAAAAATCAGAATGCGATCGCGTTTATCTGCCTGATTAAGTTGCCGCACAGAAGTTGCGATCGCACTTCTATTTTGATTATCCGATTGCCAGCGTTTCCATTCTCCTTCAATCGTCTGCAATGCCCGCATCGCTCGCATCGCTTTCGCCTGTGTTAACTCATCACTTTTATCATTCGCTGTGGTTTGAGTCTGCACCATGCGATCGCGAAATTTGGCATCAAACACTTCACCGCTATCCGGTTCAATCTCTTGCACCAGCATTTGATAAACCTGTTCTTTGGATCGAATATTCCCCTTCAGCGTTTGCTGAATAATTTGTTCAATCAAATTAGAATAGCGATCGCCCAGTGCAGAATCAGACATAACGAATCAGAATAAATGGAGCTTTCCCTATTCTAAAAGTTTCCGCCAAAGTCTTTTATTTCTGATCAAAGTTCCGATCAAAACTAAGTGCGTAGGGCTTGAGAATCGGGCATTCTTCGGTATGATGAAAAATAATTCGATCGCATTTTGGTGCGTCGCTGTTCCTGGTCATGAGGAGTCGAGCAATGGAATTTTTAACAGGTTTGTTTGGACGATTCGATAAAAAGCTCACTGTTTGCGGAGCAGCGCTCATCGGAATTTGTGCGATTCAAGCGCCTGCTTCCGCTCAAGCCGCATACGGCAGCTATATCGGTGTTGGACCAGCGGTCGGATTGTCGAGCGGAGATGGAGATGGGAGCCGCGTTTCGGCAGTGATAGCTGGACGCTACAAGTTTCTGAGAGCACCCGTATCATTGCGAACCCAAGCGTTTATTGGCAGTGGAACCGCGATCGTACCCACCGTTTCTTACGATTACCCACTGAATTGGCAGACTGATATTTATATCGGAGCAGGGGCTTCGATTCCGCTCGGCGGAGAGACGGTGTTGGGAAATCGCACCAGTTTTGCGATTCAGCCAGGGATTGATTATGCACTGCCGAATAGCAACGTTGTCGTATTTGGCAATGCGGTGATCGCGTTTGATGGCTATAAGAATGGGGGCGCAGCCGCAACCCTGCAAGGTGGAGTCGGTCTGCGATTCTAAAACTCAAGGTTCGACTTTGCTCACTCTGCTTTGGCTCTGTTGCCATAAGTGAAGCGAAGTCGAACCGTATCGCGTGTCTTAGACGATCGTTGTATCTGTAGCGTAACCTGCGATCGCTTTTCCTGCATCTCTCGACACCACCACGACACAAGGACGAGGTGGCGCATCCGCTTTTTTACTCGGAAAATTAGATCCAAGCGGCACTTGACGGATTTGGGTAAAATCTTTCCCATCCGGTGTTTTCATCGCAAATTGCCGAGCCTCAGATTTCATCCCCTGGCGAATCCCTTTAAATTCGCCAGGATGCTGAACTGCCAAAAAGAGAGATTGGCGATCGCGACTCATAAATGGTCCTGTAAGTTCTGCCTCCATCGGAGCCATCGCAAACAAATACGCCTCGCCAGCATTCTCGCCCGAAGTTGGAACAAACCACAGACTATTATTGCCAAACAATCCGCGCAAATTCGACTGGCTGATTGGAACTCCGTTTTTACCAACCCGTTTTGGCACTGCTTTATTGAGCTTGTCAGACGACATATCCGTCACAATCCAAACATGCCCATCAGGGTCAATCATTAAATTATCCGGATTCGAGAAGCCCGCACCACCTGCGGTTGGTTCACCTCCGAGGGCTAGCATTTTCCACTGAAATGTCATTGCAGCCGGATCATTACCTTCCTCAGTTAAGTGCATCACAAATCCATGCTCATAAGGCACTTCGCCATTCGACCCTTTGAAAATGCGCTGATCAGGACCACCATCGCGACTATCGGGTGAGCCAGAAGTAAACGCAATGTAGAGTGAACCATCGGGTGCAATTTCTGTATCTTCAGGGCGGGCTGTACAGGTTGCACCACAAGCATTCGCAGCATAGTGAGCATCAATCAAAATCGCACCTTGTTTTTCGGTGGGATTGCCTTCATAGAGATCGCCCAAGGTTTTGAATTTTTGTTTGTATTTCACAATCTCTGCTTGCTTGCGAAATGGCGCGAAGCCGCCTGCCGGACGATTGGGGAGATTGATCATTCCACCCACGATCGTACTTGGATCGTCAGGATTCACAGGGGTATCTGCTTTGAGCGCAATCCATTCTCCTGTGCCATTCTCATTGAACTTTGCAGCATAAAGCATTCCGTCAGCTAGTAACCGAGAATTTGCTTTATCTTTCGGATCAGTAACCTGCTCACGGCTGACAAATTTATAAATATGTCCACCTCGTCGATCGCAGCCTGAATAAAATGCTAGCGGCTTACCAGCTTCCGCTCTGACTCCAACTGCTTCATGTCGATAACGCCCTAACCAAGTGTGCTTTGTGCCGAAATCTTTGGGATTCGCAGGATCTACTTCAACAATCCAGCCGTACTTATTACCTGCTAGCCCAAAGACGTTTCCCTGCCCAGACACTTCTTCATCGTCGATTCTGAACGTCACGCGATCGGGCGGAAAAGAAGTGCCATCTGCATATACTGGATCAGGAACTTGGGTTTGAATATTCTCTTCTGCGCTGAGGACAGTTCCCCAAGGCGTTGTCCCTCCTGCACAGTTTGCAAACGTTCCAATTATACGATCGCCTAATTTGTCCAAATACCCTTTACCCGATTTCTTCTCAAAGACGGCTTTTGCGGCTCCTGTGCATTTGAGATAGCGTCCATCTTCTAGACCAGAAATTCCGGTAATTCGTCGATCGTTGGGCGAAAAAGTCCGTTCCCACTTGCCTTCTGCATTTTTGCGAATCGAAATCACACCCATTCCTTGATCAATCAAGGCTTCTTTGCAGATGGTTGCGATCTGAGTCTTGAGCGGATTCTTCTCAACCAAGGCAAACGCATTCAATCCGCGATCGCCGTTCTTTTTCAATTCTGTCTGAGCCGCTTCGACAGGCAGCTTTTTACCCAGGACTTTCGAGTAGCTCTGCAACCAAGGAATTGCACTAATATATTCAAAATTAATGGTGAGATAGCCTTCATTTGCAGCCGTTTCAACAAATGAAAGATAGTCATTGTTATACCCAAACCGTGAGTCTCCAATCTTATCGCCCCAGGCTCCAATCACATCATAGGTAAAGCCTTCAGGTAAGACCAGATCGTCTTGAATTTCGTACTGAGCCAATGCCGAAATGCTCTGATCTGAGGCAATTGCATCTGTCAAAAGCGGCATTGGACCTTGAACCGATTTGAAGCTGATAGTTGCCGAGCCAGAAGACTGAAAAGGGATTGAAAACTTCTGATGATTCTTTGCAAGACTCGCGATCGCAGCAGTTCCCGCCGCTGCACTCAGAAAAAGCAACAAATTCCGGCGTTTCATCAGGTAGAACTCCAATCATGACTCGCATCAGGAGGAATCTACCAGATTGAGGTTAAGGCAGAGTAAAACTCAGGTTGTCGATCGCACCGAAAATGTTCTCTGAATTAATAGGGGAATGGGGGATATAGCATTTCTCTAAAGAGTGCTATATCCCCCCTCCCATTCCTAACGGCGGGGCTTCGGAGTCAGAATATTAATCACCGCTCCTACTGCAGCTCCATTCGCAGTATTCCGCACTGCATGACGGCGATTTGTCACGGAGCCAACTGCTGCACCCGTTCCTGCACCCACAGCAGCATCTCTGAGAAAGTCAGGACGCTGACCTTTCTTCGTGGTTAAATCTCGCGATTGATTGACCGCTGCTCCGGCTGCAGCTCCGTTGATAATATTCGGAACGACCTTATGTCGCGTGATTGCGCTAGATGCCGCTCCAACTCCTGCCCCAATTCCAATGTCCCGCCAGATGTTTTGATCGGCGGCAGCAGGTTTGATCGGCAGCAGAGTTGCACTGACTAAACTCGCAGCAAGAACTCCAGGAGTAATCGCCCGCTTGAATGTCAAAGTCATCGCTAAACCTCCATATCTCAACAAATTTAGCAAGTCATTCGCTCGCTTAGTTTCTCAGTCTAGGCAGCAACTGGTGCAATCACCTATCTCTTTAGCTAGAGATCAATTACCTCTGCCTGAGTGCATAATTACGGCAGAATGCTCTGTTTAGGCTATGCCTTAATCCACACATCTCTCTAATTTCGTAATCAAGAGCGCGATCGCAGTTCTGATACTCCTCCCTGCCATTTGGCATAGAAGGTTCAATGTCATGAACGAACTGAAATCGAATCTGATCTGCTGTTCTGCTTACTGCTCGATTTGGTAGCCAAACAGATTCGGATCAACCTCACCCAATTCCAAATCGGCAAGCCCATATTCCGCCCAACGTCGATCGACCATTGCAGCGACATCCGGATCAGACTTCAGCGGGTCTGCCCAGGGTCGATCTGTTTCTGGGAAAATCTTCGTCGTCGCATCAATTCCCATCCGACTGCCCAAACCTGGTTTCTCCGTCGCAAAGTCCAATGAATCAAATGGATTCTCAGGCAAGATAAACACATCCCGCGCCGGATCGACTTTAGACGTAATCGCCCAGACTACGGCTCTCGGATCGCGAATGTTGATGTCCTTATCGACCACAATCACAAACTTAGTATAAGTAAACTGCGGCAACGCACTCCAAAATGCCAAGGCTGCACGTCTCGCTTGACCTGGATAAGCTTTATCGATCGATAAAACCGCCGCTTTATAGCTCAACGCTTCCATCGGCAAGAAGAAATCAATGATCTCTGGGACTTGCTGACGCAGAATCGGAGTATAGATACGGTTCAACGCGAGCGCCATCATGGCATCTTCCTTCGGTGGACGACCACTAAAGGTTGTCAAATAAATTGGATCTTTCCGATGCGTCACGCAGTTGAATCTGAGCAAGGGCGCTTTCTCATTCACCCCGCCGTAATACCCCATGTGATCACCCGCAGGCCCGTCTACACCGGTCTCTCCGGGTGTAATCGTTCCTTCAAACACAAATTCTGAATCTGCTGGCACTTCTAGATCAACGGTTTTGCATTTTGCTAAATGTACGCCCGTTCCCCCATAAATTCCGGCAAACAGCCATTCGGAAAGATCGATAGGTAAAGGAGTTGCCGCCGCCAGAATAATTAGAGGATCAACCCCGAGCGCGATCGCAACTTCTAATTTCTCACCGCGCTCTGCTGCTTTTCTTAAATGTCGAGTCGCGCCACGCACCGAAAGCCATTGCACCGTCATCGTATTCTGCGATTGCACCTGTAAGCGATAAACTCCAACATTCGGAATTTTCGTTTCAGGATCTTTCGTAATCATCAACCCCAGCGTGACAACTTTGCCTGCATCACCTGGATACACGCGCAAAAACGGCATTTGATTAAAATCAAACTCACCTTCTTTCAGCACAATCTGCTGACAAGGAGGGAAAAAGTCGCGTGCAGGTTTGGCTTGAACAACATCATATAGAACTTTCCCAAGCTCGATCGCCTGAGAAAATTTCTTCGGTGGGCGCGGCTGATACAACAGCGCTAACTTTTTCCCCAACGTTTCCAATTCAAGCGGCGACTCCATATTCATCGCCCAGCAAACCCGCTCGACAGTTCCCATCAAATTGACAGCAACCGGATAGTTTGACCCTTTCACATTCTCAAACAGCAATCCCGGTCCGCCGTGTTGCAACATCCGATTTGCAATCTCAGCGATTTCTAGATTCGGATCAACCAGCGTCTTAATTCGACGCAATTGTCCGCGCTCTTCGATCTGTTTGATAAATCCTCGCAAGTCTCTCGGCATAGTTTCGACATCGTGAAAAAGCTCCTTCTATTATGAAGGGTTATGAAGAACGGGGGAGAAATGAGACTGTACTCCCTCGTACCGCAATGCGTGAACGATCGCTGATTTCTTGACTACTGATTTCTCGATCTCCTCACCCTGATTCCTCGATTTCCTCGTACAAACTTCTAGCTGACTTCGGGGCACTTTATAGAAACGATAGAAGTCTTCTCCTGCCCCTTTTCACCCATGTCTACCCAAAGAGTTCCACTCGAAGTCCTCCAAAAAATTCGACAACATTTGAGATCTGCTTTGGTTGTACCCGAATCTGAGAATCATCCCAATCTCTACAACAACATGGATGAACCTCCAAAACCCGATTCCTTAGAGGAGTTAGGCAGCTTATTTCACTTCGGCAGTTCACTCGATGAAACGCTGCAAATGCCGAATAATCAAGGGCGATGGTTTATTAGCGCCACAAACCCTGGTGCCGTCCTCGTGACACTTCCAAGCATCAAACTCAAGCCCGATTTTCGTTTAGTGACTTATCTCTTTCGTCTAGGGGAAGACGGGACAGGCGTAACTTGGGCACTACCTGAGTCCTGTAGTACCACTTCTCATCTGGAAAAAGCATTACTCACAGCTAGCGGACGTGACAATCCCCCTCAACCTGAAGGCGCATTGACAGATCTCATGGAAGCGATCGACGGCGATCATTCCCCACGATCGTTTGTCATTGCCTCACTCTTACGCCGCGAACTGCGAGAACTGGGGAAAATGGGAAAGGTTGCAGATTGGGTTCATCATCGTTTGATCGATGCGCTCCCAGATTCTGCAAATTGGCAGTGGCGAACTGAACCCCCGAAAGATTTTTCACCCAAAGTCCGAGTTTCAGAAGGTCGAGCTGCGATCGAGTTTTTTACGTGTCGCGTCACTGCCCCGATCGTCATTTTCCAACACGTCGATCAATATGTCGTAGGACAATATCAGGCGAAACATCTCGATCGACCCCTCGCCATCAACCGGACTCCAGCCCTGAACGGCAAAAAACCGATTTAACCTGAAGTAGAAGAAATCACAACTTTGCTGCCAAAATCCTAAATTCGTCTTACCAACTCTGCAATCAGCCCTGCTAATTGAGCGGGTTCGATCGGTTTTGCAATGTGCATTTGAAACCCAGCATTGATCGCCCGTTGGCGTTCTTCTTCGCCAGCATAGGCAGTCAGCGCGATCGCTGGAATTTGTCCTCCGGCTTCTGGGCTAAACGATCGCACGTGTTGAATCAACCAGTAACCATCTTCCTCCGGCATTCCAATATCACAAATCAGCACACCATATCGGCTGGGATTTTCGCTGAGAGCCGCTAAAGCCGCTCTAGCAGAGTCTACCGTCTGCATTTCGGCTCCATAAGGTTCTAGCATAAATTTAAGGATTTCAAGCGTATCAGCTTGATCATCAACCGCTAAAATCTTTAACCCCTCTAACGAGCAGACAGGTTCACTCAAATGATGTGCGCTAACTTCTAAGACAGTCGGCTCTAAACTGCTCGACGGTGTAGACTCCTGGGGAACGTTTTGCATCGGTAGCACAATCGTGATCGTGGTTCCTTGCCCTTCACCTGAACTCTCTGCTTCAACTGTTCCACCATGCAGTTCTACCAAATGTTTGACGATAGCTAACCCTAGCCCCAGACCAGAACTGGCTTTTGTCATGCTGGAATCTGCTTGACGAAATCGCTCGAAAATGTGCGGTAAGAGGTCTGCCGAAATTCCTTGTCCGGTATCTTTCACCTGAATTTGAGCATGATTGCCGACCGAAGTGAGTGTGACTTCGACGCGTCCCGACTCAGGGGTGAATTTGATCGCATTTGAGAGCAGATTCCAGACAACTTGCCGTAAGCGATCGCCATCACCGATAATTCTCACAGAACTTAAGTCTGCAACAATTTGAATCGTTTTTGCCTCGGCTGATAGCTGAACCGTTTCGATCGCAGCTTGTACGATGAAGCGCAGATCGATCGATTTAGTGTTGAGCTTGAGCTTCCCGCTAACGATTCGAGAAGTATCTAAAATATCTTCAACAAGTTGAGATTGCGCTTTGGCACTGCGCTCAATCACTTCTAAGGCGCGGGTTACGGTTGCTTGATCGAGGCTGCGGGTCAGCAGCATTTGTGCCCAGCCCAGTAGGGCAGTGAGAGGGTTACGCAGTTCGTGCGAGAGGTTGGAAAGAAACTCATCTTTGGCGCGGTTGGCGGCTTCTGCGTCCTCACGAGCCGCTCGTTCTTGAGCGAGCAGCCGAGTGCGTTCAATTTCAAACTGCTGCCGCTCGGTAATGTCTTCGATCGCTAGCAAAATCATGAGCGTATCGGCTTCATTGAGCAGTCGGCAAGCATTGAGCAATAATGTTTTCTGTCCAACTGGCTCAAACTGCTGCTCAAGCTCAAAGTTCTGAATCTGGATGTCATTGACCAGCACATCTTCGAGCAGCGATCTCAGTTGAGGGAGATTCCATTGCCCGTGGCCTAGCTCAAGCAGAGAATGTTGCACGGTTTCAGCCGCAGAAGTCTGAAACAGTTCGTAGAAAGACCGATTCGCCGTATTTACCCGTAGATCAGCATCCAGCACTATTAATGGAATTTGCACAGTTTCAACGATCGATTCGGCATAATTGCGAGCCAGTTCCAGGGTGGTGGCATGACGTTTGAGCGAGTCAATATCCATGAACACTATCGTGACACCATCGATTTGGTTCTCCGTGGTGCGATAAGGACGAATTCGGACGGTATACCAGTAGCCCGATCGCGTTTGAAGCTCTTGTTCTTGTGTGTTGAGCGTTTCTAACACCTCCAGCGTCATCGACTCTAGATTCGCTGCGTCAAAGTCGGTGCGGAGGTCACTAAATGGTCGTCCAATATCTGTGGGAATGACATTAAAAAGTCTCTGGGCAGCGGGGGTGAAGCGGCGAATCCTCAATTCATTGGTCAGCATGACGACCGGCACACTGATGCTTTCCACAAAATTGTTCAGGTCACTATTGTCCCGGTTTTGCCGCAAGTTGCGGCTGCGAAGTTCATCGTTTGTGGTAGAGAGTTCTTCGTTGGTCGCTTGGATCTCCTCTTTTGCCGTTTGGAGTTCCTCATTGGTGCTGCGGAGTTCTTCGTTGCTCGACACAATCTCTTCGTTTGCTACCCGTAGGTTTTGGTTGAGATAGTTGTGTTCCTGAATCGCCGCTTGCAGATGAGCTTGCGCCGAAAGTTCGCGTTGCGTGGCGGCAGCAAGCGCCTGCCGGAGCTGTATGACTTCCCGCTCTAGATTTTCGATTCCGGTTTCTGAGTTGGGAGCGATCGCGCAACTCAATTGATCCGGTACAGGCAAAACCGCTTCAAAAATCAGCAGAAAATAAACTGGACTTGTGGCGATCGCAGGCTGAAACGGAATCACTTCCAGATTGAGCAGGTCAGAGCGATCGCCTTCATCAATCTGAACTTGCTCTTGTCGAACAGAAAGTCTTTGCGTTTGCGCTTGATACATTGCGGAGCGGAGCGGAATTGCCAATCCTTCTCTCGCCATTAGCAACAGATTTAAATCTGTTGTACCGGGCGGTAGCCTCAGGTAAGGGTCAGTGTCTCCTCGCACGTGCAGGATGTGCATCTGTTCATCCACCACAACTGACACGGGCGCATAGCGATTGGCGATCAGTTGGTCAACATCTCTAGCAAGGTCAAAGTTACTGGTGATCGATTCAACCAGTGACGGCTGCTCGGTACTCATGACAGAACGAGCATTCGAGGTAAATGAAAATAAAGGACGGGCCAGGCTAAACTTTTTGGCATAAATTTTGGTAGGTTCATGGACTGGGCGAAACAGGTCTGAAGCAGTTTTGACGCTCTCTGAAGTCCCCAGCATCAAGAAACCAGTTAGATTGAGGCTGTAGTGGAACAGAGCCATGATGTGTTCCTGCAACGGATCGGATAGATAAATCAGCACGTTGCGACAGCTAATCAGATCGAGGTTGGAAAACGGCGGGTCGCCGCCTAAATTATGTCGAGCAAAGACACACAGTTCGCGGATGGCGCTGCTAATTTGATAGCCCCCACTCGCTAAGGGGACAAAAAATCGGCTGCGGCGCTCTGGGGACACGGCTTCCATCTGAGCTTCTTCATAAAAGCCCGATCGGGCTTTGTTAATTGCCGCGTTGCTAATATCGGTGGCAAAGATTTGAATCGGCGGCACGGTGGCGCGATCGCTAAAATACTCCAACAAACACATCGCGATCGAATACACTTCTTCGCCCGTAGAACAGCCCGCTACCCAAATCCGAATCGGGGTGCTGTCTGACTTGTGTTCACTGATGGTCGGGAAAACCTGAGTTTTTAATTGTTCAAAGGCTTCGGGATCACGAAAAAACTCAGTGACGTGAATCAAAATTTCTTCATAGAGCGCCTGCACTTCACTCGGATGCGCTTGCAGATACTGAGCGTAGTCTTCCAGCGTTTCTAGCTTATGCAACAGCATCCGGCGGCGAATCCGGCGATCGAGGGTCGTTGGCTTATAAAGGGTAAAGTCAACGTCGGTCGCGGTTCGCAGGAGGGCAAAAATGATGCTGAGCGCATCCCCCGGCTTGAGTACTGCTTTCACTATCTGAAGCGGCTCTGGATGAACCAAAAAGGGGCTACAACTAAGCCTGACAAGTTCTTCAGCAATCTCTTCCGGCGGCAGAACAAGATCGACGTTGCCGGTGGCGATGGCGGTACTCGGCATACTGTCAAACTTTGCGGTTGATTCGCATTGAGCGAAGGTGATCCCACCCGCCACTTTAATGGCTTTCAGCCCTAACGCGCCATCTCCATCCGTGCCCGACAAAACAATGCCGATCGATCGATCTCCACGATCGGCGGCTAAAGACTCGAAAAAGACATCTGCTGGCATATATTTTCCAGCGATCTTTTGACGGGGAGCCAGCCGCAACAGCCCATTTACAACGGTCATCTGGGTGTTGGGCGGAATGACGTAGACTCGGTTTGGCTCAATGCTCATTCCGTCTTGCGCCTGACTTACAGGCATTTCCGTGACTCGACCCAGAATCTCAGAGAGCAAACTTTCGTAGTCAGGAGATAAATGTTGAATGAGTACAAACGCCATGCCCGTATCAGTGGGTAAATGTTCGAGCAGGCTGGTAAATGCTTCTAGCCCTCCAGCAGAGGCGGCAATGCCAGCGATCGCAAAAGATTCAACTGGAGCCGCGCTAGAAGCTGAAGTTGACGAGGTTGAATCATCATCAGAAGAGGGAACGTTAGAAGCCATTGAGGGTTACCTGGAAAGTACTGGGTAAGTAGACGGTCAGCCATCTCTTGATCTGCCACAATTTCAAACTGACTAATCTCAATCAGCAAGATTCGTAGTTGCCGAATTTCCAGTGATGTTGGCTTTGTTCAATCATTCTCCTGCCGATTGAACAAAGCCACCGTTACGCCTAGTTTGCAGAGTATTACTTTTGAGTGAGTCCGTAGAGATCCAAAACTAAAGCACTTACAGCAGCCAGATGAGATTCAGAGGTTTTCATGAAGGTTCATGAAGGTAAAAACATTCATATGCTCTATCAAAAACTTAACAGGTAAAACGCCAGATAGTAAATTAAGATTACAGCGTCTATCAAATAAGATTAGAGTGTTTCTGCACCTCTCTCCTTGGGATAGTTGATTCTGCTGCAAAGATTTTTAGCCGACAAACGCGTCAATCTCTCAACGTTCTTCTTGCGGTATTGAGGGATTAGAAATTCCATCGTCGGTTTCACAATCCGTTTCCTGCTGCTACGCCTTCGTTGGAGACTCAGGTTATTTAACCCCTTCACACTCTCTTCACAGATTTTTCTCGGAAGCGGTCTACAGTTGGATGAATAATTCAAATATAAGGCTAGATACCAGATTGAGTGGAAGGAATCGCTATGAGTTGGGTTTTAGTCGTGGACGATAGCGCGGTTGTGCGAGAACTCATTTCTACCGAATTGCGGCATCAAGGATTTGATGTTGCCGTTGCGAATGATGGTGTTGATGCCATATCCGTCATTCAAAAACATCCACCCGATCTGGTCATTACAGATGTCGTGATGCCGCGCATGAATGGCTATGAGCTTTGCCGTTGGATCAAAAGTGATCCACGCAGCCAGAACATTCCAGTCATGATCTGTTCGATTAAAGGTGAAGATTTCGATCGCTACTGGGGTATGAAACAAGGTGCAGATGCGTACATGATCAAACCCTGTCCACCTGCTGAGATGTTAAGTGCGATCGATTATTTACTGTCTCGCTCAGCCACGTCAAACTGATCCGCCTGCCGCAATTTGATTAACTTTTCTACCCCACTGCGGATCATTGCCTTGAGGGAAAATTACAGATCCTTTCAATATTCTTGAGAAATCGACTCCATCTGTTGATCAGCGTTACGTTTAGATAATCTCTCAAATCTTGCTGATGTTTGGAGCATTATGAATAACATGCACCGTTACCGAATGGTCTGTACGCTCTCGTTTGGCGACATCTACGGTCAGATTATTGTTTGGTTGATCGTCATTTTTCTCAGTTTGGCATCTGCAATGGCAATGATGGGCGCAAGTCGCCCTATCTACGCACTTGCAACGGTCGGTTTAATTCTCGTTTTATCGCTCCCCTTTCTCCTGTTTGCATTCGTCACGACGCTGTTAAATCACATCGAACTGAAAGAAGTTGACCCCGCAGCAGAACCGCGATCGTCGTCTACGCCAGTGGCAACTCAGCGACCTGCTCAAGCCTAGTTTAAGTAGAGAGTAGGGAGTAGGGTAAAAGCAAATGATGTGAGATCTCTACTGCTTTCCTCACCCCCTATCTCCCCACTCCCCACATTTCCGCCTCCATTTCACAACTTTGCGCTATCGTTGAATCTGCTAATCCCATTTAGCCTGTTGACTTCTGCAAAGAACTGTGAGGTAATCCCGTGACCGAAACGCGCAAAAATCGTTGGCTCCTGAACCTTGTCTTAATCGTGGCAACGGTCGGCTTATTGGGTGTGACGATGTTACCCCTGGTTACCTCTGCGATTAGCAGTAACTCACAAGCCAATAAGCCAAACCCTAGCCCTTCTCAAGCCGCCAATCCTCAAGATCAAAAAGCGGATATCGAAGCACAAGCGAGAGGCTACGAAGAAGTCCTCAAGCGTGAACCCGAAAACTCGACCGCTCTGCGCGGACTTTTAGAAGCGCGGCTCAAGCTCAACGATGTTAAAGGGGTGATTGACCCGCTCGAAAAACTCGTCAAACTCAATCCGAATCAGACTGAATATGCCGTTCTGCTCGCTCAGGCAAAACAGCAGTTGAACGATCCAGAAGGAGCCGCACAAGCTTACCGCAATATTTTGCAATCCAAACCCGGTGATCTGAATGCGCTCGCTGGAATTTCAGACTTATTAATCAAGCAAAAACGTCCTGAAGCCGCGATCGGGCTGTTACAAGACACCCTCAAACAAGCTCCAACCGCCAATAAAACTCAGCCGAATAGTGTAGATACCACTGCAGTTCAAGTCTTACTCGGCAAAGTTTTTGCGTCTCAAAAACGCTATGACGAAGCTTTAACCACGTTTGATGACGCGTCTAAAACCAATGCCAACGATTTTCAGCCAGTTCTCTACAAAGCCCTAGTGCTGAAGGAACAGGGTAAAAACGATGAGGCAAAACCGCTCTTTGATAAAGCGACCTCTCTCGCACCTGCTCAATTTAAAGATCAAATCACTCGGTTAAGTACAACTCAACCTTCAGCTTCAGAGTCGGGAACCACTAGCCCAACTACTAGCCCAACCAATTCTGCTCCCGCTACGCCAAATCCAGGAGCAGCTCCCACAAATCCTGCTCAAAGCAATTAGAGCGTCTATCTCATTCCTAAAAAAGCCAGAAATTGGAGAAAAAATTTTCCAACCTGGCTTTTTTGTTTGTCGATAAATTGTAATCTAGATTACGAAAACCCTTATCCTATCGGAATTCTAGCTAATTTTCTTGCTCAGCGATATGTCTGGATCTTCTAAGCGATCTGCCTGAGCTTATCTGAGAGAAACCACAAGTTTTTCTACTAAAAAGTTGGAAATTGATAACAAATCAAGGAGGTTTATCTCACTTTCGGTGGATATGCCGATGTAATTAGAATATTTAATCAATTCTTCTTTGTGCTCAATCATTAAAAAATCGTATATGAGCATGATTTTCTACTTTTTAAGCAGGATCTCGTTCATTCTCATCCAAAGTATCGATTAACTCATGCCTAAAGTTGTTCTTGTTCATCCCCAAATTCCGCCCAATACAGGTAATATCGCCCGCACTTGTGCCGCAACTCAAACTGAACTTCACCTCGTTGCCCCGCTAGGTTTTGAAATTAGCGATCGCTATCTCAAGCGTGCGGGTCTCGACTACTGGGGATACGTCAACCTCACGGTTCACGATTCGATCGATGACTTTCAAACCTACTCTCAAAACCAAGGTGGGCGCTGGATTGGCTTCAGTGCCAAAGCGGCCCAGAACTTCACCCAAATTCAGTATCGAGACGATGACTGGCTCCTGTTCGGTTGCGAAACGGCAGGACTACCTGACGACGTGATGCAAACTTGCCCAATTCTTGCCTATATTCCCATTACTCAACCTGCAGTGCGTGGCTTTAACCTCTCGGTCAGCGCTGCACTTGGGCTGTTTGAAGCGCGTCGTCAACTCGGGTACCTGAGTTAGTTGTTTTCCCACATATATATATAGATATGAGATAGATAGGAGCAGGAGCGATCGCGCAATTTCTTCCCAAGCGCGATCGCTCCTCCCACAACCTGCAACGTTCTCACTGTTAATTAGTTATTTAGATCACCGAATGCCGCTTTTTAGATAAGAAATCCATATCTGAAAATTCATTCTTCGCGTCCGTAATCTCGCGGATTTTCTATCAGCTTCATTCAACTGAATTGTGAGTAAATATCATATTCAAACCTCCAGCCACACTGGATTTCAGAAATCTAAACCATAGAGAAACCAAATAGACGCGCTCTGTCGCCTGCATGATTTCACGGTTGAGCGATGATATTCTTTACATTAACTTCTTGTCATCAAATACGGACGACAAATGGCTTGACTAAAATCTCGAATTTGTTCTAAAACATCTCAGTCGGGATGATTCACTCCGAGTTCACCAAATCAGCTAAACTTTCTGTCTCACTTGACCCTGATGAACACACTGGCTCCCCTAATTTTTGCCTCGTTGCCAAAGGATTTTTCTAAATTCTTTGCAGCCTTACAGCATCTGGGATTCAGCCAGTTTATTCAACTCAGACGAGTTGACAGCCAGTTGGAATATCTGCTATCGATTCTTTCGGACACGAAAAGATGCATCGAGCATTCCGGATTTTCCCAATTTGGGAGAAGCGGGTTCCCTGGTTTGAGTAATGGCTCCGGATTGGCTCCGAACGATTTGAAAAACCAAATCGAGTGACTGGCAAAAGGTTTCGCACTCGATGACAGTTAAATGCTGCACACTTTAGGAGGTCGTTTTTTTGAAACGAGCAGTTCCGCAAGACGCAAACTCAGTTCTGTTTAGCGCGATCGAACCCGAAAGCGCTGAAGAACAGCCCCGGCAGTTGCCCCAAGAGACATCCCGAACCGTTCGGACCTCTGCTGCCATGTTTGGACTCGCTTTCTCAGTCGGTGCTTACGGACTCGCTGCGCCCCAACAGGCACAAGCGGCTGTCCCCACTGATTCGACAGCGTCTGACCTGACACCTGGCACGCCTGCTTCGGTAGATGCGCCCACCGCCACTGCACCGACTGCAGTTGCTGCTTCCACGACGACCCATACTGTTCAAGAGGGTCAAACACTCTGGAAGATTGCCGAACTCTACGGCATCGACGCTGCAAAGCTAGCGAATCTAAATAGCTTGCAAGCCAATGCAGTCCTCTCGGTAGGACAAGTTTTACAGGTACCGATGGGCGATCGTATGGCAGCTACTATCAGTGGCGCTCCCATCAAGTCGTTACCGAATCTCAAATCTATTCCGGTGATTCCCGCGCAACCGCAAGTCCAGTCCACATCGGAACGTGTAGCATCGGTTGTCGCAAAACCTAAGCAAACGGCACTCGCTGAATTGAAGCAAAACCGTGATCGCTTGAAGCAAAGTTTGGCGGAGTTGAAGTCTGAGGAGCCAGCACAATCTCAAACCGTTGCGATCATGCCTCAGGCAGAATCACAGCAGCTTGTCACATATCGAGTGAATCCAGGTGAAACGCTTTCCTCGATCGCACAAGCGCATGGCATGACAGCTCGCGACCTAGCAGCACTGAATCGCCTGAATAACCCCAATTTGGTGCAGGCAAACCAATTCATTCAAGTTCCTCAAAAATCAGGTCAATCTCTGGTTGCTCAAGCTCTCCCTGAGCCAGCCCCGCAAGCTCCTGTTGCATCAGTACAGGCTCCTGCTGATATCCAGGTTCCGACCGTCCCCAGTTTGGCATCGACTCAAAATCCGAGTGTGCCATTAGCGATTGGCGGTGATGCACGCCAGTTTGCATTCCGCCCTGCTCGTAATCGCGCGCCTGAAGTTCAACAGGTGGATGTGCGCCGATCTGACGATCAGTACGTGAATACCTTGCTGGGCGAAATCTCGCGACTGAGAGAACGCTATCAATCTCGCTCTGTAAATCGTGAAGCGCCGAAGGCAGCCGAAGCAGTTTCTTCTCGTCGTAATCCTCAGTTCAACCCGAATCGTACGGTCTCTTCCCTTCGCACGACGAGCCGTAGTGCCAATAGTTCTGATGTAAACAACTCCGGTCAAACGCGTTTAGAGCGAATGTTAGCAGACGCACCGAAGCCACAGCGTCAAGTGGTTGCGACTGCGCCAGCTGGATCTGAGTCTTACGCGCCTATTCTGCGTTCTCCGGTTGGCAAGACGGTTTCGCCGAACTTGCCGCCTCTGGGGCGCTCCGATGCTTATATGCCAGGAGATCGCTTCAAGGGCTATATGTGGCCTGCGAAAGGGGTATTGTCTTCTCCTTATGGCTGGCGTTGGGGACGGATGCACAAAGGGATCGATATCGCAGCTCCGGTTGGGACTCCGATTGTTGCAGCCGCTTCCGGTAAAGTTGTGACGGCTGGCTGGAATGATGGCGGTTACGGGAAGCTTGTGGAAGTTGAGCATGCAGATGGTAGTGTGACGCTCTATGCTCACAACAACCGGATTCTGGTTCGTGTGGGTCAACAAGTCCGACAAGGGCAGCAAATTGCTGAGATGGGAAGTACAGGTTTCAGTACGGGTCCTCACTCACATTTTGAAGTTCATGTACCCGGTCGGGGGGCTGTAAACCCGATCGCGTTGTTGCCTCAGTCTCGAAGTTAGATTGATCTTCAAGGGGAGGGTCAACCTTCCCTTGAAGGCTTCTTCCAAAATAGGGCTTTATTTGTACTCACAGTTGTGATATTGTTGGAATGTTGTAAGGCTCAGTAGCTCAGTGGTTAGAGCAGGGGACTCATAAGCCCAAGGTCGCAAGTTCAAATCTCGCCTGAGCCATAAGGAAAAGCAAGCCCAGAAAGGCTTTTAGCAGTGGATCGAGAGGTTCACTGCTTCTTGTTGTTGGGTCATATTGGTCAGGGTTGGGCTGGTTTTGGGGGTAAATTGGGGGTAAAACTATCGTACAAATGTTTTCACATTGGAGGTGAGACTGATGTATGACAAATCTCTGCCCCGCAAGGCGTTTAAAGGTTCGTGTCAAGCTCAAGATTTCTCATGAACGGCTCCAACTTGTGTTTCGAGTAGCAGGCAAACGGTATTATCTCTCTACCGGATTGGCAGACACGCCCCTGAATCGGCAACTGGCAGAACGCAAAGCCTCACTTATCGAAGACGACATTTTCAAGGAGCGATTCGATCCAACGTTAGAGAAGTACAAGCCACAACCCTCGCTAGAAGCCGTTACCCCCAAAATTGCTCCCAAAGCGGAGTTGCCCAAAACTTCGTTGATTGAACTCTGGGAGAAATATACGGAATTCCAGCAGGCGCATTTGGAGCAAACGACAATCATTCGGGATTACGGCAAAATCGAGAAGCGGATTCAAAAATTCCCGAAACTGTTCTTGGAAGATGCGATCGATATCCAATCATGGCTTCTGAAAAATTACTCAGCAGAAATTTCAAAACGGACACTGAAACAACTCAGCGCTTGCTTGAATTGGGCAATTCGCAAACGGTTGGCAACAGAGAATCCGTTTAAGGAACTGGCTCAAGAAATCAAAACCCAGAAGAGAAGCAAGGTGTCTCGCAAACCGTTCACTCGGAACTGTGTTGCTGCAATTATTTCGGCGTTTGAGAACGACACGTACTGCTCTAAATTTTCGCCTCTGTCCCATTTCTACTACGCGCCCTACGTGAAGTTTCTGCTGCATACGGGGTGTAGACCGGAGGAAGCAATTGCGCTGAAGTGGAAACACGTTGAGCGAGATCGCATTCATTTTTGTGAAGCCTTCGCCACGGATGTGCGGACACGCAAAGGGACAAAAACGCATGTCGATCGCTATTTTCCGATCAACGAGGAACTGGGCAAAATTTTGGCTGCAATTCGACCGGAAGATTGTCCTTCAGAGCGTCTCGTTTTTTCAGGGCGCAATGGCAAAGAGTTGGATGCCGCTAATTTTCTGACTCGAATTTGGGTTCCGATCGTTCAGAAGTTGGTTGAAGCAGGCAAGGTGAAGCGGTATCTGCCACAGTATAACTGTCGTCATACGTTCATCACGCTTTGCTTGGAAGATGGCATTTCGCCTCAGCAGGTTGCAGAGTGGTGCGGCACATCGGTTGCGGTGATTGAGCGGCACTATTTGGGGACGATCCGACCCGTGAATGTGCCCTCGTTTGGATTAGCACCAGACCCAACGCTCGACGATGAGCATGATGAGTGAATTAACAGGGGTACATCTACTGACTGGAGTGATGAGTACTGTTCTAACGACGGGCGTGGCGAAACTTCGCGGATCGTGCCTCTACCAATGATGACGAGGATCAGACTTGGAACCATGAGGTGTAGCCCCAAGACCAAGAGGGCTGAACAAAGATTCAAGAAATTGAGCGGGGTTGCTCCAGTTAAGAGCGGCTGGAGGGATGCGTAGATAATATATCCGCTCAGGAGCAGAACTGGGAGAGCGATCGCGACCCAACTGGTCACAAGAATCCACCAGGGCGTTTTACCCCGGCTGAGTCCCCGATAGGCTCGTCCTTCTAGCCTGACTTCACCCATTGGATCAAATCCTGAAGGCAGTTGCTCTAGAGGAGGCTGTCCGGCTGAAGATGGGATTGAGATCGTGCGCTTACTGGATAAGTAAGGCTGGGTGTTGAATGCTGAGAAATCGAAGTTTGGGTCGGGAGGAGTGTTCTTGCTCATCGCAATACACCGTGAAGAGAGCGAATAAAGCTTCAACAGGTCAAGACTGCTTTCCTGAAAGTTGGTTCAACTCAATTAACGTCAGTTCGGGTTAAGCCGGAAGCAGGAGATTGTGGTCGATGGCAATGGACGGCTTCTTGGGTTGATGGCAATAAGCAATCAATCCGCCAAGAATATTGACAAAGCAATTGACCGGAGAGCGATGACGCGAATGCTCAATGTCTCCATAGCGGGTTTCAGTCCCGTTGCCGGGATTAGAGGGTTTGAGCGTCCCTTCCTGATTTTGAATCCAGCCTCAATGAAGACGGTTTCAGTCCCGTTGCCGGGATTAGAGGGTTTGAGCGCGCTTTGGTTCGGGAGGTCAACGCCAAAAAGAGCGGTTTCAGTCCCGTTGCCGGGATTAGAGGGTTTGAGCGCTACGCCTATAAAAATCCAAGGACAGGACTATGGGAAGGTTTCAGTCCCGTTGCCGGGATTAGAGGGTTTGAGCGTCACCGGGCTTTGGATTGATTGCTGGAGCGCTCGCGTGTTTCAGTCCCGTTGCCGGGATTAGAGGGTTTGAGCGGTATCCAACTAATGTTGACAATTAAATTAGCACGCGTTTCAGTCCCGTTGCCGGGATTAGAGGGTTTGAGCGCGCGGCGTTCAAGCTCAGCGGCTTGAGCTTGAATGTTTCAGTCCCGTTGCCGGGATTAGAGGGTTTGAGCGCAGAGACAGAGCAGTCGCTGGCTCGGTTTTGTACAAAATGTTTCAGTCCCGTTGCCGGGATTAGAGGGTTTGAGCGCTGTCCGTGGCGAAAAGATGCCGATACATCTAAAAGTTTCAGTCCCGTTGCCGGGATTAGAGGGTTTGAGCGTTAATTTCATCGAGATAGTTCAATTGCCCTGGCTTGTTTCAGTCCCGTTGCCGGGATTAGAGGTTTTGATCGGCGCCTGTGTCGCTCGTGTAAGCGTAATAGCGCCGAGGTTTCAGTCCCGTTGCCGGGATTAGAGGTTTTGATCGAAAGGCTCACAGATATAGGAGTTCTGCCAATGCCTGGTTTCAGTCCCGTTGCCGGGATTAGAGGTTTTGATCGTTCGTATAACTGCAAGCAAGCGATCGCTTCTTTCGGGTTTCAGTCCCGTTGCCGGGATTAGAGGTTTTGATCGCTTGCGTTCAACCTTAGTCAATGGGCGCACCGCAGTTTCAGTCCCGTTGCCGGGATTAGAGGTTTTGATCGTCGGGCTACTACTCCGAATCCGAGGCGCGCACTGATGTTTCAGTCCCGTTGCCGGGATTAGAGGTTTTGATCGGATCAACGTCCGAAGCAGGAGAAACGACGCTCACGATGTTTCAGTCCCGTTGCCGGGATTAGAGGTTTTGATCGTCCCACCCCCGCGCCCGTCGCCCCGCCCATTCAGTGTTTCAGTCCCGTTGCCGGGATTAGAGGTTTTGATCGCCCTAAAAGTCTCGCACAATAGTCTGAGCAATTGTGTTTCAGTCCCGTTGCCGGGATTAGAGGTTTTGATCGTCTGCTGATTTTTCAGGATCGATTTCAGCAAAATCTGTTTCAGTCCCGTTGCCGGGATTAGAGGTTTTGATCGGCCGATCGTTAGTCTTCCGCCCGGTGATTTGTCATAACCGGTTTCAGTCCCGTTGCCGGGATTAGAGGTTTTGATCGCGATGGATTTTTTGCAAAAGATGGTAGGTCAAACGTTTCAGTCCCGTTGCCGGGATTAGAGGTTTTGATCGTGCTCATGCTTGTGAGCAGGGATGCAATGCGGACTAGTTTCAGTCCCGTTGCCGGGATTAGAGGTTTTGATCGTCATGAGACTCATGAGACAAACAACCCCCCTTGAGTTTCAGTCCCGTTGCCGGGATTAGAGGTTTTGATCGGAAAGACTCCGTGCGACGGATCGGGGTCAAATTTATCGATCGGTTTCAGTCCCGTTGCCGGGATTAGAGGTTTTGATCGCGATGAACGTCTCGACTAAGGCCCCACCTAAAGCGCGCGTTTCAGTCCCGTTGCCGGGATTAGAGGTTTTGATCGCAATCCAATCAGATCTTCCGAAAGTTTATTGTGGCAGGTTTCAGTCCCGTTGCCGGGATTAGAGGTTTTGATCGACGACCCCTCCCAGAAAGGGAGCCAGAATAAGAAGAGATGGTTTCAGTCCCGTTGCCGGGATTAGAGGTTTTGATCGAAACAATGGTGAGTGCATCTCCTGCAAGGGACATGGTTTCAGTCCCGTTGCCGGGATTAGAGGTTTTGATCGCCGCCGTTACGGTAGTAGCAGTACCGCCCACAGTAAGTTTCAGTCCCGTTGCCGGGATTAGAGGTTTTGATCGCGGAACTAATAAAGTCAAGATCGGAACAGCGTTGCGTTTCAGTCCCGTTGCCGGGATTAGAGGTTTTGATCGTAAAACTTAGAGGTGGCTCCCAAGTTCATCCCGTTTTGTTTCAGTCCCGTTGCCGGGATTAGAGGTTTTGATCGTCAGTTAATTGAGAGCTATGTAAATCCCCCAGTTACGTTTCAGTCCCGTTGCCGGGATTAGAGGTTTTGATCGGCTGAGGGGACTTGAGACAGGTAAGAAAGCTCAAGTTTCAGTCCCGTTGCCGGGATTAGAGGTTTTGATCGCGCCCGAATCCAAGACAGCCTAACCCGCGCCCATGGCAGGGTTTCAGTCCCGTTGCCGGGATTAGAGGTTTTGATCGTCTGCCCATTTTGTACATACTCCGCCAATTGCACATGTTTCAGTCCCGTTGCCGGGATTAGAGGTTTTGATCGAACGGATTCGCGGTAAAATCAGGCCAAAGAATTTTATGTTTCAGTCCCGTTGCCGGGATTAGAGGTTTTGATCGGATGAGGTCAGCTACGAAGCGAGTGAGGGAAGTGAGTTTCAGTCCCGTTGCCGGGATTAGAGGTTTTGATCGGTAGAACCCATCTTGCGTCCCATCTGTCCCGGTTTCGTTTCAGTCCCGTTGCCGGGATTAGAGGTTTTGATCGGTAGCGGATTCATGGACTTCCTGAAAATGATTGGCGTTTCAGTCCCGTTGCCGGGATTAGAGGTTTTGATCGCAGTCTGCCCGTTGGCTTTACTTTTCCGCTCATCGAGTTTCAGTCCCGTTGCCGGGATTAGAGGTTTTGATCGTATCAACTCAGCCTTTCGCGATCGCTGGCAGTATGTTTCAGTCCCGTTGCCGGGATTAGAGGTTTTGATCGGCCATACTTGAACACAGCCGCACGCTCGTAGCCTAGTTTCAGTCCCGTTGCCGGGATTAGAGGTTTTGATCGGCACTGGGTACGCAATGAGCACAGGCAAGATGTGCAGGGTTTCAGTCCCGTTGCCGGGATTAGAGGTTTTGATCGAATAACTACGAGATTTCGAGTAGGACTAACATTATTGTTTCAGTCCCGTTGCCGGGATTAGAGGTTTTGATCGCATTGAATAGCAGTAGCGTTGACATAATTAATGCGAGTTTCAGTCCCGTTGCCGGGATTAGAGGTTTTGATCGCGCAGCCGACTAGGAACGGGGGGAGATCCTTGAGTGGGTTTCAGTCCCGTTGCCGGGATTAGAGGTTTTGATCGTCAGGTTGAGTGTCAGTAGTCGATTTCCTCTGTTCAAGTTTCAGTCCCGTTGCCGGGATTAGAGGTTTTGATCGAACTTGATCATGAGTTCAGAGAATGCGCTGTCTATAGTTTCAGTCCCGTTGCCGGGATTAGAGGTTTTGATCGCCCGCCATCTGGAACCCTTACTGAACAAGGGCTGTAGAACCGATTTTGGCAAAGGTCATCTGAAACATTGATCCCAGCCTTTATTCTACAGTGATGGCGATTTTTTGAATCGTTAAAACTATTGATTTGTCTTGGTTCTAGCAATTTGGCGAACCCCCCAGGGTTTTCGACCCCGCTTCGGTTTGCCAAAACTTGCTGCCATTATAGAACGATCGCCGAAACTTGGCGCGGTTTCTCCGACCCATAAGCTAGCGTTCTTTTCACTGCCCCTGCATCCAACACATAAATCCGCACCGCATCCTCCTCCGACTTGATCAACCGCTCAATCTGAACCTGAAGCTTCGCAAACTGCACCGCCGTCAGAAAACACTCAAACACACTGTATTGTGTCCAAGTCCCATACCCCGACAACAACTTATGCAACCGAGTCCGTCGCTTATTCGCCGCCTTACTATCCGGCAAATCATAAATGATCAAATAAAACAGCGTCGTCATCTACCGCACCGCTAAAGGCTTGTAAGGCACATCCTCCTGCAAATGCCGAGCTAATAACCTTGCCTGAAGCTCGATCGCTTTCCGATAACTACAGCGATACTCAAACACCGGATGCGTAAACTCATCACTCAACTTCCGCTCAAACCCCTGCAAAAAAGCTTTTCTGCCCGAATCTGACAAGCGATATGCCCCTAAACTTTCCGCAAAATCTTTCTGCTGAATCTCCCGATTATTGAGTACCGTCAACACCACATTATCCGCAATCAAAGCGCGAAATTCCTCCATCAAATCCAGCACCAAAGCAGGCTGTCCCCGCGTCACCTCATGCAAATAGCCAATATACGGATCAAGCCCTGCCAAATGTACCGCTGCTGTCACCTGCGATCGCAACAATCCATAAGCAAAACTCAGCAACGCATTCACTGGATCACTCGGCGGACGACGATTTCGCCCTGAAAACTGCCAATTCCCTTTCAACATCTGCGACCAATAACCAAAATACTCCCGCGCTGCCAACCCTTCCATCCCCCGCACTTGATCGATCGTCTTTTGAGCAGCCACACTCGCTTTTCGCTGCTTTAACGGATGCTCTTTCACTCCATGCCGATACAAGACCGTCGCTTGATTGTGGATTTTAGTCGTGACGATCGCTTTCACCAATTCCAACTTCTGCGCCTGATCCTCATACCGCCGATACTGCGCCAATCGAAGTTGCCCATTGCGCGAGTAAGCAGGCAACGCCGATCCCAAGTGCTTGCCAAATCCAGACAGATAATGCACAGGCATTCCTAGTTCTAGCGCATACATCAAAGCATCGCCCGTCACTTGCGGATTACCCATCAATACAACCTGCTCGACCGTCTGCGCCGGAATAGTTTGCTTCTTCCAAGACCCATCCGCTTGCTTCAACTTGACAATAAATGCCTCATACGACTTGTTCAAAATCGCATCTGGCTGAGTCACATACAGAACTGACATGCTAACTCCTTAATTGTTTGACTTCCATCGGTAAACAAATGCTCTGCAAACTGCACGCCTGACACTTGGTTTTATGGTTGATCGGCGGTGGCATCGCACGAGCTTCAGCCATCTGAGCTGCCCGAATTGCATCTTCTGTCATCTGTCGTAACTGAGGTGAGAACTCCACCCGTTGCCGCCTTCGATTCGCATGATAAAAAATCTCACCATACGCGATCGTCTTTCCCGTCCGCTCTTCCAGACACAGTGCTGCTGCACAGAGTTGAAAGTGATCGCTCAAGTGCCGACCCATTTTTCCCTTCTTGTACTCCAAGGGAATGAGTTGTCGATCGCGCTCTTCTACCGCATCGATTACACCTGAAACTTGCAATCGATCTGACCACACCCACTGCTGTTGGTGAACAATAGTATCGCCCTCCTGTATCACTCCCGCCTCATTGATATTGCGATGCAGATGAGTGCCGAGAACAATATGCTCATTCTCAACCATTTCCCCCAGCACATACTCAAAGTAAAACCGCCGCGAACAGTACTCCCAAGCATTCAAATACGAGAGAGGCAAATAATTTTCAGGGTTCATCACTTACTTTCGCCTTACCATTCCCATTCCCGTCGGTGTCTTTCGTCCCACTCCGGCATACATCGCAAAATCCGCCAAGGTATTAATCTGCCGAATGGTCTCCACATCCACTTCGCCTAAAATTGCAAATGTTACCTCACCCACACAGCCAATCAACTTACTCCGACTGTCCATCACGATCTCAGTCCGAATGTCAAAGTAACTGGGAAAAAGTGGCTCAATCACTGCTTCAGAAAATGGAATCCCACTGTACTGATTCCATCGTCGCAATAGACTCTGAAAAACCAACTCTTTCGTCGGTAAAGCACTATCGTACCGAGTCTGACGAAAGGTGGTTGGAGTACAGAACTGAAGTTTAATTTGTCGATCTCGATCTGAGGCTTGCTCGTACAGTTGAGCATACGAACTAAATCCTGCCCAAGGCTGCTTCGGCTGCGCCGTTCCTAAAATGCTAGTGACTGTAAGTTCTGCGGCTCCTAAATGCCAAGACTGCTTCGGACTCAGATTCAGCCACAACTGTGCTAACTGACTAAACAAAGAATCATCTAACAGAGAAATGCGCCACCAGCAGGGAACTGCGATCGCATGATCATGCTGATATTGCAGCAGCGACTGATGCGATCGAGTTTGCAAAGAACTGAGCGTAAAGGACTTCTCAGAGGTTTGTTTGTGCAAGGTTTCGCTGAGGGTTGGATTTTGCGATCGTACCAAATCCAAAAACAGTGCATGAAGATGTCGCCCACTCAAATGACTCGCTGGAATTGGCGATTGAGGTTGTAAATTCAGAACTAAACTATGCGGCATGGCTTACCCAAAGTGATAGTGCATCTGAGCCGGAATCTTCAAAGAAAAATTCTCAAATGTGTAAAATTCTCCACGCATTCGGACATTGCGAATCAAGCTGACAGGAGGCATATTCACAGTGTCATAACTCAAGACTTGGTTAGTAAACATCACATCTAACGGATTGAGAAGATAAGGAATCGTGAACTCTGCCGATTGATGATGCTTCGGGTTTGTCAGAATTTCGGCCGTCAGTTCTGTTTTACTTGCCCATTTACCCAAGCGAATCCATCTAGGCAGTTTGAGCGCTCGCTCTGAGATGATGAAAAACTCAAATCGGCTTTCTGGTGCAATCTCCTTTGTCCTGCCAAAACTTGGGATATTGCGCTCTGTCGGTTGCATTTCTACATGATAGCGATTGTCCGCATACTTCCAAGTACTCAAGATCGTCGTGTGAGACATGGCTCTTGCAGGAGTCACATAGATTGCTTGAGTATTGAGTGGAGTAAGATGCTCTTTATATTTCGGCACTTGTTCAGGGCAAAAATAACTGTAAGCGTCTTTCTCAGCGACGACAGTCCTATGCTGCACGCTATCTACTAAACCTAGAGCATACGCAAGCGCGTAGTTATGCAGCACGGGTTCTGTCTCGTAGAGTCGCCCGATCTCACGGGTTGCAAAATATAGACTGTCATGAAGTTCTAGCGTGCATCGGTAGAAAGTAGGCATTGGAAATTACTTTGCTTTTGCAGTGGATTTCTTGCTGATGTGTTTCTGTGCATAGGCTTTTGCTTCGGCATCAGCTTGTTGCAAAAGCGATCGCATTCCTGCTTCTTGACCTGTAAGCTGTTTCACTTCCGTCAGTAATGCCTCAAAGTCAGATCCAATCAAGTCAGTATGCACAATGAATTCCTCTGACATCAGAGTTTGAATAGTCGCGATCGCAGTTTCTAGTACTTCATCTTCATTCAATGGATCAGTCGAGTTTAACGTGTTTTTTGCTTGCATCTGATCATAGATTGCTTGCGTCCAGCGCAGATTGCTTGTGATTTCTCCATCTGCAAACACAACGCCAATCAATTCGTTTCTAAGCCGCCCAGTTCGAGTGGTTTGTGCGCCATAGTGACGAGTTCTTAGAATGTTGTTAAACACATAGAGGAAACTTGCTTCAGTTGGATCTTTCAGTGTCACAATACTTGGAAAGAAGACTTGAGGGCGAATATGGTCTTGCTGATTGATCCGGCTTGTTACTTCTCCAGGTTTTGAACCTGCTTCGCCTTTTGATGCCATTGTGCCATTCTCAAAAGGAGCATTCAATGTGAAAGTTTCATGCGATCCATCGAATGCGGTGATTGAGAAAGCAGTATCGACGACAACTTTCGATTTTTCTGAACCAGAATCCCCGATCGCAAATCCGTAAATAATACAATCTGGATTGTCCATCGCGAATTTGACATTGTACTCGCAGTCTTCTGCGGTCATCAAGCCATAGCTTCGCAGCAGTTCGCGCCCGACTAAGCGTTCCGGTGTAGATTGCTTGCGCTTAAACATCGTCAAGCGACTGATCGGTGTTGCATCTGCGATTCCCGATCGTACTCGTGCTTTGTTCAGTTCTCCATCCGTTTGGAACAGTGGATAAGATTCGGTCACTCGAATGGTTAGAAAATGTGCATACTTTCCCATTGGCTTGTAGGGAATTGCATCGTGAAAGAACTTGGAATCAATTGATTTTAGTAGTGACATTTTGTTTCTCCTGTGTGTTAGTTCTCAACAACTGCATCTTCATCTTCTGGTGCTTCGCCTTGCGCTTTCAGTTCGCGATTTTCTTTGTCTTGCTCTAAGCGATAGAGAAACTCGCAAGTATCTCGAAGCAGGTTCAGTTGTCGTCCTGCAAGACGAGCGCGATCGCTAGCAAAGGCTTTCTGAAAAACTTCGACAACAAAGTATTGAGCAAAATCTAGAATGGCTTGCCGTTCTTCTTCTCGATCGAAGATTTGATTAAAACCTTCGGCGCGTGAAGCTCGGACGCGATCCATTAGCTTGAAGACTTCTGATGCAACAACAGCGATTAAAGTTTCATCATCAAAGACAATTGAATCGGCTTTGAGAAGGACTTCTGCTGCTACATCGATCGGCTTTAGAACGGCATTTGCTTTGGGATTATAGCGTCTGTTTGCTCGATAGAATTTTCGATACAAATCAGTTAGCTTTTGAGGATGATTCATGGGCGATTTTTCTGGTGAAATTAGCTTTACTCGATCGGCTGTTGGATCAAATTCGACATAAGGATCAAAGCAAGGATAGAAATGGTGAGCATAGAGACGAATTTTCTCGATTCGGGCAGTGTCGTTTTTCTGTTTGCGTATCCATCGGTTGAGATAGTTAAAAACATAAAGGGGACTCGTTTCAAAATCTTTGGCAAGCTCCGTCAATTTTCCCCAGTCCGCATCATAGCCGCCCTTGCCTTGTTTGGCGTTGACTTCTAGGTGAATTGCATAAGCTGCCGTCAGAACATTTAGAGGGGCGGGATAGCAAGTTCCATCTGCATCGTTCCAGCCTTCTAGAATCGCATCCAACCGAAAGCGATCACGCTTGACTAAAACCCGAATGGCTTGCGGCGCACTATCTAAAAAGACGCTTTCTTCAAACTCTGCACCATCTGTAAAAGGCGGAATCGGTGATTCAGAAACTACGGTTTTGACATCTAAAATCATTGGAAATGCAAAGCCTAACCAGGCAGGCATTACCCAAGATTCTGTGTCATTGGGGTCTTTCCCAGGAGGCAAAGCCATGAAGTAGAAGGTTAAAGGTTGATCTTCGGGGTAAGACAGCTTGAAGACCCGATTCTCCTTCTCTTCATCCATTAGAAACGTATCGATTGATTGATAGCGTTCTCGCCCAAAGTCAGCTTCTAGAGACTTAGAAATGAAATGATTTCGCAAGGTCGTATCGAAGCGCGTTTGAGCAATGCTGGTATATGCTTTTTGCAAAAAACGATTGGTTTCCGGTGTGAAGTAGTAAGTTGGATAGAAATAGATATAGCGGTATTTCCCGTCCTCAAATCGTTTTCCAACAGCTTGTGTTTGATTCATCAAGATTTGTCGCAGCATAATTTCTAAGCTAGCAATGCTAGAAATATTTCGCTTTGCGTTTCCTCCTCCTAGCATTTGCTTGTTGGTATAAACCTGTGGTGTGAATAAAACGGATGACTCCATTTGTTCAGTCACCGTGTAGGCAGAATGAGAGATCGAGCAGATCAACTGCTTTCCGCGTCCAACTTTTTTGGCTGCATTGTAGTTCGCTAACTCTTTGAGAAATTGATCAGCTTTCAGAGTGGGTGGAGTCGATTGAGGAAGCATCACTACTGATTGAATCCACGATCGCAGATCTTCCCAGCCATCTTGTAGTTGATATTGACTAACAATTGGTTCAATCTGATCAGCAATGCAGGCAATGATCTGTTCACAGAGTTCACGAACATTCTCAATTCCAGGATGACGCTCTAGATACTTTGCTGCAAGATAGTACCATTCGTAAGGAATTCCGCCTGTGCTGCCTTTGATTTTTTGCTCTTTAAGCGTCTCATTAATTTTCTGAATCTCTCGGATCTGCGGCAAGTATTCTGCTAATCCCAATGATTCAGCAACGCTCTGCGTTAGATTCAACTCAGGCAATTCGGGCAGTTTCTTATTTTGCTTGCGAGCAGTTGTAATTTTCTCGACGCGATCGCCCCAAATTTTACGACTGATTACATCCCCAAATTCTGCAATTTGATCAATGCGAATGTCATCTCCAAAACTGAAATCATAATCGGCTGATAATGCGCCTTTTTGCTGAAATTCTAGTAATTTATCATTTCTGCTCTTAGCAACTGAAGCTTTAGTCGATGACAGAATTCTCAACGTTGCATCTAGCGCGATTTGCATCAGAGTCCGGTCATCGCAGAACAGAGTGTAATAGTCTGCATATTTCATCCCTTTACCATCTCGCCCAAATCCAGTTTGTCTAAGCCGTAATTGCTCGGTACAAAGGTCTTTGATTTTATTGACAACTCGATCCGGCAGATCGCTAGGATCGATCGCTGGTGCATCTTTGATAGCGAGATAGATTACTCCAGTCGGTAAGTACAGTAATGGCTCATAGATACACTCATCTGTATTGAGACTAGTATGTGCATCCACTAAAGCATTGTTTACGACGTTTGTTAAAGCACCTCGATTTTCTGAAATGCTGTGATAAGTAAATTTCAGCTTGCCATTGCTGAGTGTATGAATTAGCTCTTTGAGTCTAGAGCTTTCAGCATCATATGGGTGTTTAACGATCGAAGCCAAAGAATCTGCGAGACAAGCTAGATTTGCAAGGCTTGAAAGCTTCTGACCGTTGAGAATCGGATCTAATCCATATTCAGAAAAGTTCCAATTTGTATCCCATCGTCGCTGTGCATTGTACGCAATACAGAGTAAATCATCGATGTAATCTCGATAAGTTTCAATATTGTTCGGATCAATGAATCGATCGAGTCCTAGCTGCTGAACTTTTTGATCAATAATTTGCCGATGTTGCGCGATCGCTAATTTGCGACAGTCATCAGGCGCATCTGGAAATTTCTCGAAATCGTGCAGAATGAAACCTGCGATCGCAAGTCTTCGTTCTTTCTCTTTCACAACTCGCCGAATCGTTGTGTCCATTTTTTCCAAGCGCTGCTCAATCAGATTTGCGGGAAATAATCCATTCAACAAATGCGTATTGAGTGATTGATCACCTGCATTATCTCGTCGAACCTTAGTTTTTCCTTCTGCTTCGCGTTGTCGATCGAGTTGTTCAAAGAATTGACCGCCTTTTGCTGTCACTCCGATCGCAATTCGCAATAGATTCGGTAAAACGTATTCAGCAAAATCTTGCATCACAGCATCATTCGGATTTTGCGCCTGGATTGCTTCTCGAAGGAGTTTGAGAGTGAGTAATTCGCGTTGACCAGGATCGATTGTGCGAGAACTGCTTTCACCTTCTAGCTCAGAGCCATCCATCCAATCATCCGATTGATCTAAATCTGCCGTCGTCTCTTCTAAGTCAGGCAACAACTGCTCTGCTTCAACTTTATTCTGTATCTTCTTCGTCATCTGTTTGTTCTAGTAAACTTAAGTAGGTTTCAACTTCTGCAACGTACTGTGGATAATCAGCCAAAGCATATTGCAGAGCTTCATATACCTTTTCAGCAATGATTTCGTCATATAAGTGAGCGAGTACATTCCGAAATCCACCTGATTTCTCCATACGTTTACCTAATGCTAGAGAAATCAATCCATACTGCCCAGCTAAGATGAATGTTTCAGCATTTTTTGGAGCTTTTCCGCCTTCTGAAGTAATTCCAGCAACACGCTTAAGGAAAGCTCGATTGATATCAAGAGCAGATTGAATAACTTGTTCAAGTAGACGTTCAATAATGCTCTGTATGTCCTCATCTTGCAGATAGTCATCCAACGTTAGGGATTGAAAGCGATCGAGGCGTTGTAATCGCCTCCCGATCCCCTCTAGTTTTTTGCCAACCGTAACTGGAGTGAATTCCTTCATCGTCTAAGTTTCTCCAAGGTGGATCGAATCGATTCTCGTTGCTGTTGACGAAAAAATTTAAGTTGCTCTTTACTCATGAGTTTTTGCTGCTGAAAGCGCTCAAACTCTCCTGGTTCAAGTTCATAAAGAATCTGTCCGTCTTTTGCAATATTATGTGCTAGCAAATCTGAACACTCTTTCATCTCGATCGCATCAATCTGATCATCACCTAGCTTATAAATCTGCTGCAAAACTCCCCAGATCCGGAGAAAGTCGAAGCCTCCTTTTTCGTATTGTTTGCGGAGTTCTTCATCGCATAAGAAAGCAAAATCCCAGTCGCTGTTTGCATCATGATCTCCTCTAGCTCTAGAGCCAAAGAGAACTAATAATTTGAGATAGGGAACCTGCTCAAGAATCTGCGGTACGAATTCGATCAGTTCCTCTAAAGTTTGTGGAGGCTGATCTGAAAGTTTAGCTTGTTCCTGACGCACCAACTGACGAGCATAAAGCAGACAAGCTTGGATGTCTTCCTGTTCCAGCCACGGATAGGTTTTTACCATTGTTTCAAATGTCTCTCCTGCTGCGATTAGCTCTAAAGCGTTCTCAACAGTGAGGCGCTCTCGGATAGCAGGTTTGCCATCGAGAATTTTGCGATCGACTGTGATTCGTTTCAGAAGATTTTGCTCATTCATTTTTTTCATTTCTCTGAGCGAGTTAGGGAGCCGATGAAGATTTGATTTTTTTGTTCTCTCAAACTAGCTGAAAAATCTTGACAACGGGACTGAAATCTTAAAAAATCCACGGGTCGTCTCCTTTGCTTTTGAGTTGATAGGCGAGGGTATCGAGGAGTAATGCACTTTGTCCAAACGCGATCGCGTAAGGCGAGATCGCATCATGGAAGCTGCGCGAATCACTAATCGGATAAATCTGAAAGTGCATCGGCAGCTTTAGCCTAAATCGCACATCAGCCACAGGACGCTTTACCACATAGGCAACCAAACCCTCTATTCTCAGCCGTTTATTGATCTCACTTGCCCAAGAGTTATCCGGTTGCCAGACTTCGATCCCTTTGAGAACTTGGATTTGCCAAGCTTTTGCGCTGAGATCTCCTGAGTAGGTGAATTTCCAGTTCGCTCTCTCTTCTCGATAGCGATGAAGTTTCATAAAAGCTAAACAGTGAGAAAATCGACCTTTTGGAATCGGGTGCTGAGTGCGTTGAACTGTCTCATTGAGCGATCGCAGAAATGCTGCTTCACTGATCATCTCAATCTCTAGATTGCTGAGAATTCCGGGGAGGTCGTAAGTTTTAAAGCGATCGCTTTCATTCTCTTCGGTCAAATCATAGATCCCGCACTGTAACGGACTAGAGCCTCTAAAACTACAGGCATCCTCATAAATTGGATTCCCCTCTTTCTTCCCCGAAAGCTTCTGCCAATCTTGCGCCCAACCTTTGACAAATCCAGCAAGTTCTCTAAAAGAGCGATCGAAAACACTTTCACAAGCGGTCTGAAATATTTCTAAGCTACTGGCATACTGTTCTCGAATCGTTTTATGCCCTAATTTGCGACCCAGATGAAGCGACTGAAAGGCTCCCCATCGTTTGTAGTAACCCCGAAAATCATTGATAGTCCGATACTCATCCAAAACTGTTGAATTGAGAAAAGGACGATCGTACTGTTTACCTTGAATCAACGGAGGCGAGTCTTTCTCAAACAGTCGCTCTGTAAAAAACTTCGGAACAAGTGCGTAAGCTGTAAAGTTCTTGAACTGAATCGTTCGATTGTTCAGTTGATAGCCATCGTGTCGCCCTAATCGTCCAAGTCGCTGGATAAAATTACCTGCATCAGACGATTCAAAAAGGAGAAAGTTGATCTTAAAGTCAACTCCGACATCGATCGTACTGGTTCCCAAGATCAGATCAGCAGACAAAGACCGTTCTCGCTCTGTCGTTCCAGATAGTCCCGTGTTCTCATTTACTGTTAAACCGTAGGGCAAGAGGTGCTCTTGAAAGAAGGGCTTCAGTCGCTTGACTGCTGCGATAGAATTCAGAATGATTGCCCCTTTACTGCCAGGATGTTGCTGAAACTGTTCTAGAATTAATGCTGCATTATCTCTTAACCACATTTCTGATGCTTTTGCAGCGGATTCTAACGCCACAAAGTTGAGCGTAATTGATCGTGCAACTTGCCGCCAATTCTCTGATGTAAGCTGCTTTTGTTGCTCAACTGAAGTAGGAAATTGATACTTATTTTCTGCAATCGGGTTAATGACTTTACAGCGAAACCCTGCTTTTCTCAGGCGCTGAATTAACTGTTCATTCGGTGTTGCGGAAAGAAATAAGAACTTCCTGCGCCGACTCGTCGATCGGATCAATAGCATTGTGTTGATCACGCTCGAAATCTGAGGGGCAGCAAATACATGAAACTCATCAAAAATGAATAGCTCGAAGACTTTATCAATCCGTCCCCACAGTTTATCGGGACTATCATCGGGCATGAGATAAGCCCCTCGATGTAAGTAATGAAAGAGATCCGGATTGGTGAGTAACACTTCTGTTTGTTCAGTTCGAGTTGCGATCGCAGCACTTTTCCGCAGGTCTTCATTTTCTGCATAGTTCTCTAAGGTTGCTCCGCTCAATCTCACAACTCGCGGCTCATTTTCTGGCTGGAACTGTTGAATGTAATTTTTAATTTGAGTTTCTTGATCTCTTGCAAGCTCGTTAGTGGGATATAACCCGATCGCGCAACAGTCTCCTTGAAGCACTCTCAAATACGCTGCCAAACTCTTTCCATCTCCTGTCATTGCTGTATTAAAAACGACATCAATTTCTGGATCTTGTAGTGCTTTTAGAGTTTCTGCCTGATGCCAAGAAAGTACCCATTGATCCGGAAGCTGCACTTCCTCCGAAGCTTCTAGCGCAGGACAAGAATAAACTGACTGGAGTGTAACAGAGTAGATACTCATCGAAGTGTACGTAACGAGTTGCTATAGGTCTATCATATCGGCATAATAAAAAAGTGCAAGTTCAAAGTGTACGTACATATGGCGCGTAAAGGTCAATCAATCACGTTAGCGATCTCCGATCGCAATAAAGCTGAGCTAGAAAGGTTGGCGCTCGAACTGGGAATGACTTGGGGCGATCGCGCAAATATTTCCAAACTGGTAGAAGCGATCGCACGTCGCCAATTGACGATTGCGCCGAATCACGATTGGAAAATTGAGCGAATCAATGCGTTGAATCAAGCACGCTCGGCTTTAGTCGATGCAGGCAAGATTGAGGATGCAGTTGCAATCGCGCAACTTTTGATTGAGCGCAGTGAGTTGACGATTCCATTGAGAGTTGAGTTAGAACAATTCATTGCGAAGCCTGTTCAGCCTTGGCGCTTGCAGCTAGAGCGATACATTCGGCAACAGCAGCCGTTTCAGTTGTCGTATCAAGATGCAGCGGAGCGAGTTTGGCAATTCACGATTCGGTATGCGGTAATCGCGTCTCATGAGGATCGGCAGTATCTCGATTGTTGGTGTGAGGAGACGGAAGAAGCGCAAGGACTGGGGGAGTTGCAGCATAATCGATCGCTCAGGCTCGATCGCATTACAGATGCGGCGATTAGTCGAGCAGATGGACAGTGGAGATCGTCCGGATTAGCGACGATTTTAGTGGAGTTGCATTTGTTTCGGGGATTGGCGTTTGCGTATCGGAGTAAAAGCGCGATCGATATTGTGAACGAGTGGCATGAAGAGTTACCCCGAGTGCGGCGGGTGGTGCGGCAGGTGTCGAGTACGTTTTGGTTGATTCGGGAGATTTTGCGATATGGGCAAGATTGTGAAGTGGTTGCACCAGAAAGTGTGCGGGAGTTGATGAAACAGGAGATTTTAGGGATGTGCGATCGCTATGGAATTCAGTCTTGAGTAAAGACTCGACAGAATTAGTCGATCGATTTATGATTGAACGAGATTTTGACAAACCGAAGCGGGGTCGAAAACCCTGGGGGGTTCGCCAAATCGCTAGAACCAAGACAAATCAATAGTTTTAACAATTCAGAAAATCGCCATCACTGTAGAATAAAGGCTGGGATCAATGTTTCAGACGACCTTTGCCAAAATCGGTTCTACAGCCCTTGTTCAGTAAGGGTTCCAGATGGCTGACGATCAGCGCACTTAATCCCGGCAACGGGACTGAAACCTGTAGCACCAGAATTGAAAGTAACCGCAGCTTCCGATCAGCGCACTTAATCCCGGCAACGGGACTGAAACGTCTTAACTGAAGACTCCAAAGAAACAAGCCCATGATCGATCAGCGCACTTAATCCCGGCAACGGGACTGAAACAACCTTCGCTTGGAACTCAGGACTTGGATCGTTCCCGATCAGCGCACTTAATCCCGGCAACGGGACTGAAACTCTAGCGAAAATACCCCCGATGCTTGGTTGTAAAGAACGATCAGCGCACTTAATCCCGGCAACGGGACTGAAACGATTCCTTGGCAAGGGTCGAAAGAAAGCTGAGGCTGACGATCAGCGCACTTAATCCCGGCAACGGGACTGAAACTTCAGTTTTGGTCTAACTTGCTCCAAACTTCACCAACCGATCAGCGCACTTAATCCCGGCAACGGGACTGAAACAGAAGATGGAAAAACCGAGAGACTGAATCACAATGTTCGATCAGCGCACTTAATCCCGGCAACGGGACTGAAACACTTGCTGACGTTTACGGCGGATCGTGCGGATCGGTCGATCAGCGCACTTAATCCCGGCAACGGGACTGAAACAAGGGCTAGGACTAGGACTAGGTGAAGGGCTAGGACCGATCAGCGCACTTAATCCCGGCAACGGGACTGAAACCCTGCCAGGGGCGCGGATTCGGTTGCCTTGGGTTCCGATCAGCGCACTTAATCCCGGCAACGGGACTGAAACATTTGTTGGGTTCGCGTCGTTACTACGCTTACACAAGCGATCAGCGCACTTAATCCCGGCAACGGGACTGAAACAACCGTCTTTCCATCGTCAATGAACTGAGTATTGCGATCAGCGCACTTAATCCCGGCAACGGGACTGAAACTCTTGCTATAGGGGAGCGAGATCGACAGGATGCGTAGGTCGATCAGCGCACTTAATCCCGGCAACGGGACTGAAACTAATCGTAAAACTTCGTAGATTCTTATATTATTTTGCGATCAGCGCACTTAATCCCGGCAACGGGACTGAAACATCCCGACGTGACTGTTAGCATCTGCCCGTTAGAACCGATCAGCGCACTTAATCCCGGCAACGGGACTGAAACAGGCAAAACTGTTTGAGGCGTACATTAATGTCCTGACGATCAGCGCACTTAATCCCGGCAACGGGACTGAAACTGGCATTCGGCAACTTCGAGAAAGAGGATGCCAGCGATCAGCGCACTTAATCCCGGCAACGGGACTGAAACGTCTTTTTCCCTTCTGACTTGATGCACCAAGTTGCTCGATCAGCGCACTTAATCCCGGCAACGGGACTGAAACTTCTATGAAACGTGTCCGTCTGAGTGAAATTGCCAAGAACGATCAGCGCACTTAATCCCGGCAACGGGACTGAAACATGTTTAGCTCGTCAGCGAACATTGACCACAAGTAAGCCGATCAGCGCACTTAATCCCGGCAACGGGACTGAAACGACTCATGAGTTAATTGCCGTGTAGTATTTTTCCATCGATCAGCGCACTTAATCCCGGCAACGGGACTGAAACAGCCGTATCGCATGTATCCGGTCTACCCTAACGATCGATCAGCGCACTTAATCCCGGCAACGGGACTGAAACTTATTAGGATTAGGAACGGGAACGGGATTAGGAACGGCGATCAGCGCACTTAATCCCGGCAACGGGACTGAAACCGTCGTGAACGTGTCGTCTATGGGCTGGCTTATCCGATCAGCGCACTTAATCCCGGCAACGGGACTGAAACCATACCGTCACACGACCGAAAAACCTCGAAGAGTTTAATCAGCGATCAGCGCACTTAATCCCGGCAACGGGACTGAAACATATGTCCAGCACCACGTATTGACGAAGTAAACGGGGTCCGATCAGCGCACTTAATCCCGGCAACGGGACTGAAACACGCTCATTCCAATTTCAACGCCATCGAACCCCAGCGATCAGCGCACTTAATCCCGGCAACGGGACTGAAACCGTACCATGACTTCCAATGACCGTGCAATGCGTAGCGATCAGCGCACTTAATCCCGGCAACGGGACTGAAACTTCACGCACCGATTCTCGAATTAGCTCGACTCGACCGATCAGCGCACTTAATCCCGGCAACGGGACTGAAACTTGCTGGTCAGATTGGGTCTGGTAAGAGTTTTACTCGATCAGCGCACTTAATCCCGGCAACGGGACTGAAACAAAGATTTGATGGCGATTGTAATGCTGCTCACACGAACGATCAGCGCACTTAATCCCGGCAACGGGACTGAAACTCCCAAAAATTGAGCAGTTCTTGACCGAAAAGGCGCGATCAGCGCACTTAATCCCGGCAACGGGACTGAAACCTGCGGATGGAGCAGGACAATAAGGGGATTGAGCACGATCAGCGCACTTAATCCCGGCAACGGGACTGAAACCAGAGTTCCCGATTAAGACAGTCCTGCTACGGGCTTCTGCGATCAGCGCACTTAATCCCGGCAACGGGACTGAAACAAGGGATTCTTCAATCAACAATACAGATGGTGCTCAGGCGATCAGCGCACTTAATCCCGGCAACGGGACTGAAACCTTCATCCTCCCAAGAAGGCGTAAAGTCTTGCCCTCGATCAGCGCACTTAATCCCGGCAACGGGACTGAAACTTATTTAATTTTGTGGACTAAATTTATGCCTAGAGGCGATCAGCGCACTTAATCCCGGCAACGGGACTGAAACCAATCCATAGTTAAGCAGCCATTGAAAAATCTACTACGATCAGCGCACTTAATCCCGGCAACGGGACTGAAACTATCCCGAATCGTTCTGGTATATCGATGGCGACAAAACGATCAGCGCACTTAATCCCGGCAACGGGACTGAAACTAGCCGCGCGCAAAGTCGATCTGTTTCTGATTGACCGATCAGCGCACTTAATCCCGGCAACGGGACTGAAACCGCAACAATCATTGAGCTTCTAGAATATCCCCCCTGTCGATCAGCGCACTTAATCCCGGCAACGGGACTGAAACAACTCAATGTTCGTTACTTGCCCGGTCGCATAAATGCGATCAGCGCACTTAATCCCGGCAACGGGACTGAAACTAGACGATACTTTGCGGCAAGGGTCTGAGTTAGGTCAGCGATCAGCGCACTTAATCCCGGCAACGGGACTGAAACGAATTATTCCTGGGATGCGTTCTAGTGTTGACGATCACGATCAGCGCACTTAATCCCGGCAACGGGACTGAAACTGATTTCTGGGATTTGGTCGGCTACGGGTGGAAACGATCAGCGCACTTAATCCCGGCAACGGGACTGAAACAACCTTTCAGGCAGTGCTTAGTGCCCCTCCCAAATTGACGATCAGCGCACTTAATCCCGGCAACGGGACTGAAACCTGTTCAAGTTCGTCAGTTGGTGGCTAGCTCCACCGATCAGCGCATTTAATTCCGGCGGCGGGACTGAGACTCGGGAAAATTAGTCAACATCGCCACCATTCGCAGGCTGGGGCATTGCTTCTACATTTCAATCTCATTATCACCCCTTGAAGTTGAGATCACGATTTGGATAGCTACTCTCGCGTAACTATCCAAATCGTGTAGGTGAAGGGTATTTGCTCAAGATTCTGCTGCCATAAGATGCGTTCGCTATGAAATTCAGAGATTTTTCTTCGGATTCGATGGAGTGGAGACAGGTCTTGGAAGAAGTTGATTAGGGCGCTGTGGAATCGGATTCTGTCGAATTGAACTTTGAGGAATTGAAGGATGAATGGGATAGATAAGGCTAGCTGGTAATTGTGATGAGAGCCGTTTGAACGCGAGCAAGCTTGCTCCAATAATCAGGAGCAGTAGAGGCGGAAGCCAAATCCACGATAAGCGTTCTTTAGCGTGATGAATGCCATGGGATGGACTCACGATTCGTAAGAGTGATTGTCTTGTAGTGGGATGCTGAATGATGGGAGAGTGTAAAGAGGTGGCAGAACGAACTGTCGATCCATTCTCAAGATACATCATGCCTAGTGTAATATCGTCCCCGCTGCCTCGATATGAAGTCTCTCTTAGAATCATCGGTAGATTGGCAATCACGCGATCGAAACCCTCTGTGCGAACTGATTGTAAGTAATCTATCCCGATTCTGAAAAAATCCTCATCTGTTGCATAAGAATTTGCATATCCATCTGTCGAAGCTAAAATCATTGCAGGTAAAGGTACCTCTTGCACAGAGCAAACTCGAAGTCGTCCTTCTTCCCAAGCCTGTGGAGTACAGAGAGAAATAGTGCGATTAGCAATTAACCGAGCATCGATCGGTAACGGATGCTCAGTCGTTCCATCTGGCTGCACACATAAGATATCACCATCTCCTACCTGAAAATAGAGAGCAAATGCTTCTGTAATGAAAATAAGTAATAGCGTTGCACCATAAGCAATGCTTGGATCATCTTCGAGTTGCGATCGCGAAATTTCTTGCTGCAAAAGCTCTTGAGTCTGTAATTTGCTCCATTCTGCTGAAGTAAATGGATATTGCTGCGAATGCTCAATCACACTTCTACGCCATTGTCCTACAATTTGCTGAGGCAGGTCTTGAACCCTCTGGCATAATTTAATCGGATCATGCCCCCAGGCTGAGATCGTCTGTTTGATCAGACTTGTACTGACTCGAACAGCATAGTCTGCCCCGACGTGACTGCGGAAATAAGACTGTCCCCCATGGCCGTCTGATATCGCCGTTAACAACATTCGCTGCTGTTCAAATTCTATGGTTTCACAGTGAATGGCATCTTGATTCACTAATCCGGTTCGTTGATGAGCAGCGCCTTGAATCGATTTACCATCGCAGCACCAGTAAAGATTATTCATAACTATCTTTATTCGGATGGATCTTGATCAACTTAACTCACCAAACATCATCAAGCGTAGCTACTGGAACTGGGGTCGATAATGGAATGGGTAGGCTGCCGATCGAATGATTTTGGGATAAACTAGCAGGTGCAGAAGCTGCTTTGAGAACAGCAGTAGAAGCCCATTTAATCTGCCGTACCAAAGCTTCAGGATTGTTTGCTCGAAGTGGTTTAAGGTCTACATGACCAATAAACTGCTGAAGCACTTCATAATCCGCATCTCGCCCGATTGCGATCGCAACGCGAATCGCTTTTCTTCCCCACGGTTCATTGAGTAGAGCATTTAATCCTTTGAGATAGTTATCGGTTGGTTGTCCATCTGAAACCAGAACTAATACAGGCGGAAGTGCTCGATTACTCATCTGGGACGATTTGAGATGGGTTGCAACTTCATGTAACGCAGAGCCTAAATCAGTCAGTCCATTTGCGACAAGAGGATTCCAGTGAAAAGACTGGAGTGGAGTGGGGTCTGAAATGAGCCAGTTTGCACCCGTTGAGAACTGAATGGCTCGAACTAAGACTTGTGCGTTAGGATTACCTGCTGCCGCTGCTTTCATATGGGGAATGACTTCCTCGATCGCAGTATTGAGCGATTGAATTTTACCGTCAACTGCCATCGATTCTGAACAGTCACAAATCCAGATAAAGTGCAATGGACGAGTTGCCATTTTCCCGCCCGGTAGATCAGGCATCGCTGTAAAGAGATCTGCTTTTTGGTGAGGTTGAGAACTTGTAAAAGCATCAAGTGTAGATGGCGATTCAATGTCTTGCAGTGCGGTTAGAACTTCTAGTGCAGAGTTATAGCGATCTTGAGGACGCTCTGCCAGCATTCGGGTTAGAATCCGAGCAAAAGCGTCACTCACCTGGGTGTAGGATCGCCATCGTCCTGTTTCGATAGGATGGGTAAGGATATGAATGGGTTGTCGTCCGGTGAGGAGGACGATGGCACTCATTGCTAGGGCATAGAGATCGCTACTTGGATAACAGTGTCCTTGGCTCAGTTGCTCGAATGGAGCGTAGCCAACTTTGCCGACAAATGATGAGGGAATGCCATACATCATTGCGCGATCGTCATTGTGCAAAAGTGCTTGCGTTCCGACTCCAAAGTCAATCAACACGGGGGTATGTTTTGATTGCATCATATTGTCGATCGAAACATCGCGATGCAAAATCCCTTGAGCATGAACGGTACTAAAGACAGGCAAAAGTGCTTTGAGTAATTGAATGACTTCTGCTTCTGAAAAGACCTGATTGTGGGCAAGGCGATGATGGAGCATCGCTGCATAGGTTTCACCTTCGATGAATTCTTGCACCAAAAATAACCGTTCATCTTCCTCAAAGTAAGCAAAGAATTTGGGGATTTGCGGGTGTTCAATTTGATGTAGAATCTGCGCTTCTCTGTAGAATAAGTCTCGTGCTTTTCGCAGGCTTTGATGACTGATCCCATTGGGTGCAAACTCTTTCAAGACACAGGGTTCCTCGAATCGCTCCATGTCGAACGTGAGATAAGTGCGTCCAAGTCCACCTTGTCCGAGTACAGAATGAATGCGATAGCGATAGTGAATGATCGTTCCGGCAGGAATTTCTGCTTTCATGGCGAAATCATTTGTTTAAGGGGAATGTTGGTCTAAATTGAGGCAGAGTACTACTGTGCAGAAATTGGTTTGATCTGACTTGCTGCCGTGATCCGTACCTCTCCTGTTTGGTCATTCGGCTTCACACCATTGATTGCAATCCGATCGAGTTTTGCAAGTTCTGTGACACCTGCATTTGCCAAAACACTCTTCGGTATGATCACGCGATGCATTTTGCCGTTGTCAAGCTGGAGGTTCAAGTATTCTGTTTCTTCATCTGCATGACCAAATCCGTTGACTCGACCCGTTAGAGCATTGGTACAGCTAAATTGAATTTGCTCTCCTGCTGTCCAGCGAGTTGGATCAGTACAAGCTAGAAATTCATCGACTCGCTGAGCAATCTTGAGCAGTTCAGCGTAGTCTCCCGGTGTTCCTTCACTGTAACGAGCCGCTCTGCGAGTCTCTTCTGGAGCTTCTAACAGTGCTTTACGCAGTTGCTCTCGCTCTGGCTGAGCGATCTTGGGAGAAAGATATACGCCTGCGGTCGGGATAGCACGACTGGCACTGATCAATCGGAGTCCACTCCGGAAACGTTGACGTAGTGCTCTGAACCGTTCTGGAAGATCTGTCGGTGGTTCGTCTGTGATCCATTCTGAGAAGATCACACCCACATCCGCTTTACCTTCTAAGACTTTGTTGCTTGACGCAACAGGTGTGGCATTATTGGGATCAACACGCAAAGTTCGTCCGTAGGAGTCATAGACGGGAACATAGAAAAAGGGACTGTCGATGTTGCCGAGTGCGATCGTGGTTTCAGGATTACGGTTGAGATCTTCAAGGGTTCTGATGGGGCTATCTACTCGTGTGACCAGTGCAACCTTGAAGTCATCTGTGTTCGATCTCCGATTTCTCGCAGCAAATTCATAGTTATTCTGAATCGCACTGGCTGAGAGTAATGGATTGAAGGTAAATACCATGTCCCAAGCTTGAGTGTTGAGCTTTGCTCTCACTTGCTCAAAAGAATCTCTCCCGGTTGCTTCGATAAATTCGATTTTGACATCAATGTTGCGACCGAAGCGTTTTGGGAGTTCAGCTTTTAGGTATTCTACAAGCTTCTCGTAGCCTTCTTTTGGATTGAAAGGAGGCTGATTCGATTGACCTTGAGGTGCAGGATTCTGTCCTGGAGTGGGAGGCGGGGGAACATAGACACCGACGGTTAGAGTATTGATTGGAGCAGTCACTTTTCCGGCTTGGGCTGGCTTATCTTCCCATCTAACAATTGAAATGAACTTAGGAGCAAAGAAAGCTGATGCTACGATCGCAGCGATCGCTCCGAGGATTATCCCTCCTCGTTTCCAATTCGGTTTTGGTCTATCGTCGATAATAGTCCTCCCTCTGCCTTGGGTTCCTCCTTCTGATTGAGCAGGCTGAGGCGGTTTTCTCAATTCTAAGATGCCTAACGCCAATGCCCATGATTCGACTGCCCAACGTGCAACTTCAGGTTGGAGTCCATGATGCTCAACTAAGCGCAGTGCTAAGCGCTCGATCTGGACTTGAGGAGAAACGGACACTTGAGAAGAGAGTAGCTCTTCTGGAATCGAATCATTTAATGCGGTGGTTAAAGCTTGTCGTTCGAGCTTATAGTATGCCAATCGATCGTTGAGATAGCCGCGCCATTTTTGTGGATGCTCAGGAATGTTACTTCCAAGTTCTTCGACTAACTTTCTTAAAATTTCCCGTGCTGCACTATCCATGATGTCATTTCCTCTCGTAAAGTTTGTAGTTTTTTGTGAAAGTTGGGCGACTACATGCGGATTTCGCCCATTGCGCTGCCGAAAAGAATTTTGAGTCCTGAGTGTAAAGGCAGCATTTGCAGAGGTTGAATTTCTTGGACGTTTCCATCAGATGAAATTGCTGTCCAAGGTGTTTCAGAAAGGTTTTGCAGAATCAGTTCAGCACGATCGAAGTGGGGAAGCACCCGTGCTAAGGGCTGAGAAAAATCATAAAGACGATCGGGTTTAAGATGATGCGGATACAAAAAGGTATCAAAATTCAGCACAACAATATTTGTCGCATCAATCCGGATTCTAGGAGGGACTTGCAAAGGTTCATGACAATGCCAGCAAGATTTAGTACTCCCAACTGCTGTTCTGAATGATTCGATATCGTGGAAATTTTCTGCTTGACAGTGTGAGCAGTAGAAAATCGAGTCTCGAAGTTTGACCATGACAGAGCGCCACATACTTTCTCGCACTCGTCCTTGTTCTGGATCGCGCAGCCCAATCGTAAAAGATTGCACAAAGAGTGACTTGAGAAATTCAGGATAGATTGACCAAAACGCGATCGCATTCGCCCCCGCTTCACGACTTGCATCGTCGGATTCAGAAGTTTCCGAGAGAGCAGCGTTAGATAAGTTATCTGGGTCAAAGATGAACACTGGATCATGACCACAAAGCTGCATCCGAGCAGGCAAATCAAGACAGGGAATGTCTAATACTTTTTTGCCATAGAGGGGATGGTGATTATGAAAGAGGTAAAAAAGTAAGACTGCAAGCGAATATAAGTCAGTGCGCTTACTGGGCAAAGCTTCACGGCGAACAACTTCTGGAGCCATAAAATCCGGCGTTCCGAGAATGCCTCCACTCGTCGATTGGTCGATCGTGACGTTATCGTTGTCGCTAATTAAGATTTTTCCAGTATGCGGATGAAAGAAGACATTACTAAATGAAATATCGCGATAACACAAGCCATGAGCATGAAGTTGTAAAAAGCTATCTGCAAGTTCTAGCCCAATCGTCGCGAGTGTACGAAAATTCAGTTTTACTTCTCGCTTGACTAAATCTGAAATGCTACGGTAGCCTGCTTCTCTCAGCCGCATGATATAGCCAAATCCAGCGATTTCAGGAGAAGTGACGATTGCCAATGGCCAGAGAAAACGATCGTTGGGCGCTCCTAAATGCACAACTTCACTGAGACGATCTAGTAACCCAACATCCTGATGAATGTAGTAAGAGTAAAACCATTTTAGGGCTACAGGTCGATCGCTTAGCTGAGTTCGATAGACTTCACCTTGAGTTCCACTGCCTAAAAGCTCCTCGACTTGGCAAGGAAGACCCGTTGTGGTGTAGATGCGCTGTGTGGGTGTTAAAAGCTGGCTCATAGTTACTTCGCTTTAGGTCACGGAACAATCATCACCCGAATCAAGCTTTCAAAGATTGCATTTTTCTGCCAGTCTCAGTGCCAGAATCGTTAATGATCAAGGCGTTCTTGCCCAGCGTCCGACCCATTCTCCGCCCCGAAATCGCCAACGCGGAAAGAGTAGCCGCATCAGCACCCAAGATGAGATGTAAATCGCAAGCCAGACTAGACTGTAGTGCCAGAAAAAGCGATCGAGATGTTGAGCCGCATCTGCTGTCCCTGGTAACCCAATCCAGCGAATGACTCCAGCTAGAAATAGCCCTTCCACGATCGCTGCCGCGAACTGAAAGACACCGGGCCAATCATGATCCCAGAGATATTGCTGGAGACGATGATATAAAATATCCCAAACGACTCCAAATCCCCAAACGTAAAGTACAACCCAAAAGTAGACAGTTCCAGGGGCATGGCCAATGTATCCTTGACTAAACAGAAAGCTGATGAAAATCCCAATCGTTGTTAGCAAAAATGTTCGAGTTTGCCACCGTCCAATTAAAGTTGGGGTCATTGCTACTACCTCTTTTCAATTTATAATTGTTACTAGGGAGCTTGATTTGCTGCCCACTTGAACCATTGCCAGAGTGATCGCATTCCTTCGATATAATGCACATTCGGGGCGCGAAATTGAGCTAAACTCTCGGTCGCTCGATGGGCAGCGTACTGTAATCCTAAAAAGGTATCGACAGGAGCATAAGGACCTCCAAGCGTGATGATCCCAGCAGCATACATGCGGGCACGATCGTTTCGCATTTTCTTGATCTCGAAGCTATTCTCAACGTGTAACCGCCCTTGCGGATTGAGATCGAGATTGTAGTGAGTGATCAAATCATTCAGCAGTGGGTTGTCTCTAGGATTCGAGACTAATCCTGTACAATCAATCACAAAATCTGCTTCAATCTTGTCGAACCCTGCATACTCACGATTTCTGACGAATGTAATCGGTTTACCATTCGCACTACGTTCTACTTTCTCAACTTGACCAAACTTGAGGATATACCACCCCTCTCGAATGCCTTGTTTTACGATTTGTCGCCAACGTCCTCGACTCGCCGTCGTTGTTCCTCCCCAAGATTCTAAAAGCTCTCGACGTTGCAGAGGATCAGACGCTTCTAAGCGCGATCTCATATCCCCTCCCCAAGTTGCTTTGGGCCAATTGAATGGCTGAAACTCCCACTGATTCTCGACATATCGCTTAGCAACTCCAAACTGATTACCACGCTTCGGGGAACGGCTCAAATGAACTAAAGTAATATTAGGATTTTGTTTTCGGGCTTCGTAGACGCGATCGAGAATTTGCGATCCAACAATGCCAAATCCTCGAACGAGGACAGTTCCTCCATACTTTTCTAGATGCTCAAAGATATGGTCATGTGGCTCGTAGCCTTGGACAACCGATTTTAAGTCTTGAGTCGTTTCACGATAATTCTGTAAGTCAGGAAGCAGCTTGAGCGCAGGATAACCTGTACAGAGATGAACATAGCGTGCGATCAAAAATCGATAGTTCGGCGCACCAGGAGGACGAGTTGCAGAATAAGCAATCACATAGCGCCCATCTTCGGTCTTGCGAATGCTGCGAACACTGCCATAGCGCCACATGCGATCCCAGCTAATTCGAGTCGCTTCTCGATCCATTGCGTCAAAGACATCTCTCGCTCTTGGCGTATAGGTATCTGCTAGCACGGGTTCTGAAAAGACTTGCCATAGAAATCCAAGTGCGGCTCCGAGTTGTCCAGTACTGACTGATCGACAAGCATCGCGCAAAGCATAACCGGGCCATCCCCAGATGTTATCTGGGCAAGAATCAGATCCAGATCGAATGCGCTTATATCGAGGGATTTGACAGTTTCGCAGCAGTGTTTCGTACCGTTTATAAGGCTTTTCTTGAATACTTAGAACTGCAATCTGCTCTGGTTTCACACCTGCAATCCGCAGTGTATCGACCCAAACAAAGCTGCCCATCCCACCCCCGATCGCTGCATAGTCGATTTCATCAACTGGATAGCCAGATGCATGAAGTGCAGAGACTGAAACTCGATCGGCTGCAAATAGAGCGGGAGGTGGAAAGAATGAGCGATGTAAAGGTGAAAGAAGATTTTCCTGAGTCTCGATCGCATCGGTTTCAGGATGAAAGACGATCGTGGATGGAGGAGGGGCTGAAACTTCCGCCGCAGAGGTAATTTCAGTCAAAGGTGCAACGATTGTTGAAAGTCTAGGCTGTGCAATTGTCGAAAGACTTGCGTCTACGATCGTCGCTTGACTTAGAGATTGCGGGATAGTAATTGTAATGTTGTACGAACCAACTTGTAGCACATCGCCATTCTGGAGGGGATGCTGCTGACCCTTGATTTTTTGACCATTTAGAATAGAACCGTTCGCACTGCGATCCTCAATGATGAGTTGATTGTTCTGATCGGCAATCCAGGCATGAAACCGTGAGATTTTTTGGTTGGCATCAAGTAGGACAACTTGGGAAACAGGTTGTCCATGGTTCGTTGTCGGTAGCTGCGCGAGTTCTCGACCCAGCGCGATCGGAGTTTCAAATTGGTGCTGCTGTTGTTCTTCAGTGATGGGATCGTCCCATGTGAGTTGAATTTGCATCGCCTAAAACCTGATGAATGATGTCTAATTTCCGTCATAGATGACACTAGCGCCGAGGACTTGGTATCCACAGTGGCAGGTCAGGAGGGCATAGTCAGCCGGGAGCAGGTGCGCTCCTTTGGGATTCGTACATTTGCAGACAAACCGCGATGTTGTGTTAGCAATCCCGATCTGCTGAGTATTCTGTAAGTTTAAGTCTAGTACTTTGACCCGAAGTGTCAGTTTTCCGAGTTTGATTTGGCAGTTTTCTGCAATCGGAACTTCTTGGGTGATTACAGTTTGTCCATTGACGATCGCAGGGTTGGGAGGAGTGCGATCGCGCGTGAGGTTACGAATGTAGAATTGCTGGACTTGATCGTTCCAAAAGAGTTCGAGATGCAGACCAGAGACGGTTCTAGCAATGTTGGGATCGGGGTGCTGCAAGATCACATCACAGCGATCTCGATCTCGTCCGATTCGGATGCTGCGAGGAAATTTGGTTTGATCTTGTAATGAGAGTGTTTGTGAACAGTTGCGATTTTCTTCCTGCCATTCCAGAGTAAGGCGCTGCATGATCGATTCAACCCAGATGTGAGAATGTGGATAATCACCAAGGAGTCTTGAAGTGATTTATTTTTAAGGCTAGAGGAATAGCTGAAGTAAGCTATCGGTGCTTTCTGCAGACTTGCTGGCTGGTTTAAGCGAATGAGATTGCAGAAAAGTACAACGATCTTGACAGAAATATCAAATCTATCTGCATTGCGAATCTCCTAATCTATAAATCAAGCAACCGAGCAATCACTTAAACCTGGTTCTGAAGTTGCGAATAACCTACTTCTAAACATAGGAGAAACAATCATGGCAACGAACAGCAACAACAACGATGCAATCTTTACTCCATTGACCGAAGACGAAGCTGCAACATTGAATGGTGGTCGCTATTGCTATTATGTTCGGCTTTGGCGGCGAGTATGCTACTGGTACGGTTGCTTTTTTCAATCCTACACTGCAATTCGCTGCTACTAATCCTGGGTAGTTGTCCGAATAGAAACGCATCATCTCTCGAGAGATAGCTGTTAGAGAACAGAGGTGTTTCGACAAGAGGCACCTCTTTCCTAAACCCGCAATGACAAGAGAATTATGAAAAGATACCATTGCATCCGACAACAAGGTGAAGCTGACTGCGGAGCCGCTTGTCTAACCACGATCGCGAAACACTATGGTTCCAAAGTCAATCTGAAACAGGTTCGAGACTGGGTAGGGACTGGGCAGTCTGGGGCAAACCTCTGGGGACTTCAGCAAGGCTCTGAAAAATTGGGCTTTAATGCTCGTCCGGTTAAAGCCGCTCCTAATGTGCTCGATCGCATTCTAGAAGCACCTTTACCTGCAATTTTGCATTGGCAAGGAACCCATTGGGTTGTTCTATATGGAAAAAAAGGTCGTGATTTTGTAGTTGCCGATCCAGGAGTGGGAATTCGCTATCTCTCTGCTATAGAACTCGCAGAAGGTTGGAATGATTGGGTCATGCTGCTGCTTGAACCTGATCCCACTCGCTTTGGAAAAGAGGAGCAAGGACAACCCGATCGCAATTCTAAGAGCCAGCGTTACAATTATTTCTGGTCTAGACTTTCAGCTTATCGTGGTATTTTAACTCAAGCATTTTTGATCAATGTTGTAGTCGGATTTCTTTCACTTGCGTCACCTATCTTAATGCAGCTCCTCACAGATGATGTGCTAGTTCGAGGAGACTTGAAACTTCTTAACACAATCGCGATCGCGGTCATCGCGATTCTGGTTGTGAATAATTTACTAGAGCTAGTGCAGTCTAATTTGATCACTCACTTTGCTCAGCGATTAGAACTGGGGTTAGTGCTTGATTTTTGCAAGCAAATTCTACGATTGCCCTTGAGTTACTACGAATCGAGGCGGAGCGGAGAAGTTCTCAGTCGCTTGCAAGATATTCAACAGCTCAACTATCTCGTTTCTCAAACAATTGTGAGTTTGCCGAGTCGGTTCTTCGTGGCACTCATCTCGCTTGGATTAATGTTGTTTTATAGTTGGAAACTGAGCGTTTTCGCGATCGCAGTTGTGTTGCTGATGACGGTTTCTGTAGTGATCTTTCAACCGAGCTTACAGCGTAAACTGCAGCAGTCACTAGCAGTAGAAGCAGAAAACCAAGGTGTGCTGGTTGAAACTTTCAAGGGGGCATTAACTGTTAAGACGCTGGTTGCAACTCCACAATTTTGGGGAGAATTTCAGAATCGTTTTAGTCGATTAACTACTTTGAATCTCCGCACGAATCAGATTGGTATCTTCAACAATAGCTTTTCTGGACTCGTTGCAAGTGCAGGCGGAATTGGCTTGCTGTGGTTTGGTGGGCAATTAGTCATCTCGCCAGCGGAGCAGTTAAGTATTGGACAACTCTTTGCCTTCAAAGCCATGAATGATAATTTGACACTCTTGATCACAACAGTGATTGGATTTGTCGATGAACTGACGCGAGTCAAAGCTGCAACTGAACGGCTCTCAGAGGTGACACAAGCGACTCCTGAAGATGCGAATCATCCTGATCGACCTAGTGCAACGATTTCACCTGATGCAGCGATCTCGCTCAATAATGTCAGTTTCGATTATGCTGATGGTACTCCAATCTTAGAGAACTTCTCAGTTCAGATTCCGGGAGGGCAAGTTACTGCGCTGATTGGGCAATCTGGCTGTGGAAAAAGTACTCTTGTGAAACTTCTGGCAGGACTCTATCCGCTGAGCACAGGAAATATTCGGATTGGCAACTATAATCAAGCAGATTTATCCTTATCGAGCTTACGTCAGCAAGTTGTGCTGGTCGTTCAAGACGCGCATTTTTGGAACCGATCAATTATTGATAACTTCCGCTTAGCTGCGCCGGATGCAACTTTTGATGAGATTGTTGAAAGCTGCCGTCTGACTGGAGCCGATGATTTTATTAGTAAATTGCCGAATAAATATCAGACGATTTTAGGAGAATTCGCAGCGAATCTTTCGGGTGGGCAGCGACAAAGATTAGCAATCTCTCGTGCAATTGTTCAAGATCCTCCTGTATTAATTCTAGACGAATCCACTTCTGGGCTTGATCCGGCAAGTGAAGCGGCTTTGATGGATCAACTTCTTCAGCAGCGTCAAGGAAAAACAACGTTATTTATCAGTCATCGTCCTTCTGTGATCCGCCGCGCAGATTGGATTGTATTACTTGACCAAGGGCAACTCAAACTTCAAGGCAGCCGAGCAGAAATATTAGCGAAGGCAAACAATCAATTAGAACATCTCTATACGTCTGAAGCACAAGTAGCATAATGCCATGAACAGTCTTTCTTCTGATTCAATTCAATCAATCCGAACCGATGATTTTTTACCCTCAATCAGCCGTTGGACTTCGTTAGGTGGAATATTTCTAGTTAGTACGATTGGCATTGCGATCGCACTTTCAGCCGTCACGAAATATAACGTTTCCGTTAAAGCGAGTTCAACGGTGCGCCCTTCTGGAGAGTTGCGAGTGGTGCAAGCAGAAATGGAAGGAACAGTAAAGCAAATTATGGTGAAAGAAAACCAGTCTGTGAAGCGAGGAGATGTGATTGCTTATTTAGAAGATTCTAAGCTACAAACGCAAAGTAGTCAGCTTCGGAGTAACATTCAGCAAAGCCAGGTTCAACTCTCTCAATTGGACGCTCAGATCCGCTCAGTGCAACGTCAGTTGCTAGCAGAATCGAATTCTACCGATCGCTCGATCGCGTCTGCTGAAGCAGAGATTCGACGCGCTCAGAATGACTATCAAGAAAAGCTTCTATCCTCTCAAGCTGAGGTTCAAGATGCCAAAGTGACTTTAGATCTTGCCAAAGATGAATGGGTTCGCTATCAGCAGCTTTATACCAGTGGGGCTGTTTCAGAGCGACAAGCTAAGGAGAAAGAAACTGCTGTTCAGACTGCACAAGCTAAATTAGAGCGGGCTACTGCTGCCGCGAATCCGACTCAGGCAACAATCGCGATTTCTCAAGAAAATGTCGCTCAGCAAAAGGCGAAGGGAGAATCGACGATCGCCACGTTAAATCGCGATCAAGAAGCACTCGTTCAACGGCAAGCGGAGCTAAAAGCACAATTGATTCGGGATCAGAAAGAGCAGCAGCAAATTGAGCGTGACCTAAAGAAGACCGTGATTCGAGCAACGAGTGATGGAACGGTGTTTCAGTTGAGTCTTCTAAATGCGAATCAAGTAGTGCGTCCTGGCGATAGTATTGCTCAAATTGCTCCAGCGAATACGGCTCTTGTTGCGAAGGCGAGAGTGGCAAATCAGGACATTGATAAGGTGGAGATTGGGCAACTTGCTCAACTCCGAGTGGAAGCTTGTCCTTACTCTGAGTTTGGTGTGTTGCCGGGGAAGGTGAGTGCGATCGCACCGGATGCGAGTTCATCGCAGTCGGGGAGTGGGACTGCTAATGCGACGCAGGCAACGGGAGCAGGAGGAAACGATCGTACTTTTGCTGTCACGATTAGTTTGGATCAAACGATGCTGACGAATCAGCAACGGCAATGTCGGATTCAAACGGGGATGGAAGCCACAGCGAATATTGTTTCAAAAGAAGAGACTTTCCTACAATTTGTACTTCGGAAAGCACGGCTCTGGACTGATCTGTAGTTTTTTCACACAATTTGGAGAAATTAACCATGTTTGCAAATTCAATTTCTGAGTATGCACCTGTTGCGTCGCAATCGATCGAGTTACAACCGCAAGAGATGCATTTCTTTTCGTTCAAAGTCACTGCGGCTGAAAAGCAAGGAATGGGATATCGCTTGCGTTCTGAGCAGCAATATCTTTGCCATTTAACGGATCAACGGTTTATCTTTGTGCCGATGTCTGCTACTCAGAAAGGATTTCAAGTACATCACGATACGATCGAGCGATTGAAGTTAGTGAGAACACTGAATCTAGCTACGTTTGCTGAGCTGATTTTTAAGACTGCACCTGCTGAAGTAGCAGAGACAGAATGGATTGTTGCTGTGAGTTCTACAAGGTCGTCTCGAAGTGCTGCAAAGGATTTTGTGCAGTTTGGGAATGAGCTATTAGGGGTTGTTCTTGGAGGATTTCAGGTGATGGCGGATGATCCTCAAGCGATTTCGAAATTCAAACAAGAGATTGCAGCGAGTGAATTGCCGGTTGTGGTTGATTTTGTGGCTGAGAAGTGTGAGCCTTGCGTAGCGATGGCTCCGATTGTGAATGAGCTAGCAGAGCAGTTTTCTGGCAAGTTCAAAGTAATCAAGGTCGATATTGAGAAAAATCCTGCAATCATGATGCACTATGGGATTAATTGTTTTCCAACTTTGCTAATTGTGAATGCAGGTCATGTGATTGATCAGATTGCGGGTGTGGTTCCGAAGCCCGTTTTAGTCAAGGTTCTGAATAATCATCTTGCAAGACTTTAAGCTACGATTTTGTCCTGCTCCGAATGAGCAATTTGGAGCAGGGCTTGTACTTCAAATTTTATGATTTGATGAGCATGTTTAACTTACTCAATTTACTAAGATCGCGCTTAGAAAACATTGAGATTACAAGTCCTAAAATGGCGCAGTTGATTTGCCAGATTATTCCCGATCGCTGTCCTTTCGAGCGTAAAATTTCTCTGTTTGGTTACTGTATTCAGATTCCTGCCCTTTGCAAGTTTAATCCGTTTTATCGACAATTGATTCATCTGCGTCTTCGATCGCTGACTTATTTGCATTCGGATGAGTCAAGTTAAACAGAGCTTGCATTTCAATGGCTCTCATGTGATTCTTTGAAAAGATATCAAGTTTGCAGGGTGCGTTGTGGCATGAAACGATTGAGCTTTGGTTTTGCGATCGTCATTTGTGGAATGAGCGCGGCTCCGGTTTGGGGGCAGAGTGCGATCGTGCCTGATAGTACATTAGGTGCTAGTAACTCGACGATTCAAGAGACGACGATTCGGGGATTGCCGAGTACTCTGATTCAAGGCGGCTCAAGCCAGGGCGCGAATCTGTTTCATAGCTTTCTCAGATTTAATATTCCGGTGGGACGAGGGGCTTACTTTGCAAACCCAGATGGGATTAAGAATATTTTTAGTCGAGTGACGGGTGCAGAGGGGAGTGAGATTTTCGGTCGGCTTGGTGTATTGGGTGACGCGAATCTCTTTCTGATGAATCCGAATGGCATTTTGTTCGGTCAGACTGGTAGTTTAGATGTCAATGGTTCATTTGTCGCAACGACTGCTAATGCAATTCAATTTGGTGATCGTGGTTCTTTCGACACGGCTAATCCACCAAATTCAGTTTTAACAATTGATCCCTCTGCTTTTCTGTTTACTCAGGTTCAAGCAGGAGCACAAATCGCCGCGTCAGGTGGTGTTCTACGAGTTCCTAGTAGTCAAAGCTTAGTCTTGCTAGGTGGAGATATAAGTTTAGATAGAGAAATTTTGTCGGCGCTTGGGGGACAGATTGAATTAGGCGGATTGATAGCATCAGGTAAAGTAGCGATTAGCCAGGAAGGAAAAGCCATAACTCTTAGTTTTCCGGAGAATTTAACACGTGGAAATGTCACGTTGCAGAATCAGTCGATAGCGACTGTTAGAACAGCTAAAAACAGTGGAAACTTAGCGATTAATGCTCGCGATGTCAATATCTTGGGAAACAGCCAAATTCTGGCTGGAACTCTACAGGAACAAGAATCTTTTGATCACAAGGCAGGCAATATTACAGTCAATGCAACTGATAATGTCAATATTAGAGCAAGAAGTGTTATTCGCAATGATGTTTATAACACTCAGAGTGGCAATGCTGGAGATTTGAATATTACAGCAAGATCGCTCTCTTTATCTGATAATTCGTATTTAAGTTCTAGCACTTTTGGCAAAGGTAGTGCTGGAAACATTACAATTCAAACTAGGGAGAACATCTCTCTAGAAAATCAGTCATTAATTTTTAGCCGTGTGGGCACTAATGCGATCGGACAGGCTGGAAATATCATTCTCGATACCAGTACATTAGATCTAAATAATAGTTCGCAACTTAGTGCTGCTACTTTTGGGGAAGGAGATGCAGGCAATATTCTCATTAATGCTCGTGATCGTGTTCTTGTAAGAAATGGCAATAGTCTTAATCAAAGTGGAATATTTAGTACAGTAGAAGAAAATGCGATTGGAGCAGGTGGGGATATTAAGATTACAACTCGTTCTCTAGAAATGACTAGGGGAGGACTGATAACAGCGGGAATTTCTGGGGAAGGGAATGGGGGAGATATAACTATTAATGCTCGCGATCGCATTGTTCTGCAAGGCGGAATTGCTCTGTCAAATGGTGGGTTTATTCCCACAGCGATCAATAACGATGCGAGACAGGGTTCAATTGGAGAAGCTGGAGATATTAATGTTGAGACTGGGGCTTTACAATTGCTGAATGGAGCAGGATTGAGTTCATCAACGGGAGGACAAGGGGCAGCAGGTAGGGTGATTCTGAATGTTCGAGATCGTGCCTCTTTGAATCGAAGTTTTATAGTCAGCCAAGTTAGCAGCCAAAACCAAGAGAGTACAGAACGGGGTGGAATCAACATTTTCGCTGGTACTTTAGAATTAAAAGACTCTCGAATTTCTACTCGTACACTTAGTAAGGGAAATGCAGGCAATATAATTCTCAAAATTGATAATCAAGCTACGTTAGATAACTCTTTGATTTTCAGTAGTATCGATACAGATGCAATTGGACAAAGTGGAGATATTTGGATCTCAGCGAAGGGCTTAGAACTCTCAAATAGTTCTCAGCTCAGTTCAGCGACCTTTGGTAAAGGGAGTGCAGGAAATATAGAAATCGAAGTGCGAGATCAAATCACAATTAAAGACCAAAAGCCTTTTGGTCTGCTGCTTAATGGCATTTTTAGTACTGTGGAGAAAGATGCTGCTGGGCAAGGAGGTGATATTCGGATTACTACAGGCTCTTTAGATTTAAAGAACGGAGGACAAATTACGGCTAGTAATGCTGGTACAGGAGATGCTGGGGATGTAGTGATTAATGCTCGCGATCGCATTACAAGTACAACTGGGTTTAGAACAGCAACAGCCTCTAATGGCACATCTTTTTCTTTTGTTTTTTTTAATTCGATTTCTAGTAGAGTTGGCGAAAATGGTCGAGGAAATGCTGGAGACTTGAAACTCTCAACAAGCACCTTAGAGTTATTCAACGAAACGCAACTACTCAGTGATACTTCTGGTATTGGTAATGCTGGCAATATTGTCATCAATACAAGCGATCGCGTCCTTTTCGATTCTAGCTTTGCTAAAACTAGGGTTTCTAGCAAAAATGCAGTAGGACAAGGTGGAGATATCTATATTTCTACTCCATTATTGGAACTACGCAACGGAGCACAAATTGATGCAAGTACCTTTGGGCAGGGGGATGCAGGAAATATCACCATTGAGGGAACTCGATCTGTTCTTGTTGCTGGGGCAGCAGAGAATCGTTTTGATGGAGGTTATGCTAGCGCAATTTTCTCAACAACTGGGGATACCGATAGGATTGGAACTGGAGTTGGAGGAAATATTAATATCAAATCTCCATTGCTCATTGTGGGTGCTGGAGGCATCATTGATGCCCGAACATTTAATGATAAGCGAGGCGGCAATATTAACCTCGATTTAGGAACGCTTGAAATTGTGAACGGGGGTCAAATCTTTACGACAAGTGCTAGAAGCGGTTCGGCAGGTACAATTACTATTAACGCTAGCGAGGCTGCAACAATTGCGGGAATTGATTCAACTTACTTCAAACGAGTTGAACAATTTGGGGCAGGACGAGTTGGTTCTACTTCGGAAAAAAGCAGCCTTTCAGTTTTCTCTAGTGCAACTGGCTCTGCTGGTAATATTATTCTCAACGCGCCTCGAATTACGATTCGAGATCAAGCCATTATTAGTGCAGAATCTCAGGCAACAGATGGGGGAAACGTTACTTTGAGTACCGATTGGCTTCTACTTCGTCGTCAGGGTAGTATTTCTGCAACTGCGGGGCTTGCAGCAGGTGCAGGAAATGGTGGAAACATCAATATCAATGCGCAGTTCATTGTGGCAATCCCTAAAGAAAACAGTGACATTATCGCAAATGCATTTCAAGGCTCAGGCGGCAAAATTGTCATTAATTCTCAAGGAATTTTTGGATTAGAATCTCGTACTAAACCGACTGCCTTAAGTGACATTACAGCCAGCTCAAATCTCGGTGTTACAGGAACCATCGCGATTAATGCGCCGGATAACGGCGCTTTACAAAATGGCTTGGCACAACTTATACAGAACTCGATCGACACTAACACTCTCCTTGCCAATAGCTGTATCGTCCGTGATCGCACTACTGGCGCATTTTTCATCAAAGGCTCTAGTGGATTGCCTATTCGACCCGGTGATCTTGCACTCGCTCCTTTCCCAACGGGAACCATTCAGCCAACAGAACGATCAAACAGTGAGATCGTGGAACCCCAAGGAATCTATCAACTCGCAGATGGTCGCTACATCATGAGTCGTGAATGCCAGTAGCAGCTAAAAAAGTTGATACTGAATCGAAAATGTAAACCCTTTATCCTGTAGCGTATTCCCCTCATCCTTGGCAAAGATCAACGGAACCCCATAATCAAACTGAAAATCTAACCTGGGATTAATCCGCCACTGTATACCTAAACCCAAACTCGCAAGTAACTGCGGATCAGGATCCTCAGTGCGATTATTCCAGCCGCCCCCAATCTCAAAAAATGGAGTCAATTGCAGTATCTCTGGATTTCGAGTTACCGGAACCCGCAACTCGATCGAGCCTGTCACCCCATTGTCCGTCACAACCTGATTCTGGCGATAGCCCCGCACCGTATCTACTCCCCCCAAGCTAAATCGCTCCAGTGACAATAGAGAATCAGGAGTCAATTGAGCATTAATACGATTTACCAACACCGGGCTACCCGGCTGATTGCCCAACCGCTGCACCCATTGAAACTGACCCAACCAAGCAAAGAACTGCCCATCTGTCCCCGAATCATTGATCGTGGCATCAAACGCATCAATCCCAACACTAAACTGCGATCGCGCAGCTAACACTCGATTCGCCCCACGATTTAGCCAATCCTGCGCAAATCGAATCACTGACACCTTCGATCGCCCATCCTCTGGCCCTTCTGAAAATGAAAAGGGAATATTATCCAACAGAAAAGTCCGGCTCCGGCGCAAATCAAGTCCCAATGAAACAGCAAACTCAGTTTGTGGCGATCGCACAATCGGCTGACGGATTGCCATACTGATTGTCTCCGCTCGACTGCGAATGCCTAAATCATCAAAAGGAGACTCAGTAATGTTGCTATTGTTATTGCTGTAACGCAGGTTGAGCGTCGTATCACTGGGACTGAGCGGAATCGCATAATCAAAACTGTAGAGATTCAACCCCCCAGTTCGCCCATATTCTGCCTTAAAGCGATCTCCCAAACCTAGTAGATTATTGTGTTGAACAAAAACACTGCCTTGATAAGAGCCAACACTCGGAGATTGATAGTTATTGAAAACTAAACCTGCACTGATCGGCGGAGCCTCTTTCAGTTCGACTCGCAAACGGCTTTGTCCTGGCGCACTGCCTGCGGTTAAAGTCGCATTCACCTGCTCAAACAGTGGGTTCAGTTGCAAGAGCTGTAGAGCCGTTCTTAGTTGATTCTGATTGAGGGGAGTTTGAGTTGCTTGGGCTAAACGGCTTTCCACATATCCTTGATTCACCCGAAGTTTTGCGCCGACAACTTCAAGCTGCTCTAACGTTCCTTCGACCACTCGAATTTCGACAATCCCATCACTAAGAAATTGGTTATTGGCAAGGAAAGCACCCGATGTAATGTAGCCCTCTTTAATGTAAAGCTCAGTAATTCGCGATCGCAGTTCAATCAAATCCTCAAAAACTGCACCTTGCCGATGATCTGCTAAAAACTGATCTCTGAGTTTGTTAATCTCATCCGTTAATACAGTGTTACCAACTATCTTGATTTGCTTAACTGGAAATTTAACGTTAGATAGAGGCGATGGATCGGCTGGAGTAGGCTGTGCTGGCTTAGGCAGTGGATCTGAGATCGGTGCAGGTGAGTTTGGTTGTGGGAGCGGCGTTTCGTTAGGCGTTGGGGTAGTTTGATCGATGCGTTCTTGAATACTAGAAGGAACACGAACGCCATCGGGAGGAAGTTGAGCAACTACGATCGCACCCCGTAAAACCAGGTCTGTAGCACATACAAACATAACCCCGCTGATGCACAAGGTAGCATTCAAATGGCTTGCTTTCATTCGGAATTGCTTCAATATTAAGTTGATATTAGTACTCATTTCTCAATTTGCTCACTTTTGCAAAGGCAAAAGTGAATCAACGACCGACTTGCTTCTCCATGCTCCCAAGCAGTTAGCGCAGGAAGTGTGTTAGAGGAACACTCCAATAAGTTACCATGAAAGACTTAAAATAACTCAGCATCCTGTGATCATTCTGTAGACGACAGGATAGAAAGTCTCCACGTAATTTAGGGATCACACAATTCGCATCCCATTGATTCGCGCTTTAATTAATTAGGTGCCAATTACTTCTTTGCAGATTTCTGCATAGTAGTCCGCCACTTTCAGCCATGAAACTGACAGAAATCTCATATGATTGGCTGCGATTGCCATTTTATGCTTGCAGTCAAGTCAGAAACACACCAAAACGGTTGAAATAAGCTGAATGCTTGAGAGCCACAAAAAGCGTTTCTGATGGAGCGTTCTATTTTGAGGAAAGTATGATGTCTAAGCAACTAGCAAGCTTCAAAGCATTGATGATGGGAACTGCGATCGCGACGGTTAGCTCAATCGCAGTCATGCCTACAGGATACGCTGCTTCTGTTCCTGAAACCTCTGCCTCTAGCCGATCAGCAGCACCTTTGGGCGGAGTTGTTACACCGTTCTGTCCAAATAATCAACCCTTTCCCTTTCCAACTGATAAATGCCCGACGGGTATCAATCCGTTTCCTGATCAACAGGACTTGGATGAACTGTCAAAGCAGATGACCGATCGCATTCAAATGGTTCGTCGATCGACAGAGGCAGATAAGATTCTAGTCCCATTCATTCAGATTACTTTTTAGAATTGCTTTTTGAGGAGATCGATGAAGAGCATTCTCGACTCATGACAAGTTGACCATCTGCAAGAGGATAGACTCCTTGAGGTTCAACGATCGCATCTCCTTTGTTCCAGGTTGAGGTGGGATTTACAGGCTGAATGGTTCCGGTTGAATAAGTCGAGAGTTCGCCAGGATTGGTCGGGAATCCACTTCTGCCTGTAATATAGAAGGTGCCATTTTGGCGATCGCGAACAATGCAACTATTTGATACGAGGCTGTTTGTGTCGATCGCGGTTTGAGGGAGTTGTGTCAGATTGTTTTGGAGATTGCTAACATCTGGACTCGCCAAAGTAACTGTACCACTGAAGCCAACACCAGAACTCGCAGTAATATCACTCAGTTCAGTCGCTTCAGGACGAGATTCAATCCCTAAAATGCCACCTGATGTTGAGATAGTTACCCTACCACCGCTGCCACGCAGTGCATTCGCGCTAATATCACTATCCTCTTTGGGAATCGCAATGAGAAATCCTGCATTGATATTCAAGTTGCCGCCATTTCCTCCTGTGTCTGCACTCGCAGAGATTTGGCTCCTGTTACGCAGAATTAGACGGTTGGTAGATTGGATGTTGATGTTGCCTCCATTGACAGTTGCGGATTGGGCATCGATTCTGGCTCGATCATCGAGTTGAATCCGGGGGGCTATAATGTTGATGTTGCCCGCTTGACCTGCGTTTCCAGAGGCGCGTGAGCGAGTATAAATTCCACTTTCAGGGCTGATCGGTGCAACTCTAGATCCAAATCGAGCTAAGCGATCGTTATAGGTTGGATCGATGCCAGAGATAAAAAGCTGATCAGTTGCGTTTAGGGTAATTGTGTTTGCTGAGCCACTGCCTTCAGTGATGGCTAAAAGCTGAGCGCCGCTCAGCAGTTCGATCGTACGAGCATTGATATGAACTGTACCGCTATTACCAGTTGCATAAGTTCGAGCATCTGTGACAGCACCATCCGAGATCCGGAATGTGTCTGCAAAAATTTGGATATTGCCGCCTAGATTAGCATTGTTTGTTGAAGTTAAAAGCGCACTTGACAGACCATTAGTAACATTCGCTCCAGAGATTGAGATGACGCGAATCGGCTGCGCTGCCTTACCTAACAAGATATTACCCGCATTGCCTTTGCCGCTTGTAATTGTAGTGAGTTGCGATCCATTGCTGAGTTCGAGCATGTTAGCAGAGATGTCTATATTTCCACCGTTGCCCTCTCCCCCTGGTGCAACAAGACTAAGCAGACCACTGCCAATCTGTCCATCTATTGCTGTCAAAGTTAAGCGCTCTTGTACCTTAATGATTATATTCCCTGCAGCACCTTTACCTCTCGTACCCGCAGCAATTTGTCCACCATTGCTGAGTTCGAGCGTGTTAGCAGAGATCTCTATATTTCCACCGCTGCCCTCTCCCTCTGGTTCAACAGTGCTGAAAATCGTACTCACGCTCTGTCCGTTTGCAGTGGTGCCGCTTATTTCGATACGATCCCTGATTTGTATGATCACGTTGCCTGCATTTCCTGTACCAAAGACACTCGCGCTGATTTGAGAGCCTTCATTTATCGCTAAGGAATTTGCAGTAATATCTAATTTCCCTCCGTTCCCGCTAGTTCCTCCATTGACATCGTTTTGAATGCGACTTGCTTCTCTTAGGTGCACATCTTCAGTTGCGTTAAGAATAATATTTCCAGCTTGACTTTTGGCTGTACTCCTTGATGAGTCAATACCAGCCAAAAGACTACTGCGTTCTAAAACTATATTTTTAGCTGTAATTCCAATGCTGCCTTTGTCCGAGAGTGCCACATCAACTCTCGCAAGATCGTTCAATATAACATCTGCTCGATCGACACTCTCTAGAAACCTCAAGCTACCATTTTCATTGACTCCAATCGCGCCTGTCCCTGAAACTGCCCCAATCTCCACCCGTCCCTCAAAAGCATTTAACTGCCCTCCCTCAATATTCACATTGCCACCTAGTAGTGTAAGATTCTGTCCATTTGGAACGCGTAATCCTAAAAGAGAGCTACCAGTCCTGATCGGAGCACTGGCTCTGACTGTGATATCGCCTACAGCAGCTCGGTTAAACAGAAAGGCAGAAGGATTGATCGTTAAAACATCAACAACCCCTTCAGGACGACTCGCGCTGAATGTTCCACGATCGCTAAATTGAATTCCATCTGCGGTTGTTGCGAAAAAAGAGCGATCGACATCTAAGGAGGCATCTTTCCCGAACACAATCCCATTCGGGTTCATTAGAAATAGATTGGCATTTGCAACAGTTAAAAGATTTCCATCAAGACCTGCTGTTCCGAGTTGCCCTAAAATCTGGGATGGATTGCTGCCTGTCACCCGAGCCAAAATGTTTTGAATTCCTGCGCTAGGACTCAGAAAGTAAACACTTCGCCCTGCTGCAACATTGAACTCTCGAAAACTATGGAATAGGTTTGCTCCTCGGATAGCTCCGCCTTCGATCACATCAGTTTGAGGATCGAAAGGATTGAATTGCGATCGCTCATTGCCCAACGTACTATCTGGAACAATCTGTGCCCCAGTAGGCACAATCATTGCTCCGAATATCGCGATTGTCGCTCCAATCTGCCAAATTCGATGGCTCAGCCAACCTAAATTCGTCACGGTGATGCCTCTAATGCTTGCACACAGCGTAAAGCAATTAACACCTTACGTAATTTTACGCAAACGTGGTCAAGGCTAATCTATCACTAAAAAAATCTCCTGCCAAGCGGCTTCAAGCAAACCTATAGACAAGCGCGATCGAACAAAAGCCAGACTGATTCAGCCGTTTTAGTTTCTAGCATTCTCTACTTCTCCGAACACTAGCGCATTAAGAAGAAACTTTACTCTTACAGTGACAGAATTTGAGAACACATCATTGCCGAAAATTGCAATTATTAAGTGGGCTGAACCTATGCTCGGCTAAAGTGGTGCGAAGAGGGCACGCACATTCGCAACCATTTGATCGACGACAAATGCCGCCTCTGATCTGGATGCTCCAACGATTCGCATCACTTCTACTACAGTTTGGCTGGTCACTGGGATGGCCTGTCCGGTGTGCTGATAGTAGAGATAGACGACTTGAGCGATAGCTTGAGCGAGATATTTCTGTCGATCCGAATCTGTGCAAGCTGGTGTCTGATTCGGATCAGCATTGCGATCGCAAGTAGAATGCGCGGTTGCAGGCGCGATCGATGTGAACAGCATCGCAGCGGTGAGCATAGACGAGATAAACGAGAATTTGAGTTGCATAATTAGCTCGAAAAGGATACCGATATACTAGAAATCGTTTGCATGAAAAGCGCTGTATTTATCTGTGGATGTGATGTTGAAATCTGGAAGGTTTGAGTGCAGAAATCGGCGATCGTTTTGGCAAAAAGTTGCGGTGTTTTGACGAAATGCGGGCTGTATTGTCTAGACATGGGCATAAAAATTAAGGAGCTTTCTGGATGATTCGCAAGCCTTCTTTCCATCTCACTCGCTTCGTTGCTTCTGGACTGATTGCTGCTCAAACTGCGATCGTCGCTGCCACGGTCAGCGAATTTGCTTTGACTATTCCAGGGTTAGATTCTTCTCGTGTAGTGCAAGCGCAGGAGAGTAATGCTTCGGCTGAAGATGTTTATCGTAAAGCAGCTCCCTCTGTCGTATATATCTCGACTGAAGAAGGACGGGGAAGTGGTGTAATTGTCGATGCGAATGGCTTAATTGTGACGAATGCTCATGTTGTAGCAGGTGCGCGGCAAATCGAGGTTGAACTACAAAATGGGCGGAAATTTGCGGCGACAGTTGTATCAATGGGCAGCCCAGATTGTCTCGATCTGGCGATGCTAAAAATCGAAACGGCGAATTTACCTACAATCAAGTTTGCAACACCACACTCGATTCAGCGGGGGCAGCGAGTTTATGCGATCGGTTATCCGAGAGGAATTAAACCTTCTTCGATTACACAAGGAATTGTCAGTAATCTCGATAGCGATCGCGGTTTTGTACAAACGGATGCTTCAATTAGTCCTGGGAATTCTGGAGGCGCATTATTAAATCATCGCGGCGAGCTTTTAGCAATTAATACTCTGAAGGGACTGAACGAAAACGTGGGAATTAATCTGGCAATTTCAGTGGATCGAGTACACGCACTGATACAAGCGATGAAAGAGAATCTTTCTCCGGTTTTGGGAAAATACCTAATCCCCGTTGGAACGTCAGCATTGTTAGCATCTCAGTTACCTTTGGGCGGAACGCAGCAGGGGAATTTACAAGTATCGAGTCATCTTTACTGTGATGGGAGCCGAGCAGATATTTATAAGTTTGAAGGAGAGGCGGATCAACCTGTGATGCTCAGCATGACGAGTGCTGAGATTGGGTCTTACTTGATGTTGTTAGGAACGAATGGAGAGTTGATTCGTCAAGCGCAAAGCAAGCAGGGTGAAGCAGCGCAGTTTTTGGTAAGTTTGCCCCAACGTGGAACTTATACGGTGATTGCAAATTCTGCGAATCCCGGACAGCTTGGGCGATATCGGTTACAGACTTCTCTGCCTGTGCTGGTTGAACAGGCAAAACTCACGCCGAGCGATCCACGCTTATCAGATGGCTCTTTCTATCGGCGTTATATGTTTCCTGGCAAAGCAGGACGAGCGATCGCGGTTGCGTTACATCAGTTTGATTTTGAGCCTTATCTGGCAGTATATGATCCATCAGGGAAATTAGTTGCCAGTGGCAAAGCAGGTCGGCAGGATACGGTACAGATTCAATTGCCTAAAGATGGTGAGTATTCGCTGATTGTCAGTACTGTAAATCCAGGAGAACGAGGAACGTTCTTTTTCTCGCTTCATAATGTCACTGCGCGATCGCAACAATCCGCCCAGAATCGCTAGGTTATGAACATTCTCGGCTCAGGATCAAGCGACCATCGGGGAGTGGATAGACTGCTTGCGGTTCAACGATCGCTTGTCCCCGCTTCTCACTTGATGAGGTTGCCTGAATCGTTCCAGTTGAGTAGTTTGAGAGTTCACTAGGCTTTGGGATGAGTCCGCCTCTACCTACGATGTAGAATGCACCGTTCTTCTGGTTGCGGATGATGCAGCTATTAGTGAGAAGAGTGTTAGTGTTGATTGCATTCTGTGAAAGTTGAGTAAGACTATTTTGGAGAAAGGTAATATTAGGAATACCAACGATCTCACCACTAATAGTACCAGTGGCGTTAATATCAGCTTGATCATTGTTAAGTAACGCTTCTAGAGCAGAGCGCTCAAGTCTAAAAGGCATTGAACGATAGAGGGGAGCACTCAGAAAAGCGCGAGTATTGAGAATAATGTTGCCACCTGTGCCTTCAGGTGCAAACGCAAGAATATCACCATTTTCGAGAGCAACAATTGCATCCGTTGTCAGATTGATATCTCCTCCTTTTGCTTGTCCAGTGGTTAAATCTGTTCTGATACGACTGTCACCTCGCAGAATGATATATCTGCTAGCAATATTAATGTCACCACCTTCAGTTTTTTGTGATTCTGCAGCGATCTGGCTATTTATAACATTTATATCTCGCTTGACCTTAATTGCAATGTTTCCCGCTTTGCCTTCGCCCAGACTTGTTGCGACAATGCGTGCATCATTGACTAGCACAATAGATCTAGAGGTAATACTTAAGTCTCCTCCATAACCTTGGCTGGAGGTGGCAGTAGATACAATTCCTTGATCAATTACGCGAAACTTCTCACTGTTGATTGAAATCTTACCTGCATTTCCTTGAGCTGCATCACCCAATGTTTCGCTAGCGATCGCACTGCGGAATTGATTACTTTCTGAGATACCAATTAGTTCAATAGTATCTGCAATGACTTCGACATTTCCTCCTTGTCCTTTGCCAAACGTAGAAGATGAGATAATTGCTCCATTTTTGATACTTAACAGTCCAGATTCTAGTTTTATATTACCTGCATTTCTCCCTTTTTCAATATCTCCAGATTCGCTTGATATACCGCTACGAAAACCGTTTGAAGCAACCCCAATGAGTTCTACTTCATCTGCTATGATTCTTATGTTACCACCCAACCCCCCTCTGGTTGTTACAGTTGAGATTACGGCTCCATCCTCGATTGAGAGCCTTTTAGCCTGAATAACTAGATTTGCAGCATTGCCTTCCCCACTTGTCTCAGCAGCCAAGGCGCTTCTAAATCTTCCATCTAATGAGATACTCCTTAGTTTTACTGTTTCAGCGTTTACAACTAAATTACCTGCTTGTCCTTCTCCGGACGTAGAAGTAGATACGATCGCTCCATCTTGAATTGTCAATCGATTAGTATTAATTAATAGATTACCCGCTTGACCAGAGCCACTAGTCTGAGAAAAAAGAGAGCTTCTGTTATTGTTTACTGCTCCGCTGAGTTCCACGGACTGAGTTGCATTGACAGTTAAGTTTCCTGCTTGTCCGTTACCAAATGTGGAAGCTACTGCGATTGCGCCATCTTTGACAGCAAAGTTCATAGTATTGATCGTAATATCACCTCCCCTTTCAGAACTTGAAAAACCTGCTGTAATCAGTCGACTACGTATTGCGGTTCCAGGTCGTGCCCCAATAAGTTCTACACTTTCGCCCGCATTGAGAGTTAAGTTTCCTGCTCGACCTTCGCCCCGTGATCGAGTTGATATTTGCGCTCCGTCTTGGACAAGAATCTGGTTGGCATTGACTGTGATATCCCCTGCATTTCCTCGGGCACCAGGCTCAACACGAGCGAATAGACCGCTTGATGTGAAACTTGTGCCTTGTCCAAGAATGACTCCAATCAGGTCTATTTTCCCTTCAACTTCAATTATCACATTGCCTGAGTTTCCTCTTCCCAGTGTACCTGCTAAAATCTGACTTGCTTCTCGAAAAGTCATTGATTGTGCTTGAACACTAATGTTACCGCTGTTTCCTGTTGCTTCAGAGTAAACTTGATTTCGGATAGAGCTATTGCCTCTAAGAGACAATTCTCCGTTGGCGCGGATTGCGATATCGCCTGATTGATTACCTACTGTGCCTAATCTAGGGCCGATTCCTGCCTCAATTGTGCTAGAGTCCGCAAGCCGAATATTTCGAGCATTAATAGCAATACTCCCTCGCTGATTACCTGCAACAATTAGACTTGCCTGATTTGACAAGGTTATGTCTGTTTGTGCCAGCTTCTTTGGAAAATCTAGGCGAAAAATCGTGTTATCTTTGAGCAACCCAATTTCCCCAATGCCTGCTGCTCCTAACTCAAGGTGCCCCTCTAGTGCAACTAATCCACCTCCATCAATTGATAGATTGCCGCCAAGTAAGATCAGGCTCCTACCCTGTTTTACCCTCAATCCTGATAGGTTGAAAGGGTTTGATGGATAAAGTCCTGCATTGACTTTAGAGCGATTCTCGATCTGTTCACTTGGAATCCGATTGAAAAAGAAAGCAGAAGGATCAATAGAGAGTAATGGATTCTGAGAATCAATGACTGAAGTCTGAGAGAATTCTCCGTTGTTTTGAAACCGAATCCCATTTGCTGTCGTCGCAACAAACGATCCCCCAATATCCAAACTCGCATTCTGACCAAACACAATCCCGCTCGGATTCATCAAGAAAAGATTGGCAGCACCTCGCGATCGCAGAACTCCATCAATTTCCGAAACCTTTCCACCCGTCACCCGCGAAAAGATATTAACAATCCCAGGATCATTGAGAAAATTTGCCGCGCCTAGAGTTGGAACATCAAAGCGATCGAAACTATGAAATAGATTCCGACCCCCAACTGTCGTCCCACCAGTAATATTAAAAACTGCTCCACTCGGAGTCACGACCGTATCCGTCGAACCATCACTCGTCAATTCAGCGATCGCAGGAATCGTAGTCATTAGCGTGCTAACAATTCCAAGTAACCCGATGACCTTTAGCATCGATCGCACCTCTGAAATAATTTAATTCAAACAATAATGTGAAAGAAGCTGACAGTACAAGCCGAACCCAGTAATATTTTCTTTAGAAAGCTAAGTATATATTAATGCTGTGGAGTGCATCGAATGAAGTTTCGCCCCCATTTTCGACTGCATCGTTGGCTCGTTCTCTTGTTTACTGGCAGTCTCATCAGTGCCATGTTTCTCGGACAAGTCGCACACTCGCTCGATCCTGCCCAACTTGTCCAACAGGGGATCGCCCGGTATGAAGCCAAAAACTACGCAGAAGCAATCAAAACCTGGCAAGCTGCATTACCCGCATACAGCAAAGACCCCACCAATCAAGCGATCGTCCTCGAAAACATCGCTAGAGCCTACCAGCAAGCTAATCAAAACGGTGAAGCAATCAACACTTGGAAACAATTGATTGCACACTATAGACGCGATAGCAATCTCCCGAAGCTCAGCCGAGCCTTGATCGAACAAGCCCAACTCTACAGCAGCATTGGGCAACCCAGACAAGCGATCGCACTGCTCTGCGCCCCAGAAATCCGAGAAAAATGTACGAATACTAGCGCCGTCCAACTGGCGCAGCAGATCAAAGAAGACAAAAGTCTAGCAGCAGCATTCGGCAGCTTAGGAGATGCGTATCGCTTAACTGGAGACTCTGAACAAGCGATCGACTACCTGAACCAAGCCTTAGCACTAACACAAAACAATCCCCCTTACCGCATCTCAGCCCTCAATGGGCTAGCAAATGCCTATCTCAGCCGCGCCAGACTCTTTTCTCGACGGGCAGAATCCGCCGAAGCTCGTGCCCCTCGCGTCTCAACTGGCGAATTCACACCCCAAGGTGAAGCAGCGCGACTGACTCAAGCTGCAAAAGCAGATGAGAAGCAAGCCATAAAAAAACTAGAAGAAAGCCGAACCCTCGCCCAATCTCAACAAGATTACTCCGGAGAAGTTCGCTCTCTATTGAGCTTGATCCCTATTTACATCCGAGATAAAGATCCCCTTGCATCATCCCTGCTGCAACCAGCGATCGAACTCCTCGATAAAGTGCCACAAGATCGAGCACGCATCTACGCAACTATTGATCTCGCAAGGTACTCTGAAGATCCTGTTCAAGCAGAAACTCTCTTGAAAACCGCGATCGACCTCTCCACCCAACTACAAGACAATCGCGCAAAATCCTTCGCGTTAGGCGAACTTGGAATGCTCTACGAAAAGCAGGAGAAATTTGAAGACGCACTCAAATGGACTCGAGAAGCTGTCTTTGCAGCAGCAAAAATACAGGATGCAAAAGATAGTTTATATCTCTGGGAATGGCAGATTGGACGGCTGCTTGCAAGAGAAATCAAAAATACGAAAGCTGCGATCGCAGCCTATGAAAGAGCAGTCCAAACTCTAGAAGAAATTCGCAGTGACATTCTTAGCACCAATGCAGATTTACAATTTGACTTTCGCAAAACCGTAGAGCCTGTCTACCGAGAACTGATTGCCTTAAGAGTCAGACCTGAATCAACCAGCAGCCAACTGAAACAGCAAAAAACGGAACCTTCTCAACCTGTACAATCGAGAGAAAATATTGCACGAGTTTTGACTACGATCGAATCGCTCAGACTAGCAGAACTACAAAACTACTTCGGAAACGACTGTGTGATTGCAGAAATCAGACGCTCTCCCAATAACGTCACAACCGAAGCAGGCAGAATCGATCTGATTCAACAAGTCGTCGCAAATTCAACACAAAACCGGAAAACCGCGATTTTCCATCACATTCTTCTGCCGAAGCAACTGATTGTTGTTCTCAGTCTGCCAGCTCAGGAACAGCACACCATTTCTGTTTCCATGGAAGAAGAAGACATGAGAGACAAGATCACTAAATTTCGACAAGGATTAGAACGAGTTAGCGCCAAAGAAGGATTCGATCAAACGCTAGCTAAGTCGCTGTATCAAGATTTGATTCAACCTGTTGCTTCTTACCTCAAAGACAATATTGATACACTGCTGTTTGTTCAGGATGGACTCTTAAGAAGTATTCCAATGGCTGCCTTACATGATGGACAGCAATATTTAATTCAGAAATACATGGTCGTCACTGCGCCGAGTCTCAGTTCAATTGATGTCACACCTTTCGATCGTTCCAATCTTCGGGCTCTAGCATTAGGAGTAACAGAATCCGTCACGCTCCAAGACACAAAGCAAATTTATCGAAAATTAGACTCTGCGGATTCTGAGTTGAAATCAGTTCTAGCCGAACTTCCCGGAAGTCAACGATTTGACCTCCGCAAAGATAACCTCAGAAATCTAATCAAAGCTTATCCCTATCCCATTATCCACTTCACCACCCACGGACAGTTTGGAGCTGATCCCAAAGATACTTTTCTCGTCACAGGAGATGGGCAACGGTTGACGATCGTCGATTTTGAGCAGATCTTACGAGAACGTTCAGACACTCGTACCCCGATCGAGCTACTCATGCTCACTGCCTGCCAAACTGGAACCGGAGACGATCGCGCGATTTTAGGACTCGCAGGTGTTGCGATTCAAGCAGGAGTGAAAAGTGCATTAGCATCCCTCTGGTTTATCAATGACGAACAAGCCGCCGCCATTGTTCAACAGTTCTATCACAATCTTAGAAAGCCAGGGGTGAGTAAAGCGAAAGCAATCCAGAAGGCACAGATTGATTTAATCGATAAATCGGTGCATCCTGGATATTGGTCAGCTCTAATTCTTGTCGGGAATTGGCTATAGGCTTGATCACTGACTCAATGTTTCTACAATCTTGGTCAGTGATTCACTATGTTTGCGTCCTAGCTCCAGCCAGGGAGAAGGAGCATTTTGAGTTTGCTCATACATGATTAAATCCTGAAGTAGCTCTAACTGAATTGCTCTAGATGGCTCTGCCTCAGTGAGAGCACTGTACCATAAACCCGCAGCAGCATAGAGTTTTGCTCTAGAACGAGCATCCATGGCTTTATTCAGTTGCTTCTGTAAATCAATCGGTGTAGAAACGACCTGAAACTGAGATTCGACAACAATATCTGCAGAAGGATAGCCCGGAACACATTCGAGCACAGCTTGCCAAGCATAGACCTTCCCTTCTTGTAATAATTCCGCAGGCAATCGATAAAACTTCACGCCTTCCTTGTTCTCAAACTTGTCCACCTGTTTGACCAGTTTCCAGGGAGTCGGAGCCGTTCCCGGTGCAACCACTTCATACAGGTTTAGAGTAATTTGATAAGCCGCACGATCGGGAGAATACCATGCCACGAGCGCTTGATTTGCAGTGAGTTCAGTGATGGTACTCACGGGTGCTAGAGCAGTAAACGCAAGCGGCGTTTCAGTCGCACAGCCACGCACTCCACCTGTCGTCATCGGACCAACAGGTGTGGTTGGTTTTGGATTAAATCTCGCCCATGCTGCCGTTGCAGTAAACAGGGAAAAACACACTGCTAACCCTAAAATGTGATGACGTGATTTTAAGCTTGTCATAATTTACACCTTGCGAATGATTCACCCTAACTATATGAGAATTGATACGCAGGAGACAGGTCAATAAAAGTCAAATTGAATGCCGAAATCTGTCAAGCTGACTTCACAGATTCATTCGCGCTTCGCTTTCCACCTCAATTCACAAATCATGCCTTGAGGCTGATTCTGTGCCCGTCTAAATACGCCTCGGAGTTGTCTTTCTAACTTTTTCGCTGTCTGCGTACCACTAATACGATTGCGATCGCGGGATTTCAATTGCCTCGGTTTGGGCTGATTGATCCCATTATCTGCAACTCGAATCACTTGGTATTTATACTCTTTACCGCAAAACACTTCAATTCTCGTCACATTGATGCCATGTTTACCAACATTACAAATGGCTTCTTCTAGAAATCGACAGAGCCAATCTTTTTGAGCGATCGAGAGTCCTTGATCTTGAATCATCTGTGTTGCACTGGATGGAATATCAATCAAGCGCACCTTCAAATTCTTAAACGTTGGAAACTCTTCAAAGCGCTGCAATGTCGTGCTACAGACAATCTGTAATAGCTCATTCAGGGGCAGGTGCAAATCGAGTAACTCATCCCCAACTCGAATTTGATCACCTTGTCTTTGAGCAATTCGCCCAATATCGTGCCGCAGCGATCGCAACTCTTTATCAATCTGCTCTAAGTTCTGAATCAATTCATCTGTGGGCATCGGCTGATCTTTTAGCCGTCTCATCATAAAACTTAACTGCTGAAGCGGGCGGTTGTGAATCGAATTAAAGACCTGTTCTAAAGCCGCTTGCCGAATCGCATCTTGCGTTTCTAATTCTTGCTTCGTGCGGTATAGCAATCCGGCCGCCAGTCCGGCTCCATTGAAGAAAAACACGATCAGGACTGGAACTAAAGGAATCCATACCCCGATGAACAGCAATAGATAGCTCATGCCAATCAGGAGACAGCCAAACATCACAACTGCCAGTACAATCTGCCAGGGCGCTTGCAGTTTTCGCCCAATTCCAATCCCAAAGATTCCCCAACCGATGATCCAGAGAGACTCTGCCCAGTCATTCCAAGCGTGTAACAAGGGTCGTCCATCTAAAACTGCTGCTAAGATTTGACTGACTGAATGTGCGTGAACTTTCACGCCGGGATACAAAGCTGAGTTCTGAAATGGAATCGCAGCCACGTTAACAAAATCCTTCACTCCACTGGCATTGACTCCAATCAAAATCACCTTGTCCCGAATCCAATCGGGTTGAAACTGATTTTGTCGCACTTGGCGCAGGGAGAGCACCCGAAACGGAGTTATGCCACTACGATAGTTGATTAAGACCTGCGTGCCACCAGAGTCGAGTCCAATGTATGCGCCAGTGTTGGGATGCACTCTCGGTAATTCAACAGTTCCCAAGCGGAGCGTTTCTGGATCAGACACTCCTGCTTCGTCTTTATACCCTTTAGTTTTGAGAAAATAGATTGCCAGCTGAGTCGCGATCGAGAATTTATAGTGATTAGCTGCTTCAGGACTGTTTGCATATCTCGGATCAGTTGCTCCAATCAGATGTCGCCGTGAATGTCCATCGTCATCTAACGGCATACTCGCAAAGCCAACTTGCTCCTCAGGCACTCCTTTTGGCGGCAAAATCGCAGAGCTATTGCCAAATGGCAATTGTTCGATCGCAAATAGATTGCGATGGGTTTGAAAGGCTTGGAGTAACTCTTGATGCCCCGGTTCAATGGGCAAGTCTCGATAGAGATCGAGCGCGATCACATTCGGCTGATAGCTTTGTAACTTTGAGATCGTGGCAGCGAGTTCTCGATCAGGAATAGGATAGGTTTTCAACTGCGCGATATCTTCGTCATCTATCGCAATGATCACGACTCGTTCATCCATCGGTTCAGGGGGACGATGTCGCATCAATCCATCGAGTGCCATCCATTCTAGAGGCTGTAACCATCCGAAAGCTCTCATGATCAGGATCACCGCAATTACCAAAATGCCAGGGATCAGCGCCGACTTCCAAGCTTTCAGTTCACTCAACAGCCATTGTCGCAGTGAAAATGCCATCAATCGAGTAACCCCGCTTCTCTTGCACGCATCTCAGTTTGAATCCGAATGTTTTTACCTTTTTCTGGATAGACTTCTAAGGCATCTTGAATTTTCGTCCAATAGTGCCGCACAGTCCGTTCTGCAACATTCATGCGTTCTGAAATTGCACTATCGGTCAAGCCTTCTACAAAGGCAAGTTGCAACAGCGTTAACCAATCTGCCTTCATTTCTAATCCGATCCGCATTTCTCGTGGAGTCACAGATATCCCTTGCAGCGCTAATTCGACTTGTCGCAACATTGCATCTGTTGAGAGGTGCTTATCTGCGATCGTAAATCCTCCTTCATGCTCATTAATCATCGATTTCAAGCGAATCAGAGGCTTTGGATCAGCACTTTGAACCACAATATTGAGTGTACGATTTTGCTGCATGAGTGCTTTGAGCAACTGTAATCCAGTCTCCGGTTGTGGCTTTTCTCCAACGCCTATCGGCATTGACAAATCAACAATGACTAAATCAGGTTTGAGACTCGCAGTTTTTTCTAGCGCTTCGTGAATTGCTTGCGCCACAATCACATCTGACTCTGGATAACTTCGTCGTAGTGAATTGACAGTTGCATCTAACACAAGGGGATGGTCATCAACGACCAGAATTCGAGGGTGGGGCATAACTCAGTCCTTGCAGGTCGGTTTTGCGATTGCATCAGAGCGATGCTGTCGATAATGCCAAGTGAGCGCCTGCTGTTGATAGGAGAAAGAACAGTATCCTCCAGTCAGGAAACGCACCACTTGAGAAAGACGCTTTAGATCCGAATGAATGTTCAAATCCTCTGCATCAGGGATATGGATGTCGAGATTAATTTGACTCCGGACATAATTGAGACTGACAAAGATTGTTATGGGTGTCAATAAGTGAGTACTCACGATTCGTAATACTTCATCTAACGCATCTAGAATCAATGCATCACTGGGATGAGGAGCATGCTCCCAAACAGACGGATGCTTAAAATCAATTGTCAAATGAGCCTGTTCAGATTTCCAGGAATTCAGCAAATGTTCAATCGCTAAGGTCAGATTGTCCTCAAGATAAGGCGGAGACAAGCGATCGCTAAGTGCATTCAGCGATTGATGAAACAGATTAAATTGCTCTAGACAAGCTTTGAGCGATGAATCATGAGTATCAATCAGTGCACTCTCTAGGCCTCGTCGCATCGTGAATGACTGCTGTAATAAGCGATCTCGAATGATTTCAGCTTCTTCATGCGATCTCAGAAATTGTCGCTGCGACCACCATAGCCAAGCATGACGCATCCTGAAATAGGAGACGCTCAAGCCGACTAAAGCCAAAACACAAACAATCTCAAACACGATGAGTTTACAAGTTGAGAGATCTAAAACGGCTTGATTCACAAGTTGTTTTAGAAGATTACATTTAACGATAAGCGCGATCGCTTATGATCTCGCTACCGCTTTGTGCTAATTCTCTCGGATGAATCAACAGTTTAGATTGCAGAAAAGTGCAATTCTCTCATACCTAAAGTGTCGTAACGCAAGCACCCAATCTCTTACCTACAATTAAGTAAGAAATGCCTATTCACGGTCACTTTGGTCTTGTGAAGAAGAGTGTCGCAATTGCTGCCAATCTTCTTTTGTAAGCAATAATCCACGATACTCTTGGTCCACAGCCAAGGCTTCAGAAACAACAGATGACTCAGTGCCTCAAGGGTCTTCCGCGAAACTGCCGTGTTGGCTGCGATCCAGAAAATCAGAAGTTAGCAAATCTCTGAATCAACTGACAATTGATGTTCATTTGACATGCACTGTCAATGGCTAAAAATACTGATGCAATTATGGGTTGCCAATTCGAGATGACGGAATGACGTTTTTTCTCTTTAAAATTTAACCCTATGAATAAAGTAGTCGGGGGTAAATTGAGGGTAATAAAATTTAATAAATGCTGAAAGCCTTATATTTATTAGCTTCTTTTGAGGACTCATAAGCCCAAGGTCGCAAGTTCAAATCTCGCCTGAGCCATAGGTTTCAAAGGTCAGGGAAAAACATTACCCCAAATTACCCCTAAAACCGAAACACAACTGAATAGGATGGAACGCGATATCAAAGCGTATTCACAGCTTCTTAAGGGAAGAAATCCCAGTAAAAAGTTATGAATACCGATTTGATACCATGTCTCTTTGTGTGTTAGAAGCTGATTTTAATAGCTGGAAGTCTTATAGCGTGGTTCTAACATGCACTTGATTAGAGATTAGAAGTCCTCACTCGACGAACTCCACGTCTGGGAATCCTAAGCCCGTCCCTCAAGATTTGCGCCAATGGAAAATCAATGGACAGCCCGCCCGTTGAAAGTGGTTCAAGGGGTCGTGATTTCATCCCTGGTTATCGTGGTTCTCGCCTTCATCTACGGTAAGTTTGTTCACCATCCGTTGCGTATCTGGCTGGCGGATGGGGAATGGTGCGTAAGATTTTCTCCAGATGAATCAGGAAAAGTCCTCTATGGCTCCGAGTGCGATCGCTGAGTGTAGGGAATTCTAAACGGGCAATGCGCTGCTCGTTTTAGGCTATGAGCTCATCTGAGATCGCGCTTGATTCAATATTTTGCAGCACAAGTCACTGTTGAAGAAGTCTTTGCCGGTTGGGCTGCAACTAATTCGACCTTCCCGGTTTGGGGATGGCGATACCAAGTTGTTGCTTCTACGAGCATGGCAGTCTGAGTTGGAACTGGCGCGATCGCGGTTTTGTGAAAAGCCGAAAGATCACGCATATCGTTCCAAGCACGATCGTGGCTTACGTTCCGAGTCGGATCTTGAGGAATCCCACCTCGTCCTGTGATCACAAAACTACTGCCTTGAGTGCTAGAACAACCTGCTGCGACTTGTTGGTTAGAATCGATGAGCGTGGTAGAGAGCTGGACTAAGCCAGAGTTCGGATCGACTCCCACATTGTTGACTTCAACATTGCCATTCACGCCGATGCCGGAACTAGCCGTGATGTCGTTTTCTGGTGTTTGGAGATCGCGGTACTGCAATCCAATAATGCCTTGAGTCGTAATTTGGATATTTCCGCCTTTACCTTGCGCTGCATTGGCGACAATATCACTATTTTCTAATCCCACGATCACGGGTGAATTGAGCGTAATATTCCCACCGTTACCATTTCCATCCGAAGTTGCCGTGATCGCACTATTGCTCCGTAGCAGTAACAGTTTGCTAACGTCTAAAGCAATATTCCCACCATTGCCTGACGCTGTTTCTGCCTGAATGCTGGCTTGATGGTTGAGTTGAATCGTATCGGCTTTGATGCTCAACATGCCACCGTCACCACTTCCTTGATTCGTTACACTCACTGTTCCACGGTCTGCCAGAATCAGCTTGGGTGTGGAAATGCTCACATTTCCTGCCTTAGCTGCTAAGAGGACAGGTAGATCAAATAGCTGTGGTACACGCGGATCTAAGAGTAGAGCAGAAGAGATGCTGCTGTTATTGATTTGGCTGTAGCCACTGATCTCTATGGATTCCGTCGCATTGATCTTGAGATCACCACCATTCCCTGTAAAGAATGTTGCTGATGCAACGGTTCCTCCATTGAGAATTTTTAGCCGGTTTGTATTCAGGGTTAAGGTCTTAGCGTTTCCGGTTGCAAACGTAAATGAGCTAATAGAGCTAGATAACCCGAAGGGATTGCCGCCCGTTATCGTGGTTTGATGATTGTGGATTGTGACTTGACCACTTGCGCCACTAGCTAAGGTCGCTGAAGTCAATGAAGCGCCACCGGAGATAACTAAACTGTCCCCATTGACAAAGATATCACCCGCATTTCCCGAACTGTAATAACTAGAGGTACTCAGGCTAGTCACACTCCTAGGATTGTTGGGCAGAAAACCAGACACTTTAATAGCAGATGCCTGAATGTCGATATTTCCACTCGTCGCAGTTCCCAGCGTCAAACTAGCCAAACTTGCCCCATCTTGAATAGTTAGCTTGGGTGTCACGACACTGATGTTACTCCCCGCTGCAATGCCAAACGTGTCACTGCGAATTCCACTCCAAATAAGTGAATCCGTTGAACCTATCATGTCGATCGAGCCTGAGGCTCGCAGGCGAATTTCCCCACCGGGCAGGTAACCAAAATTTTGCGACAGGATCAGTGAACCCTCGGTGAATTGAATCTGACGTCCCTGGAACTGAACTGATCCCGCATTGACTCCACTCACATCGACGAGTGACTTTTGTGCCAGTTGAATATCTCCAAAGCTTTGACCCTGCTCATAGTCCAAGCGATAACCCAGAGTAGTGGAATTGAGGTGAATCAGCCCTGCACCGCTCACACTGCCTAATTCAACTCGACCCTGAGGGGCGCTTAGGGTCGCACCGTTGAGACTCAAATTGCCACCCACCAAAGCAAGGGTTTGTCCTGGTTGAACCCGTAATTCCGTAGCACTGGGAGCCACCGAGATCGGAGGTAATCCATTGGGATTAGGAGTGCTCAGAGCGTGCCCTGTGCCTTGAACGGTAATGGATGCCGGATTGCTTCCCATCTGTAATCCCACAGGGACACTCATCGTCAGCAAAGGTGGTGCGGTAGCATTGACGGCACTGAATTCGGTACCATCGGCAAATTGGATGCTATTGCCAGTCGTTCCGATAAAGGAACCACCAATATTCAACTGTGCATTGACTCCAAATAGAATGCCGTTGGGATTAAGCAGAAACAGACTCGCAGTGCCATTGGCTTTGAGGAGTCCATCAATATTGGAAGCGCCGCCTCCGGTAACGCGGGCGAAGATGGTCTGGACATCTGTAGCGTTGTTGAAGAGAGCAGAGCCACCTGTGGGAATGGAGAGTTGGCTGAAGCTATGAAATAGATTGTTGCCCGATCGAGTACCTCCATCGATCATGAAGTCGAGATTGTTAGGCGTTGTGACTGCAGTTGGCAAGGTGCCATCGGGAATGACTTGTGCCTGAACGCGAGCAGTCTCGACGATAGTTTCACCCAACAGTGCAACCATGCTTCGACAGAGCCAACCTAACGTGAGCATAGCCCGCTTCATTCCCGTCTGACCTCACAACCTGATATGTCAAACGTAGAGTGCCCGTGAACAGAGAAATATAGTCTTGATTAGTTAAGCCTGCGTCCCCAGGCTTCGTGCCTGAAGTGGTTGGATTGACTGACTTCATTGATTAAGTGCAGGAGTGCGATCGCGCTCCCAAAAATAAAAAGCCACCCCACGAGCAGGGTAATTGCTCAACCAGGTTGACCTAAGTC
>NZ_JAPQKE010000014.1:0-75908 GCF_026735145.1 Leptolyngbya sp. GGD
GTCATTAGAAAGAAAGCTCTCTAACGTTTTGTTTAGAGAGCTTTTTGACTTAAGTCTTCAAAAAAATTCTTTTTTCTTCAATATGCATTCATTTGAGTGCGATCGAAAAATCGTTAAGTCGCACTCAAATTATTTTTTGGATAGCTAGTGTGTTGCGAAGTTGTTAGTCGATACTGGTTTCGAGATCGTCCTCTAGCTTCACGCGAATCGTATGGGAGAAATTATCGCCTCTTGGATCACCGAAGTAAAACTCTAGTGAATCACTTGAGAGCCGTTCTAAAGATTTCAACATTGCTCTTAGATGGGGGGTGCTAGCGCCTGTATCTTCGTAGAGCTTCCCAGATAGAGAATTAACTCGTTTCCAAGTTGTGTAGAGTTTGACGATCGCAGTTTCTAATTGTGCAGCTTGATTTACGAGTTCTGCGGCAGAATTCAAACAACCGAGTCGCATTGCTTCATCTAAAGCATTTTCAATGTCGATCGATTCGTCGTTTAATGCTTGAACTTGTGGGGCTGCTTCAAGATAGCGAGACAAAGATCTGGCTTCTCCAGTGGCTTGCTTTAAGGTGTCGAGATCTGGCTGTTCCGCGATCGCTTGGCGGATTGATGATTGATGGGCTTCGGGAAGCTTTTCTAAATGTTTTACTAAAGGTGCAACATACCGAGTCGGGATAGTTTGATCGACAACTTTTTCGCGAATCTCTTCAGGTAATAAGTCTGAACTCATCGCTGTCCAGTCATCTGAGAGTTGTCGGACTTCTCGACGAGTAATGCGATCTCCCCGTTTGACGGCATCGCCTACAAGCTGCTGAACTTCTGGTTCTGCTTGCGCTGTTTCTACAAAGGCTTGTTTGCTGAAGTGATTGATGTCTTCAGGTTCAATATGTCCGCCTTCTAAGAGAGTATCTGCACTATCTGCAAGCTCGATGAGCCTGTAGGCTTGAGTTTTACTAATTTCGCGATCGCTTAACCAGTTTAAAAAGCTGCGTCCAGGTTTTTGTTGTTCAGATGAGCTTCGCTGTACGTAGTGTTCGCGAACGGCTCTGAGAATTCGTCCACGCCAAATATCAGTTTGCAAATCGAAGCGATCGCAAACGAGCCAGGCTTGATCAATTTTTTGCTGAAATTCAAGTTCTTCAATGTGATCATTCGTTGGATCGGGAAGATCAAACTTGAATTCAGTGGGTTCTAATGCATCAAGCGTGAGAGGTCTGGGTGAGCGTGGCATTGGGACAATCTAAAAACAGCCGCATCATTATTGCACCTTTATCGGAAGATAGCATTCCAAATTGATCCGATCAGAAAGATTGTTAAACCGCTGAGTGCAAGCACGATCGATAAAAAGACGACAACTAATAGAGCAACAAATAGATAGTCTGCTTTTTCTTGCTGTCTGGATTGAGCTAAATGGGCTTCAATCAAAGCCAAATTTTTAGAATTCGCTTTCCAAGCAAGATCAACAAAATCGCCTGCCATCGGAATGATACCTAAAAGAGCATCTAAAATCAAATTCCACATCATTCGTGCAAGAGAAGCACGGGGAATGCCCAAACGCGCCGCTTCTACAACGATATAAACTGAGACGAGTGACATTGCGACATCTCCTCCGCCTGGAAGTAATCCAATCAAAGGATCGATGCCGACGCGATACTTCGTTCCAGGAATTGGTAGGGCATTATCTAGGAGATGCGTTAGCGATCGTAATCGTGCGATCGTGCTTTCGCGATGTTGAGTTTGCATAAATTATAAACAAATTACCTCTAAAATCTTAATCGCGAAAGATCTCGCTAAGATCAAGATTCTAATTGGGTAAAAGTTGTGAAAGTCGTTGTAATTGGCGGTGGGGCTGCAGGATTTTTTGGGGCGATTTGTGCAGCACAGGCAGGAGTAGAGGTGACCTTGCTCGAAGCTGGGCAGAATTGTTTGTCAAAAGTTCTCATCTCTGGAGGTGGTCGCTGTAATGTGACGCATTCCTGCTTTGAGCCAGCATTACTTGTGCAGCATTATCCAAGAGGAGGGAAGGCGCTGCGAGGTGCATTTTCGCAGTTTCAGCCGAAACATACGATCGAATGGTTTACAGATCGCAATGTGAAGCTCAAAACAGAAGCAGATGGGCGGATTTTCCCGATTACGGATGATGCTCGAACGATCGCAGATTGTTTGTTGAATCAAGCCGCAGATTTGGGAGTAAAAATCTATACGCAGTCTCCTGTTAAGGCAGTTGCTAAAGTAGAAGATCAGTTCCTCGTTACGCTACGGTCTGAGCAAGTGTTGACGGCTGATCGGGTGCTGATTGCCACTGGAAGTAATCCAAATGGATATCAGTTTGCGCGATCGCTTGGACATTCCGTGATTGATCCAGTTCCGTCACTGTTCACGTTTAATATTCGAGACGATCGCTTGACGGATCTCGCGGGTGTTTCAGTTGACCCGGTGCGGTTGCGATTACAGGTTGGAGAAGCAAAGTTTGAACAGACTGGAGCATTGCTGATCACGCATTGGGGAGTGAGTGGGCCTGCTGTGCTCAAACTATCGGCTTGGGCAGCGCGGGAACTGCATGATGCGCGCTATCAGGCAAGATTGTCGATCAATTGGTTACCCAAGCAGAATCCAGAGCAGCTACGCCAAGAGTTGACAGCCGTTAAAAATCAGATTCCCCAGAAAACGATCGCGGCAAATTGTCCGGTCATGTTGCCACGGCGATTGTGGGAAAGGCTGACTGAGGCAGTGGGTATTCAGAAAGAGCGACGATGGGCAGAACTCTCGAATAAGACTTTGAATCAATTGATTCAAGAACTGATGCAGGGTAGCTATCAAATTTCGGGCAAAGGGGTCTTTAAGGACGAATTTGTGACCTGCGGGGGAGTGAATTTGAAAGAGATTAACTTTAAAACAATGGAGAGTCGTTGCTGCCCAGGGCTTTATTTTGCGGGTGAAGTATTGGATATTGATGGGGTAACAGGTGGCTTTAATTTTCAGAGCGCTTGGACGACGGGTTGGATCGCGGGAAATGCGAGCGCAAAAGTTTCAGTTTCGGTGCATCGACCTCAATAAACTCTACATTTGGTTGGTGATGTCATGTTTAGACTGATTTCTGGATTGGTTGCTGGTGCAATTTTGCTGGCAATATCGGAACCAGCACGTGCTGATTTTGGAATTCGCTCTTCTGGTTTTGGAGTGACCATTGGGAGACCTTCCTCGGTTAGGCAACATCCCCGAGGAGTCCGTCGCAGCTACTATCCTTATGGGGGGAGTGGAATTGTAATTCGGAGTACGATCGACAATTCTTACTACAACTATGGACAACCTGAATATTATTCGCCAGGGTTCCCAACTCGGACGGTGATTGTGGCTCCGAGAGTTCGGACGGTGATTCTGAATCCGGTGTATCCAAATAATTACTATCGCCAGAATTGCGGTAGCGTCATTTATGGTAGCCCGATTGCGTCTCCGATCCCGGTTGATCCGTATACGGGAAGCGCTTGTCGTTAAGCGCGCCCTGTGCAGGAAAGTCCTTCAACGATCGCAGATGGAGTATGACACGAGCCATTCCATTCTGCATCGTTGCCGAGTTCAACCAGGTTCTTGAGTGCTGTATAGACGCTTCCGGCAACCATTGTGTCTTTGACGCGTCCAACAATTTGTCCATTTTCAATCCGATATCCTAAGTCTACGTTGACCGAGAATTCACCCGAAATTCCGGCTCCTCCACCCAGCATTTGATCGAGAATCAAGCCGTGATCGATTGAAGCAATCAGTTCGTCTAAAGATTTTTTTCCTGGTTCTACGAGCAAGTTAAATAAGCCGGGAGTTGGATAGCTCCCTAATCCTGAGCGAAAGCCATTTCCAGTAGTTCCACTGCCTAAGCTTTTTCCGGTTGTGAGGTCGGTATAAAACAGTTGCAATTCGCCGCGATCGATAAAAGTAATCGAGCGCGTCGGGGTTCCTTCGTCGTCAAATGGACAGCTAAATGGGCCTGCTTTCGGCTGTTGAGAGAGGGTGATGTGTTCTGACGTGACGAGGCTACCGATGCGATCGCTCCAAGGGGATGCGCCTTCGATCACTTGTTTTCCATTCAAGGCGGCTTGGACTGTGCCCCAAAGCATGTCGATCGCTTTTGAGGTAAAGAGAATCGGAACGCGCCCAGTTGGAGGGGTGGTGTTTTCTTTCGCCCACTCTAAGCGTTGTAAAATTTGTTGCGCGATCGCGATGGGATCGAGGTGATTGCGTTCGGTTTGTCCGTCTGAGACATTGAGAAAGTCGTCGCCTCTGATCCATTCCACTTCTAGAAAGCCGCTGAGGGTGGTGTCGGTGTAGCCGCAGTCTAAGCCGTTGGAGTTGATCAGGCGTGTGGTTTCTGCTTCACAGTCCCAGCCGCTGGAACAGAGTACGTCGGGATAGCGATCGCGAATTTGTGCGATCGCGAGGTTGCCCCATTCGACTAATTGTTCAATGGGAACGGATTGACCGACATCCGGGTAAGACAAGTGTGAGTCTGAGGCGAGTTCGACTTCTTCGGGGTCGTTGAGTTGGCTGATGGCGATCGCGCGATCGACGAGGGCTTGAGGTTCAACGGCTCCGTAAGCGACGGCTAAGCCGGGTCGCCCGTCTTTCCAGAGTCGCAGGGCGGTTCCTTCGGCTTGGGTGCTTTCGAGTTGTTTGAGGCGATTGGCTTCAAAAAAGACGGGACGAGAGAGAGATTGGGATTGGAAGACTTCGGCGCACTCGGCTCCGGAGCGTTTGGCGCAGTCTAGGAGTTGTTCGGGTAGGGAATCGATCGACATAGAAATCTAGGGACAAGGGAGGGGGATCTGAACCCTTGATCACTGTACGCTAAATTGATTTCCTGTTGGCGATCGCGTTGAAATTTGATCAGTCGGGGCGATCATCGGTGAATTGGTTAATTGCTTCTACGATGCCTTCTGAGTAGGGTTCTAAGATGGTGGCGGCAACATGCAGGTTTGCGAGGGCTTGGCTGAATTCTTCCGAGTTTGGGTCGGTGGATTCAAGTTGTTTGATGGCAACGATCGCGCTTTCAAGTTGAGGAAGATACTCGCCGATATGGCGTTTCAGGCTGATGAAGGATTTTTCTAAAGCAGTAGTCATCATGGCTTGAGTCTCTCTAGTTTGGCAATTTGTTGACGACAATTTGCGACGGTCTTTTCCCAGTGAATAATCAGTCCTTGATCTTGCTCGTCGAATGGATTTCTCTGTTCAATCTCTATTTTCTCTAAATGTTCTGCAAGTGCTCGACGTTGCCCTTCGAGTTGCTTGCGATAGTCTTTATTCTTGGTCATCTTACGGTATCGCTTTCTCGGTCAATTGATTGAGGAGGTGTGTCGGCAGAAACTTGGGCAAATAGAAATAGCCGAATAGAATTCGGGGCTATACCCTAACTCCCTGGCTTCAAATAATCCAACAATCGATCGCCCGAATCTGCCCGTACTAATCCCACTGCAATATCGGGCAGCATTCTCCGACTTGGAAATACTAAATACCGAGGCTCCCAACGCGGACGAAATTTCTCTTTAAACTGATGCAGTCCCTTAAAGTTATAAAACTGATTCAAATGCTCAAAAAAGTAATGCAATCCCTTCTCCACTCGCTGAGCATCCGAAGCCTCTCCCACTCCCGCTAAAGGCGACAAACTAAAATTAAAACTGTCATACCCTTCCTGCTGAAAATGCTTGAGCATCTCCGCAAATAGAAAATCCATCGTGCCTTTCTCAGCTCGATTCAAATGGCGCATCAAATCCACAGTGACTTCTTTGCGATTGTAGCCAGAGAGTAAGTTAGAAAACGCGATCGCTTCCCCATTCCCATCTTCAACTACCGCAATATGGCACTCTTTCAAATAGTCGGGATTAAACCAGCCGATCGAGAACTGCTTTTCTGACCCTTGCTTGGATTTTAACCATTCATCACTCACAGGTTTTAATCGCGTAATTAATGAATCCGCGATCGGCGGATGATAGACCTGAAGGCGATAACCCGATTTTGAGAGTTTATTGATTGCTGTTCTAAAGTCCTGATTTGCTTTGCCTTTGAGATTAAACGTATGCAAATCAATAATTGCCTCTTCCCCAATCTGCACCCAGCGATATCCTAAAGATTGATAAATGGGCAACGTCTCAGGTAGCACCTCGTAAAACGTGGGAAACCAATCATTCTGATTGCAAAATTCTCGGAAACTCACGATCGCTTCTTGCAAGTCTTCAGGATGCCCAATCGGATCTCCTAACGTAATGGCAGCCCGCCCCTTTGCCACGTAAGCAATCACACTCTTACCAGACGGACTGAAGTAATACGATTTATCAGGCAGCAACGATAACCGAGCGAGTGAAGTCTGACCATACTCATCAATGATTTGACGCGCTTTTTTACGATCGTGCAACGTTGCGGGATCGCCTCGAAGTAACACAGGACGCAACAACATTAATAACGCATACGTCATCGTGACGAGACCCACGGCATAGATCGAATTCGCAAAGAAATCGCCATAGCGTCTCCTCGGTTCCAATCCTGCATTATCTGCTGTAAAGAACATCGCTAGCGTCTGTAAAATCGATTCCCGAAAACTGAAGTTAATCGGCTGTCCATTGACATTGAAGTAACCATCGAGAATATAAAACCCGATCGTTCCATAAGCCAAAGTAAATAAAATCGCAATAATGAGCGCGCGAATTCCTTGCGCGATCGACGGAGGATCGGACTTCGCAGTATAAGCTTTGCGTAATACAAATAGCTGAATCAATAGAACCGTTGCCAGAATCCCTTCTTCAATATCAAAGCCCTTGATCAAATGGCTCAGAATCGACAAAATCAGCAAACCAACCGTGAGATACCACGCAACTTTTTTGCGTCGCAACAGATTTGCAGCTAGGGTCAACAAAACAAACCCCGCCAAAGCCGCAAACAAATGTCCTCCAGCCCGCACCGAAAACGGAAGAAAATGCTTTAACCAAGCGGTTCGCTCTGGATAGCTCGGCACGATCGCAGACCATAAATTCACCAATCCCATCACACCCGTCAAAATCCCGGCTGACCAAATGCCGATGCGCGTCTTACGATCGACATTGCTGGAGTAGGCTGTATAGCCTGAAGAAGTCTGCTGCATGAGATTAAAAGTGTTGATGTTTTTTTTGCGTATGGATGTGCTGAAACTGTCGTCCAACAAAACTGAGTGAATCGGTGAGATGCTTTCTCCAATAGTTCCAACCGACATCTTGTCCAACAATTCCATGTCCACCAGGAAATACACGAAACTCGTTATAGATTCCTAAGCGATCGAGAACTTTGTGAAAATCGCGAGTGGCATCTAGATACTTCTCATCCCCTTCACCTGCATCTAGATAAGCTCGAATTCTCCGACGCTCAGCTTGAGAAATCTGTGTAACGAACAGTTGAGGACTATTTTCAGCACCACTTTTGTCAATAAAGTATCCGGTATGGCTAAAGAAAATCGTAAATTTGTCTAAGTGTCTTAACCCAATATTAAACGCGCCCCAAGCTCCCGAAGAAAGTCCACCCATTGCCCAATAGTGCGAATCCTCGATCGTCCGAAACTGCACTTTCACTTCTTTCACTAAATCCTCGGCAATATAAGTTGCCACCTTCCCATTCGCGCCATCAAAATAATCCGAATCCCAAAATGGACTTGTTCCCCGCTGATCATTCCCATCCGGCATAATCATTAAAGCCGCAGGGAGCTTCTGCTTTTGGTACAAATTTTTGAGTGTTGCAGTGATCCCGGCTTTGATGTAGTAATCTCGTTCGTCTCCATGTCCGCCATGCAGCAGAAAAATCACAGGATACCGTCGTTTCGGGTGCTTCTCATAACCCGGAGGTAAAACAACTCCGTACTGTCGCTGTTCTGCCATGGCGTTACTATAAAAACTTTTGACCTGAAAATTTATCCCGGCAACTTCTTCAGGTGGAGGCGTATCTAACTGGGGCGCACCTGCGATAAATACATACCAATATCCGACTGCCGCCAGGATCAAAAGCGCGATCGCGCTGATCATCACAGCCGAGATTCGATTTTTTTTGCGTTTGGGCTTGAAGGTTAGCGGCATGGGTAAAAGCAAACACTCACTTTTTGAGCACTGTACTGCGAACGAAACAGGATGAGGCGTATTTGAAATTGCTTTGGCAGGATATAGATGATCCTCTTCCTTCCTCCTGATTTTAATCAGAGCGATTGCGTTATAACACACGGTAGGAGATTGGGGGAAACTCATGTGTGCTACAACTTATCGCGAACGAGCAGATGCCGGAATGGCGACGTTACAGACGTTCTACAATCCTGCAACCGGATTATGGAAGACCACAGGGTGGTGGAATGCTGCCAATGTTTTAGAAACAACAATCGATTACTGCACCTTTACAGATTCGCTAACTTACCGCACAAACATTTTTAATACATTTGAAAAAAACAAACGCAATCGTTTCTTAAATGAGTTCTATGATGATCAGGGCTGGTGGGCGCTGACTTGGATAAAAGCTTTTGACCTAACTGGGGAAGTCCGCTATCTAGAGGCAGCGCGCGTGATCTTTACAGACATGACGAAAGGATGGGATAACACCTGCGGTGGCGGAATTTGGTGGAATAAAGAACATAAATATAAGAATGCGATTTCCAACGAATTATTCCTATCGATCGCGGCTCGATTGTTCCTGAGAACGCGCGACCAAAGATATCTCGACTGGGCACAGCGCACTTGGACTTGGTTTAGTAAAACGGGCATGATCAACGCTCGCCACTTGATTAATGATGGGCTGAATGCTCAGTGTCAGAACAATGGTCAGCCGACTTGGACTTATAACCAAGGTGTAATCTTAGGCGGGTTGATTGATTTATATCAATGTACGAACAATCGAGCATTACTAAAAACTGCGGAAGTGATCGCGGATGCTGCGATTCAAAACCTTGCACCAAATGGCGTACTTAAAGAACCTTGTGAACCCAATTGTGGATTAGATGGACCTCAATTCAAAGGTATCTTCATTCGCAATCTTTCTGATCTGTATCGAACCATTCACAAGCTGACTTATCGCGATTTCATTCTGCGCAATGCCGATTCAATCTGGGCAGAAGCGCGCAATCCTAGGAATCAATTTGGCTTATGTTGGGCACAGAAATTTGATCAAGCCGATGCGGCTCGGCAAAGTGCAGCCATGGATGCTTTGAATGCGTCGATCGTCGCAAGTCGCACCCCGATTGTCTTGCAAGCCGAAACGGCTACCTTGCACGATTTGGCGCTAGAAGCAGTGTATGCAGGCTATGAAGCAGGAGGTTATGTCGCAGGCTGGAATCGAGATGGACAATGGGTGGATTTCAATTTCACCTTGCCGAGCGCTGGACGATTCGATTTGATTTTTCGCTATGCCGCAGCAGCAGGAAATGCCGCGCGATTCATCTTTGTCAATGGCAGAGCGATCGTAAATACTCAACTCTTTCCGGGAACTGGAGATTGGGCAGTTTGGAGTACAGTCACGCTTCCTAATGTCGCGCTGCAAACAGGAAACAATACAGTTTCTCTGATTTTTAATCAATCAAAAGGAAGTCGAAACTGGCTTAACCTCGATCAGCTTATAATCCTTTGATTGATACTGTTCTAGCGAGCTATGAAATCTCGAACTCGACGCTCTCATCAAGTCAAAATCCATGTTGAAAATGGGCGGTTTCAAATTGAGGGCATGAATACCTGGTTCTCCTATTGGCGTGATCCTTATCATTTGGTCTTAACGCTACCTTGGACTGGAGTTGCTGCCTTCATTTTCGTGATCTATCTGGGTATTAATGTTGGATTCGCTCTACTCTATATGCTCGGCGGAGATAGCGTTGCCAATGCGACACCGGGAGCATTTTGGGATTACTTCTTCTTCAGTGTGCAAACCTTTGCTTCCATTGGGTATGGAGCAATGTATCCCCAAACGTTTTACTCGAATACGTTAGTCACGATCGAAGCAATCAGCGGTCTGCTTGCGATCGCCATTCTCGCTGGACTTGCTTTTGCTCGCTTTTCTCGCTCTACGGCACGAGTTGTGTTTAGCAAGATTGCGGTGATTACACCGCATGAAGGTGTTCCAACTTTAAGCTTTCGCGCTGCTAATAAACGGCGCAATCTGATCTTAGAAGCCCAGATGCGGGCCTATCTTTTCCGAGATGAAGAGACCGCAGAGGGACAACATATCCGGCGAATTCATGACTTAGCGTTAGTACGAAGTCAAACGCCCGGATTTGCGCTGACTTGGCTTGTGCTGCATCCTATTGATCAATTCAGCCCGCTTTATGGCATAACGCCTGAAGAGATGATTGAAAGCAATTGTGTCATCCAAGTTAACTTAAGCGGCATTGATGAAACAGTGACTCAAGTGCTGCACGATCGACATAGCTACGTGCCCCAAGAGATTCTATGGAATCATCGGTTTGTTGATATTGTCCATAAAACACCGGATGGACATCGGGTTATCGATTACGCGCACTTTCATGATTCCGAACCGCTTTAATCTGTGGGTCGGATTGAGTCCTGCGGTGGCTCAATCGGGCGCACCACAACACGACCGTTTTCAATGGTTGTACAAAGTTTCTGTTGCTTGGGAGCGACGGAAGCACAACCATGCTCGGGTGATTCTTGATGCTGAATCACAGATTGTTGATCATTGAGAACCTTAACACAGCCAGTACAGGCTGGAACTGAAGCGGGAGACATAGATTTAAGTGACTCTACTTCGATTATGATGCATCTCTGTAGAAAATCAAGTTCGGGTACTACATCAAGTTCGGGCGCTTTGATCGACAATTTCACGTTGCACTTGCTCAAATGCTAAAGCTCCAAGTACTTTATGTGCGGTAGCAGTCGGATGGATTCCGTCCCAAAATAGAAAGCGATCGCAGGTTGTCGCAGTCTCTAAACAGGCATTCGTCACATTCGTAAAGCCATACTGGTTTGGATCGTTCAATGCAGTTTGATAGATATGAAATACATCGAGTTCGGAGATGGCTAAACCTGGTTGTTCGAGCTTTTCAAGCGTTACTTTGAGTGCTTGATTATATGCGATCGCAAAGTTGGTCAACTTCTGAGCGTTCTCTTGCTGGCGTGTTGCAGGCAGCTTTCCTAGATCTGGTAAATTCGCAACCAATAATCGTTTTGCACCTTGGTTTAAAAGTAATTGCAGCGATTCGTTGAGATTATCAATCGAAACAGTCGGCGTTTCTGTACTAAAGAGATAATCATTTGAACCTGCCCAAACGACAAACAAAGCTTGCGGGTTAAGTCTGGGCTGGTTTTTGAGAAAAGCTTGAACTTGAGCGAGTATGCCTGGAACCTGATTCATCCCCACTTCTCCGGTGGTTGCTCCGCCCCAAGCAAAATTGCCAACACGATCGGCACTTAAATTTAACTTGTCGGCTAGCTCTTCAACCCAAACCTTTCCGTTAGAATGCCGACCCTGATAGTACGGTGGGGCTGGCACTGCACCGTTCGTTGCCCGAAACACATTCCCGACATCTGAAAGACTATCGCCAAATACATAAAGTCGATCAATGGGCTGAACGGCGCGTTGGAATTGAGGCAGCATTACTGGAAGCGTAACCGCGATCGCGGATAAGAAAAAAGCAAGGATCAGCCACATTGCTTTCTTCGAGTTCAAAATAGTTCGTCTCATTTCCAGGATTTCCAAGCACTAGTGATAAACCTAGCAAATGAATCAAAAATCCACTTTAACGATAGAGAGAAATCGCTGCAAATTAATCTCTCTTTGGACTAATGTAATACCACCGTACTCTTACATACAGTGTAGAAGAACAATATGGGTCAGTAATCGGGGGTGCTACATTGCTACACCCCTTTTGTATGTCTTTTGTATATTGTGCCGTGTGAATTAAGTCGCAACCTGAACTCGATCGCTCACCTCATCGCGCTGAATCAAAGGCTTAATCTTAGCAAGATCGACATAGCGATCGGCAATATTGACCAAACTATCGCTCGTCATCGACTGCAAACTCACAACTTCAACCTGCACACCCCGATACGAAACACTATTCACAACGTAGGTTAGATCTCCATCTCCACTGAGCAAAACCATTGTGTTGCAGTACTGCGCCAACTCCAGCATATCGACTGCGATTTCAACATCTAAATTGGCATGTTTCGATCCATCTGGGTGTTGAATCAAGTCTTTTGTCACCACTCGATACCCGTGGCGACGCATCCACAACAGAAAGCCTTGCTGCTTCTCATTCCCCGGATCGACTCCCGTGTAAAAATAAGCGCGTAACAGCCTTCTCCCGCCTGCTAGATATTTCAATAACTTCGAGTAATCGATCTCTAATCCAAGCTGCATTGCAGCATAAAAAAGATTCGAGCCATCAATAAAAATTCCAACCCGATCGCTGCTGAGCGAATCCTTTGAACCAGACGGCGAGAATAAATCGCCTGAGTCGTAACCATCTTCCGGTTTGGGTGAAGATGCCCGACGGTTTGCACGTGGCACAAGTTGCATAAAAATTATGGTGAATTGTATAAACTAAGCTCGAATTCCAGCTTCCATATCACAATCAGTTTCGGTGAGGAGCGTGGGGTATTTTGGCTTCGACCTAGCCAGTGTGCGAATCAGGAGCAATACCCTACGCTGCGTCACCTGCTGGAAAATTCAAGACTATCTTTAGGTTTTACCGTGCTTTCCAAGATTGCAGGAGATTATGAAGGCACGAAACACGATTCGTTACATTTATTCTTCTTAGTTCAGAAATAAACCAAATGTGAAGAGTAAGCGAGTTTTGCAAAATTCTTTATAATGTTTTAAGATTCAAATGTCATGGATAAAAAAGGCTTCAATTCTATAAGAGAGCCTCCAAACCTAGTTGCTCGGAGGTAGATCAGATGGAACATGGATGCCCCTTTGGCAGAAATAACAAGACGGTTTCAGGCGAATCAGGCGACGGTATTATTCGCGATGCAGAACGGTACGATCGCGGTGGAGCAAAGCAGCAAGTGCGTGACTATCAGCGAAAGCGCGATCGCAGCACAATTAAACTTCGACCCTAAAAAATTAATTTATTGCAGAATGTAAAGCAGTTTTCTTAAACTTTCTAACAAACTGCGGCGGAATTTGCGACGAAACATGATGCTCTGAATACGAATACTATTAGGGTTCCAAATCGGTCTCCTAGCAAAACCCAAGCTTTCTGAACTCTAAGTGCCGCCGGCATCTGCCTGGGCAAGTCCTTTGATATGAACAGCTCACCTGATGCAAAATAATGTCTTATTTTGCCTTAGGGGAAATTATCTGCTGAACGCGATTCATGATCCAGTTAGTACGAGAACCGGACGGTGTGGAATCATCCCTTCCCCAAGCCCCGGAAAATCCCTCTGAACAGTTACCGCTACTTTTTCCTGAAGAATTCGACGAAACAGATGCCCCAATCCATTTGCATCGAGGTCGATTGATGCTGTTTATTGATGGTGCAAATTTATTCTATGCAGCATCACAAATGGGAGTTGAAATTGATTATGCAAAATTGTTGAACTATCTTCAGCAGCAAAGTACTTTAATCTATGCGTTTTTCTATACGGGGGTTGATCCGAGCAATCTCCGCCAACATGCATTTCTCACTTGGATGCGGCGAAATGGCTACCGTGTGGTGACGAAAGATGTTGTTCTGAATCCATCAGGGTCGAAGCGCGTCAGTAGTATGAATGTTGAGATTGCGGTCGATATGATGCGCTTTGCACAGGATTGCGATACGGAGATCTTGATCAGTGGTGATGGAGATTTAGCCTATGCGGTGAATGCTGTTTCGCATGTAGGGACAAAGGTTGAAGTGATTTCTTTGCGATCGATGACGCACGATCGCTTAGTAGCGGTTGCAGATAACTTTATTGATATCCTTAGCCTTCGTGATGCGATTCAGAAGTCTCCAAGATCTTAGCGAATTGCGATCGCAACAGTTGCAACTGATAATGTTTTGGGATTTCAGATGCAATGGGTTTGAGTTCAAACTGCAAGATAGGGGTTGCGGATTGTTCGTATTGGTCGATCGCGGCTAAATTTAACTGACTAAAATGCGTGAAATAGGTTTGGATGAGTTCTTGATAGGCTTCTAATAAGTGCTGCGGATTAGGTCTTTTCATCGGTTGATCATCGAATAAAAATGAGGCACTTTCTCGCATTACAGAGGCGATCTTCCGACCAAATAGCAAATCGAGAGTGGAAGAGTCGTCACCCGATTCCTGGATCTCAGCGAGTTCTTGCTTGATCGGTGGAAATGTGAGGACAAGTTGTTTTGGGCGAGGTTGTTCAAAGAATTCGCAAGCTTGATGTACCCATTTCACGAGTTCTTGCTGGTAGTCGATCGCGCTTCGCTTAAAGGCTCCAGTTTCCCAGCTTCTAAAAGTTTGAGTCTGCAAGGCGAGGCTTGCTTCGAGCTGGTATCGCGAGAGCAGTCGATCGAGAGTTAACCAATCGCGGAATTCTTGTAAGCTCGATTCAAAGCCTTTTTGAATCAATCCTTGTGCTTTTTGCTGAATTTGAAATCGTTGATTGAGCGTTTCTGTTTCAGTACGAATTTCCGATTCTAGATCGCTAATTTTCTGCTGGAGTTGTTGTTTGATTTGAACCGCGATCGCTTGAATTCGTGCCGTCTGAGTGGTGCGTGAATTTTGGAAATGAGCGGCGATCGTTTGTAATGCAGATTCAAAAATCGGCAATCCTGATGCTTGTGCGGCAGCACTTTCACCTTTCAACCGAGCGCGTAGCGCTGGGAGTGCATCGACTCGATAGAGATTACTTACTCCGGGCGGTAAGTGCGATCGAAAACTTTCTGCGACAAATCTGAGGCGTGTATAAACTTGCTTTTGATCATCCGGGTCAAGCAGATTTAGGAAATTGACGACGAAAATGACGGTTGTAATGCCGCGATCGAGTAACCAATCTCGAAGCTGTTCTCGCTCTCCCAAGGTCATTAGTTTCCGACCATCGAGCACTTGAATGATCACATCTGCGCTCAGAAGTTGATTTTTAACTAAAGCATCTTGAGCTTCGCGATCGTCGGTTCCAGGTAGATCAATGAATTCAATCCCAGTTTTGAGAAAAGGGTGGGGACAGAATACTTCAACAGATTTGACATCTTCACGCATCCGCCGATCGTTATCTAAAATGGCAAACTGCTTGAGAAGGTCAGTTCCGGTTTCGGTAATCGTGCGATCGTCGTTAAATTGAATCGTGGTTTGTAGCGTCTCACCGTATTGGACTCGAATTGCTGCGCCTGTGGTTGGAATCAGGTCAATTGGTAAAGCGCGTTCACCCAAGATTGCGTTCAATAAAGTAGATTTGCCGTAATTGAAGGGGGCGAAGACGGCAATTCGGAGACTGTCGGAGTCGCGTTGACAGATGAGTTCTAGGTCTTGTCGAATGGAATGGTTAGGGGGAAGTTCGAGTGTGCCGATCGCGGATTTGATAATTTCAATTTGTGATTCTATTGACATATCTATCACTCAATCGATTTCTCTGAGTTTTAGAGTTGATTCCCCTAAAGTTAGGGGCAGAGTTGATTCTGCGGAGAAAAGCGATTCTATATTCTGTGTTCGATTTCGACCACGCTCAATCCCTGAAGATTCTCAAACTAGAGCACTGAGCGAAGTCGAAACTTTCTCTATCCCAACAACGATCGATAAATTGATTCCACACGATCGCAGTGTTGGTCAATCTGCGATCGCACTTTCATTAATCGATCGACTTCCACATCTCGATCAATCTGCCGCGATTCTTTCTGTTGAACCAAATTATCCAGTTCGGATTTTCTCGATTGAATATCATCGTCAATCCGCTGAATAATTCCGTCCTCATACGCCTCGAAACATTCCTGCACCGAATGATAAATCGGCTGCCATTGCTCCTGAGCAACGCTCGGTAAATGATGCACTAATTCTTTTTTCACTGCTTTCGCAAACCGTTGGCGCGCATCATCTGCCTGAAATGCTCCGATCGCAAGACCCGCAAGCAAGACTCCAAATGGGCCTAAAATCGAGCCAAACAAAAACGCAACGCCAACCGTCGCCACTAAATTCAGCGTCACGGTTCCAAAATCAAATCCACTAATCGCTAGTGCGGCTCCTGCCAAATTTCCGCGCGACAACGAGAACAATCCCATCGCCCATTTTGCCCAACTGGGTGCGCTCTCTTCTTTCTCACTAGAGTGCAATCGAGCTTGAATCCCAGTCATCTTTTCACTAATTTGTGCTGTCACTTCGCTATAGCTTGCTCCGTGTTGTTCAGCGCGCTGAGACAATTCAGAGAATGCAGCTTTCAGTTCTTGATCTGCTGTTAATGCCCAAGCTGCACACTTATCATTCAGATACTGCTGAAAACCTTGCTGAGACTTGGCATTAAAGCGCTCTCGCTTCGACTCACTAAAGAAATCAAAAAACTGCAGCTCATTCGGCTGATATTTGAGAAAATCCTGTTCAAAGGTCGCTTCCATGCCCATGAGATACGTCCGAAACGAATCCGCGATCGCTCGTGCCTTTTTATCTTCTAACTGGCGAATCTCATCTCGAAAGCGATCGCGAATCTCTGAAAGCTTCTGAAACTCCGGTTCTACCGAATCAATGCGTTGCTTCAATTCTTGAAGATCTTGGTCTAATAACGGAATCCGCAAGTCGATCGATTCTTGCACTCGATGCTGAGCTTGCCGCGCCAAAGTTCTTGCTTTTCTCATCTCAGAAACAGCCCGTTCCTGCGTCAAGAACGTATTCAACGCTGCGAGAAATTCAGGGAATCCAGTGCCATCTAGATTGGCATCCGGATTTTTGATGCGTCGTCTCAATGCTTGAATTGCAGAGATTTCAAACAGCCGCTCATCATAGAGATCGTAACCATCAATGTTGCAATACTCGGCTAAGTTCGATCGAAAAACTCGTCTCAATTTCGATTCAGCCTGCGCCAACTCTTCAGCATCATCTGGATCAATCAAACTCTCTTTCACCTGATCCCAAGCATTGATCAAGAAGAAGACAGATAAGCCGCGATCTTTAATGTAGTTCTCTAAATATCGGCGTTCTCCAAGGGTGCAAGGCTGTGTTGATCGCATCACAAACAAAATCGCATGGCAGTTGTGAATGTAACCGAGCGAGAGTTCATTGCGCGCTTCAGTATCATTCAATCCGGGACTATCAACAATTTCAACGCCTTTCTCAAGTAACGCTAACGGATACTCAACGACTGCGTGACTAATATCTGGAAAAGCTTGCTGATTGTTTTGTTCTAATGTTTTTGCTTCTTCGGGAGCGATCGTATATTGCTCCTTAAACGTTCTGAAATCGGTTTGCAACGGCGACTTACCATCATTAAAATGAATCGTCACGCGCTTTTCAGTCCCGTATTTCAGCACGGTTAGCAAAGCTGTGCAAGGATTCACATCACTAGGCAATAAGTTCTCACCCAGTAACGCATTGAGAAACGTACTTTTCCCACGTTTCATATCCCCAAGGACTAACAGGCGAAATACACCTGCTTTCAGGATCTCCCCTGCATTTGTCAAATCTTCGATCTCGCGTTCTAGTCCTAGCTGACCAGATGCTCCTGCACTTTCAGTCTCAACCTGGCGCAAAGTGGTCGAGATCGCGCTCATCTCATTTGCCATCGCAACGCGATTCTGCGCCACTCGATCGAGATCGTCGAGAAAATTCGTTGTTTCAATTCGCATTAGAACTTTTGCCCTTCAATAAAAACTTTGTAGAGCGCAAACGCGATCGCAACCACAATGAAGATAGTTGCCAAAGCACTTGCAATCCGAATCGCCGCAATTACACCGATGACGATGCCAACAAAACTGGCAATCTTAATCGCATTGCGTTTCCAGCGCTGAAATCGCGTTTCTGGGGGCTGATGTTTAACGGTTTTATGAAATGGGGGCTGATTCACTTCTGCTTCAAGCTCACGCAGCCGCATCGCTAGTTCGCGTTCTTCAAGCTCTTTTTCACGCCGACGCAACTCTTCTTCTCTCGAATTGGCAGAACTCATGATCAGGATCGATTAACGTATGCCTCTTTAGCATTCCCACGATCGCAGATCTCTAAATCGACCTAAATTCTTACATTGACCGCCGAATCTCTGAGCGCAATTTCTCTAACTCCGGATCAACCGGCTGGCTCTGCGGCAATGCCCCCTGATTGATCTGACCTTTCATTGCGGCGAGTTCAGCATCGATTTCGTCACCTTGACCTAATGCCTCAAACCGCTTCTCCAAGCTATCTCCACTTAATTCTGCCATTGCTTCCGATCGCGCTTCGAGCTGTAAGACTTTATCTTCCATCCGCTCAAATGCATTCATAGCGCTACCCGTGCCGACCCGATTCAGCATTTCATTTAATTGCTCAGACGCTTTTGCCGATCGCGCGCGCGCAATGTACATATCTTTCTTCGTCTTCGCTTCTGAAATCTTGCTCTCAAGCTTCATCATGTTCTGCTTCAGCTGAGTGACGATCGCGCCTTGCTGGCTTAACTGCGCTTCCATTGCACTTGCCGTTTCTACGTAACTTTTTCGTCGTGCTAATGCTTCTCGTGCCAAATTCTCATCGCCTTTTTGCAGCGCTAACTGGGCGCGACGATACCATTCCTCTGAATTCGTGCGAGCTTGAGACGCTTGGCGTTCGGTGCGTTTTTGAGTCGCGATCGCTTGTGCGACAGCTTGGCGAAGCTGAATCAGGTCATTCTGCATGTCCAAAACGGTTTGCTCCAGAATTTTCTCTGGATCTTCCATTTTGCCAACCAGGTCATTTAAATTTGCACGAATCACGCGCCAAATTCGGTCAAACAATCCCATAGCAGCATCTCCGCAGAATGATGAAGGGGTAAACCCCTCTTTTCACTTCACTCAATCCTACCGCACGTTACCGAGCCGTGGCTCTTCTTAGGGTTTGACTTCTGCTGCAAGACCAAGATTTTTCAGTTCTTGAGCTTTACGTTGTGCTTCAGCCTGGTCGCCGAATGCTGCAAGCTGAATCTTGCCATCAGGACGGACAAACGCATCCGGGACAACTTGACGAGCTGCGGCTAAAGATTGATCACCTGTGAATGGAGCCTCAACTTTATATTGATAGGCGTTATTTTCAGGAGCAGTCGTTGCGGGCGATTTGCTGACGCTGACAGATGGCAATAGCACTGAGGAGCCTGCTGAGACTGCAGATTGAGCAGCAGCAGTGGGTGATGGTGATGTGCTTGGCGTTGGGGCAACTAAGGCAGCTGGTGCGCCGGGAGTTGGAGTCGGAGTAGGAGAAGCAGCGACTGTGGGAATTGGTGTCGGTTTAGTTCGCAAGGTAGACAGACTGTCGAGTCCTAATTCCGAGAATTCATCACGATCGAGTCTGGGTGAATTCTCGGTTAATCCGGTTGGAGACTCGCTCGAATTCGATTCACTGGTCGTTTCAGCAACTTCCTGAGTGCTCAGATTTTGCCAGAGTCCACTGACGATCGCAGGATTCATAATCACGTAACCTAACATCGCGCTTGATACTAACAGCGTCAGCATTGAGCCAATGCCGAAAGGCGTTGATAAGCTCTGTAGAAAGCCTCGTTCAACTTCGACTTTCGCTTCTTCTCGCTTCAAGCTTTTGAGCAAATGCTCAGAGGACTCTAAGTAGTCGTCGGGCGGAGTTGACGCTTCTGCGGCTATGTCATAGAGCGATTCGCCTGCGGTTTCTGCGGCATAGGGAATCATTGCACTGTCGGCACTCTCGCTTGCATCCCCTTCTTCAGTTGCAAGCTCATGCATCGCTGCAACTCCTAAATCAAATGAGATTGCTTTCGGTGGCTCGGTCAGCGTTGGTGTTTCTGTTGGGGGAGTACTGCCGAATGACATTAAATCCAGTGGTTTTTTCGCGGGCTGCTTTGGACGGAGCACGATCGGGGAAACGCTTAAACCAGCCCGTTGTCGTCGATAGCGGGTCAATTCATCTTCGAGACGTAGATCCAAACAGCCTAAAGCCTCTTGTAACTTCGCACTGGGGGCACTCTTTGAGGTTGCTCGATCAGGACGCATAAGGGATAGACTCCTCGATTGAAAGCCGTGAAATATCGTGAACACCAGGAACTGAAAATCTGAGATTTCAGTGTAGTTCAGAGTTTTCAATTCGACGCAAAAATCTTGCTTTGCAAGTCACAATAGATCTAAAGCCTGCGGTCAGTAGTATGTCGTTTCAAGAACTTCAATCGATTTTGGGTGCGATCGAGCCACACTATCATTCGCCAGAACGCCAGCAGCTTCGGCGAATTCTCGAACACTGGACAGATTTGATTGGTGCAGATCTCGCAGCCCAAGCTCAACCCATTGCGATTCAGCGCAACATCCTAGAAGTCGCGACTTCCAGCCCCGTCTGGACACAAACTCTAGTTTTCAAACGACCTAGCATCTTGAAGCAAATTCGCGATCGCTTCGCCATTGATTTGAGCGATATTCGTTTCTCGACGGTGCAATGGAGAACTCCCCAAAGTCAACCTGTCATCGAAGGCGACCTCTGGCAAAATCATCCCAGTCAACTGCCCGCAGCGTCTCAAGTCACAACTCAGTTGCCGCTATTTAATGACAGCCGTACCGCATTTGAACGTTGGTCGGCTTTGATTCAGCATCGATCGCAACACTTACCTCTTTGCCCGAACTGCAAGAGTCCAACTCCGCCCGGTGAACTTGAGCGTTGGACGGTCTGTAGCCTCTGCGCCGCGAGGAATGCCTAGCCTCATACTTTTTTTATTTTGTATACCGTCCAAATACTGAAGTGAAATTCCTCCTCTTTTTAGAAGTTTAAATTGACCTCGAGGGTGACACTTAGATCATCTGTTTTTTGAGAAATTAAAATAGATTTGAATCAAAAAATTGTCTTTAGATTCTCATAATTCTTGAGACATCTAAATCTGTATAAAAGGGTTTTTTCTGCATTCTCTATGATCCCCAAAGCGTTTTTCGTGAAACAAAATGGGTTTCTTTGAGATTTAAGAATTTTTTTCTGATAACTGCCGAGCGATCCCCAAAATATAAAGACAATATGAAAGGCGTTTCTCAAAACTAATCTCTGAAACTAAGTTGTATCAACGATTTTAGGGATTTTTCTAGATTAACTGCACTCTGAATTTAATTCACAATAAGAACCAGAAAGTGCGTCTTCTTAGCGATCGCATACTCGATCGCGGCTAGTCTCACCAAATTAAATTAATTGAGATTAGTTAACTTATTTCACTTAATGTTGCTTACTCGTTTCCATCAAGAATAAAACTGAAGATTTTGTTAAGAAATCTAAGGCGTTCTTTCACAATAGTAATCACTCGTCCGAAACAATGAAAAGTAACGATGCCTTCACCTCAACTTGTCGCCACTGCCGATTTTACTCACCCGAAGGACGGCGTGGCGGGCACTGTGACCAGCTTAATGTTGCAGTGCGAAGCGGATGGAAAGCCTGTCCGCTGGCGACTCCAATCTTTGAACCCGAATGGGAATTTTCAGGGATTCCTCTATGGCATCGCGAGTCCTCATTTGCCCTTTCTACCCATCCTGAAGGCATCACATTCACTCATACGGTAGAACCGACGACTTCTGAGGCTGAAGTGAAGATTTAGAAAGCCCTATCACAACGAATCGCATCCTGGACGGAGGGTGCGATTTTTTCACGTAAAAACCGCCGAAATGGGTTTCATCTCGGCGGTTTGCTTAAACTAGAGTCGTCCTAAACCGTTCTAGCCAGTCCTAAATCGGTTGCAAAATTGGGGAATAGGGGAGCAATTTCTCCATGCCCTCAAGTTACAGGATTTTACAAATCAAACAGGAGCGCTATAGAGCGTCATTCAGGGATTTTGAGCCGGAGCTGCTTGTGCGGTTTGTGCCGGTGGCTCAACATCACCCAGAACCACCATCCGTGAATCCGGCGGCATCACATTGGCTTGCTCTTGGGCAACTTTAGAAGCTTGATGAGGATCAAAATTACGATTAAAGGCAGCTTTTAGGCGACTGACTCGCGTATCTGCTGTTTTTACTTCGGTCTGTATTTCTTTCAGTTTTGCCTGTTGGGTGACCCCATAAGGAATAAGCTGCGTTAGGGCTGCGATCGCAGCAGTAGAAATTAAAGCATTAACACTAAGTTTAATCAGAGCTTCGGCAGCGAGCACCCGAGAACGTACTTGACGGCGGAGCGGTTGCTGAGCGCGTGAGCGGCGAGGTTTTCGGGATTCAGGCGGCTGTGGTAGAGGAAGTGCGTTCATGGATTCATATGACGGGACAGCATCGGAAACGACTCAAGCACGGATCAGAGTTCACTCAAAACGGTGTGACGTGTGAGCAATGTTGAAGCCTGATAGATGTTCTTCGCGTCATGAATTACGAAGAAGATCGAACCCTCAGTAGGTCAAAGAATTGATTTACTGGCGGTAGAGCTAACCCAAGATTACAAATCTGGAACCCAAAATCAAGGCGTACGAGTGAACTAAGCGTGGGTGACAACCCGGAAAATGGGGCAAAACTGCCAACCATTTTCGTGCACTTTATTGAGCAGTTTTCTAATCCAACCTGTCTGGGGGAATCCCTTTCAGGCTGGAAACTTGCCTAAATAGTCTACTCGCTGAATTAAGAAATGAAGCACTGAATTTACAGCTTTCTTTTCTCATATTTGCGAATTGGCATCGGGGCAAGTTTCCAGCGATGGGGTTAGACCTTACTTATAAAGCTCGGTTGATAACCGGAACGCCAAAACTCCCGGAATGAGAGCAATGACGAGTGCGACCAGAACTTGAGTATCGGATAAAGGCATGTTTGAAACTCCTTATCTCAGGGTTATAGTTCCTCAATGTGAACGAAAACGCACATTTCGGAAAGTGTTTGTAACAAGATGCAACAGAGAAAGCGCGTAGATTTGTACTCTTTGCGGCAATTTCGGAATCGTTAATCTCGCAGCTAGGGGATGAATTCGGCGGTTGTCCTGTGGAATTGCGGAAACTCTAGCGCGATCGTGCCTGGGATGCATTCAAGACATTCAAAACTTCTGCCTTGGTCATGCCTGGCTTCAGTTCGGGCATGTACAGCATCCGGATCACGGCTTTATCGATTTCTGAGAAGCGAGTGATATCTGTCCAAGGCTGATAGAACATGCTGTTGGCATAGCGGTAAGAATCGCGCATTAACCCAAGCGATTGAGTTAATTCTTCTCGGATGAGATGCGATCGCTCTTGCTGGGTGACACCTGTCGTGGTGATCAAGATATTGGCGGAATTGATGATGCCGCGGTGATTCCAACGGGTGACGAAGAAGCCGAAATTGACTGGAACATAGGCAGGCTCAAGCTGCCTGAACTGCGTTTCTGGCGCAAAATGCATCCTGATGTTGGGACTGCGATCAACGAGTTGCAGCCGAATTGCGCCATTTGCTAGGGTATTTAGCTCGCTGATTACGGTTTCTAGAGTTCTAAGATCGGCTTGGGTCGGTTTACCTAGTACTTGAATGCGGATATTGCCGCTCCATTTGCGAATTTTGGGAATCGATTCTTGGTTGTATTCTGACCCGATGGCGACTTCCATAAAGTAATCAATCTGCTCTCGATTGAATCCAGAAGTGGGACGAATCGTTTTTGCTTGAGAAATCTGCATCGGATTCGCAGTATTTGATGAGATCGAACCTCCGCCCATTGTAGAGTCGTCTTTTTGGAAAGAAGAGAGCGATCGCCCAATGCCTACTGCCAAAATGCCCAATGTCAAAGCGCCAGTCAAGATCAAGCTGTGACTGACCAGTTGCACCTTCGATTTCATCAAATTCTCCTTGCTTCGGCAGACTCTTATGTGCTTCTATGTGCTCCTTAGAGTTCCCTGCCTCTTTATCGATCTCATCTGTTCTAAGCTTCTAAGGATTAGGACGCAATCGGGACAGTCTGCTGAATCGGAATTTGAATGATAAATTCTGTGCCTTCTCCCAAAGTTGAGACGTAATCTAGTTTGCCACCGTGTTTCTGATTAATGATTTGATAGCTAATCGACATTCCCATGCCAGTGCCTCGACCCACAGGTTTCGTGGTGAAGAATGGGTCAAAGATCCGCGATCGCGCATGTTCAGGAATGCCACACCCATTGTCAGAAATGGTAATTTCAACCCATCTAGAATGGAGAACAGAAGTCCGAATTTTGATCTGAGGATTCGGTATAATTTTGTCTTCGAGTGCGTCGATTGCATTTGCAATCACGTTCATAAAGACCTGATTCAGTTGCCCGGCGTAACACTCAATCAAAGGCAGATCATCATAGTCTTTAATAATTTGAATGGGTTCGCACTTGTGCTTCTCTAATCGATGCTGCAAAATCAGCAAAGTACTCTCAATCCCAGCGTGAATATTGACTTTCTTGAATTCAGCTTCATCCATGCGAGAGAAGGTTTTTAACGATAGGACAATCTGTCGAATTCGCTCTGTTCCAACTCGCATAGAGGACATGATTTTGTTGAGATCCTGCTGAACAAAATCCAAGTCAATGTCTCGGCTATTCTCAAATCCAGACGTGATTTCAGGGCATTTCTCCCGGCATATCTCTACAAGTTCAACGAGATCTTTGACATAACCTTCTGCATACTTTACATTGCCATGAATGAAGTTGATAGGATTATTAATCTCGTGTGCAATCCCCGCAACAAGTTGTCCTAAACTGGACATCTTTTCGCTTTGAACCAGTTGTAATTGAGTTTGCTGTAATTCTTGAATCGTTGCTTCTAAATCGAGTGCTTGTTGTCGCAAATGTGCTTCAGATTCTCTCAGATCCATTTCGATGATGCTCCGCTCTGTGATCTCAGTTTCTAATTTCTGATTGGTGACAGTCACTTCTCTGCTGCGATCGAGCAAAGCAGCATAAGAGTCTTGCAGCCGATCTGCCATATGGTCGAATTCGTTGGCTAGATGCTCAATTTCATCGCCTGTTCTAAAATTCAATCGATAGTTGAGATTGCCTTTTGCGAGTTCGGATGCACCAAATTGCAGTTGTTTGATCGAACGAATGACAGGCATCAAAATCAGCCAATATTGTGCTCCTAATACGAGAAGAATCAGTGCTAGGGCTGCATAAGTGACAACTTGATCGATTCGTTTTAATCGACCTAATTCTTTGCGACGTTCCGTATCTTCTTGCAGAAATTTTTTGAGAATCTTATCTAAGTCAGCGCTAATTGCGTTCTCAGACTCGCGAATTGTTCTGAAATCTGTCCGAACACGTTCTATCTTTGCATCAGGCTCTTGCAGTGTTTTAGCACTGAGATTCTTTAATAATTTGAATTGAGTTCTGATTTGATCAACTTCAGGGCTTGAGCCGAAAGCTCTCTCAAATTCGCCGATCTCTTTGAAAAATTTCTGCTGTTCTCGCTTTAAATCTGAGTCTTGGCTATCAAGTAAAACGACATCTTTGAGTTGACTGATTTGCCCTTTGAGATTTGCGCGCATTTGATGAACTTCTTCTAATCCATCGCTCAATTTCTGCCGCTTCTCAAAGATATCTTCTTGTGCTTGGCGCACCCAATATTGTCCACCGACCAACACCACAGCCATCACGGTTGTAATTACGATCGAGGAGCTTGAGAACTTACGAGAAATCTTCATGACTCTAGGCTCCCATCATTTCAGAGCGAGCTAGAGGTTTAGCATCGAAAAAATGCTGAGTGTAAGAGTGCTTCATGGGGGCAACGAAACAAAATATTCTGAAAGAGTTCCCTGTCGAAAAGCAACTCAAACACTCAGGAAATTTTTGATGGATAACGATCTAGAACCCTAACAACGCTTTAGATCCGCGGTAATAGGTTGCCCAGCGCTTTGCATCAGGACGAGTTTGCCACTGCGATCGCGTCACCCAAACCGACACCACAGGTGATGCCATACCGCCGTTGCGCCCGACGACGACTACCGAAACCTCATTAGCAAGTAAATCTTGATCGAATCCTCTTTGAATCGCTGCTCGCGCCACATTTTCTGCGCGCCGCACGATCGCTTCATAGGGTTCATTGGAGGCACGATCAAGCGTGACATCAATCCGTGCGGTATAAGCCTGTGCGGGAGTTGGAGCTAGCACCATATCAATTCCCCAAGCTGTGACACCGCACCCAAACGTGAAAAAGCCTACAAGCAAAGAATTACGAAGTTTCATAGGACAAAGAGTGACAAAACGAACAAAGCAATCGAAATCAAGAGAGTTGGGATTCATGTTAGTTCTTTGTTGCAGAAAAGCAATTTTTTTCTATGATGTGGTAGCGCAAGCGGTTCATATATAGTCTTCAATTACAGATGAGGTGTTGGAATGAGCAATTTTTGGGCGATCGCCGTTGGGATAAATCACTACCAGTTCCTTCAACCTCTTCATTTTGCCCAGTCGGATGCTCAATTTCTCTGTGAAAGCTTAGTTGGTGATGCAGGGTTTTCACCGGAACAATGTCTGTTGATTACGGATACATCTCCAGATTTTGCTGACCACTCCACTCATCCCACGCATGAGAATTTGCAGTACTGGACAACGAGTCTAAAAGATAAGCTTCAGCCAGAAGATTCGCTTTGGTGCTTTTTCAGCGGATACGGAATTTGTGTCGATGGAGAAGATTATTTATTACCCATTGATGGCGATGTTTCCCGAATTAAAGAAACAGGGTTCTCAGTGCGATCGCTGTTTCAAACTTTGAAAACTTTGCCCACTCAAAAAATTCTCGTTTTACTCGATATCAATCGAGCCGCTTCCGGTTCTCATGAGAAAGTTGGGACTCAAACGGTTGCATTGGCACGCGAGGCAGGGATTCCGACGTTCTTATCCTGTCGTCCTGAACAGTTTTCTCACGAAGCGCCTGCGTTAAATCATGGTCTGTTTACTCAGACATTGCTCGAAGGATTGCGATCGCATCAATGCTCAACCTTAGCGACGTTAGAAGACTTTTTGAAACTGAGATTGCCTGAGCTTTGTGATCACAACGATCGCCCGCGTCAAGATCCAATTTTGGTTGTGTCTGATCCAGAGCAGCTTTATCAAGTGATCATGCCAGTCAACTGGTCTGAAACCGAATCTTGGGTTCCTGCAACGACTAATCCATTTTCTGTAGAGGGTGATTTATATCTCAATGCCTTAGAAAGTGAGGCGAGTTCCAACTATGGCTTCCAGCCGACTGTGATGGGAGCGACTGCAACTGAAATTCCAGACAGTTTTGCGCTGAACCCTAGTGAATACGAATACGAGCCGATCCAAGCAGATTTGACTCTGCCTGAATCAGAACAGACTGAAGAACTTTCACCTGCGGCTTCTCCAGTGCCCGAAGAGTCGGATGCCCCCGATCAAATGTTTTGGGAACGGTTGCTGTTTGGGGGAAGTGCGCTCTTATTAGTGTTGCTGCTTGGCGTGCTGTTCCGCAACTGGTCGGCGTTTATGGGCGGGCAGCAAACGGCGAATACTCAACCTTCTCCTGCGCCTCAAGCTGTGGCATCACCGAGTCCTGATTCTGGAAAGATCTTGAATGAAGCCCGATCGTTAATCAAACCCACGCTAGCATCAGATGCAAGTCGCGCGATTGATCGGGCGCGCGCAATCCCACCGAATGATCCCCTCTATGCTGAAGCGCAACAAGACATCGATCGATGGAGTCGCAATATTCTAGAAATTGCGCGCAAACGAGCAGAGCAGAAAGAGTTTCAACAAGCGATTTCAGCCGCTCAACTCGTTCCAAAAGATCGACCTCAAGTTTACGCCGAGGCACAGAAAGCGATCCAGCAGTGGCGCAAAGCTCGTTAGACTAAGAATCAGGAAAATTCGCGAAACGATTACATCGAGGAACCCCAATGATTAGCCCGGATCAGGTTGAGGCAATGATCAAAGCAGGATTGCCGGATGCCCAAGTGCAGGCAAACAGTCCTGATGGGGAGCATTTCGAGGTGACAGTCGTCTCCTCAGCCTTTGCTGGGAAGCGTCGCGTTCAACAGCATCAGCTTGTGTATGGTGCGGTTCAACAGGCACTCTCCACCGAAGCCATTCATGCTCTCTCACTGAATACGTTCACGCCCGAAGAATGGGCAACCAAAAACTAACTCTCTTACCCCTTGAACTTACTTATGACTACCTCAAACCGCATCAAATCGATCGTCGATAGCGACAAAATTGTCGTTTTCATGAAAGGCAGCAAACTCATGCCAATGTGCGGCTTTTCCAATAACGTTGTGCAAATTCTCAATACGCTGGGTGTCCCCTACACGACTGTAGACGTGCTAGAAGACCCTGAAGTCCGTCAAGGCGTGAAAGAGTTCTCGAACTGGCCAACGATTCCCCAAGTGTATGTAAATGGGGAATTTATTGGCGGTTCGGACATCATGATTGAGATGTACCAGAGTGGCGAATTACAGCAGCTTGTAGAAGTTGCACTTGCCTCGTAATGAGGTGGGGAGTGGGGAGATGGGGGAAGATTGATTCTTACTCCCTACTCCCTACTTTCACCTCTGCGACTGACCAACCAAATCAAAAAGGGGCGCGCACGCACCCCTTTTCCCATTTCTATCGGTAGTCTGGTTCTGGCATCACCATGTCGAAATTCGACGGATCATAGATGTAGCGAGTAATCTCCTCTTCCAGACGATTGATCTGGTACGGCTCTAGCACGCTAGCATGTCGGAGCGCGGACAAATACCCGTCGAGATAGAGACGCAGGTCATCGTAACGATAGCCCCGGTTCCAGAGTTCGACGAGAGCGTCGGAGAGGCGTTGATAATAGCGAATCGTCAAAGAATCTTGAAGCATATGCGATGACGCGAAAACAACAGATGCCGTTTGGCATTCCACTCACTGAGCTATGACTTTAGCTTAACATTACACTCGCTATTCTCTCAGTTTGTATCGAAATTCTATAGAAAGACATACTCCGATACGGAACGTTGTGTAGGCGGAGTACATATGGGTAGCACCCGTTACAAATCAAAACTAAGAAGCTTTGATACCCTTAACTCAAGCATTTTGAGGTCAAGTTGCCCCCGTGGGAGCCATTAATATACAAATCGTTGAAGGAAATCCGCACCTTCGATCGCTGCTAGGATGGCATCTTCAGCAGGCGGGCTACCAAGTCCACCAATCGGCTGATTTGCACCAAGCGCGTGAGATGTTTCTGGTGCGGCAGCCCAATCTCATGATCCTTGATTCTGAGATGCCCAGTGGCGATGGGTTGGAGTTTTGTCGCTGGTTGAGTCAGCAGCAGACGGCGCTGATTCTGATGCTGTCTGCCCGGACAACTGAATCTGATATTGTCGCAGGGTTGCGATCAGGGGCAGATGATTATCTGACGAAGCCGTTCGGGATGCAGGAGTTTTTGGCGCGAGTGGAGGCGTTGTTGCGACGACAGCGGACGGCGGCTCCTCCGGTCAATCTCGATTTTGGGGATCTGAAAATTGACTTGGTGCATCGACGGGTGCGATTTAAGGGTGAGTTGATTGAGTTGACCCCACAGGAGTTTAGTTTGCTCTATGTGCTGGCTCAGGCAGGCGGAACCGCTTTGAGTCGGGCAGATCTGCTGCAACGAGCTTGGCCTGATGAGATTGATAATCCTCGAACTGTGGATACTCACGTCCTGTCTTTGCGTAAGAAGGTGGAGATTGATCCGAGACAGCCGAATTTGATTCAGACGGTGCGGAATGTGGGGTATCGGTTGAATTTGGAGATTTTGAACGCGCCTCCGGTGCATCAGAATAATGGGCAATTGCCTCGTAAACCAGCAACGGCTTCAATGTCGAGAATGGCAGCGGTTCAACGTCCTCGGATTTAGGGAAAAATTTCGACGAATTCCTGATTTGTTGGATAACCGATGTGATGCAATGCGATCGCATGTGTCCCAAAATCTGTGAGGTCGATACACTTAGGAGAATCTATGACGGTTCTGGGTCATGATGCTGCGTTTTTTATTGCTTGCGACGTTGGGGTTTGCGACGGTTAGTGTTTGCAGCCATCCGCCAAATTTGACGATTGAACAACGTGCGATCGCAAGTGATCTCTTCGCGATCGACCATCAGTTTGACAGTGCAACCGATTTTGCTGAAGGAACAGCGCTGGTGCAATTGGGGCGCGAATTTCGCTATATCGATCGTTTGGGACGAGTAATGGTTACGCCGAAACAAGAGTTTGAAGCGTATTCGCCCTTTTCGGAAGGCTTGGCGGTGGTGAAATTGGGGGATCAGTATGGGTTTCTGAATCGTCAGGGAGAAGTAGCAATTCCGCCGAAATTTGAACGGGTGACGCGATTTCGAGAAGGATTTGCAGTCGTGCAGATGGGACGGCTTTACGGATTTATCAAACCGACTGGAGAAGTTGCGATCGCGCCTCAATATCAATTGACCTCGGGCTTTTCTAACGGATTGGCAGCAGTGAAGCGGGGCGAGAAATATGGCTATATTGATGCGTCGGGTCGAACTGCGATCTCACTAAGATTCGATGACGCTTGGCAGTTTTCTCATGGGCTTGCTGCTGCCAAAATCGGTCAGAAATGGGGCTATATCAATCAAACTGGGCAATTTGTTGTGCAACCTCAGTTTGATGGCGCGTTTAATTTTTCGGATTCGATGGGTCGGGTACGACTCGGAAATCAATGGGGATTTGTCGATACGAGTGGGAAAATTGCGATCGCGCCTCAATATCAATTTGCGTCTGATTTCTCAAATGGGTTAGCACTCGTTGAGCAGAATGATCGCTGGGGATATATTCAGAAATCTGGCAAGTTTGCGATCGCGCCTCAATATCAATTTGCTGGAAGTTTTTCAGATGGATTAGCGCCCGTGAAAATTAAAGAGAAGTGGGGCTATATCGACACAACGGGCAAAATTGCGATCGCGCCTCAATTTGATGAAGCAGGAGATTTTAAAGAAGGCTTAGCGCGAGTGCAATTAAATGAAAAATGGGGATACATTCGTAAGCCTTGAGGGAGAGAAGGGATCTATCATCAGATCAATAGGTCTAGCTTAAAACACAAGTACAGTGAGCATAAATGCGAACTGGGGATGAACTTGTGAATGTCTATATTCTCGATCTCTTAGTGATTGGAGTTTTGTTATTAATCGTAACTTTGGGATCAGGTTGGATCGCGCGGTTGCCTCTATCTTATGCGCTGATTTATTTAATCGTTGGCATTGTGCTGAGTCCCTACGGATTTAATCTGATTCAGGTTCGCCCAGAGGCAGAGTTTTTAGAGCGAGTTGCAGAACTGGTTGTTTTAATTTCGCTGTTTAGTTGCGGGTTGAAAATGAATCGACCCATGCGTTTCTTTGCATGGCGATCGACGACTCGGCTGATTGGTTTATTGATGCCGATTACCATTTTTTCAGTTGCCGCGATCGCGCACTTTATTCTGAAATTAGATTGGGGATTATCGATTCTTTTAGGGGCAATTTTAGCGCCGACTGATCCCGTTTTAGCGTCTGAAGTTCAGCTTTATGACTCTCGCGATCGGGATGAATTGCGGTTTGGGATTACTTCAGAAGGTGGGTTAAATGATGCATTAGCTTTTCCATTTGTTTATTTTGGGATTCATTGGATAGAAAAAGGCAATTGGCAAAACTGGTTTCGGGAATGGGTTTTAGTCGATGTGATTTGGGCGATTGCAGCAGGATTAGCCGTCGGCTTTGTGATTGCGAAGGGAATCAAACTCGTTGATAAACGCTTAGAACCGTTTCGGACTCCAGATGATTTGATGGAAGATTTCGTTGCACTCAGCACAATCTTTATTGCTTATGCTGTAACCGAAGTGGTGAATGGGTATGGATTTCTTGCCGTCTTTGTCGCTGGAATGGCAATGCGGAGAAGACGGAATTCTGAATATACAAGAAATCAACTTCACTTTATTGAGCGCTTAGAGAAGTTAGCAGAAATTGGCACGATTTTATTGCTGGGATCGATGCTGCGATTTCAGCCGATGTTTGCCTTTGCAGGAGATGCATTTGTGATTGCATTGAGCTTGATTTTCGTGATTCGACCGATTGGGGCTTGGATCAGTACGATCGGTTTAAATGTCAATCCGGCAACGCGCTGGCTCTACGGTTGGTTCGGCATTCGCGGAGTGGGATCGATTTACTATCTCGCTTATGCATTTGGCAATGGCTTGAAAGGGGAAGATGGCGAGCAAATTGCTTGGATTACCTTTTGGACGATCGTCATTTCTGTTTTATTACATGGGATCACGTCAACGCCTTTAATGCAATGGTATGAACGTAATATTGAACACAATCGAGAAATCGAGCCGAAAGCAGCCCAGCATGAGGAACAGGGCACATAACGCAATTCAACTTAATCGATCGCTCAACTCCTCAAATGGCTACAGCAAGAGACCTACTTGCGCTAAGATACGTGAGCCAATTTCATTAATGCCTGCCATGCAAGCCCGTCGCATTGCCCGTGAACTCGCACTTTTAAGCTTGAGTCAGATCTCTTCTGATCCAAAGAAAATTAACAGTCAGAGAATTCAAGAACTTGTTGTCGAATCCGTTCGTACCCTTGCAGAAGAAGCGCGCGACAACTTAGAAACGGCGGCAGCAGAATTACAACGAGGCGATAGCCAATTGCTCAATAGCCAAACTCGGGCTGGCAATATCGATAGCGCTCGGGCAATGGTGCAAGAAGCGATCACCCTGGCTCAAACAGCGATCAACCGACTCGGAGGTGCTATCGAACTGCCTGAATTTATTCAACTGGCAAATCAGACTGAGGTTCGAGCCTACACGATGGAAATTATTACCCGCTTCCACGCTGAGCGAGAAACAGTCGATAAGTTGCTGAATGACATTTTAGTGGATTGGAATTTGGATCGCTTAGCCACACTCGATCGAGACTTATTACGGATCGCCACCACTGAAATGATGTTTTTGGGAGTGCCAAATCGAGTGGCAATTAATGAAGCCGTCGAACTTGCCAAACGTTACAGCAACGAGGATGGACATAAGTTTATTAATGGAATTCTGCGGAAAGTAACTGACGCGATTCATGGCAGTGAGACACACGTGAGTGGCTGATTTCCGCTAAATTTAGATCTAGCAATCTGGGAATTTGGACATGGCTTTTAATTGGTTCAATCGATTCAACAAAAAAGAAGAAGAACAGCAGCAACCCGAATCTGCTCCCGTTGAACCAACTCCAACTGCGGAGCCTTCTGAATCAGAAGCCCAAAGTGACACTTCAGAAGAAGATGCCCGGATTGCCAATGCAAGAGCGATCGTCGAAAATTTCCGCCGCAAGCAACAAGAAAAAGCCCAAGCTGAGGCGGCGACGGCTGAAAAATCTGAGCCTGTCGAAGTTTCCGATTCGATCGAGCAAGCTGAAACCGAAGTTATCGAACAACTTGCTGAAGACACGATCGCATCAGCCGAATCGGAAACAATTGAGCAATTCGATGAAGCACCCGTTGCAGAAGCCGTTCAACCGGAAGTAGAACCTGTTTCAGAAGAGACAGAAGTTGAAGCTGTTCAACCGGAAGTAGAACCTGTTTCAGAAGAGATAGAAGTTGAAGCTGTTCAACCGGAAGTAGATGTCGTAGAAGAGACGGAAGTTGAAGCCGTTCAACCGGAAGCAGAACCCCAACCCGCAGCAGTCCCATTCTGGGCACAAGCCGCAGAAGCTGATCGACAAGCTCGGTTAGAACGACTAAGAGCCAATGCGATCGAGGAAGTTGAACCCGAACCACAGCCTGTTGCGACTCAAACCGCGCCCGAAATTCCGCCTGAGTTTGTAATCGATGAAGGCTTCCTCTGGTCGGCAGAAGTGCTTTCTGCGATGGGACGGCGCGCAGAAGATGTCTCGATCGAAGAAATTACCTGGCTGAAGCGGCTCCGGCAAGGGTTGGATAAGACGCGGCGGAGTTTGGTTAATCAACTCAAAGCGATCGTTGGTCAAGGCCCCCTGAATGAAGATGCAGTTTTTGAAATTGAATCGCTGCTTCTGCAAGCCGATGCAGGCGTTGAGGCTACTGACAAAATTATTTCAGCCCTGCAAGCGAAATTGAGGCAGGATGCATTACCGCCCGATCAAGCGATCGCGTATCTCAAACAAATTCTTAGAGACTTGTTAGATCAACCCTTGCAGGGATCGCACTCTGCTTTCTTTGCCCCCGAGAAAGATACGTTCAATATCTGGTTAATGACTGGGGTCAATGGCGCAGGGAAGACGACCACGATCGGAAAACTCGCTCACATTGCCAGCAAATCGGGCTACAAGTGCTTAATTGGCGCAGCGGATACGTTCCGAGCGGCAGCAGTCGAACAGGTAAAAGTCTGGGGACAGAGAAGTAATGTAGAGGTGATCTCGAATCCTGGACAGAATACTGATCCGGCAGCGGTTGTGTTTGATGCCATCAGTGCAGCGCAGGCGCGGGGAACAGAACTGCTATTGATTGATACAGCCGGACGACTTCAGAACAAGAAGAATCTGATGGATGAGTTGAGTAAGGTACGTCGAATTATTGACAAGAAGGCAGCAGGCGCGAAAGTGGAATCACTACTCGTCTTAGATGCGACTCTGGGACAGAATGGGCTGAGACAAGCAGAAGTTTTCGCGCAGGCAGCCCAGTTAAGTGGAGTCGTGTTGACGAAACTGGATGGAACAGCGAAGGGCGGGATTGCCTTAGCTGTGGTGGAACAGTTGGGATTGCCCATTCGATTTATTGGGGCGGGAGAAGGGATTGAGGATTTACGACCTTTTTCAAGCTATGAGTTTGTCGAGGCTTTGATCAGCGGGTAATTCTGCGGCTCGCGGAGTAGGGAGGGGGGAGAACCCAAACTTAGATTGTTTCCTATCTATCCCCCTATCCAATTTTCTTGGATGCGGCTCAATCCGCTTTAAATTGCTAACTTTGCTGAATTTCTGGAAGTTATCGACTGTAAACATGTCGTAAAACAGGGAACTGTGTATAATCAGTGCCAACAACCCCGATCGCGGTTTTGTTCGATCAGATGAGCTTTTCTCCTAATCGCGCAAAACGCAGATCGATTCAAGCGGTCAGCACCTCGCAAAACTCTGTAAAGGGGGGCAGCGAAATGTAGCACTGTCCGCTAAGATTGGTTTTCACAATCAACGATCGTGTTGGTTCCCTTCGTTCACTTTAATCGCCCGAATGACTGCTGTGCCCCTTCCTCGTCCTTCATCTCAACCGCCTGAGCGCAATAACTCAGGGTCTGCTGACGTAACACCAGTGTTTGCCCTTAAGGAACTGGTGGCACGCCTGAATCGGGAGCAGCACAAAATTCAAGACTTACTGAGTTCGCTTGGATTTGCCCTCCGTAGCTTCAGCAATTTGAATCAATTTCTGGAACTTATTCCGCTGATGGCAAGTCGAGTTACTGATGCTGACGGCGGTGCGCTCGTTTTGTTCCGCCCGAATGGACAAGTGAAATTAGAACGACTCCACTGTCAGGATGCAAGATGGGGTCAAGAGCTACGCAAAGGCTTAGAGACAGCAACTCGCCAGACGACGGCTTCTTTGACCGGATTGCCCCCTGGAGAAGCCTTAGCGCGATCGTCCCAAGTCGTCGCGATGTTAGATCATCAGTTGACGCGACACTTAGGCGGCGAAATTCAGATTTTTGGAACCGGGATTCTGGTGAGAAATCAGGAGCGGGGGCGGCTTTATGTCTTTAGCCGTGAACCGGATTACGCCTGGACAGAGACGAGACAAAAACTTGTGCGACTCGTCGCGGATCAAACGGCAGTTGCGATCGAGAACGATGAACTGACGGTCGAATTGAAGAAGAAAGAAAGACTCGATCGAGAATTAGAGATCGGAGCCGATATCCAATTGCGATTGTTGCCGCGTCAATGTCCTGCGATCGAGGGGATTGAACTCGCCGCGCTTTGTAAAACGGCAAATCGAGTCGGTGGCGATTATTACGACTTTATTCCAGCTAGCTACGGTGAGGCTCGTAAGACCAATCCTGATAACTCTCAGGAAAAGTGGAGCGTCACGATCGGGGATGTGATGGGCAAAGGCGTTCCAGCGGGTCTGATTATGACCATGACGCGCGGAATGCTGAGAGCAGAAGTCTTGAACGGGCATTCTCCCGCTCGAATTTTGCAGCATTTGAATCAGGTCATGTATGCCGATTTGGAGAACTCGAATCGGTTCGTCACGCTGTTTTATTCGGAATATGATCCGAAAACTCGACTGCTGTCTTATAGCAATGCAGCCCACAATCCACCATTACTCTGGCAAGCTGACAGCGATCGCATCGTGCGACTCGACACGATGGGAATGCTAATTGGCTTGGATATTGAAACACAGTTTCAGGATGCTCAGATTCAGTTGAATCCGGGAGATACGATTATTTACTACACAGACGGGTTTACGGATGCAGCGAATCAGTATGGTCATCGGTTTGATGAGGAGAATCTGACGAGCGCGTTCCGGTGGGCTTGTCAGCATTTTGATGATCCGCAGCAGATTTTGAAGTATTTGTTTGACTGTGTGCAGCAGTTTATCGGGATGGGGAATCAGAATACCGACGATATGACGCTCGTTGTGATGCGGGTCAAGCCAAATTGATCAATCAGTCGTAGCTTTTCTGAATAGAATGCGTCGAGTTTGGGCGATTTCAAGAACTTTGACGCATTCGCTCGATCTCGCGCAGAACTCGATCGCGGCTTGCATTCAGATGAGTCACAACCATTTGAGTAGCTTGTTCTGGAGAACGAGACGCGATCGCGGCATAGATCTCGCGATGCTCTTTGCGGATTTCGAGCACCTTGGGATTCTTTTGTAGGGTTTGAATTCTCAGCAATGCCATTTGATCAAACACTTGATCTAACAGCGAGACGAGCCAAAGATTTTTGGAACTGCGGGCAATGGAGCGATGGAATTGATAGTCTAAATCGAGCAGTTGAGCATGGGTGGAGTTTTCGCGATCGCTTTGCTCAGCAGTCAGCACTAATTGATGCAGGTTGTCTAATTCTTCAGAAGTCGCATTTTCACATGCGCCTGCAACGGAAAGTTGCTCTAAAGCAATCCGGCAGGTATAAAGTTGAACCGCATCCTGCATCGATAGGGTCGCAACTCGCAGCGTGCCAGCGATATCACTAGTGACGAGGTTCTCTTGCTGAAGTTGGCGAATGGCTTCTCGAATCGGAGTGCGACTGACTTGGAGTTGTTTGGCAAGTTGCGTTTCGACGAGCCGGGTTCCAGAGGGTAGCTCTCCCGATAAAATGGCAGCGCGCAACGCTTGGTAGGCTTGCGCCTGCAAAGATTGTCTGCGTGCGAGTGGAGCCATCCGATCGAGTTCTCCGGAGACTGAAGATTGAGCTATCTCGTCGTTGCCTGGATACAAACTGCCGTCCTCGCCTTTCTCTAACTGCTATCCCTGAGACTGCTTTCTCTTCGATTTCTAGAAAGTCCGCAATTCTCGTTTTTCCATAGATGAGAATTATTGCAGAAACTTGAACCCTTTGACTAAAAAAATAGCTGTTTTTGCATCCTGTTTTTGCGATCTTTGCATGTATACCGAATACATTTTATATTCTTGTTTCTACTTGTTTTTAGTGTCTAGAAATCGCCACTATTTTAGGTTTAAATGCTGATTGAATTTTTTGAGTAAGTAATGGGGTCTTTGTGTTGTGATCGAGTATCCGATATAGATCAGAAAAGATGAGATTAAGACAACCGGGAGCGAGAGCGGAAGAAAGACAAGATGCCGGATATCTCGATCGCGCATTTTCCGAATCCGGTCGATAAAGATCTCCAGTTTTCCTTTGATGCCAGACATTGTAGGCTCAGCATTTGTCGCCGTTGGAATTAGTTTTTTCTGCCAATAATAGTCGTGCCCAATTAATAGAAATCGCCAAAAGAAATGATCTAACCCATTCGGGGGAGAGTGAAGTACTTGCGCTAATGGCTGTTGCCAAATTGTTACACCAGATTGAACTAATTCATGGGCATGAACGGCACAATTTCCGCGATAAAGGGGCAAATCTGTGGGGATAGGATGGCTCAGTAAAAACGAGCGCCGAAATGCCACATTGTTGAGAAAATAGCTTTTTCCAGGCGTTAATTCTGTACGTCCTGAATACTGTGGAAAAATATATCCTAATGCCATTGCAGTACCATAGATTCCCACTCCATTCGTCGTAGTTTCACCTGCAACAACTTGAATCTCTGGCTGTGAGAAGGGACCCAATATTTTTCTCATCCAGTCTGGTGCATAGATGCAATCGGAGTCGTAATAGACGATGATTTCTCCGGTGGCGAGTTCTGCACCGAGCATTTTGGCCTGATAGTATTCGGTTCCGGGTGGGGCAGGACACACTTTGATCCAGGGATATTGCTGACACAACTGAGCCAAAAGCGTTTCGGGGATATCGCCACTGTCGATGAGCAGCACTTCATTCGCGGCTGTTGGAGGCGGATCTTGAGCTTCCAAACTGGCAAGCGATCGCAATAATCCGGCTAAATCAGCCGTCTCAAGATTTTCGGTTTCTAGCACGATCGAGAAATTGAATGCTGCGGACACGTTCTCACCTTCACCCTGTCAATTGTGAAACAATGCGGTAGTCTAGGTTAGCTTTGGAATTCTACCTATGACTTCTCCCTTAATTCAGAAAATCTACACCGATGGCGCATGTTCCGGCAATCCCGGTGCAGGAGGTTGGGGAGTAGTTGTCTACTTCGAGAATGGTACAGTGCAGGAGTTAGGTGGAGGATCGCCAGAGACGACCAATAATCGGATGGAGATGCAAGCTGCGATCGCGGCATTGAAATTTTTTAAGGATTCTGGACAGTCGAAGGTGATTGCTCTGTATACCGATAGTGAGTATGTGAAAAATGGAATTACGAAGTGGCTACCTGGTTGGAAGAAGAAAGGGTGGAAGACTTCGGCGGGCAAGCCTGTACTGAATCAGGATCTCTGGGAACAGTTGGATGAACTCGATTCCCCTAAAGTGGAATGGCGTTATGTGCGGGGGCATTCCGGTGATCCAGGGAATGAACGCTGTGATGTGATTGCGAGAGCGTTTTCTCAAGGTAAGATGCCTCAGTTGAAAATGCCTGATTTGCAGGTTTCTTTGACCCTTATCCCTAATGCTGCTGAGGTTGTGATGTCTGAGACTCCTAGTTCAATCGATGCGATCGAGGTTGTTCCGCGTGAAGTGCGAGTCGAACAGTTACGGAATTTGGTTGATATGTTACATATGGCAGATGAGATTGCCAGTAAGGGGTATTTGATTTCAAGTTCTGAACTGGCGGATTTGATGGATATTAATGCGAATGCTGTGACGAGCCGGGGGGATCATTGGGTGTGGCGAAATTGGGTCGTGTCACGAGTCAGACGCGAGGGAAATCAGATTTTGTGGCAGTTAGAACGAGTGGATTAAGATGAATTTGGTTGTTGAATTTTGGATTGAATTTTATGACGACTCCGAAAGAAACGATTTCTAGTCTCCTGACTCAACTTCCAGATGATTGTACGTTGGAGGATATCCAGTACCATCTCTATGTTTTAACGAAAGTTCAGCAAGGATTGGAAGCTGCAAAAACTCAAGGGACTGTTTCTCAAGAGCTTGCTGAGCAGCACTTAAATAAATGGCTTATCAAGTAGTTTGGTCACCGAAAGCGATCGCAGATGTAGATGCGATCGCAGAATACATTGCAAGAGATTCTCCGGTATAGGCCAGTTCAGTTGTCGATCAGATTCTCAAGACAACTCGCAGTTTAGAACAATTTCCGCTATCAGGGCGAACTGTCCCAGAGTTCGGGGATGAACTGCTACGAGAAAAAATTGTCTATAGTTATCGCATTCTTTATCAAGTGGCTGAAGATGAAGTGACGATCGTGACAGTGATTCATGGAAAGCGAACGCTATAGCTCAAGTGATTAGCATCAATTTACTGAAGTTTGGTTGATTCAAAAGTTAAAGCGATGATTCTCGACAAGGATCATCGCTTTAGTTTTTTTACAGGGTGGCAAGTAAAGCCCACCTCATTCATGGGTGGGATGTAACGCTTTGCACTTTTAAGTGCTGTTCTTGTGGAGTATCGTGACCCGTGGTTTCCTAGCTCCAAAATGTGTTCTAAGTGTGGGCACGTTTTAGAATCGCTGGATTTGAAAACTAGAGAGTGGCGCTGTCCCGAATGCAATACGCTGCATGACCGGGATGAAAGCGCCGCTAAAAATATCAAAATGGGCGAGAAACCGTCCATAGGCTTAGGAGATATCAGACAGGCTCAGCCTGCAATCTCTGCTTGAAGCCTGAATCCCACGTGCTTCTAGCCGTGGGAGTGGTTCAATGGATGTTTGCGCCTTCTGGTAGAGGTCTACCTTTTGGCTCAGGCAATGAAGGTCGCCGCTCATAAGGCAGTGGAATATACTGCACCGAAGGACGACCTCCTTGAGGTTGCGGATACAGTTCCATCAGGTCATAAATCTCTCGACCCAGACCTACACTGATCGGTAAGCCCATTTCTGAAGCTTCCTCTACCGTAATCGGATAATCATGAGTCACTTTCCCAGTGGTCAAGGCATCAATCACAGATTCAATCCGGTCTGGCGCAATCTTCTGCTGGGGCACAGAATCTTTGAGTAAGGTTCTGACAAAGCGCTGAACTTGAGCGATCGCTTTTCTCGACAAGTCCGCCATGATCAAGGTCTGATCATCAATTTCAGAAATCGGCTTCTCTTCGACAACTTTGAGAATGCTAGCAGCCGGGAAATTGCCTAACTGCGGATCGACTGGTCCTAAGACAGCATTCGCATCCATGACGATCTCATCGGCTGCTAATGCCAACATGGTTCCACCACTCATTGCATAGTGAGGCACATGCACTGTAACTTTGGCAGGATGGCGAATCAACGCTCTTGCAATCTGTTCTGTTGCTAAAACTAATCCACCTGGCGTGTGCAAAATCAAATCAATCGGGACATCTGGCGGAGTTAACCGAATTGCTCTGAGAATTTGTTCGGAATCTTCGATCGTAATGTAGCGTGATAACGGAATTCCCAATAAGCTAATCGATTCTTGGCGATGCACCAGCAAGATCACTCGACTGTTGTGTTTCTGCTCAATCTGCTTCAGGGTGCGATATCGCTTTGTCTCAATCTGTTTGCGCTGCCAGAGCGGTTGCAAGGAGGAAAAAATAAAGAATATCCAAATCAGATCAAAGAAACTGAAAGTCATAGAAGTTAAGCCTAAGTGCAATGATTTAAGTGCAATACAGCCCTATTCTTTCAGTTCTACCTTTTGTAAATCTCTGCCTGGAGAGCGAAACTAGACTAATCCTCGGACTAAGCCTACAAAGATTCCCTCGATCGCAACATCTTCCGCACGTTTCTCAATGACTGGATAGCTCGGATTCGCAGGTTGCAGAATGATCTGATCTCCACTCCAAAAGAGATGCTTCAACGTCGTTTGCGTTTCAAACCGAGCTGCAACAATCTCACCGTTTTGAATCGACTTCGGCTCAGATGTCTTTCGCAGAATCACAACATCGCCATCCGCGATCGCGGCTCCAATCATGCTATCTCCCTTCACCCGTAGGGCAAAATACTCTTGCATCTGCGTGCGTCTTTTTCCCACAAAATGCGGCAAGGTGGAAATATCAACAAACTCGTCAATTTCTGAATCTGGAAAGGTTTCGACTAACCCCCCGGCTGCAATCACCCCGAGAATCGGAATCGTCCGCGATCGCGGCTTACAAATCACGAGCGACTTTACCGATCCTTCTTTCCAAGCAACATAGCCCGCTGCTCTCAAATCCGTTAAATGAAATCGAATCGTATCTTTTGATTTGTAGCCCAAAGCGGCTGCCATCTCACCATAAGATGGCACAGCATGATAGCGATCGATGTAATCTTCAAGCCAATCTAACAGCTTTTGTTTTGGGGGAGATAGCTCAAGCATGACGATTCGGGCAGCATTTTGTTTCAAGTTTAGATTCTTCTAACATTCCCGGTATCCTGCTTGAGTTCCAGGTATAGCCCTAAAATAGAAGACGCACCGCTATGTCTTGTGACTTATGAACGCGCCTGTGGATTTTCTGGATGCTTATGATGTGATTGTCGTTGGAGCCGGACATGCTGGCTGTGAAGCGGCATTGGCAGCGGCGCGCTTAGGTTGTCGTACATTGCTGCTGACGCTCAATCTGGACAAAATCGCGTGGCAACCTTGTAATCCAGCCGTGGGAGGCCCAGCAAAATCTCAGCTTGTTCACGAAGCCGATGCTTTGGGGGGCGAGATTGGGAAAATGGCGGATCGGACTTATTTGCAGAAGCGGATTTTGAATTCGTCGCGTGGCCCAGCAGTGTGGGCATTGCGGGCGCAGACAGATAAGCGCGAATATGCCCAGGTGATGAAGACGATCGTCGAAAATCAAGAGAATTTGACCATTCGCGAAGGCATGGCGACTGATTTGGTGCTGAATGCGAATGATGAAGTGATTGGAGTCGAAACGTACTTTGGTGTAGCTTTTGAGTGCAAGGCAGTTGTCCTGACGACAGGAACGTTTCTGGGTGGGAAAATCTGGGTCGGCAATAAGTCGATGGATGCAGGTCGCGCTGGAGAATTTGCCGCGATCGGCTTAACTGAAACGCTGAATCGATTTGGATTTGAAACCGGACGACTGAAGACGGGGACTCCGGCACGTGTCGATCGTCGATCGGTGAATTTTGACTTGCTCGAACCGCAACCGAGCGATCCGGATGTGCGTTGGTTTAGCTTTGATCCAGAAGTATGGGTCGAGCGTGAAACGATGGATTGTCATTTAACGCGCACGACTGCTGAGACGCATCGGATCATTCGGGAGAATTTGCATCTCTCGCCGGTGTATGGCGGTTGGGTCGATGCGAAAGGACCGCGTTACTGTCCGAGTATCGAAGACAAGATTGTGCGTTTTGCAGATAAAGAAAGCCATCAGATCTTCATCGAACCTGAAGGGCGAGACATTCCAGAATTGTATATTCAAGGCTTTTCGACCGGATTGCCTGAAAAAATTCAACTACAAATGTTGCGATCGCTGCCGGGTCTAGAAAACTGTGCAATGCTGCGTCCTGCTTATGCAGTTGAATATGACTATCTCCCTGCGACACAGTGCTATCCGACGCTGATGACTAAAAAAATCAACGGATTGTTCTGCGCAGGGCAAATCAATGGCACAACAGGCTATGAAGAAGCAGCAGCCCAAGGTTTAGTTGCCGGAATTAACGCGGCTCGATTGTGTCAGGGGCAAGAAATGGTCATTTTCCCGCGTGAGCAGAGCTACATTGGTACATTGATCGATGATCTGTGTACGAAAGATTTGCGTGAGCCGTATCGGATGTTGACTTCTCGATCGGAGTATCGCTTAATTCTGCGCTCAGACAATGCTGATCAGCGCTTAACGCCTTTAGGACGTGAGATCGGATTGATTGACGATCGACGTTGGGCATTGTTCACGCAAAAGCAAGAAAACATTGCTGCCGAGAAGGAACGACTGCACGAAACCCGAGTTAAGGAACTCGATGAAGTTGGTAAAGCGATCGCCCAAGGCACGCAGCAAGCCATCAAAGGATCAATTACCTTAGCTGAACTGCTCCGTCGGTCTGGATTTCACTATGCGGATTTAGAGCAGTACGGCTTAGGCAATCTTGAGCTAAATCGTTTTGAGAAAGAAGGAGCCGAGATTGATATCAAATACTCCGGCTACATTCAGCGCCAACAGCATCAGATCGATCAAGTGAGTAAGCAAGAGAATCGCAAGTTGCCGGAAACCTTGAACTATCATGAGATCGATACGCTTTCAAAAGAGGCAAGAGAAAAGCTCTCGAAAGTGCGTCCTTTAACGATCGGACAAGCGAGCAGAATTGGCGGAGTCAATCCTGCTGATATCAACGCTTTACTGATCTATCTTGAGATTCAAGCTCGACGACTCGCGGAGGCAGTGTAGCGACTGAGGTGAGATTGAGATTGTGCTGCTGTACTTGTTCGGGCAGCATAAAAATAAAAGCGGTCATTGCACTCATGACGAGCATCTCACCTCCGTCCTCTAGCAGTCCAATCATCTTATTGAACTGATCCGGGGTGACGATATGGATAGTATCTGTCACAATTCCGAATACGACCAGCGCCAAGAGACTTTTGATTAAGACTTTCGAGCTTTTTCTAAACACCTGATCTCCCATCCGATACGCAAACCCTATGCCTGCTAGCAAGCATAGCCCGATCGCGCCGGATACTAGGATCTCTCCATAATCTTCACTCCGTAGACCAAACAGGGTGGTAAATCCTAGCTGATTCCCGACATATAGCCCTAGATTTTCATGAATGCTGAGTGAATCATCGAGTAATAGATACAAAAATAGCAACATCCAGCTTAGATAGGTTAGTACCCGCTTTCTCAATGCGATAAAGCCGAGTATCAGCACACACCAAAATTCCTTTGTATATTGGAAAAATTCTGGCATTCCGCGATCGCGCTCAACAGAATAGAAATGCACATCAGAAGTCGGACTCCATTGCCGCGAACTATAAATAAAGACCAAAAAGTGTAGCAAGATGAACCCAAGATCGGTCAGGACTAGAAGATAGAACAATTTGTTCGCCCAACTTGGCGTTCTCAATCTTGTCATGCCTGTCTTCCTCACAGTTTAATATTTCTGACGCAATACACCCGGATTAAATGCTGAATACACTCATGTCATGTAGGAAGACAGTTGCTAGTCTTCAGCTACGGTGCCTTGTGTTCAGAGATGCAAACCCATCCGATGCAGAGATTGTACAAGAAGTTAAAAAAAGGTTAATAAAAGATTAAGAAAACCTCTCCTAAGACATAGGAAATCACTCTTGCTGTGAAAGTGTCCTGACTTAAGACATACGAAGCAAGAGTGATTCTAGACTCGTAAATGATTAATGAACAATGACAGGTGTTCCAACCTCTGCCCAGTAAAATAGCCATCTCGCGTGATCGACTGCAACATTCACACAGCCATGACTGACAGGGGTTCCAAAGTTGTGATGCCAGTAAGCGCCATGAATCGCATAACCGCGATAATAGTACATCGTATACGGGACATCTGGAGTGTCATAATCCTCTCCCTGCATGCGTGCAAACCGATGCTGAGATTGAATTTTAAACACGCCTTTCACAGTTGGAGTACTTGGTTTCCCGGTCGAAACAATCACGGCATAAACTTGTTTTTTTCCTTCCCAGGCATATACACGTTGCCGTGCAAGATCGACTTCAATCCAGCGCTGATTGCTTTTTTTGTAAGTTGAAATTGCTTGCGCGATCGTATCTGTCTGAGCATAGACAGGCATCGAGACGGGGAGAGGCGCAACAACTAAAGTCCCGATGAGTAGCGCGATCGATAAAAAAGAATGAATTTGTGTTTTCATCATTGCCAACCCAGAAATCGATGGGATGACAAGCGTAGATAGAGCAAAGTAGCGAAGTCTGAAGATGCAACCTGAAATGAGAGCAGTCTATCTAAAAGCTTGTAAATTTAACTACAAAATCATGACCTCAATTCCAGAAAGCTAGATGAACTCACTGAATCAACCCTTTCAGTAAGAGCACTCACCTTTTGCAGATTTTTACAAAAAAGATACACAAATTTACGGAGTATACGTAGAGAGACTCTCTATAGACTGTCGGTGCGGATCTCCTTGATTCTTTCTCAGTCAGATAAAGACGAAAGCCCCAGTTTATGAAAATCTCCTACTCAAGTCCATGCCCTCCGATATCAATCCTCTGGATTCGATGTTTCGCATTCGGTTTCATCCTTGCTGGATTTGGGGGGATGAGCTTCGCGGCAAAAGCTACCTCAGATAGCAAAGCTACTCTCGACCTCAAAGCAAAAGTCATTGTCAAATCGGACAATCTCAAATCGGACGATCGCCAAGCTGAAAAGCCCGATTTAGAACATCCTAGGGATGCGTCTTGGCTTAAATCTACTCCTAAGGCTGAAGCAAGTGAAATTGAGTTTTCTAAGCGCGAAACGCCAATTTCTAAGCCTGAAAAACCGATCTCTAAACCCGCAATGCCGATCTCTAAGCCCGAAACGACGCGCTTAGCAGGTGTCACTAAAGAAAATTTTCTCAAAACTCAATCTCAGGCTAGCGCTCGCCAATTACTTGCAGAGTCTTCAACTTCAGAAAGCTCGATCGCTCAAGCCAGCGAAAATACAGAGAGCTTACGTCAGCGCTTAACGATTGAACCCTTGACCGAACTGCGGATTCCTGCCTATTCTCCCGGTTCAACCGTTGGTGTTCCCAGTGCTTTTGGCGCAAACTTTGGGGATGCATTCATTGGACTCGCATTTTCCAACCGCAGACCGAGAATCAACGAATCGGATGGTGCGCTGAGCGCTGGATTTGGATTAGGCGACTCTGAGCGTGCCCTCGGTTTAGAAGTCAATGCCAACATTGGCAGTTTGCGACGCTTCGGACGAAATGGCGATATCGGGCTAAAACTCCATCGTGCGCTCCCTGGAAAAGCCGCGATCGCAATCGGTTTAGATGAAGGCATCGTTTGGGGTGAAGCGAATCGGGATACCGTCTCGACCTTTTATGGTGTTGCAAGTAAAATCTTCGATTTGCGTCCTACCGATCAAGTCAACTCTTTACCTTTGACATTAACCTTGGGTGTCGGCGGTGGACGATTCCGCAGCTTTGAGAACATTGAAAATCGCCGAGGAGGAGTGGGAGTCTTTGCAAGTGCTGGACTGCGGGTTGTGCCACAGGCATCCGCGATCGCAAGTTGGACAGGACAAGATCTCAATTTGGGTGTTTCCTATGTGCCCCTGAAGACAACTCCGCTGTTCTTGACCTTTGTTGTCGGCAATGTTTTGGGGCGCAACGATAACAATACCTTGTTCTCCTTCGGGATTGGTTACGGTTTCAACTACGCAGGCTATCGGTACTAAATTTTAGTGAATTCTTATGCATCAAACCTTAGTTTCTTGGAAGCGCACGCTGGCACTGGGAGCAGTTTTTACTTTCGCGATCGTATCACCCAGTCTTGCTCACACTCCCCCTGGATCGAATGGGCTGACACCTGGGTCTGGGATTGTGCCTCCGAACCTTTCACCTCAATCTACTCGCGAGATCATTCGCATCTTGCAGGCGCTCAGATCGGGTAATCCAACTCAACAAACGATCGCGAATATTCTGGTTTCAACAGGTCGCTTGTATCGGTATAACGAAACGATCGGAGAACTCAGAACCGTGATTTCTCAGTCCGCAGTTCCGCCGAATGAGCCAGGAGTTGAGCAAGATGCTCCGGGATTTGTGCGCTTCAACCTAGAGGGTGAAAGCAGTATACCGAGCCAGATTGCAACTCGGTTTACTCGCTATGTGGATACCTTGGGCAATCAGAATGGTCGCTTTAGAATCTTTGGCAACGATCGTCAAGGTGTGGCGCGCGATCTTCGAGTTGAGATTCTATCAAAGTCAGAGGGTCAGATTGAGTTGCGATTTACATCGACTTCTCCTGCTCTGAAAGATGCTACAGGTAAGCAGATCACTGAAACGATTCTTGCTCCAAATTCCAAAGTAGCAGCGGTACTAGCAGGTGTGCTTGCTGCACTGGATATTGCGAATGCGTCTCCATTGACGTTGCAAGCTGCGAAAAGTATGGTAATGTCACTTGGGAATACGAGTTTAACGTCGGCTGAGATTTTGCAACTGTCTCAGGGGTTGGCGGAAATGCTGATCGCAAGTGAAGCCGTATTTGGAGGCTGCGGCGAGTCGAGTGCTTTAGCTTGTACAGGATTCAATATGAATGCGCTGAGAACAGCAATTCAGTCTTACAACAAAGTGGTGAATGAAACGAGTGGCACTGCGCTTTTGGCTCTATCGCAGAATCCTGAGTTTCAAACCCTTGGCGATATCCTGCGTCGAGTTCGAGCGACCTTGGCGACTGGTGGTTAAACCTGAGCGATCGTGAATTCAATGCTCTCGGATCTTTGCTTGGCAACTGCCATTCGCAAATCCTAGCAGTTTGCCTCTACCTCTTTAATCCTGCTCATGTATTTCCTGCGCTATCGGTTGAAACTCATTCAGATACTCAGCGATGTGAAGGCTGAGTTTGCTGGAGTCGCGATCGCATTAATCAGCCTCCATCTGCTGATGTATTGGCGATTTACGGGCAATTTGAACTATGTTTCGATCGAACTGATCGGCTGGTCTGCGGTGTTCTATCGGCTTTGGCAACGCCGCGATCTCATTGTTTTGAGACGGGAAAGGGGGGCGCAGCTGTTCGGGTGGTTCTTAATCGCACTTTTACTTGTGCGCGGATGGAATCTGACCAGCGCGAGTGGTAGTATTCTTGGCTTGAATTCGCTGCTGATTGGGATTGCAATGGCTGCGATCGCAGTAGGATTTCAGCAATTCAAGCACTATCAACGCGAGTTTTGGATGGTTGCAATGATCGCGTTGCCGTTAGAGCAAGCGTTGACTCTGGTTGATCGCCTCATCAACTCTAGCCTGCTCACGGCAAAGTATTCTTTTACGCTGATGTGGTATTGCGGATTTCTAGTCGAGCGCCAGGGAACCTTACTCTCGTTGCCAACGGGAACGGTGAATGTCTATCCAGGGTGTTCAGGCTTAGAAGCAATTCTGGTTTCGTTGAAAGTGGCATTCTTTTTTTTAATGGTTTATCCCGCTCGTCACAGAGAAAAGTTTTGGGTTCTGGCGATCGCGATTCTTTCTGCATTCATTGTGAATGGGTTCCGAATCATGCTGTTAGCACATTTAGTTGCAAGTCACAATACAGCAGGATTTGATTACTGGCATGGCAGTCAAGGTGCGCAGTTCTTTTCGATGATTTCGATGTTCATCTTTAGTGGTTACTGTCAGTCTCTAATCGAGCAGCCAAAGCCAGAAATTTCTCACTCAGAGAAGTCTCTAGAGCATTCATCTCGCTAATCTTCTATGATTTTCTCTCTTGTGCCATTCAGGCTAACTCTCTTCAGCATTGTTCTAGTTGCTGGCAGAATTGTGATTGATCCGAATCTTGGTCAAGATTCAGTGTTTGAGTTTCCCAATCAAGTACAACTCGATCAAGCTCAATTTGTTGCAGGACAGGCGATTGAAACGAAAAGCTTGCTTAGAGATTGGGGAGACATCAAAGGCTATGAATATACTTATCAACAAGACAATCAGGCATTCAAAGTAAAAATTCACTACCTGCCAGAATCAGATGGAGATATTGCGAGCTATCGATCTGCCTATGGGATTGATTCTCAAAAAGCTGTTGTGAAATCTCAGCAGCAGCAAGGACAGACTGGTTTTTACGATCGATTTGAGCATGAACAGACTGCTTATCTCAGTTCTTGTATCAATCCTCGCGGTTCGAGTACTGTGACGCACGCGCAATTTTTCGCGAATCGCAACACTTACGATCTGAAACTCGATCGAGCTATCCCAGTAATTTTAGGCACAGAAGATTTGCGTGATTCCCGATGTTTGTGGGTTACAATTTCAGCACCCATTGCGAATCAGTCGGTGGATGCCGTTCATCAGCAATTAGTCGCAGTTTGGCAAGAGATTTATGCTTGGTGGTCGCCAAGATTTCCAAAACGTTAGCAAAGTAGAGTCATTATGCAGTTTGAGTCGTCTTCTGCCGGAAAGGCGATCGCAGGTTTGCGAATCGTAGGCTATGGAATTTTAGTCTTATGTGTGTTCGATCTCGTCGATTTGTTATATCCGTTTCAAGTGTTTAACTCGGATTGGGAGTTCAATACGGTTGGAAATTTGGTCGAGCGAGTTGGCTTTCCGCTAATTGGGTTCGGATTGATCTTTTTGGGTGAGGAAACGAGTCGCCACAAGGTCGAGCGGTTTGCGCTGAAGCCCTTGTCGTGGGCGCTTTTAATTTATGCGATCGCTTACTTGCTTCTAGTTCCGCTCACAGTTAGCTCAGGCTGGCGAATTTACAATCAAAACAACGCCAAGCTGGTGAATCAACTTGCACAACAGCGCGATCGCACCAAAGCGGCTCAAGAACAATTAGGCAAGTTGTCAGATGAACAAGTCAAAGCGTTAGTCCAGCGATCGGCGATTGGCTCCGTAGAGAACTTGAATGTTCCTCAGTTTCGCAAGCAGCAGCTAGAAGGCGTGGAAGCGCAAGCTCAGCAGGTAGAAGCCCAACTCAAAGCAACCGTCGCCCAACAGACGCAGAATCTGGTCAAGAAGGGCACGAAATGGGCATTGGGTGCTGCTGTTGCGGGGGTTGCGTTTTTGTATCTCTGGTCTTTATCGAGTTGGGCGCGTGAGAAGAAAATCAAAGCTCGACCGCTGGCAATGTCGCGGTAGTCGCTCTCTTGCTGTCATGATCTTTGATCTGAGTATCGAGAATTGCAAACAGTTGATGTAATTGCCGCTGTGGATCGCATAGTTTAATTGTCCGCGTCACGCCAGCTTTTGCTCAGCGATCGCGGGCTTCAGGCTGCATGATCAATGGTTCTATCGAGCAGCCCAAACTGTCCCAGGCTTACGAATGATCAAGTGAGAATTCGGTTACTAGTCTGCCAGGAAAGCAAAGTGCAACCTTGTACTATGTTTAGGGCATGACAGCTTGAGTCTTGGCTAATGATGATTTAAGCTCTGCTTCAAAATCTGAGCCAATTGTTGCACATATGGCTCCGCCAGCATTGCCCCATGATCCCCAGGCATTTCATGAACCTCTAACCCTCCTAAAGCAATACTTTTCCAAAGTATTTCCGGTGTTTCTCGCGAACGCAAAACCCCACTCTCGCGCTCTTGAGCCTGGAAGAGTAAGACTTTACCCGGATAAGGTTTTGGCAAATACGGCTCGAAAAAATGAGATTCTCCAAGTGGATATGCTTGATACGCTTTATAAGCTCCTTCAGGAGAAGGCTGAACCCGAGGAAACAATGCTGCGCGAGTTCTGCGGATGATTTCACTCAGTTCAAGCTCCGAAAGCCTAGTGATCGTCTGCTTGAACGAATTCCATCTCAAGCGCTTGCTGAGAAAAGTGTCAAAAACAATCAGCGAACCGACTGACTGCCCAGACGCGATTAGCTGTTGCGCCATCTCCAGCGCAATTCTGCCGCCCAAAGAAAAGCCCATCAAAAAGTAAGGTCCTTGAGGCTGTAGCGATCGCATTTCTTGGATGTAATGACCTGCTAAGGCTTCGATCTGACGGGGTAAATCTGGAACATGCTCGATCGACTCTTGAGCAATCCCGTAGCGCAGTCCGTAGACAGGCTGATCAGATCCTAAATGCTGACACAGACTGCGATATTCCAACACATGGATACCAAACAAAATGGGCTTAGAACCCTTGGTTTGCAGCGGAGCAAGGGAATACCACGCAGAAGGGCTACATGCTTTGATCTTCTGTGCAAGTTGCTGAATTGTGGGGGCTTCAAAAATACTGGCAAGGCTCAAATCTCGGTCAAACAGTTCTTCGAGTTCTTCGAGTACATCGATTGCCAGCATTGAGGTTCCACCCAAGTCGAAGAAATTGTCGTGAATCTGAATCTGCTCGACGGATAGCGCCTGTTTCCAAATTTGGGCAATGTCCTGTTCGATCTGATCAATCGAAGAGTGACCTGCTCGATCTGCATCAATCTGATACAGAAAGTCCTGATTTTGATCCCAATTTGGCTGTTGAGAAAGTAACTGTTCAGCAAGACTAGACATGGTTCCCCTCATCCAACAATTTTATATGTAACGCTATTTCTGCGAAGGATGCACCTCTGAAAATCAAAATAATATAGCCTTCTTTGAGCTAAGCTATCTGTCTGAAATTGCAACTTATACGAATGCTGTTTCCTTGCGATTGATCGCTCGCTCATAAATTCTCAAGCTCTCTTGTGCCATCAGATCTTGATCAAATTGCAGCGATCGCGTGCGACTTGCGATCGACAATTTTCCCCGTAACTGAGGCTCTCTTAACAACCGATTAGCAGCTTCTGCTAATGCCTCTGCATCATTCATCGGAACCGTTAATCCTTCAATTCCACCTCGGCTCACCCAAGTGACTCCACTCTTTGGAATTGCAGTATTAATCACCGGACACCCACTTGCCATTGCTTCTACTTGCACTAACCCAAATGCCTCACTACGCGCATTCGACGGAAACCATAAAGCAGTCGATGCCCGATACGCTCCAACCAGTTCATCTTGAGTAAGCTGCTGCTTAAACACAACGCGATCGCCCACACCAATGTCCATTGCCTGACGCTGCAAGGCGTCTGCTAACTCGCCTTTCCCAACAATCATTAAGGTGCCAGGAACGTCGCGTAAAGCGGCAATTGCGACATGCAAGGCTTTGTAATAAACTAAGCGCCCCACACATAGCCAAATTGGACCTGAATGCATTGCCCTTAGTCGTCTCTCGTAAGCGATCGCGGCTGGAGTCGGCTGGCGATAAATGGATAAATCAATCCCAAAGGGAAGAACTTCAACGCGATCGCGATAGGGACGTAGAAAATCTGATCCTGCTAGATAATTTGGGCTACCAATCAAAACTCGCGCCGCCCGATGGTAAATATGCTTGAGCATCGGATTGACAACATGCTTGAGTACGCGCTGTTTCACAATATCGCTATGGTGCGTCACAACCAGCGGAATCGTTGAATTTGCTAATGCCCAATGCATTCCCATTGCGGGATTCGGCGTATGTAGATGAGCAATATCATAGGCAGCCCTGCGTCTATCAAAATATTGAGAGAAGGTTGTAAAAACATCAACGCGTGCAACATTCAACAGTCGTCCTAGTCGAATCACGCGCACATTACCGTCGAGTTCTTCAATCGTGTGAGTTTGCTGAGCTTCTCGACCTTCGCGATCGCAAGTGTTCACGCACAAAACATCAACCTTCGCCCCTAGTGCAGCTTGCGAAGTGGCGATAGCACGCACATGCGTTTCAATCCCACCGGGTTGAGGTGGATAGTACTTTGATAGATGACAAATTCGCAGCGGGGTATGCGGATTCCGTACAGATCTACTAACACTGGGGGCTTCAATGTGATTTGAGATTTGAATGTACGACATGATTACAATACAGGTGTGACAAGATCAATAAGAAATCTGAGCAAATTGACAGGTAGAATTCTCCCAGAACAATCATTCGACTAACTCTTAAGGGGCAACCGCAATGATCAGGATGAGTCGCCAAGGCTGGGTTGATAGAAATAGTTGCAAACTTACTAAATCGAATCAATTTTAGTACTTGAATTTTACAGAGTTTCTTTTACTAGAGAGCTACGTAGATGTGCGGGGATTCGTTTAGCTTGTAGAAGAAAAGAGAACGTTTCTAGATAATTTCTTGGTGTAATGATCAATTTGAATTTATTGTGGATGTACCATCAAATCATCGACTATGTTGCAATCGCGAAAAACTGGGTTGTATCTGTTGAGCAAAACCGAAACACCAGCGAACTTCAGGATTTGAAAGCAATCCTGAAGTTCATGAGCAGATATTATTGTGGCGAACGACTAGACTAATTACCTAGCAAGAGTCGTAGCAATCCAAAAGCTCCTGTGACTGGGCTAACAACTGCTCCTAACAGATCAGAAATTTTTGCTGTACTGCTACGATTCACAATGATTACATCGTTTTGATGAATTGCTGGATTTGAATTCTCATCTAATCCGATCGCAACATCAAACTTAAATTCTCGCCGATTCACTGATCCATCCGGCATCAAACGCACTAATTCAATCTTCGTCTTTTTACCTCGCCCCGGTGCAACACCGCCCGCTGCGAGAATTGCCTGCATCAACGTCGAATTCGGACGTACAGCAACACCCCCGGGTCGAACAACCTCACCAACCACATTCACCTGAATTTGCTCAGGCGAAAAATTGCTCATTGCAATGTTTGTTGCCTCAGTTGGATCAATCTTCTCTGCGATGGGCACATACACTGTATCGCCATCTTGGAGCGGGATATCTTGTGTTAGCTCACCTTCTCTCAGATACTTCCACAAATTCACCTTGATTGTTTCCGGCGTACCATCTGCTGTGGGACGGCGCACTTCAATCTCTTTGACATTTGCCAGTTGAGCAATCCCACCCGCAGTTTGAATCGCTTTAGAAACGGTCGGCCACTGGCTCCCACTCTCAGCCGAGTTTCGCTGGCTCAAACTTGCCTGGTTCACTTCACTCCCAATCGTGTTGACGATGTAAGATCCCGGACGATTCACTGCACCAATAATGCCGACTTTCAAAGGGCGGGGCGCAACCAAACTCACTGTAACGACAGGATCCTTGATAAATTTTTGATACCGCTCTTTTAAGCGCTCTGAAGCTTGATTCAGCGTCAATCCCTGAACTGATACACTGCCTACCCACGGTAGATTCAACATACCGTCTAGTAGAATTGTGTAGCGTGGTTCCAGCGTGAGTTCAGGAACATCAAACAGATCGAGCCGCACTAAATCTCCTGCGCCTAACTTGTAGCTACTTCCGATCGCTGACGTAATCTCAGATTTGGGGGTTACGCCTGCTTGCAGGAGCGGCAGCGTTCTAGAGGGTGGCATTGGAGTCTGAGCCAACACAACGATCGGCTGAATCATTGCCATTGACAAGCCTAGACACAAGCGAGTTAAAGCCCTATTCATATTGAAGTTAATGGCAAATGTGACAATTAGAAGAAGGTACAGGCAAACGTTAAGGTAAACGATTCTAGGGAATTTCCACCCTGTAATATCCCTAGATTATCAGTACTGCTCAAAACGTGAGATTCAGTACCATTACGGACTCTGGAATCAAAATGGCGTGAAATACTGGGCGCAACCTGATGGTGTTCTGCACTGCCAGCAGAAAATACGCAAGTAGCATCACGGAATACCCACTTGAGTTCATGAGTACTAATCCTTTATCCAAGCTGTATCAATCTGAGCGAGAGCACGCAACTCCGCTGCACCTTTTTAGCCTAAAAAACACGGAGAGCCGTTCCGAAGTTGATCTCAAGAAAATCTGGGATATTGTCCAGCGAAGAAAGCTCTTTGTCGCAGTCGTTGCTCTGATTCTATTGGGTGCAACTATGGCATGGTCAGTCTCGCGCAAGCCTGTCTATATGAGTACATTCCGGCTATTGATTGAGGCAGATAAAGGCAAAATGCTGGGACAGCAAGCCAGTATGGGGCTGAGTGAACTTACTTCTAGTACGAATTTTACGACTCTAACTCAAGTACTCAAAAGTTCTCAGGTGTTACAGCCTGCTTTCAAAGAACTGCAAAAAGAATATCCGAATCTTAAGTTTGATCAGTTTCTCACATCACTCTCTGTGACTCGCCTCAAAGATACCGAAATTCTTGAAGTCAGCTATCTCGATCACGATCCGAATCAAGGGCTATCCGTGGTTGAGAAGCTGTCGCAGAACTATTTGGATTATGGGGAGCAATTAAGAAGTCGCAATCTTCAGCAAGGAATTAAGTTTGTCGAAAAACAGCTTCCTGGACTTTACACCCGAGTCAATCAGATTCAAAGTCAACTCCAAGGGTTTCGAGAATCAAACCAGATTGTGAATCCAGAAGATCGCGCAAAATACTTGATTACTCTCAGTAGTGAGATTGAAACGAATCAAAAGCAAACTCAAGCAAAGCTGGCTGAGTCCAAAGCACTTTACGCAACGTTGCGAAAGCAGGTCGGCAATACTCCTGAAGTTGCGATCGCGGCTTCTGCACTCAGTGAATCGAAAGCGTTTCAAGAACTACGATCGCAACTCCAGCAAGTTGAAACTCAGCTGTCAATGAACGCAGAGCGCCTCACTCCAGATGCTCCTCCGGTGCAAGCATTGATCAAGAAGCGCCAGGGAATTCTCGCTCAAATGGAACGAGAAGCAAGGCAAACTTTGAGTACAACTGGCGTGAAACAAGCTCAAGGCAACCTGAGTGGAACGTTAATTGAACTCAACCGCCAGCTGATTACAGTGAGCAATGAGATCAATGCGCTAGAGGCGAGAGATCGCTCCCTCGTAGCAACGGCTCGGCAGTTGCAAGTGAATTTAAAGGCAATTCCGTCTCTGATTCGTCAAGATGTCGATCTACAGCGAGAACTCAAGGTTGCGAATGATAGCTTGGATCGCTTCCTTGCCAGTCGTGAAACATTGCAAATCGAAGCGGCACAAAATACACAGCCCTGGCAGATTATTTCTGCTCCTTCCCAACGTCCAGCACCGATTTTCCCAAGCATTCCTCAAAGTGCGGCATTAGGCGCTCTCGGCAGCCTGTTTCTCAGTGTTTTAGCAGCACTCCTCGTCGATAAACTCGATGATGTTCTCTATTCTGCGGAAGACCTCAAACAGGATACAAAGATTCCATTGCTAAGTGTCATTCCGTTCTACAAGAACCTGCATGAACCAAGCTTGCCCGCAATGTCTTCGTTACGGAATCTACCGAGTGGAGCTTTGGCTGAAAATGCGGGTAAACCTGCTCAAACGTTCTCGATCGACTTAAGCGAAGATGCTGCTATCTTCCGCGAGGCATTTCGGAGCTTGAATCTCAGCCTTTCAATGACGAATCTGCAAAATCCATTGCATTCGATCGTCGTTGCTTCAGCGCTAGCAAGTGATGGTAAATCAACCGTTGCAATGAATATGGCACTTGCGGCTGCAACGATGGGTCAGCGGGTTTTGCTCGTGGATGCGGATCTGTATCGATCGAAAGTGCATGTCTATGCAAGAGTTCCGAATGAACAAGGCTTAAGCCAGTATCTTACCTCAGATACTCCGTTAGATACGTTGATCCAACAGTCTGCAATGGAGCAGAATCTATTTGTTTTAACGGCGGGCAAGGCTCAGATGGATGCAAGTCGTCTCTTGTCGTCGAGCAAGATGAAGACGCTCATGGAAGACCTCAAAGAGGAATTTGATTTGATTATCTACGATGCACCTCCGGTGCTAGGCTTCTCAGATAGCTTGATCTTATCCGGTCAAGTGGATGGAAGTGTTCTGGTTGTTGGGCTTGGCAATACAGGTCGAACGGCTTTAATCGAATCGCTGCGAGGCTTGCAAATGTCGGGTAGCCCAGTCTTAGGTATCGTTGCAAATTGCCTCAAGCCTGGTACGCATTTAGCGCATAAGTATCACGAATACGTCCGCCGTAACTACAACTCGGATTTAGTTGAGACAGTCTAATTGCTCAAGTTGAACCGACAAACATCACATACCGATTCGGATCTGACATGATGACTTATTGCTGTTCTAACAGCTTAGTCCCTGCAGAATGCTCAATATGTTAGGAAGTTCCTAAGCTTATGAATAGTAAAGCTGTGAAACATCAGGAAGAATATTCGCGACTTACGTACTCTCCAGTCGCATCTTCTTCAGTCCGATTTCAGATCCCGAAGTTTTCTTGGTTACACGCTTTTATTGTGAGCCAATTCATCTTCCAAGTCTCACTTCTGATTCCGGCTATTGCAGAGTTCAGAACACTGGTTCGGATTGCCGTATTTGGCTTAAGCTTAGCTTTTTTATGGGGAATTCCGAAGACTGGATTAAAGCATCCGGCTAAACCTTGGGCGATCGCTGTGATGTGCATCATGATGTTGCAGTTCTTTTGGCATCCTTACTTGAGTAGTATTCCAGCCGGAGCTGCTCAATGCCTGATGTACTTAGCGATTCTTGCACCTTTGTTCTGGGTGAGTCGGCTCGATCTCAAAGAGCGTGATTTTCTTTGGCTGGTCTATCTACTCTGGGGATTTCATGTTCTAAGCTCGATCGTCGGAGTGCTACAAGTTTACTATCCCGAGATCTTTCAATTTGCCATTTCTTCAAATATTGAAGAAGGCGCGTTCGGAGGTGAACACTTAAAAATCGTAATCGCCAATGGATTGACACTCTATCGCCCAACCGGGCTAACGGATTTGCCTGGAGGTGCAGCAACCTCTGGATTTTACGCTTTACTCCTGGGTACAGGTATTGCTTTGCAGCAAGGGCATCTGATTTTTCGGCTGCTGGGCGTAATCAGTGTGCCGATCGGTCTATTTTGTATCTATCTTTCGCAAATTCGTTCAATCTTCATTCTCGCGCTTGTCTGCTTAGCTGTGACCGCATTAATTCTATTGCAACTGAAGCGACTCTGGCACCTGACCGCCATGATCGGTGCTGGCATTCTCATTGCGATCGCAACCACAACTTGGGCAATGAGTGTAGGAGGATCAGTCACCAGTGAGCGATTTTTGTCCCTGATTACTGAGCCACCTGATGCAGTGCTGTATCAGAACCGAGGTATTTTTCTAGAAGAAACAATCACTAAGATCATCCCACAATACCCGCTGGGCGCAGGCTTAGCGCGATGGGGGATGATGAATAACTATTTTGGGAATCAATTGAATCCATTGACTCAGCCGATCTGGGCAGAAATTCAGTGGACAGGCTGGGTACTCGATGGCGGCATCCCTTTAGTCATTGCTTATTCAGGTGCGCTGATTGCAGCGTGCGTCGCAGTCTGGCGAATTATTAGCGATCGCAGGTCATCTCTACAGCTTTGGGGCGCGATTATTCTTGCTCACAACATTGGCGCGATCGCTATTACGTTTAACTATGTTCCGTTTATGAGCCAGACCGGAATGGATTTTTGGCTCATCAATTCAGCCCTCTGTGTATCAGCAGCAACGCACATCAAACATGGCAAGTAATCTTTTTCCGGAGACAACCATGAAATCTTTTCTGCTCGTTGCCGCCGACTTTGTAAAAACAGGCGGAATGGATCGCGCCAACTATGCTCTGGCCGATTACTTAGCTCGTCAATCGGTTGAAGTTCATCTTGTCGCGCATCGAGTTGACTCCCAGTTACAAAACTATCCAAACGTTTTCTGGCATCGGGTTCCTAAAATTGCAAAGTCTTACTTTTTAGGTGAGTTTCTTCTCAATGCGGCTGGGCAATTCTGGGCAAAGCGCATCACAGCCCAAGGTGGGCGCGTTTTAGTCAATGGTGGAAATTGCCGTTGGAGTGATGTGAACTGGGTACATTATGTTCATGCTGCCTATCAGCCGAACACCCAAGCTAGCTTTGTACAGCGATTGAAGTGTGCGTTGACTCATCCAATTTACTGTCAAGCTGAAAAACGCAGCTTGAAAAATGCCCGCATTATTATTGCAAATTCGCATCGAACTGTCTCTGATTTGATTCGGTATAAGCTCGCAACTCCCGCTAAAATTTGCCCAGTTTACTATGGATCTGATTCATCGAAGTTCTACGCTGCCGGTGCTGAAGAAGTAAAATTCCTGCGTCAAAAGCTCAATTTGCCTTTAAATCGTTCGATCGTTATTTTTATCGGTGCATTAGGCGATCGACGAAAAGGCTTTGATGTTCTGTTTCAAGCCTGGCAACAGTTGTGCCAAGACCCAACTTGGGATAGTGATTTGATCGTCGTTGGGCAAGGTGCAGAACTGCCGCGCTGGAGGCAGCGGGTTCGAGATCAGCAATTGAGCGATCGCATTCAGTTTCTCGGCTTTCGCTCTGATGTACCGGATCTATTACGGGCTTCAGATTGCTTGATTGCACCGACACGGTACGAAGCTTATGGATTAGGCGTGCATGAAGCGCTATGCTGCGGAATTCCAGCAATTGTGACTGCAACGGCTGGAGTCGCAGAACGCTATACCCAAGGATTAACAGATTTACTTTTAACCGATGCGAACAATGTTTCACATCTAATTGATAAGTTGTATCATTGGCGAAGTCATCAAAATTACTACCAGCAAATTCTGCATACGCAAGTTATCCCCCAATTGCACCGGGAGACATGGGATCACATGGCAAAGCAGATTGTTGATGCGGTTGAAACTCCGACATCCAGTACGGTTCAGACTCAGTATTCTATGCGATAAAAGCCGAGGACACTTCGATGAAAAAAACGGTAGCCTGCTCTGCTCCTTATGATGTGGGAGGACTGGGACAACACTTCTCATTTATTGTCGAAGAAGCGCGATCGCAGAATCGCTTGATCGAGTACTATACTCCGCGTCCGAAAGCAGAGGATGCCATTGGAAGAACCGTTGAAATCTCAAATCGCCGCAAACTCTTGTTTCGTTGTCCTCCGCTTCGGTTTAGTCCAGGTTGGATTAATTATTACTTTAATGATTGGTTTGATCGCGCTGTTGCTGCCTCACTTCGCCCAGCAGATGAATTTGAGACAGGGTGTGCTGGACAAGCTTTTCATTCTTTTAAACGCGCGCGTCAGCTAGGATATCGCGTTCTCGCACTGCAAGCAGATAACAGTCATATCAACAATGTGGCTCGGCAACATCTCAAAGCAATTCGAGATTTTGGTATTGAAGCAAGTTGGCTGAATGATGCACATCGCCAAAAAATTCTGCGAGCTTATGAGGAAGCAGATATTATTCATGTTGCCTCTAGTTATAGTTATGAGTCGTTTCTCAGAGCAGGCGTGCCAGAATCTAAGTTAAACATCCGACAGTTCTCTGTCCATCCTCGATTTGTGCCCCCTGCTCAACCTTGTAACGACGGAAAGTTTCGGGTTGTCTATTCGGGAACGCTGAGCGTGGCGAAGGGAATTCCTGTGCTGCTCGAAGCCTTTTCTCGCCTTCAAGGGTGTGATACGGAACTGATTTTAATTGGCGGCTCAACGACTCGGGGTATGCGGCTCTATTTAGAAGCCTGGCAAAAACGAGACTGTCGGATTCGGATTGCTCCCGGTGATCCGTTACCCCATTTGCAGCGTGCTAGTGTGTATGTTCATCCTTCGTATGAAGATGGATTTTCCTATGCTCCAATGGAAGCGATCGCGTGTGGCGTGCCAGCTATTGTCACAGAAGACACAGGCATGAAAGAACATATCCAGCCAGGGATCAATGGTTATATTGTGCCAACTGGAGACTGGGAAGCACTGCTCGACCAGCTGAAAAGCTTACAAAAATCTTCGTTACTCTCTCTCATCTAATTCCTATGCAACTGGCGATTACTCGTACTCCAAACACCGTTGAGAAATGCATCTTGCATTCTGTGAGCCATCTTTTTCGCTACTGGGTGAAGAGAGGGCGTAATCTACTCTTTTGGGCTGTCCCGCAGGATGCAATTTTTGACTATGATTTTACTGTCTTAGAGCAAGGCAAACCTTACTCAGGTAATCTCAAATTTGGCATTGATTATCAAGTCTTCTTTTCGCAGCCTTATGAACCCCAAAATGCTCAAATTTTGACTACGATAGCAACTTGCCTTGCTCAATTTCGCCGTTCGGTTCATTTTATTGATGTTGGTGCAAACGTCGGCTTTACTTCTAATTTGATGTTGGGCAAAGTCGATTCGATTCATAGCTTTGAGCCACATCCTAAAATTTTTCAATCACTGCTTGCAAAATGGAAGAATTACGCCGATCACACTTGGCAAATTCACCCCTTTGGACTAGGGGCACAGGAAATCGAGCTAGCATACTACGAACCTGCTTCTCACAATACGGGAACAGGTTCTTTCGTAGCGGGTGCATCTTGGAATCAGAATATTCCGATTGCTCTACCGATTCGCAAAGGTGATCAAGTTTTGACTGAGCTTGAAGTTTCTGAAGTTGCTCTAATCAAGATTGATGTAGAAGGATTTGAACCTTTCGTACTTCAAGGACTTTCAGAAACCCTCAAACGCGATCGACCTGTGATTTTGATGGAGCTTTCAACGCTGACCGATCAAATTTTGAAGGAGCACAACCTCTCTTTACAAGCACTGCTGTATGAAGATGCGATCGCAGTCGCAATCCACCCTCAGACTCACGGAAAATTTCAGCTAGAAGTGCAAGATTTCAGCCAGCTTGAATCTAGACATCAAGACATTCTGATTTTGCCTGCTGAACAGGCTAAGGTAATTTTGGAACAGTTCGAGAGCTTGAGATGATTATTGGACATTACATTCATCATCTTGAAGGTCAAGGGGGAGTCGAGGTCTATCTGAAACGGATTGCAGGGGCACAACAAGCCGCTGGTCATACTGTCTATTACTTTTCTAAGTACACAAGTCCATCAGACCACAATTCTGCGATCGCAGCAGAGACAGAAGCATCGTTATACGAACAAGCAAAACGTCTAGGAGTGGAGCTTTTACATCTTCATGCTAGTGTGAGTCTTGCGCCTCCCGAAGACTTTGTGACGATTAGAACAATGCATGGACATCAGGCTTACTGTCCAAGCGGAAGTAAATACTTAAAGCGACAAGGAACTCCTTGCGATCGCGCTTATAGTTTGCAGGGGTGTTTGTGGGGGCATCTGATTGATCACTGTGGAAGTATCCGTCCCCACCGATTAGCGGAGAACTTCCAGACGTTGTTCAATGAGAAGCGAATTCTAGCAAAAATCCCAGTTTTGACGAATAGCGAGTTTGTCACAGAACACATGATTGCCGAAGGTTATCCACCTCAATTAATTCACACACTATACGTGTGTGCAACAGAAGTCGCGCATGTTCAAGAGCCACCTCAAATCGGAATTCCTCACTTCGCGTTTTTAGGGCGCTTAGTTCCTGAAAAAGGAGTAGTTTGGTTGCTTCGCGCGCTCGCACAAGTTAACGTGCCAGTTCATCTCGATATTGCAGGAGTTGGCAATCAAACTGCAACCTTGCAAACGATGATTCAACAGCTTGGTTTAGCAGATCGAGTCACCTTGCATGGCTGGCTCAATATGGAAGCAAGTTATCAACTGATTCAGCGATCGAGAGCTTTAATTTTTCCATCGGTTTGGCACGAGCCTGCTGGACTTGTCGCTTATGAAGCGATGCTCAATGCGAGAGCGACGATTGCCAGCCGGGTTGGAGGCATTCCTGAAGGCGTTTTGGATGGAGTCACAGGATTGCTTGTTGAGCCAAACGATATTGCAGGATTAGCTAATCATATAGAACGTCTAGCAACTGATTGGGCTTTGGCAAAGCAACTTGGCGAAAATGGTCGGCGCATGGCACAACAATCCTTTGGGCTGCAAAATCATATGCAAAAATTGATGCAGTTTTATGAACAGGTGATGCGATCGAGCAAAGATCAGCCTCTCGGCTTGAGCAATTGCTCGTAGTTTCACGGAATGAACTGCAATATAGAGGGTGCAAGCCGTAATCTCACGGGCGATTTTACACGCACTTCTTGATTGAATGATGAGTCATCTCAGTCCGTAATCCTGCTGAAAATATAACGTACTCTAAAATCCTAAAAAAAAGATCCTGTTCAAATTTTCATGCAGTATTAAACCGAAAGTGTTCTTCTTTTACCAATATCATGGTTGCTTTAGCCCCAGATTTTCAGAAAACCGCCTTTAAGTTCTTGATTGGGTTGAAGTACATTGCAGTAGAAGCAGTTTTGTATGTTGCAAATCATATTCTTAATAAGCTCCCTTCTCATCATCTGCGGCTGTTCTACTATCGGCATTTTTTGAGATTCCGGATTGGGCAAGGAAGCTTTATTTTCTTAGGAACCTGCTTTGATGCCAAAAATGGTTTTATCATGGGCGATAATTCGGTGATTAATCAGAAATGTCGTATCGACACACGGGGTGGAGTCACGATCGGTAGAAATGTCTCTATTTCTGCTGAGGTTTGTATTCTGACCGCAGATCATAACTTGCAGTGCTCTGAATTCTTAGGACAAGTACGCCCTGTTGTGATTGAAGACTATGTGTTTATTGGGACACGCGCTATGATCCTGCCAGGCGTAACGTTAGGCGAAGGGTGTGCTGTTGCCGCTGGTGCTGTTGTGACGCGCAATGTTCCAGCTTTTACGATCGTTGGGGGCATTCCAGCAAAGCCGATTGGAACTCGCTCAACCGAATTAAGCTATACGATTCACTACAATCGATTATTTAACTGAATAATCTAGTAATTCTACAGGCGATTTTATACGAACTCGCTGATTGAATGATTCAGTCATCTCAGTCCGTAATCCTGCTGAAAATATAACTTGCTCTAAATCAGGAATCAACAGAAATGCACTTAGAAGAGTTAACGCTGGAAGCGGGGCGCATCGATCGACAATATTGGAGAGATTTGTGGAAGTACCGTGAACTCCTGTATTTCTTAGCTTGGCGAGATATTTTAGTCCGGTATAAACAAACTGCGATCGGCATTGCTTGGGCGCTGTTACGTCCCTTGTTAACCATGATCGTCTTTTCAGTGATCTTTGGTGGATTAGCAAAACTTCCCGCTCAAGGTGTGCCCTATCCGATTCTTGTGTTCTCTGCAATGCTGCCCTGGCAGTTCTTCTCCAATGCCTTAAGCGACTCTAGCAATAGCTTAACTGCCAATTCAAATCTGCTCTCCAAAGTCTACTTTCCTAGGCTGATTGTTCCGATGAGCAGTGTGATTGTCAGCTTTGTGGACTTCCTGATTTCCGGAATGGTCTTACTCGGATTAATGGCATGGTATAACTTTGTGCCCAACTGGCGGATTCTGACCCTTCCGGCTTTTATTCTCATTGCTTTTGCTGCTGCGATTGGTGCAGGGTTATGGCTAGCAGCATTGAATGTGAAGTACCGAGATTTTCGATATATTGTTCCTTTTATCGTTCAATTTGGATTGTATGTGTCGCCTGTGGGATTTAGCAGTAATATTGTCCCAGAACAATGGCGCTGGCTCTATTCACTCAATCCGATGGTCGGCGTGATAGATGGATTTCGCTGGGCGATTTTGGGTGAAAATGCAACACTGCATTTACCTGGATTTATCACATCTCTAACCTTGGTGCTGCTGCTGCTGATTAGCGGAATCCGCTATTTCCGCAAGATGGAAGAATCCTTCGCAGATATCATTTAGTTTTCTAGACGTTGAGAATTGATGAAAAGGAGTTTGATGCATGTCTAGCCCAGCAATTCGAGTTGAAAATCTCGGTAAGAAATATATGCTGCGGCATCAGAAAGGAGAGCACTATGTGGCGTTGCGAGACGTACTCGTCAAGCGTGCGCGCTCAGTGTTCAATCCTTTGACCCGATCGTCTCAATCTTCTCGCGATCGCGAGGAATTTTGGGCACTGCAAGATGTGTCATTTGAAATTCAACAAGGCGATCGTGTCGGCATCATCGGGCGCAACGGGGCTGGAAAATCTACTTTACTGAAACTCTTGAGTCGAATTACTCGACCGACAACCGGAAAGATCCGCCTGCGGGGACGAGTTGCGAGCTTATTAGAAGTTGGAACTGGATTTCATCCTGAACTGACAGGACGTGAAAATATCTTTCTCAACGGCGCGATTCTCGGCATGAGCAAAGCCGAGATTCAACGCAAGTTTGATGAAATCGTTGCGTTTGCAGAAATTGAGAAGTTTTTAGATACGCCTGTCAAGCGGTATTCCTCTGGAATGTATGTGCGGCTTGCATTTGCTGTTGCTGCTCATTTAGAACCAGAAATTCTGATTGTGGATGAAGTGCTAGCAGTTGGAGATGCACAGTTTCAAAAGAAGTGCTTAACCAAGATGGATACAGTTGCAGAAGAAGGCAGAACTGTTTTATTTGTCAGCCATAACATTGCTGTGATGCAGAACCTTTGCAATCAAGCCATTTGGCTTAGAGATGGGCAGATTGTCCTATCTGGCTCAATTCGCACCGTGGCTGATCAATACTTAGGCTCTACGTTTCAGTCTACCAATCCAGTTATTGATCTTCGCACAGCAGAGCGAAAGTATTGTGCCGAAGATAAACTGCGACTGTTAGCCATAACCTTCAATCAGGGTCGAGAGATTTTGTATGGAGAGACGTTGACGATTCAACTTGAGTACGAAGCCTACCGACCCATTCAGGAAGTTGCATTTGGAATCGGCTTCAATTCACTTGCAGGAACTCGACTGATGACTCTCGATAGTGAAGTGTCTGGTCGTTTCTGGAACTTCTCACAAGATACTGGCACAATTCAAATGCAGTTAGAAAACCTTCCCCTTCAGCCAGGTCGCTATCTGATTGATCTGGTTGCTCGGTTGGAGTCTGGCAGAATCTTGGACTATTTACCTGGATGCTGGCAGATAGAGGTTTTGCCAGGTTTACAGACTCCAAATATTCTGCTCCGGGATTCAGGGGGCGTGCAGTTGCGATCGCATTGGCAGCACTTAGCCGTTGCTAGAGTTTGATAAATAATTCTAAGGATTGAGCGATCGATTGAGCTTGAACTTTCAGAGAATGAGTTTGATACCAGGTATATGCTGCTGTTGCGATCGCTTGTGCCTGATTGAGATCTAACTTACAATTTGCTAGCCAGTAATGACGATTCATTTCAAGCCCGTCTTGATTATGCAAGCGAGATGAGATAACAATCGGTAAAAGACCATGCGAACAATAACTTGCGAAGATACCTGATTTTGCTAAGGAATCCATTGGATAGTCTACTACTGCTGCGCTCGCACGACTCAAAATCTGACTAATCTGTTCTGCGGGTTGAATTCCGAGTTGACGAATCGGCAAATCAGATTTGAGTTTGATATCCGCTCCAATATCCAGAATCGTCTGAATTTCTAGGCTTTGACAGATTCGCTTGAGCAGTGATGTCTGCTGATAAATTCGCTGGCGCGTACTGGAACTGCCGAAGATCACTAATTCTCGCGATCGCGCTTGCAACGGTATCGGGTGGGTAATCTCTCCAATATTGGAGAAAACAGGGAGCGTTGTAACCTCTCGATGATGGCTGAGCATTTGAATCTTTTCAGCGTAGCATTGGCGATTTGTGAAAACCCGATCGCTGATCTGCATCAACTGAATCGCTAATTTCTTTTGTAGAGGTGATGTTAGTAATGCACTACTTAGAAGTGGACGCGTGGCATAGAGTTCGTGAAACATTGTTATCAAGCGTCCGCCCATCCTGCACCACTCTGTGAGCGCTTGAACTAACCAAAATGGGCAGCCTCGTTTCGCATACCCATGTCCTGCATAGTGGAGAAAAACGACCTGATCTAGAGGAGGTAATAATGCGGATAGGGCTTGCGGTGATCTTACTGAAACCGTTGAAGAGTGAGAAAGCGTATTACTGCTCCAATTTGGATCGCCTACGATAAAGCGAGTTCGTACTCCATAATCCGCGAAAAGCTGTTGAGCCAGACGAAAACCATAGTCTCCTAATCCATCGATCTCTGGCGGCAACTTCGGCACGATCGTGATGATTTCCTTGAGAGTTTGCATAAAATTGCTGTGATTTTGCAGAATTAGAATTTAGATTGAGTGTTTCTACGGTGGGTAGAATTGCATAAAAATTAGATAGTTCAGTGTGATTAAACCAGCGATCGACGAGCCTTAGTTTTACCTTAAATTTTGCAAGTGAATGCAGTTTTCTTCTCGTAAACTCCTGACCATTGGACATTCCTACATTGTTCCGCTCAATCGCCGCCTCGCCAATGAGATGGCGCGCATTAGTGGATCAGACTGGGATATTACGATCGTTTCACCTCTAGCATTAAAAGGCGATTTAAGACCTTTACAACTTCGGCAAGATCAAGACGATCGCTGTGTGCTAGAGGGAGTTTCGATGCGTTGGCAACAGCCAACCCATTTGATGATGTATCACGATCGCCTCCGAGAAATTCTTCAGCAAAAGTGGGATCTAGTTCATTGCTGGCAAGAGCCTTATGTGGTGTCAGGAGGGCAGGTTGCACGATGGACTCAGCCTAAAACGCCACTTGTCTATTTCACCTGCCAGAACAATCCAAAGTCTTATCCACCCCCGTTCAATTGGATTGAAACCTATTCGATGCAACGTGCGACAGCTTGGATTTATGCAGGTCAGACCGTCGCAAATACACTAAAGCAGCGTCGTCACTATGATCTGCCAACTCGACATATTCCGCATGGCGTTGATGTGGAGCTATTTGCACCCGATCTTGCTGCAAGGCAGAAGGTTCGACAGCAGTTGGAATGGGACACAGGGGATGTGCCTGTGATTGGTTTTTTAGGGCGGTTTGTACCTGAGAAAGGGCTAGAGCTATTGATGCGATCGCTCGATCAAATTTCGCAGCCTTGGCGTGCTCTGTTTGTTGGGACGGGAGGAATGGAAGCGGATTTACGATCTTGGGGTGCGCGTTATGGCGATCGAGTGCGTGTCTGTACGACCGTGAGACATGATCAAGTTCCGCACTATCTGAATGCGATGGATCTGCTTTGCGCGCCAAGCCAGACGACAAAAAGCTGGCGTGAGCAATTTGGCAGAATGCTCATTGAAGCCTTTGCCAGCGGAGTTCCAGTAATTGGCAGTGATAGTGGAGAAATTCCTTATGTGATTGGCGATGCTGGGATTGTTGTTAAAGAAAAGGATCAGACAGCTTGGGTACAGGCAATCTCGATGTTGTTGAATGATCCAGACCAAAGAAATGTCTTCTCAAAAAAAGGACTCGATAGGGCACATTCGACCTATAGCTGGTCAGTCGTTGCACGACAACATTTAGAGTTTTTCGACTCGATTTTAGAAAGAAGTAATCCGCTGATCTCACTTTACTAATCAAACCGATGCAAGCAACCACTTGGATTCGCCCGGAAAGTCTATCGCTCTTAGATGTAGGCTGTAATGTTGGTGCTTTTCTCAAAACCTGTCAGCAAGCAATGCCGAGATTGAAGCTTGCAGGGGTTGAAATTAATGAAACCGCACTTGCGATCGCACAACGTCAACTACCTGGAATTGATCTGCATCATACGTCAGCAGAAGATTTACCTTTTGCTGCAGAATCCTTTGACTGTATCACTTGCTTGGAAGTCTTAGAACATATTCCAGCTCAATCACGAGTGATCAGCTTGCAAGAAATCCGACGAGTACTGAGACAGGACGGACAGCTAATCTTAAGTACTCCACATCAGGGTTGGTTTGCCTGGATGGACTCGAACAACATTCGCTATTGTCTACCAACGCTTTATCGCTGGGTGGTTCAACGTGGACTCCGCGATAGTGTATATGAGTGTCGGGGTTGTCAAGTTGAATGGCATGAGCATTTCACATTGGAAGAATTAATCGCAATTGCAGGTTCAGGTTGGAAAGTTATCACCGTCAGGCGGGGCGGCTTGTTTCTGTATCCTCTGATGGATTGGTTGAGCTGGTTCTTTTATCGAAAGAACTTAAGTGAGCATCCCATTCGCCAATTATTTGAGCGGATTGCCAATTGGGATGACTCGATCGATTATGGTCAAACTTCTTACCGAATCTGTGTTGTACTGCAGAAAGTAGATACTGTTGAGAGTCGAGAGGATGCTGAAAATGCTTAGGTCTATTGTTCGTAATTCAATTGCGGCACCGCTTAGAGCTTTACCTTACTTTCGAGGAAAATATCGTTTGGCTCCAGTCCTCATTCCATTGCTGACGGACTATCAGAATGAGCAAGATTGTCTGGTTGAAGTTAAGCTTCGAGATGGAAGTTTAATGCGCATCGATTTGAGAAGCTTTACCGAACAAAGATCTTTTTTTGCCGGAGATTATGACGGAGGGCTGCTAAAACGTTTTGCTTCAATTTTGCAGCCAGATAGCGTTGTTTTAGATGTTGGTGCGAATGTTGGCTTTTACTCAATTTCCTTAGGTCGAAAACTGAAGACATTAGGCGGTAAGCTTTGGGCAATTGAACCCGTGTCCCCAAACTACGATCGTTTAGTCTATAACATTCAACTCAATCATCTAGAAGAAACAGTCTTCCCACTCCAAACTGCATTGGGCAATGAAACTGGATGGATTCAACTTCACCTGAGTAAAGGGACAGATGAACTCTCAACAACAGGAAATGCTGTTCTGTGTCAAGGCAATACAGCAACGGTTGTTGAATCTAATTGTTCAGCCCCAATCACAACCTTAGATGCACTTGCGCGGACGCACAATATTACTACCTGCGATTTCATCAAGGTAGATATTGAGGGAGCCGAACTTGAGTTTCTGAGAGGCGGACAAAAATTTCTAGCGACTCATCGCCCGATTATCTATGGTGAGTTTAACCCTGACTGGTGTCAGCAGTTTGGCTACTCTTTCCTAGATGTTGCAGAATTTTTCTCGTCTTGGAACTATCACTTCTATCAGCAAATCGGGCGAGATTGTTTTATTCCCGTCCAAACTATCACACCCACTTTGCAAGATGTTTTACTGATTCCAGCAGAGACAAGTGTGGAGACTTTAGCAAAGTTGGGAGTAAAAGGTTAAATTCATGCGTGCTGCTTTACTCTGTGACTATCCCGAAGAACAATGGCACAGTATGGATCTCTGTGCTCAAATGCTGTTGAGCCATTGGCGTATGGATCGCAGATGGCAACTTGATCCGATCCGTCCTCCTTTTCATCATCGAGTGGCTCGTCTCCCGAAGTTAAGAGGTCGAAAAGTTGCCTTTAATAGCGATCGCTTACTGAATCGCTTTTGGGATTATCCAAACTATGTGAAAAGGCTAGCATCGCAATTTGATATTTTTCATGTGTGTGATCATAGCTATGCTCAGTTAGTGCACGAACTTCCCGCAGAGCGGACAGGAGTGTATTGTCATGATATTGATGCATTTCGATCGCTGATTGACCCAGGACAGGAACCTCGACCCGGTTGGTATCGGGCAATGTCTCAGCGAATTTTAGATGGATTGCAAAAAGCAGCGATCGTCTTCTATTCGACGGCTTCGGTTCGACAGCAACTTGAACATTATCAGTTAGTAGATCCTAATCGTCTAATCCAAGCCTCTTATGGCATTTCTCCAGAGTTTTCTCCGATTGAGACAGCACCATCGCTGTTTCCAGAACTAGCAGACTTTCCGTTCATTTTGCATGTGGGAAGCTGTATTCCTCGGAAGCGAATTGATGTTTTACTGGATGTGTTTGCACAGTTGCGCGATCGACATCCCAATTTGCGATTAGTCAAAGTCGGCGGAGACTGGACTTCAGAGCAGAATGAACAACTCGATCGTCTAGAGATTCGCTCTCGTCTGATTCAGTTTCATAACCTGTCAACTCATGAAATTGCTGCACTTTATCGTCGATCTGCGGCTGTTCTCGTCACTAGTCAGGCAGAAGGCTTTGGCTTGCCTGTGATTGAGTCGTTAGCTTGTGGTGCGATCGCAGTTGTCAGCGATTTACCTGTGTTGCGAGAAGTGGGGGGAGAAGCAGCCATTTATTGCCCAGTCGGTGAGATTGCTACTTGGGTAGAAACGGTAGATGCGGTATTAGTCGGGCAACGAACACCAGAGAAGTCATTGAGACTCGCTCAAGCTAGCCGATACTCTTGGCAAACTCACACGAAAGCCATTACTCAAGCTTACTTACAATTAGGAGCACGATGAAACTACTGTTCTTTAATCAAGTTGGGTTTATTGGTGGTGCAGAGCGAATTTTACTGAGTTCGATCGCGGCTTTGCGATCGCGGCAACCGAATGCTGAGATTACTTTAATTGTCGGATCATCGGGTGCTTTGATTGAGGCAGCAGAGGCGCTCGGTGTGCAAGTGATTTGTCTATCGATGCCTACTGTGATGAGTCGGATTGGAGATAGCCATCTCAAAGGAGAATTCCGATTTGCTAAGAAAGCCAAAACATTCTTACAAATTATGCGATCGCTGAGTGCTATTCTCAGCTACTTAAAAAGATTAAAGCAACTCATTCGTAGAATTCAACCGGATCTGATTCACTCAAACGGAGTTAAAGCTCATGCTTTACTTGGATTACTTGGTCAGCTAAATTGCCCAGTGATCTGGCATATTCAAGATTTCTATAGTACGCGCCCAATTATGGCGAAAGTTCTCCAGAGGTTGAATCGATCTGCAACTGGAGCGATCGCGCTTTCTCAGGCCGTGAAAAATGATGCTCAAGCTTTAATGCAAGTCCCGATTGAAGTGATTTATCCAGCGATTGATCATCAATACTTTCGGATTGAAGGAAAGCGATCGCCGGTTTTACGGATTGGTTTAGTCGCGACGTTTGCACGCTGGAAAGGACATGACATTTTTCTGAAAGCTGCTGCACAAGTGATGTCAGAAATTCGAGGGGTGGCGATTCAATTTCAGATTGTCGGTGCGCCTATCTACAGCACCCAAGGCTCACAGTTTTCGCTAGAAGAACTACAGACCAATGTTGCAAAGCTAGGGCTAGAACAGGTTGTTGAGTTTGTTGGATTTCAGCCAGATACAGTTTCTATCTATGAAAACCTAGATATTGTTGTCCATGCAAGTACTCAACCAGAGCCTTTCGGTTTAGTGATTGCAGAAGCGATGGCATTTGGAAAAGCAGTGATTGTTGCAAATGCGGGAGGAGCCGCAGAATTGGTCAACAATTATGAAGATGCGATCGCAGTTCCGCCTGGAGACGTTCAAGCACTTGCACAAGCTTTGATTCAACTGATTCGGAATCCGCAGATGCGACAAGAGCTAGGACGAAATGCAAGACGCACTGCGATCGAGAAATTTAATCGCGATCGCATGGCAGATGAATTGCTGACTCTTTACGATCGCTGGGGTGGACTCAATCAAACGCTCTGCATCTTCTAAATTTCATGAACTCTGCAAAATCATTTCTAAGAAGTCTTTTGGATGAATTTTTGCGCCAAAGAAAGACCTATTCAGCGATCGACGGCTTATCCAGCACTCTGCATTGCATGGTTGCTAACAAATCGTTTCTTCTACCCTCAAAAGCAGAGACGTGACGTGCCTCATCTCTCCTACAATGAAAAGCGGAGATGTTATGAAGCCTCATGACCAAGCAAGTTCTGATCCTCGGTGGCAGTGGGCGCATCGGGAGTAAAGTTGCCGAAGACCTAATCGCGCATACCTCAGCCAACATTACGATCGCTGGACGCAATCTGGTTACAGGCAACTCAATCTGTCAGCAATTGGGTGATCGCGCTCAATTTAAAGCGATCGATTTAACGGCTCCCTCAGACCTGAGAGCGGCAGTTTCGCAAGCCGATCTAGTCGTTCATTGTGCCGGACCGTTTCATTATCGCGATGCCAGCGTCTTGCAAATTTGCATTGACGAAGGCGTTAACTATATTGATGTCAGTGATCATCCTTCTTTCACGCGCAAGGCATTAGCATATCGTGCCAATGCTGAATCTGCTGACGTGACGGCTGTGATTAACACAGGTATTTTCCCTGGTATTTCTAATAGCATGGTGCGACGTGATGTCGAACAGCTTGATCATGCAGAGAAAATTCATTTAAGTTATGTGGTTGCAGGTTCTGGGGGTGCAGGTGTCACGGTGATGCGAACGACATTTCTTGGATTACAGCGCCCGTTTGAAGCTTGGATCGATGGCGATTGGAAAACGGTGAAGCCTTATAGCGATCGAGAAGTGATTGACTTCCCGAAATACGGCAAAGTCGGCGTTTACTGGTTTGATATGCCAGAAGCATTTACGCTTCCCGATACGTTCCCAGTGAAAACAGTGGTTACAAAATTCGCCACGGTTCCCCAGTTTTATAACTATCTGACTTGGAGCGTGGCTCGCTGGTGGCATCCGAAGCTTTTGCAAACGAAAGCCGTGATCGAGTTTTTATCTTATGTCAGCCATTTTATGACCGATGTGAGCGATCGTTTTAGCGGCATTGGGGTGGCAATTCGATCGGAAGTGACCGGAGAAAAGAACGGTCAACCGACTCGCTGTGTTTCAACCTTGACGCACTTGGATACTGCGGTTTCGGCAGGAATTGGGACGGGAACGGTTGCAGAAATGCTGCTCTCTGGTGAATTGAAAAAACCAGGAGTTTGGGCGATCGAGCAAGCATTGCCTACTGAATTGTTCGATCGCGCAATGCAGCGTCGAGGCATTGAAATTCATCAAGAATTAATCTGATTTTTGACCATCGCGCCGACCTAATTCGTAAATTCCACATCCCATACAGGCTAAAATTCCGACGCTAATTGCCCAACTTTTGCCTAAACCTGCTTCAACGCCAAAGTTACACAGCGCGCCTGCTCCCAAAAAAGGAAGAATGCTCAGAATTGATGCATAAAAAGCATTTTGAGCTTCTCTAGCTGCTCTCGTTCGTTCAAATTCCTCGATCGACGAATACAGCGATCGTTCGGCATAGTTAAACCAACGATTTAACTGTTCGATCACCCAATCCCCGACAGGTGAAAATCCCAAATACAGCGCCAGCGCCCAAAGACAAGCTCCCGCGATCGCACTTGGATCAATCGTGACGCTGAAGACAATTAAATCGATCGACATCTCTCTACACCGGACAAACGCTGTAAACAAGATAACGAAGCTGAAGCGTGAAAATCAACTCACAAGCTCAAATGCCTCTTCTCCTTCCAAGCCAGTGTCTCCTCCATCTTGCCAAATTCAGCAAATGTTTTAGCTGCCTTCAAAGCTGTTGTAAGGGGCACGCAGTATTTGGCAGGATAGAGCCCTGATTGCCCGCTCACGACTAAATTTTCTTGTTCGTCCTGCTTGGATGAATCGCTCAAATAGTAAAATGTTTCATTATCAAACGTCAAATACACGAGGTACTTTCCTTGACCTCCGCCGACTGCCAGGTGTGTTTCATCCTCTGTTTCTAGAGTAACTAACGTTTTGTGGCGTTCATCTAGCAATCGAATTGTTGTTTCGATTTCTTCCTAAGTCCGAGCAGGTTTAACTGAGTCACTATGTTCGGTTACCTTCAAGTTCCACATGCAGACCAGGCTGACTCAAAATCACTTTGCCAGTTCGCGTTGATTTCCTTCTTCGACTTCATAGGCATCAATGATGCACTGGCGTAAATCGATCGGTCTATCTCTGATCAAACTGAGTTGTCTAGAGGAGTTTATGCATGAAATTCATTCGAGAACCTATCAATATCAATCTCTGAGTACTGCTCAATAATTCTTTCAACTTGTTCACTGAAAATTTCTAAAGCCTCAGCATGAGTTTTATAATTGTGGTATAAGCCTGTTAACTGGAAAAATTGCAATCCTTGCATTTTAAGTAGTTCAATTACGCCACTGTAGCGTAATATACGGTTCTGAAATCCGAAGTATTCATTGAGCACAGTCGTCATTGAAAATAGTATGCTGATGGTAAGGATAGTCAAAGTAAATAGCCGGGAATGAAATTTTGATTTTATATCTAGACCTACGCTGAGTAACGACAGAATCGCCAGCGAAGTAGCTGAAACAGCTCGCACTATTGCTAAGCGTCTTCGCTGACGTTTCATTGACTGTACCTGTGCTTCCATTTGGAGAACTTGTTCCAACCATCGTAGTTGTAGATAATCTCTAGCTTGTAACTCTAAATCTAGAGAATCAATGATTTGTCTAAAGTTTTTTCTGAATCTTATATCATAAGGTTCTTGCGTCTGGTTATTATTGAATTTTGAATGAAGCTTACGAGCACTTCTATAGTATCTTATTGCTTTCCTCCGATTGTCACGCATCTGCCAAATATCACCTATTGCTGTCAAAGCCTGTGCCTCGCCAAGGTGAGCATTAGAAGCACGGTATAACTGTGCTGCCATATGGTAATGCTGTAAAGCACTTTCCCAATCGTTAGAAGATTCAAGTCTTTCGCCAATCTCTTTTAAGGTATTTGCTTCGCCAAGATAGTTGCGTGTATTACGATAAAAATGCAGAGCTTGCTGAAGAAGTGTTAGGGCTTCTTTGTTCTGATAAATTTGGCTATTTGCTCTGACATACCATTTATACAGAATCTCGCAGGCACCAGGAGCCAATCGACTTGCTTGTAGATGTTCCTGTGCATACTGCAAAAGCATCGCTAGGTTTGAAAGCTGAGCCGTTTTATACCAATGGTGCGCCAGTTGATCGAACTGAATGCTTCCTCTCTAAATTTCTCTACAAAAGACAATTCAATAAACTTTAAGTATAGCTCTAAAGCTTCATCTAGCAATTCTGGGCAGAGTACTTCTAAAGTGTGTAAATTTACCCAATGCGGAATAGCTAGCGCCCACGTAACTTGCTGTAATTCTGGCGCTAAGCTACTAATAGCACTTTCCGTCAAAATCCAGGTACGTTCTTCGTCAGTCGATGCAGTTGCGAGGCGTTCTAGTAGGGAGCTATTCATCGATATTGGCTATTGACAAATTGTTCTAAAGACAAGTAGACATTTCTTGGCGGTTGCCCTCGCAGAAAATGCAACAGCATCTGAATATGAGCCAGTTT
>NZ_JAPQKE010000015.1:0-38721 GCF_026735145.1 Leptolyngbya sp. GGD
GCCCGCAGAACTTTCCTAGCTTTTACGTCGGGTCGTTGATGAGTTGCGACAAAATTGTAAGAATAAATAGGGTTGAGCGGATCAATTACTATGAGGTCTTCAATCCTTCCAGTAACATGCGCCATATAGATAATGTGCGCCAACGTGCTAGAATCTCGCTTTGCATCAATGAACGTACAGCCGCTGGCTCGTCCTCGAAGCATCTGCTGAAAAAGCAAAGATTCAAGCCATAGCGTTTTCCCTACCCCCGTTTTTGCAAATACGGCGGCATGGGTGCAAAGGTCATCATCTGAAACCCAAAGGGGCGCTCCGGTCTCTAACTCAAAACCAATTAAATAGCGGTCCAAAATCTTCTTTCCTGCTTGGCGCGTCTCTAAAAGTGCCTTCGCGAAACAGTCTCGCTGTGGTGGCGCACCAAGCACTTCCTTCCCTCCCCGATGGGCTTTCTCTTGAGCACGCGCATAACTGATGAGTACGGCATCACACACAAGTCCTATAACGCGAAGATAGGACACCATCATGGGAAGCCCGACAAGAAAAGTGAGAGTCGGACTAAGCACTACCGAATCTACGATAGCAATCACCGAAAAAGTGCATACCGTAGCAATGAGGCTATGAATGAACGCCTTCTTGAGCGCCTGAAATTGTAATTCAGCAAAGCTTTTAGGCAGTGTGTAATGGATAGTCATCGAGCAGATGAACAAATGCTTTGGAAGCTTTTGCAGTGATAACAGCTTTGGAAGCGAAGTAAAGAAGAATTTTAAGAATACGCTGGCTTTATCAATATCCTCTTCGATTCCTCATCCCTGATACCTCACAGGGCGTGACAAAAGTGATTAAGGGATATCCTCATCAATTTGCTCTGCTTCCAGTGCAGTAGCGGCAGAGCCTAACTCCTGCTCTAATTTGTCTAAGACAGTCTGTTAAACAATGTGCTCATTAGGATAGGCCTCTGCAAAGCTCGCATATAAGTGAGGTTTAACGGCCTTACCATCCATTTCGCATCAGCGTATCGACACTTTGGCGTGAAAGAACTTTTGCACAGTTTCGCCATTCATCTTCTGCTGCATCCAGGTTTGCGTTGTAGCGGATGTCAAATCCATTGACCCGCTTTTGAGCATTAATGTACTCATCAAGCTTTTCGTCTAGAATTTCAATGTTCTCAATCCATTCATCTTCGATCGTATCGGGAAGCGATCCAAAGAGATCGAAGCGGTCCCGCATCCGCTCAGAAAGACGTTCATAAATAGTTTCATCCACCGTGTCTTGGTAGACCAAGTTGAGCATGTCCACGTTGGGGCGGGTTTGCCCGAAGCGTTTAATCCGGCCAATGCGTTGCTCTAAGCGAGTTGGGTTCCAGGGTAGATCAATATTAATCAAAGTTCCTAAGCGTTGAAGGTTGAGACCTTCGCAGGCTGCATCGGTAGCAACCATGATTTTAATGGCTTGTTCTTCGACTAAGGTTTTTAACGTCTTTCGCTCCGCACTATTGCGGTCCTGCGGTCCTCGAAAGAGAGCACTTTTACCAGCGCCTGCGTAGAGACCAATGAGCTGATCGGGGAAAAGCGCTGCGAGCTGTTCTGCAACCCACGCGGCTGTGTCGTAATACTGACTGAAGATAATGCAGCCGTGCTGACGCCAGTTTTCCTGAACGAGGTAGTGCTTGACTGCTTTCAGTTTGGGGTCCTCTCCCTGCATCTGTTCTAAAGCACTGATTAGAGCCTGAAGCGCCTCTTGTTCAGCGGATGAGATATCTAAAATTTGGTCAGACTCATATTCGCTCTCATCCTCCATCGCTTGGCCTTCCAGCAGTTTTCGAGCGGTATTGAGCCCTGCAACCCAACTTGAGCACAAGCGCTGTTTCAAGAGGTTCTTCATAAACCCAGCTTTCTTCCCACTTTGCCCATAGGCTCTGCCGAAAGCATCCGCCGCTTCATAGGCACTATCAAAGGCTTCATCGGTTCTTAAAGCTCGCCGTCGAAACAAAATGGCAAAAGCGTTGGGATCCCGAGAGAGTTCCTGGTTGGGATGGAGGTCTACCCCGACTCGTTGCAGCAGTCCTGCTTCTTCCAAGACCTTTCGTTTGCGAAGGACGACATGACGAACGACCGGATTGTGGCGTTGGAAGAACCTCATCCCCTCGCGTTCACGATCCAAGAGATCCTCGATGTCATCGCGGACAGCACGGGGTAATTTCACAATCGGTGCGGTGATGTCAAACTCACGGTCTTTGATGCCGAGCTCTCCCCGAATTTCGTGCATGACTCGTCGAAAGTCGCTCTCGTCCGAGGATTCTAATGGTGGGAGTGGCGATCGCAAAAATCTCCAGGCAATCTCCTCATCGTCGATCTGCTCTCTCCCCGTGATAACCGGCACCGCTTCTTGAGAGTATTGCCAGGGGCTAAAGTCACTCCCCAGCACAAAACGACCATCGCCTTGGTGCAAGATGCGGAGTTGGTCCCACAGGTCATCGACTTCCGTTTGAATCGGGGTAGCAGTTGCGATCAGGACGTGTTTAGAGCGCCCCGCTGCTTCGATCATAAAGTGCAATAACGCATTGGGTTCACCAGCATCTTTGCCTAATCCTCGTTTTGTGCGGGCTTTATGAGACTCATCCAGAATGAGAACTTCAAAGTTAACGTGGCTTAGCAACTCCTTTTCTCTCGTTGGCTGAATAATTAACCCAGTGGAAATAATGCCAATGCGGAGCGGGCAGCGCACAATTTGCTCAGGACCGCTGGGAGAAATTGCTCGTCCTTCCGGATCAAGCCACACTTTTTTCTGCGAAGACCAACGGGCACAAGCTAGCCCAAGTTTATCAATCATCTCTGTCTGCCACTGCTCAGTCAGCGTTGCTGGCGCAAATATGACAATAGGGCGTCTCCTTCCGTTGGCGCGACCTTGAGTAACCTCCTGCTCATGCAACAGCGTCAGGGCCAACATAGCGGTGCCAAGGGAGAGAGTTTTGCCGAGCCCAACCTCATCCGCGATTAGGAGCCGCACCACGCCATGCCACCGAAGATGCTTGATGCACTCCGCGACAAACGCTCGCTGCCAAGGTTCCAGTGAGAGTCCTTCCCGATACATGGGGGATTCAACCAAGGCAGCCGGAGCTAGGTTCTCTTGGTCAGTCTCGTCGTCTTCGATTTGAATTTCTACACGATGAGCCCTTCGTCCCATTTCCTGGACGATAACCCGAGGCAGTGGCACAGCCTTAGCCCATAGCGCATCAAACTCTGCTTGAATCCATGCAATGCCTTCAGGACTTTCATCCGCCCAGACAATTTCGTAGTGCTCTTGCCACCCTGAGCGCGTTTCATTCATGGAGCCAATAAACCCAATCTGGCGTCCATCTCTAAGTTCAATCACGCCAGCTTTGCCGTGAACAAATCCGCAGAAATCATCGGGAGCGACTCGAATGGCATTCGGGTGACGATTGAGAAATTGGTAAAGCCATTGGTAGCGAGGTTTATTGAGGAGGACCTCTGCTTCTACTGGCATTGTGTTCAATCGCCCCAGCAGTTTTGACTCGTGTACTTTGGCAACTTTGACATCCTCAGAGCGCACATCGGAATTACAAACAATTCGGATGTCCTCAATTCCCTCTAAGTATTCGGCTGCGATCTCAAATAGAGAGGAGGTGAAATAGCCTGCAATCCGGTGATAGCGCCGAGCCTGCTGTAAGTACTCGGTCAGCAGTGTGCGATCGAGCCGATGAGTTCTCGACGAAAAGCGATGAATCAACGGCTGATTCATATGATTTCTTCCTCATCGTTATTCTCACTCTCTTCCCGCTGTTTCCCCATCGCTTTTTCAATCAGCAGCAGTAGGGCTTGCTTCCGCTCTAGATAGAAGGTGTCAAAATCATCAGTGCGTAGCGGTTGGGGAGGGATACAGTGACTACCAAGAATCCGATCCATTTCAGAATCGTCAATTAACACTTGAGCATGAGATTGCAGTTTTTGGAGATAGTTTGAGGGTGCCACGCCGCCAATCATGCGATTTGTCTTATAGGAGATGGGTGTTTTGTTGACGATTGTGTCGTAACGGTGGCGGGGAATATGATTGGTCTCGCACCAGGCGCGCGGAAAGACGTGGTGAATGTCGAGCGCAATTTCTTGAGCATCTAGTTCAGTAATGCTGGCTTTCCAGAAAAGGTCGCGGGCTCCTTCCCGGAGCACTAAGACATTGATACCTTTATACGCCGCACTTAAGCGGGAGGTGAGGCGATCGAGCCTGTCCGATTGGAATGAGGCGTCTCGAATGGTGCGAGGAATCTGCTTGTCATTGTCAACCCAGATCAAAAGGTCTTCTAAGTCATTGGCGATTCGAGTTTCGACGGCACCGCCATACAGTTCGCCTAATATGCCGCACCAAAACCACTGGGTGAGCTTGTCATAAATCCGAGGCTCCAGCCATCGCTCTCCCAATGTCGTCATAACAGAGGCTAGCGGTACAAGCTGGGTGCGGTACGGCAATTCTCGAACATCATAAAATGCCTGCTTTCGCAAGAATTTGGCGGCCAATCGAAATCCCGCTTCTACTTTATCGGACCAGTTTCGATAGGCTTCTAAGGGTAACTCCAAAACAGAGCTACGCTTGGCACTGACTGGTGCAACTTGCTTGCCCTGTTTCCCCCCAGCTAAATCCACCCGGCGTTTCTCTAAAGTGTGGAGGAGGGTGATAGCTTGGAGAAAGTCGGTCTCTTCAACAATAGAGAGAAGAGGATCTTTTGCGAGCCGCTCTTTTCGCGATTCAACCGACCGTAATTTACTGCCAAACCAGTCATCTCGTAAGTTATAGCCATCAGCTGCATAGCTGGCAGTGACTAATTCAAAGACCGACAGAGGCACTCCGCCCGTGTTGACCTTTTCAAAGACGAGGCAAACGGCTTCCTTAGAAGTTTCCTTCTTGAGCTCAATGATGGGGACCTGATAGGTCCCAAACGCATCGAGAAACCGCTTTTGAAACTCTAAGAAGGTGGAAAGGTGTTGCCCATTGAAATGGCTGAGGTCCTGAAGCCACTCTGCCCAAGAAAGAATTCGATTACAAGGGAAGTACAATTGTTGGCACTCTAACTCTCTAGAGGAAAGATCAAGGTCAAGTTTGCGGCCAAAGTCAGATCTAACCTGACGACTTTCATCCACAGCAATTAAGGCCTCTTCAAGGCGCTCTCCTCCCTCTAAAGCTGTTGGAATATGGAAGTAGTAGTAACGGTTGATTGCTTTCCCTTTGTGGGTGCGCGTTTTAACGGGACCATCCAGGGAGAGCACTTGTGTCAAGGTTGTAAGCCGCTGCTGACCATCAAGAATGAGTTTTGATGCTACAGGCAGGGGTTCTGGTAGTAGCACATTCTCTACTGGCCGCACCTGAAAGCGGACGCCTCCTCCCGTTTCAAGCAGCATCACTGCTCCGACTGGAAAGGAACGTCCAATGCTAACAAGTAGGCTTTGGATGTGGCTATCGTCCCATACCCATCCCCTTTGGAAGTCTGGAAGTTGAATGGTTCCAACAACAATATCTTTAAGAATGTCAGGAAGTGAACGCTTTGTACTATCAAAGGTAGTCATTGTAGTAGGGGCAGTGAGGGAATAGGTGGGGGTGAAAGGGCATGGGAAAAGAGCTGCTTAGATCCCTTCATTGCGAATGCGGTTCGCAATGATTTCAGCTTTCTGAGCTTCCATGGGTCGCTTCTCGCACCACATATCGGCAAGGTAGTGAGAGATCGCAATCAGGTGACTACGTTTCTGGAAATAGGTGTCATTGAGGCTGGTGCGAATTTGCCCAATAACGACTTTCGGTTCTTTATCGTTAAGCAGCTCTTGAATGGCAATGAGAATTTCACTGAGCAACGTTCCGCCTAATTCGCCGCCTGCAAGTTCACGCGATTTGAAATCTTTGGGGGCTTTTAGCCGTGCTTGGTTGGGGCTTAAAGATGCCATTAAGGGTTGATAGGACACGTGAAAAGCTTTCGCAAAGTTTTGGTAGTTATCGAGTTTGGACGCGCCTGTCTTTTCGATTGCGACCATCCGTAGGTAAAATCGTTCGACTCCCGTAATTTCGCTCCAGGTTTCTGAATTGAGTTCCTTGAGCCGTTCTGGGATGAGAAGGGTATTTGCAATCTCAGAGGCGTAGGTAACAATATCATCGACGACAGTCGTTTCACCTCTTTGACGAGGTTGGAGCGCAAGATTTGTGACGTCTCGACCATCTACTTCAGTGTAGCGAGTCAGTACTTTTAGTGCTGCTGCATAGCCCGCCATTTGAAGGTCTGAGTCGTTGAAAACAGTCTTGCCATGGGACTGAGCTTCCTCATTCAAGTGCATCATGGACTCAATTTGTGCTGTTACCTCTTTGCGAATTTGGGGCAACAGTCGTTGCTTGAAGGTCGATGCTGGTTGCAATCGTTTGCGAAGTAATAAGGTAACTGTGCCCTGTACATAGCCGCCTTGTTTTAACTCGGAGGTGGTTTCAGTAGCGATGTACCAAGCGCTTACCACCTGAAGTCCAGCAGCCCAGAAGATAGACACCATGTCGGCCCAGATCCCTGTGTTTTGGTGCGTGAACATGACGCATTGAAGAGCGTTATCAGGCATATGAGTGGCCATCGCTTTGTAGGCATTGACCATTCCTTGTCGAAAATCTTCACCATCTCCCTTAATAGCTAAGGTACGACGAGAGTCCCAAATCCATTGATCAAACGGTATTGGAGGATTTTTGCGAAGCCAAGCAATAAAGAATTCGGTTATTTCTTCATAGTTAACAGCATCCGCATAAGGAGGATCTGTGATCCAAAGGTTGCAATTGGTCTTTAAATCCTGAGCATTTATACTAACAGCTGAAAAACTCCCAGACATAGGGTGAGAGCGCCGCTCATACCTAGATATGTAAGCGCTAATCTCATAAGCACTTCTTTCTGCATATGAGAAGAACGTGTTAAGTGCTTGGTTATAGAATACATGTGCGACCTTATCTCCAGTTATTGCAACACCAGGTCTACCAGGGCTACCAGGAGTCCACTGGCATAATTTAGAGGAATAGTCTAATACCTTGCAGAAATCGATAAGTAGATCGGGAATTGCTTTCGAGTGCCGCATCAAAGTTGAAAGTATAAGAAGCTGCCTTGGAGAAAACAACTGATGCCAATATCGCCATCCTCGCTCACGGTATAGCCGAGTTGTTTCAGCCCCTGGCTCAATTGGCATATCGGGCACCCATCCTTTTTCTTGCCAGGTAGCCAAATTTTCTTCAATGATGTTTTCAACCTTTTGTTCTCGTTCTAAATCAGCTTTAGTTACAGAAGCAAAGTATGTTTCTTGGCGGGATTGTTTTAGTGTTTCTTTAGTAATCCACTGGACGCAGTAAAGCCGTTCTTGAAAAATGTCATCAGCGCAAGGTTTAAATTCGTGGGCTTCCCAGGAGCGCAAGCGATTGCGATTCTCACCACTCTCAGCTCGATAATCCCCTCGGATAGTTTTAATCGGTGTGCAATACCTTTTTTCTTCAAGTTCATACACTAAATTGCCACCTTGAAGCGTACCTAGCGCAGCAGATTGCATTTCAGTATCACTGGCATCAGTCACAACCTTGATGTCGAATCGCTTCCTATCAAAGTCAGGAATAAGTTTTGCGTAAGCTCGTCGATTTTTAGAAATGACCCAGCTTGGACAAATTGGTATCATCCATCCTGTCTGGGGACACCGAGTTTCTAGGCAATACAAGAAAACTTTTGCCCTATCTCCTTGCTCGTTGTGTTCAATTCCTAATTTAGTAATTTCGCGATCGATAGCTTCTGCAACTTCCTTTTGGGCTTTCTCAATTTCAGCCCGTTTCCATGAGCTCGCTCCAATGACATTGAAAGCTCCCCAGGTAAGCATACAGGCTATGGGATTGAGATCTGAGGCATAAACATCACACCCCAATCGCGCTGCCTCAAAGGGGATTGAACCTCCCCCGCAGAACGTATCTCCCACTTTTGGACGGTGCCCGTATCGTAAAATCCCAAGCTGCTCCACGAGTTCTGCATGAGAGTGAGCGTGAACACCAAACTGGCTTAGACGAGCATTGATATCATTCCAAATAGGTCCATAAAGCACGTCTGGATTGCACTCTTCAGGGCGCTTACAAATTGCTACTTTTTGTTCGTAAGACAGTCCCTCTAAAGCTTGAGTTAATAAAGGGTGTTTTTCTGTATCTGTTAAAGATCGCTTCCAACGCAGGGTCAATCCTGGATACTGAGATAATTTCAGTGGAAAATGGAGGCTGACAATGTCAGATAAATCGTACTGTCCCCCTTTGATGGTGTAGTCAAAATAATCCCAGGGATTAATCAAGGTAATCCGTTCAGCAATCTCTGCCACCCTTAAGTTTGGTTCTCTGCGACCAAAAGAGGCATCATCAATAGCCATTAGTTTCTCAAAAATATCGAGATCAGCTTCCAAATCCTCTGTTACAGGCAACAGACAGCCCAGCACAATCGCCCGTACCATAATTAAAGGCTTACGGCCTTTCCAATAAGATCCGAGGGCCGTTAGAGTTTGTCCTGCCCCAGCTTTACGCTCCTTTTGCGCCTCTGCTGAAATTTTTAACGCTGGAAACACGCGCTCAATGAGTGACGGAGCATCCTTTAACGCCAGCGGTTCTAGGGCTGGTTGGGTAATCTTGATCGCAGCCTCCATCACTTAGCTCTCCTCTCGTTGAAACAGGGGCAGTGTTGCGTAAATGCTCTCATCTAACTTTTTCCCGCCACGTCGCGGTTCTTGAATCGTTGCTTGAGGGGTGTCGCCTAAGGCGTAACGCAAAGCCATTCGCCAGCCCCGCCCTCGATCGTTGAGACCACCGACGGTAGACGCTGTCATACCGAACAACCACCATCGTTCCTCAGGGCGAAGGGCTAGCCAGTTTCGTAGCGCGGTGCCCACCCTGTCTGGATCGAGATCTTCAATAGCCCACGCTAGGACACATAGCTCTTTCCCGAGCAATCGATCGACTAAGTTTTCTCCCACCTTCCACTGACCCGGCTTGAGATTATGAGCCTTGAGGCGTTCGTTAAACGTGCGCTTTACAGGGGTAGCAATTTCGTTCCACACAGGCCGGGAGATGATCACGCGATCCAACACATCTGTTGCATCGCCTTGTGCGTGCATTCCCAAATCTTCGGTAATTTGAACTGGCTGCCGACTGCCGCGTGGGATGACCACAACAAAGTGGTGAGGTGCAATGGTAAGCGGTACACCGAATCCTTGAGTTGCGTGTGCTGGTTTTATCGCCGGTCCTCTCTTACGTTCGTTGCCCATATCTCTCATCTGCACAGCCGCTAAAGCCATGTCACTGCTCCACTTTGTCGGGGGTAAGTTCGATGTTTGCGATTTCAGCAAAGGCTTTTAAGTCAAAACCAGTGTCAAATTTCGCACCATCTCGAATAGTTAACTGCACGAGCGCGTCTGGTTCATCCAGATTTTCACGGAGAGAAGCAATGACTTTCTCTAAAACGCATGGAGTGACGGGGCGATCGTTAAAGCGCACTTGCACCGCGTGTTCTCCTTCGCCAACGTTGAGGGTAACGCCGTTAAACATCACGCCCCGACGCTCCTTAAATTCCGTGATTAACTTAAAGACCGTGTTGGTGGTATCAAACCGTGGCTTGTGCCCGATGAGTTTGGCTGGTTTTGCTTCGTCGATCTGAGCCCGTTTAATTCCCTTTTCTTGAATCGTAAAAACGGTAGTCTCAGTTGCGTCGCCAGCAGTGGCAAAGACCTGGAGCATCACCTTCTCATCACCGATAGGGAAGGGACCGTCATACACCCGTCCATGGCGAGGATTGGTGCTATCGAGGGTGTACTGAAGTTTTGCCTGAGGGGTGACCGCAAGTTCTACCGTCCGGTGATCCGGGTGATCATGAACTTGGTGACGTATCTTGAGCTTCGCTACCCACCGCTTCGGCTCGCCTGGTTCGTGGAGCCCTGTAGTATCAATCGCCAGGAAATAGAGGGTTGCTTCTTTCGTCCGAAACGCATCGAGGTCCTCTACCACTGGGTCCTCGGTGCTGACATTCGGGGTAAGCCCATAGTGCACGTTAGGGTTTTGACCGGCGTGTTTAGGGTTTAGCGTGATAATGATTTCGCCAGTCGTGGAATCTTCGCGTTGATCCACAATATTGACTTCTGTTTTCTCCTTAGGAAATGGGCCTTTTTCGATGTAACCATCACTTCCTTCCCGCCACCGTCCTTGAGCGATCGCTTGAACTTTGAGTTTTTCAAGGCCTCTACTTCCGGGCAACCATGGCCACGCTGGTTCGCTCTTCGCCCGCATTAGCACATCGCGCCAAGGTGTGCGTCGATCGCTCTGCGGCCAGAGGTCTTCTTCAGCCATACCAAAGTAGGCAAGCGGATCAGTCTCTGCATCGAGAGCAAGTTTATTGTCACACCGCATACTTGCCAGCATGGCTTCAATTTGTTTTTCCACGCTGTCTTCGCTGGATTGACCAAACTTTAAGCCATTCTCGATCGTGGCCGGTTGCAGTCCCTCTTCGGTTGGATAAAACAGCCGGTTATAAGCCCCTTGGAGGGCTTGGAGAAAGGCTCTTTCGGCATCTTCCTTGGCTTCTTGGGCCTGAGTATAGAGAGAGTCACTAGATTGAATGGTCTTAGCGATACTGGTAATCGCATACAGTTCGCGGAGCGCTTCTTCTACGCGGCTTGCCATATGGGTATCGTTCCCCGAGAGCACCAGCAGATTGTTTTTCTCGGTGACCGATCGATAAAACCTCTGAATGTCGTCTGGTGGCACCGTGTTATCAGGAGGTACGACGACCATCACCCGATGCGTGGAAAGCCTGATCTCATCGACTTCTGGCATTACCAACACTTCCTGGTAGGCAAGCTTTGATTGGGGTTCGAGCTTACCCTTTAGGTGATCGCGCAAAGCTTTATCCACTTTTGCTTTTGGTAAGCTTTGAGCCTCTCGCTGAATCCGTTTGGTGAGATTCTCTGTCTCTTTAAAGTAGAACAACTCACCCTCAGCATGAAGATACCAAGCATTCTTTCGTAGTCGCTCAAAGGCTTGAGCAAATTCTTCCGGCTTCCGATTCGGGGCAGCAAGATATTCAATTAGCTCTTCTCGACGAACCCCTAAGTGTCCCTTAAACGCTAAGGAAAGCGAGGCCGAGAGGATCATGGCAGCCACTTGGCTGCCTGCATCACTATTGAGATTGGCATCAATCTCTTCTGCATGAGCATTGCCATTGTCAGCAATATCGCGAGTAATTGCCGGTCGCAACGCGCGATTAATGTCAGTAACCTCATTCATGACTTCGCTGTCGTTGAGGTTCAAATGCTGGGTGCCAATCAGATAAACGTCATTCTGCTCTCGCTTCCAGACGGATCTCACAACACGAGCTGCAAATTGCAGCAACCCTCGAGTTTCGCGGAAATCAGGATTGTCCTTAAACAGAGCGACAAGATGCTTAAAGGAGGGATGAAACGGGTAGGTAGATCGGACTTCGTCCGCAATTTGCTCAAGACTACGAGCCGTGAGGTAGCCACTATCTTCAGCAATTTTGACCTGTTCAGCATAGGCTTCAGCGACTTCATCGATGTCTTCTTCAGAGGAACAAGACACAAAAAGGCGCTTGCGGAGGATTGAGTAAATTTCGCTGCCCTCTAGGGAAACAGGCGTAATAACCTTAGCTTGTCGAGAGGCTTCGCGTTGAACGTCAGCGACCAGTTTACGGACTTCCTTGATTTGGTCGCTGTAACTATCCGATAGGTTAGCGAGCACTACACAGCAACGAGGTAGTTCTAATGCGGCTGCAAATAAATTCGACAGAGCGCGGGTCAACACGTCCACTAACGACCCTTTCCCTACGGTAACCGTGCGAGCTTCAAGAAAGTAGGGGGGTAGCTCATCAAATAGAATGAGCGTTGGTTGATCGCCAATAATTTCTTTCCAATGCTCCTTCCCTGGTGCCTTCGGCCCATTTTGCCAGAAAGGCTTCATAGCCTCTTCGGCTCCAAGCTGTTTGGCAATTTCACCCCAGAGGTAATGATGGGGACTCTCTCGCCCATCAAACACTGCTACCCGAGCTGAGGTTCCATCGAGCCGACTGAGAACATCCGGTGGCAATAGGTTGGCACGTTGAGCAGGGTGTTTAGCTAAGAGTCCCAAGGCACTCATCAAGTGAGTCTTCCCGCCTCCCATTGCTTGAGCTAATTCAAAGAGAGCTTGGCTAGTCTGTCCCGACAGTCTAAGGAGCCCTTCACGTAGAAGGTCTTCCATTCCCCGCGTTAAGTAGCTCTTTTCAAAGAACGCCTTTCCTTCATCTTTTGCATCAATAACCTGAGCCAAGCTCTCCACGCCTCCGGCGACTTGGTAGTCAAGGGTAGAGTCATGAACTTTACAGGCGTCTTTCACCGTCTTTAACATGCGGGCTCTCTCCTTGAGTTGCCAAATATACCGAGTAGAAGGAGGAATCTACACCAAAGGTGCTCGTGCCCATAGGGCACTCATAGAGTGCCCATTTGACCCACCGAAATTTACAGAGCTATTAAAAGTACTTCGATTTACTCAGCTTCTCAGGAAGAAGCTGATGTAGATTGTGTAAAGATAGTTACACCAATAAAAACTTTCCAAGATTTATTTCTATCGAGAAGAAATGATTCCATCCTTTTGGCGGACAACGAGTTTCCATCAACGTTGGCAGATTCACGCACTACGAGACATGTTTTGAATGCCAAGAGGAGCTTAGGCAGACAACGGTGTATTGAGCAAAGTTTCAGCTTGATTCATACACAGAGTCAGCAAGAAAATTTGTATTAGGTTATATAGAAGACAAAGAAATTGATGAGATGCTTCCGAAAAGGGGCGGGTTTATACTGAATCCAGCCCAAAGGGAACGACGCATAGGTTACATGATTAGAGCAGCAAGAAAGGCAAGCCTTAAAAACCTATCGAATTGGTTGATACCTGTAGTGACGGAATCAACTGATAAAAAGTATCGGCATTGTCGCTTGGAGGAGCAATTAGATCACCGTTCAGCTTCTATTCAAGAGTTACAAATTCTGGTTCATGAAGCGCATGAAGATTTTCGCAGGCATTTTCGTAAATTGCTGGGTGAGTCGCTGGATCCACTAGGGGGAGCTGATTCTGAGTATCCATTAGAGGATTACCCTCGAATATTTCCGCTTCAACAATTAAAGGGATATTTTGGCGAAATATTTGCAGGCGTGATCGCTGAAAATCTAGATCCGCTTGGCCATCAGTGGGAGGTTCCAATTTTTGCCTTCCGGCACCATCACTCTGCGTTTCATCAGTTTGAGATGTACCGCCAGAATGGTGAACCTCCTAAGACTCGCCCTGGTCGATTTGGCGATGACATGCTTGCATTTGAGCGGGATTCAGAAGGGAATATCATTCGTGCCCTTGTCTGCGAAGCAAAGTGCACCTCAAAGCACAATACTGAAATGATCAAGGATGCTCACGAGAAAGCCAGCGAAGGTAACTTTGTTCCAGTTGATTATCTTAAATTGGTCGAACTCCTCAAAGATTATCCGACCGATCCGAATGCAGTTGCATGGATTCACGCTTTACAAAGGCTTCAATTTGTGAGGAGGAATACGATCAATTACGAACGATGCGATTTGGTGAGTTACATTTGTGGACTTCCTCCCGCTAGAGCTGAGCTAATTTCTCGCTCTAAACCGCATATAAAGTACACTGCAAATCGTCGCTTAGAAGCGGTAGAGGTTCTGCTTCATGATGTTGAAGGATTGGTAGAAGCAGTCTATCAGAAAGAGGAGATCGCTATCATTTCCATAAAATCGCCAGCTCTACTAGATGAGCTTTGGCAGGATATCGTGAGGTGCGTCACTCCACAGAAAGTAAAAGAGCTCGTGAGTCAGCATTGCCGATTGCTTAGCTTTGATGGGTATCGAGCGATTGTGGAGGTGAGTTCTCTAGGGGTATATCGAGACGTTCTCTCGAAAGATACCCATATTAGGCAAGCTTTCGAGGAAACAGGTGCAGTCGTGCTTAACGGCGGGCAGATGAAAGTAGAGTTAAAGTTAAAGGTGCGCGATACGACTGCTCGCAAGGATTTACAAATAGAGCCTATTTTAAGTGGTAACGTAACGGGAGACAAAGAAATAGACATTATTCAGTGGGAAAAGAATGAGAAGTTAGAGTCTCTTCAGTAGGGTGTCATTTCTTGCGTAGTTCAGCGAGGAACGGATGGTTCAGGCAAATGATGAAACTATCTCTCTATCTTCAGACCTGATCGAACGGTTTGCAGGACGCGCGCTACTGCCTTCTTTTGCAAAGCTTTATAGTCACCATCAACGGCTTATTGAGAATCAACCAGGTCTGCCAAGTTGGAGGCAAGGAGAGTCGTCTCAACGATTAAATGACGTAATCCGTCTTATTAATGCTGCCCTGATTCAAAAGCAAATTGGCGATGAGCGTTGGCGCAGTGCGATGCGAAGATCTGGGGAAATCCTAGAGTGGCTTTCGTTGTCTGAACAACATCAAGAGGAAATACCAGTTCTTTTATTAGCATCAGCAGCGTACCAAATTGCTGGCTATCCAGCAATGGCAGCTGGAATATTGAAGAGGGAGGCAATCTCACAGCAGGAGTCAAGAATCCTCGTTGCCCTATTAAAAGCGGATTTCGTGGATTTATTTCGCCAACTTACAGGCTATTGGTCTACATCACCAACGAACTATGATCAACCTTTATCAGACACACTACTGATCTCAGAACAGTTGCATTCGTTAATTATCCGTGAAACGTCAAGTGCTTTGGGTGTTCTTTGTGCTGCAATGAGGTGGGGGGATGAGGTTCGCATAGAACGTGCGATCAGAAAGCTTGATGCAGTTGGAAAAGCTCTCCTCCACGATTACAACCCGTATTCTTGGTTACTGGCTAAGCTTTGTGCTGAGGTTGCTTCAAGTTATGTGGCAAGCTCAATGAGATCTCACCTACACGAACTTTCACGACAAATCAGTGAATCTGGGCAGTCTGTACTGGAGAAGTATCTGCGGCAGAACTATCTTGCCGGTCGAGCGCTTGCTTGGACTTCTCAAGTGCGAGGGATTGAACAATTAGTGACAGGTGAATCTTTTGCTCTATGCACACCCACAGGATCAGGAAAAACCACAATCGCAGAGATAGCCATTCTTCAGAGTTTATTTCTACCAGGACAGGCTCCCAGTGACTCTAGCGGAGTTGCTCCGCTAATCATTTATTTAGTGCCGTCTCGAGCCCTTGCCACTGAAGTTGAGGCGAAATTGGCGCGAGTTTTGAAAAATGTCGCACCAAGGCATGAACCAATTATTGTCACAGGTTTGTATGGAGGAACAGATTGGGGACCAACGGATGCTTGGCTTACTTCGGAGGAACGTACAGTTTTGATCTGTACGTATGAGAAAGCAGAAGCGTTAATGAAGTTCCTTGGTCCTATGTTTCTTCACCGCGTTTCTCTAGTGGTGATTGACGAAGCCCATACAGTTCAGTTTAAAGGAAATTTAGAAGCATTACGCAAAGCTGAAAGTCGGGAGTTACGGTTAGAAGCACTTGGAGCGCGGCTCTTTAACTATCTGTCTGCACGAAGCCGCGTCATTGCACTTTCCGCAGTTGCAGCCGAATCAGAAAACGCACTAGCAGGTTGGGTAACTCGTCAGGTTGATGCTACGCCTGTGAAAATCAATTATCGAAGTACACGGCAGCTAATTGGTCGGCTCGAATGCTTGCCAGGGAGAGGCTTTGAGATTCGATACGACTTGTTAGACGGAGCTAGTCTACAGTTCCAAGGGGAAGCGGAGTCGGAAACTCCGTTTATTCCGAATCCTTTTCGAGCGTACCCAGCCGCCGGAAGGATTGAATCACATGACTCACCTGCCAAACGAATGCGTCCATTCTTATTCTGGGCTGCTATGAATTTAGCATCTTTAGATGAGAGGGGCGAATCGAGATCGGTACTTATTTCTATTACTCAACAAATTGGTGGTTACGCCGATGACTTTCTGAGATTGCTGAGAACGTGGAGAAATGAGATCCCTCCGTTCTTTCAACCTCCTACCGATGACAGTAAACGAAGACTGTGGGAAAGAAGTTTGCTGTCTTGTGAGGATTATTTTGGTCGTAGATCTCGCGAGTATAGGCTCCTGGAAAAAGGAGTTGTTGTGCACCATTCAAAGATGCCTGGATTAATGGCACGCCTGCTCATCGAGCTAATAGATAAACGTATCATTACGTTGGTGCTTGCAACATCAACTCTCTCAGAGGGGGTGAACCTGCCGTTTGAGACAGTACTTATTCCTTCTCTAAAACGGCATTCAGGCACACAACCTGAGAATCTTTCCGTTCAAGAGTTTGGCAATTTAGTTGGCCGAGCAGGACGTCCTGGTATAGGAACAGAAGGACGAAGTCTTGTTGTTTTGATGAATGTACCTAGTAATGATCGGCGAATTAGGAGTGATCGTAACCTCTATGCATCCTTAATCCGCGAGTTTCGGAATCAAAGAGATACAGATAATTCTGCGGGAGCAATTAGTGCCTTGGCGACGCTGCTTAGGGACTTGGAAGAGCAGTGGCAGAGATTATCAGAGAATCAACAGCGTGGAGACTTCCTGGTCTGGTTGGAGCAAACTGCACCACTCGCGCTTGGTGGTAACGGGAGCAATATTGATGATGAAGAATCTCAGGCAATAGAATCGCTTGATACCCTTGATAGCGTGCTATTGTCAGCGTTAGTAGAAATTGAGCTGATCGCTACACAGGAGTTAAGCTTGAGCGATCTAGAAGAACGTCTTCAAGCAGTATGGAGACAAACATATGCATACTATGCCCATCATTCCGAGACAAGATTAGAGCAGCTATTCGTACTAAGAGGACGATCCTTAAAAACAACAATCTACCCTGACCTGAATCAGCGGCGTCGGCTATATCGCACCAGCTTACCCCCTCGCTCCGGGAACCAGCTTTTAGCATTATACGCGCCCCTCAGGGAGCATCTTGTGTCGGGCAGGGACTATGTTGAATGGTCGCAGGAACAACAGTTGAGATATCTGCAAGCGACGATCGAAACTGTGGGACAAATTCCAAAATTTAGGATCAAAGAACCTCGTGGACAGGTAACGTGGGATGAAATTCTTTGCTGGTGGCTTCGTCATCGAGAAGCGCCAAGGCAACCAACTGATTCTCAGGTTTCAGATTGGCATGGTTTTGTCAGTCAGAACTTTGGATATCGCTTTAATTGGGGCGTTGGTAGTTTTATTGCGCTCGCGATAGATGAAGCCTTTGGTGGTGAACAGATGACTTCGTCCCTCGAAAACTGGCCTCAAACCGGACTTCCTTGGATCGTTTTTTGGATGAAAGAGCTACTCGTATGGGGAACACTGGACCCAGTAGCAGCGTACTTGCTTGCGAGAGCTGATCAAGTCAGCAATCGACGCGATGCTGAAGAGTTGGCACAAGCCTATTATCAAAGCGTTTCCGGTGTAGAGCCAAACGAGCGGTTAAATGCTGCAACAATCAAAGATTGGGTCCAAAGATCGTTCCGGGAGATTATACCCGGAAATACAACGGCATCCCCTGTCTCTCGATTCAATGTCTCACTACTGAGGGATTTCAGAAATGCTCACACCCAATCTTGGCGTGTAATTCCAGTCACAAGTGAAGATGAAATTCGCTGGTTTGATCCAGCTGGTTTCCCGCTTGCACGTTGTTCAAGACCAGAGAACTGGCAACCAGAGTATTTGACTAATCGTGATTTTACGCTGAATTCGAGGGATCAAGTCGTTTCTACATCACCTTACGTATAAATGAGTTGAATACGTCAAGGGCTTTGGGTTATGCGTCTCAGCTCTTTACAATCTATGGGGAGTATTTAAGACCGAATGAGAAAATGAATTGTCTGGTTACAAGCGAATACGCTCAATTTCATCCAGACTAATGCTTTCATCTCGACGATCGTATAAAGCCGTTGTGCGAACATCACTATGAGCAGCAATTTTCTGGGCGTTATCGCGGCTCCCTCCATTTCTCAGGTAGTTGGTAATGCCACTTGCTCGAAACGTGTGATTACATGCGTCAGTATTCACACCCGTATCTTCCGCACGGCGTTTAACCATTGCCCACGCTTCTCGCCGTTCTAATCGTCGTTCTGTAAGCTTTCGTGATCTCCCGATTGTTGTACGAAAGAGGGGAGCCTTCTTCTCATCAGCTATCTCAGCAGCATTGATATATTCATCTAAATACGCTTCTGCGGTGTGATGGACAGGCACCTCATGATATTTGCCTCCTTTCTCATGAAGCCGAATCCACGTACGTCGTCCTTTGGTGAAATAGTCTCCTACAGACATACCAACCACAGCACCAATACGCGCAAAGCTATAAAACATAGTTGCAATCAATGCGCGATCGCGAAGGCCGACCACATGGGAAACGTCAATTCCCTCTAAAAGCTGCTTCATCTCTTCGTCAGAGAGCACAGGCGTTTTCCCCGTTTTGACGCGATGCTTGATGCCTCTTACTTCTGCTGCTGGATTACGATCGAGAATTTTTCCATCAACTAGCCACTGAAATAGAGACCGGATAGCTGCAAGATGCTGGTTGACGGTAGGAGCTGAAAAGGAACGGCTATGGCTTTCAACGTAAGCAGCAATAGTAATTGAAGTAATCGCTGAAAAGGTAATGCTTCGCTCTTCGCACCAATCAAGGAACTGGCGCACTGCTTGAGCGTACGCAGTGCGGGTGTTTTCGTTGCGGATGCTGACAAGAAAGAATTCAACAAAGCGTCTCGATGTTTCTTCACCTGCTTGAGCAATCACAGGTGGCAGAACGAACGATGAGGAAGGTACGGCTAAGGGGGTGATGTCCTTCATAGGGGGTCCAAAGTTTACTCTGTTGAGATGAAAGAGCTTTGGTCAGAGGTGGTATCAATATATGACATAAAAAGGGGTTATGTCATATATTAATGTTGAGATAAAAACCTCGAGTCAAGAGACCGTGGAATACCGGACAAAGCGACGAAGGAGCGAAGGAGGATATGCCGCGAAAGCTCTTGACGGGCGAAGGGATCGCTACACTGAAATGCAGCAGTTGGGGGCGACGATGGATAAAGGGCACTGATTAGGGAACTTGTCAGTGTCGCGCCCAACTACTTGATCACTGAATTAGCGATCGCGCTCTTTCTCATCCTTTTGCTTTTGAGCTTGTATCTCGAGCGCTGCCTGCTTTTCCTGACAAAGATATAGCAATATTGCCAACTGTTCTTTAGAGCGTTGCTGTGGATGCACCTCCTTCTTAAGCCTATCTACAAGAGACTTCTGTGCTAAGTCACAATATTTCTCAATCTCACTGCTGGCACGACCCGGAGATTTTGCATGTGCATTCTGGCGATCCTTAAGCCAGATATCTTGCTCTTGACCTGGGTGAAAGCCAGGGGTATCCATAGCATGGCAAATATAGGCGTGGCGCGACTCGTGAACTAACACACCAAACGCAATGTAAGGATCATCGCATTTCAACACCTCGTGGCTAATGAGTATCGTGTTAGTCTTGAGCGTCTCATCCTTCGGGTGAAACTCACCCTTGGTTTTGGAGTCAAAAAAGTACATTTCGGCAACGATCACATCCTTAGGTCTCCCCTCAAATTCAGCAATTGCATCCGCACATTTTTGCAAAACTGCACAGCGATCTGAAGTGTTCAATTTCTGCCACTGTTCAGGACGTAATTCTTGAATCTGATCAATCTTTGCCTCTTCAATGTACTCGCTCCGAATATACACAACTCATAACCATCCTGTTTTTTCAAAAAATGGCAGAGGAACTTAAGAAGCATAGCTATAAGTATAGCTACTACTGTTTTTTGAATGTTCAATGTAAGTCGATAGGCTGATAGAGAGCAGGGTTTTGAGCCATTTCATTGAACCTATCAACTCTACCTTGAATGCAGTCAAAAAATAAATAGTTGAATTCAGAGAAAGCTACTGGAACTCCTCGAACATAAGTGTTCAATAAACGCCCTACTGACCACCCACCAACCTCTAAATCATCTCGCAGACTGCCAGTTGTCCACCACTCACTAAACCGCTCCATAAGTGGTCGTACTGCCATGTAGATAAGATCTTTAGACCCACATTCAGCAGATACCCTTGAATTATGCTCATACGTAGTAAACCACCGAACAAGCTCCCAATGTGCCGGAAAGCAGTCTTCTTCCTCTTTCCATCCTAATGTACGGAAAAACTCCTGGGTGGAAGGCATATCCCATAGGAGGCGGCGATTTCGCTCCCACAAAGATCGATCAGTCTTCTCCCACGACCAGGGAGTACTAAAAGCATCATCAAAATAGAGAAACGCATGGTAAAGAGAACACTCTGTGTGTTTGACAATCTCACCGATCGACCATCCACAGATCCTCAGATCATCCTTCAATTCTCTAGTGTGAAACCAATGATCAAAGCGCTCCTGGAGCAGGGGAAACAGTTGTGCAAGTCGTCTCGCATACTTTCCCGCCGCTTGATCAGAGTAGTTTTCCTCTATAGCAAGCCAGAGATAAAACTCCTTGAACTTTTCTACGCTGTTCTCTCCCCGCATCATAGTTCTATCACCCATGACTACTCTTTTACTAAGTTATGGGTGATAGAACTATATGAAGCGCTTTCACCAGACAGTTTCTAATTGAAGTTATTAATATGGCCTTCCATCAGGAAATCGATAGGGTTCCGGTTCAAAACTCCTAAAATTATACGTTCTATTCGGACGTTCAGGGTCAGGAAGTTCAGGATCTCTCTCAAAAAAATCACTCACTGTTCCTCGACGAATAAGGTCTCTGACATACTGCACGTCGTAAGCAATATAGCAGGCTGTAGAAAGCGTAAGATATTCTCTTCCATCTACAGAGGTCATTTCTAAACGATTAGGTTTCTTCTCCCTAAGTACACTCTGCCCCTGCACCTCTTGAGTACCTAGATAAAAAAGCGTTGCCGAGTTGTAGGCAAGAGTAGCGTTCCGGGACCTTGTCTCTCGCTTCAAGCAATTCCCTGCATAAAACCGCACCATCTGGGTTCCTCGCTCAGTCCTTGCTACTACTCTGTACAAAACTGACCAAGGAGTAGGTAAAGCAGTGTCGTCTCGCCTGTACATCGATACATTTAAAAGTCTAACTGGGGTAACATTTGACGGAAACAACCACCATACTCCTCCTTCCAAGTTCGCTTGATACGCACCTGTTGCTTTATCTTCATTTCTCCCATTCACAAGAACTTGGATCTTTCCGCAAGCACGTGAAGAGTCCGTGGCGCACATATTATAAAGTTTGCTGCTTTCATTCTGAGTCAGCGCATTAGACGGCAAGCCTTGAACTCCAACTACAGACATAGCAGACACTAAAGCACCAGCTACAATTCCTAGATCCTTTGCATTACACTTCATTACAGTTACACTCCTTATCCTCAATGCTCTGAAGGGGGACTCTTACGGTCTCTCTCATAATCACTTTTCACCCGCTCCGCTCTCTTCTCAAGCTCACGAGCCTCTCCTGCCATCCGAAGTACAGCACCCCAATCGCGAGACGCTAGTATTTGCTCTTTCATTTCTTCGCGCTTTTGGGTAAGCGTTTCGACAAGCTGCCTCTTATCACCTAACGTACCAGGCAAAATACCCGTTGATTGGTCATTTTTTGGAGCAAATTCCGGTGTACCAAACATCCCAAAACAAAGTGCCAAAACAGCCAATCCCACAACGAGCAAGAAATTTCCCCCTCGTCCTGAAAAAATCGGGGACACGTACCAAAATACAACCCCTAGAGACAGTGCTCCGAGCACAACAATAAACATCATTCACGACTTGCTCCTTGTAGTAGTTATCTATTAACAAAGCCGCTACTCACCCTGATTCTTCAGGCGGTTCGACACCCTCAATCTCTTCACTAGAGCCATTAAGGTATGTTTTTGCTCTCCAACGCCGCGCAATCTCTCGCACTCGCTGACCTCTAATATTGCGATCTTCATCCAAAATGCGATCCTTAAGCGCGTCAAGCAAAATACTCCGCACTATGGGGACTACTTGTCCTGCTCGCTCATAGGCATAGTCATAGACCGCTGCAACCATCTGATCCTCAATCAAATCAGCAAACTCTGCCTCTTTCTCTGCACCTGAAACATCACCATGCTCCTCTTGCATCTCAGCCGATTTCATCGAGAAGAAATCAGCAATCTCAGTAGATGATTTCCCTGCATCAAACATCTGTCGCGCAGGGAAGAAGCGCTCCCTTATCTCTTCTATCGTGTACTGGCGAACTGAAGTAGAGAGACCACACGCTTTAAGCGTCGTAATCACCGTATTATCGCTGATATCAAATAACGCTTCCAAATCTTTTTTGGTGTATTCTGATTGCACCAGCTCTTGAATCTGGGGAATACGCGCCATTATCTAAACCTCCTTACTGTTGAATTGAGCTAGAATTCGCTGCTTCTCTGCCTCTGACATATTCATAAGATCAGGAATCATTCTTTCCTCCAGCACTGCGCCGCATCGCTTCCACACCTCACCAATTTTGTCGTTAGGGTTTGCACTCACGAGAGTTGCTAATACATCAACCGCCGCATTGAAAATTTCTAAGTCAACATCGTTGCTTATGTGAGTTGCAGATCGAGTAGGAGAAACCTCTGGTTCAACAAAGCGTCTTCGTTCACTTTCACTCCAGCCTCCAACTAACTCCATCGATGGCGAAAGAGGCGTAGGTTGAGATACAGGAAAGTAACGGCGCTTGTATTCGTCTACTAACTGCGGCTCTACAGTGTCAAAATAAGAATCCTTATTAATGGGATTATGAAAGACCGCACTGATTCCGATCTCCTTACTCGCCAATGGAATAGAAGTAAAATCCCCACTGGTGAACTGTTGTTGCTTAAATCGATCAAGCCGCATTGAAAGACTAATTTCTCCGCTTTTAGGATCAGAAGAAATACTAGACGGGACAAGCTGCGCGTACTGCTTTTCACCAAAGAAGCTGGCCATCCATTGAGCCGTAACCCCATCAAGAGGAGCACTGCACATGACTTTAAAGTTGCAATTTCCTACAATCGAACCTGTCGCTTTCTCTCCATATAATTCTTGAAGCCCATTAACATCCTGAGTAGCTAAGAAAGCAGAGCCTCCCTTGCTACGGGCTGCACTGACAAATTCTCTAATCTTTTTATACTTACCCGATGCAGCCAACTCATCATTGAAGATGTACAGCCATGGCGGTTTTTCGTTACCGTATACATCTCTATGTTCAGGGCTATCAAGAAAAAGCTCTATGACTCGATCAATTACTATCCCCATCAGAGGATTTGTTACCTCTCGAGTACTCTTCCGTTGACTAATGACTAAAACTTGAGCAGGCGGAGTTTGACTAAATAGAAATTCTCGAACACTCAAGTATTTGCCCACATTCTGGCTATGCCCTGATGCGTGTGAAATTTTCCCAATTTCAGCGATCAGATTAGCCATGACACTCACTGAAGTCTTCTCTGCTACTTCGCTCAGAATAAAACGAACAATATTCTTATTACTGGGACATTGAGCTAAGACCCGCAAAAGTGTTGCGAAATCCTGTTGAAGAAGACAGTCAAAATCGTGGAGCTTAAAGTTAGTCCCTTGAGTGTGAAAAAACGATTGAGCGACACCAGCTAAAACGAGGCGGGATGCAGTTTCCCAAAAAGGATCACTCTGGTTCCTCTCAGGAATGAGATGAAATCCAAATTGCCTGAGTTGATTATAACTATCAAAATCCTTGGCAATGTCGGGAGCATGTCCCTCCTGATAATCAACTGACAGCATGACATACTCTACTCCATGCCCTTTGAGTATTGCAGGCGCATCTCCTTTATAATCATTAATAATTACTCGTCGTGTGGGATTGTGCTTGAGAGTATCGAGAACTCCCGAAATTTGCATATTTAAGAGATTCGTTTTCCCTGCACCAGTTGCTCCAAAGTAAATTGTGTGGAACGCCGTCCATTCAATAGGTATAAAGCAACTTCCAAATCGGATGTACTCACCACTAGCAGATTGACCGAGAAAAATGTCTTTCATACTCGGTGGTTGGCGTTCAAGCTCTTTTAGCGAATTAGTCACAAGAGCGTGAATCGCTGAACGCTGCCCTATTGCAGCAGGTGGAGAATTTCCAAAAAAGTCCTTAAAGAATCGAGATATTCTCTTCATTTTACCTTCTCCGAATCTTCCCTTGTTCCTCTTGAAGGCGGAGCAACATAGGCACTATCCAAGGTGCATTGCGGATTTCATCTGCCAATCGAAAACTAAAGAAGACCATACTTACAAGAGCTTCGGTAAACATTGATCCCGCAAGGAAAACAACGATGAGAAACCCAATTGCAACTACTCCAAAATCACCCGTTCCCCTCAAAGCAGCAAACAATAGAATCAAAATAAGCGGTCCCAGAATGACCCCGTAAAAAAACAGCGGTACTCCAGGAATCAATGTCATAAGACCGCTTTCAAAAAACAGCCATACGAACAAGCCTCCAGCAACGAGAGAAGAGCTATCTACTGGCAAATTAAAGGCAGAAGTCAGCCCTGGGAAAAGAAATAATCCAAGACATCCACCAAGGTAAGGAAGCGTCATTTGAGCAACTGTTGAGACAAACGCCCAAAGATAGTCACGCTTTGGCTCATCCGCGTTTGGTGCCATTACAAACGCTCGAACTTCATGGAAAATAACTCTGTGCTTCAACCGTAAGTCAAGGAGGCTCTCATATCGCTTTTGAATATTGATCCCAATTGCCACCACGATAAGCGCAAACATCCATTTGATAAGGAAATGATACGTTGAGTAGTTGATAATTATCGCCCAACGTTCCTCATCATGAGTTCTTGGCATTCCCATGAAAACAGTCATGAGAAAGTCAGACGCAAATACTCCCCCAAGCAACACACCAATAAGTACCGAGACTATTACGACCCGAATCCACTTGAGCGTTCCTCTGTTTTCTGCCGTCAAAGCCATCCTGTTTTACCTCTCACGCTCGTGTTCATCTGTCGATCGTTGCTTTATCAAAGGCTCTTGTTGAAACACCGGAGGCGCTGGCGCAGCCTTCTTGAAATGCCCATGTTTTTTAAGCAACGTAAGGCGCTGTAGTGCAGAAATACGATCACTCATGTACGCAATCTCAATACCCACCCTCGTACGTGGTTCTTTCACTCGTTCATGCCCATGTTTCTGAAGGAGAAAGCGCTGTTGTTTCCGACTGATTCGGCGAGTTGCATAGGCAAGATTGATCCCAAGTTGAGATGTAGGTAAGCCTCGCCCCTCGGTGTACCGGAGATAATCGGCACGAGAAATTTTTCCCGTTGCATAGAGCACTAAGATTTTTCGCTTCATTCGTGCTCTGTGCTTTTGCCGTCGTTGAAGTGCTCGATCAAATTTACGTTCAACCTTCTTCCAGTAACGCCTTGCCTTCCTGTGGTATTGAAGTAACTGCTCCCTTTGATACTTCGACAAAACGTGAGGCGGGCGACTCTCTGACTTTCTCTCCTCAATGGGATCGTAAATCTTAGATTTTGCTCGCTCACGCGATTCTTCGAGAAACCGTTGAGCATCAAAACCAAATTCACACCCTACCTTGTGCCATTGCGTAAACAACGCCTCACGATCGAAGTTCTTCACTTTCGGGCTTCGCGTAGCGAGCACCTTAACTTGAACCTGCTTTGCCGTATCGTGGGGAGAAAGCACTTTCTCAATCTCCTGGCGGCGCTTAGAGAACGTTCTACAAAGGTCTTGAGGCACACCGACTATTTCAAAACTCATTCCCTTAGAAAGGGGTTTCTCAGCCGTTACAAGACCCAAGCGATCGTATAACTGCTGCCGCATCTCCGCGTCATACACTTTGCTGCACTCAAACTGAAGATGGAGAAGTCTCTCTCCGTCGAGCGCTCCTGCTCGCCCATCAGCACGAATGCCAACGTTGAGAAGAAGCAAGTGGGAATGAATTTGGGGATCAAGCGATCGCGAGACACTGTGATCAAAACGTGCAAAGACACCTTTGACTGATTCATGGTTTCTGCCTGCTTCACCTGTGCGGGTGTAGCATTGTGTCTCCATGAAACGAGCCATTGCATGAAGCGCTTCACTATGAGCTGCTTGGATACTCTCACGAGCTTCTACAGGGGAGACCGCCCACAATACTGATACCGACTTATCAAGGGATACCGTAAAGTCATACGCTCCCACAGGGCTATGAACCTTTACGCTTCCATCGGGTCTCTCATAGTGGCGCACTGTAGTCGCACCACGACGAAGCTCACTTCCATCGTAGGGATGCCGTCCTTCAAACAAAGCTGTAAGGCGGGGATCGTGATGATGGATTACTCCATCAAGTCCTAATGCGATCGCACCTTGACCAAGCCACTGTCCGGGCAGCTCACCTTCTTTTGTATAGTAATCTTCTCGGGCTAAGTCAGCGTAGTATCGTTCACCACCAAGGGTGACTTTTTTGATTGATACGACCATCGTCGCTCACAACTCCCTGTCCTCCTCAGACTTAAAAAGGTCGTTCATGAGTTGCTCAACGTCTTGCTCTGAAACACCGACTGTGGCTAAAAACAAACTCAAACACCCTGCCAATACACCCTTAAGAGAGGCAAGCTCACGATGAAGTTCACGAACTTGCTCAAGCAAAACTTCACTTGTCACAGTTAGCTGATCGAGATCTTCTATCAAATCCTCACGCGACGGATTCTCTAAGGCAGTAACTAAAAGCTGTCGCGCCATTTGATGTGAAGTAACACCTGCTGCCTTAGCCGAAGTCTCAAGCTTTTTGCGATATTCAGCTACAAGCCGAAAACTGATGGTGTCACTCGCCCTATGGTGTTTATCTACAACTTTTCTATTCCTCCGAATTACTCACGAAGTATGCACTAGGCAATGAAATAATTTGTCTTTGCGCTGTAGTATAACACTGCTTTTCTTGATGCCAAGTGATAACTACAACCACTTGGTAAGTATGACAATTAATACTATTTCTATAGGATGGTATGCATTCTTGAAGCGCCTAAACCCTTTTCTATGAAAGGGTTTCAATACTCGGACTTGGTAGAATGCGTATGCACTTTAGTGCATTGGTGTGAGTAAAATATTTCTTCGGATTCATTCCTGAATTCCACGCAGGAAGAAATATTTTTTTACGTAAACCCTATTAATGAAGATTTCTCCGTACCAAATCTAGGTCACTTGGTCTCCTAAATGGGTACCAAGTTTGGTGCCCATTTAGGAATAATGCCTTGATTAGTAAGAGGAATCAAAAATCCCTACTTCACCGAAACAAAGTTCAATGGCGACAATATCGCCTGATAACTCAAGATCGCGAGCAAATTTTTCATAGTCAAAATAGTGGGCAAGAGTACCCATTAGTTTTTCTAAGTCGTAGCAATCATCGACTAACTCATAGGCGTAGTCTATGAGACTTGAGTAGGTGCCTCTATATCGCTCAGAAAATTGTGAAAGCTCATCACTACCAAAGTAGTTAATGTATCCATTTATGAGCATATATCCATGTTCTCTTACTGCTTCAGCGATTTGAACCAGCTCTTCAATGTCAGGATATTCACCAAGCGAGTCGGGAAGATTTTCATAGTCATGAATGGCCCACTCTTCGTTTCCACGTTCTAAGAGCATTTCAGAAATCTCTCTATGAACGTCTTGTGCAGCGATCCCGTCATCTAATCTAATCCATCGCCCAACTAACTCTCCTTCGTTATAGGCGGCTAAATCAGCAACATAGATGCTTGGAACATCATTTGCCTTTCTTGTCGAAGCTGTCATACTTTCCCTTCAGGTTAGGGAAGCCGCTTAAAAAGTCTTGCACACTTGCGGCTTCTCTAGTTTTCTTAGTTGCTCATCCCACCGAAATTCTTCGGTGGGGAGTGCGCGCGCACTCCCTTAACAACCACTAAGAAGGGGGGAGGCGCTGTCAGGGAAAAACGACAGAGGGGTATCTCCCAGCCTGCACGCAGTGGAGCGAAGCGAAACGAAGGAAGGTTGGGGAGACAGTCGTTTTTCCTTGACAGCAACGGGGGGTATCCCCCCTTAAAAATTAACTGTGTGAGCGAGACGAACTCCGTTTCTGATCTAAGTCGGAGAGGGCAACTGACTTTAGATCGTGGGCTACTCTCTTACGTGACCTAAATCTGATTCATCCTGCTTTTGCTCCAGGGCTTCAATGTTGCTAGCAGCATTCTCCAGTTCTATTTCCAATTGCTCTACTGTAGGCAAGATCCCTTTAATCTGCTCAGGAATCAAAGTGTTTGCGCCAATTTTGTGAGTTGAAACTCCTATTGGTTGCGTCATTCCTTGTAACGACAATTCGGCAATCATCTTACTTTTGGATTTACAGAGAATAATGCCGATAGTGGGCTGATCATCTGGATGCCTCAACGTTGCATCCACCGCTGCAACATAGAAATTCATCTTGCCGGAAAACTCAGGTTGAAACTCAACAGTCTTAAGATCAATCACCACAAAACAGCGCAACCGGAAATGATAAAACAGCAGATCCAGCCGAAACTCCTGCCCGTCGATTGTCAGCGGATACTGGCTGCCAACAAAGGAGAAGCCCGCCCCTAATTCCAGCAGAAAATCCCGGATGTGCGTGACTAAGGCCCGCTCTAGCTCGCGCTCCTGGACAGAGTTACCAAGGCTGAGAAAATCGAAATTGTACGGGTCTTTAAGGAGCTGCTGCGCTAGGTCAGACTGCGGTTGCGGTAGGGTTTGCTGGAAATTGGTGACTGCCCCACCTTGGCGCTGGTAAAGGTTGCTCTCAATCTGCATTACCAAAACATCGCGGCTCCAGCCATTCTCTAGAGATTGTTGCGCATACCAGAGCCGTTCTTCCCGTCGTTTGAGCTTATCTAAGAGCGCCTGATTATGCCGCCACGGAATTTGTCCAGCGATGCGCTGGACAAATTCTTCATCAGGATACGCCTCAGCAAAGGCACGCATGTAAAGCAGGTTTGTCCGAGAGAAGCCCTTTATGTCGGGGAATTCCCGCTTCAAATCTTTTGCCAGTCGCTCAACAACCTTGGCCCCCCACCCCTCCTGCTGCTGTCGGGTCAGAATATCCCGCCCAATCTGCCAATACAGCAGGATCAGCTCATGGTTGACCGCGATCGCTGCTCTTACCTGCGCTGTTCGGATGCGCTGTTTTAAATTGGTAAGAAACGCCTCATAGCGGGCAAGGTCGGGGAAAAGAGAGTCGGTCACAGTTAAGGCTTGTCTGATTGCAATCCTCATTGTGGGATGTCTTGAGAACCCAAGCAAGGGGACGTATGACCCGTAAAGAATTAGTATTGCCTTAAGAGGTTGCACCTCTCATGCTTTGCGCTTGCAAGAAACCATTGCTCAAACTTCCTAAAAGTCGCTGAAATCTTCACTGTGAAAGGGTTTCAGACATTTCAAAACTTAGAGAGCAAGCCAAAATTTATTTGTACTTAAAGATAAATCTCGAAGAAGAATCTCTCCTTAAGATCCATTCGTAAATTCATCAAATGCTTGAAGAAAGCGATCGAGTTTCTCTAAAGGCAGACCTGTAAAAGAACTCTCAGATTGCCTAAACTCAACAACATTAGAGGAAAAATACCCAACATCAGAGGCGGAAATAGCCTTACACTTCATTCTGTTTTTCAAGGTATGTAATTTCTTACTCTGACTGCTTTCTGAGAAATTTGAGGGAGCAGAAACCTCAATCTCTAAAATGGCTGTATTGCCCTCTGGAGGAGGCGTTACACACTCTGCTGAAATGAGACAGGCAAAATGCTCAGGATGCCAAAGATCGAGATAACGGTAGAGCGTGTGCGGGCTAGTATGCGCCTCACGGACAAGCGCCTGGACTCTTCCTGTCACATCAGCAGGAAGATCATCGGATGCAGCAAGCCGTTCTACCGCTTCTCGAATGCGGCGCTGTGCATCTTCAGCTCGTGCCTGATTCTTATTGATAGGGATTACCTTGTCCTCTACTCGATACGCTGCTTCGGTGCGCTGGGGCTCTGTTCCCAAAGCCCACCAATATTTCTCTGCCGCTCGTGCCCATACGGTTGAGCGCCGTGCAATCTCGTGTTGATGACGGCAATACTCCTCATAGCCTGGGGCATTCATGGCGGTAGTCTGCACAAATTCCGCTAATGCGTCGCCCTTGAGCGCTTCAAATACCACACCGTAACAGGCGATAGTTTTAAGGAGATGATTCGTCTGCCCTTGCCCCGTCCAACCCTCGTTAATTTCAGTCTGCAAATCAGCTCGCCACTCTTCTACGGGCGCAATTTTAAAGCGCTTCCGTTTCCGCCCATTTCGTCGTGCGATACCGATCGCCTCATGCAACGTTTCAAGATCTTGCCCTGCTGCCGCATGATCCCAGTATTGAAAAAATTGCCTCAAATTAGTGCCGATCGCGTTGCCATCATCATCAAGTAGAAACGATCCACTATCCGGTTGAAGCGGTAAGCGGTGGGCGTTGTATTCGATAAACGTTCCGGGGATCGCATAGGCTTTTGTATTAGGAAACGTCTCCACCTGCCCGGCAGCAACTTCAATACCTTGCGCTTCAAGACACTGCTTTAAAGCCTGGGCAAGTCCAAAGGTTGGCACGGCATACGGTAACGGCAAATAAAGATGTAATCCGCCAGAGTCGCTCGATCTTACAAGAACATGCCGGACGATCCCGATAGTTTCGAGCGATGCCAAAAGCAACGATAGCCCTTGAGCGCTGGGGTGATAGCGACTTGTCCGATCAATATCGATGAGAGCATACGTAGTGGTCGCTCCAAACCGTACGCCGACCAAGGTATGGGGATCACTCCACTGCTGCCATAAGACTCGCGGACGCAAAGGATATTTCGTTTGCGTTTTCCATTCTGGCTCTGCGGCATTATCGGCAGAAATGGAATGCCACAAATAATTAAAAACCTCACAAAGCCTGTGACCAAGGGGATCACGCGGATAGAGAGAGTGCCCACTCTCTTCGCCAATAACAGGAGCAGTCATTTTTTTGGGATTGCATTGCAATATTTCCCGCAAGAACTGCTACGATAAAATCAATGTTGGACACATTAATTTTTTGTGAGTATCGCAGCTCTTCGGGCTGTACATAGTGAAAACCTTTGTGGGTGCAACCGCGAAGGTTTTTCGCTATTTATAGGTTTTTTCAGAAAGAGAGACCCCTTTCTGATTAGATCGAATTGTACGCCACAATGGGCTTTCGATTCGATTTGTAGGAGATTTAATTTCGTGCAATCTTGAGCTTTTTCACCCTTAGAATTAGTTGATACATTCCTCCGTCGTAGGCAGTCAGTAGGTGCCCAAGGGTAAGAGCGTGACTTCCAGGCAGAGAGACTTACTCAAAGGAGCGTGTAAAGCCCTACCGTCCGCCGTACCTACCCGTGACGAAGCCCTCTCGACGTTGAAGAGACCCACCTATTTTTCTTGTTTCCTGTGTTGCTTCTTGTTATTCTCTCCACAGGTTCATATCAAAGGTTTGTAAGTAATGTTTTCTTACACGGGGACTAACCCGTGAGCTGTCTTTTCTTAGCAAACGGGTGAGTCCCCGTCTCGGTTTTTTTCTGGGCACCTCAACATCAGCCCAACGCAATTCTTATATCCTTCATCATCCTCATTCACTTTTATATTTCATTCGCAATAACGACCCTGTTAAGTTAGCGGTCAAGAGGCTGTGATTATAAAAATTCGCTCAACACTGGCGAAGTCTAGGCTACTGAAAAACGTGTGGCGGCAACACTTTTACGCCCTCACCTAACTACCAAACGAGGACTAAAAGCGCAGACATAAGCTACCTGCTCCGTTGTCGAAACTCTTAGCGCGTGGTGCCATGAGAGTGGCTCGCTACGTGCGAGGGAGGCTCATTGGAGTAATCCGAGTAACATCGAGTAATCCCAATGTTCTATCCCATCTTTAGAGAGGTTTTGAAGGAGGGCGACCGAGACATACCCTTGTAAAAGAGGGCTGCACGATGGGAAATGGTGAAAATCCATCTAAGGGGACAAGAGCCTAAATCCATAATAAGGACAGGGCGCGTAACCTTAGCCTGCGTCGGGATCTCACTGGCAGTGATGTCAGTGATCGGAAAAAAGACACTTTCCGAGTATCGCTGCAATACAGCGAACGTGAAAAGCTCAACGATGAAAGGCGGGAAACTGCTTGCAGGTAAGAAACTTTGAGAGACGCGAGGCTACACAGCGAAACGATTCATCTGTGGTAATCCCGAAGCTTATGCTTTCTGTCGGGGGAAACCTGAAATGGGAGTGATGCAATCACCAGCGTTTGAATCTTGGGGACAAAAATCCTCTAGCGACGTGACTCAAGTTTTGACTGATCGTGATAATCGGGGAAGGTCTGTTGTTACCGAAGCGTAGCTGCTTTTCGGCGCGTGAGAAGTCACTCACGTAGTTCAAACACAACAGACTGGGAGCGGGGAGCAAGTAGGTGCTGCATGAAAAAATGCAGGAGGAAAGGAGGCAGGGCAGTCACCGTTCCTTTCGCGCTTGAAGGGTGGTAGCTCCAAGCACAAGCGACTACGAAAGCTCTGAGGAGATCTCACTTACGTTTTTCAGTTCAATTTCATTTCAGTGGATTGCCTGCACCATCCTGCAACATAGATGAGTCAGGCAATCATCACAGCCATAACCCAAGCTCGTATACACCTCGTGAGGCATATGACGAAACACGCACTTAAGACAACTCACTAAACTGGATAGCTCATACGGAGCTGATTAAAGTCATGCTCTGTAACAGCTAATGGAAAGCACTGCGACACGCTAAAAAAGGGCGTAAGCAATGCTAAGGGGCTTTTCTGGTACATTTGAGCCTTTAATCAAACGTACCTTCCTTGTGTTTTGTGGAGGAGGGCAAATGGAATCCAAAACGCTCGGTGATTTTTTGTGGAGAATCTCAATCGACTATGTTCGTTATGGCTACACGCGATATGTGTTAAGAGAAATTCCTGAAGAGAAAGATTTAGAAGCTATCGACCAAAAATTAACACAAGCCTACTCAGTCTCAGCCTGTCGGGTTACACGCCACAGACAACGGACTAAGGGACTCGCTTCTGTTCAATATCTTCGCTTCCAGCGAAGATTTGTTCTCCTTGCCACTCAAGGAACTCACCCAGAGTTCGATCGCTTGTGCAGCTACGATATAAGAACCTGCCCGCTTCACTTTGAGGGGTACTCGATCGGCATCATTGGGAAACGCTCCTGTGTTCGAGTTGCACGAAGACAGTGGCGACTCGTAGAAATAGAGATGCTTGCTCTTGCCACGCGCGATCGCGCAAAAGTAGAAACCGCCTTCAACACCCTGCCCTATTACAATTTTCCTGGCGTTGTGGAGCAGAAACTAAAACTCGTAAAAAAGATCAATGCCTTAAGAAAACCAAAGCGTCTTCCCTCAGTAAAAATTCAGATCCCTATCACTGACGTAAAAGGTGCCTACATCAGGCGCAGACTCTACAAAACCCCATAATCTAGATTCTATAAAATATATTATTTAAAGTAGAGAACCGCTACCTTACGAGAGACGAAAGTTTTCTAAAGTCTTAGATTCCTTTCAATTATCGAGAAAGAAACAGGGCATTCCTCAAGGGAAAAAAGAGCCTTTTTAAGAGAAGGCAAACTTCCTAAAAAATAGGCAATAAAGCCATTCAAAATCAGAGACTTAACCTCGTTTTCCACACACTTATCTCATTTCACGATAGTGCTACCTTTGGAGTGATGGATCGCTACCTTTTGAGTGACGCAGTGCTACCTTTTGAGCGACCCGGTGCTACCTTTTGGGTGACGGATCGCTACCTTACGGGAGACAAAAACGGGCTTAAACCATTGAATTTACTAGCGAATTTAGCCCTAGACTATTAGACTATTTAAGACTATATAGACTACTAGACAAAGGAAGTTCGTTCGTTCGTTTTTATTTTAAATTTTAGGTCTCTCCGCGAGTGAAAAAGCAAAGCCTAGAGCCTCCTAACCCAATTCGGATTGAACGAGAACTCTCACGCTTTCCGATACATAATCTTGCAAGACAAGGGAGCATTCGGATTGAGATTCGAGGACGAGATCGCGCTGGAAAAGAATTCCACTGGAAGGTTTCTCCCAGTCGTGACTATGGGGAGCCAAAGGAGTTGGCATACAAGCTCGATTCACTGGTAATCAATCGAAGAATAGAGCAAGCAGGAAAAATCAAGCCGAAACTCATACGGCTTGGAAGTCTTCGATCGATTTGCAGAGATGCAGGCATCAATGAGGGACAAGGTACCTTACGTATCAAACAAGCGCTGTTGCAGAATGCCAGTGCCTTTATCACTGCAAAACTCTCTTATCGAACGGTTTCAGGTCTTGAACGCACACTTGAGGCGGGCTTTAACCGTTACAGCGTAATTTTTACTGGAGAACGCCTGCCTAACGGACGGCAAGCCGATGCTGTGTACGTAGTTCTCAGCGATATTTTCCTGGAAATCCTTAACTCTGTAGGCACCCGTCCCCTTGATTATGACTACCTCAAAGCCCTTCCCCCTTCAGCTCAACGCTTCTACGAGCTCATCAGCCCTCAGATCTTTGCAGCACTGAAACATAACCTTCCAAGTGCAAAATACCTCTACTCAGATTGGTGCCTTTTCTCTGGTACAAAGCGGTATTACGAGTGGGACAAAGCTAAAAAACAGCTCTACAGAATCCTTAAACCCCATAAAGAGTCAGGCTACTTCGCTTCGGTATCTTTTGAAGCAACAATCGATGGAAAAGGCGACCAAGACTGGGTTATCGTCACAGTGCCAGGAACGAGGGCACATCAGGAATTTGAACGCTTCTTTGTGCAATCCCCTCGATCGTCCAAGAAAATCCCAGAAGAACATCCTATGCAAGAAACGCTGTTTTGGGAGCTTGCAGTAGCAGGCTTAGAAAGCGAATGAATCCCAGATTCATCACTCGCCTCCTTTCTGCCCTTCCCTCCCCTTCGTCAAAAACCGCTCTAGCCGCCTCGTAGTAAAGAAAAAACCACCTCCCCTATACCCGACTATGGAAAGCCTTAAGAGAGCGTCTTGCAGAGGCTTTTAGAAAGCTTCTTGAACATCAAAAATTTCCAGATTTATAAAACGCTATTTGTTCAAATACCTGCCAAACCCAAAGAGCGAAAAGCTTTCACGCAAGCAAGGTGCTACCTTACGAGAGACGAGACATTCTATTTTCTAGAATATATAAAATTAAAATATATTTTATATATTAGATTTTCTCTGCAAGCCTCACGTTTTTAATCAAATTGAACGAATTAGTTAATTTGAGTATTTTGATTAATTTGCTCATAATATGTGTAGAAAGAGATCCTTGACGGAGGAACTTATGATTGTCATTACCGCTAGCGAGACGAGAAAATGGGGAGAAATCACGCGACAAGCCCAGAGAGACACAATCGAAGTGCAATCACATGGCACCCCTAGTGTGTATATTCTCGGAGTTGAGGAATACAAAGAACTTCAAGAACTCAAAAAACTTGCCCTAGAAAGTAAACTGCAAAGAGCAGTTACTCAGCTCGAACGAGGGGAAATCTCTACTGCCACCCCCGAAGACATAATGCGACAGGCAAAGGCACGACATGGACTATAGACTCTCTCCTGAAGCTGAGAGAGACCTTGAGGACGTGTTTCTCTACGGGCTAGAACAGTGGGGAGAAGAAAGAGCGGTCTCATTCCTTCTGGCGCTCTACGATCGCTTTCAATGGCTCTCAAACAATCCTCAAATAGCCCCAATTCGGCAAGATTTAGAACCCCGCATCTATCGAAGCTGGGTTGAAACACCTTATGTCATTTTCTATCGCGTTAACGAAGCCCAGATAGATATCCTTGCGATTATTCACGGCAAAAGAGACATCGTGGAGCATTTTAGATCGAAGTCATAAGGAGAGAAAAAGTAAGTATTTTCGTCCTCTATTACTGCCCATTCTCTATTCAAGATTCTATTTTCTAGAAAATAGGTTGTATATTCTCATATAGATTGTAGAATATATTTTCTATAATCTATGTTGTGCTTTTGCCACAAACCCTTTTTACAAAGGAGTCTCTTATCGTGCCAGCCCAAATCATCGCTATTTTCAACGCTAAAGGCGGGGTAGGCAAAACTTCAACAGCATATAACCTTGCTGTTGCTCTAAAGCGCTTTCATGATAAGCGTGTCTTACTCATCGATATTGATCCCCAGGGTCATGCAGGCGCAGCACTTGGAATCGATATCATGAATCTTGAGCATCGAATCGATGAAGTCTTACTCGAAAAAATTACGATCAAAGACACGATCGTAAAAACCACTTCAGACGTAGACCTTATCCCGTCTAACATTCTGCTTGCTGAGGCAGAAATTCCACTCTCCGGAATGCCAGGAAGAGAGGTACTCCTTCGTCGGGCAGTAAAAACTATCTCATCTCGCTACGATTTCATCCTCATCGATTGCCCCCCCAACGTTGGAATGCTCTCTATCAATGCGCTTATGACAGCGCAAAAACTCATCATTCCCGTCGATCCAAGTTATCTAGGACTTCTCGGTATTCCCGTCATCGAACGAATGCTGCACCTCATTCAAACCCGTTTAGAACATCCCATTGAAATTCTAGGAGTCCTTGCCACCCGCTACGATCAAAGACTCAACATCGCTAGAGAAGTGCTCGCTTCTCTTAAAACGCGATTCGGCGATCGCCTTTTTGAAACCGTCATCCCTGAAACGGTCAAGGTAAGAGAAGCGCCCAGTTTCCAAGTGTCCATCTTCGACCATGCTCCTACTACTCCTGGTGCAGTCGCCTATCAAAAGCTTACAGAGGAGGTTCTCACTCGTGTCTAGTAAATCATCTGCCAAAAAAACTGGTATGGGCATAGATCCACTAGCGGGAGGTCTTTTTGATAAGACAGAAGCATCCCCTTCAGAAAGTGGTGAACCACAAAGATCGCTAAAGAGTACCCCAAAGAAACGAGAGTCGCAGAACCTAGAACCTAGAATCAATAATCTAGAAAATAGAAAACAGAAAATATCTAATGAGTTTTTGAAAGATATTGATGGCTCTAATAAAGAATCTATTGGGCTACAAGTCACTACCGAAATAAATGACTGGCTTGATTACATAGTAAAAGACAGCCGTAGAAAAAAAGGGCGAAAACTTCCAAAGCAAGTTCTCATTCAAGCAGGGATCGAATTGCTTCGAGCAGCGCCAATCGAGTGGAGCGAAATAGGGGATATTGAAGAGTTACGAAACAAGCTCTCTGAAGTTGCCGCTTTACTCAACCATTAAAAGTGTATATTGTATATATTCTATTTTCTAGAAAATAGAATATATACAATATTGTTCTAACCACTGAGCCAATATCATCGAGCAATCTTCTTAGGAAAAATAATAGTAGATTGGCTCTCTTGCGCTGTGTCAGGGCTTATTACAAGCGTCTTACGATAACGTAAGCTACTTGGAGCATCAGAAGATAACTTAAAAGTCTCAATCGGTGCTTTAGGTAAGAGGGACTCATCTGGAGGTGAAGCAGGCGCTTTCAAAGGCTCCCTAAATATCTCGCGCTCACGTACCTCACGATTGATAAAAGAACGAAGCCCAAGAGAATCTTTCTCAGAAACTTCGTAACGGGGCAGGGTGGCTCGCCCCGTCCACCTTTCTGAAAGATAAAAGTCTACCCAAAGCGATCTCATCTTGATGAGTTTGCCACCCATATCAACCCACGCAAGTCCCTTCTCTGCAAGGAGCCCATACTTAAGATCATCTGGTGAAACCCGCTCTTCAGTTTCCTCATAGAAACTCTCTGTCGAAGATTGACCCGATTGAAGTTTGGTATTAAGCATCGTAAGCGGTGCGCCTGAGCGCCCTTGGGATGTTGAATGACTCACTGATTTTTTAATTACCGTCTTTTTGCCCATCCACTCCGAGAGTTCACAAGCGGTCTCATTGTCACCAAGCCGCATCGCAACTTTGAGGTTAACATTTGCCATAACTCGCTTGTAAAAAGCAGAGCTTAACCCTAGTGATGGGTCACTCAATCCGGCGGTAGATTGTGCGCCAAAGAGAAGCGCAAATCGACCTTTCCGCGCTAATTCAAAGAGATTTGCCCAAGTAGGGGAAAAGGTAGAAGCACCTTCATCAATAATGACAAGGTGCGGATCATCCAAGCGAATGTGTTCATGAGAAGTAATCTCACCGATCGACACCTCTAGATCTTCACGAAATACTTTGAGCATTCGTGCAGCTCCCTCGGATTCTTCTAATCGAGGAAGCATGAAATAGATGAGTTTTCCTTGTGCGATCGCTTCGGTCAGCCGTAAATCTGAATGCGTCGCGCAAAAGAGTTCCCCGGCATCTCCGGCTGCAATTGAGTGTAACTCGGATGCAATGCCCCGCACATTATCAGCGAGTTTTTGCACATCGATGGTGCCTTTCTGAGTTCGATAGGTCGTTGCAAAATGGGCAAGCTCTAATAATGCCTCTTGAGCATTCATAGATTTCAGCAGCCCGTGCAAATAGGGGTAGGCGAGCGTAAAAGACCCCAGAGCAACTGCAACATCATCGATCGACCAGGCGAGACCAAGACTATCAAGCGCTCGCACGATGCGATAAACGGCATCCGCCGCAAGGCGATCGTAGTGCTTTGCGGTACTGGCATCAGAGATTGGTGGAAGTCCAC
>NZ_JAPQKE010000016.1:0-36933 GCF_026735145.1 Leptolyngbya sp. GGD
ATCGCTGATGCAGCTGTTCCCAATCCAAGCTTGTAAAAATTCAGTCGGATTTGAGAGAGCGATCTCTCGGCGCTACTGCGCGCTCCGCAGGCACTCAACCGTTCACTTTTTAAGAGACTTGCACAGAATTGAAACATCGAACAGTGTGTCGCTGAGAGGAAGCAAGATATCCTGGCAGCCTATCTCAAAGAATATCTGGCAGTATATCTCAATGATGGCATTTTGAGGTAAATACAAAGGTTTTGAACAATTCTGAGTTGATTCTAAGTGGAACCAAATCCTTGGATGAATTAACGAATAAGATAGTGACTGCGATCAAAACAAAGATGTACGTTGTTTAAGATTACTAGCGGCGGGTAAAGGAAACCATTAGCCTACTAAATTGTTAGTGGAGCGATACCTGGAGTTTGAGTAAGCGATGGGAAACAGATAGCATGTGGGCAGACTTAATGAGGTGAACTAGTCTTAGTGCAAAGTGTCTTGCTAAATTGATCTTTATAGAGGCTATCAATCTAAACTTTTAAAGAACCGTAAAGTTGGCTGATTATTTTGCTCGTAGGATAAGTAACGATGAATGAATCTAAAGATCTAAATGAGCCTGAAGAAAAAGATCTTCTTACTACTCATAGAGATGCTGTAAAAGAAGTTATTTTGCATCAAGCAGAGTTAATGCCAGTTCTTAGGACAATCAAATTTGAGCCTCATTTCGACGAGGCTATTGATCACTACACACTAGTTAAAACTGGCTGGAAAAAAGGACGACAAATTCGAGATTTAATAATTTCAATAAGGCTCCGAGGGGAAGGGATACATATTGAAAGCGTAAGAAAAGGAATTGAAAAAGACTTAGTAAAGCTAGGGGTTTTGAGAGATTACATCTACGTATCAAAGAACCCTAACCCATTCTTAAGGGGGTTTGACACGGTAGCACGGACATATATTGACTCATTTAACTCTATCCATTCTGCCTTGTCTTCAGAAATTGATCTTTCTAGCAAAACAGGAAGACGACAGTTATTTGGAGTATTTTGCTTCTTTTTACTAGCGATCGGATTATTGCTAGTTATGACACCAAGAATAAGCTTGTTTTTATACTCATATGACTTTTCATTAGCCGGTATTATTACTTCGATCGGTGGGATTTTGGGGTTAATAGCTTGGGCTATTCTTGATAATATTCCTGATAGTTTAACGTCTATTGTACAGGCAAATTATCAGGACGCTGAGCAACGTGCAAAGGAAAACCCTGACAAGGTTAAACCTGCTTGGGATATAGCAAATTCAACCCTCTCAGCCTATTTTAACCGTAACCTTAAGCAAGTAGATTGGATTTTCAGGTTGAGTGTAGCTGTCATGCTACTTGGTCTTGGTTTAGTTGGGGTAGGCATAGCACTTGCTTACCAAAAACCTGAAAATATTACTGTGGCGATTGTTGGGGGGATAGCTGGTGTCATAACTCAGTTCATTGGTGCAACTTTCCTATTCATATATAAATCAACAATATCTCAAGCAAACAAGTATACAGAGACTTTGGAAAGAATCAATTCTGTAGGTATGGCTATGCAGATTTTAGATGGAATTAGCGAGCAAGAACGCGTAGATTCTTTAGAGAAACTAGTAAGTGCAAAGATTGAAATAGCTAAGCTTCTTCTAGCGAAGTCTCAGGGAACCCAAGTAAATGGTGAAACTGAAGACAAAGAAAAGCAAACTTAATTAAGTAGTATTTTATTAAGCTTGAGGTTTTGATATCGTACATAAGGTAAGGGTGATCTGCTGGGTTTGTAAGCTGACAACCGCGCTGCACAGGAAGAACCAATTTTTGGCTATGCTGCAAAAGTTATTTGCGTCCGGTGAACCCGACCGTCATCATTGAACCCACTTTTCCAAATCTTGGTTAGCTGCCGCACCCCGCAGAAGTTCCGGGACTGTTACCTAAGTGAAAGTAGGAACAGATTGGGTAAGTTGCCCCTAGCCATAGAGAAGCTGGCTCGTTCATGATAGAAGCATATTCAAAACCGCCAGTTCCTTTATTCACACTGGTATTTATCAAAAGAAGCCCTAGGCAATTGCCTAGGGCTTATCAGTTGTTGTATCAAGGTCAGCTACGCGTCTTGGATAAATTCTGCACCCTACAGAAAGTCGGAATACAGAGCGCTTTGAATCCCTTTAGGAGAGTTGAAGGTTCAGTTGGTTAGAAATCGATACAACAATGCCCTTCTTCCGCAAATCGCCTAATGCTTTGTACAGATCCCCCTCATCTAACTCCCAGAGATCGCAAAAGGCAGCAACATTAATTGCAGGATTCAGCTTACCTGGATAGTCCACCTGCAATGCGAAGAAAACATAATCGCGATCGCTCGTCAACAACTTGAGAGTCCGAATTCGTAAGAGTTCGTCTCGATCAATTAAATAGCTAACAGCATCAGCAGAATCGAGTTGAGCCATAACTTTATAGTACATAAGTACGATCAATTATACGGGATTATTTTCTAATGGCAAGGCAAACAATAGTGAGAAGTCCTCAATAGATTCGACACTAAGCCGAACGGATGGAACCGAGCCAAGGTAATGTTCTAAGCCTTAACATTCCGTTGTTTTCGTAGACTCACTCTTGAACCGCTGTCTCAAACTAAGATGAGTTGTCTCAAAACATGGCTGGACTAGCATCGGACTGAATCGCCATTTTGTAGTACGCTGTAACGCCCAATTTTCGTGAGACTGACTACTGATGTTCAAGGGAGAGGCAAATTACGAATTCCCTTGACTCACCAACTTTTCAGGCTGTCTCATCGGTTGGAACTTCTGCGGAGCAAGGCAGCAGTTCGGAAACGTGAGACAAGATGAAACGCTTTACCGTGACGATGTTGAGTGCAATTGAGCAACCGAGTTCAAGGAAGGGGCAGTCTCATGAATTTTGGGCGTTTCAGCGACCGAGAAATCGAGCATTCAGTCCGATTTTAGTCCCGCGAGATTTTGAGACGGGCAATCTCAAGATAAGACAGAACGATTGGGTCAAGTTGCGCCTTCTAGGGATCTACAACTGTAGTACAATTTTAAGCCAAGGTTTGTAACACGGTTGTCTTATGTGCGGGTGGAATCAACCGAGATAAGGTGCGATCGACAACTGCACGTACAAATCTCAGTCGCTGACCTGCGCTCAATCGGATACTGGCAAAAGCAAAGGGTTCTCACGTTGGAGTGATACCAATTTAAATAGCATCCAGGGCAGATAGAGCATCGAGAATAAAGTCATATCCGGTCAGGGAAGCAATGATGTCAGGCGTTAAATCGTGGAGCAATTGATCAATTCTGGTTTGTAACTGTTCCAAGGTTTTGAACGATGCCCACTTGAGATCTGCTTTGAGATGCTGCCACAGTCGCTCAATTGGATTGAGTTCTGGTGAATAGGGCGGTTGAAACAACAAGATGACGTTCTCTGGAATCTGTAAATTTTTGCTCGCGTGAAAGCGACCGTTATCGACTTTGAGAATGTTGAGACTCTCCGGGAATTGTTGAGCAAATTCGTCCAAGAAACGTTGGTAGCAATCGCTATCGACGTGTGAAAACTGCAAGAAGAACGAGGCTCCGCGGGTTCGATGGCTCCATACAGCCAAAAAGCTTGGAATAACCATTGCCACGCGCCAATCGGTTTGACTCCGCAGGCGGTGATCACCCTGCCAAGTACCGTCTTCAATCCAAAGCGACTCTCATCCTGAGCAAAGTAGCGAATCGGTCGGGGCGGATGTTGGCGATCGCGGTTAAACTGGCTCAACAGTTCGAGATCGTCGGCAAGGTTTGCTTAAATGCCTGACGCTTGGCGGGGTCTTGCTTGCGGTGTTGAGGGCGAGCAACTTTGAGTTTGGCTTTGAGGCGATGCCGAGTCATCTGATACACCGCATGGTACTCCACTTCGATGCCCAATGTCTCTGATAACCATGCTTGCACAGCCCCATAGCTGGTAAAGCCATGTTCTGGATCTTGCAGTCGCTTCGCCAGTGCGTCTTCTGCCCATTGTGGAATCACGCGCACCCCTCCAGGCGATTTCTTCACTTCGAGCATTGTCTCAAGGCCATCATCTCGATACTGCATCAGCCAGGTTTGTAGCGTGTTGCGGTGTTTCCCAGTCGCTTTGGCAATCGCACTGATGTTCGGTGCATTGTCTTGTTTCAGCCAGTAAAGCACTTGTAATCGCTCCTTTTCCTGCGGCGTTTTCGCCTGACGTAATCGAGCCGCTAACTCGTCCACGCTTTCTTCGACTGAGGTTATCCCAACCATCACAAACACCTGCAACCTTGCTTCTTAGTCTAAGTCATCTGCCGCTTTCTCAATTTAAATTTGGTATGAGAACCCTGTTCCTTAGTCATTCATCGATTGGAACCGTAACTTTGTCTGCTCTACACAAGCTTAGAACTCCAGTCCTACACCCGCTTGTAGACTTAGCGCACCCGCATCACTGCCCCGATACGCATTGATTCCATACTTGGCATCGCTATACACCACCACACCTTTTGCCACTTGGGATTCCACTCCCGCTGTCAACACCGCTGCATCTTGATTGCCGATCGGAGAAGTCACTCCCCCATTCTGCACAAACGAGTATCCAGCGCCAACATACACGTTCGATTTGTCATTCAACCGTGCATCGTAGGTCAGGGTTGGAATAATCGGACTATTGTCACCCGTAAACAAGACGGAACCCCGTGCAGACACAGGTGTATTGGGAATGGCAAAGCGACCTTGGACAGTGCCACTAAAGGACGTGTCGTCATTGCCGCGTCCACTGCTAAGGATGCCACCCGAAATCCCAGCACCGACATAACTGCGATCGTAATGAGGAGCTGTTTGAGCCGAATCAGCACCCGCATTAAGGAACAAAGGAGATTGCTACCGAGAACGGCAGTAAGAAGAACCATCGAGTCACTCATAGCTTCTGGGTATCACCAACAGACTGGAGTTGGAATGCAACGCTGTTCCAGGATGCTGAGAAGCGAATGAATGCGGGGAGAACCAGACTGAACGTAAAGGTTGAATGACGCTTGGCTCTGATTCCATCCTTCTGTTATAGAGCGGGGGAGCGCATATTTGAGGAGCAGGGTTAGTTTACTAAGCGTCCTAATTAATTTGGTGTGATGCTTTACTCCTGTGGGAGAGAAGATTCTGCTGCTGTTTCCGTTTCATTAGCTTTTGCCTGAAAGCTAGTGAATACAAGTCGATCTCAAATAGTTATTAAATCACGAACAAATTGCAATTATTTGCGATAGTACGGAGAAAAATCTTGGAGGGCGATCTCAAAAATGGCAGAGTGAAGGCTTATTGAATTTTTGCTCTTTACGACTTGGTAAGTTGCTCGGAAAGGAAAAAGACTGAAGAAGTAGGCAGCGTTAGCTTTAGCCAAGCCATGCTGCCTTTTGTCTCTGTGCCGTTCACGATTGTTCAACGATTTGGGAAATATAAAGACTTGTTTTGCTGATCTACCGGGTTTGAGCAAGTGAGTCGCTACCTGACGGATTGTTGTTAAGCGAGAACAAAAACTTGCAAGCGATCGCGGCACAGTGGACATCTGATGATGCCATTGGTCGCATTGGTGGACGATGAGCGATGCACGCAGTGGCATTTGAAGCGGGATTAAACAGTTCAGACTTGAGGGGCATTATCGTCGGTGATTGTCAAAGGGTATCGCGGACGAGGATGGGAGGTGATCAGTTTGGGTTAGATGCTCTCGCATTACGATTGTGGTGTAATTGTCGATTAGGTCAGTTAGCAATCTCTTCGCTGCTTAATCTCACTCCAGATCGACCACCATTCTTGAATCATCTCTTTTTCATGAGACTGAATTGGAGACCTCTCACGTTCAGGATGCCTGCCATAGAATTCCTCATCCGTTGCAACAATTAACTTATCTCGTTCGCAATTTCCGAGCGGAAGAATTTTAACTTTTTGCATGACAGGAGGTGCAGGTTTAGGTTGAGTTGGAGGCGGCAAAGAAGAATTTTGCGGCAGTAATCCTGCCTGTGAAATCACAAAAATTAGGGTTGATAATGCAGTAATCGTAGCTGCAATTCCTTGCCAAATTCCACGAGACTCTTCTACATCTGTAGACTTGTTTCGGTGGTGATGATTTTCTGTGGTCATGATATCCCCCTGAGGTATGTCCTGAAGCTAGATAATTTGCCGAATTAATCTGGGATCACACAAGAGGAATCACCATCACGGTTAGAAGATCGCGCCATCCAGTTACTAAAACAGGTTGACCTGCAAGCACTTTGGTATCCTGTTCGCAACGTGCGCCCCAAGATTTGCCCTCAAAAAATACCCGGCCAATTTTGCCAGCTTCAATATCAGTTTCTGCTTCTGCTTCTTGAGGCACATTTAACAGAGACACATGAATTTTGTGGATTGCCACTAAATTTTGGTGATGATCATATTTAAATTCCAATCGTTCATCTTCTCGTAATGCACTAACGTCCAGAACGCAAGCTCCTTGAAACAGTTTTACAACAGAATCCTTCTTTTGAATAAGCTTCAACATTCCACTAGCTCCTTGAATCTTCTAGAATAGGCACTTAAGGATTCAATTAATCGACTTAATTATTTCCTTAACTTATTGATATAGTGCTTTCCATCTATAAAAAGATCAACTCAGTTAGCTCATTCATTATTTTGTATTAGAAATTACTTGAAACTCATCGATAATAAAATTCAAATTTGATCTCCTTGAAAGTTCATTTCTGATGACTTTATTTGGACTCAAAACTCATCTTATTCTCTCAGTTTGTACAGATCTGAATCCCGATTTGTGATTCAGAAATCATCATAGTTTTGTATTGCTGCCAGTAGCTGTGGTAGGGTCTCTGCTGTCTGTCGAAATCAATCTAGCTCAGAAGTTGAGTTGTCTCTGATGATTTGAACAAAGCTCATAAACTCATATCGCCAACAGAAATATATTATACTGAAGGCAAATAATTAGATTTTAGAGGTATGGCAACTTGCATCAAGTTTGTCTTGCTCGTTGGAGAGCTACCTCTCAAGGTTGATAGTGTGCAACTGCTACCCAATCCCTAGTATGGAAGTTGATGAAGCTGTCTTGCAGTTTTTGAGAGAGTTGCTCTCAGGCCCTGAGAACACTGAATTGTCTAAGCCTCAAGAAATTGTGTTCCGAGCTGTATGGAATGGGCTGAAATACAAAGAAATTCCCAGTTCTGGGTATAGTAATGGCTACTTGGAACGAACCATTGGACCTCAGCTTTGGAAACGTTTATCTGAAAAGCTCGGAGAGGGAATTCAGAAGCGGAATATGCGAGTGATGTTGGAGAACGCTTATCTTGATTATCAGCAGAGTAATTATCTCGCTCCTAAGCAAGTTTTGGAAAATATTGCTTTTCAAAGCATTACGGTAGATTCAGAGGATTCAGATATAACGGTAGATTCAGATGCAGAGCCTTTGCCCTTACCCTCCGACTTTTGCTATGCTCGTGCCTTATTTCAGCAGCATTACCGCGAAACATTTGAGATCTACTCACTTGATCCTGATACTTCAGACTTAAATTATATCTTCATCAACACTAAAATCTTTAGTCATTGTAAAAGAAGGCTCATCCAAGAAATTACTAAATATCGAGACGAGCATTCACAAACCAGTGTCCATAATTTTGTCGTTTGGTCATTGCTTGGAAGTGCTGAGCTACTGATTGCATTTAGAGCATCTCGTGAAGAAGCAAAAAACTTCTGCCGCATTCTTGAAGATGAACTCTCCGATTGTGTAGATGAACCTCCTGACTCTGGTCATGCTGGCATCTTCATGATTGGGATTTTAAATGAATTTTATCCAGGATTACCTATCAATATGAGTGAGGTTAATCGAGGAAATTTATCTCCTGCAAAGCGTCGCTATGTTAAGGTGTTTCCCTACGCAGAATTTCGTAGTGAAAAAGCATTTATTAAGCTTCGATTTGTAGGAGATGGACAAATTAATGACCGATTACTCAGCAGAATTAACGAGTCGATTTGTGATTTTCATGATGTGCTTGAAATGGTTTCTATTTGCGTTGATCGGCGATATATTATGCTTGAGGTACATATGCCTTGTGGTCATTTTTTCAGGCTCAACCAATTGTCGATTGCGCTTGAACCCATCTTAAATTTAAGCATCAGTAAAGAAACGTATTTAGGCTATGATTCCGACTTTCATCTCTAAGAACTATAGAGGCTTCCAATGACCAGGCTATCCCCAAAACTGCACGTTCAAATTAAAAAAATGTCTCTAATAAATGCTTCTGGTCGAGAGCAGGAGATTTCAACTTTATCGCAACGTCACTTTCAGTCTGTAAAGCTTCTACCAAATGCTTGTTTAGCAGATGAGATCTACTATCCAAGTCTGGTAGATTCCCAAACTAAAATCGTCATCTTTGTACTACATGGTGCAATCATCACGCCCGAATTTGAACTTCAACAGGGAGGGATGACTATTCTGCCTTGTTTGAAGCAAGCCTACGCAGGCAGCCAAGGTTGTACACTAGGACTAATCACTTGGGAAAACAAGCAAAAAGTAACTGTCCAACCCTTGCCCCAACACCCTAAAATGCGTTGGTATCAGAAATATGAAGCTTGGGTTGGCGAGTTGAATTTAACGGAGCAGGGAACAAATGCTTTGCACCCTTGGAATGGGTATGCAATTAAAATTCCACATCGAGAAACAGGAGTAAATCTGCATACTCACACAAGTCTAAAAAATCTAATTTTTGTCGAAGGTTCGTCTGAAGAGATTACAGGCTATTTAGTTGTTGAAGAAAATCAGTACTGTACTGCTTATCCGCTCAAGGGTGGGGATATCGTTTTAGTTCAGCCCGGAGTAAAGCACAATCTTGCCTCTAAAAGCACTGCTCAAATTCTGGAATTTCTGGTCTTCAACGATAGCCCATCAAACTACCAAGAATCAGAGACTTCGGATTATCATGTTCAGGAATCGCTACCGTGGCATAAGATAACCATCTCAACTCGTTCAGAACAAGGTTCTATTCTCATGCATGTAGGAGATTTTGCTTAATGCTTCCATCACCAGATTTAGCAGATTGGCAGGCAACTGAAATCGCTTGGCACAACAACGAGATTGTCCCTAGAGAAGTCGCAGCTCCTTCTATTGCAAGCCATTCTCTTCATCTAGGAATTGGTGTATTTGACGGCATGATGGCATACCGTAACGAGGAGCACTATTATGTGCATGAAATAGAGGCACACTTAGAGAGACTGCATCATGGTTCACATCAGATGCAACTTCCGTTTCATTGGTCAATTGAGGAGTTGAAGGCAGGAATTGATGCCTTACTTGCTGAAGTTCCCCCTGCAACTTATTACATTCGCCCGATCGTTTACCGTTCTGCGCCTCAAATTAATGTCACTGGTAGCAAGGCAATTCCGGTTGACGTGACTATTTTCGGGGTACGAGTTCCGCGAGATAATGAGAAGTCATTGGCGTGCCAAATCTCCCCATATCAGAGAATATCAAGTCGTGCAGTTCCTGTTTCTTGGAAAATTTGTGGATCTTACGTTAACAGTTATTTAGTGCGACTCGCGGCAGAAGCTCAGGGATTTAATGACGGCATTATGCTCGATCAAGAGGGCAGAATTGCAGAAGCTTCAGCAGCAAATTTGTTCTTGCTCAAGCATGAGGCTCTCGTCACACCCAAACTCACATCGGATATTTTTCCAGGAATTACTCGCAAAGTGCTTCTGAGGCTTGCTCAAAACTTAGGGATCGAAACAATTGAGCGCGAGATATTTCCTGAAGAGCTTTCTCACTTTGAAGGTGCTTTTCTAGCCTCAACATTGATGGAAATGAAGCCACTACATCAGATTGGGCACTTCCAGTATAAATCCTCAAATCACCTACTATTTCGCCGCTTGCTTCAAGCATTTCAAGAAATCACACATCAATGAGGAATCCTCCTGTTTTTCTAAACAAGACTTTATTCAGCCCCCGCCCAGTTCTCGAATTGCATTGATATAAGCACAAGGTAGCCCGCATAGCAAAGCCCCTTGAATAATATGCTCTAGATATTCTCTGCTAGGTAAGACATTCTCTTTTAACCATTGTGATTGAGCAACGTAGGTAAAAGCTTCGATTCCAAAACAATTTTCAGTTTCAACTTGGCAGACGATTCGTTGATATAGTTCTGGATGTCCTTCATATTGATCAATTTCAACTAAATCGTTCCAATCCAGCCGAATCAAGATGCCCTGAACACATCGAGTTGGATGAGGCATAATGTTAGCGCCAACTCGTATAGCATGAGCCACGGTATCAACACACATATTGAACCGAAGCTCGTGTTGCTTGAGCCGTGCAATCTTGTATTGACCGTCCCAAGTTCGGGTCCGAGATTTCAAACGACTGGGGTTCAGATTAGACCCATACGCAAAGTAGTAGCATTGATGATTCATTGTGTGTAACTTTAACTCAGCAATATTATGCTTTAAGCCTAATCTTTTAGGGCTTTGCAGAGTCGAATCTATCTGCCTGAATGTTTCCTTTTATTTGAATAGTGCCATCTTTTGCAATTGTCCAAACATTGTAGCTACCTTGAACATCGCCTTGGGCATCAAAATTCACACTACTACTTGCGCCTTCATAGTCAATCTTCTTTCCTTGACGAATCAGACTCAGTGCTTGACAGACATCACTAACTTTCTCACCAGCAGGGTTGGAAACTTGAGGAATCTGATCCCGAATGGCTTCCCCTTTCGTAGACTTAGCTAATTCTGTTGCTAAAACGATGATAGCTGCTGCGTCCCATGTGTTCGGATCATAGATGCTGGGTTCTTGATTACTAAACGCTTGTTGATAGCGTGTTCTGAACGCCGAAAATGCAGGTCCTCTTGAACTGGGAACAGTTCCAATTAGCGATGCAGCCGTGCTTAATGCTAATTGCCCATCCGCTTTCTTACCCACCCGTTCCGCCAGTTTCGCGTCTTTTAGCCCGTCTGAAAGGATTACGGGGATTTTTTCAAGAAATCCTTGTTCGTAACTCGACTTTAAGACCTGCCCTCCTGTCTGAGAGTAGTCAATAAGGAGTACAGCATCCGGGTTCTTGCCAAATGCATTTCGCACCTCTGAGTCAAAATTGCTTGCGTTGAGCGCGTATAATGCAAGATTCGCTTTATTAAGAACCTGACCGCCTTTCTTCTCAAATGCTGGGATAAATGCATCAATTAGCCCTTTCCCATAGTCGTTATTTACGCCTAAAATTGCGATTCTTTTATAGTTGTTTTGATAAGCTAATTGTGCAATGGCAGGAGCCTGGAATGTATCAGGTGGCGCGGTGCGGTACCAAAATCCCTTGAAGTCTCCTTTCTTTGCACGCTCGGTAAATGTCGGACTTGTGCTTGAGGGAGAAATCATGACCACTTGGTTGCGGACAGCAATATCCACAGATGCCGCAGAAGTTGCACTCCCTGCACCTCCAATTACCGCAGAAACTCGATCTACCTGTACGAGTCGGCTCATTGCTTCGGCTCCAATTTGAGGCTCTGACTGATCATCTGCATTTACTAATGTAACAGGTGACCCAAGAACACCCTCGCACTGATTTACGGTGTCTACTAAGAGTTTGGCAGTTTTTTGCATGGGAATACCATAAGCTGAGATTTCACCTGTTAGCGGTAGCAATGCACCAATTTTTAAGCTTTTCTCTGAAGCAGATCGACTTGTGAAATTACAAGCACTCATTAAGCATAGGATTGTCGTAGCAGTAATAGGTTTGAGGCTTTTTGATGTGAGAAAAGATGTAACAAACCAAGGCTGAATGACTTTTTTCATATCGCTTAATGCCTTCCTGCTCATTTTTGGTATATTTCTTAATTTTTAAACTGCTAGCTTCATTGCCTTCAGTTCACTCAGACTTATACTATTGATCACGGAATCAATCGAGGCAACTCATATGGCTCATCATATTGAGCCTAATTTCTGAGGAGGTGAAATCTGAATTTACAGAGTTTTTGTTGAAAGTTCTGAGAATCCTGATGTATGAAATTAAACTACTTCTAATTCAATATGATGCTTTTGAGTCAAAATCATTGCGATACCCTTTTCGTAGTAGGAAGCTTCATTAATGAATATGGGAAAAACTGTAGACTCACCTTCATATGAAATTGACTCTCCCGTAAAACTGAGAAACAAGGGATCATTGAAATTTATAGGGTCATAATCTTTAGATTGACGCTCAGGATGAATGAATGCTTCAAGAGTACCATCCGCATTTCGGGGATAATGGATCTCTGAAATCGCTTGATAAATCGTTAAAGCTGACGGAATTGAGAGTGAATTTCCTTGATTTAATGCCTCGATATAGTCCAGAATCATATGCACTAGGTGCTCTGTCTGTCTCAAAAAATATCCATTGAGAACACCTTGAGCCACTGCCCCCACTTCGATTGTGACTCCCCAAGGGCAAAGTGATGGAAGCATGGAGGATTCCTTCTGAGTACACTTCATTCCTACAGCAATGTGAATATCAGGTTGAGCCTGATTGAGATAAGCAGAAAGTTTAAGATTAAATAGATCTAAGGTTGTTGGGAAAATTGTTCGCCCCATATTGGCAGTCGTGCTATGAAGATCGATAATTAGGTCTACTTGAGGTTTATGTTTAGGTCCAAGCTCAACTGCAATCTCTTTCGCTCGTATCGCCTCATATTCTGTCAGATATGGGTTTGATAAGTCTTCATCGGCAAAACTTCGGTTCAAGTCACTATCAATGTAGCGGCGATTTGCTGCGATTGCCTTCGGGTTTGCGAACAGTGTGATCGTTTCAAAGCTCGATCGCTCAATCAGCTTTGGAGACCGCTGAAATTTTCTAATAAGATAAATTCCAGTCCATTCGTTTCCATGCGTTCCGCCAACAATTGCAACTCGTCGAATCGACTTAGACATAACACTTTCTCACCTTAGCTCGTATCCATTCGGCAGCATAGCAAAGCTGCTCTAACCAAGCTGTAAAATTCAGAGCGATTTGGCACCTTGCTCAGTTTCAATACAGTGTTCTGAAACAATCCGGCAAATGGTGGGTGGGCTCACATGATAGAGTCTCGCCATCTCTGCACCTGTTTTTCTGACAGAGATTACGTTGTCGGCGATGTTAGCGCGTTGTGCCGCGTTGAGTTTCTTGCGTCGCCCTCCAACGCGCCCTTCTGCTCGTGTAACGGCAAGTCCGACATTTGTGCGTTCCCGGATGATCGCTCGCTCGAATTCCGCAAATGTGCCAACCATATTCATCATCATGCGACCAGCAGGCGTAGTGGCTTCTGATCGCCTCCATTAGCGATCAGAAGCCTGACCCCACCTTGTCAATCTTCAGTTTTGTATTCTCTAAAGATATTGGACTTGAGGTTAGTGACCAAAATCCTATGCATATCCAAATAGGTTATATCCCTCTGTGTGAAGTATTTTTGCCCGTTTGTCACCCCTTGAGGTTCAGGTCTAGAATATCAGTTGACTGCTTTGCAACTTTCTACTCAAGGAGCGAGCCCTCATGAATTATTCCAAAGAGCCAACAGTTAACAGATACATATATGATGCGGTTATAGGAGCAAATGCCTCAACTACCGCAGCAATTGCTTTTGGCATGACAGGAGTTGGATTCTTACCTTTTCTCGGGGTTGCTGCTCTAGGAGCTGGTGCAGTTATTGCAATCGATAAGGCTCTTCAATATACGAATACGGTTAAGTAAGTAATCGTGCAAAAACTTACGTTAGTTCCCAATCAGTGTGGCTGATTGGGAACGGTAACCTGCTTCGTTTCAAGGTAACTCATATTGGTTTTTAAGGCTAGCGAGTCATGGGCGAACTCTATCAGAAAACGACCCTTTTTTAATAGAGTATTTTGCCCTTCTACCCTTTCCCCTCGAGCGACCTGAAAGCTAGGAATACCAAAACTTTCTCTCGAAGGCTGAAACTGCTGAAAAGATATCCCTTTTTTGATAGGGGGATATTATCAAATCGACATGTTCCGCGTCAAAGCTTCTGGGGAGGCGAAAGCAACCTGATTGATTAGAATCAGTATCCTTGCAGATCAATTTCTTGTCGCCCTTTCTCACTAGGTCAAAGCAAAACAAAATAAGCGGCATCACCTCGAATTTGTCATACACTTTTCTGTGTCATTTCAATTCGACTTATGCCGATCGTCTCAATTATTAATCAGAAAGGCGGATCAGGTAAATCGACCGTTGCAGTACATCTTGCCCGTTGGTTGCAGAAAAAAAAAGAAACAGTTCTGGTCGTTGATGCCGACGCCCAATGCTCATCTTCAAAGTGGCTTGCGCGTTTAGAGAGAGAAATTCCTTTCAAGATCATTCAAGCCCCTGACCAACTTTTAGATGAATTGCCCAAGTTAAATGAAGCGTATTCATGGGTGATTGTAGATGGTCCAGCAGCGTTATCTGAGACAACGAGAGCTATGATTCTGGTGGCTGACCTAGCGATCGTACCTTGCCAACCAACGGGTGTTGACCTCGAAAGTGCATCGGATACGGTTCGCTTAATTCACCAGGCTCATAGGATTCGCCGTGGCGAGCCTAAAGCTGTTATGTTTGTGAATCGAGCTGTAAAAGGAACCAAATTAAAGGATGAAGCGATAGAGGTGTTGCGGTTGATGCCGGGAGTCACGGTTTTAGATACAGTGATTCATCAGCGTCAAATTCTTGCAGACTGCTTTGGGCAAAATTCGACTGTATTTGATCTGACGGGATCGACTGCTGGAATTGCTCGGCGTGAATTAGAGCAGCTCTTTAAGAAAGCATTGGAGGTGTTAGATGGCTAAATCAAGACAATCGCTGGTGCAAGGATTATCCGCATCAATTGCCCAGAAATTCATTGAGGATCCTGAAAGCATTCAATCATCTCAAGCGGTATCTCTTGGACAAATTCACCTTCCTGCTAAACAGCCTCGGCGCTATTTTGATCCACAAAAACAAGCGCAACTTGTCCAATCTATTCGTGAGTACGGCATTTTAGAGCCGCTCCTAGTTCGTCCCTTAGAGAGTGGAGGTTATGAGCTAATCGCTGGTGAACGCCGTTATCGTGCGGCTCAAGAAATTCAACTTCAAGATGTTCCCGTCGTTGTCAAAGAGTTCGATGACCAACAAGCTCTTCGAGTATCGCTGATTGAGAATTTACAGCGAGAGGATCTTAATCCTGTAGAAGAGACAGAAGCCATTTTGGAGCTACTGGCGATTCAAATTGGGGGAAGACCTGAAGATGTCGCCTCAGTTTTAAATCGCGCAAATCATGCAAAAAATCGTAGTCAGGAATTGGAGGGAAACGTTTCCCTCCAACTTGAGATGATTGAATCAGTTCTTGCAGAAATCGGGCGATTTAATGCTGAGTCGTTCCGAAGCAGCCGTTTGCCGTTACTCAATCTGCCAGCAGAGGTGTTGAAAGCACTGCGAGAAGGAGAGCTTGAATTTACGAAGGCTCGTGCGATCGCACGAGTTAAAGATGAACGGCAGCGTAAATCCTTGCTTAAATTGGCGACGACAAAGAATTTGAGTTTGAGTCAAATTAAGCAGAAGATTCAGGAATTGGCGAAAACCCAAGAGGGAACCGCAGAAATTAGCTACACTCAACGCTATGCCCAAATTGGGCAACGGTTGAAAAAGTCAGCAATCTGGGAAGATCCCAAGAAACGGGCTAAATTGGAAAAATTGTTTTCTCAACTTGATGACTTAATTGGACCTGAGAACTTAGAAGCCTAAAGCCGTTTCAAAATGCGTCAACATAGATCGTGACCCAACAATCTTCGCTCTTTCCTCAAGACTATGATGCCTTCCTCAATCAGTTGAAGGCGCAAATTCGGCGTGCTCAAGTGGCAGCTGCAACAGCTCTCAACCGGGAAGTAATTTTGCTGTATTGGCAGCTGGGTAAAGAAATTCTGGAAAGGCAAGAGCGAGAGGGCTGGGGTTCAAAAGTTGTAGACCGGCTTGCGAAGGACTTGCAGCGTGAATTTCCTGATGTGCAGGGATTCTCGGCTCGCAACCTCAAATATATGAGAGCTTTCGCAGAAGCATATCCTGATGTTGAAATTGTGCAGCAGCTGTTGCACAAATTGCCGTGGGGACATTTGATTCGACTATTGGACAGCGTGAAAAATCCAGAGGAACGAATTTGGTATGCACAGCAAGCGATTGAGAATGGCTGGAGTCGGACGGTTTTGGCGTACCAAATCGAGAGTGATCTGCATAAGCGGCTAGGCGGAGCGATTACCAATTTTGATCTCACCCTGCCAAAACCTCAATCTGATTTAGCAAAAGATTTAATCAAAGACCCCTATAATTTTTCGTTCTTGACATTAGGGAAAGATGCTCAGGAGCGAGATCTTGAAGCTGCTCTTGTCACTCATATTCGGGACTTCCTTCTAGAACTGGGTATGGGATTTGCCTTCATGGGAAGTCAGTATCCAATTACAGTGGATGGAAAAGAGTACAGGTTGGACTTGTTGTTTTATCATGTTCGGCTGCGCTGTTATGTTGTTTTAGAACTCAAGATGGTGGAGTTTGAGCCAGAATTTTCAGGCAAGCTCAATTTTTATGTGTCCGCGATCGATGATTTGCTACGGCATGAAGATGACCAACCCACGATTGGGATCATTCTATGCAAGTCGAAGAAAAAAACGACGGTAGAGTATGCCCTCAGAAATTTGAGTACACCGATCGCGGTTTCGACGCATCAATTACCGGATCAATTAAGGCAAAGCCTTCCATCAAGTGAGCAACTCGAAATGGAGATCGACACAAAACTTTCTGAAATTTCAAGTCAAACCTCAAAGGACGAGGAGACCTGAGATAGTTTGAACGGGCCCGTTCTATATATGGACTGAAATTGGACTAAATCGCTATTCGGTTATGATTACAAATCTGCATTCTCTCGTCCATCAACTGTCCCATGAGCAACGGGATAATAAAGGTTTGGGCATGGAATTCTGCGATCGGGCGCAGACACTCAAACGCTATCTTCTCAAAAATCTTACACAGCTCTAAAATGGTTGAGAGACGGAATGTGAATCAGATTGATTGACTGTAACTTCTATCGATAGATTAAGCCGTTGACATCCAAAGCAATGAAATTGTGAATACCATTTTCACATACAGTAGATAATCTATCTTTGCTACTGTAAATTCTGGAGAGACTTCTATGGGATGAATTGTTAACAGTTCTCTTAACCGCATTCTTAGAGCAGTGTATTGAAGAGGAGTAGACTGCTCAATGGCTAGAAGCTAGGGGCTTTACGATGAGTTAGGAATGGGTAAGGATGTACGGCATTATTCTGGCTTTAATTTCATAGAGATTTCTCACCTCAGTCAGTATTTCGTTATCCTAGTATTATTAGCAAAGGCTAAGTATTCCAAGTTTAGGTGAAATATTATCGCTACAAAACAACTCATTAATCAGCAAATCCGATGTGCTCAGGTTCTTCTGATCGACCATGAGAACAATAACCGTGGGTTGATAGATACTCGTGAGGCTCTAAGGCTTGCTGAAAACGTTGATCTGGATCTGGTGGTCGTTTCTGACGGCAAGGAGATTCCAGTGGCTAAGATTCTAGACCACGGTAAGCATCAGTACCAACAGAAAAAGCGGCAGCATTCTAGTGCTAGGACTACCGTTAAAGAAGTGAGGCTACGCCCTAATATTGGCGAAGCGGACTACGGTATGCGAATTACTAGGGCGATCGAGTGGCTAGGGAAGGGCGATTCAGTCAAATTTCAGGTACGTTTGCGGGGACGAGAGCACCAAAATCGCGATCGAGCCACTGGACTACTCGACCAGATTATTGCAGACCTGTCTAAAGCAGGTAAAGTTCAATCTTTGGATAAACGATCGTTAACGGTGCAGGTAGCTCCAGGCTAAATGAAGGAATTGTGTCGATTCAGATCACTAGGCGTTGTTAAACCTTGTGGTTATCTTGATGACTAATTCGCTTTGGTAGCAATTTTTTATTGTGGCCGGGACTCGACAAAAAAACAAGTCTCCGAGCACTTGAACTAAGTTAGCAACAAGAAAGGAGTACAAGCAAAGATACTTGTACCCCTTTAAAGTCATATCTAGTCTTTATGACAAGATGTCTGACAAACTAAACGCTGACTTCAACTCAGGCATTAATAGCCACGAGAAAAACTGCTATTTCTGCGTCCACCTGATGGACCACCACCTGTTTCACGAGGCTTTGCTTTATTGACCTTAAGATCACGACCCATCCACTCTGCACCATCAAGCGCTTCAATGGCAGCCGTTTCTTCAGCATCTGCGCCCATTTCTACAAAACCAAAGCCGCGCATTCGACCGGTTTCGCGATCGCTCGGAAGCTGCACGCGCTGAACTGATCCATATTCTGCAAATACAGACGTTAAATCAGCTTCGGTAACGTCATAGGACAGATTGCCTACATAAATTGACATAAATTGTCTCCAAAATTGAAGGAATGCAGAGAGCCAAATTTCGGAGAGAAGTCTGTCAATGGAAAAACGTGAAAACTCGCTAATACTAGAAACAAATGCTTGTAACCGATGTCTAATTCTCTTCTACCATTGTAACGCTCTAAGACAGCATGTGAGGCAATTTCTCCTTATAATCAGCCGATCAATCTATAAAGAAGTTGAGGAAGGCCCTCTGCACGTTGACTCTGGCATGATTGTTAAGAAAAATATGGTTTTCAGCACACGTGCCAACAGAAGAGCGGTGTCAGAGTAAGGCAAGCAACTCATTACACAATATCAAGAGGTAGTGTTCGATCTGGCTTTAGTGAAGCAGTCGCAGCGGACCGAAGGAAGATACTGGCACTGAGTTCAAGATTCTAGCAACCGCTGAACGATTCATTAGCTAGGAATTCTGTACCCACGAACAGAATGCCCAACAACACCTATAGAGGGCAAGAAGAGATCGTAGGGTTTGGCTGAACTGGAATTTCATCGTTGATGGATGACTGTCTCTATCTATTGAGCGCTGTCATCCGTAATCTTTCTTAAAAGCTGCAAAGAATCATGCTCTGGTAAAGCCAAATTCAGCATTTCACAGTACAATTTGATCCGACCGGAACTCTTGTTCGGTCAATTGACCAAAAAAAGCGAAAACCCTCGTCGGCTGCAACCGCGAAGGTTTTTCAAAAATTGAACAGCCCGAAGGACTGTACCTGATTAAATGTCGTGATTTGATCATAGCAGTCTTTGCGGGAAATAGCGCTATGGTTTCCCAAAAAAATGACTGCTCCCTTCGCTGTCGAAGCACAGCACTCCCAATTATTACCGTCAAATCCCCTTGGACAGCGGCTTTGCGAGATTTTCAGCTATCGGTGGCACACCATCTCCGGCACGAATGCCTCTGATCCCCGGTGGAAGACCCGCACCAAATATCCCCTCCGTCCCCGTGTCCTCTGGCAGCGCTGGAACGATCCCAACGTCCTGGTTGGAGTCCGGTTTGGGTCCACAACCACCTACGCTCTCATCGATATTGACTGCACTAGCACCTATCACCCTGCCACAAATCCTGCTGGGTTGCCGCTGATCCTGGCAGCGCTGGAAACGATCGGCATTGTCCGCCATCTTCTCCTCACCTCGAGCAGTTCCGGTGGCTTGCACCTGTATTTGCCTCTCCCGCACGCCGTCCCTAGCTTCGGACTTGCCCAAGCCCTGAAGCAGTGCCTCGCTGCCCAAGAAATTGAGATTGCAGCCGGACAAGTCGAACTTTTCCCCAATACCAAGTCCTATGCCATTCCCGGCACCTATACCGAATACAACGCGCATCGCCTGCCACTGCAACCCGACAGTGGCTCCCACCTGCTCGATGCTGACCATAACAGCATCGGCAATGATTTAGGGCAATTCTTCCGCTACTGGGATACTGCTGCCGCTGGACAAGACCTAGAAACGCTACACGAAGCGATCGCAGTTGCGCGACGCAACAGCAGCAAACGCAAACGGCATCGCATCGCCGTCGTGGATGAGTGGCGCAGCGATCTGCAAACGGAGATCAACGACGGCTGGACCGGGCATGGACAAACCAACCACCTGCTCAAAACGATCGCCTGTTACGGAGTTGTATTCGAGCGTCTAACCGGAGAAGCCCTTGCCGAATTTGTCCAAAGCACTGCGATCAACGCCCCTGGCTATGAAACTTACTGCCGTCACCAGCACGAGATTGGTCAGCGATCGAGATTATGGGCGCGGTCAGCAGAGAAATACTGGTGGGCATTAGGGAGCGAGCCCCAGCGGAGCAGCAATCCCTTCCGAGGAGACGGCAGCGACGATAGCCCCAACTCTCGCATTAACCAGAATCAAGTGCGAGCCACCGAAGCGCAACGACGCATCCAAGAAGCGTATATGCGACTTGAGAGCAATGGACAACTCCCGAGCGACATCACCAGTCGCATCCGATTGCTAATTCAGGAAGCGCGTACTAGCGTACAGACGCTCTACCGCTACCGAGAAATTTGGCATCCGGAGCACCAGCCCCCCGATTCTTCAACAGGGTCTGTAATAGCAGCCGCAGCAGGCGATTCCAGTGATACAACAGCGGTGAAATCCAATCCTGTAAAACCGCCAGAAACCAGACAGAGCAGGAAATTACATACCTTAGGCAACAATATGAAGTGTAGGGGGATATTCGGTTTTAGTTTTGCTTCTAATGGCTCTGTTTCTGAAGGTGCGATCGAAGTAGTTCTTGAGTTTGGTCTGAAGGATCGAGAAGAAAATCAATTTAATGAGGATCCCCTAGAGAATCTTGATCCCGATGATTAGAATCTGAATTCATACTGTTTATTAGTTTAGAGACTGAATTAATGGCTGTTGGAGAATTTTGGGGTCAGTAAACTTTTGAGCAAGAAAGGTAAATTCGAGCCTGAACTTTACGATCGCGATTTAAGCCGCTGCCGCTGCACGAATATCTTCTAGCAATGAGATTAAGCCATCGACTTGTTGCGGGCTAAATACTCCTTCGGGTCCTTGAGCGTTAATGTCTGTGAAGGGAGACTCGTATAGCAAACCTGGGTTCATCGTGCCGTGATGGGTTAAGTGGTCAATGATCAGGTTGATGAATTCAATTTGGTCGGCTGAGACTGTGGAGCCAGATAAGAACTGTCCAAAGGCTTGCTTGGCTGCTTCTCGGTTGAGTCCAACCAAAGAGCGAATGAATAAACCCAATCCCTCGCTCGTTGCTTTCGCATACTCCAAATTTTCGGGGGTGCCGATACCAGACTCTAATAAGATGCGTTCTAATTCGCTCAAATCAGTTGCAGTCAGCGGTTGATTAAATCTGAGCTTGTGAATCGTGATGTGATCTTCATGCGCTAGCAGAAATTGCCGGGCTTTTGCTCGGAAGCGATCGAACTCGCTGCCACTGCCGAAACTCGGAATTTCGATGAGGGTTTCGGGTCCCAATTCATCTTCAAAGTTGGTGTAAATCGGTTGGCGTTGAGTTTTTTCGACTAATCTCACCAGCGATCGCAGACGCTTCCGTACTCGTTCCAGCATGGGGATGGTTACGTCTTGCCACCAAGCTTCAGTCTGAATCTCCTGAATCAGTTCCATCTGTTCAGCGACACTGGGAATTCGTTCTTGTTCTTCTAGGGCTGCCGCGATTTCTTGGACTTGTTGGCTCAATCGGATGAATTTGGGTTCGGCACGGAGCCTTGCTAACTGCAAACGCAGCATCAGCAAATCGAATCGCTTCGCTTCTTCGTTTTCGGTCGGGAGATCGGTGGGTAGTCCGGCAATGTGATCTGCGAGTTCGCGCAATTGCCCTGGCTGCAAATTGTTCCAAGCGGTTGATTGGGTGTAGGTTTCGACCATCTGCCGTTTGGGGCGAACGATGAAATTGTCCAAATTCATCGCATTCACTTCGGTGTGTAGCTGAGTGGAGATTGCCTGACGGACTTCAACTTCGGTTGTGGGATCAAGCGATGGGTCGATCGTAGTTGTGCTGTCCGTACCAGCCGAGTCGTTTCCTGCTCCAATATTTGGTAGGTGTTTATCCAGTTCGGCTAAGAGGTCTAGGCGTGTGGTAAATAGGCGTTTGCTGAGCGAGGGGCTGACGGAGCCTTCGGTCGGTTCGAGGTTTTGGCTGAAAAATTCGAGGTTTTGGCAATAGTCGAAGAGGTAGAAAAACTCTTTGTCTTGCTTCCGTCCGAAGAGATCAGGGCGGAGGCGAGTGCCACGCCCGATCATCTGCCAAAACTTGGTTCTGGAGCGCACCAATTTGAAAAAGACTAAGTTCACGACCTCTGGCACGTCGATGCCGGTATCGAGCATATCGACGGAAATGGCAATATGGGGCATTTTCTCCGGATGGGAGAAGTTGTCGATCAGGTTTTGAGCATATTCAGTTTTGTGGGTGATGATGCGGGCAAACTCTCCTCGATAGTGGGGATAGTTGGCGTTGAATCGATCGTAGATGAATTGGGCATGGGGGTTGTTTTTGGCAAAGATGATCGTTTTGCCGAGGCGATCGTCCCCTGCGACTTTCAAACCGCGCGTCATTAGGTGGGCTAAGACTTTATCGACGGTATCTTCGTTAAATAACCATTGATTGACTGCTGTGGCTTCGACCCGATCGGGCACGTTGCCCTCTTCATCCCACTCCAGTTCATCCCATTGCTCTCTTTCTGCTTCTGGGAGGTCGGCGTATCGGATGCCTTCTCGCTGAAATTTGAGGGGAACGGAGACGGATTGAACTGGGACGAGGTAGCCATCTTTGACGGCATCATCGAGCGGATAGAAGTCGGTGGGGGAGCCGGGTTGGACGTTGAACAGGCTGTAGGTGTTGCGATCGATTTCGTCTTTTGGGGTGGCGGTTAAGCCGACGAGCAAGGCATCAAAATACTCAAAGATGGTGCGGTATTTCTGATAGACGGATCGATGGGCTTCGTCGATCACGATTAGGTCAAAGTGTCCGACGCTGAATTTGCGCTGGTCGTCGGTGACGTTGTTAATCAGTCCCATCATCGAGGGATAAGTACAGACGTAGACCCGTCCTTCGGTGTTTTTCTCGGTGACGAGGTTGACGGGACTGGAGGCGGGCAGGTGTTTTTTGAAGGCGTTGACGGTTTGATTCACTAGGGCAACGCGATCGGCAAGAAAGAGGACTCGCTTGACCCAGTTGCAACGCATCAGAAGATCGCAGAGGGCGATGACGGTGCGGGTCTTGCCTGCGCCGGTTGCCATGACGACGAGTGCCTTGCGATCGTGGTGTCGCTCGAAGGCTTCGCTGATGCGACGAATGGCGCGGGTTTGATAGTAGCGTCCGGCGATCGCGGTGTCGATTTCGGCGGTGAGCAGCGATCGACGAGTGGTGCGCCGCTGGATCAGGAGTTCGAGTTCGGCTTTTTTGAAGAAGCCTTGGACTTGGCGCGGTGGGTACTGGGTATCGTCCCAAAGCCAATGCGTGTAGCCGTTGGTGTAGAAGATGATCGGGCGTTGACCGAATTGCTGTTCTAAACAGTCGGCGTAGAGTTTGGCTTGGTGTTCGCCTTCTTGGGGATCGCGGCGGGTGCGTTTGGCTTCGACCAGGGCGAGAGGTTTGCCGTTGTCGCCCCAAAGGACGTAATCAACGAAGCCATCGCCGGAGGCGTTGGGCATTCCTTGGACGGGAAACTCACGATCGCGGGGTTGGTCGAGTGCCCAGCCTGCTTCTTTGAGCAGCACGTCGATATAGAGGTCGCGGGTTGCGGCTTCGTTGTAGTCGTGGGGGTCGGGTTGAGCGGCATTGACGAGCTTCGCTTGGGCGACTTGCTGTCGGAGCTGTTGAACTTCAGTGTCTAGGGCGGCATTGATGGCAGTGAGTTCTGCGACTTGAGCGTCTTTGGTAGCGAGTTGTTCGGCTTGTTTTTTGAGTTGTTCTTGGGTTTGTGGGGGGATGGGGGAGGTTTTGGGGAGTTGATCGGGGTTGAAGGTCGCTTTGGGGTCGGGTTTGTCGGTGGGTCTTAAGCCGTAATTGCGACCGAGCCAGTAGCAGAAGTGAAAGAGTTCTCGCAGGACGGGGATTGCGTCTTCTGGGCGGATGGGTCGGCGATCGTGAACGGCGCGGTTGCCGAGCTTGCGGATAATGTCGAGTTTGGCGTGGAGGGCGGTGCCGACTAGGGATCTGAAGCTGGGTTCAGAGAGGAAGGCATTGAGTTCTGTTTTGTAGGGTTGGGTGAGGGTGTCGTCGCATTCAAATAGCCAGGTGACGGCAAGCTCTAGGGCGCGACGGCTGTAGAAGCAGGCGGCGCGAGGATCAGGATAAGCAAGGGATTCGGCTTTGGCAGCGGCTTCGTAAACAGATGCCCACTCGGTTTTGAGAAACTCGAAATGAATCCCCATCAGTACCTCTTTCCTCAATTTCACCGAAGTTTTTAGCTGTTTCAAGGTTAACAGCCACTTTTAGGTTTCGCACCTCTGTAGTTTCCGCAGCAATTAAGGCTGAGTCAGGAATAGAGGAAGATTTTAAACCTAAAAAGAATTAAAAATTCTGCGGGTTTTCCACCTGAATTACTGCGAGTTGAAGGTGTTAGTTTTTACTAAGTTTAGTGAAGATGAGGTCTCTATGGCAAAAACTCAAGGTGGCAAGAAAAAAGTTTATGTTCATGAACATAAGCGAGGAGATTCCACAGTCAAAAAACACTACCGTTCAACGCCTAATCCTCCGAAAAAGTAGTGATTTATGCAAGTACAGGGCAATGTAAACAATCTAATCAGCATCGCCCTATGCTTGCTTGTCGGGTTACAGCAGCCTCTTGTGTATGATGCTATAACGTACTTTGAAAGGCGTGATGTTGCAGTGAAGCAAAAAGGGTATCCAGTTGGGCAAGAGATTTGCGGTGAGTAGTTTTGAGCTGTTCGATCGCTTCTACCTGCCGAGCAAATTCTTGTTGCAGTGGGAGCGGTGGCAGTATTAACGGAAATGACTTCAAATGATCAAGTGTTAGCCCTTCAGTGTTAATTCCCCTAGCTCGTTCAAGAAGCCATCGTTTGCCGTATCTAAGTGCAGTAGCCACAAAAGGTACTGTACAACGCTCTGATATTTTGATGCCTTTGATATCTTGACCAAAGCAGGTTGGAATCCTGGTAATAGCTACTGGAAGGCTATGAGCTAAAATTTTGCTCTTGACTACAATTAGAATTGTTCCAATTGGAACGAGGTTCGTTGCACTTTCCTCAATTGCTTGAGGGGTTATATGTTCTTGAGTGTCATCAAGAAACTCGCTCTTCATATCCTTCGATGTAGCCCAGCAAATCGAGCCTTCAAAATACTCAGGACGCTCCCGCTTTGGAGTACCCCCTCCAACAAATGTTGCAATATCACCAAGAGAACCTTTTTCCCATCCTTTTGGATTAGTCTCTGGATCACCAAACATTTCGAGGAAGTTGGACTGAACGATCGCATCCAGTTCCCCCAACGCCTTCCGCCGCAATCCTCTAAGTTCCTCTGCCTTATCCAAGATTGCTGCAATTCGTTTTTGTTCAGCGATCGGAGGCAAGGGAATCTCTGTACGTCGGATTATCTGTTGGCTAATGTTCGGCTGTGCTCCACCTACGCTTTTTGAGATGAACTCAGGCAGTTTCTGCCGCAATATGTGAAAAAGGTATCGAGAATCTGCTTTGTCTTGGTCAGGGACAATGTGACAAACTGCTTGGTTGGTTGTTGCTTCTACACCTAGAATCCCAACCCGACCAACATTAGCCCCATACATTGCTATAAGAATAGATCCTTTAGGTGCGATCTTTAGCGGTGTCTCTGCTAATGCTTGTTCAGTAACCGTTTCTTCAGTCTGAGCGATAACTGATTCACGAAGTTCGCCAGATTTAACCCAGGGAATGGAGCCACCGTAATACAGATCTTGCTTGTTACGCGATGGAGTTGTTCCACTGCCTGTTTTGCAGAAGGAGCTGATTTGAAAAAATCTTGTTTTCATCCTGTCAAATTTAATCACTCATCACAAGTTGGCAACCTATTGTGCGGGGCAAACCGCAATCAGAGCAATTATTCTAGGATTAACTTAGTTTTATTTATCCTAACGTCCTTGTAATACCTGGGCTGTAGTGAGTTCCAAATTGCCCAATAGCGGCGAAGTGATTCGCTCATCCCCGACGTAAACTTTCTCCTCATAAAACCCTTCGACCCACTCCAGCACCGTCACCTTTTGCTGCACTGGGTCAACAATCCAATATTCAACAATCCCCCGCGCCGCATACTCAGATCGCTTGTAGCGATAATCTCGATTCTCCTGCCCCGGACTCACCACCTCAACCACCAACAGCGGCGGCGGCATATCCAGCAACACGATGGATCGACTCGCTCCCTCTAACGCAGCCACGCCCTCTTCTGAAAACACCACCAAATCAGGAACACGCACCGACACCCTGGTACTGCTCACCGCAATTTCTGTCTTCATCGACAAGCGATCAAAAGAAATGCCTAACCTGAGAAACGTTGCCACCAGAAACATGGCAATCCGGCGATTAATCTCACTCTCAGCAGGCATTGCAATCAGTTCCCCATTTTCCAGTTCATACCATTGATCCGTTCCATCGTCATAAGCCAGGAACTCATCGAACGTCATCCTGTAAGACGCAATGGTCATCCGCCCACCTCCCGCCAAACTGAGTCAGGTATCTCCATTATCCCAACATCTCCTTTAGCTCCTTCATCCCCTGCTGAATCTTGTCCTCCAACTCCGCCAAAGTCGCCAGAATTTCCTGAGGCGGCACATGCTCCACTTCCTCATGAATCACTTCTTTGTAGCGATTCAGGCTCAAATCATAGCCATTCTCTGCGATCTCAGCCTTGGGCACACAAAAACTCTGATCCGTGCGGAGTCGCTCCCGCTCCCTGCCTTCCCGTTGTCCCCACCGTGCCAATACATCCGGCAAATTGTTCTTCGCGTGCTCCTCATCCACCAGCTCTAGCTTCGGCACAGCCCCCAGCTTCTCTTCTGGCAGCAACGGCTGACGCTTATCGTCCAGGCTCCAGCCATCCGCCTCCACCTCATAAAACCAGACGTGATCCGTCCCACCCGAATTAGTTTTCGTAAATAGCAGAATCGCCGTAGACACCCCCGCATAAGGCTTAAACACCCCACCCGGCAGCTTCACCACCGCATCCAGCCTTTGCTCCTCGACCAAAATCTTCCGCAGCTCCTTGTGCGCCTTCGACGAACCAAACATCACTCCATCCGGCACGATCACCGCCGCCCGTCCCCCCGGCTTCAGCAACCGCAGAAACAGCGCCAAAAACAACAGCTCCGTCTTCTTGGTTTTCACGATCTGGAGCAAATCCTTTGCCGTATTCTCGTAGTCCAACGACCCTGCAAAGGGTGGATTTGCCAACACCAGCGTATACTTCTCATCCTCACCCGCATGATCCTGCGCCAGCGAGTCCCGATAAATCACATCCGGGTTATCCACACCATGCAGCAGCATATTCATACTGCCAATCCGCAGCATCGTGCCATCAAAATCAAACCCGTGAAACATCCCATGATGGAAATGTTGCTTCAAATCAGCATCCCGAAAAATCTCTGGATGATGCCCGCGCAGATACTCCCCTGCTGCCACCAAAAAGCCGCAGGTGCCGCTCGCCGGATCACAAATCACATCCTTCGGAACCGGTGCCGTCAGCTCCACCATGAGCTGAATAATATGGCGAGGCGTGCGAAACTGCCCATTCTGCCCCGCGCTTGCAATCTTGCTGAGCATGTATTCATAGAGATCGCCTTTCGTATCGCGATCGTCCATCGGCACCTGGTCAATCAGATCCACCACCTTTGCCAACAATGACGGAGTTGGAATCGTGAATCGAGCATCCTTCATATGGTGCGCGTAGGTCGATCCATCCCCATAGTTGCTGAGAAATTCCGTGCGCAGAAACGGAAACACATGCTCACTGACGACCTCAAACATCTCACGCGCTTCCATGTTCTTGAAACGCGACCACCGCAACTCATCGTAAGGTCGCTTTTTCGGGTCTTGCCCCTCTGGAAACACTCGCCGCTCCATCGGACGCTTGAGGCGATTCGCTTTGTTTTCCTCCAACGTATGCAAGTCGTCTAACCGACGCAAAAACAGCAAATAGGTAATCTGCTCAATCACCTCTAGGGGGTTTGCGATCCCACCCGACCAGAAGGCATTCCAAATTGCATCAATTTGCGATCGAATTTCACCCGTTAGCATTCGTTTTCCTTAGCTTTGAGCCGTCTAGCGCGGAAGCATTTATTCTACGCTGCTTTCAAAGTGCGATCGCACTTTGAAGAGAATCCCTTTAAGAAGCAGATCCTGGGATTACAAAATTGTCCAGATGCGGACAAAGCAGGAAATTGCACCTTGGGGGAAGACGTGAAGTGCGAGGCAGAATTTAGGCACGATCGTGTTGGTCATGCCTAAATTCTGAGTTGATGCCTGAAGCAGTTCTTGAGTTTAATCTGAGGGATCAGGAAAACAATCAATTTAACGAGGATTTCCTAGAGAAACCTCATGATAAAACTCCATCAATACATGAGCAGTTCTGGAGAGAAACTTAATCGGAAATAGAACTATTTTCCAGAATGTATTGTTCTCAACAAAAATTGGCGTGACATTGACCATTTTGAAATATTGAAGATCTTTTGCGGTAATACTTTCAGCGTTTTCATTCGTGTTATATGCACTTTATTTAGCTGCTGGCGACTACTTGGATATCTTCCTGTATGAACTTAACCATCTAAGGCTCGGAAATTACTACACTCATATTTATAGTTATGTTCTATTTGTTACAGATTGATCAGTACTCTTTAAGCGCTCGTCTTTCTACTGCCAGAATTGGTTCGATTCTCCTAAGCCTTACTATGGCTCGACTACGATTCGTATAAGGCAGTGTAAGAGGGTCTTACACTGCCTTATACGATAGAAATCACAGAACTACTATCATAACTGGGCTTCAGCGGTTCAACATTTCAGTAAAATAAGACTTTTCAATGGAATACGATGGCAACACTTCTGCTTCAATGCATGTGTTATATATTAATACACCTGTATTTAATTAGCATCTGATGGTTGTCAAAAACAGTACAAGTCTCAGTGATGTGTATAAATGCTATGTAGAAGTCTTTCCTACAAGGAAGAAGGCAGTGAAAACGGCTATTGTCCGGTATCTGCTGCCTCACCCCGGATTTAAGCTTAACTTTGACGTGGTTGCGGGTCAGCCCCTAAGGCGGCAACAAGCGGCTAGAGGTCTTGAGCTAGCTTCGACTATCAACATAGAGGAGTTGAGCGATCTAGACCGTGTTTTAAGCTGGCAGGAGAAAGTTTTTATCACCCTTGATGTAAAACCTAATGTTCGTGGTGTTTATAAATCGCATCTCAAACACTTTTTGACTTGGTGTCAAGAGCAGGGTTTTTTAAGACCCCAACGCGAAGAGGAATGGGCAATTCCAGTCTGTTATCCAGGGGCTAAGCGGACACAAAGCTACGGTGATAAAACAGCCTATCCTATTACAAATCGACACCTATTAGTGCCCTATAGGTTAAAGCTTGAGCAACTTTCGGAATGTATGCAACAGCAGTTCCGAGAGTTTGAGTCCTTTTGGGTGGATCCTCATTACAGCGGTTATCGCCCCATCCCAGGTGCTGTCGAGGAAATGACTTATGAACTTTGCTTCCGATTTATATTACAACTCCTAGGTTGGCTAGTTCTTGACAAGGTGGACTACTATCACCAGATGCGTCAACATGCTCACTCTAAGCAGGAGAGAAATCCAAGATATGAGTCTGATTGGCTATTAGTAGATTCTCGTCCTCCCGTCTGGATTGAGGAGTTAAATAAGAAATATCCTCCAAAAAATCCTGATCAAATAATCCTCGAAGATTTGATTCCAATTATCGATATTCGTTCCAGTAATCTAGATGCTTGGATCGTCGATGATACTCTTCAGCAAAATTCACCTGACGTTAGCAATCAAGAACTATTAGACGAAATTCAAGCAGAACTATCTGCTAAAAATGTATCGCTTAGTTTTGGCTTAGTAGCTAAATTGGGTCAAGCATTACAACAAAGTCATAGGTTAGAGGAAATTAGAGCATTAAGAAATCTCGTTCAACGTGAGGAAGCCAGGGAACGATCAAAATTAGCTGCTCAAGGGGCTGCTCAATCAGTTCGTAGCTTCTTGAATAACTACATTAGATGGCTTAAATATCAACACAATCCACTTCATAAAGCGGATGGTTATCGAATTAGTTCTAACTATATTCTGAAGTTTTACCATGGCAGTATGAACTGGGCAAAGTTTCTCTATCGCAATATTACAGACTCAACAATGTATCCAGATTATCGGGATATTGCTGTAATCATGGAGCTTCGCAAAATGCGAAGTGAGGAAGAAAATGCTCCTAGCCGACCTAATAATATTAGCCCGGTCAAACGTAACCCTGCATGGCAAGAGCTTGGGCGTTTACTCAAGAAATTGTTGGAGTTATGTTCTCCACGCCTCAAAGTCGATGAGAAGTGGAATATAAATTCGGGGAGATTAAGACTACAAAGAGCTGTTGCAAAAGATTTTCAACGGTACCTAATTGTGATGTTTTTTCGTACGATTGCTCCCGACCGGCAACACGTTGTACGAGAGTTAAGGGTTCATGATACTTTAAGGCTCTATCATCTCAATTCGGAAGTCGAGCAACATGAGGAAGCACCTTGGGATTCAAAATCTAAGCGTTATAAGGTTTATTACAACACTTACACAAAGCTTTATTATTTAGATCCTGCTGATGCAAAAGATGAAACAGGAAATGTCCCTCATCGTCCAATCGGGAAACCTTTTGAATGGGTTGTTGATCTAGACGCGACACAAACTAAGACAGATCGCGAAAGCAGCTATAGAATACCGAAAATCTACAATCCTGAGTTACAAGCTTGGCTTTATGGACGGGAGGATTATTCGGAAACTTGGCATAACTGGCCTTCAAGGAGCGGAACAAAACAGAAGAACCGTTATCGTTTAGAACAATTCAACTGGTGTGGTTTTGTGGTGCCGGAAACGAAGCAGTTATCAGGTTTTCGAGATATATTTCAACCCAACCACGATTACGTTTTCACCCAAAAGAACGGTAATCCATTTAGCGGGAAGTCTCTTAGGGGGCTCTATGAAAATATTATCTGGAGCCATTTAGGAATTAGAGCTAATCCTCATGGTGTGAGAAGTTCTGCAACAGATTATTTTGAGCGGCAAGGGATGACAGATGCAGAAAGTAAGTCTTTAGCTATCTTGAAAAATCATAGTCCTGAAATGCAGGATAGTTCAGCTTACAATAAACTAAAAGCTTTAGAGAAAACTGCCCTGGCGTCCCAAATGATTACAGAAGATTTCTTAAGGGAATTCGGGCTTAATCCTGATAAGTATGGACTACATAACTTAGATAACGGTATGACGAAATAAAGTAAGGATTTTCGGAAGAATACTGTTCCGAGGCTTTAAATGGTCTTCGCTTGGATAATCTTACTAATTGCCCAGAAGATCGGTTAACTTTGATGCTTGCTCAAATGTTCTTGAATCACTGCAAGGATTCTGCATGAATGGTTTGTGGCGCTTTTAATCCTTGTATTCTTATAAATAAAGACCCTCATTTATTGGACGATGAATGGGACGATCGCACCGATGAATGCGTGTCCTTTAGACTAGTGAGATCGCTTGGTTGAGAACGGGTTACTTCTTGGCCAAGGAATCCACTGCTTTCCGAATCCCTTGCACCACATTCAGTAACGCTTCATCCAGATCGCGCCAGGAAGTGACGGGTTTGGCATCCTTCGGTAATACCTGGAGTTTGCTGAAAGGCGTATCCTGCCAATCGCACGGTTTCATGATGATCGGAATGACTCGTGCAGTTCCTGCTGCATGGCGTTCCATTGCCCGCTGCATCTCTTTGTCAAAACAGTATTCTGACGCAATGAAGCGGGGGGTGATTAGTAGCAGAATCATATCGGCCGACTCCAATCGCGCTTTGATTTCCGTGTCCCATTCGGTGCCAGCCTCGATCGCTCGATCCTGCCAGGGTTTAATCTTATTCTGTCGCGTCAGGTTTGCCAGGTGGATGTAGAGTTCGTCTTTTAAGTCCTCATCTTTGTGGGAGTAAGAGATAAAGACTTCGATCGGCTCACCAGCAGCGGGAGCGGTTGGCACTGGAGGGGTAGGAGGGGTAGACTCATACGGTTTGGGTTGAACGGTGGTGCTGCCCGGAGTGGACTGTTTGAGCAGAACCGGGGTGAGGTTTTCGGCAATACCTTCCAGGCGAATCGCAGCACAGCCTAGCTTGTAGGCAAACTCAACATCACGACCCGCTCCCAATGCATCATAGAAACCTACGGCGAACGAGTTCGCAGCTTTATCGCCAATCGCCTGGTTCATGCCAATGATATAGGGAATATGTTGGGCGATTGCTTTTGCCTGCACTTCTGAGTAGCAGCCATTCAGCACCACACAGGTAATCTGGTCGGCAAAGAGTTCAAAGAGTCTCGCTAGAGCAGCCCCGTTAACCAGCTTGGCGTTGCCAATTTCATCCTCAAAGACTAGTCCTTGCTCACCGGCTCCATGACCGGAGAAGTGAATGATTTGCGGACTTACATCCAGCATCGCACGTTGAATATCCCGAGGACGCACGGCTAAGCGCTGCTCTAAGTTGAACAGGTCTCGTTTCTGAGCGCGTTGTAGTCCTTCAGTAATGTCACGTAGCTCCTGATCCAGCCGAAGGCGACCGGTGTCTTTGGGGTTAGCAGCAAGGAAAAGGATCGTTTGCATCGTTGGGTGGGAAGAGAACCTATTAGCGATAATGGCAGTCAGACATTTTGATGAGCTCAATGGTGTTTGTAGGAAAGCGAAAATCCTGTCATTGCTATTTCACCCTCCCCGTATCTACTCCCTCTAATTTCAAAAAATGGATTTGTCCCCCACGCTCCCCGACCATGAATGTCAAGCCATCGGGGGCGATCGCACAGCAAGTTAAAGCCCCGTTTCCCGTAAAACTGGCAACCTCTCTGCCCGTGCTGAGCTCCCACACCTTTACTGTTTTATCCAATGAGGCGGAGAGGATGTAGCAACCATCTGAGGTGACCGCGACGTCCATGACAGAGTTTGTATGCCCAGTGAGAGAGTACACCTCTTTGCCCGTGCTGAGTTCCCACACCTTTACTGTGTTGTCCTCTGAGGCAGAGAGGATGTAGCGACCATCTGAGGTGACCGCGACGTCCATGACAGAGTCTGTATGCCCGGTGAGGGTGCGCACCTCTTTGCCCGTGCTGAGTTCCCACACCTTTACTGTGTTGTCCGATGAGGCGGAGAGGATGTAGCGACCATCTGAGGTGACCGCGACGTCCATGACAGAGTTTGTATGCCCGGTGAGGGTGCGCACCTCTTTGCCCGTGCTGAGTTCCCACACCTTTACTGTGTTGTCCGATGAGGCGGAGAGGATGTAGCGACCATTTGGGGTGACCGCGACGCCCTTGACAGAGTTTGTATGCCCGGTGAGGGTGCGCACCTCTTTGCCCGTGCTGAGTTCCCACACCTTTACTGTGTTGTCCGATGAGGCGGAGAGGATGTAGCGACCATCTGGGGTGACCGCGACGCCCCAGACAGAGCCTGTATGCCCGGTGAGGGTGCGCACCTCTTTGCCCGTGCTGAGTTCCCACACCTTTACTGTGTTGTCCGATGAGGCGGAGAGGATGTAGCGGCCATCTGGGGTGACCGCGACGCCCTTGACAGAGCCTGTATGCCCGGTGAGGGTGCGCACCTCTTTGCCCGTGCTGAGTTCCCACACCTTTACTGTTTTATCCCATGAGGCGGAGAGGATGTAGCGACCATCTGAGGTGACCGCGACGTCCATGACAGAGTTTGTATGCCCGGTGAGAGAGTACACCTCTTTGCCCGTGCTGAGTTCCCACACCTTTACTGTGTTGTCCCATGAGGCGGAGAGGATGTAGCGACCATCTGGGGTGACCGCGACGTCCATGACAGAGTCTGTATGCCCGGTGAGAGAGTGCACCTCTTTGCCCGTGCTGAGTTCCCACACCTTTACTGTGTTGTCCTCTGAGGCAGAGAGGATGTAGCGGCCATCTGGGGTGACCGCGACGCCCCAGACAGAGTTTGTATGCCCGGTGAGGGTGCGCACCTCTTTGCCCGTGCTGAGTTCCCACACCTTTACTGTTTTATCCAATGAGGCGGAGAGGATGTAGCGACCATCTGGGGTGACCGCGACGCCCCAGACAGAGCCTGTATGCCCGGTGAGGGTGCGCACCTCTTTGCCCGTGCTGAGTTCCCACACCTTTACTGTGTTGTCCCATGAGGCAGAGAGGATGTAGCGACCATCTGGGGTGACCGCGACGTCCATGACAGAGCCTGTATGCCCAGTGAGAGAGTGCACCTCTTTGCCCGTGCTGAGTTCCCACACCTTTACTGTGTTGTCCTTTGAGGCAGAGAGGATGTAGCGACCATCTGGGGTGACCGCGACGCCCTTGACAGAGTCTGTATGCCCGGTGAGAGAGTGCACCTCTTTGCCCGTGCTGAGTTCCCACACCTTTACTGTGTTGTCCGATGAGGCGGAGAGGATGTAGCGACCGTCTGAGGTGACCGCGACGTCCATGACAGAGTTTGTATGCCCGGTGAGGGTGCGCACCTCTTTGCCCGTGCTGAGTTCCCACACCTTTACTGTGTTGTCCCATGAGGCGGAGAGGATGTAGCGACCATTTGGGGTGACCGCGACGCCATTGACCCAGGCTGTGTGGCCGGTGAGGGTGCGTAGGAGTGGTCCCCCCACTGTCTCTAGACTAGGAACAAGGCACCGAAGCCAGGGAGATGTTTGGAATTGGGTGATCTGGTGCAGAAGGGCTTGTACCCTAGGGGTAGATTGACCCAACAAGCGCCCGTATACCTGGCTCGGAAGCTGACGCATGTCTTGACTCAAGACATGCGTCGATAATCGCAGTGCCCCCTGAATCAAACGCAATTCGGTATCGTCTGGCGCCCACTCGTAGTCGGCCAGCAAGGCATTGATGTCGGTTGCCGTCAGCTTCGCTTCGATCCAACGGAAATCGTACAACAACGCTTGCAACTGAGTCTGTTGTCCGGCCTCGAACAGATGATAGGCCAGATGCTCAAAGAAATGGCCATCGTTGGGACCCGTGTGCCATCCTTCTAGACAATCTTGCTGGTACGCTTCAAGCAGGTGCGCATGCAGGGGTTGGAGGTCAGTCTGCTGTGCCCTCAGATAGTCCTGCTGAAGGTCGTGCAGGCTCACCTGTCGGTTGGGAACTTCTCCATCCAATCGTAGCAGCCCCTTGTTAGCCAACGTCGTGAGCAGCTGGCGGGCGACTCGTGGTTTCAGCTCCCCCGTATATTGCCAAAACTGCAAGATAGTCGCTTCGGGAAGCGATTCATCGGTCGGAAACATTGCGAGTTCCCGGTAGCGCTCAGCAGCAATCGGATTCGTGCGGCTCAACGATTCCAGACTAACTTGCAAGGATTTAAAGACATCCGGGTAAGGGTAATGGGCAAACTGCTTCTGGATGAATTCTAAATCGGCCTCTCGCAGCGCTTCCAGCAGGTCCTCCCAGGGTGTTAAGTCCCGCACCATTGCTCCACATAGCGAGAGGGCGAGGGGTAAGTTGCCACACTCTTGTGCGACCACCATTGCGATCTCGGGTAACTCCGTTACTTCCACTCCTGCCCAAGTCGCAAGCAAATGAAGGGATTGCTCATCACTCAGCACATCCAGACGATAGGGAACTGCTCCCAATCCCGTCATCAGTTCCCCATCGCGTGTGGTCAGCAGCAGCCGACTGCGAGAACCGAGTGCATTAAACGCATCGGCATGGTCGAGCTGCCAGACATCGTCCAGAATCAACAGACAGGTTCGATTTGCCAACAATTGCCCCAGGCATTCTTTCCCCTGTTTGACCTCATTAAAGGTTGGTTTTTCCCCACTCAACGCCTCCGCCAAGTCAGCCTGCTGGGTGACCAGCAGTGGCTCAATCCCCACTGTGATCCAGAAGATGCCATCGGGAAACGCTGCTTGTACCTCTGGTTCCCGTGCCAGCGCTGCTGCTAAGACTGATTTGCCAATCCCACCCATCCCCTGCACGCCGATGCGCTGAGCAGCACCCGTCACCACCACAGGTTGCTGAATTGCCGATAACACCTGTGATTTCAGTGACTGGAGCTCTAAGCGGGGTAGGAAGTTAGGGGGTAGCTCCGGTACTTTCCAGAGCCGCCCTGCTCGCTCCGCTGATTCGCCGCATTCAGGAACTTGGCCCAGCTTTGATTTTTGTACCAAAACAGGGGCTAAATGCTCTGGCAATCCCTGCATCTGAATTGCACTACATCCCAGCTTGTGGGCAAATTCAATCGGACGGCCTGCTCCTAACGCATCATAGAACCCGATCGCAAACTCTAGGGCGGTCTCATTGCTAATTTCATCTCGAATCCCAATGACAAACTCAACATGCTGAGCAATCGCCTGCGCTTGCACTTCGGAATAACACCCATTCAGTACCACACACTGAATCTGATCTACAAAGAGAGCGAATAACCCAGCTAGCGCGGCCGTATCCACAACCTTAGGCTGGCCTGTCTCATCTTCCAAGACCAAGCCTTCTTGACCCATGCCTCGCCCAGCAAAATGGATTATATTCGGTGGATCATCCAACAGTGCCCGCTGAATATCACGCGGACGCACATCCAAACAAGGGGTGAGGCTGAAGCAATCTCGCTGTTTCGATCGCTTTAATCCCTCTTTAATCTCGCGCAACTCCTGCCCCACTCGGCGCAGGCCATCCGGGTTCGCTGCCAGAAATAAGATCGCTTGTTGCGTGTCGGGTAATTGGCTCATCGAAAGGGGCTGATGCAATGCCAGTTTGGGGCTTCACTCCACTTTATTCCCTGATTAGGAGTTTGTCGAAGCACTGGAG
>NZ_JAPQKE010000017.1:0-24009 GCF_026735145.1 Leptolyngbya sp. GGD
CACTCGAAGCGATCTCGCAATCACGCTGAAATCCTTTCTCGGGAAGGGACTGTATTGAAACACCGAAGAGAACGTAAGCTGAGTGCCAGCTTTTAGGCTAAAATCCTTTCTCGGGAAGGGACTGTATTGAAACCCCAAATGCACCATTTTATTGATTTGTCGTCAATCAAAGCTGAAATCCTTTCTCCGGAAGGGACTGTATTGAAACACTCAAGGGACAGGGGTTTCTTTGCCGCAATACTAGCTGAAATCCTTTCTCGGGAAGGGACTGTATTGAAACAGTATTTCCCAGTCTGCCGGAAAACGATAACGGGTGCGTCCAGCTGAAATCCTTTCTCGGGAAGGGACTGTATTGAAACTTTGGTGATCTTCGGATTAACAAGCGTTTCTATAAAAACAGCTGAAATCCTTTCTCGGGAAGGGACCGTATTGAAACGTTTTACCAGATCCCGCGACCGCTGCAACCGTGGCGCTGAAATCCTTTCTCCGGAAGGGGCTGTATTGAAACTTACGTAGGTCAGAGATTCGCGCCCCGGTGAGATGCTGAAATCCTCTTTATGGAAGGGACTGTATTGAAACATCAACTATCCGACTGGAATTATCACCACAATCGGGCTGAAATCCTTTCTTCAGAAGGGACTGTATTGAAACATTGCTCAACACCAGATCACAAATGACGGCTATCGCTGAAATCCTTTCTTGGGAAGGGACTGTATTGAATTGGGGGAGAGGGACAGTTTGGGCGGGAAGAAGATGCTGAAATCCGTATAACGTTACAACTAGCTTGTCAGGAGCATCAAAAGGGAAAAGGCAAGCTAACTCATAAGCTTTTAGAGTTAGAGAACGGCAGTTCTTAGTTGCCTTGAAGCCTGTATCCTCTTTTGTTTAGAGACATGATACGGTTTACTCATGACTCAATACAGAATTGCAGTGGCAGCAAGAAAGGGAGGAGTTGGCAAGACCACGATCGGGTGTGGAGTTGCCTCAGTTCTGGCAAGGCAGGGAAAGCAAGTCTTAGTCGTTGATCTGGATCCTCAATCAAATGCAGCGTATGCATTGGGAGTAGATCCAACTGCACCCGGTACCGCTGAACTTTTAACAGGCAATCAACCAAATCCTTTAGAAGCCGCTTCAGGATTATATGTTCTTCCAGGGGGACCAAATCTTACGAACCAAACAATCCAGTCGCTTCATCCTGAGGATCTGGCAGATTTGGTGAAGGTCATGCCCTATGATGCAGTCATTTTGGATTGCCCCCCAGGAAATGAAAGTCTGGAGCGCTTAGGATTGGTTGCAGCACAGACAACGCTTGTTGTCACCAATGCTCACCCTTTTGCCATCATGGGAGCAAACCGTGTAATGGGCATTTTGGAGAGTTATCGAAATAGAGAGCGTAGAGGGCCAAAGCAGTGGGCATTAGTTCTGTCCCAAATTGATGAACGACGAGCATTGGATAAAGAACTTCCGGTTCAGTTAGTTCAGCGTTACTCTGATATTAAGCACTTCACTGTCCATCAGGACACAAATCTTTCACAGGCTGGGGCACAGCAGATACCATTGATGGACTATGCACCACGATCTCGATCTGCTGAGGAACTGACAGCGATCACTCGGTGGATTATAGAAACGGCTCACGATTAGGGAACGAAAATGGCTAGACGACGCAGCGCAGCAGAATTGTTAGAGGCAGCCGATTCAGCAGGAACTGCAATTCAGGCTAAGGATCGGGAAGCAGAAGCAAGGGCTGAATTAGAACAATCTCGCTCCTCGGTTTTACCTTTAGGAAAAATTCTAGATCGTACTAGTGACACCCGAGGATTAAGCAGCCAGCACGTAAGCGATTTAGCAGAGTCAATCGCTGTACTGGGTCTTCTAGAACCCTTAGTGGTTGATAGACGGGGTAGGCTTCTAGCGGGTGGGCACCGCAAAGCAGCCGTGTTTGTACTGAAAGAGGCGAACCCTAATGCCTATGCAAAACACTTTTCAAATGACCTCGTTCCAGTTAGGCTTGTCGATTTTGACGCTGAAGAAAATCCAGATCTAGCGCTGCAAGTTGAGGTCACAGAGAACGAGAAACGACGGGATTACACACCGGGGGAAGTTCGAGCGTTAGCCGAGCGATTGCGGGATGCAGGTTACGTAGATGTGAAGGGAAGACCCGCGAAGGATAAAAAAGCTCTGCGACCGGCACTGGAAGTCATTATTGGAAAGAGCATTCGGACTGTTCGACGCTACTTGAATACGGAGATCGAAGAAAGTGTGACAGAGATCCGGCTTTCTAAGAGAGAAGACAACAGTGCTGTTATTACCTCTTTACGTCGATTACAAACAGAGCTAAATCGTTGGCAGAAAGCGTATTCTGAAACAGAAACTCCTGAACTTCAAATGGTCAGTAAAGATGTCACTCGGCTCCTGAAACGTGTGGAGACGGCTCTTAAGAAAGCAAGGAACTAGAACCTATAAACCCTTGAGAATGCATGTGATCTCAGTTTTTGTCTTGTATTGTGGTAGAAAACAACGCAATCTCCTAATAGAAAACTGTTGAGGGTAAGAACCAGTGAATCAGGCAACGAAAGCTGATGAGGAGGTTATTGCGGCATGAGCAATGACTTGCAAAGACCAAGCGATCTTCTGTTTCAGGAAATTGGGCAGCTTATTGATGCCGCTAAACAACGCGCTGCTGCTGCCGTCAATGCTGAGATTACCCTGCTGTATTGGCAAGTCGGCCACCGTATCCAGATCGAAGTACTGCAAGGTCAGCGGGCAGAATACGGCAAACAAGTGATCCTTACCCTATCCCAACGCCTTACTCAGGCATACGGCAGAGGTTGGGGTGAACGACAATTGCGCTATTGCACCCTACTGGCAGAGGTTTTTCCTGATCGTGAGATTCTGCATACAGTGTGTGCAAAATTAAGCTGGTCCCACCTCAAACTAATTATTGGAATCGAAGACTCCTTAAAACGCGACTTCTACATCCAGATTGCCCAACTTGAACAATGGAGCGTTCGTCAACTGCAAGAACGGATCAACTCCATGCTGTTTGAGCGCACCGCCTTATCTCGCAAACCCGAAGATACCATTCGCCATGACCTAGACCAACTGCGCCAAGAGCAGCAAATTTTGCCCGACCTCCTGCTTAAAGACCCCTACGTGCTGGATTTTCTAGATCTGAGCGATCGCTACCTCGAAAAAGACCTCGAAGACGCTATCCTGCGAGAAATCGAGCAATTCTTGCTAGAACTGGGTGCAGGCTTCACTTTTGTTGCCCGCCAAAAACGCCTACAAATTGACAACGACGATTTCTACATCGACCTGCTCTTCTACAACCGCAAACTCAAACGCCTCGTCGCGATAGAGCTAAAGCTGGGTACCTTTCGTCCCGAATACAAAAGCCAGATGGAGCTTTACCTGCGCTGGCTTGCCAAATATGAACAAGAGAGCGACGAACTCCCCCCTCTGGGAATCATCTTATGTGCAGGCAAAAAGCAAGAGCAGATCGAATTACTAGAACTCGATAAAAGCGGTATCCACGTCGCTGAATATCTGACTGTACTGCCTCCCAAAGAAGTGCTACAAACCAAACTACACGAGGCGATCACCAGCGCCCGCCGTCGCTTGCAATCCTCAACAGATGACTTATCATGAACGGAACCGAAACTGCGTCGAATTAATTGAAATAATACACAAAAATGTATGGCAAATTCGCGCTGATACCGTTTATTTTGTGCTGATTTGGCCTAGTGAGAAAGGGTTTAAAGAGCCGATCTGCAATAGCCCCTATCAAAAAAGGGATATCTTTTCAGCAGTTTCTGCCTTTAAGAGAAAGCTTTGGTTCTCCTAGCTTTCAGGTCGCGCTAGGGGAAAGGGCAGGAGGGAAAAACACCGTATCAAAAAAGGGTCAGTTTTTGATGGAGTTTGATACAGGGTAAATAGCTTGCAGAACACGAATTACAGGTACGCCTCAGAGCAGAGTGCTCGACAGCGCGCTTATAAAAATAAGCTGCTTAGTTTGCGAGCCTCAACGAAGAAAATTCGGGGCACATTGGATACGTATCGGGGGGCGGTGGGAAAATTCCAGCAGGTCGAATTAACCTCTCCGGGTTGTATTGCCACCGCTTTCTATCCAAATTGCTCTATGGAATCAAAGAGCACCGATTCTCAGTTGTGCCATCTCATTCTCAATCAGTTTGGGGCGATCGCTATAAAGCTGACTACTCTGTCATTAATAGCCAATGTGCCAGTGGCGTTTTACATCACAGATCTAAACTGCGTGACCGCTTCGGTATAGCGAATCGGCAGCACATACTCCAGGTTTTCGTTGGGGCGCGCAATGATGTGAGTTGACAGGACAGCGCCGCCACTAACCCGCTTGATTGACTCAATGCCCGCAGAGATCGAAGCCTGAACTTCGGAAACGTTGCCCCGGACGATGACGGTGACTCGGCCACTGCCGATTTTTTCGTAGCCGACTAAGGTAACCTGAGCCGCTTTCACCATAGCATCCGCCGCTTCGACAACCGCCGGGAAGCCGAGGGTTTCAATCATTCCAACAGCAATTGTCATAAAGAGATGTCTAACCTTTTTGATGGTTGATATACACTCAAGTATACGTCACATTCCATTTGAACAAATCTGCCTGATGGGTTGATACGATGCCCAACCCCTATTCCTCAGGTGCCCTTTGGTGCCTGTTTTATAGAATGCTGCGCATATTCACTAAGTACGGTGGTAGTCGTTTTAAGAACAACACACTAAAACCTTTGCACCCGATAGCGTTGCGCAGAACTATCAATAAAATTCAGGATACGGTGTCAAATAAAATCCTGATTTCTCAAAAGCATATCTAATATTAAGTGTACTGCTGCTCCACGCCTCCAACGACTGCCAATATCCCCAAGTCTTGCGCCAGCAGTGAGAAGCATCTTTTTGAACAATTCGCTGAACAATTCGCAATCAAGTTGACCTAGACCTGCATAAATGGGTTTTCTCTCCCCTACTTGAATTCAGTGGAACGGTTGATGCCTTCTACACCTTACAAATTCACACACTTCACACGGAGACTTCTCATGCAACTTCGCAAACCGATGATCACGCTGCTCACTTTGGCAACAACGCTGTCTACTGGACTCGCTCTGACAGTGCAATCGTCCGAAGCACAAGTGATTCGGCAAGGACGCGCTCCGATTTCATCAAGCGTGCATTCTCAGGGCATTGGCAACTTTACTGCGCCCGTCTCAGCACTGGGTGAATGGAAGGGAGGAATGCACAGCAAGGGAGACGATGCGGTGTCTTCCCTGCGTCTGCAAATCAAGAGCAGTGCATCAGGTTATCAAGGCAGTTGGCAAATTTTGGGAAGTGCGGGAGTGCTGCAACAGGGGAATCTAAGCGCAACGCAGCAAGGGAGCACGCTGACGATCAAGCTTGAGAAGTTCAACGGTAACCAACCGCTACTGCTGAAGGGAACCATCAAGTCTGGTGGCACATCGATTTCGGGGCAAGTCGTGGATAGTAGTTTTGTCTTTTTCTTAAGCAAAAGCTAGGTTCACGAAGTGTTTCGGATAGAAGGGGGAAGTAGTCGATTTTAGCACTATCTCGCACGATTGCACCGCCAGACGTTGTGGGATGCCAAGTCTCAGAAAATGCTCTGTTATTTGATCCGATTACTGTTGCACTCTCTCAAGTTTGGAATGGTACCGATTCTTGGCGTTCACATTGAGCGAATTGGCGATCGCATCTATTTTCACCAAAGTGGGAAATTCCTGTCGTCATTGACTGACTGTTTCAGTGTCACCCAACAGAACAGGACAAAATTCCAGTGATGGCAGGCTTAGGATGAGTCTCAGGAGACGTACTACAACGCTGGACTAAAACTGGCTTAACTCAGACTTGTAACACCGGTAGTACGATCGCCACACCCCTAGATCCTGCATGAGACAGGAACACTGCCTCAGTCCAGTCCAAAAAATGCCTGCAACCCTTGTACAGAGGAAGATTTCAGCGTTTTCGCTCGCTTGGGACTTCTGCGGACTTTGCAGACAACCAGACTGAAGGATTAAAGCCATTTCTAATTTCTGCAATGCAAGCTCAATCAGGCTTTCCGCAAATTCCCCGCCACAATTGCATGAGCAATGGCACTTTCTGTCGAGAGGGTGGAATGCTTTACATCGCCCGATAAACCATTGCTAACCATTGACGAGTCACAATTGTATCAGGATGTCCAGCCCCTAAAATTTTCTCCCGCATTGCTAAGGCACGCGCTAACAAAGGTTCTGCTTCCATTACTCGACCCTGCTGATAGTAAAACGCTCCCAAGTTGTTGAGACTGAGTGCCACATCAGGATGGTCGTCCTCAAACAGGCGTTGATTCATCTCGAGGGATCGCACATACAGCGCTTCTGCCTCACTCAATCGTCCTTGCACTCTGTAGAGTTCTGCCAAGTTGTTGAGACTTTGTGCCACATCGGGATGGTCGTCCTCAAACAGGCGTTGTCTCATCTCGAGGGATCGCACATACAGCGCTTCTGCCTCACTCAATCGTCCTTGCGAATAGTAGAGTCCTGCCAAGTTGTTGAGACTGAGTGCCACATCGGGATGGTCGTCCTCAAACAGGCGTTGATTCATCTCGAAGGATCGCACATACAGCGCTTCTGCCTCACTCAATCGTCCTTGCGAATAGTAGAGTTCTGCCAAGTTGTTGAGACTGAGTGCCACATCGGGATGGTCGTCCTCAAACAGGCGTTGATTCATCTCGAAGGATCGCACATACAGCGCTTCTGCCTCACTCAATCGTCCTTGCACTCTGTAGAGTCCTGCCAAGTTGTTGAGACTGAGTGCCACATCGGGATGGTCGTCCTCAAACAGGCGTTGATTCATCTCGAGGGATCGCACATACAGCGCTTCTACCTCACTCAATCGTCCTTGCGAATAGTAGAGTGCTGCCAAGTTGTTGAGACTTTGTGCCACATCGGGATGGTCGTCCTCAAACAGGCGTTGTCTCATCTCGAGGGATCGCACATACAGCGCTTCTGCCTCACTCAATCGTCCTTGCACTCTGTAGAGTTCTGCCAAGTTGTTGAGACTTTGTGCCACATCGGGATGGTCGTCCTCAAACAGGCATTGTCTCATCTCGAGAGATCGCACAAAGAGCGCTTCTGCCTCACTCAATCGTCCTTGCGAATGGTAGAGTCCTGCCAAGTTGTTGAGACTGAGTGCCACATCGAGATGGTCGTCCTCAAACAGGCGTTGTCTCATCTCGAGAGATCGCACAAAGAGCGCTTCTGCCTCACTCAATCGTCCTTGCGAATGGTAGAGTCCTGCCAAGTTGTTGAGACTGCTTGCCACATCGGGATGGTCGTCCTCAAACAGGCGTTGATTCATCTCGAGGGATCGCACATACAGCGCTTCTGCCTCACTCAATCGTCCTTGCACTCTGTAGAGTTCTGCCAAGTTGTTGAGACTTTGTGCCACATCAAGATGGTCACCTGCAAATCGGGATTCAGTCGTTTTTAAACATTCTGCACACCATGCTTCTGCTTGGCGATAGAGTCCCTGACCCTCATAGAATCGTGCTAGTGCGATAAACGACCAAGTTAAATCACTTCCTTCCAATCCTTCTATATAGCCTTCTGCTACTTCTTGGACGTGAGATCGTACCCCTTCAAACTCATTAATCTTTTTCGTTGGTGGGTTATCCGGCATTCGACTTGAGATCGCGATCATCCCTTCCACAAACGCCGAGTGCAAAACGGCTTCTCCTGCCTGTTGAATAACGCTTGCTTCTTCTTCCTTCAAATACTGTCGAACCAACGGATGCAATCGACACCACCCCAGACGATCCGGCTCAAACTGCACGATCGACGCATTCTCTAATTGCGCCTTCAACCCTCCCAATTCATATTCGTCTCCCTCCACCCGTCGCATCACCCTTTCCGCCAAATTCCACTCAATCCAATCCAGGGCGAAATAACTCAACAGCCGAGCCACTTGCTGCGCCTCCGGCTCCAATGTTTCCCACGTCAAATCAAATGCTGCCTTTACCCCTCGCTCTGCCAGCATTTCATACTCATCGGATCGCACTAACGCCGGATCTTGCATTCCTTTTGCCTGCAAACTTTTGATGATTTGCGAAAGAGTTCGATAGCGATCTCGCCTCAAATAGCACCCGACCAACTCAATCCCCAACGGCAAATATCCCAAAGCTGCACACAGTTGATCGGCGCTCTCCTGATCTTGCTCCACCCGTCCATGATTCTCCAATTTTGCCAACAGCGATCTCGCCTCATCCGGTTCCAACACATCCAGCGGAATCGTCACATCCCGCGATAAGAGATCCTGTCGCCTCGTTGTCACCAACACGCGAAAGCGATCATCTGTGGGAAGAACTGATCGCACTTTCGCCCAGTTCGCCACATCATCGACTACCACCAACACCTGTCCCTCTGGTTGCCAATGTCGCCAACACCACAGCGCGATCGCATCGGTCTCAATCAATTGCTCTTTGGCTTTATCCAATCCCTTCAGTTGCAGGTCAAATTCCGCTTTCAGAATCACCTGAGTTGCCAACTCTCCCGTCTGTCCATTCAGCCAACACACGCCCCCCGAAAATTTCGCCTGATTTCGCCGCGCATATTGCACCGCAAGCTGAGTTTTTCCCAATCCACCCATTCCCGCCACCGCCGAAATCACAGTCCGATCCGACGTTTGGAAAATCTCATCCAAGCGCGCAAGTTCGATCGTCCGTCCCACAAAATTCGGATTTGATCGATAAGGAATGTCATAGAGCGGCGTTACTTTGTCGGAGCCGGGAGCCGACGAATCCTTTCAATCCTTACCAAAATTGAAGGTATAAGTATTGTTTGTTCCACCTTGAACCGTTGTTCCTTGCGGCTCGTTGACTTGATAGTTCTCGCCACCGTAGTTATTCTGAACGTTGCGCCCTTCAATTTTATCGATGTGGATAATTTGTTCTGCAATCTGTCGCACCTGCGCTGCAAACTCCTGATCCTGCGACATTGCCAACCGCAGAAAAGCACCAACATCCTGTAATCCTTCTGGATTACCCTGTTCTGCGGCTGCAATCGCATGTTCCGCCGCTGCATTCCCCCACAACTTTTTCACCACGATCGCCTTCAATTCATCCGATTTTTTCAATCCCGTCTCGAGGGTCTTCTCACCGAGCTTTCCTACGATCGATTCAATAAACTTTTTTCCAGGGTCAGACTGAGCAAAGTGGCTTAAGAAAGCCAACGCCGCAATCCCAAGAGCGCTAAATGGATCAGCCATCTGAATTCTCCGCAAGTAGGGCTGTATCTTTTCTAGCTCAAGTGTACAGTGACAAATAAAGGCACTTGAATATTTTTTGCGAGTATACAGAGCCACCCAAAGAACCGGCATCCTGACAATCCAACTTTCGCGTCGCAACGCTGTTCTACCGAGTTCAGTTGCGGGTGTTCGGTAAGCTGTCGCACCCCGCAGAAGTTCGATCGCGCAGGGTGCCTTAGCTCTCTCTAGGAAAGTTGGAGGTTCAGTTGGCTTGAAATCGACACAACAATGCCCTTCTTCCGCAACTCGCCTAACGCTTTGTACAGATCCCCCTCATCTAACTCCCAGCGATCGCAGAAGGCAACCACATCAATGGCAGGAGTTAGCTTTCCGGGATAATCAATCTGCAAGGCAAAAAAGACATAATCGCGACCACTCGTCAGAAGCTTTAGGTTGCGAATTCGAAGCAGTTCGTCCCGGTCAAGCAGGTAAGTGACAGTAGGAGCCGGATCGTGTTGAGTCATAATTAATAGTACATGTGTATGATAACTTTACACGAGACTTTCTTCTAATTGCAATCAATAGAAATAACGCTCATTACAGATGCTTTCATATCATCTTGTCGCTGTTTATAAATTGAAAATTAGGCTAATGAATTGCGAAAAGCTAAATTCGCAATTCATTAGCCTAATTTTCAATTTATCCATCTGTTGCTATTAGTTAATAAGAAAGAAATTTTGATAAAAAAGCGACAAACTTCCCTTTTTGTAAGTTTTTCTATATTCCACATAATGTTGTTTATGTGGAATTAGTTCAAAAATACTGTATATTATAGCTATTCAAAATTCACTAATTCTTCTCATCTTTATGATGAGAATTGATCCTATGATTGACATTCGTTGGGAGCGATATCCACTCACGGCCCAGTCTCGATCTTCTCGAGACTGGCTTCAAATTCATGCCAATCTCGGCTCATCTCCGAATACGATTGATGCCTACGCACGGGGGCTAAATGATTACCTCCACTTCTGTACATCTGCTGTCATCAACCCTGAAACAGCTCGAAAAGTAGACATTGCGGCTTACGTTCAAGACCTTAGTCAACGCAACCATCCCAAAGGACCGAAAGAAAATAAGTCAGGGCTATCAAGTGCAACAATCAAGCAGCGTCTTACAATCGTTCGCTTGTACTATGACTACTTGGTTGAGGAGGAGATTTGTAATCGCAATCCCGCCAGCCGCGGACTGCATCGTCACCAAAACCGCTATGAACGGCAGGGACATCGAACGCGTCGAGATTTAGTGATTTGTCCAAAGAAGTTACCCTGGATCCCTAATGCTGAAGAGTGGGGAGCGCTTTTACAAGCGCTTAAGGAGGAGCCATTCAGAAATCGTTTGATGTTTGCCTTCGCATATGATGGGGCACTGCGGAGATCGGAAGTCTGTGGCATCGAAATTGGGGACATTAATCCTGCTGACTCTTTACTAACGATCCGAGCCGAAATTTCTAAAAGCTACTTTGACCGAATTGTGCCTTATTCCGAAGAGACGAGTGATTTGTTTCTTCAGTATTTGAGTCAACGCCGCCAGTTGAGCCGCACACCAGGTCGTCTGTTCCTGTCTGAATCTCGTCGTAATAAAGCTCAACCGATTTCAATTTGGACGTGGTCAAAAGTGATTAAACGGATTGCAGAACAAGCTGGTGTTCCTCAATTCACAACACACACCTTACGTCATCTACGCCTCACTGATTTAGCTCGAGATGGAGTGGACTTACTCTCCATTGCTAAATTCGCAGGCCATCGCCATGTCACAACGACGCAAATCTATATTCATCTATCTGGGCGGGAAGTTGCTCAAGCCGTTCAACGAGGAATGAACCAGATTCATAGCTGGCGGATTAAGACAATGAAGGAGGTTTTACAGTGAAAGCGCTCAAATCTCCTTCAGATGTCAAGCAGCAAGGCTGGAGCTGGCCTTTGAATCCTGAAATTTATGATCAATGTCCTGAGTTGCGCCCAGCAGAGCGGTTAGAACTCGGATATTGGACATATCACAATGGGCGAGGGTACGGCATCATTTCTGAGTCAACTGCAGAAGTTCTACAGCGTTTGGTACAACCGATTAACGATACGATAGCAACTCTTGATTTTCCATATCCCTACGATGGTCGCATTGTACTTCAACTAATGCTGTTGGAAATGCAACGACGTCAAACGAGTTTCTGGGCATGGAGTTCTGCAGATTGGATCGAAACAATTGGAAAGAGCCATAAGGAGTTTCAACAACGCTTTAACAAGGCTTCTGGACGCCAGCACTTGTTAGCAACCGCTTATGTACTCATGAATTTTATGGACTTCTGGGGGCTAGCGTTTGAAAAATCCGGTTTGGCAGCTAAAGTCTTCGGCAAAGACCGGGTTAATGCAGAAATTGAGCGTGTTTTAACCGTTCTCAGCGAGCAAGGCTATGACGTAGAGGGTGAACAAAGCCATCAGTACCGTGCAGTCATCTGTGAAGCAATGCTATCCAATCGTAGCCCTTATTTAACGGATTTAACTGAGGAGTCGCTGGATATCGCTCGCAAACAGCTCACAAGCAAGAAACACCAGCACAGTTTTATGGCACTTTCCGTTGCCCTAGAGCGCTTGGGCATTCTTGATCGCCCCATTCAGCGATTGAATCAAGAAAACCGTACACCAGGGAGTAATGGTGCAATGGAAGGAGTTGATCCAGAGTGGGCAGAACTCTGCTTGCGCTGGTTCCATATCTCGACGTTAGCAGATACAACACGGAGCGGCTACTTCTACTCCCTCCTTCTAGCAGGACGATGGTTGGCTCAAAAGCATCCAGAAGTAACTCATCCGAATCAATGGACCCGATCTCTAGCAGCAGAATATGTAGGAGCAGTGAATCGAATGGTAGTGGGTGAATATTCAAAACCTTCACGCCATCAAATTGTAGGGCAACCATTTTCTGCTAGGACTAAGAGTGGTTGTTTAGCCGCGATGCGAACATTCTTCTTTGACTGCCGGGAATGGGAGTGGATTGAGGAAAAGTTCAATGCTCAATCCGCTTTTGCAACGCCAAAGCCTGTTAAGGCTCTGATTCAACCAAAACCCAAACAGATTGACGATACGGTTTGGGCAAAACTCCTCGCTGCGGGGTTGAGCTTCAATTCAGATGATTTGGACAGTCCCAATACCTGTGGAGAACGCCCTCATTGGTATCCTGCTGAGATGATCAGAGCCTTAGCTGTGGTCTGGTTGTTCTGCGGTCTGCGTAAAGACGATATTCGCAGTTTGAGAGTTGGTTGTATACGTTGGATAGAACCAGACCAAGTCAAACCAGATGGGGATGAGACACCAACGCCTGACCTAGAAGGACGGATTTGTTTATTGGATATACCACCTGGAAAAAATGGTCGGCCACATACAAAGGCAGTGGATGCCATTGTCGGAAAAGCGATTCAAGCATGGGAAACGATCCGCCCTGAACAATCCCTTTTCACTGATCGGCGAACTAGCGAGCAAGTGCATTATTTATTCGCCTACCGGAGCCAGCGCTTAGGTGATCCCTATCTGAACAAATCGCTCATTCCATTTCTGTGCAATCAAGCAGGGGTGCCAGAACAGGATATCCATGGCAAAATCACGAGTCATCGAGGAAGGCATACGATATTAACTCAACTCTCGCAATTCATGACAATTCCTCAACTCCAAAGTTGGTCTGGGCACAAAAGCACGGATGCGCTGATGCATTACCTTCAAACAACGCTTTTGAAGCAAGCTGAAGCGTATCAGAAGAGTGATTACTTCAAACGAAATCAGCGAACGTTTGAAGTGTTGATTGATCGCGAAGCAATTACCACAGGAACGGCGGCTCAAGGAGAGCCTTGGCAGTACCACAAGCTGAGTGAGCAGGGATATTGTGTGTACGATTTTTTTGATCACTGCCCCCATAAGATGGCTTGCCCTCAATGTCGGTTTTACCGTCCCAACAGTGTGGTGCTGCAAAAACTGCAACAGAATAAAGCAAATTTGCAGAAGATGTTGATTGAGATTGAACTGACAGACGATGAGCGAGCTGCCGTTGAAGAAGGAGTTCAAGCCTTTGATTTGTTATGCGAGAAGTTAGCTGATGTACAAACCCCAGAAGGACCAACACCTAGACAGCTTAGAAGTGTTTAACTAACATAAGGGGACCGATACCTTGATGCAAAATCATTTCTGCGTTTCAAACCATCAATGCAAGCGTTTTTTTTGATAGAAAGAGCATATTCCGGAAATCAATTTAATTAAGTTGAAGCTATTTCCCGAAATCATTGGTCAATGAAGCGTTCTCACAGAGATTCTCTAGGAAATCCTCGCTAAATTGATTTTCTCTCCGACCCAGATGCTCACACTCAGGAATCAACTCAGTTAAAAACTCAGACACAAGAGGCTCAGTAGCCCGAGCACGACCAGATACCGCCCTACACTTCATTTTCCCTTTCAAGGTGTGTAATTCCTTACTCTGTCTACTTTCTGGCGGTTTTGCAGGATCAGGGGTCACAGCCGCGGGATCGCTTGCTACTGCTGCTGTTACAGGCTCTATTGAGGAGTCAGGGGGCTGGTGCTCTGGATGCCAAATTTCTCGGTAGCGGTACAGCGTCTGCACACTCGTGTGCGCTTCCCGGATGAGCACTCGAATTCGACTGGTGATGTCGCTCGGGAGTTGTCCATCTCGTTGAAGGCGCATAAACGTTGCTTGGATGCGTCCTTTTGCTTCTTCAGCTCGGGCTTGATTCTGGTTGATCCGCTTGTCTTCGCTGCTGTCTCCGCTAAAGGGACTGCTGCTCCGCTGCGGCTCGCTTCCTAATGCCCACCAGTATTTCTCCGCTGACCGTGCCCACAATTTCGATCGCTGAGCAATCTCGTGCTGGTGGCGACAGTGGGTTTCATAGCCTGGGGCGTTGATCGCAGTGCTTTGGACGAATTCGGCAAGGGCTTCTCCAGTTAGACGCTCGAATACCACTCCGTAACAGGCGATCGTTTTAAGCAGGTGGTTGGTTTGTCCGTATCCGGTCCAGCCGTCGTTGATTTCCGTTTGCAGGTCGTTGCGCCACTCGTCTACGACGGCGATGCGATGCCGTTTGCGTTTGCTGCTGTTGCGTCGCGCAACTGCGATCGCTTCGTGGAGCGTTTCTAGGTCTTGTCCGGCTGCGGCAGTGTCCCAGTGGCGGAAGAACTGTCCTAAATCATTGCCAATGCTATTGCCGTCAGCATCGAGCAGGTAGGAGCCGCTGTCAGGTTGCAGCGGCAGGCGATGAGCGTTGTATTCGGTGTAGGTGCCGGGAATGGCATAAGACTTGGTATTGGGGAAGAGTTCGACTTGTCCAGCTGCAATCTCAATTTCTTGGGCAGCGAGGCACTGCTTCAGGGCTTGGGCAAGTCCGAAGCTAGGGACAGCATGGGGGAGGGGCAGATACAGGTGCAAGCCGCCGGAACTGCTGGAGGTGAGAAGGAGGTGGCGGACAATGCCGATCGTTTCCAGCGCTGCCAGGATCAGGGGTAAGCCGACAGGATTGGTGGCGGGGTGATAGGGGCTAGTGCGGTCAATATCGATGAGAGCGTAGGTGGTGGTAGAACCAAACCGCACGCCGATCAGGACGTTGGGATCGTTCCATCGCTGCCACAGGACGCGGGGACGGAGGGGATATTTAGTGTGGGTCTGCCACTGGGGATCAGGGGCATTCGTGCCGGAGATAGTGTGCCACCGATAGCTGAAAATTTCGCAGAGCCGTTGTCCGAGGGGGTGGGACGGCAATAATTCAAGTTGCCGTATTTCGACGGCGAGGGGAGCAGTCATTTTTTTTTGAAACCATAGCGCTATTTCCCGCAAAGACTGCTATGATCAAATCACGACATTTAATCAGGTACAGTCCTTCGGGCTGTTCAATTTTTGAAAAACCTTCGCGGCTTCCATCCGTCGAGGGTTTTCGCTTTTTCGGGCAAATGACCGAACGCGAGATCCAGTCGGATAAAATTGTACTGTGAAACGCGGAATTTGGCTTCATCAGAGCTTGATTCTTTGCAGCTTTTAAGAAACGATACGGATGACAGCGAGTAAAAGACAGGAATCACCCGCCAGTATCGTTGTCTAACAAACCTCAAATTCAACCTAAAATGTCCCTATACAAGGAATCTCTTATAAATTCTTCAGCGATGCATCTTAACGGTATTGCTTGCAAGAAAAGAGATGTCGCTCCTGCCTGGGTCAAGTTGCGGGACTAAGTTGAAAGATGATTGAAAGGCTTAACAGAGTAAGCAACGTACAACCGATCCCACTTGCGTGGGACTAAATCTTAACCTCTATCCCTTGGACAAAATAGTTCAAATGCTCTATGCTAGGGCGAAAGATTAAAGTCATGATGTAAAGGCTTAATCTTCATGAAGCACTAGGACAGGTATATGACCTATCAAGACTTCTTCCGACAGTGCACAGGGTTCTCCCCGTATCCCTGGCAAGCGCGTTTGGCTGACTGGGACGGCAAGACTGTAGCTGCGGTTTCTGCTCCTACGGGAGCGGGAAAGGAGTTCGGCGTTATTGTTCCTTGGCTTTACTCTTATAAAACAAGAAACTTTTCCACGACCCGGTTAGTTTATGCCCTACCCACCCGCTCTTTAGTGGATCAGGTTTATAGCAACACAAGAAGAATTGTGGAAGCGTCCGAGTTACCCATCAAGGTCTACTGCTTAAAAGGAGGCTTCATTGAGCAGGGGTTTGAACAAGACTTAACAGAGTCTTCAATTCTAATTGGAACTCAAGACCAACTCCTATCCCGCGCCCTTAATCGTGGGTTTGGCGTGTCTTGGGGACAAAGACCCTTGCACTGCGCTGCCTTAACGAATGACTGCCGGTGGGTTTTAGATGAGATTCAACTAACTGGGGTGGCGTATAAGACTCTGGTTCAGCTCTATCAGCTTTGGAGAAACTTAGAGACCTTCGGGGAAATGCAACTATGTTTGATGTCTGCAACATTCGACGATCGCCCACTGAAGAAGTTACCAGTAGAACGATTTGAACTCAGTCACGATGATCTAGCCCATCCAGTTCTAGCGTCTCGAGTAAAGCGATCAAAGCCTGTATTTCATGCTCCTGTTCAGGATCTTAAAGAAGTTGCCGATTTAGTGAGAGCAAAGCACAACTCAGACCGCTTAACGCTGGTGGTTGTGAATACAGTTGCAAGGGCGAGAGAGATTGGAAAGCTGATGGCTGACTTCAATCCATTAGTCATTCACAGCCGATTTTTGGGCTTTGACCGTGAACGGATGCAGGAAAGACTGAAGAACTACCAGGGCATTATTATTGCCACCCAGGTCGTTGAGGCAGGAGTAGACCTAGATGCAGATCTTCTCATCACTGAACTGTGCCCTTGGTCGTCTTTTGTGCAGCGGTGTGGGCGATGTGGGCGAAAGCGAACCGATAACAACGTGCAAATTTACTGGCTGGACTATCAGGCAGACTGGAAATCAATCCCTTACTCCAAAGAAGAGTGTGAAGATACCCGTAGTCGGCTGTTGCAGTTAAGCGATGCCAGCCTGGATACGCTCTCTCGCATTCCGTTGCCTGGCCTGGATTTACCTGGCTATTTACTCACCAAACGGGAGATTGAAAGGTTCTTCTGCACTCACCCCAAAAACCGAGACAACCCAGTTACCGCAGTCGAATATGTTCGAGATCCATCTTCCTTCACAGTCTCTGTCGTGTGGTCGCCGGGACAACCAAAGCGGGCTCCACATCAGCGGTATCTTTGCCCAGTTCCCACGAAAGAATTAATCGATTTTTGTAAAGCGACTGGAACGCTTCCGCATGTATGGGGTGAGGACGACTGGGAAAAAACTGAACCCAAAACGGGTGATATTGTTTGGCTACCGAACGAGGCTGGAGGCTACTCTCATGAGCGGGGTTGGACAGCAGATCCTCGCGACAAGCCTGCCCCCTACAGCCTGGAAACAGAACCTGAATATAACGACCCACCCTTCTCTTTTCCCTTGCCACTAGGAGTCCATTTACAAGATACCGAGGAGGCTTTAAGAGCAACACTCCCCTATCTCCAAAAACTTGAACTTGGTTTGCCAGAGGCATTAGCTGAAGAACTCTGCCGCTGTGCACGCTGGCATGACTGGGGTAAAGCTCACAAGATTTGGCAAGCCTATGCGAAGGCGGGACAAGAGTTATTGGCGAAGTCCAAAAAGTACGGCTCTCCCGCAGAACTTAAGGGCTACCGACATGAAGTAGCGAGTGCCTTTGCCGCTGCTGATCAAGGAGCCTCTTTCCTTTCTCAGTATTTGATTGCCGCCCACCATGGCAAAGTTCGAGATAGCTTGCTCCCGACAAATCCCAAAGAACAATTTGACCCAAAAGTTTTAAGGGGCGTTGTATTGGGCTCTCAATTACCTAGTTTGGAGATAGCAGGGATCGAAACTTTACCTGAAGTCAAACTAGCTTTCCCTGGTAAAGCTGGAAAGTGGGATCAACAAGTCAGAGGGTTATTGCAAGAACATGGTCCTTTCAAGCTGATTTACCTCGAAGCGCTGATCCGAAACGCCGACATCAAAGCATCCAAAAAACGTGAAATGGAGGCAAAGAATGACCACAGCTACAGCTAATGCAGTGGCTTTTCCACACCTTATACCGACAACTGCAATCGGTTGGCTTAAAGCCATTGGGCTATTGCGGTTATCAGGTTCTACAGGGTTTTGGAAGAATGACTGCTTTTATTTAGAAATCAATTCGATTGAAGCCCTAGTCACAGATATTCTGCACAATTACCAACCAAAGCCCTTTATTAGCCCATGGAACAGCTACAGTTTGTTGGCCAAAGCCGATGGACTAGACAAGGTACTGGCCTCTCAATCCGAGCGCTATGCACTTATGCGTGAGGGCTACCAGGAGTTACAAAATGCACTGGGATCCTTAAATACGGAAGGTCAATCAGCAGCACAGAAGAAGCTAACTTTAATGGCGGACCTTCCCAGGCGAGTCAGCAACCCTTACTGGTTGGAATGGATCAATGCAGTTGGGTTAATGGTCAACAACCAAAAAGGAGCACGGTTTCTTTGTAATGACTTATTAGGAACTGGTGGTAACGTTGGAACGACAGATTTTTGTACGGCTTATTTTCAAGCTTGCAGTCAACTTTGGGACTTGAGCACAGGAGAACCGGGAAATGAAACTGAAGCCTTCATCCGAGCTTCAGTCGCAGGTGAAGTCAGCCCAGGGACCCTGCTGCTTCAGGGCTTACTAGGTCATACCTATCCTGCTGCTGACTATTTTGATGATTTAGCACCATCAGGATTGTCTCAAGCTGACTATCTAGACAATGGCGGTAGATCCTCCCAACTTGCAAACCCCATTGACCTCATTCTGTACCTGGAAGGTGCTGCCACCTTTACAGGCAAGGCCATTCCCCGTAATGAGGTTCAAAACGAAGGGGAACAGGAATACACCTTAGCGGCTTATCCACTCCTACTAGAAGTCAACTCTGGAAGTGCTGACACCAGCGATCGTACAGGACGCGCCTATGAAATATGGCTGCCTTTGTGGGATGAACCGATGGATTGGGCAGATCTTCAAAACCTGGTAACAACAGATTTAGCCTTTCGCTTGAAATGTCAGGTGGTCGATACAACCGACATGCTAGATCTCATTACTAAAAGAAGCGAATATCAGGGACTATCTCGGTTTTCCCGGTTTGGTCTTTGGACCCGAAAGGGACAAGGGAAGTACCTCGTTCACGTTGGTTTAGCAACCCCTGGGGAGAAAGACTTTGGAGCAGAGTTGAGGGCGTGGCGGCTACAAGCTCGTCCTTCAGACAAGCAATCTCAGGCTCAGTACAACTTGCTGACCGCTATTCAAAAAACGCTGTATCGACTTCAGCAGGGCAATTCAGAGGCAACCACGACTATTCGGTTGCTTGGTCAACTGGAAGTGTTACATAGCCGAATTAAAGCTAACGTTCCTCCCTGCCCTCAGTTAGGAGAGAAGTGGGTTGAAGCGGTTTATGCAGAATACCAGATCGCCGAAGTGGAATTGGCGGCGGCTCTAGCGAGTACTGCACCCACACACTTAGATTCAGGGCATTCCTATCCCTTTAGAAGACTATTGTCGTCAGCACGATATGTTCCGAGCAAAGGTACCTGGTTTTGGTCCGATGGGCATAACCATAAGCTGAAGACCTCATCTCTAGAAGCTTTATGCCTATCTCTCCTGAAACTATGGAATGAGCTTTGGGAGAAAGATAGGAAATACCATCCTGCATTCGGGTGGACCTATCGAGCTAGCTCAGATGCGATCGCCGCCTTCATCGCAGGCACCACCAACGACTCACTCATTCTTGATCTAGCTCTAGGATTTGCGCTCTGCCGGACTCCTAGGCAATTGGCTTCCTACAGCGCAAAACAGCCATTGCCAAAGCCATACCAGTACGCAGCCAGTCTCCAGTGGGGAAAAGATACGAATCTGACGATCCAGACTGTAAACGGGTTGCTGGCTGGATCAACCCTGCCGCTGAGTCGGCAATTGGCTGCAATTCAGAAGCCGAAGGTGTTACCTAGCAATATTGCTGTAGGTAAGCGTTGCGCCTTAGCTCTTGTGTTTCCTGTCAATCTTTCTATCGATTAGGAGAAACTTATGTTGAACGTAATCACAGTTGAATTTGAATCTGCCTTGCCTACCGTTAAACCCCCTACCTTTTTGGATGTCGGCGTTTCTCAGGCATACTTGCCCTGGGAACAACGATTGGACGTTCTTCTGCACACCCCCCAAGCAACCGCCAATCTGATTGAAGACAGCATTTGGGACAGTGTAAAGCACCAATTAATCCCTGAACTGGAAGGATTGCCCTTCGTTGATATTTACACTCGGTCTGGGCAATACATAGCGAGCACCTTGGATCTTCCTCATCGGCTCGGTACAGGTTATTTGTTGAAAAATAAACATGCAGAGCTGGATGGACAGCGCTTCCGAGAAGAGTTAAGGCAACGGATTCGGACTGGGGGAGTTTATCAGTCCGCTTTTGCTCTCTGCCCTATGAGTATTGTTTTAGGCAGCTTCTACACCCACATTGCAGGGGTATACCGCATTCCCCGGGTGCTGTCTGGCGAATTTGTAGCTGAAAATGCAATTTCCATGCCCACAGGTGGTGCAGTCCATGATCCAGTTTCTGCAAGGGGTAAAGGCGTAAACCTGAAGCATATGTTTGCGATCGAGAAGAAAACTGGCAAAGACAAAGCCGTGAAAACTCCGAGTGAAGCAGGGTTGGGCAATATTCCCTATGTTCGAGAAAGCTTCAAAGCAGAACGCTATGTAGGACGATTTGTAATTGACACACGATTAGTCGATAAATCCAACCTAGATGCAAGAGCAAAGAACCTAATTCAGGTCTTGAGCCAGTACCTAGTCCGCCGTTTACTATCTGAACCTGTAACGCTCCGGACAGAGTGTTATCTCGTTCCCAAACAGGAAACTGCTCTCAAGGAACTCCCAAAACTTGAGAATTTAGAGAAACAAGCCAGGGCAGCGATTCAGGAATGTTCCGATCTCTTTGAAAAGGTACGGGTTGTGGTACCTGATGATCAGGTGCAATTTGCTGAAGAGGAAGAAGACGGGGCGGTTGAACCGTAGCACCATTAAGCATCTTGAACTTTAGACAATATCAGAAATAGAAATATGATTCACATCCGCGTTCAATTCCATATGAACCAGTATCAGGCTTGTGCCTGGGGACATCTCCATGCAGAAGGGGTGATTGATTGGCCTCCTGCACCGTGGCGCATTCTTCGTGCAATTGTGGCGGGAGCATATAATGCCCGTTTACCCGAAAAGCAGCATTCTGCGTTAAAGGAGCTCCTGCACAAGCTAGCCTCAGTCTTGCCCAGCTACACCTTGCCTCCCACAACTTACATCCAACATCGCAGTCCTCGACCCCAGGTGAACTTGAAAACTGCAAAAGTGGGACCAGGAAAAAATCTATACTCGGCAGGACTGCTTATGTCGAGTGAGCAGAACGAACTCTATATCCATTGGCCCGTTGTTCTTTCAGAAATAGAGGAATTGGTTCTGAGCCTTTGTCTATCTGGACTAACGTATATGGGGCGGAAGGAAGCCAGTTCAACCCTTGCTCTCGTGGAATCGGCTCCCGCTGCCAACACTGAACCCGACGCTCAAGGAACACGAATTGTCGCGATCGCAGATCCCGAAATGGATGCAGATGCATTATGGAAAGCCTTAAACTTGTCTGCCCACGAGAACTATGGGGTCAATCGTTCAGCTGTTTTCCCCGGTGTTCGACAAACCGCATACCAGATTAGCCTACCTCAAATGCGAAAGCAGCAGATATTTGAGGGCAACACACCTCAAACGGTTACCCTAACAGTCTCAGGTTCTCCCCGATTGCCCTTCCATTTGTCACTCAAGTTGACACATCGACTGCATCAAGCTTTAGTGAGCCACTGCCCTGCCAAAGTTTTTACAGGGCAGGAAATGGGGGAGCATAGTAAGGATCATGACCATACAATTTTTCAATGCATTCCTGATCGAACTGGTCGGTATGTTGAACAAATTCGTCTCTACAGCGTTGAAGGATATAACCCAGAGGCGTTAGCGGCAATTGCAAGATGCTCATACCTACCTGGTGTTGCCCGAGGCTATGATATTTTGCTAGCTCTAGCAGATTTTGGAAGCAGACAAGAACAAGCTGATGAATGGATATCGTCTACGCCATTTTTCCTGTCTCGCTTTCCTGCCGTCCGCCGCGGAAAACCCCGCATGCTTTCAGCACAGTATCAGAAAGATGGACCGGAGCATCAAGCTCTCCAATATCTGCAATATCTTTCCTGGCTTAACTTAGAAGGCAATCCTTCTTATCATGATCACGAAGATGGGTTAGCCCTCTACTTAGATAATGTGTTCGTTGTTGCAGCACTGTGTGAGCCGTTTCCGCAATTTTGGGAGTGGGAATCTGAATGCCGTCAAGGCAAAAAAGTAGGTCGTATTGGCTATCGGACAAGATTGAAGTTTGCGACAGCCGTTCATGGGCCAATTATTCTAGGGTATGCATCCCACTATGGGCTAGGCACAATGGCTCCCGTGCGCGAGTGGATGGATGTACGGGAAAGGATCAGCCAGGACGACTACAGAATAGTTATTTCAGCCAGTTAGTCACTTCGCTATCCGCGCACAGGCTGAAACGCTCACATAACAAGTAAGACGAGTGTTTCTTGGTTTCATGTAAAGCCCTATAGAACAGTAATATCCGCTAAATTGGACAGATCCGCGCAATTGAACCTTGAAAACTTTATAAACTAAGAACTTGAGAAGGCTGCGGCTGAAATCCTTTCTCGGGAAGGGACTGTATTGAAACACAGAAAAGCTGATGCGTTGAAAGTCCGATCAAGTCGCTGAAATCCTTTCTCGGGAAGGGACTGTATTGAAACACGTTTACTGATCCGCTAGAGGACGCAGAGATAACGGCTGAAATCCTTTCTCGGGAAGGGACTGTATTGAAACAATGTGAAATTGCTCACATCTTTCGGCGGTGCTTGCAATGCTGAAATCCTTTCTCGGGAAGGGACTGTATTGAAACATTTATGGGCAGTCTACAAGCGGCGCGGCTAACCTGCTGAAATCCTTTCTCGGGAAGGGACTGTATTGAAACAATATTAACTGGAATAACTGCTCTTTCCTTAAAACGCTGAAATCCTTTCTCGGGAAGGGACTGTATTGAAACGAACGCCGCGATCCAATGATTGAAGGCAATCCGCTCATGAGGCTGAAATCCTTTCTCGGGAAGGGACTGTATTGAAACCACCTCAAGGCTAAGGCAGTGAGGGCTTTCCTAAGGCTGAAATCCTTTCTCGGGAAGGGACTGTATTGAAACCGATTAGACACAATCATTGAGTTCCCGCAACGATTACATGCTGAAATCCTTTCTCGGGAAGGGACTGTATTGAAACCACCAAAGATTCATCGGCTCCGATGGATTTACGCTGAAATCCTTTCTCGGGAAGGGACTGTATTGAAACTGCATCTAACGACGATCGCACTGACAGCAAATCGCGTGCTGAAATCCTTTCTCGGGAAGGGACTGTATTGAAACTGTCCAGACCTGTCTAGGAGCTGGGAGTTTGCCAGTGAATGCGCTGAAATCCTTTCTCGGGAAGGGACTGTATTGAAACTAAACGCTCTCGATTTTTCGCAATGGATTCAAAAGTGCTGAAATCCTTTCTCGGGAAGGGACTGTATTGAAACTGAAGCTGCTGTTAGTTGAGATCTTCGACCTCTTTTGCTGAAATCCTTTCTCGGGAAGGGACTGTATTGAAACTGAAGCTGCTGTTAGTTGAGATCTTCGACCTCTTTTGCTGAAATCCTTTCTCGGGAAGAGACTGTATTGAAAGGAGCGATCGTATTTATATATAAAAAATAGGGTATCGCTGAAATCCTTTCTCGGGAAAGGACTGTATTGAAACCAGTCGTAGCCCCATGTCCCGTCCCAAGTACCTAGCTGAAATCCTTTCTCGGGAAGGGACTGTATTGAAACCGCCATCGTACTCCCTTCGATCGCGCAGGGCACAACGGGCGCTGAAATCCTTTCTCGGGAAGGGACTGTATTGAAACCCTTTGACGCAACGCTTCTTCGCGTCGTTGCGATCGCGAGCTGAAATCCTTTCTCGGGAAGGGACTGTATTGAAACAAAGAAGCCGG
>NZ_JAPQKE010000018.1:0-16481 GCF_026735145.1 Leptolyngbya sp. GGD
AATTTATTGATTCTAGTCTCAGAATTTGATGATTCGCTTCACCAGAAAACTCTCGCTCTTTCTTAAGAAACAATTCAGCCGCAACGATCTTATCGTGGACACGTTTATAACTTTGTCGTAATTCTTCTATGTCCGCTCGCAGTTGCAATGTTGGATCATTGCCATCAACAATAATGTCTTGTGGTGTCCATTCTAATGTGGAAGAGAGAAATTCAAGAATGTCATCATTGCTGTCAATTGTGATATCTGATGGCAGTAATCCCACTTGTTGAGCTTCAGCAATCAAACTTCTCCCGCGTGCTGCTTGATCGTTAACAATGAATTCTGCTTCTTCCAATCGCCGTTGAGCCAATTTTAGTTGCCGTCGAGCATTGCGTAAATTCTGCTCAATTTGTAAGCGATCGTCCTGAACTGCCCCCAAAAAATAGGGCAGCGTATCTTTAATAGTTTGTGGGATAAATGCTTCCTGTTGCCGATGGAACAGCACCTCTTGATTCGCGATCGTACTCTGCTTTTGAAAGAGGAAGAATCTAGTATGAGCGATGGTTGCTTCAAGTCGATTACGAGATTGTCCTTCCTCAACCACGCTTCGATTTGGCGAAATTCCTAGAATCTGTGAAAGCGAAGCTTCGATCGCTTCGTCTGTTGAGTTGAGAAAGAGTTCTGAAAGTTCAGGAATATCAATATCTCTTCCTGTTGAATAGAATGCTTGACTCTGCGAGGTGAATGAGCCGCTTGGTTTTGGCTTAGCAATGAAGATCTGATTTTCGCCTACTTGTAACAGAAGCGCAAACCACTCAACATTTTCACGAATCACTCCTTCAGGAATTCTAAAGTCAGATCGTCCGAGGCAGTACTCAATAATGTCAATAACTGCACTCTTTCCTGTTTTCGAGTCTCCAGTAATGATGTTCACACCCCCTAACCGGAAGTTTAGGACTCTTTGCCGTCCGGAAGCATTATATAGAACAATTGATCTAATCTGCATTACGACTAACTCTATGGACGAATTCCCCACATAGTATAAATCGTTGCTGTCTCACCTGACCGTCCTAGCCAACGTCCAGTCAATTTTGCCTTACCATAGCACTCTGCGCGTTCAGTACCGTTCTCCCAAGGTAATGTTTTAATCTTTTTCCGTACCCAAGTTAGGTTGCCATTGTCATTGAAGCGAATGATGTCTGTATGAAGTCCGAAGGCTAATGCTTCTTTCGTATATGGAACCATGCTACGAGTTCGATCGGCAAAACCTATTAAAACTTGAGGCTGTTCCTGCAACCAAGCGTGTAGTTTTGTAGTTGCTTTTTTAGGTAGAACCTGTCGAGTCGATTTGTGAAGTACGATTGGCAATACTAGGAAAAGCAGTGCATAGGGCATTCCCTCTTGCTGAACCGTCTCAAAGTCTCGAACCGCACCTTGGAGAATAACTGAACAGAAAGCAGGATTGAATAGATGAGCAAATTCAGTTGGGCGACACTCCCACGTTTGCACAGAGTTTCCCTCCTACGAGATTGGCAATATTTGAGAGAGGCGTTCCACAAATTTAGGATGCCAATGTATGCTTGGCGGAGTCTTGTCCGCCAACATGTGATAGCTGCCTCTCATAATAAACTCCTCGCTTACTAGCTGCCTGATACGATAATCAGCTTCTTGTTCCATCCAATTATAAAGTTTGCGCCCCATACTTCGGTGACGTGCTTCTTCATCACCAGTTTCTTCCATTTCGTCCTCGAGCATAAGATAATAGCGCTCCCATTCATCAACTAACTTCTTCTCGTATACCTCTAAATCATTACTAACAATTAAATCTTCTCGTACCCACCTAGAACGTTGCTCAAAGGCTCGATAGTAGTCCAAGATTGCTTTCTCAATGCGCTTGTTCTGAATCGCGATGGCTCTGAGTTGCGCTACAAACTGGCGATTGTCAGAGTTTGGATCAGGTAGTTCTGTGGGTTGATAATCAAGGTAATCAATTGGCAAGGCTTCTGGCTTGAATTGATCATTAATCTCGCAAAGCTTATCGTGAATTTCAAATCCTGATATCAACTCTTCTGAATTCTCAGAAAGATGGAGTACAACTTTCTTGAACCACCACCCTTCAAGACGTTCATAGACACTGCTTCTATGCTCTCTTCTGACACCTTTGAGCAGCGATTTAATTTTAGGCTCAGTGTCAACGATATTGGGTGAGCAATCCAGTATTTGAATGGAATCAACCAGGATTTCACGCTCTTTTGTCGTTAGCTCTTTAAAGGCAGCAAAAGACGATTGCAGTTTCTTGTTGTCAGACTCTTCTGAAACTTTAAGTAACGCATCCAGCGCAGACTTAGGGTTACGTCCATCACCAGGACGAAGCATAGCGGCTATAGAGCCTGTAGGAGCTTCGTTGGTTGTAATAATTGTTAATGAAGCTCCTGGGAGCATAACTTGCCCCTCTTTAAGGTATGTACTCCAGATACGAAGTGTTTTCCAAAGATCACTACTACTATCTGTTAAATTTCCAGGGCTTTGATGATGCTTCAACTGGAGTAGTTCGCGAGGTGCCCCATCTTCCTCAAAGGTGATGTCGTCAAGACCTTCAATCGACAAATTGTACTCTTCAGGATTAGACAGAGCAAGAAACAGCGCATATCGAGCTTGGTATAAGTAACCAAGTGCTTGTGATCCTGCTGAGAACCCTGTACTCATGGTCTTTCTTCCGCTAATCACGCCAACTTGAGAATCGGTCTGTCGTAATGTATTGAGGCAGCTTTTCTCAGAGTAAGGCTGCCTAGCTCACTCAGAATACCGCTTATTCCTCAATGTATTAGCCTCAGAAGAATGGCATCGGGACAGGAAACAACACTTTACAAATCAGTTGTTATGATCTCACATTTTTTCAAAATGTGCTCAAAATCTTAAAATTTGAGCAATCCTAGTCCTGGCGCAGATATCGTCTCTTAATCTGAGAATGATTACAGACACCTTACGATTATAAGTACATCAATACTAATTTGTCCAATCCTGTGCCATTCGGGTTAAGCGTGTTTGTGCAGAATATTACTGTAAAAGAATAAATATAATTTGGATGGTAATTGCTCAACCTATGACGCGTGAGCCGCCCAGAAGTCGGTATAGCACACCGCACATTGCCGATAGATTGGAGGCAAGGATGATCACAACACTTTGGCTCCCGCCTCTGAGCAGTCTCCAATGTGAACATCGGCAATCTCCCGTGTTTTAGCATCTAGGGCTAACCAAACCCACTGCTTGTTTCCCTTGTCTACAAATGACCATAACTCGTCATACTGAATGGTTAAAAGCCCCTTTTTTCGCTCGCACGTTTACTTGTCGAGGCACAGCAGCATATTTTGCATTAACGTAGCGTTGCAGCCACAGGTCAGAAACTCCGGTTACTCTGGCAATTCCTGCTCAAGACGGTCGTTCCAACAACAGCTTGTCAATCAAGACTTGGGGCGCTTGATCAATCCGTGTAGTTCTCGTTACGAGAGTACTGGAGTCGTGCCAACGCAACTCCAGAGGCAAACGATTGTCGGTTCAGAGTCTCGTCCATTATCCTTTCGCCTGTCTTCAAAGAGAGGCCCACGCAAGTGGTGAGACCTGGAAGTACAATGGTCTGCATAGTTGCTGATTGAAGAAATGAATTTTACTGGATAGCAACTGAGCAAGGGTAGTGTTCTAGATGTGTGGGCATAACGTTATACTGCTCGCCCGAACTCATGACGGTTGATGAATAATCCAATCACAGTATCATGCATCTTCTCAGTCTTGGAAAAACAGATCGTCTTTCTGGCAAGTCGCTTGATCCGAGTTCTCAAAGTTAGATGCTTCCGCTCAATGCGCTGTGTGTTGGCTTTGCCAACCGTATGGTGCTGCTCATCTAGCAATCGCAAGTAAGCTCCCCAACTATCGGTGTAAAACCGCTGAATCGAAAAAGGAGCTAACAGTTGCTGAAGTTGCTTAAGAGCTGAGTCTTCATGGGTGGCTAGCACATAGGCAAGGACTTTTCCAGTTTGATGGTCAATCGCGTGCCACAACCATCGTTGATGCTGCTTTGACTCGACAAAACTCCACATCTCGTCCAGCTCCGCCGCCTCGACTCTGACGACCATGACTGCCGTGTTATCCGGTTGGTGCTGTTCGAGCAGACTTGTGTTTACTTGTTCAAGTTGGCTTGACTTTTTTTCAGCGTTTCAATCACAGTCGTTGGGCTAATCTTCAACACTCTGGCGGTATCACGAATACCACTGCCGTTGATTGCCATGTCACTGATTTGCGCTTTGACTTCAGGCAGTCGTCCTCGATAGCTAAAGTTCAAGATAAATGATCGTCTGGAACACTCTAAGTTACGGCAACAATACCGTTGTTTTCCAGCAGCACTGCGACCATGCTTAACGACATCCACACTCTGGCAATCGGGACATTGAACAGGTTCTAGGACCATCTCTAGACTCAGTCCTCTAACACATCGTTTTCATTCTGCCATATATCCACACATCTAGAACACTACCCAAAATCTGATCGTGCCTGCAAGCGAGGTGCTTCCAGACAAATATCAGGTCAAAGTAGAATTGGTTCTTCAAGGTCTTGGGGCGATTGCCGAACGAACTGGATTAATCGATCGACTTTAGAGAGTGTTCTCATTTGTTTTAGGGGTCTAATTTCCAATCCTAGTGCTTGAACGAGTCCATCGACGTAATGATTGGCAAATTTTTGGAAAATATAGCGTCTTGAGAGCGCAACTCTCTTGCCTTGCTTGTCTACCCGATAGAGATGATCTTCGTTTTGCACATAGGCTTCAAATCTCTGAGCAATTACACCTTTCGTAAAGACTGACTTCTGCTCAAACTGCAAAACGTTATCCAATGTAATTCCCTTAGACTTCAACTTTTTGATTAGCAGCAGGTAGAAATCGTTGGAGCTTGTTTGTGTTTGACCAGTGCGTTGATCTTTCATGGTTATCCTATTGGTTCTGTGTAGCACATAAAAGAGTGTCGATACTAATACAAAGCAGCGAGAGGTTGCAAGCACAACTCAATCGGTTCTTAGAGAACTCATAGATTCAGTAAAAGTCCTGAACTATGTGGAGATGTTGAGAAGTTGAAAGCTTTATAGGAATCTGAAACCCGCTTAGAGGAGGCTGTAATGCTCCCAGAAAGCGAAGTTTGAAGTTGCGTGTTTCTGCTGAATTGATTAACTGAAGAACTAAATGAGTACCGTATATCGACGATAGTTTGGCTAGTATAACTGTGCGAACTTGATGGCATGAAAAAGCTGAAACTGCTTCATGTAAGGCAGTTTCAGCGTTCATTTTTTGCAAGTCAGTTGAATCTTTAGGAGTCAACCTATGACCATTTTCAGTCGATTTAAGTTTTGCGTAATTAGCAAGAATACCGAAAATCTGCCATCATTGAACCAAAATACGGCTTTATCTACGGAGTATCTTGATTCCAGAATTATGGACGAACAACTCCGCCAAGCTCGCCAAAGCTTCAATCTAGCAATCAGTATTCCGCTCGGTCTTTTTCTAGTGAACGCGGTTTACCTAGCTGCTTTTGTACGGACGCAAAGCGCTTTTGAGTCAGCATTTGCGAGTCTTGGAATGCTATTGGGGACTTATTGTCTTCAATTAGCAAAGCATACCAACGATCGATTAAATCGCGACCTTCAGAACTACAGCGACTCGAATTAAGGACTCTGTAGCTCAAACTTCTATTTCTGGGGCAAATTACTTTCTTATCAAAGGTTGTCGTTTGCCCAGTTCTGAGTTTTGTGTCAATCCTCCTTTTTGCTGTGAAGTGTGAGTTCGCCAATGGGATGATGCCTAAAAATCAGAGAATCGTTGCTTTTATCCTGTGCCTGTCCCTATAAAGACCGGGCATCCTAGGCATGTCTGATATTCCTACAAAGCGATGACCTTTTCACCCATTTCTCCTTCTTCGACGACAACAGGGCATCAAAAAATTCTCTGTCAAACTCTGCTTGCCCGAACGAGTTCTCGTGGTGAAGTGACCTTTCCCTGCCTACCTGCCGGAATCGATGCATATCTCGTGCATCTGCTCGCTCTGTTTCGTCAACAAGGCAAGATCTTGAGCGACAGCGAAGCGAGTCAACTGCGTCAAACGCTGCATGATGGATTGACCCAAGGCTTCGCGCAAACCCCAAATGCTCAATTAGTCCTGCGCTACGAGATTCAAATCACACCTACCCTACAAAAGAACTTGGCCTGTCAAGTTGCGCTATCGTTGCCGACGGTCGCAGAGCGCTACAAGACATGGGCAGAGACGAAAGATGCCAGTATGTTTGGCACTCATGCCGATGCGAAAGTGTTAGAGATTGTTGCTGCTTTGCCCTCGGATGGGATCGTATTAGATGTGGGAGCAGGAACAGGACGAAATACCTTTCCGCTGGCACAACGCGGGTTGCAAGTCGATGCACTAGAATTGACACCTGAATTTGCGACTCACTTAAGAACGATCGCTCAAACTCAGCATCTTCCAATTTCCGTGATTGAAGGAGATGTGTTAGCCCCTGAGACAATTTTACCCAGTCGTCGTTACCACTACGGGATTGTTTCTGAAGTCACGTCACACTTTCGGTCGGTTGAGCAATTACGCCAACTCTTTGAGCGATTAAGTGAAGCAGTGATTCCAGGGGGAGTCATCCTCTTCAACATCTTTCTGGCAGCCGACGGATTTGAACTAGATGCACTCACGCGAGAGGTAGCGCAGGCAGCATGGGCATCGGTGTTTACGCGCTCGGAATTGAATCAAGCGATCGCGAATCTGCCGCTGCAAATTGTGTCTGAGGAATCCGTATTTGAGTATGAGCGATCGCACCTGCCAGCGAATGCATTTCCACCGACTTCTTGGTTTGTTGCTTGGTCTACGGGACAAAGTGTATTTCCAGGACTCATGCAACCTCCGCTCTCATTGCACTGGATTGTGTGTCAACGACAATAACTCCTGCTGTAACTCCTACCTGAATAGGTGAGGAGCAACCAATTTTGCCTCTAGAAGTTGTCTCTTGAAAGTCACTTCTAGAGGCAAAATTGCTTTTTTAGCCCACTGTACCGGAGTTTGTGATCGTACCGAAAGCGAAATGAAATCGAGCCGAATTTATTAAACAATCAGTGGAAATCTATTCTAATCATCGAGTTTCGCCTCATCTCCAAAGTAAAAATTTATACCTTTAATTCCTGGCGCACGGATTGTCAACCATGTTCTTCAATAAGTTTAACTATTCCTTAAGAATTACTATTTTTGCGAATTTTACGAGGAACTTTGCTTCAGTATCTTGGCGGTAGTAATGTCCGAACAATTACAGTGATAACGAAAGTTACTCAGCACGATTGTTATGTCTGATCCCGGAAATACCTTAAGCACTGCTCAGTCTTTATTGTTGACCACAACTGCTCAACCCTTGAGTAATAGCGTGAGCGCGACTGATGCTTTTGACTATTTCCGGGTGACGCTCAGTAGCCGGAGCAGCGTTAATCTAGCACTGACTGGGTTGAATGGTGATGCCAATTTAGCGCTGATTCGCGATGCCAATAGTAATGGTGTGATCGACGCTGGAGAAGTGATTGCGCGATCGACAAACGGTGGCTCACTATCAGAATTGGTCAACGCTGCGAATTTAGCAGCAGGAGACTATTTCGTTGAGGTTGCTTGGGTTTCAGGTGCAACCGTCAACTACTCATTCTCGCCTGTGATGCAGCCGTCACCGACAAGTGCGATCGATTGGCGCAACCCTACGACTGGGGATATGACGATCTGGACGATGAATGGGAACACGATCATCGAAAGCAACACAATTACAGGTCTCAATCCGAACTGGCAGCTAGCAGGGCGAGGCGATTTTGATAATAATGGCACAAGCGATTGGCTATGGCGTGATGTTGCCAACAACGCTATTCGCATCACATTACTCAGTGGAACTCAAGTTATTGATCAAGGTACGCTTTCAGTCGCAGGACTGGCAAACTGGCAAGTTCAGATTGGGGACTTAAATGCAGATAACCGTTCTGACCTCATCTGGCGCAACACTAGCACAGGCGAGGTTGCTTTCTGGACAATGAACGGCAAAAATATTGCTGCGACTGGCGTGATTGCGACTGGAAGTAGTAACTGGCGGATTGATGGGTTAGGCGATCTAAATGGCAATGGCACAACGGATGTCATTATGCGCAATAGCGTGACAGGTAGCCTTGTGTTCTGGTTAATGAATGGAACTTCAGTCGCTAGTGGGTTGGAATGGGGGACGCTTGGCTTAGAATGGCAGTTGCGGCAGGTTGGCGATCTGGGTTTGCCATCAATCGGAACCAATAATACGATCGGGACAAGTGATCTAGTTTGGCGAAATGCAAACACAGGTGAAGTTGCATTCTGGTTAATGAATGGTGCAGCTAATAGTGCAGTGATTGGTCAATCTGGAATCATTAATGCTGGAGTGAGCTGGCAAGTTCATGGATTAGCGGATTTGAATGGCGATAGTCGGCAGGATATTGTGTTGCGATCACAGGCAGGTGACGTGGCCTTTTGGCTGATGAATGGGGTAACCATGATCGAGGGTCGAGTCCAGGCAGTTGGGACGACCTGGCAAATCGAAGGAATGCGAGATCTAAACTGGGATAATCGTGCAGATTTAGTCTGGCGAGAAACGCAGAGTGGACAAACTGCAAGTTGGTTGATGAATGGCACGGCTGTGCTTGGGTCTTCGTTACTTACCGCTCAGCCAGCAAATTCGCAAGGAGGAGTGCGAGCAAATCGTTCTGAGGTTGTGCCAGCAATTGATGAAGCTGGGAATGCAATCTCCAATGCTTTTGATATTGGTACAGCTAATAATGCTGGTTCCTATACAGGTGTACTTAGTCGATCTGAGTACGATGATTATTATAAGTTCACTGTTGCTGCGAATGCTTCTTATAAGCTCACGTTGTCTGGGCTAGCTGAAAATGCGAATCTTCAACTGCTCAACAGTACTGGTAGTGTTGTGGCGAGTTCAATCAATATAAGCACGACGAACGAACAATTGACGCAATCACTAACAACAGGTGTCTACTATATTCGAGTTTATTCAAATTCAATAATTGAGACAAGCTATAGTGTAGGTATACAACTGCAGTTGTCAGCTTCTACACCACGCTTGCTAAAAGATTTGAATATTGAACCAAAAGATTCAAATCCCGAAAACTTCGTTTTCATGAACGGTTGGATCTACTTCACAGCAGAAGATTCACTTAATGGTATCGAATTGTGGAAGAGTGATGGTACATCTGGTGGGACAGTATTGGTGAAGGATATTAACTCAGGACTAGAAGGATCAGAGCCACTTGATTTGGTCGTGATGGGCAGCACTCTCTATTTCACAGCTTATGATCCCATTAATGGCAGTGAACTATGGAAGAGTGATGGCACATCTGCTGGAACTGTACTAGTCAAAGATATTTACACAGGCAAAACTAGTTCTGATCCGCAAAATCTTACTGTTATTGGTTCTTCTCTCTATTTCACAGCTTATGATCCCATTAATGGCAGTGAACTATGGAAGAGTGACGGCACATCTACTGGAACTGTACTAGTCAAAAATATTACGCCAGGCACTACTGCTGATATTTCTCCTTATGCCCTTACTGTGCTTAATAATCAATTATATTTCTGGGCACATTCCACTAATGGCTATGAGCTATGGAGAAGCGATGGAACGCCGATGGGAACAACTCAGATTCGAGAATTTGATTCTGCAAATACTAATCCTTCACTATTTACAGTGGTTGGGAACACCTTGTATTTCGGTGCCTATACTTCAATAAACGGTTATGAGCTTTGGAAGAGTGATGGAACAAGTGCTGGAACAACTCTAGTAAAAGACATTAATGTAGGAACAGCAAGCTCTCTGCTCAATCAACTAATAGCTGTTGATAATACATTATTCTTCACAGTATCGACTCCTGAACAAGGAGTAGAGTTGTGGAAGAGCAATGGAACATCTTCTAGTACAGTGTTGGTCAAAGATTTAGCTTTTGGGGAGAGAAGCTCAAACCCATTCAATTTGACTGCATTTAACGGCATTGTATACTTCACTGCTGACAACTTGATCCACGGAACGGAATTATGGAAGAGTGATGGAACTAGTATAGGTACAACGCTTGTAAAAGATATTAATTCAGGAGGACAAGGCTCTGATCCTATTGGTCTTACAGTTCTCAATGGCTTTTTATACTTCAATGCGACAAATGAGATAACTGGATATGAACTATGGAAAAGCGATGGTACTGCTACTGGAACAACTTTAGTCAAAGATATTAACTTTGGCAAAGATAGCTCAGACCCACTTCAAATTGCAGCTGTTGGAAACGCCTTATATTTTGCTGCCTACACTGCAACCACTGGTGTAGAGTTATGGAAGAGTGATGGTAGCGAAGCAGGGACGATATTAGTTAAGGATATCAATACTGCTACTTTTGGCTCTAATCCATCAAATCTTACAGTTGTGAATGGGGTGCTATATTTTACTACACAATCAGATCCTGAAAGTGGAAGCGCAAATCTCTGGAAAAGTGACGGAACGCCAGGAGGAACAATTCTCATTAAGGAAGTAGAGCCAGGATTCAACGGTGAAAACCCATATTTTACGGCTTCGGGAAATAAGCTCTATTTTGTTGCAACAAGTCCTGAGGCTGGCACTGAGTTATGGAGGAGTGACGGAACGATTGCTGGAACTGTAATGGTTAAAGATATTAATCCAGTAAGACAATTCGGTGATGCATTACCAGAAGGCTCAATGCCGTCCCGATTGGTTGCAAATGATCAGTTTGTATATTTTACTGCTTACGATGCAAATAATGGCTATGAACTTTGGAGAAGCGACGGTACGGAAACAGGAACCATTCTTGTAAAAGATATTTGGACTGGTAGTGGTGGCTCTAATCCGTACAATCTTACGTTGATTGGAAACACACTTTTCTTTACTGCTTACACTCCAGCAACAGGATATGAGTTGTGGAAAAGTGATGGCACGGTATCTGGAACAGCATTAGTGAAGGATATCAATTCTTCATCACTTAGCTCATTTCCTTCTAATTTTGCTGTCTTGAATAATACGCTGTATTTTGCTGCTTATAGTTCAGCTAATAATGGGTATGAACTCTGGAAAAGCAATGGCACAGAGTCTGGAACTATATTAGTGAAGGATATCAATTCTGGACCAAACAACTCAACTCCTCAAAACTTCGTGGCGATCGGCAATACACTATACTTTTCAGCTTTTGATTCAACTTATGGTTATGAGTTGTGGAAGAGCGATGGTAGTACAGGCATTACGACGCTCGTGAAAGATATCAACCCGAATATTGATAGTGCATTTCCTCGCGCTCTAACAAATTTCAATGGAATCTTATATTTCATTGCAACAGATGGAGTCAACGGTTATGAACTTTGGAAAAGTGATGGTACTGCCGATGGGACAGTTTTGATAAAAGATATCAATTCAGGTTCCAGCAGTTCAAGTTCAAGCAACTTAATTAGCGTTGGGAACTTGCTGTATTTTACGGCTTACAATCCAAATAGTGGGTTTGAAATGTGGAAGAGTGATGGAACAGCATCAGGAACCTTGTTGGTTAAGGATCTGAATCCTGGGAAAGCTAGCTCTGATCCCAGAAATTTAGTACGCATTGGCAATTCATTGTACTTTGTAGCCGATGATCCATTAACTGGTTCTGAACTATGGATTCTTGAGTAGAATTTAGCATTGATAGGAAGCCCAGAAGTTGCCGTATAGCTGCTTATCTAAGCAGAAGATATTTATATCAAAATGAGTACCTCAGAAAATCAGATTAAGGTATGGAAAATAGTGGGAAATGATGTCAGGCCAGAAGCAGTGAAGCTTACCAAGGATCACTGATAAAACAAAGTTTTGGGAAAGCGGACATCGAACAACATTTCAACCTGGAATAGGCGAAGAATTGATTGGTGAATCGAGGCAAGGTATGAACTCGAAAATGTGCCGAATTAATTGAGAAGCAGTGCGTGTTTTTTTTGCCTAAAAACTGCCGATATTACAGCTGATTATTGGACAAAATAGTGTCTAACGTAGACAGAGTGGCAGAGAATCAAAACTGAGAGCGGTTGTATATCTTGAATAGACAAACATTTTTCCCGAATATCATTTCATTTAGAAAATATCTGGCTATTTCTAAAATGATTGTGTTGCCAATAGCTAGAAAAATAATTGTTAGGTCTAGCGCTCACCAAACCAGACTAAGCCTGAATTATCTGACTTACAACTTCAAGAGTTTAGTCTTTTATCAAGCCAATAGCCGCTTAGATTTGAAAAATCTTTGAAGTTTTCAGCTTATTCAAAAAACTTTCATAATTATTGTTTTATCTCAAATTTCTGTCCTCAATAAGTTAATTATTTTAGCTTCCTAATTGAATATATTTGTATTAAGAAAAAGAATGAAATATCAAGTAGTCCATTCTAATGAAATCGCTTCTGTCTAAACCATTTCGACTTAGCAAAAATAGATCTCCCTCTCTGACAAAGCTTCTCGGAAAAAGACAGGGAACAAAAGCTTCTTGTTCTTGCAAAAAACTATCTGCAAAATCATAAGGATTTAAAATCTCTTCAGGCATGATAAGCCTACGCTCAGACCAGAATTCGTATACTCCCTCAGGTCTCTCATCTTCAGAATCATCCAGATCATCAAGCTCGTCATCTTCAGAATCATTAAGACAGTAGAAGAAGCGCTCTGTTAGAGAACCGTTGATATAGAACTTATACCCAATACTTACACTAGTATCGCTATTAACTGCATAAATTGCTCTCTTGTCTTTGAGGCTGATAATTAGGGGATTTTCAATGTCGAGAACATTGGATGTGTATGTATCTATTGCAGGGAATCCAGGTAAATCTATCAGAACTGTCCAAGGGTGTCCTACTAGTTGGCAGATAATGAATCCTCCAGTAGCTAATTGAACTTGGAGGCCATATACATCTTGCTGTAAATTGATTAACTGGCGAGTAGCCTGAAGAGCTTGAATGACTGAGTTAATTGATCCCTCAATTAACGTAACTTTATAATTAATGTCTAGCGTCTCGAATCCGCGACATTGATGTATGGGTAAACTCCCCCCCCCTAATGAATATCCCATTATTAACCTCAAGGTGTTGCTTCATGTACTCATATTAAACTGTAGATGGGCTTTATTATTCATATTAGAAACAACTTTTGATTGAGATATCATTGGAAACTGCTGAAGCTTACCTGAATCCATTGTTGCCTCGGTAATAAAATACGAAACCTTTAAAGTATTGACGCTATACCTCAAATAATTTTTATAACTAAAATAGTAAAATTTTTTGTGTAGTTACAAACTGAAGCCATTATGCGAAACATTGAGAAAACGTCGCTTCTAATTGTCATAACATTGCTACTTTCTATTACAACAAATTCGTTGGGATCTCCTGGTTATGCTTATCCAAGAAGAAAACCTGATGTTACAGAACGTTCTTGTTTAGGATTAGGAACCCCTATGGGTAAAGATGAACTTGAACAGCGAGCAATAGATTCGGGATTGCCAAAGTCTGATACATCTAATGCTTTTGAAAGATTTTCTATTCGTGATAGCTTAAAAGTTCCGTACAATACTGGACCTACCGCACGAAGTTTTTACTCGCCAGCTAAAGCAATCATTAACGCTGCTAAAGGGTCTCCAAAGCGAACTAGTGTTATTCCAGACGGAATTGCCACACTGCAAGTACGTCCATATGTTATTGTCAATGGAGTAACAATATTTACAACTCCAATACCGCTTGAGTTTCCAGAAAGTGCATTTTTTGACGCAAAAGCTTCAGATGGAGAACTAAAGCTGACAGGTGATTATCAGTTGCTTGGTTTTGTTGACGCACTTAGGCTCTCTCCTGCTGGTTTACAACATTTTGTGAATCCCGTTGCTCCTATTCCACGGCTCTATTTGGCAACGACCGCTGGCGCAAAGGTTCAACAACGACTAGTAGACTTCGCAAGCGGAATGTCGGTGAGAATGTCCGCTGCAAGAGATTTAAATTTTCAGTTTGGTGGTCCTCCAGTTGGTGTATTTCAAACGATTGTTTGTGATCGCCTCTCAGAAGGAAGAGGAACATTAGGAGTGGATGATTTGATTATGGGTAGAGGCGTACCTCTTAATCCAGAGATATATTACAATGACAGGTTTTTACCTATAGATTTTATTGCTCCACAGGGTGAACCAGGCACACTCAATCCTCTGCCACCCCTTTCCTCTCCTTCTCCACCTAATCCCCTTGTCTTCATTGGGTGGAAATTAGTAAATTGCGTCGATTCAGTTGGGCATCCCAACTATCCTAACTACAATGGTTCGCCAGATTTTGGATATGGATGTGACTTAGAGCCAGAGTTTACATATCTTCTTCCCGATGAATATCCTACTGCACGAGTAGCTTCTGCTTTATCAGATGACAACGATTCATTCAATTCTCAAACTGTTTCTGTGCCAGAGCCAAGCGCAATGGGAACATTTCTAGCAGTGGGAGTATGGGGCGGAGTCTCTTGGCGAAAACGTAAGCAGCACTCTGACTCAACTGCTTCTGATGTATAATTCTGGAACTAAATTTTCATGTTGCAACCTCTCGTCTCGCTCATTACGACCGTATACAACCGAGAAGCATATTTAAGTGAGACGATCGAAAGCATCCTTAGTCAAAGCTACAGCAATTTCGAGTTACTCATTTGGGACGATGGTTCCACCGATGACTCTGTTGAAATCGCCCGTCATTATGCAGCGCAAGACAAACGCATCCGCATCTTCGCATCCGATTATCAAGGGCGAGTGCCAGCCTTGAACAGCAGCATTGCACAAACCACAGGGCAATACATTGGGTTGATCGATAGCGATGACTTACTTGCTGTTACTGCGATCGAAGACACTGTTTTGGTTCTAGAAGCAAATCCTCAGATTGGGTTAGTCTACACCGACTACCAAACGATAGATGAGCAAAATCAAATCCTCGGCATTGGCAATCGCTGTCAAATTCCTTACTCAAAAGAAGCACTACTGCTGTCGTTCATGGTCTTTCATTTCCGCCTGATGCGTCGCAGTACCTACGAGCAAGTGGGTGGCTTTGATTCACGTTTTCCTCTGGCGCAAGATTACGATTTATGCCTCAAGATCTCAGAAGTAACTGAGATTGCACATCTCCCGAAATTCCTCTATTACTACCGGGTACATCACGAGTCCGTGTCATCACAAAAGCAGATCGACCAAATCTTATGTTCCAAGCGATCGATCGAAGACGCAATGCAGCGACGTGGACTGAATCAGCAGTACGTATTGAAAATGCGCGTTCAATCACACTTCAGTTTGCAGCACAAATCTGAAACTGATGTATTGACCAGCGTTCATTTACCTCAATCTTCACTTCCTCAACAGAATGCCTGGGCACTTGCTCCTCAAGCTCTTGTATGGTTAGAAGAGTTCATCCAATCGCAGCATATTCAATCGGTCGTTGAACTAGGAAGTGGACACTCGACGATCTCACTTGCCAAGTTTCAGCAGCAAGGGATCATTAGCAGATCGCTCACATTAGAACATGATCGCTACTGGCATCAGGACACTCTCAAGCAACTTGAGATGAAGCAGTTATCAAACGACGTTCAAATTCAGCATTGCCCCTTACAAGTCCAGTCAGTGCAGGGCGAACCATATCTCTGGTACGACTTCACTCAAATCATTTCCTTTGCCACCGACTTGATTCTGATCGATGGTCCGCCTCACACTGTCGGAAAGCTTGCCCGTTATCCCGCCCTGCATCAATTGAAATCGTTCATTCAACCGGGAACGTGGGTAATTTTAGACGACTATCACCGCTCCTCCGAACGAGACACTGTGAAGCGATGGCTGCAAGAGCTACCGACTTTGCGATTGATTGAGACCTTACCAATTAACACTGGGCTTGCCGTTTTGCAATTTCAACTCTAAGCATCACCTGAACTGCGATGTTAAAACTTCACCTGACTGCATCTTTGATTGCTTTTTCTGTTTTGATTGCTATCTCTGCCTCTGCACGACAGCCAGATCACGGCTGTTATCTACAAACCAGCAGTGGGCAAATCATCAATCTATCGAGTTTGGTTTGCCAATTCGATCTAGGTAATTCAACTCAACAAGATACCGCGTATCTTGCTGCAATCAGAAACCTGCTCGAAGACTATGGAGAACCGTGGATGCTAGAAATGGTTGCCAATAATCCGAGTGCATTCACCGCTGCAGCGCGAGAGTATTGCGAAGCGAGGCGATCCGGCATCACGCAACGGCAATTTATGGAAAGCCGATATCAACAAGCCTTGCAATCCCAAGCGACCGCGTCTCCACGAAACGAAGCCGAATATGAACAGCAACAGCGATCGTACCAAGCGAGATTAATGCCGCTTTCCACTGCGATATCACTAGCACCGCAATATT
>NZ_JAPQKE010000019.1:0-3694 GCF_026735145.1 Leptolyngbya sp. GGD
GACCGCAGACCGATTGGCTACTCGGTTGAGCAATTACCGTGGCAAAGCTGATTTTGAGCCGTTCCCCGTTCGCTTCAAATGCCGATTGAGTAAGGATAGAAGCCGAATTCTGAGCAAATCATTTGAACAAAAATACTATAGGGGATCTGGGAAATACAGTGCAGCCGCAATTGATGAAGTAACGGCAATGCTATCGAAGATCGTGCGCGCGCTGTAATGTGACTTTTTTGGACAATAAGCATGAGGCAGTCAAAAAACTGAATTCTTTGATGTCACAACAGGAGGGATCAAATGAATTAATCATCATGAATCTTTCCCTCGAAACTCTTCTGCAAGAGCGATCGCTTGACCTTGAAGCCGCACGAGCCAAAACTGCAAAATCGGCATTGTTGAAAAAGCTCACGGATTTTCGATCGCTCCATCAGAATCGCACTGGGAACCTTCGCTTGGATGGCTCAGAAGTGGCGCGGCTCGTCGAACTGATTGGTGATAAAAATCCCGCTCTGGCGCAAAGACTTTCAGGCTATCGGAATCAACTCAGAAGCGAAATCACGCTGTTACCGCATGAGGTTGATTCTCTCGTAGCGATCGTCGAGCGTTCTTGATCGAGCCGGTAAACGGCTCCGGTATGTGGCTCCCGTCCTCCATCTCTTCAATACTGAGGCTGTGAAACTCATTCCATGTGGAATAAGTTGAGATGTTGCATTCCATCTCCTCAGTGCTGAGGATGTAGCTATCCTGCTCGAAAATGAGCGGGGTTATCCCTCGAAACACTATAGGCTTAAATCCTTTCTCGCCAATCGTTTGAGAGGATTTTGCCGCGAAAATACTATGGGCTGAAACGCCGTTTTTATCGAATTGAAAAAGTTAGGGGGGAGTCCCCATCGGTTTTAGTTCCTCAATCAGGCGATCGCTGGAATGCTCAAAGCCTTACAGGACAAGAAAGTCTGTTCCTCAAACGGAGCGATCTCTGGCTAAATATCCTCCACAGGGACATTCTGATCTTGTACGTCGAATTTAGTGCAGCACCCTAAACCCATTGCCCTATAACGGCTTTAGCCATTTTTAAGCGGTTTAGTGCAGTGGTAGTTAGTTTCTTCTGATTGTAAGCGCGATCGATTTTCTTGTCTCATCTGTCTCATTCAGTGGACTAGGCGATCGCTCTCGGACTAAATACAGAATCAGGAAAATCGCTGTTTTGGCTGAGTTTCAGGGATTTTCGCTCTCGGTACTCTGTCCATCACGCAGATAACCAATATTCTTCTAGTTTTGAAATCCTCTCTATATAATGCTTCAAGCGTGAGACTGAATCAAGACTAAAACTCTGGACTAAAAAAGAACTGACTTGGACTAACTCGGATCACAATGCGATCGCACTTCCCTGTCTCACCTGCGCTAACTTTGTTAGCGTTGATTGCGCGAATTGTCTCAACCCAAGATTGAAGCTAGACGTAACTGAGACTTCTTTCTGTAAGGATAAAAACCGCGCCTTATGGGTATATGCGATCGTTCCTCATCCAATTCGCAATTGGTTGTTACCATTGGCACTGCCCGATCGTTGGCTAGACAGGTTTTTTGGCAAAAATCTAGGTCTACTGCCGAAGCAATAATTTCTATCTGAAGTCAGCATCCCGACTCACTTGATCGAGTGTATGGATGGCTTCACTTATCTGCCTTGATAGTTCTGCTCAATCCACAGGCGTAGCTCTGCTTCGGAGTCTGCATAAACACACTCACCAGTCTGAGGGTCAAAGGCGTACCACCATTGGTCGCTGCCTTGTTCGTATTGGTACACTTGCAATTCTGTGCCACCGAAAAGTACCTCAGCAACTCTCTGCTTGAACGCTTTGAGTCTAGAAGAGAGCGATCGTCTATCTCGATGTGGAGCGGCTGTCGGTGCAATCTGCTGTCTTTCTTGCTCCAATAATTTCATCAATTGGAGATCATTGACTGCTTGAGCAGCTTCGATACGGCGTGCAAGGGCAGCCATCATGTTGTCCTGATGTTTGGCAAACGTTTGGGAAACGTTTGGATTAATTGTGCTAGTCATCATAAGCTCAGGGAATAATGGTGATTTGTTTTATTCATGACTATACAATATTTTCTGTAACCGAAGCTACAAAAGTTGTCTTTCCCTAACATGAATCGGTAATGTTCTAGACCTCAATACTTCGGACATTTTTCTGAATAGTTCCACAAGGCTTCAGGCTCCACGGTTTCCGAATTGAGCTATTTTTTCAAAGTTAGCCCTACCCCTAAGTTTGAAAAAAGAATCCAGTTCACGATTGAATCAGTGCTTGAGCCTCAAAAGACACCCAAAATTTGTCCGAAGTATTAGAATTGTTGGGGAATAACTTTACCTCAAAGTGAAACTCCGACAATTTCAGCTTTCTGTCATCAGATCAAGCAGCTTTCAAGTAGAAATTCCATAATCCAGCGGCAGTCAACATCAAATGGTCATCAAAATCCTTGATCCGAGCACTGCGTGACGCAAGCAAGTGCGATAAATTGCACTGACCGCACCATAACGCTTGATGCCTGCGAAAGCGTTCTCACAAACGACTCGCGACTGGCTCAAACTGCGATTTTCTTGCTTCTGTTTCTTGCTTAGCTCACCCCCTCTAGGCTTCTTGTGTGGAATGCGAATGTTCGTATACTCAGATTGCAAGCCTTGAAAGCCTAGGTCTACTTCGATGGGAATCTCGTCGGGAATGTGAAACGCAATCTCTTCTTCGGTTTCAAATCGTTTATCGTGAAGCTTTCCCTCACGGGCATGGCTCAACACTAACACTCGCTTGGATTGATCTACTGCCGCGAGATGCTTGCGAGTATGTCGGCGCTTTTTGCCAGAGTAGTTCTGCGTCTGAGCTTCTGAATTCTGCGGACGTTGAATTGGGCGCTCTGTCCCATCAATCATCACCCGCTCGACTCCTGGAAACATTTCCAGAAATGCTTCAATACTCCGCAGCTTGCGCGCTGGTAACACCATCTCCTGTCCTAAAGCTGCCTCAAGCACAGGCTGTAATTCGTGCATCCATTCATGCGTCTGTGAACGGTCGAGGTCAAACAAGATGCCTGCTAAATCAAACGTCGGGTAGCATTTGAAGTAAAACAGGATGTAGAACAATTTCGCTTCGATACTTTGTAATCTTGCTTTGCGCCCGCCGCCTCTGGCTCGTTTTCGCACGGGCTTTGCCGCAATTCGACTGGCTTCATACGCTTGCTCGAAACTGGGCAGCAAGGCATCAAAAGCGTTTCGATTCAGCTCGGTTAATGCTCGCACCAGGCGATCCTGGTTCAGTGCGCGTTCAAGGTTCAGCATGTGGCGGCATACTGTTGGTCTTGTCTATTATTACCTATTTCCCAACAAGTCTATTGATAGAAGTCAATTGCTAAAGATATAGTAACTTCTCACCAATCCTCGAAGCGTTGACGTAGTTGTTCGCGATAGCGTTTCGCGCTCAGTTGATATTGCTTTAGGTGAAAGTGTCCTCGAATTGGGTCAAAAGCAGCAATCGAAATTTCGGCGCAAAAATCGAAAAAAGGATAGATGTGGGTAATTTCTGGAACATGCACAATGCATCAGAACGAACAATAGTTTCAGGCTATTTTGTTACTTCTTGCATTCACGTAGCATTTAACAACCTGCAAAAATTCGCGCAAAACACCTGAAGTACTATCTGGTCGCCATACC
>NZ_JAPQKE010000002.1:0-1278797 GCF_026735145.1 Leptolyngbya sp. GGD
AGATATAGATAGTAGAGCGGGAACAATCGGAAGCATCGCCGGATAAAGAAGTTTTGTAGAATCTTCCAGGGAGAAGCCTGTTGTTGTTCGATTTTCTGTCGAGAGGAGATCAGGACACCTGTTACTAGGAATCCACTCAGAACAAAGAACAGTCGAACGCCTAACCATCCCCAAGGAATTTGCAACCGAATCGGATCTTCAGGGCTTAAAAAGTGCGTGATCATCACCCCAAACATTGCAAACGATCGTAAGCTGTCGAGTTGGGGCATGTAGCTTAGAACGGCTGAACGATTTCCTTTCATGTGATGATTGTCCTTCAGTGAATTGTGCAATGTCTGTATGCACCCAGCCAGCTTGAAGGCTCATCGTCTAATGTGTGCTACTGTTTCTCGCTCTGAAGAAAGTCCGTTGAATAAGTTCCTGATTTTGAACAATATTTTGGAACCATGTCATTGCTCCAAAATTCTCTGGATCATTGCAGTAACTCGTTTCAGTGCTTGCCCGTCACAATCACCCGCAAAATCTTGAATCAATCGGCATTGTCCTGCAAACAGCTGTTTTGCTTGTGCCTCCGTCACTTGCTCCAGGTTTTCCAAAGTCGTGCGCAGCATTTCAGCGGTATAACCGGGTAGTGCAGCCTGATATTTCACAAAGGGCATCACAGGTTCTGAAGCTGCAAAATGGGCGTGAACCACAATCTTGCCAAAGAACATTGCTTCTAGTCCCACAGTTGAATCTTCTGAAATCACAACACTTGCCTCAGGAATCAGCGAGCGCACACTATCACTGGACATCAAAACTCGATGACGAGCGGAATGTTGGTCGATTGTAGATTGATAGAGTGTCACATCATCCAAGGGATGCGGCTTAATTACTAAGCGTGCATTCGGCAATCGTGAGAGCGCCATCAGTAAAGCATTGAGAATCTCAATGCCTTCTTGAGGATGGCGTGAAGGAAGATAGCATTTTTCGGGCGCATGGGGACGAGTTGCCCAGAGCCAATAGGATCCAGATCGATCCATCTGAGTGGGTGGTGTCAGCTCATCATAGTCTGGATTGCCATTCACCTGAAGTTGAATTGGCTGCCAAGCTGATCGCGTTTGATAACGGTGTAATCGGGATACTCCCCAAACGCTGACATAGTCCGCGTAAGCCTCTTCCAAACAGTACTGCTCACAGTCCAATCCATGCTGCGTCATGATTGTGGGAATACCGAGTTTGCGCCCAACCAGAACATAGCTCTGGACTGGAAAATGATTGTCGGCAAACAGGAGAATCGCTTTGGGGCGAAGCAGTGAGAGTTCAGCTTCAATCTGTTCGGTTCGGAGCAAGAGTTGAGCAATTTGCGATCGCAGTTCGATCACATCATGCTGGATCAATTCGATGCCTTGTTGTTTTAATCCGGTGATGATGCCGTGATGCAGCGATTCCACTTGCGACAGATTCGGTGAGTCTGCACTGAGTGGCAACCGAATGGGATGAATGGTTGGAAGCTGACTAAAGTGACTCGCTTGAGGCGTAACGACTGTGAAAGACTCAGCCAGCGATCGCACAACTGTGTGTAAGGTCGGATGCCAACAAGGTACATACAGACTGTTTTTTGTCGGCAGCGATCGAATATCTTGCCACGCTGCAAATCGACTCAGTGCTTGTTTGCAACCAAACTTGAGTCGATTCGGATGGGGCTGGATTGGATCAGCAACGGGTTTTAATCGGACTTGCTCGAATGCAAACCGTTCGGGATGCTGAGCGCGAATCGATCGAGCTACTTTATCCCACAGAAAACAGCGCGTTAATTCACTGTAATCGATGCCAGCGATCACTGGATTGACCGAAGTATCGTTCGACCAGTTGCAGACTGCCTCCCAGAAAAAGCGATCGCGATCTGCAACGGTTGAATCGAGTAGAGAGAAGTTCATCAGGTATGCATGCTGGTTTTCTGAACAAGCCGAGAACGATAGAATTTCACGCGATCGATCTGATGAGTTAACCACCGCAGGAAATCGAATTTTGTGCCATCCCAAGTTCGCCAAACCCAGTTAACCGGACGGCGAATCAGTTTTGGCATTTCTCCTAACGCTTTGATTCTGGGTAAAATTCCTTTGCGCTCCAAGGCAATTTCAAGCGTTTCTTTCGGCACAAATCCCGCATCCAACGCTTCTAAGTAAAATCGCTCCCACAAATCGCTAATATCATTGTGATCAAAGCGCCAAGGCTGGTCGGTCAAATCAGTGAAATGCACCAGCTTAGAATCTCGATCAATACGATTGAGATGATTCCATTCGCAGGGAAGAGCAACAACTTCACAGTTAAAGTAGCGTCGAAAATCCTCACCTAAGTTCATTAAGCTGACGGATGAGAACGCATTTTGATCCATCAGATCGACAAGTTGATGGAGCTTCCAAGGGGTCTTTTCACAATCGATGACCATCACGCTTGATAGATAGAGAATCTCAGGAGTCTCGATCAACGGCTTCAAGAAATAGTCAATATAGTACTGATGACATTTGACGTCTTTAATCTTAACCGCTGCAAGTGCTTTACCTGCTAAATCATAGTTCCAGAGTTCAGAAACATCAGAGATAGCAAGCTGATCCGAATCAAAGTACAAAGCACGCCCTTTGTGATCACACCACTCTGGAATCGCCCAGCGGGCATACGAAAATGCGGTCGCTTCTGGAATGCGATCGGCAAGACCATCAGGAAGTGCTCTAACTTCACCCGTTTTCAGATTCTTCACGCTGCCTGTGATGCCATTGATCACATGAATATCAAGTGGAGCACGCGTGTACTTTTGCAGTGTGTAACGCATGACCGCTTCTTCAACCGAATTTTTCAGGCTAGATCCGATGAAAATCCGAATAGGTTCGACAGAATTCGTTTGCATAGCTTTAGTTATCGATGAACAATTTTTTTCACCAGCGATCGCAGTTTTGCACTCGGGGAGGGTTTGACTTCGGGAAATTCGAAAATAATGTTGAACAATCGTCGGTAGACTCCTTCAGGACAGTTCAGAGGCTCAACTCCATGCCAGCCATTCGGATCATTCTTAAATAAGAAACTGCGATTATCCAGGATGCTCGATGCTTCTACCTTTCCAAAATCAGACACATCTGGATTCAAGCTCTCTGTCCGTTTATCGCTGAGCACTAACGTTGCTCCACCCCATTCAGGCTTCCAGGTTTCGCTCGTATTGAAGTAGAGAATGTGTGTCCCGATTTTATCGGGAGAGTCCATATGAGGTGACACTTCACAGCCATTAAAGCCGACGTGCCACGCATATCGAACAGTGTATTGAGACACTCCGAACAAAGATTTGATCAAAGTATGATAGTCTTCGTTCGTTTCTAAGTCGGTAATGAACTGCTGCCACACTAGCGGAAGCTCGTTGTGTCTAACAATTCCCTTATCACTCTTTTCAATGTATTTGCCGTGATAGATTGAGCTTTCATACGCCAGATAGTAGCGATTGTGGGGACGTTGCCCATACGCTCGTTCGATACCCGAATGCTTCTCGAAGAGTTCAAGCGATGGAAAATCTCGATCAAGGGCTGCAAATCCTTCGGGTGTGAGAAGGTCCTCAACATTTTGCCATGGATAAGGTTTGCGATCGAGAAACGCTTGTCGATCAAACGATTCCAGTCGTGCTCGGTCAATGAATGTTTGAGATAATGTCTTCATCGGTATTACTCAGGTTGCGAAAATAACTTCTGCTTGAATCGTTGTCTTAAGGCAGGTTGCTCTTGTACGAATTCTTTCAGCGATTGCAGCAGAATTTTTAATTTGCCTTGAATCAAGAGGAGAAATGCGGTTAATCCTGATTGCTCACGATATGCTAAATGCGCTGTCCAGAACGGTAGGATCAATCGTTTGCGCGCGCCTTTAAAGTGGAGAGCTTTCACATGTGAAAGCGGCAATAAAATTGACTTAAACATGTTTTCTGGCGAGAAGTTATATCGCTCGCAAGGCAGCATCAAAAAATCATATTCTCCAACTGAAATCAGATCTGAAGCTCTCTGCCAAAACCGATCTCGCCCAACCGTATCGATCAGAATATATTGATCCCCGTACCACAATTCGCTTAGATACTCGCGGCAATAGAGATCGATCAGTTGGTCAAAGAATTGAACTAGCTTTTGTTGATCGCCGTTATTTTTCACATAAATCAATCCAGAGTTAAACGGCATCTCTAAATTGTCGCGATAGGTCAAGCCAACATCAAAGGCTTGCTCGAATAACGGATCAAGATTTGCATTAATGAGCACATCTGAATCTGCCAAAATACAATGAGAATTTGGCTTACTCTCTTGAGCAATGAATTCGCGTAAAGCTCGAACTTTACTCAGGGTGACCTTATCCGATTCAAGCTCATATCGACAAACTCGAATATTCGGATCGAGATCCAGTAAGTTCGTTTTTTGATCGGTCAGCAAGACAAATTCACAGCTTGGATGAAAGATTTTTGCTGATCGTGCAAGCAGTTCAATCATTCGCATATAATCGCGCTTGCGATCTAAAAGAATGTTCTGATTCGCAATCAGCTCAGAAGCTTCTTTCGTGGGATCAAGATGAAACGTTAAGAAAGTAATCACTCTTTTATCCCTCTTGGCTGACTTTCCATTCCACAGGCTGATAAAACGCACAATTGCTCATGTTTTGCTCGGTTTCAACCATGAATCGGAATGACTCCACCGCATCCAACATATATAGCCGATCGCGTCGAATACTCAGCTTCATGATGTATACCCCGGGCTTTAAGCCGCAGTAAGGAAGCACCATCTGAATTTGATTGTGACCTGGCAAAACATTAATCGTTTGTTGGGTCTTTAAGTTACTCAGGAGTTGTACCCATTCCCCCTCACCGAATTGCTCTTTCAGCAACACATCAATTGTGAGATCGTTGATCGCATCATGCGCTACACAGTCAATACAAAAACGTGTAAGCTCCCCGGTTCGCACCACGGTAAGCGGATGACCTTCAGCATCTTGAAACGAGAGTGCCGTGATATCCAGTCCTAAACTTTCGTCCGGAGACCGTTTAGGAAGCGCGATCGCGCCAACTGTTTTCTCAACTTCACCCAGAAACAAATCCGACTCATACTGAGTGATCACTCTCTCGACTGCACCCGTTGCAATTAACTTGCCTTGATTGATATACACACCAGACTCACAAACGCCCAAAATCGAATTGGCATTGTGAGACACTAAGACAAAAGAAGTACCCTGGCGCTGAAGTTCATTCAACATTCGATAGCACTTACAGCGAAATCGAACATCTCCAACTGCTAATACTTCATCAATGAGCAAAATGTCGGGTTTTGTATAAATGGCACAAGCAAACCCCAAACGAGCCGCCATCCCAGAACTATAAGTCTGAACCGGAGAATCGAGCGCATCCCCAATCTCCGCGAAATCGATAACTTCATCTAAGCGATCGAGAATTTCCCGCCGCGTCAGACCTAAAATCGACATGTTCGCAAAGATATTCTCACGCCCAGTGAGCACTGGATTAAAGCCTGCTCCTAATGCAATCAGCGGCGCAACCCGCCCGCGCACCTCAACTTCGCCCATATCCGGTTTAATCAACCCGGCAATGATGCGCAGCAAGGTCGATTTGCCGCTCCCATTCTTACCGATGAGTCCAATCGATTCGCCGCGTCGAACTTGAAAGCTCACGCGATCAAGCGCCCAGAATTCTCTAGGACGGAGTGTACTCGCTTGCTGACGTAATCCGCTGAGTTCTAATGCGATGTCTTGGACACCATAGAGCAGCGATCGCTTCAAGTCCCGACAGAATCGTTTAGAAACTCCATTCACCGATAACACCACTTCATCTTTATCTAAAGCTGGTTCTATCGGCGTCTCTGGACTGACAACATTAACCATTACGAACTAATCCGCTCAACTACAAAAGGCATTCCTAGGCGATACACAATCCAAGCAATGAATAAACCCACAAACCCAATCACACTCGCAATCCAAAACCCTTGTGGATCAGAAATGATTCCCGTCGTGGCTAATTCTCTAGTCGTGACCAAGAGAGGGGTCACGGGATTGAGCTTGACAATCAGCCCGAAGATGCCGCCTGTCGGAACCGGATACACCACAGGCGTGATAAACAACCACAATCCCGTGACTAATGTCAGTGCCATTGTGATATCGCGATACAGGACACTCATTGGAGCCAGCAACAATCCCAGAAAAGTTCCTAGTACGACGAGATGAATCAGGGCGACGGGTGCAATCAGCACGCTTAACCCTACCGGAATTTGAAACCAAAGAAACAATCCGATAATCAACACCAGTTTAATTCCAAAGTTAAAAGTAACTTCTCCCAGCTTTGCCAGAATTAGAGCTTCTCTTGGAAAGTTCACTCGCGACATCATTGTAGAAGCAGTTGAGACAGCTTGAACAGGTCCCGTTAATGCTTCGATAAAGGTTTGCCAAAGCGTCATACTAAACATGACATAGGCGGGATAAGGCAACGGAGTCTCGCCTATGTTAATCACCCCACCACTTTTAGCAAACGAAAACCCGATCGCGGTAATGACTGGTGGAATCACTGCCCATCCTAATCCTAAAATAGACTGACGATATTTTGCACGAATATCGCGCACCATAAGCTGTCGAGCGAGTTCACGCGATGCTAGCAAATCGTGCCACATTTCACGCAACAGTTGAAGCGGTCGGCGCATCTGGCTCTCTGGGCGATGCACAACAATCCGCGAAGAACGAGGAATTTTTCTCATGTAGCTTTAGCGATCGACTGGGGTAAAAAATTGCTGATTCTGACTGAAATAGCTCGGCTTTCGACCCGATAGCGACTGCCGAATCGCCTTGACTTGCTGAAGGATCGGGAGAACAATCGCTTTGATGCGCTGTTTCAGGCTGATCGCTGCTGAAGGTTTTGCAGCTTCTGTGTTCGCATAGTTCCACTTGATCAAAGCATAGTCGCTTTGCTGGGGTGGAGTTTGATTAATCGGAACCGCTTTGATGCGCTCTGCCAAGATTAACAAAGAGGTACGGCAACCATTTACAACATAAACCCGCGATCGCACATTAGCTGGATCAGCAACTTCGTACCATTGATTCGTTCCCACCTCGTACACCACCATCCGCTTGACCCGAAATCCATTCTCTTCAGAGAGCACTCGGTAGTAAAGCTCTGGACTGAATTGGTAAAAGCCATGCCCAGACCAGTTATTTGTGGGAGTGTGAATTAAAAGATGTCCACCAACCTTGACCATTTCCATCGCATTTTGAATCGCGGTTGGAAAGTTAAAAATATGCTCTAACGTACCACCATCACAGACAACATCGAATTGCTGATGCTGCTGGGCGTTGATCGGAAAATTCAAGTCATGTAAGACGGTTGCGCCTTCAAAGTCAGACCGATCCATCGAGTCTAACTGAGTCGCGCCTAATGCTTCAAATAATGGCTCTGCAAGTCCTTTCGCTGTGAGTTTTTTCGATTGAGCAACAGTGCGATCAAGTTGCTTTTGCAACACTTCACAGTTTTGCTCATCAACAAACAACGTGAGCCGACCTAGCGTAATCGTGCGATCGAACCGCACTCCATCTTCATACGCTGAAATCAGAAACTTGGCAGTATTGATATCGATTCCCATGACTACCTCATAAAGTGAAACTCTCGAATAGCAGGATAGGTGGTTTTCTGAGCAAACTTCCGCGTGAATTCCCCAACGGAAGGATTGCCATGAGGATGAATCACACCCGTTGCTTGCTGCCAGAGTTCAGTCGGCGCGATCGAGACTTCATACTGATTGTTCTCGAATCGGCGGACATGATACCACTCGCGACTTTGACATTCATCGCACCAAAAGGCTTCTAACCATTCACCACTGAGCATTACCGTCGTTCGGGTGGAAACGGCAAGTAGTGCATATCGACGAGATAGCCCCCGCTCTTGTAATTGTTCTGCTCGATCGGCGTAAATTGGGTGCTTTTGACTAACACTGTGCAAATAGCAGTCGTGTTTAGGGCAATAGATACTTCGCCGTTTAGAACGTTTCCGATTTCGAGCACACCTTCTCTGCAATTCGACCTCCTCTGTCATAGACAAGACTGGTGAAGGTTACGGTTGGAGAGACTGAGATCAACTGACCATCGAAGCCCACTCCATGAAGCAATAGTTAAGTTTTTTATCCAAGCTAGATAGCATTTCGCGAGAAAATGCGGAAATCAGGAAGAATCTAGAACAGAGAGTATAAACTTAATCTTTGATTTTTTTATGTAAAAATACTGCCATTGATAGCTACAAACATCGAATTACTGCTATTCCAGCCTCTACGTGCCTAAGTATGCTGGTGAGAGAAAATACTGATCGCCGTAACCCTCATCTGCACGGAGATAGTGCTGCTTCGGTCTTCACGGAGCTTTAGAGAATCGGCTAATCTGTTGTCTCCGTATTTATCAGGAGAGAAATCGCGATCGTAAAAACTTGATGAAGGCAAATTTAGCCGAAAAGCGACAGCAATTCAGGCAGATCAATCAGGAACCGAAGATTAATTTATTTCAGCAAAATTACGTAACTCTCGCAAGAGAGCCTCCGTACAATTGTGGAATACGGAGAAAGCGAGGAAAGACGTTTGTGCTGATGACAACACAGCGCATTTCTCTGACTATAAATTTAAGTAGAAATACTGGCTTGAAATCTGATTCACTTCTAAGAAGAACCGACGAATATGGCTTTGGAGATAGAGACAAAAGGTTCGATCCTGCTCGTTGATGATGATGTAAATTTTGTAACGCTGATGACTGGATATCTGGCGTTCCAGGGATATCAGGTAACCACTGCCGAGACAGGAACAGAAGCGATCGCGCTTTTGGGCGATGTCAAACCGGATTTGATTATCTCGGATATTGTGATGCCTGAAATGAATGGCTATGTCTTTGCAGAGGCGGTGCGGCAATCGCCGGAGATCAATTGGATTCCGATTATTTTTTTGTCGGCACGTGATCAGAGCCAGGATCGGGTACGAGGATTGAGTGCAGGAGCGACGGTTTATATGGTGAAGCCGTTTGAGTTGGAGGAGTTGATTGCTCAGATTGAGTCGGCTTTACGATCGTCGCAGTTGATGCGGGAAAATCGCGCGAAGCGGACAGAAGCGAAAATTTCTGTCCCGCCTGGAGTGAAGTTGACGAATACAGAGTTAACGGTGGCGCGATTGGTAGCGCAAGGCATGTCGAATCTAGAGATTGCTCAGCGATTGAGTGCAAGTAAGCGGACGATCGAGAGTCATATTAGCCATATGTTGAAGAAGACGCTCTTGAGCAATCGCACAGAACTGTCGCGATGGATTATCGAAAACAACATGGATTGATGCGCGATCACAGTTCTGCCAATACAAATTCAAAACGGTGCGCTTTATTGAACCCCAGGATGGGATCAATAAACGCACCGTCTTGATGCTCAGATTTAGATCTTTGGGAGAGCGCACAAGATCTTTACTCTCCAAGCGATTAAGCCAAATCAAACACTAAAATTTCAGCGAGATCTTGCCCAACAAATTCCACGTGCGATACGTCCTCGATCGCAACTGCATCCCCCGCTGTTAGAGAAACACCATTGACGATCGCAGAACCCCGTGCGACTTGTACCCACAGATGACGATCGCGATCGACCTCATGCTTCACCGCTTCACCTGCACCTAAAATCGTGGCATAGAGATTGAGATCTTGATGAGCGGTCACAGAACCATCTCGCCCATCTTGAGACGCAATTAACCGCAATTGTCCTCGTCTCTCTTCCAACGGGAAAAACTTTTGCTCGTATCCCGGCTCTAAACCTGCTCGCTCTGGCAGTACCCAAATTTGCAAAAGATGAACCGTCTCAGTCTTCGAGGCGTTGTACTCACTATGCGTCACACCTGTTCCAGCGCTCATCCGCTGCACTTCGCCGGGACGAATCACAGACTGATTCCCCATGCTGTCTTTGTGCTCTAATGCGCCCTCCAACACATAAGTAATGATCTCCATATCCCGGTGCGAATGCGGCGCAAATCCACCCCCACCCGCGACTCGATCTTCATTAATGACGCGCAGATTCCGAAACCCCATATGAGCCGGATCGTAATAGCTCGCAAACGAAAAAGTGTGATACGAATCTAACCAACCGTGATTTGCATGTCCGCGATCGTTGGCTTTACGAAGTGTCAGCATAAACCCTCCTAATGTCTAAGTCAGAACTGTTTGAATTCGTACTTTGTTAGTCCAAGATAACATAGGAATAGTTTTAATGCAAACAATCGCTTGGTTGTAAAAAGAGTGACTGCGATCGACCTAGACCCTTTGCAGGCACTCTTTATGAATTCACAATTGATAGAAATCAGATCTTCTGCACACAAGCACCCTGAAACGATCGTGCTTACACTGCCCCGACTACTCGCCAATTTTGAGCGGGGCGAGGAGCATTGTTCACGACGACTCCCGATGCAAAATCTAGATCATCGAGATACCAAATTCCTTGCTCACCCGTCTCAAAGTTTTGCCAAATCAAATCAGCATGACCATCATCATTGAGATTCTCAGTCTTGACGAGCTTCCAAGGTGAATTACTGCCGAGCTTTGGCGCATTCTCAACCATGCCACTATAGCTAAAATCCTTGCCATCTAAAATCCAGAATCCGGTTTCATCTATCACCTCGTTCCGCCATAGCAAATCCAAATAGCCATAGCTATCCACCGCATCAATCAGCTTCCATTGTGAATTGCTGCCTAACACAGGTGCACCTGACACAAATTCACTCCCAACAAACTGATAGTTCGCGTCGAATGTCCAAAGAGCAGTTTCATCCGTTGCTTGATTTCGCCAAACTAAAGTTGTTTGATCACAATCCCCTAAGAAAACGTGCGAGATTAGCTCCCAGCTAGAATTACTGCCCAGTTTCGGTGCACCTCCTAAGAACGCACTGGACACAAACTGATTGTTTTGTATCGTCCAGACTCCAGTTTCGTCAGTCACTTGATTGCGCCAGAGATATTGAATACCACCACCCGGTTTGGCGATCGCATCAATCAGCGTCCAAGGAGAATTCGGCGGAATTGCGGGTGCGCCCTCGATGCCACGACCATTAATAAAGGTTGCACCGAGCGGATTGCTCTCAATGTCCCAAGTGCCACTAGTATCATCACTGTCATTTGCCCAAACTAGAGTATTGGTCGAGGGCGCTTGAGTGCTTGCAGCAGACTGCGGGATGACTGTTGGAAGTTCTTCTAAATCGATCGAAACAACCCCTACAATTTGCCAATTTGCATCTGGACGAGGTGCATTTTTGATGAATTCACTCGACGTGAAGTCTGACCCATTCAAAAACCAAACAGCTTGCTCGCCGCTCGTGCGATTTTGCCAGATCAAGTCCGCGCTCTTGTTGCCATCTACATCGACAAATTTTGCGAGTTCCCAGGGCGAATTACTGCCCAGTTTGGGAAGATTTGCCACAAAAGCGCTACTACTAAAGTTTGAGCCATCAAACTTCCAAATCGCAGTTTCATCGGTCGTCTGGTTGCGCCAGAGCAATTCTAATTGATTGCCATTCCCGAGTGCATCAATGAGCTGCCAAGCAGAATTTGCGCCAAGTCCAGGAGCATTTTCCAAGAAAGCTCCAGACTGAAATACGCCTGTTTCATTGAACTTCCAGATAGCCGTTTGATCCGTAACCTGGTTACGCCAAACGAGAGTTGGGCTATCGGAGATCGTTACACCGCCTACGAGTCTCCAAGGAGAATTGCTGCCCAAAGATGGGGCACCTGTGAGCAAAAATCCGTCTTCAAAGTCTATTCCATCTACCGTCCAGATGGCGGTTTGATCAGTAACAGCATTGCGCCACAGTAACGTGTTCTCACCGCCTGTAAACCCACCTGCATCAACCAGTTTCCAGTCAGAGTTACTGCCGAGCGGTGGCATGTTTCTAAATGCTGCACCAATTTGAAAGGTTGTGCCTTGAATGCCCCACGCCCCAGTCTCATCAAGTGCATCATTCCGCCAGATGAAAGCGGTAGCTCGACTTTGAAGTAATGAAGATTTAGAACCTGATGCAACTGGATCTTCAAAATCAGGTGCACTGTGCCCACATCCGTATTGACTCGTACTTAAAGATACTGCCTCGCTGAGTGGAGACTTCACTTCAAGAGATGTTGTCATAGCAATTGTTTCTACCGTAATTAGAACAGAACTAGCGATAGTTCTAGGCTGATCATAGGGTTGAACCTAATAGTTCGGGTGTGAAGTGTATATGAAATCACATTAAGCAGTAGTGAAATCACGGTTTTTTTACGCTGACTCTTCCTAGCCCCCGTAAAGATTCGCTTGTCTTGCAATTCGCCGTAGATTGATAGATTGATCAAATCTTCAGCCATCTACTTTATCGATTCAAAAATCACTTGGTGACTTTAACGAATGATGAGGGTACGACTGAATTCATACAGCATTGACTAACTACTCATTATTTTTGGAGAAATATAAAGAATTGATGAGGCAACCGCAATATAACGGAAAAAATTCGCGCAATTTTGCAGGAAAATACGAAGGCTGTGAAGATTTTTTGTGATTAAATGACCTTGACTGATTTTTGTCTAACGCTATGTTTCGTTGCGCAACAAAATCAGTGCAGTTCGCATCTGCCGATAACTCTTCACACACAAGGAGAAAAGAATGGCGCAAGGATGGAGGTCTTTACTTGTTCAATCACGGTTCGCATTGAAACGATTCTGGGTCGTTCTGGTCTTGGGATTTTTAGGTGCGATCGCATTGTCCTGGGGTCAACATGGCTTACTCGCGATCGAGGCGAATTTACAAGCGACTGGCAATAGCTGGCAAGGTGCGTCATTCCCACTTGAAAATTTTCAAGGGTATACTTCTCCATTTGGCTATCGAATGTCTCCCGATGGTTCTTACAGCCGTGAATTCCATCGGGGTTTAGATATGGCAGCACCAGAAGGCAGCTATATTCGCAGTTGGTGGACGGGCAAGGTTGTTGAAGTTTCAGACAATAGCGCCTGTGGAACTTCAGTAGTCATTGAATCGGGTTCCTGGGAGCATATTTACTGTCATATGCAAGGCTCAGCCGGTCGGGACGGGCAAGGCAAGTATATTCAGTCCGGTGATGTCCGTATCTATGAAGGTCAGATGTTGCCAGCAGGTGAACGAATTGGTCGGGTCGGTATGACCGGACGCACAACAGGACCCCATTTACACTGGGGGTTGAAATACTCAAGCCAATGGGTTGATCCAGCACTGGTGCTGCGAGCTATGTATGCCGAGCAAGGCAGAGGTTAATTGCGTTTAGATTGAGATCGCTCGCACCCTCTACAAAATTAATTTGCTGTTTTCAGTTCATCGATCAACTGTTCTAGTTGGTCGATGTTTGCTTTGTAGACTTCGCCACAGAAATGACAGGTGGCTTCTGCACCGTTGTCTTTTTCGATCATGTCGCGAAGTTCGGCTTCTCCTAACAGTTTGAGTGCGCCTAAAACGCGATCGAAAGAGCATCCACAGTGAAATCTTACAAGCTGCGTTTCCGGGAAAATTTCTAAGCCCATATCTCCAAGCAGTTCTTCAAAGATCATGGGTAGGGTTTTACCCGCTTGTAGGAGTGGTGTAAATCCTTGCAGGGAAGACAGTCGAGATTCGAGCAGGGCAACTAATTCGGGATCGCTTGCTGCTTTGGGCAAGATCTGAATCAATAATCCGCCAGCAGCTTGCACGCCATTTCCGTCTACAAATACTCCTAAGAAGAGAGCGGAAGGCGTTTGTTCAGACGTTGCGAGATAGTGAGTGAGATCATCTCCAATTTCACCGGAAACAAGTTCAACAGTACTCGAGTAGGGATATCCATAGCCTACATCTCGAATCACGTAGACGTAGCCATCTTGCCCGATCGCGCCCCCGACATCTAATTTGCCTTGAGCATTGGTTGGCAGTTCGACCCCTGGATTATCGACATAACCGCGCACGGTTCCATCTAATCCCGCATCGACCATCAGCCCACCCATCGGGCCATTGCCTCGAATGCGAATGTTGACGCGCGATTCTGCTCGTTTCATACTCGATGCCAGCAATAGCCCTGCTGACATGGTTCGACCTAGTGCTGCGGTTGCAACATAAGATAATTTGTGACGCTGCCTCGCTTCTTCACAGAGACGGTTTGAAATGACTCCGACTGCTCGAATTCCACCGTCTGCGGCAGTTGCCCGTATTAACTGGTCAGCCATGAAAATCCTTTTCGTTACATCCGTTTGTCTCTCCAATTGTAACGAATGATGAAGGCTAAAAAGTAGGGAGTGGGGAGTAGACTCCCCACTCCCCACCGCCTTACGCTTCGACTAAAGGTTATCTAACTGTTTTTTCAAGTCTTCCAATTCTGCATCAACGGCTGCATCATTGGGTGCTTGAGTTGTCTGAGACTGAGGTGCAGCGGTTCCGGGAAGCGATTGCTGGGGTTGGGCTGAACCTGCGAGCATTTGTTGTTTCATTGCTTCGAGTTCGAGATCGACATCGCCGGATTCGAGTGCTCGGAATTGCGATTCTAAGTCGGCTCCAGCCAATTCTGCGGCGGCTTGTGATCGCGCTTCTAGCTGTAATACTTTGTCTTCCATGCGCTCGAACGCAGCCATCGCTGTGTTGGTGCCCATGTTGTTAACCATGCCTTGCAGTTGCTCTTGCGCTTTGGCAGCACTCGCACGCGCTTTGAGCATGTCTTTTTTCGTCTTCGCCTCGGAAATTTTGCCTTCGAGTGCGATCAGACTCCGCTTAAGCGTATCGACTTGACTCGACTGGGTATCGAGTTGGGTTTTGAGCGCAGTTGCGGTTTCGGTGTGGGTTTTCTTGCGGGTCAAGGCTTCACGGGCTAAGCCTTCATCCCCTTTTTGTAGCGCTAATTGTGCCCGCTGTTGCCAATTATTGGATTCAGTTTGGGCTTGGTTGTATTGCTGTTGTGTCCGTTTTTGAGAAGCGATCGCTTGCGCCACGGCTTGACGAAGCTGAATCAAATCTTCCTGCATGTCGATGACGGCTTGCTCCAGAATTTTTTCTGGATCTTCTGCCTTGCTCACCATGTCGTTGACATTGGAGCGGACAACTCGGCTAATGCGGTCAAATAATCCCATAGTTCTTTCCTTCTGGCGTTTCTTAGAGTTCAATTGCCGTTATTTATACGGTAGCCCACACCATTGATTTTGCAGCACTTCCGTATGGTTTGCACTGCGGAGTGACCCAACTTAATTTCTTGTAGGATCGAAACCTGCCGAGTATGCAAATTACACAGCCTCTTCTAGTCTAAAAACTTCAGGAGAAAATCGCCTCGTTCCGCAGAATTTTTTTCGCGTTTGATTAAACTAAAGTCAGAATCCGGAGGTTTTATGGTGCAAGCACAAGAGCGACGATACTCGCCGGAAGAGTATTTAGAGCTAGAAACTGAAGCTGAGGCGAGAAGTGAATATCTTGACGGTGAGATTATCCCGATGACAGGCGGAACCCCAAATCATAATCGAATTGCAAAAAATGTGAGTCAAGCTGTGGACTCGGCAATTGGAGATCAAGATTATGAGTCGTTTATGACCGATTTGCGGCTCTGGATTCCCAAGCAGCGAATTTTCACGTATCCAGATGTGATGGTTGTGAAAGGATCGTTAGAGTATTTGGAAAAACGTAAGGATACGATTACAAATCCTTTGGTGATTGTGGAAGTGCTGTCAGACTCGACAAAAAACTACGATCGAGGTGAGAAGTTTGAGTTTTACAGAACGGTAGAAAGTTTTCAGGAGTACATTCTGATCGATCAGTACAAAATCCATGTTGAGCAATTCTCAAAAACCGGAACGCGAAAATGGAGTTTGGAAGAATACGAAGATGAAAATGATACGTTAGCATTTACTTCGATTCCGTTTCAGATGTCGCTATCGGCAATCTATAAGAAGGTGGAGTTTTAGCGATCGAGAACTTCGCCAGCCGTTAATCGCAAATTTGGAAACGTTGGAGATTCGATCAAATCATTGCCGCGAAATTGCTTGAATTGATATTCTCCGCTTTCATCCAAGGTATAAATGCTAAGTGTTGGAGTTTTCGGATCGCCAATGAACCGTTTTCCGCCGAGTGCAGCATAGTCTACAATCCAATACTCAGGAATTCCGAACGCTTCATACCCTGCAAGTTTGGTTAAATAATCATCTCGCCAATTGGTGCTGACTACTTCGACGATTAAACGAATTGAGGCGGCTCTTTCGATGACAGATTCTCGTTCCCATCGGGGTTCATCTGCGATCGCGATTTCGTCTAGTACGATAATGTCTGGCTCATATCCAGATTGATCGAGAACTTTGACGATGCACTCTTTGGGAATGAAGTAGGGGAGTTTTGCTTGTCGAATTGCAGATCCCAAGTCAAACGCCAAATCACCAGAGACTCGTGAATGCCTTCCTCTTGGCTTTGGCATCTCGACAATCACTCCATTGTGTAGTTCGTAGCGAATTCCGGTATTCTCTGGATACCAAGCGATGAACTCATCAAAGCTAATCGGTTTTTCAAGTGCTTGCATGATTGAAAACCTTGATTCGTCTACTGTTAGGATACTCGATCGCCGATCGAATCTTCAGCTTGAAAGAAATCTGCAATGTTTGAGAAATACGATGCAGTTGTGATTTAAATTATGGGCTAAATCGTGATTTGAATTACGGGTTGTTGACTAGTGCATCTGGGCGAAAATAAAGCAGCAGCTTAGTGGGGCTTCGGATCAAAGCCCTGAAACTTCCAGTTGAACGGCTTTGCCATCGTGCAATTGAAGTACCGGATGAAGGCTTGAATCTGCTGCTTGAGATCCTCAGTGGAAGTGAAGTTGCCGCGCCGAATCAGTCGTCTGGTCAGAATACTAAACCAACATTCAATTTGATTGAGCCAAGAGGTATGTTTGGGCACGTAGACGAAGCGAATGCGATGGGTTGGATCACTCAGGAAAGCAGAACGTGAAGCCATCGAGTGTAGGATGCCCGACTTACCCTTGATACCCAAATCCAGGTCTAACTGACAACAGGTTGCCACGAGTCGAACTAAGGAAGCAGATTGATGAGTGTTGAGTTGATCCAGCACAAAGATCCAACTCGCTTCTGGGTCAGTCTCAATCGTATGTGCGATGTGATTGGCAAAGTCGAATTCGGCGCGGGTCGCACCGATTGAAACTTGTCGGATGCCGCCCTGTGCAATCTGCCAAGTAAGGCGTTGAAGCAGAAGTATATCTCACTGCCATGCAGGACGCGATCGAGAATCTTGAAGACACCCGTGATCTAGAAGAATCAGAAGTACTAACAGGCGACCGCATATTTGATATCGCCACTTTTGAGCAAAAAGTTGTCCTGCTCTACCGATGTCTCTCCGCATTTCTTGATCCAACGATCGAGCCATTAATGCTCACAAATGTGATTGAAGCTGCCGCTTAATTTTCCTTTCGCGTTTCTCAAAATGCGCTCGGAGATGAGATTTACTTGGAGAAAGAAGGACTCACTGACGAAGAAAGCCTGAAATATTTTTATCGAAATTTAGTCTGGCGAGGATTTGAAGAATATCTTTTGAGCAATTGGCAAGCGGGGCAAGAAGAATTTGGGTTTGATGAAGAATTAGATACCTTCCATCCACACTCAGATAATTTGAGTATTTGGCATATGGTTGTGGATGAACTCGTCGATCGTATCTTCTGGGATCGCGATTGGGCGTTAACCTTAAATCACCCAGAAGTTCTGGATGGTATGGAAGAAGAGTTGAGCAAACCCCTTGGACTTGATGACTATTTCATAAATCGATTACCGAAAGTAACTTTAGAACAAGCAGAAACTGCGATCGCCGAAATTCAGAATTGGCAATTAAGCCCCTCGACCGAATAAACCTCAAATATCCTTGCTTTAGGGTTCAATTGGGGACGAGTAAACCAAGCCGTCAATTATGGCTTAAATCCTTATCCTTAAGGCCTTACAGCGATTGAGATAAAGATTGAGATAAAACTGAGTGCAATGTTGATTGAGATAAGCTACAATCCTTTCCATCGTTAGGTTTTAGAAATCAATCGCACTCGATTCGTAATCGAAAGGTCATGGGTTCAAATCCCATCATCGGCTTTCTGTTGTTGTACTGTAGGTTCGCATACCAAGCTAGTTCCTACTTTCATTCAGCACCGCACCTTGGATTTGTAGCTTGATCGTATCGGTTCAGCAGTGATTCCCCCAGCATTGATATCAGCTTTCAAGGGAACGCATTCTTAAAAGGCGAATTTTAAGGAAGGGTGGTTCAGCGAGAATGTAGAGGAACATTCCGCCGTTGTGGATTAATCAGTAAGCTCACGCCGATTGCCCAAGCGATCGAGATAAGCCAACCTGCTAGGATATCGCTCGGATAATGAACACCAAGATAGAGACGAGTCCACGCGATCATCAGGACAAATAAGCCTCCTAGCAGCAATACCCACCAGCGCCATTTTGTTTGCCAAGTTAGAATGATCAGTACTGTCACAAACGTCATACTTGACATAGCGTGTCCACTGGGAAATCCGTAGTCAAATTCTGGTGCAGGCGACTGCCACAAATGCGGACGGACACGATGTAAAAGCAATTTTGCAGTTCGGTTGATCACAATACTGCCTGTTAAAGTTGTGATCAGATATGCAAGTGCATACCACCATCGTCGAAACAGCAAAAACACCCCGACTCCGGTCGCAACCGGAAACACTCCCCAAAAGACTCCTAGCTTTGTCAGAAAAGTTGCGATCGCATCAAGCCAGGGATTGTTTACTGAATGGACTGCCAGCAGAATCGGCACGTCCCACGGAAAGCCACCCTGATTTTCCCACACATCCTCTGCTAGCTCTCCAAAAATCAATAGGGGCAGTAACACGCCAATGAGTAGCATGAGTAACGCGCCACGGCGAGCAGCTAGCAAGTGCTTGAGAAATTCTAGAAAAGCTTGGAGAAATTGCTTGACATCAAAATTGAACATGCATTGTCTCAAGTGTGTGAAGTGCTTCTCGATTGAGCAAAGCTTGACCTGACTTCACCAATGTAACGTGACTTGTTTGGGTGCTGTTCACAATTTGGGCACTATTTTAGATGTCCTACTCAGACGCGCTCTACGAGGCAAAATCTTACATGTAAGAAAAAATCAAATATTTTTGAATGCTATAAAATGAGCCACTCCTTGAGATAGAAATTAGCTTGTCCTCCTGGTAGATGAGAAGTCAGCAGTCTACCTCTTACACTGAAGCGAGTGTTAAGGACGCTTGCAAGATATTAGATATCAATTCTTGGATGACTACATCATTGTGTGAATATCCTAAACTGCTTTTAATCATGATAGTTGAACGACTATGAATGCACCCATTTGGACAGGAAAAGTCTATCCGCTTGGCGCGACCTGGGATGGTAAAGGAACTAACTTTTCACTATTTTCTGAACATGCGACATCTGTGGATCTTTGTTTATTTGATCAACAGGGTTTAGAACAGCGTTTACCTCTCTATGCAGGTGAAAATTTTATCTGGCATGGATATGTCCCTGGAGTTGCGCCTGGGCAGCGATACGGCTTCCGCGTTTATGGGGCTTGGAATCCTCAAGCTGGGCATCGATTTAACCCCAATAAACTGCTCATCGACCCTTATGCAAAAGCGATCGAGGGCGATGTTCAACATGGTGAAGCAATTTTTAGCTATCGCTGGGACGATCCAGATGCGGATTTAGGTTTTTCTGATTTGGATGATGCCCATCTCGTTCCGAAGTGTATTGTTGTTGATCAAGCTTTTGATTGGCAAGGAGATCAGTTATTACAAACGCCTTGGAACCAAACTGTTATCTACGAAATGCACGTTAAGGGATTTACAAAGCAGCATCCTGAAGTGCCAGAGACATTAAGAGGAACTTATGCAGGACTTGCACATCCAGCAGCAATCGCACATCTCAAATCTCTGGGTGTGACTGCGGTTGAACTCATGCCTGTGCATCATTTTCTATCCCAGCCTGGGCATCTTTCTGGCACAGGATTAAGTAACTATTGGGGATATGATTCGATTAATTTCTTTGCACCTTACTCCGGGTATAGTGCCGATCAAACTCTCGGTGGACAAGTGCGGGAATTTAAACAGATGGTGCAAGCTCTGCACCAAGCTGGGATCGAAGTCATTCTAGATGTTGTTTACAATCACACAGGCGAAGGCAATCATTGTGGTCCAACGCTATCTCTACGGGGGATCGATAATAAAAACTACTACCGTTTAGTTGAAGGCAACGAGCGGTACTACATGGATTTTACAGGATGCGGAAACTCGCTGAATGTTCAAAGTCCACAAGTGCTGAAGCTGATTATGGATAGCTTGCGTTACTGGGTTACAGAAATGCATGTAGATGGCTTTCGCTTTGATTTAGCATCTGCGCTTGCCCGAGAGCTTTATGCAGTGGATAATTTGGCATCGTTCTTTGACATTATTCACCAAGATCCGATTCTAGCTGGAGTCAAACTGATTGCAGAACCTTGGGATCTAGGCGATGGCGGATATCAAGTTGGCAATTTTCCGGTACTTTGGTCAGAGTGGAACGGGCGCTATCGAGATGAGATGCGCGATTTCTGGCGGGGGCAGGATGGTAAGCTTGGTGAGTTTGGTTATCGATTTACGGGCAGTCCTGACCTTTATCAATCGAATGGCAGACGACCTCATGCCAGCATTAATTTCATGACGGCTCATGATGGTTTCACGCTCCGCGATCTTGTGAGCTACAACGAGAAACACAATGAAGCCAATGGCGAAGACAATCGAGACGGTGAAAGCCACAATCGCTCTTGGAATTGTGGTGTAGAAGGTGAGACAGATGATGTGGAAGTAATGCGTCTAAGAGAGCGACAACAGCGCAATATGCTCACAACGCTGATGTTATCTCAAGGCATTCCGATGATTGTGATGGGCGACGAGATGGGTCGATCTCAGTCTGGAAATAATAATGCTTACTGTCAAGATAATGAACTGTCTTGGCTAGATTGGGAGTTATGCACTTCTCAGTCTGATCTGCTCAATTTCACGCGAGAGTTGATTCATTTCCGTCAAGCACATCCCATTTTCCGGCGGCAGCGGTGGTTTCAAGGGCAGGCGATTCATGGATCGAGTGTGAATGATATTGCTTGGTTTAATCCCGATGGGCATGACATGACCGAGGAACAATGGTGCAATGGATATGCAAAAGCGATCGCTGTGTTTTTGAATGGAAGTGAATTGCCCGATCGCGGTCCCAAAGGTGGACGGATTCGAGATAGTAGTTTCCTATTACTGTTTAATGCGCATTGGGAAATGCTAAATTTTGTCCTACCGACTCGATTACGCCAGCGGAAATGGTCTGCGCTGATTAATACAAAAGAGCCAAGCTTTACCACTGAGAAGATTCTGTTTACAGGAACGAAAAATGTTCCAGTGATGGGTCGCTCATTAGTTGTCCTACAATCCGGAAGCTAACTCCTTAGTAGTAGTTCCAATCATTCATTGCAGGAGGGCTAGTAGTTGACCATATTAATCTCGCAGAATGGGGAATGGAGAGATAGGGAGAACTAAGACCTAGACGGCTTCCTATCTTCCTATTCCCCCACTCCCCTATCTCTCCATATAACGTTCCTACATCCCCGCGATCGACATCAATGCATCTTGCCACCAAGGGAGTTGGCTCTGAACTCGCGGTTGTTTTTTGCGAATCTCATCAATGTTCCAGCCTGTGAGACGCGCTAGCGTTTGGGCTTGTTCTTCAAACCGTTGGCGCAGCGATCGCTGATAGCGTCTTCCGGCAGGGCACTCTGTTTTACCGTTGAAAGGATGCCGCAAAACATAGCGTCCTTGGAATGTTTCTTGCTGATTCGTTTCTTGGAACATTAGATCTTCGGGGAACTTATCGCGCGTGTAGCGAACATGCAGCCGTGTGATAAACACATCAGAGCTTACAACTGGGCGACGACGACCACGAGGCATCACAACAGGTTCAGAACCTTCTAGCCAGAACACCCCGGCTTGCTTCAATTCTTCAGGATTGAGAGGCTCAGCCGAACAGGGATCACAATTGCCCATATTCCAGGCATATTCTAGAAAAGCAACTTTGCGATCTTCGCGATCGTAGCTTTTCTCAAACATTGATTTGTAGAAGTGACTAAACTCATCTTTGACAAACAACGGAACTTCAGAATCAGAAGGAACCTTGACCGTTCTGTAATTAGTTACCTCAGCCTGACCTTTGGGAGACAGGATATAAACAATCAAGTCTTGAGCCGCCTGAGCATTGATCATCCCTAATCGAATCGGGAGCATAAACCGGGGCGAATCGTAAGTAATCTGCAAGGGGCGCAGAGATTGAAATCCAGCTTTATCAAACTCATCAAGGTTGACTTTTGCAACAAAGAATTTGAGCTTTTGGCGAATGTAAGGCTTTAAGAGTTGCTTTGCCCCACGCGGAATCTTATAGCCATTTTCAACTAACCAAGTTTCTAATCCCCCCGATTCTTTTGCGCTTAAAATCAGAATGTCATATTCTCCAACGGTGAATTTTGCTTCTACAGTGACTCCTAGCGAGCCTTGACGACTCCGAACAGCTTCATTTGCTTCACTCATTGGTGCAGATGGCATGGGCATCCGTAACACGCGATCGTCGATCGTTTCACACGGATCTGGATCAAAATACTCAACTAATCGAGGCGCGCTAAAAGCATCTAATCTCTCGATGATTTTAGGATCGCTTACTTTAACTTGTTCTTTCTGTAGAACCGTTGGAACGGGAACCACGATCGCAAAATCTTTCACCTCACCCTGATAGTCATTTGCCATCGTCAAAACAGTGTGATCGCCACTTCGAGCGATCGCGACTTGAGAAGCTTGGTTATAGAGTTTTGCATCTGCTTTCGCAACATAGAATCCACAAAACGCCCAAGCTTTCGGAACAAAAACAAAGCAACTCAGACCAACAATTAGAACTGCACATAAGATGCGAAATAATTTCATACTATGTTCCTTAGATTGATAAAGGCTCAGTCGTAGCTGCACTCTGTTCCCACGAGAAGCGAGAATCGGGAAAGATTTTATCGATGACAATGCTAAGCGGAGCCAGTGCGAACAATGCCCAAAACACTGCTGTCGAGACAAAAAACTGATTTCGCAAAATGAAAGTCAGCAATGCGATCGCACTTGCCCAAATGACTCGCCCAATCTGAGAATTCGGAATAGTTCGGGGATCAGTAATCATAAAAAATGCAAACATCAGGAGCGATCCACTCATCAATCGATGTCCCCAGACATCCCAAGTCCAAGCTAAGTAATAATTCCGAATTGCTTCTAATCCGCCATATGTTGCAAGAAACGCGATCGTCGTATCCCATCTGCCAACTCGCTTGAGGACTAATCCCCCCGTTGCCAAAAACAGCGCTGCATACCAGCCCTCTTCACCCCACTGCCCTGGCGAAACCCAAGCATCCGAAGTAAGCAATAAGGCTGTAATGATGCCAAAATTTCCCGGATTAAAGAGATGCTTCTCTCCAATCCGCAGGATAAATTTACTAGCAATTGCAGCAGAACAAGCAAGTACGATCGTTAGGTAATGATCTGCTCTCAATAGCACGCTCATCCCCAAGGCTGTAACCAATGCGCTGGGGAAAGATTGAGTAAAGGATTGCTCTGAGATTCGAGTCATCAGCCATTGTGCTCCGAGACAGGTCACGATCGCAGTTCCAACCATACTCAGATGTAATGACCAATCTCTCGTGACAATGCCAACGAGTAAAAACAGTGAAAGAAAGAGAATTTGATAAATTCGAGCATCTTGGAACATGAGGCGACCCTTCCGCGTCAGGTTGGATAGCGCCTATTATCAGACTCTCTAAAACAAAAAAATGATGTCGTTACCGATTAAGAAACGACATCATTTTTTTATGAATTGTTCTGCATTCTCAAGGAAGATTAGCGGAATAGTTCTGTTAAAGGCTCTCTTGTGTGATTGGGCGACTTGAATCGTACTTCAGCATTGAGCTAGCAACAATGATGCCCACGATCGCAAGCAGCGCCATCGGATAAAACGCATATGTATAGGTTCCCAACCAATCTCGAATTCTTCCAGTTGCCAAAGTTCCGACTAAAGCACCGACTCCATAGGCAGTAAAGACAATCCCATAGTTCTGAGCGTATTGGTCAGGATGGAAAAATCGCAAAGTGATCGTTGGAGCCATTGCTAACCATCCGCCTAGACAAAACCAAAAGAGACAAAAAGCAATCAGATACCGTGCAACTTGTCCTGGCTGAGCATTTGCCATGAGAATACAGGCAATCAGAATGAGGGTATAAGATGCGATCGCGACACGATGAGGCTGAAGGCGATCGCTTAACCATCCAAACAAAGGACGACTCATGCCATTAAACACGGCAAACAGCGCAACGCTACTCGCTGCGAATTTTGGATCAATGTTGATCATCTCTTCACCGACTGGACTAGAAATTCCAATGGCACTTAGGCCAATCAACGTTGCGATCGCATAGCAAATCCAAAGTCCATAGAACGATCGACTTTTGAATAAGTTCGCTGGATAAGTTCGGGCATAGATCGTCGTTGAAGCAGCTAAATCTCTCTGAGGGTGCCAATCTTTAGGCGGTAATTTCAAGGTGCAAGCGATTGCTAGAATCAAGATCGTAAAAATGATCCCAAGTATCCGTAAAGTCGGTCGAACGGTGTAAATGTCAATGAGTTGATTTGCTAGGGGAGCCGTAATCAGAGGAGAAAGCCCAAATCCAACGATCGTGAGTCCAACGGCTAACCCTTTCTGATCTGGGAACCACCGAGAAACGACAACCATCGGGACACCGTAAGCGATCCCAACTCCCGTACCAGCGATCACTCCATAGGTCAGCACCATCATTTCAATTTGATGGACAAAGCTCGAAAGAAGATAGCCGCAGCCGACAATGATTCCTCCAATTACCGTCATGGTGCGAGTTCCAAGCTTAGAAATGTAGAACCCTGCGATCGGCATCAGCGCAGCATAAAAAACAAGCGCCACAGTAAAAGGTAATAAGCTTTCTGTTGCGCTAATGTTCAGTTCACTTTCTAAAGGCTTTCTAAAGACGCTCCAAGCATAAATACTGCCCAGACATAGCAGAACACTCATCCCTAATGGAAGAAGTAGCCATCTTCCCTGGTCAGCAGGCAGTCCAAGCACTTTCAACTCAGACTTGTGAGTGAGAATCTTCATAACTTATTGCGAATAGTGGACATGTAATCTCTAGAACATTGACAATCTGAATGAATTCAGTTGTTGCTCAGTCCCCGCAATCCGCTGTTATTGTACTGACTCTTCCACTAAGGATAGAAAATGTTCGGAAAGTTTTAACTCCTAAAGTCCTAAGAAATCATTTATCCCTGTGCGACTCCATCTTCTCTCGCAGCCCGTTGAACTGCCGCAGCAACGACCTTCGCTACCCGCTCATCAAAGACAGATGGAACAATATGTTCTCGATCGAGTTCATCGGTTTTGATCAAAGACGCGATCGCTAAAGCTGCCTGCAAATACATATTTGTCGTAAAGGTCGAAGCACGACAATCTAATGCCCCACGAAACACCCCCGGAAATGCCAACACATTGTTGATCTGATTCGGGTAATCACTGCGCCCGGTTGCCATGACTGCAACATCATTTTTGACCAGTTCCGGCTGAATTTCAGGGATCGGATTTGCCATCGCAAAGACGATCGGATCAGTTGCCATCGATTTCACCATCTCCGGTGTCACGACTCCAGGCGCACTCACGCCCAGAAAGACATCTGCACCTTTCATCGCATCGGCTAAGTTACCCGATTGATCAACTGCAAAGCTGCGTTTTTGAGGATTCAAATCCGTGCGATCGCTCGACAAAATTCCTTTCGAGTCGCACATGATGATTTCATTCGCTCCGTCTTTCTGAAGTAACGTTGCGATCGCAACTCCCGCTGCGCCTGCGCCATTGATCACGATCCGCACGTCAGACATGTTCTTGTTGACAAGTTTTAGAGCATTTGTCAGTGCAGCAAGCGTGACGATCGCAGTTCCATGTTGATCATCATGAAAGACAGGAATATTCAACTCTCGCTGCAATCGTGCTTCGATCTCAAAACATCGGGGTGCAGCAATATCTTCTAAATTCACACCGCCAAATACAGGCGCAATCCGCTTGACGGTTTCGACAATTTCATCCGTATCTTGAGTCGCAAGACAAATCGGGAAGGCATCCAATCCCCCAAATTCTTTAAATAGCATCGCTTTGCCTTCCATGACAGGCATCGATGCTTCAGCCCCAAGATTTCCTAAGCCTAACACTGCGCTGCCATCGGTGACGATCGCCACCATGTTTCCTTTCACCGTCAATTCGTACACGCGCTGCGGTTCTTCTGCGATCGCATTACAAATCCGTCCGACCCCAGGAGTATAAGCCATCGCGAGATCTGCTTGACCTCGGAGGGGTATCTTACTGACAACACTAATTTTGCCGCCTCGGTGAAGAGTGAACGTACGATCGTACACATCGAGCACTTTAATGTGAGGGAGATCTTTGACCGCTTGCACGATCGTTTCTGCATGTTCAGCACTCGCCGCATCGATGGTGATATCCCGCATCGAAATGGCGCGAGTCTGATCAATCAAATCAATCTGTCCCATACTGCCACCCAGTGTGGAGATTGCTTGGGTGACACTGGCAAGCATTCCCGGACGATTCGGAACCTCAAAGCGGATTGTCAAGCTAAAACTGGAATTAGGGGTAAGAAGATCTGACATGGATTGTGTGCGTGATTTGCGACTCGGCAAATCTTACCGCAATAAAGGGTCACGAATTGTTAATTGCGATCGTCTGAGGACATGATTTATGCCGAGTTTGTACACCGAAGTTGAAATTAATGCCGCTCGATCGCAGATCTGGCAAATCCTGATCGCCAAAGAACGCTGGAAATATTGGAATACTTTTTTATTTGACTGCGACCCAAATCGCCCGTTTATCCAAGGACGAGATGTTTCATTGTCAGTTTTACGATCGCCCGGAGAAGATGAAATTCAATTTCGCCCGATCGTCACTTTAGTTCAACCCAATTACTGTTTGAAGTGGCTTTCTTCGATTCCCGGTTTGCACAATGAGCATGTGTTTGAGCTACAAGACATCGGAGTGAATCAAACGCGATTTTCGTATCAGCAAAATTTTTCTGGAACGTTTGCCCGTTTTTTGCTGCCTTTTATTCGTCAAGAGGAACGAAAAGGGATTCAGCGGATGGCATGGGAATTGAAGCGCTACGCTGAAAAGCTCGGATCATGACATCAATATTGGAAGCAGTGGGGAGTGGGGAGTGGGGTGTTTTAACACAAAAAAATGGAGCGAGCGGTTAGGCTTGCTCCATTCAATTCTGTTGAATTCTAGAATTAGAAATTCATTTCAGCGGCTTGAACGCGCTCGACCTGTTTCTTCTTCAGAACCAACATGATTTGAGTCAAGGAAACGATCGCAAAGAAAGCGAGCAGACCTTTAATCCGGTCTGGGTTCTGTAACACGATCTCCTTATCGACTTGACCAAATCCACCGACGTTCGGATTGCTGGTCAACGCATCACCTGCTTTTACCGTGTCACCTTGAGCCACGATCAACTCGGGTCCTGCTGGAATCTCATCAGTTACAGTTGCGCCATTTTCGCCCGTAATCGTAACGGTATAGCCGCCTTCTTCGGTTTTCGCGATCGCAGAAATCTGACCTGCCGCAGAAGCGTTATAGACCGCGTTATTGCTCTTTTGTCCAGTCGGATAAACCTGTCCACGACCGCGGTTTCCGCCGACATGCACCGGATACTTACCAAAGCGCAAAGACTTATCAGTCTTCGGATCAGGTGAAAGAATCGGAAACTCGATTTCTTGATACTGCTCACCCGGAACAGGACCAACGACTAACCAGTTCGGATGAGCATCACTGTAAGGCTGGATGTAGAGTTCCGCAGCCTTTTCTTTCTGCTCGTCAGTCATCCGATCTTCTGGAGCAAGCTTGAATCCGTCTGGCAACATCAAGACTGCACCGACATTCAACGGACCTTTCGAGCCATCGCCTTGCACTTGCTGCACGCTGGTGTCGTAAGGGATTTTCACCACTGCTTCAAACACGGTATCCGGCAAAACGGACTGAGGAACTTCTACTTCGGTCGGCTTTGCACCTAAATGGCAGTTTGCACAGACAATCCGACCCGTAGCCTCACGGGGATTTTCGTATTGGCTTTGAGCAAAAATCGGGTATGCAGAAGCTGCTTGAGGCAAAGCAAAGCTGCCTGCGAGTAACGTTGCGATCGCCGCGATCGTCACGATCGCTTTTCTTAGAAAACTACTTCTCATCTCTGTTCACTATGTTGTGCAATGGTTCAAAGTCAGCGGCTTAAGCCCACCAAGGATCGTCGCCTGTACGGAAATCGGTTTCAGTCCAAGGCGTAAAGGAGATCTTGTCGTTCTCAACGCTGGCATGAACCAATGCCAAAGACAGAGGAGCGGGGCCACGAACGACCTTGCCAGTGCTGTCATACTGCGAACCGTGGCACGGACACATAAATTTGTTTTCATTTGCGTTCCAAGGCACGACACAACCGAGGTGAGTACACACCGCGTTAATGCCATAGCTCTCAATGCCATCATTTGTGACCACAACGTAAGTCGGATCACCTTTCAAGCCTTGAGCGAGAGAACGATCGCCGGCGGGATGGGATTTTGTATATTCGCTGACAAGAATATCGTTGCCAAGCGCGTCTTTTGCCGTGACACCTCCCGAAGCGCCACCAGCCGACGGCGGAATAAAGTATTTCACGACTGGATATAAAGCACCGAGCGCGACCAACGCTTCAGAGCCAAACATCAAGGCGTTCATAAATTGGCGACGACCCATGCTTGGGACATCAGAAGATTCGGATAATTGAGCCATGACTTCTTCTCTAGGGATTGCGGAAATGAGATGGATGACAAAAGATTTCGCGCAGAACTGATTTGAAAGCTCTGTGTTTAAATCAATTTACATGGAGAGGGCTACACAATGACGAGCGAATGACGATCTAGGGCACTTCAAGTTTGTCCAATCGGATGTCCAGAAATCCCTTAGAGCCGGCTGTCTGTAGCTTTTCTAAGATTTATTATACATTTCTTGACATTCAGATTATCGATGCGAGACTGTGGAATTGATTTACGAAATGTTACAAATTTTGCGATCGCCATGATGACAGGACGAGATCTTCAACAAATTCTGCTCCAGAAGTGGGGGCGTTCCTACGATATTCAGGTGCGCCGTACCCAAGGGAAGTTCTTTGTTCAGATTATGTGGAAATATCTGGAGCAGTTATCGTTTCCGCTGTCTGAGGCGGAATATTTGGAGCATTTGGATCAGGTGGCGACCTATTTGGCGGGATGGGGCGCGATCGAACAGGTGCAGTCTTATATTGCAAAAACTCGTGAACGTCCAAGACAGGGCAAGGCAGTCAGTATTCCAATCGATTTGGGCGATCGCGCTTCAGAATGGCTATTAGAAGATTTCTGAGCGGAGAAGTCCTGCTGAGATTTTCTGTTGATTCCCCTTCGAGATGTCAGCACGCAATCGAGGAATTAAAAAAATCAGAATTTTCTACGAATTCTAACAATTCTTGATAGTTTGATGTGGCTTGCAATACATTTTGCTGCGTTCTGGATTCGTGATAATTCGATCTTGAATTCGCTCCCACACCTCACCTACTTGGCGTTCTGCAAAATATGACAAAGATATCGAAGGTATCGAAATTTCTCGGTCAGATCGGACTGACCGTTGTTCTTGGCTCGATCGTGGGAGCCTGCGGAGGTGGGAGCACTCCTAACTCTGCTTCCTCACCTGCTGCTGGCAGTGGAGATTACGTCGTTGGCATGGTTTTAGTGGGTCCAAAAAACGATGCAGGCTGGAACCAGGTACACTTTGAGGGCATTCAAAGTGCAATTCAAAAAGTCGCGGGTACAAAATTAGAGTACGTAGACAAGGTGAACCCTGGCGATCGTCCCAACGTTAAAGGTTCTCAAGTCGCAGATGACTTGATTGCCAAAGGCGCAAAATTCATTATCTTTAACTCGGATGACTTTAAAGATGATGCCTTGGAGACTGCCAAGAAACATACCAATGTGACTGTGATTCATGCCTCTGGGGATTATGCTTGGAAAGACGGCAAGAATTTCAAAAACCAAGCCAATCTCGGCAATATCATGGGACGGATGGAGTACGGGAAGATGATTGCCGGATGTACTGCCGCCTTGGGAACTGAAACGGGAAAAATTGGGTATTTAGGTCCCTTGATCAATGATGAAACTCGGCGATATAGTTCTGCTGCTTTTCTCGGCGCAAAATACTGCTGGGAGACCTATCGAAAGCGTCCGGCATCAGAGTTGACGTTCAAAGTGACTTGGATTGGATTCTGGTTCAATATTCCAGGTAAAACGCTTGATCCGACCAAGGTTGCAGACGACTACTACAATGGGGGCTTTGATGTTGTGATGAGTGGCATTGATACGCCAGAAGCAGCAGTACAAGGAAAAAAAGCAGCAGAAGCTGGGAAGAAAGTAAAATACGTGCACTATGACTTACCAACGGGCTGTTCGCTAGCTCCTAGCATTTGTTTGGGTGTGCCGTTTTACAATTGGTCAATTCCTTATGCAGATGCTTTGCAGAAAGCAAAAGATGGCAAGTACACGAGCGAATTTGTCTGGTCTGGTCCTGACTGGCAAAACCTCACCAATCCCACTGCTGGAATGATTGGGTTTAATCCAGGTCAGGCGTTAGGTGAGAATCAAAAATTCCTGGATGAGTTTGTCAAAGGCATGAGCAGTGGCAGCATTAACCTCTACAAAGGGCCGATCAAGTTCCAAGACGGAACCGACTTTGTAAAAGCTGGAGAGACTGCAACAGAACAACAAATTTGGTATATGCCGCAGTTGTTGGCTGGAATGGATGGACCCAGTAAATAGCTAAATTCTTCAGAACTCCGAGTTTTTTAGAAACTTGGAGTTCTCGCGTTACAGAGTGGGTTGAACTATGCAAATCGAACTCCAACAGATTACAAAGCGCTTTGGGCAAGTCCTGGCAAATGATCAGGTTTCGATGACTGTTCAAGCAGGAAGTATTCATGGCTTGCTCGGAGAGAATGGTGCGGGAAAAAGCACGATCGTCAAAGTTCTCAGTGGTTTCATCTCGCGCGATTCCGGCTCAGTCCTTTTCGATGGTGAAGCAGCTAACATTAAAACGCCTGCTGATGCGATTCGCTCCGGCGTTGGGATGCTGCATCAAGATCCGCTCGACTTTCCACCCCTTTCGGTGCTGGATAACTTTGTGGTCGGTCGAGGCGAAGTGCTGGCGAAAGGATTATTCTCGGGTTTGAAGTTCGTGAATCTCGATCGTGCTCGGCAAGAATTTCTTCGTCTGAGCGAAACTTTTAATTTCTCACTCAATCCGGATGTTCGTGTTGCTGATCTAACCGTTGGAGAACGCCAACAGTTGGAAATCATTCGATTGTTGTCTCTCGGTGTGAAGACCCTAATTCTCGATGAACCGACGACCGGAATTTCTGCGTCTCAAAAGACGGCATTGTTTGAAGCAGCACGACGATTAGCGGCTGAAGGAAAATCTGTGATCTTCGTGTCGCACAAGCTTGAGGATGTAGAGGAGTTATGCGATCGCGTTACTGTAATGCGGGCAGGGCAGGTCGTCGGTCATGCCGAAATTCCTTGTCCAGATTCAGTGCTGATTGATCTGATCTTTGGGAAAGAACTTGCTTTACCCATCAAGCCGAGTACTCAGCAATCTGAACCAATGTTGGAACTCGACAGCATTGTGGTCAAAGACGATCGCTTAACTTTGAAAGTCGATACTTTGACCGCCTATAAAGGTGAAGTGATCGGGCTTGCAGGACTCGAAGGCAGCGGACAGCAATTACTACTCTTACTCTGTGCTGGATTAATGCGAGCTTCAGCAGGCAGGATCGAGATTGATGCGCTTGATATGACTCACAAACCGTATCCAGCGTATCTCAAACATGGAATTGGCTATTCGCCTGCGGATCGGCTGAAAGATGGCTTAATTCGAGGCTTGTCGATCCATGAGCATGTGATTTTACGTCAGCCGAATCAGTCGCCATTCATTGATTGGAAAGCAACGCATCAGACAGCACTCGAAGCGATCGCAATGTTCAACATTCGAGGCAAGCCCCATTCTCATGTTGAAAGATTGTCTGGGGGAAATCAACAACGGACACAGCTTGCATTGTTACCCGTTCCATTAAATTTATTGTTAATGGAGCATCCGACGCGCGGATTAGATATTGAATCAACCTTGTGGGTTTGGCAGCAGTTAATTGCTCGATGTCAAACTGGCACCACGATTTTATTTATGTCTTCAGATTTGGATGAAATCATGCAGTATAGCGATCGCGTTTTAGTCTTCAGTGGTGGAGAAGTTTCAGAGCCGATTGCAGCATCAGAACTCACAGTCGAAAAGCTTGGACAGATGATTGGGGGACGCTTTGAGTAAAACACTTTACTATCAAGCTGGTGCGATCGCGCTTGCTTTGATCTTTGTTGCAATCATTATCGTGTTAGCAGGGGCTTCCCCGATCGCGGTCATTTCTGAAATTGCATCCGGGGCATTTGGTACGCCTGGACAGTTCGCCCGTGTGATTTCTACACTTTGTCCATTGCTCATCGCTTCTTGTGGATTACTATTCACTTTCACAACTGGCTTATACAACTTAGGCATTGAAGGACAGATTGCTTTCGGTGGGATTGCTGCAACCTTGATACTGCGATTAGGGCAAGATTCTTTGCCTCCTGCTCTGACACTTTTTCTTGCGATTGTGGCTGGCGGAATGGGTGGAATGTTGTGGGGATTACTCGCAGGCGTTCTCAATATCTATGGACGCATCAATGAAATTTTTGCAGGCTTAGGCTTGAACTTTCTTGCCGATGGGATTGCTTTGTATTTGGTGTTTGGACCTTGGAAACGTCCGGGTGTTGCATCGATGAGCGGCACAGAACAATTTCCAGAATCGCTGTGGTTGCCGACGTTTGGTAATACAGATGCAAGTCCAATTTCGGTTTTGATTGCGCTGATTGCGATCGCATTAACGATCGTTGTTCTTAGCGGTACACATTTCGGTTTAAAGCTTCGAGCCGTTGGGCAAAATCTCAGAGCAGCTTATGTTCTCGGCATTCCATCGATTCGACAATTACTCAGTTCATTTGCAATCTGTGGTGCGTTTGCAGGCGTTGCGGGAGCGTTGCAAGTTGTGGCTGTCTTTCATCGCTTGATTCCCAACATTTCAAGCGGATTGGGATATTTAGCGTTATTAGTCGCAATGTTGGCGGGAATGAATGCTTGGTTACTTTTGCCGATCGCGTTCTTTTTCAGTGCGCTGAACATTGGCAGCTTGCAGTTGCCGCTCGATTTGAATTTAGAATCGTCTCTTGCGGGAGTGATTCAAGGAACTCTAGTACTGTTTGTGATTTTAGGAAAAGGCTTTAGTGAGTGGAAGCGGGGGAATGTTTAGCGATCAAAATAAACATTGATTTGCGATCGGATGTGTGTCAATCGTTGTGTTGCAACAAGTCCTAATGTAGCTTGCTAGGGCTATAATAACTCAGCTCCCTCTGGGTTAACTCCCTGCACAATTGCAGCTAAGCGATCACTCGGATGAATTCCAACCTCTTTGCCGCAACTCTTAGCTTAGGCACATCAACGATGGACGATTAAGCAAGCTTATCAGCAACTGAAGGAAGAACTGGGACTGGATCACTTTGAAGGGGAGTCTTGGAGAGGCTTGAATCACCATTTGGTGCTGTGCTTCATGGCATATTGCTTTTTGCTGCTTTGGCGACGCACAAAAAGGAAGTCGATGTACACTTCCATCGGTTCGGCAAGTCATTCTCAAGGCCCTGAGCCTTGTTGTCTGCCCTCGTTGTCAACGTCACCACAGTGATTTATCTTGGAATACTACTTAACGGAGTAGTGCTAGTTAAGAACAGCTGTATTTTCCCATAATATACACAGGTCTAGAACACCACCCTGTTTCAAGCTGAATGATTGAATTGATTCGCAATCTGCCGAAATTCCTGTGAAACGGGATGATCAGGATACTGCAAGCAGAAAATTCCCTGGCTACCCAAGCGCATTATTTCAGTTGCAATCGGTAATAATCCTGCCACGGATCGTTGATAGGCATTCTCAGCTTTCTGCTTGAGCAGTTCTGGATCAAACTCCGGTAGGATCTTGTTGATGACTAATAAGATTTGAGGCACATCTAAGTTATCTGCTACTTCTAAAACAACCGCAGTGCCCAAATAGTCCTGTTGGTCAGGGCGCAAGATGAGTACTAAGGTGTTTGAGATCCCAATGGATAACAGAGTTTCTTCATTGATGCCGGGATGGGTGTCTACAAAGAGATAATCGAGCTTCAACTGTTCTGCGATGTCATAGAAGCCAGTTTGTAGCAGCTCGACATCATAGCCTTGGCTCAACACTCTTGCAATGTCCTCACTCTTCATACTGGACGGTAATAAATACACTGTACCAGCTTTTACTTTTCCTTCAAACACATCACTCACATCATAAGCCGCATCTTTAATTGCACAGCGTCCCCAGAGATAGTCATTCAGTGTGCACTTGATCGCAGCTTCTCCCAAACCAAAGAGAATGTTAATTCCTGGAGATTGAATATCTGTGTCAACAATACCGACCCGTTTACCTTGAAGCGCCATGCTAGCAGCTAAATTGGCAGTGATATTAGATTTGCCAGTTCCACCTCGATAGGAATGAATCGATACGATTTTAGTCATTGTTGTTGTCCTTTTGATGATGAATCAGTATAGTTGGAGCTTTGATTTGGACGGTAAACAGAGACAATTTGTGCAAGTCGGAATGATTCTAACCTGCACTTGAGGTAGGGTCTTGCCGATTTGTAAATTCCACAACACGATTTGCAATGCGGGTGAGGATCATCTCGCTAAATGCGATCGCAGCAGAGGGGTGTTCCTGTTGCATCTGTTGGAGAGCGTGCCGAGTCAAGCGATAGACCTGACTGTTTTGAGTTGCGATCGCAGTCGTTTGATAGACGGTTTGCGTATAGAAATCAACTTCTCCAACCAGTTCTCCCGCACTACAGATCTGCACAGGGCTGCACTGTCCGCCATACAGTTTTACGGATAGCCTGACCTGTCCTATCTCAATAAAGTACAGTCCATCGACCTCATCTCCCTGCTGAAATAAAGGCTCATCTTTGAAAAGATCGAGTTTTTCTAAGTAGGTCATAAAGGGTTTCACCTGTTCTGCATCCTGAAACAGGGTCTTGAGTTGTAAGGCTAAAGGCAAAAAGCGTTGCCGACGGCTCTTATTCAGTTGTTTTTTCTGAATGGCGATCGGGGTTAGGAGATGGCGACGACGTAACATGGAGCCATCTCCTTCAAATAGGTGTACAAACTCGTTTAAGGTATAGGGGTTGTACCAGGATTGCAGATAGACTTGCTTAGGTAGCATCAAGAGTTTAGTGTCTCGTTCTGCAATCACCCGGGCATTGCGGACAGAGCCTTTAATCGCCGCAGTATCCCCAATTGACATCCAGGGCTGAGCTAGGGCAGCCGCATAGCCACCATCAGGAAAAACTTTTAAGCCTTGACTCATTGGGATGTAGACAAAACTTGCGGGTGAACCATTTTCCATCAACACCTCTCCCGCTCTAATCGTAATAATTTTGACTTCTTGAAAAGCTTGGTCTAAATCCAAATGATCTATTTTTTGCCCAGACTTAGCAATTTCAACTAAGATCTGGCGCTGGTCTTCTAGACTCCAGACGGGGGTAATTCCAGCCAAATAACGCTCAACTTCAGCAAGATCAGCTTTTTGTAGCGAGGCAACAGGTCGGCAACGGGAAGCGATCGCGGGATTCATGCGTCCTAATTCCCGACATACTGCCTCAGAAAAATTGGGATTGTCATCGACCCCTTCCACGAGAATTTGCATCTCGCTGGCTGGTTTTTTCACCGATTGGGCAGCGTCTGTCTCAGGGGAACGGCTAAAACTGCCAATCACATCGGCTTGAATATCATTGATCACCAAGGCTGCACTGTATGCTGCCCAGTGAACAGCTTCGGGACTGGAAAAAGAACCACGATCGAAAGACACTCGTAAATTTCTATCCTGGTCTAATTCACAGCCTGTCATATTGGCTTCTCCACTGCTGATGGCATCTTTACCCTCTAGTAAAAAGAGTTTAGAACCATCGGAAGATTGCAAGGCATACACGCCATTCGCGGTGTGCTGGTTTACTAGCACTTCATAGCCAGCAGAGGTTCTAAAAGTATGTCCTCGCTGTCGCAGTGCATCTGCACATCTTAATGCCCGGATTGTGTCGATGACATCTCCAACGAATTCGTTCAGTGGAGCACTGGGATTGATCAGCCATTGAAACGAATCTTGGGCAAAGTTGTGATAGTAGCGCTGAAGATTGGGATTCGTAGTCTGAGTAGGACTCTGCTGGAGAAACTGTATGAGATCTTTTCTTGCCTGGTCTAGATGTTGCGTCAGAATTTCGACAATTTCTGTATCCAGATTCTGATCATTGGCTTGAGCCAGTTTTGTCTCTGCTTTTGCAATCTGCTGTCGGTAGTAGAGATAGTGCAAATTGGTACTCAAACATTCTTGCATCGTCGCTCTCAAGATTTGGGGATCGTTGAGCGTCGCGATCGAGATTTTGCTCTTGCTATGCCCGATGGACAACGCGAGCATTTCTCTCAGCACCAGTTGGGGATTTTGCTGCAACACCTCCCCTCGCGCAAGATTCATCAATCGCCAAGCAATATTGCCAGAATTTTCCTGCCACAGTTGATCGATCAGGGGATCAAACTCCTCGGTGTAGACGAGTTGTGCTGCAAATTCTGGATGCATGGCTCGCCCAAAGGCAGAAAAATCTCGCATCCCAATGTCATGCAGGTAAGCCAACATCACGCCGTACCCGAGCAAGAATGCTAACTGATTCTCGGTTCGCTCAGGAATCAGAACACCGTTAATGTGACAGAGAACCTGCTGAATCTTTTGCGAGATGTCTTTGCCATGTACAATCCCGTGATCCGAAAACAACGCAACATGCTTTAACGGGTTCTCAAGAAATCGAGCGTCGTTAATAATCGCTTCTAATTTGGATTGCTCGGTCACCCTGCCATAGAAGTTTTCTTCTATGTAAGTTGTAAATGCTTCTGGTAAATTCACCATCTTGGGAGGAATCATCATCGTTGCTCAAAAATTACCGATTACTAATCCAGCGATCGTTAGCGGGTTGTGAGATGGGTGATTTCTTTTTGAACCGAAGCCAATCGATTGGCCAACGATCGCATCATAAAATTACTCAACGTCGCAGCTAACTGAGGATGGGCTTGCTGCATGGTCTGTAAGGCAGAAGTCCGCAAACCGTAAAGCTTGGAGGATTTTTCAGCGATCGCAGAGAGCGCATAGGGAGCTTGGGTATAAAACTCGACTTCGCCTAGAATCGTTCCTGCTCCTAGGGTTTGAACTCGTTGAGTTTTTCCAGTTTCTAGTTCCACGAAGGTACTGATTTCTCCCGATTCCACAAAGTAAAAGGCATCCGGTGTATCGCCTTGGCAAAATACAGGCTGACTCTTCTCAACTTGAAGGGTTTCTAAATATCCCATCAAAGTTGAGATCTGTTCGTTGTCCTCGGTCAGAATGGTTTTGAGCAACAGCGATAGGGGTAAAAATCGGGAACGACGGTATTTACTCGCGCTTAAAACTTGGTTTTCGCACCATTCTAAACCGCGATCGAGATCGGGAAATTCAAAACAAATGGGATCTTCTGGCGCGAGTAGGCGACTTTGATGGAGCAATTTGGCTAAGGCGGGAGACAGATTGGTAAACACAATCTGGAATTGCTGTGTGTGAGCCAACTGTTTTAACTTGACAAAACTGACGATCGCTGAAGAATCTAATCCCGTCACCCACTGAAAATCAAGAATTACAAAATGTAGGGTTGCTGTATCCGTTGCCTTGAGGCGCTGGCGAATTTGGTTGAGAAGACGATTTGCAGTTCCAAAGAAAATATAACCTTGCAAGGTCATGACATAGGTTTGATCGCCCTTTTCTTGCAACAATCGTTCTTGGTTGATCGGACGTTTGCGATGGCTGCTGAAGCTCGAACCCGATAGCGTATGACGCGCCACATTAATTTGGCTGTAGTTCCAAGCAAACAGGATAATCATCACCACTAAACCTACAGCAACCCCGATCAAAAAACCAAAGAGTACGACTGTTGCCATGATCAAAAGCACGATCGCGTAATCGATCTTGGGGAGCTTAAACCAGCCATCATAGAGTTGAAGCACCAGGAGATCTAGCCCTAAATACACCAGTAAACCACCTAAAACAGGCTTGGGAAAGAACGTGAAAAATGACACGCCAGCTAGCAAAACTCCCAAGTAAACCAGTGCAGTCACGAGTCCCGTGAGCCGACTTCTCGCCCCCACCTTGCCCGATAAAGCGGCTAAAACCGCAGGACTTCCAACCATACCCCCGAACAGTCCTGAGAGCAAGCAACCGAGTCCCGTGGCTTGTAGCTCTTGATTCAGATCAATGTTGCACTCCACCATTAACTCTAGGGCACTACAAACGAGTAGGAGCGAGAGCGCTGTGATCAGCATGAGCACTGCCATGTTACTGAATTGAGGCAGAATCAGAGACCAGTTGGCTTGCAGTAATGCCGTGAGGTTGAAGGGATTGCGCCCCCCTCCTTCTGGGAATGGACCTAGCAACCATCCTCCTTGTAAAGCCTGAGCCGGAGATAGGTGAGCTAGTGCTAGCACCAAGTAGAACAGCGCGATCGCGCCCAAGATCAGACCCGGCAATACGAGGTAATGGACAGGGCGACGGCTGACCAGTAAGAGCAGAATACCAAACGCTACAGCAGGAACCCATTGCAGCAAAGTCTCTGGCTGCAAAAGTTGAGGAAAATTCACGAAGCTGTACTTACCATTGGTGACGACTCGAAATGCCGCTTCGGTAATCAAATATCCTAGCCCTGCAAGAAATCCGCCCACCACGGGATAGGGCAAAAAGCGAATGATCTCCCCTAACCGAAATCGCCCTAACGCAAACAGAAATGCCCCTGTCAATACCGATGATCCTGCGATCGCTGCCACGATCGTCATCAGGATGTCCTGATCGGTGGCATTCGCAGGCATATTTTTCGCGATCGTGGTTGCCATTGCTCCTAAAATCGTTGCTTCTTCGGCAAGGAGAAACGCCACCATTCCCACGAAGGAACTCCGCAGCGCCAACACAACTCCAATCACCGCAGCACTCATAAGGGCAAGACTAATGCCCGTCGCCAGAAACCGATCTAGCTCTCCAGAGAAGACCAGAGCCGCCATCGGAATGATCCCTGTTAAAATCACTGTAATTCCCATCACCAATCCTGCCGTCAGGATGGGAATCCATGACTGCTCCTGTAATTCCTGTTTCAGCGAAGACAGCATGGTTGAACCTCCCCAAGCTTGACTGCTCAAGTAACGATGATCTGGTACAGTCTTGAAAATCTCTGATTCCGATAATAATCATTGCATCAAGGTTGTAAAGGTAGATCGCCTAAGCTTGTTAAGAATGATAAAAAACTAACCGGCTTTCTGAGATTCCACCCCGAGCCAGCGATACCGTTTCTAAGTCGATCTAAGATCTGGAGTAGTCCTGATCTACCGACTTATCGAATTATCTATTTCACGATTCAATGACAGACGACCATCTTGCCTTACTGACAAATTCCATTCAAGCAGCAACTTCCCCGCTGAGAAACTACCTGGTCGATTTGCATCAGCAATATCGATCCTTAAAAGAGGGGAAACGAGTTGTTCAGATGGGTCACACTCAAACCAAATCCGACGGGTTTGGTATTTGTGTTATTTCAGTGGATGGTCAGGTTTTTGAAGTAGGAGATGTGGCGCAACAGTTTCCCATTCAAGCGCTTTCTAGAGCGCTAATTTATGGATTGGCATTGGAAGATTGGGGACGCGACTATGTCAATCAACGGGTGGGTGTCAAACCTGTGGGCGAAGTGGCAAACACGATTTTATTGGATGAACCTAATCGCTGTCCTCACAATCCCATCATCACTACGGGTGCGATCGTAACCACGAATCTGATTCGAGGCGGGAGTGTGACGGAACGACTGCGGCGGATTTTGAAACTATTTCAGCGCTACACGGGGCGAGAATTGACTGTCGATGCCTTAGTTTTCTCAGCGATGAAAGCCCAGGGACACCGAGAACGCGCGATCGCGAACTTTTTGCTCAAGTTTGATCTGATCGGGGGATCAGTGGAAGAGACCCTAGATCTCTATTTCCAACATAGTACGCTGCTAGTGAGTAGCCATGATATTGCCATGATTGGGGCAACCCTTGCCAATGGAGGCATAAATCCTGTGACCGGAGAACAGGCGATCCCAGCAGAGTATGTCCAGGATGTGACCAGTGTGATCATGACCTGTGGTATGTACGAGCGATCGGGCGAATGGATGCGCCAGGTTGGGATGCCAGCCCAGACTTGTACAAGCGGCGCACTCCTGGCAGTGGTTCCCCAAAAGCTAGGATTAGGGGTTTTCTCGCCCTACTTGGATCAATGGGGCAATTCCGTTCGGGCGGTGCGAGTCTGCGAAGCAATCTCCAAGGAGCATCACTTACATTTGTTTGATATTTATGAACGAAATCAACAAATGATGAAATATATTGAGCAGGTTAACAGAATTACAGATGCTGCTACTGCCTTAGAGAAAGGCCGATATGATGAGACGAATCTATCTGAAGTGACTCAGCGCACCGATGAACTCGGTCAACTGGCGCGAATGTTTCAACGCATGGCAGATCAAGTGCAAGCCCGAGAGCAACAGCTCAAACAGCAAATTAAGACCCTTCAAATTGAGATCAATAAGGCGGAAAAAGATCAAAAAGTGGCTGAAATTGTAGAGTCCGAATCTTTCCAAAACTTGAAACAAAAACTGGACCGGATGAAAAAGCGTCGGGATCAACACGATTCTTCTTGAGTTGGAGCGATTGAAACAGTGTGTCGATCGACGACTGAGTCACTAGCCTTCATCCGAATCACAAATTTTCATCGTCAGCACATTATGAGTGCCATCTCTAGAATAACGGCACTCATCGACATAGCTGCGAATGAGATGAATGCCCAAACCACCCTCAGTAGCTTCCTCTAAACTTTTGGGTAACTGCACGTCTGGGCGCTGAAGCGGATCAAATGGTCGTCCATTATCTCTAAGTTCAAGGGTGACTGTTTGATTGAGAGCATGGAGCGCTACCTGAATCTCGCCAGTTTCGTGTGCTTCGTAGGCGTACTGCATCACGTTCGTCACTGCCTCCATGAGCACCAGTTCTATCCGAAAAGCTCCCCTAGGAGAGATCTGAAGGTGTTGAAATAGTGGGTTGAGCCACGCGCTGAGAATGTCCAAATCGTCTAACCGATTGCTTAGAACAAGGTGATGACACATCGGTTCGACATCTTGAGCGCTTGTAGAAGGCAAATTCATCAACAGGCTCCCCATTATTCAACGAGAGCAGTTTGCAGGTCTGCACAGGCAGTATCAAAATCATCGTACATTGGAATTAGTGATTCAAATCCAGCAGTCACAAGGGCTTCTCTGACGAGCGGCGTTGGGTTCAATAAAACAAGTTTGCTACTTCGCCTTGCCAGTGATCTCGTATTAGAAATGAGCATCTGCATCCCGATCGAGGCGATAAATTCTACTTCTGACATATCGATCAAGGTCGGCGCTTTGCTAGAGCCGACTGCAAACGAGAAAGCATCATCGATTTCGTTGGTTCCTTTTAGATCTAACCGTCCAATCAGCTTGACTTGCTTAATCTTGTTGTCTAGATGAGTAACCTCAAATTGCATATTGTTGCATCTCCAGCATATTCAAGATCTTGCTGTGTATTCTAAACATCATTTAGAGTCTTGATAGTTTTGTCAAATTGTTGTTATGAAAATTGAGACCAAGATTTTCATTTTGCTCTCAGCCACTGCCCTGATAGCATTCATCATTGGTGCATATAATCCATTCACAACCGTTTGGAGTACAACAGGTTTAGCGATACTAACGATTGCGATCGCTCATTTATTCTCACGTACCATCACAAAACCGTTACAAGGTTTGATCCAATGGACGAATGAGCTTTCTCAGCAAAATTATGAAAAATCATCTCATTCAGACTGCTCTACGGCTCTGGCAATGCTGACGCTACAACGACAGGACGAAATCGGGGAACTTGCCCGTGCTTTGCAAAAACGGGAGGCTGAACTGGAACAATCGATCGAGGATTTAAGAAAAGCCATTGCTATCAAAGAACGCATGGAGAGCGAGTTGCAGATCGGTCGAGAGATTCAGATGGATATGCTAATTCTTGGCGCTTCCGCATTTTCTAAACATAAAGATTTAGGCATCTACGCAACGTTAAAGCCTGCTCGTGAAGTGGGCGGAGATTTCTACGACTTTTATTTTAGGCGGGAGAATCTATCCTACTTATTTGAAGAAAATCGCTTTTGCTTTTGTATCGGAGATGCGTCTGGTAAAGGGGTTCCTGCCGCCTTATTTATGGCAGTTATCAAAACCTTACTAAAATCGCAAGCTTATATTGATTTGTCGCCTGCAAAAATTCTTACCCATGTGAATGATGTGATCAGTGCTGAGAATCCTTCCTGCATGTTTGTCACTCTCTTCTTTGGCGTTTTGAATCTAGCAGATGGCGAATTGGTTTACACGAATGCAGGACACAATCCACCCTACATTCGCCGCCAAAACGGTTTAGTCGAGCCACTGAATCAACGTCATGGAACCGCGCTCGGAGTCCTCGAGGGTTTGGTCTACAAAGAAGACAAGACAACCTTAGAAAATGGCGATATTTTGATTACCTACACAGATGGGGTGACAGAAGCGATGGATCAAGACCAAACCCTTTTTTCGGATCAGCGATTTCTAGACCTGCTGAAATCGAATCAGTATAGTTCCGCCGAAGAAGTGATTAAACTGACCCTAGCCGCGATCGAAGCCTTTCAAGGAGAAGTTGAGCAATCAGATGACCTGACCATGCTTGCGCTTCAGTTTCTCAGAGAACCAGTTTCTAAGGAAGCAGCAGCAGAGTTGGCGATTAATAATGACGCTTTATCTTCTTTACGAGAGCAGTGGCGATAGAGCTACCAAACGCTATTTAAAAGTCTGTGGCGTACTATACAAAATGCGACTCAAGCCGTTGTGTATACCGTTGTGTAATTAATGTTGTGTAATTAATGTTGTGTATACAAATATGAAAGTTTTCCAGTCATTTTCCGCTCTGAGAAGTCTTGGTTCGATAATTTAGCTGATGTTTTATCAAAGGAGATTGTTCAACGATCGAGGTTTGCACTATAGGAAATTTGCACTATAGGGATTTGGTATCAGGAGACTTCAATGGAAATTAGCACCCGCTTGGCTTACGGCGTATTAGTAGTTGATATGAAAGGACGGCTGGATTCTCGAACATCCGGCTATAGTTATGATGAATTAGTGCGGATTGCAAAAGGCGACAATAAGCAGGTGCTCGTTAACCTTGCAGAACTTGAATTTTTGACCAGTGCGGGATTACGGTCATTGCTTGTCGCAGCAAAACTCCTACAAGGCTCCGGCGGAATCCTCAAGCTATGCGATGCTAATGAGTCAGTCAAACAAGTGCTAGAAACCGCTGGATTTGCTAGTTTGCTCCATCTTTACCCAACAGAGGCAGAGGCAATCAAAAGTTTCTAAAATTCTCAGCGATCGCTGAGAATTTGATTCTGAACAAGTAGTTTAGGCAATGTTTTCGCTCGACTTCCGATTCCGACTCACTCCGGTTTTGGTAGCGATTGCTTGCTATCAAATTGTTGCCATGCTTCTTAGATTTGCATCCACCGCAGAGAAGCTGCACAGTTCCAGTAAGGATGATCTCCAGAAAATTCCGGGGGCGATGGTTCATGCTCAATCGATCAGCTCAATCTTGGACATGGTTCTCGATCATGAACCCTTGATTCGGTTCTGGTCATTTCCGATCGGAGTGATTTGGATTTTGGCTTGGTCATTGGTGGGCATCACTCTCGCGTTGTATCTTCGCCATCCGCTCTGGTTTAGTGTCGATCGCGTTGACAACAGTAGTCCCTATAGCTCCAACCAGCAACCCCCTGCAAAATCTAGATTAGAACCAAGAGAGATCTCAGGAAGTGGCTTCAATCCTGGACTAATAAAGTCAAAACTCTAAACAGACTGCTGAGGAGTAGGCGTTCGATTTCATTCAAGAACTCAAGGCAGGAAAGCAAGCGCTTGAAAGAATATGCAACATCTAACCTCCACAAAATTTATGGCCTCCACAAAATTTATGGCTTGATCAGAAATGGACCTTAGCTGACCTATTTGTCTCAGGAGAAGAAACTGACGCAGATCTCGATGATTTCAATGACTTACAGCAAGAGAGCCAGCGCTTGAAAGATCGCTAAGAAAATTAACGTGCATCAGGATAAACAGTGGGGACAAAGTGTATTCCAGACGACAGAATATCCTTGCTTTAAAGAAATAAATTTCAAGGGGTTCCCTTGCTAAGAAATCATTGAAAAACTTCAATGAATCCTCGTTGGATTAAGTATTGAAGTGGGAACGTGAGCAGATGCATCCAAAGGAGAATGCGCATGGTCAAGGTTATTTCTGTTCATTCATTTCGGGGAGGCACAGGAAAATCGAATCTCACGGCCAATCTTGCAGTCCTTGCGGCATCTCAGGGAAATCGAGTTGCGATCGTGGACACCGATATTCAATCGCCTGGGATTCACGTTCTGTTTGGCATGGATGAGCAGGCAATTCAGCGATCGTTGAATGATTATCTTTGGGAGCGATGCACCATTGCCGAAGCTTCCTACGATGTCACCCCTCCTGGGATCGCTCAATCCAATGGTTCGGTTTACTTAATTCCATCAAGCATCAAAGCAGGTGAAATCGCTCGCATCTTAAACGAAGGATACAGCGTTACCCTGCTGAACGATGGATTACGCACTCTGTGTAAAGAACTTCAGTTAAGTTACCTCTTTATTGACACACACCCTGGTTTAAATAAAGAAACCTTACTCTCCGTAGCAATTTCTGACGTATTAGTGATCATTCTCCGCCCCGATCGCCAAGACTTTCAGGGCACCGCTGTTACGCTTCAGGTTGCCCGTAAACTCGATGCGCCAAAAACCGTCCTCGTGATTAATAAAGTCTTACCGTCCTATAATCCCGAAGATGTGAAGGAACAAATTTCAACTACATTTCAGGTTCCCGTTGCAGGTGTCTTTCCAGTTTGTGAGGAAATGATTCAATTAGCAAGTAGCGGTATTTTCTGTCTGGAATATCCTCATCATCCTTATACAGATCAGCTTAGACAAGCCACAGCACAAATTATTACCTAGCTTACTTCAGCATTCACTCTCCATCGCTTACATAATTCGTAGATAGATTAAACAATTCATCCCTGGCTGACAACCCTCATCATTCTTCTTTTCATGCAGTACAAGTTAATGCTCTCGTTTTTCCTAGTATTTCACTTTGATTGGATTACGTGTTGACACAATTAGTTCATTGGCTTTTGGCAACACACAACTTACATCTCACGAGAAAGGTGGTTTAGCAGTGACCGAAGATAACGATAAACAGAAGGCTTTTGATGAGCTTGACTCATTGATTCAGCCCTTTAAAGCAGTTGCTTCGCCCCTTCAGGGGTTCTTGAATGACCTGCATACAAAGTATAAGTCTGTCACAGAGGGCGAGGCTGCTAACTATATTCCAGAGCTTGCCAAAGTGGATCCAGAATTGTTTGGCATCTGTGTTGTAACGGTTGATGGGCAAATTTTCGAGGTCGGTGATACTCATAAGTCTTTTACCATTCAATCTGCTTCAAAACCCTTCGTGCATGGGCTTACCCTAGAAGACTGTGGGCGGGAGTTTGTATTAGGTCGAGTAGGTGTTGAACCTACAGGCGATTCGTTCAATGCGATTATTTTAGATGAACAGTCTGGACGACCTTATAATCCCATGGTGAATGCTGGTGCGATCGCGACTGCGGGTTTAGTCAAAGGCGAGAATCCAACGGATAAACTCAACCGTGTCCTAGAGATGTTTCGTCGCTATATCGGGCATGAGGTTCAGGTTGATATGTCTGTCTACACCTCAGAGCGAACGACCGGACATCGCAACCGAGCGATTGCTCACCTGATGCTTAACTTTGGCATGGTAGAAGCTAACCTTGAAGACATGCTGGATTTGTACTTCAAGCAGTGCTCTGTTCTGGTCACTTGCCGCGATTTAGCGATCATGGGTGCGACACTAGCAAACAATGGTGTGAACCCTATCACCGGTGAACGTGCTGTAGACTCTGAATATATTAAAGATGTGCTCAGTGTGATGTATACCTGCGGGATGTACGATTATTCAGGAGAGTGGGCATATCGAGTAGGGCTTCCTGCAAAGAGCGGTGTAGGAGGTGGTATTGTCGCAGTTGTCCCGAAACTTTTGGGAATTGCAGTGTTCTCACCTCGCCTAGATGCGCGCGGGAATAGTATTCGGGGAGTGAAAGTCTGTGAAGAAATGTCGAAACACTTCGGGCTTCACTCTTTTGATCTCCACGATGATTACTCTAAGTTTCTCAACGCACTCACCCGAACCAAATCACTGTAATACTATATATTACAGTTGTAGATCCAGGATTGAGAACGTTTGCGGTAGTAATAAACCTCCGGCAGAGCCGAAGGCTTTAACGTATGTGCAGACGCTCAAAGCGGCAGTTCAGCCCCTCCTGAAGGAGGCATTCGGGCTACTCGTTGAAGAAATTCAATTGATCCACCCGCTGATCTTCCTTCTCTTGATCCCGGATGTACTGGCGCACTAACGCCTCATCCCATCCCACTGTCGAAACATAGTGCCCCCTTGCCCAAAAATGTTGTCCCGTAAAGTTCTTCCGCCGCCCCTGATACGTTCTCGCAATGTTAATCGCACTCTTGCCTGTGATGTATCCCATCACTTCCGACACCGAGTACTTCGGCGGAATCGAGATCAGCATATGCACATGATCACTCATCACATGTCCTTCCTCGATCCGACATTCCTTCTGCGCTGCCAACTCTCGGAACAACTCGCCTAAATACTGCCGTAGCTCGTAGTACAACGCTTTTTTTCGATACTTGGGGATGAATACCCCATGATATTTGCACTCCCACTTCGTATGACTTAAACTTCCGATATCTTTCATTTTGAGTCTCCTTGCACGAATCACTGTGTTCGTGCAAGGAGACTCTTTCTTAGATTCCCGGAACTGTCAAACTTTGGGAGTCCCCCAGCCGAGCTGGGGGTTTACCGAATTAATTAGGTTCAACACCACCGCAAGCCTACTAGTACGCTAACGGATGACTTTTGTCGCAATCTCTTCCAGCACCAAAGATAATTCATGTTCTGGATATTGAAGCGCAAAAACGCCATTACTTGCTAGAGTCATCAACTCTTCTGAGTGAGGCAGCATACCTGCAACTTCTGTGGAGTAAGCTTCTCTGACTTTTTCTCGAAGTTGAACCAAATTAAGAGTTTGGGGAACTTTGTTAACCACCAAAAGCATTTTAGGAACTTCTAGCCTCTGAGCAACATCTAGTGTGACGGCACTGCCTTGATAGTCTTGCTGGTCAGGACGCAGAATGAGTACAAAAATGTCTGACATCGCGATCGACAGTAACGTTTCTTCATTCAAACCAGGGTGAGTATCGATTAGAAGATAGTCTAAGTCTAGCTTTTCAATTAAATTCTGAAAGCCTTGATTGAGCATCTCAACGTTATAACCCTCTCGTAAAACACGAGCGATATCATTCACTTTGACGCTGGACGGAACAAGATAAAGCTTGCTGTTCTCTGTGCCTTTGTTGTTGAGAACTGAGGTCACATCGTAAGCAGTATTCTCGATTGCAGTATTTCCCCAAATATAGTCATTCAATGCGAGATTGATCCTGGTTTCATCGAAGCCAAATAGGACGTGAATTCCAGGAGACTGAATATCTGTATCGACAATGCCTACTCGATAGCCATGCCGAGCAATGATTGCAGCAATGTTCGAGGTTAAATTTGATTTTCCAGTCCCACCACGATAGGAATGAACAGAAATAATCTTTGCCATAATCGAGATTCCTAATCCTCATGTGCTAAGAAGTCTATTTTTTGATTAACTGTAACTTTCGTCCTCGCCAAGTCCAGCCCCAGCCCGTTTCAGCTTTAATGATAGATGCGATCGCAAAGACTGAGATCAGTAAACCACCTATACCTTGTAACCACCAGTACTTTGTTGATGTCCCTAGAGCAGATGATCCCTGCTGTCTGATCTGATATTGCACGAGAATAGCTAGTCCTGCGATACCAACCCCTATCCAGCTGGCAAGAAGCGGGCGCTGGGAGGCTTGAGCGATTGCGATCGCGAATCCTATCCAAGGGATTGTGTAAACTAGCAACATAACAATGACCAAAAGCAGCATCAGTGGGACACTACGTTGTGAGCCAACATATAAAATCTTTGTCCAGCCTTCCCAAAGCGCACTCCAGTTACGATACATGCGTAAGGAAGCAAGGTTGTCTCCTAAATAGTGTCGAAGCTTAAATCCTTTGTGTTTGATCCGACGAGCTAGGGCAACATCTTCAGCTGCACACTCAGCCACAGCTTTGTGCATTCCAATGGCATCGTAAGCAGACCGACGAAATAAGAGAAATGGACCCAAGGCGTAAGTCGTTTTTGTTGTTGGGTCTTTGACTCCTCCAAAGTTGAAGCTGATCATCAAATTAATAAACATCAGCGGTTGAACTAACCACTCCACTAATGAGCCGCAGACTACAGTTGGAATACAGGTGAGAAAGTCAAGTGATTGTGCGATCGCGGTTTGCACTGCCGCCAAAATTGCATGAGGCTTCAAGCGAACATCAGCATCAATAAAGAGCAGAAAATCTCCACTTGCGACTTCTGCTCCTTGCTGACATGCCCAGTTTTTCCCTGTCCAGAACTGCTCAGTCGGTCTAGGTCGTCCGGTGAGAATGTTTAATCTTGGATCTGCTAGCTGGGTCTGTAAGCTGTGGAGAATTTCTGGAGTGCGATCGGTCGATTGATCATCGATAATCCAAATCTCTAATTGTGCTGCCGAAAGCTGAGTACTAAACACAACTGATTTAATACAATCTTCAATATTTGCTTCCTCGTTAAACGCTGGAATAATCACCGAAATTTTAGAGGATTCAGTTTTAGAGAAAATTTCTACTTGAGGAACTGTAATTCGAGGAAGTTGCCTCGCTGCTTTAACCACATCGATAAGATAAGGAACTAGTGTAAAGAGAGAAGAGAGCAAAACGGTCAGTAAGATCCAATTCGCATGATTGAGAAGCATTAGAGCATTAGATGGAGTGGGTAGAATGATGGTCTAGCAAAGCCAGCAGAAGAGGACTTGCATACGGGATAGTCGATTGCTGAAGAAAAGGTAAACTGATGTACGCGCTAGTCCCAAGTTAGCTCTAACTGTGGCATTAAGCGCTGCAAATTTTTCAGCGATCGTTCTTGCCAGGGAATTGCTGTCGAACCCTGAACAATGAGCCGCATGTTTTCTTGACCTCGAACCTTTAAGACAAATTTTGATAAAACATTGATCCCAGAACTATTTAAAAATTCAAGTTCTTGTAAGTTCAGCATCAGTTGGGCAGGCTGATATTGCAGGACTTGATCGAGAAGCTGAACGATCGGCGCGTAATCTTCCATACCGGCTAGGCGCAATGCTCCGCGACAGGCAACTGTATTCGTCGTCTCATCGTACTCGATACTATATTTCTCACTCGTAATTTCCATCTCTCTGGATTCCCTGTCTGCTGACATTGTTGGATGAAGTCCATTACATCATCAAGTAAACCATGGTCGTGACTGCAGTGATAGTCGGGTTTTCTTGAACTGTTTCAAATTTCCAGCCTACTTTTGCTAGATAGTCGCTTAACATTGTTAACAGTCCTAAGCCAGAACTGGTTAGATTGTCCTCCTCAGCGTTTTTTTCTAGCTGGCGGACTAAAAGTTCTGCAGGATCAACCGCTAGAATTTCTTGGATAAATGCTTGAAAGCCCTCGACAGATTCGACAGGAAGGCTGTTCTTTGCGACAAAGATCAGACTGTCGGCATGTAATTGTAGCGTAATACTAATTGGGTATTCGGCTTTGCAATCGTTGAACTTCATTGCGTTTTCTAACAATTCGTTTGCAATGAAACTGACCGCACTTTTAACTTCAACTTTGCTGTTGATTTTTGAAACCGTATCTTGATTGCGCGGAAAAAATGCGGCAAAGTAATCTGCCATAAAATCAGCCGATAATCCATTGTTATGCCAACGTTGTTGTAGCGGGGCTGAACTAGGTGACAAAACGATCGTCAAGTATTCCCGACTCATGGGCAGATGATCATTAAAATCTCCAAGAATTTCAATCATGCTATGTAGCCCTCAATTGCTACTGACCTTAGCGTTTAATGTTGGGAAAATCATAACATCATTTCTCTCATCCAATAAATAGAAATAGGCTGGGTTATCTTGAGAAAAATCAGGCGCATCAGGACTGTTTTGAGCTTCTGAGTTGTTTTACTTTCTGCTTTAATTCTTGAAAATATTCAGTCTGAGTAATCTGAGAAACCTGCTGCGCTAGTCTAGATTGATCAATTTCAATCTTCAATTCTTCGACTTGTTGTTTCAGCTTTTCCTCCCGCTGTTTAATCTGCATGGTCATACTTTGAAAGACACGGGCAAGCTGTCCCAATTCATCTCCTCGCTGTGCTACTTTGTCTAACATCCCGATCTGAAAAGTGCCATTCTCAACTGCTGCAGAAGCGTTTGTCACATCGTGAACGTGGCGCAAATATTCCTGCATTTCTTCGTTCTTCTCATGCAGCTCGGTTTCAATTTGGGTCGAGTGTTCTGTTGTATTTTCTAGCAAAATCTCTAGGTCAGCGTTTTCTTGTTTTAACCGACTAATTTCTTGATATAAAGCTTCTATTTCAGTCGATAGCTGATCCATAATTATTTCTATATGTAAAGGGTTTCTCTCAACGACTACGCAGCCAAAGTAGATCTACTCCTAAACGTGTAATTTGTATTTTGGATTACAGATCTAGAGTAGTTTATCTGTTCGCAAGACCTACAGAATCACTTAGGATAAATTCTACCTCTATGAAGATGAAAGAAGTAATGCAATACAGAATTTAAACAATTGCTTTCCTCACGGATAAAGCTGTAATCTAAGTCAAGTGGCAGTGAGATTGCCAGCATAACAGTATTTAGTGTGAGGACTATCCGTCATAATGATAATTAGCACGGCAATCAGTAGCGTGCTGTTTAAAGCAGGCAAATTTACATCTGTCATCATCGTGAGCGTGTTGCTATCTGCACCTCGGGGACTAGCAGAACCTCGGGGACTAGCAGCACCTTTGAGTCCTGAACAAAACGATCCCTCCTCGAATTCATCCTTTACGCAGTTAGATGAGGAAGTTGATCAAGTGACGTCGGTCTCTCAGCTTTCAGATGTCAAACCGACCGATTGGGCATTTCAGGCACTACAATCGCTAGTGGAGCGCTATGGCTGCATTGCAGGTTATCCTGACCGTACTTATCGGGGCAATCGTGCTTTAACTCGCTACGAATTTGCAGCTGGGATCAATGCCTGTCTCGATCGAGTCAATGAGCTAATCGCAGCAGGAACCGCAGATCTCGTCAAGAAAGACGATCTCATTGCACTGCAAAAGATGCAAGAGCAATTTGCAGCAGAACTCGCCACCCTGCGAGGGCGAGTCGATAGCTTAGAAGCTCGGACGAATACTCTGCAAGCTCAACTCTTTTCTCCAACGACGCGCCTAAATGTGCTGAGTTCGTTCAATCTCAGTCAAGCTTTTGCAAGTGGCGATGTGAAAGCAGAAGGGATTCCGATCCCCAATGCTCTCCCGGCAGCTCGCTTTGCTTTGAGAGCGCCAAATCCTACAACCGGAAGGCTCGAACCAGTCGTGACAACGACCACGCGCTCACCCTCAGCGACGTTAAGCCAATCAACATATCTGATTTTGTCGTCCTCCTTTACAGGGCGCGATTTGTTAACGACTGTACTAGCAGCCGGAAATGGCAGTCCGCCTGCTAGTGTGTATAGCTCAGCGGGCTTTTCGAGTACGTTTGGAGTGCCATATGCAGACTCTAATCCTGTTAACCCCCTTGCACCCAATAGCATCGGGTTATTTGAACTAAAGTATCAGTTTCCGATCAGCGACTCAGTGAGTGCAATCGTTGGACCGCGCATTCTCCCCTTCCGACATTTTGATATGAATCCTTATACGAATGTCGTCAATGCAGCCAGCGGTCTTAATTCCTATCAGAGTACGCTCGCAAATGGAGGATTATCGGGTGCGGGCGCAATTGTGAATTGGAAGATCAATCCGAAGCTGGTTTTTCAAGCGGGTTATCTCAATCGCAATGATGCTTCTCTCCAGTACTTTGGTGGAGACGGTGCGCCGAACCCGCAACGCGGCATCTTCAAAGGCTCTTACTCAGTTCTGGCAGAGCTTGCCTATTCTCCGACTCCTCAAGCAACGTTCCGCTTCTTGTACACGCGCTCTCACAGTCAAGCGCCTCCTCCTACCTCCTCGCCTTTCCAGCCCAGTTTTCCGTTTTTCTTAACGAATTCGATTCGAGGCGTTGTTGATGATGGATTTGGCGGAGGGTTAGAGGACATTGATGCCGACAACTTTGTGTTTAACTTCGATTGGACAATCTCTCCGAAGTTTGCCCTGTTTGGTCGCTATTCATATAGTCGATCGAATCTTGATCCGGTGAATCCGCTAGTTCAGAGTGGCTCGGTCAAGGTCCAGGCATTTCAGTTAGGGGTTGCACTGCCCGATTTAGGACGCAGAGGTGCATTAGGTACGCTTTCGTTGGTTGTGCCGTTCGATATTGTGTCGGGTCGTCAATTCTTTGTCGCAGGTAACGGAGATGGGGGGACTGAATTCGATGTAGAAGCAACTTATGCTTATCCGATTAATCGTAATATTATGATCGTGCCGACGTTTTTTGCGACCTTTAACGCGAATAACTTTAAGGACAATCCGACTGTTTTCGGGACTGTTTTACGAACCCAATTTCTGTTCTAACGGAAGCTACTATGATCATGATCTCGGGTTATGAAGTGCTTTCAACACTCTACGAAGGCAGTCGTTCTCTAGTCTACCGAGGGCAGAGAAGTGATGATCAGCAACCCCTGATCTTGAAAGTGATGCAGGCGGAATATCCGAGTTTAGAAGAACTGGGTCGATATCGTCTGGAATACGACATCATTACACAACTGAAGGGATCAGGTGTTGCAGCAGCTTATGATCTGATCCCACATCAGAATGGGTTAGCTCTGGTTCTCGAAGATTTTGGTGGTGAATCGCTGCATCAAGTGATGCAGAAGCGGCGCTTTAATCTGGTCGAGTTTTTGGAATTGGCGATCGCGCTGACTGAAATTCTCGGCCAGGTTCATGCAGCGAATGTGATTCACAAAGATATCAGTCCCGCAAACATTGTGCTGAATTTGGCTTCTAAACAAGTGAAGCTGATTGATTTTGGAAATGCCACAGTGCTTTCACGCGAAAATCCCTCGATTCGCAGCCCCAATGTTCTAGAAGGAACCTTGCCCTATCTGTCCCCGGAACAAACAGGGCGGATGAATCGAGCGCTGGACTATCGTACCGATTTCTACTCTTTGGGCGCGACTTTGTACGAATTACTCACGGGTATTCCACCGTTTGCGGTGACCGATGCAATGGAATTAATTCATTGTCATCTGGCAAAGCAACCTGAACCGCCCCATCTGATTCGACCTGAGATTCCGGTCATGGTGTCTCAGATCATCTTAAAGCTACTAGCAAAGAATGCTGAAGATCGCTATCAGAGTGCGTATGGCATTAAAGCCGACTTACAGCACTGCTTAGAGCAAGTGCGGCAAGGTCAGCCGATTGCGCCGTTTGTATTAGGACAGCAAGATGCATCTGGGAAGTTTCACATTCCTCAAAAGCTCTATGGTCGCGAGTCAGAAGTTTCAATCTTGCTGGCAGGATTCGATCGAGTTGTCACCAGTGCGCACCACAAAAGTGAGCTGATGCTCGTTTCGGGATATTCTGGCATTGGCAAATCTGCGCTGGTCTACGAAATTCATAAACCCATTACTCGGAAGAAAGGGTATTTTATTTCAGGTAAGTACGATCAGTTTCAGCGCAGCGTTCCTTATTCAGCTTTGATTCAGGCATTTCAAGACCTGATTCGCCAACTGCTGACCGAAAGCATTGAACAAATCGATCGCTGGCGATTACAGCTCCTGAACGCCTTGGGAAACAATGGGCAGATTGTGATTGATGTCATCCCCGATGTTGAACTGATTATCGGCAAACAGATACTCCCGCCAGAACTTGGACCTAGAGAGGCACAGAATCGCTTTAATTTAGTTTTTCAGAAGTTCATCAAAGTTTTTACGCAGTCAGAACATCCGCTTGCAATTTTTTTAGATGATTTGCAGTGGGCGGATTCTGCATCTCTCAAGCTGATTAGTTTACTGATGACGGCTCCTGATAGTCAATTCTTGTTTCTGGTCGGGGCGTATCGCAGTAATGAAGTGAATGCGGTTCATCCGTTAACCGTAGCGCTCAACGAGATGCAGAAAGCTAATGTGATTGCGAGCCGCATTGAGCTTTCTCCGCTCGATCTGACGACGATTACCCAACTGGTTACGGATACGTTTAATCGTTCTTCTGAACAGGCGGCTCCTCTCGCAGAAGTTGTTCTACAAGTGACGGGTGGAAATCCTTTCTTTATCAATGAGTTTCTCAAATCACTGTATGAAGATGGATTGCTGAACTTCGATGAGCAACAAGGGTGCTGGCAATGGGATCTTGTGCAGCTTCGTGCTGCACAAGTCCCAGACAACATTGTGCAGTTGATGACGGGTAAGCTGCAAAAACTGAGTGAGCGGACTCAGCGTGCTCTCAAACTGGCTGCTTGTATTGGGAATCAATTTGATTCTAGAACGCTTGCGATCATTTCTGAATCTTCTCCAGCGATGTTAGCTCATGACCTGCGGCAAGGGGTGCAAGAGGGATTGATTTTGCCGCTTGGAGAAAACTATAAATTTGCCAATTTAGAACAAGTTTCAGACGATCTAGTGATCGTGTTTAAGTTCCTGCACGATCGCGTTCAGCAAGCGGCCTATTCTCTGATTCCAGAAGCTGAAAAACAGGCAATTCACCGAGCTATTGGGCAATTGCTTCTTGCTCATACTGACCCAGAGAAGCGAGAAGATCGAATCTTTGACATCGTCAATCAACTGAATATTGGTATTAACTTGATCTCTGATCCAATACAACGGGATCAACTCGCCGCGCTGAATCTCACAGCAGGCAAAAAAGCCAAAGATTCTGCCGCCTACGAAACTGCGATTCGCTATTTGCTGACGGGGATTGATCTGTTAGGTCCCGCAAGCTGGAAACGGCAATATGAATTGATGTTAGCGCTGCATGAAGAAGCGGCAGAATCTGCTTATTTAAATGGAGATTTTACCGAAACAGAGCGACTCGTCGAGCAAATCATCCATCATGCCAAAACTGTTTTAGATTGCGTCAAAGCCTATCAAGCCAGAGCCGCTGCCTACACGGCTCAAAATAATTTACAAGCTGCGTTGGATACGATCGTCAGTGCAATGAAACGCTTGGGCGAACCCTTGCCCCGCAATCCCAGTCGGTTGAGAGTGGGGTTAGAATTGCTCCACACGCGCTTTTGGATTGTGGGCAGGCATTCCCTGGCGCAACTCGAAGCGCTGCCGCCGATGACTGATCCGTACAAGCTCGCAGCTGTACAACTGTTAGGGTCTGCTGCGTTAGCGTCGATTAATGTCGCCCCTCTGCTCGTGGCAATTCTGGCACTGCGCGTGGTGAATTTGGTGGTGCGTCACGGTAGTTCTAGCTCCTCTTCTGTGCAGGGGCTTGCCTACGGGGTGATGTTACGGGCAGGGTTAGAAGATATCGATGGGGCTTACCGCTTTAGCCAGGTCAGCTTGCGAATATTATCTCGCTTCAATGATCGTATTTATCGCACGATGACAATTGTGGCGTATGAATCCTGCATTCGCCACTGGAAAGAGCCACTCCGTCTATCTCTGCCTGTCTTGCTGAGTACTCACCAAGAAGGACTAGAACTGGGCAATCAGGAGTTTGCGTCGATCGCGGCTCAGGTTTACTGCATTCATCGGTTGCTTGTCGGGGAACCGCTCTCAGATGTGGCGGCTGGATTTCAAGAATATATCGCGCAATTTTTGCGATTTAAGCAAGAAGCGATCGTCTATCAAACCCAGCCCTGGCATCAACTTGTGTTGAACTTGCAAGGGGGAGCAGCCGCGCCGGATCGACTGATCGGAGCTGCGTTTAATGAAGATGAAATGCTGCCTGTTTTTATCGAGAATCGGCTTGGGATTCCGACGTTTTACACGTACATCGCGCGATCGATCTGGCTTTACTATTCTGGGGACTATATGGGCGCGTTTCAATCCGCCAAACTTGCAGAACCTCTGCAAGAATCTGCACCGGTTACCCCGGCTTATGCGAGCCGATTTTTCTACAGCTCTCTCGCTTGTTTGGCACTCTGCTCGACACGTTCTAAAGCCGCTCAACGCAAATACTTGCGGCAAGTGGCAAGGCATCAACGTAAGGCAAAACGCTGGGCAAAGTTCTGCCCAGAAAATTATCAGCATCGCTATGACTTAGTTGAAGCGGAGTGGTTTCGGATCAAAGGGAAGTATGCGGAAGCTGTCGAGTTCTACGATCGTGCAATTGCTGGTGCAAAAGCCCAGGACTATACCCACGAAGCGGCTTTGGCAAATGAGTTAGCCGCAAAATTCTTTCTCAGTCTGAATAAAGAGAAACTGGCTCAGCCTTATTTTCTAGAAGCGCGGCATCTTTATCTTCGCTGGGGTGCAACTGTAAAAGTTGCACAACTTGATACCTACTATCCTCAGCTGCGCGATCGCACGATTTCTGACGCGACCACCAGTATTTCTCGATCGAGCAAAACCAGCGGTCGCTCGCTCGGTCAAGCCCTTGATTTAGATACAGTAATTCAAGCTGCTCAAGCGATTTCTGGCGAGATTGTGCTGGATCAACTGCTGGAAAAGTTGCTGCAACTTGCGATCGAGAATGCAGGTGCTCAAAAAGGAGCTTTGCTGCTGACCGACGGGAACGAATTGCGGATTGAAGCAGAAGGACAAATCGATCGCGATCCTGCCATTGTAGTGCAGGCTCAACTTTTAAACGCAGCCCAGATCCCCCTTTCTATCATCAACTATGTGCAGCGAACCCGTGAGAATGTCGTGTTACGAGATGCCGCAAATGAAGGGCTGTTTACGGTTGATCCTTACATTCTTCAGACTCAGCCTCGTTCAATTCTCTGTTCTCCGATTCTGAATCAAGGCAACTTGATGGGTATCCTCTATCTCGAAAATTCGCTCGCAACGGATACTTTTACTCCAGAGCGCCTTACGGTTCTGAATGTCCTATCAGCACAAGCTGCGATTTCGCTAGAAAACGCCTCATTCTATCGAACATTGGAACAAAAAGTTGAAGATCGCACCGCTCAACTCGCTCAGGCTAACCAAGAAATTATGCTGCTCAATCAGCGATTGCAGTCTGAAAATTTACGCATGAGTGCGGAGCTAGACGTAACACGCCAACTTCAGCGAATTATTTTGCCAAAAGAAGCCGAACTGAGTCAAATTTCAGGTTTAGAAATTGCTGGCTTTATGGAACCTGCTGATGAAGTAGGCGGCGATTACTATGATGTGCTGCAAAACAATGGCTTGGTCAAAATCGGTATTGGTGATGTCACCGGGCATGGACTAGAGAGCGGGATTCTCATGCTGATGGTGCAAACTGCGGTGCGAACGCTGTTGATTAATCAGGAAAAGGATTCGGCTCGATTCCTCAGTACACTCAATCAAGTGATTTATGAGAATGTCCAACGGATGAACTCCGATCGCAATCTCACCTTGTCTTTAATCGATTATCAAGCGGGGCGATTGAGACTCAGTGGACAACATGAAGAAGTGCTGATTGTTCGTGCGAATGGCTCGATCGAACGAATGAAGACAGGTGATTTGGGGTTCCCGATTGGGCTTGTGCAAGATATCAGTGAATTTGTTTCATATCTGGAGGTGCAATTACAGTCAGAAGATGGATTAGTTCTCTATACCGATGGAATTACAGAAGCCGCTAATCTCGCCGATGAACTCTATGGTCTAGATCAATTGTGTCAGGTCGTGAGCCAACACTGGAGCCTGCCTGTTCAGGAGATCAGACAGGCAGTGATCGACGATGTGCGCCGTCATATTGGTCAACAGAAAATTTTTGATGACATTACATTGCTGGTCATTAAGCAAAAGTAGCAGGCTATCGGTTTCAACTGCTACGAAGTTTAATGTGCTCATTCTCGTTACTTCGGCTTACCTTAACAAACCCTAAACGTTTCAATGGATGTGGAAGTTGCACTGACGCTTGCAAATACCCTAGTTTTTCAAAAAACTGGGCAAAACTTGAATACCTTACATGCCTTCATTTTTCGCAGTGCATGGCTGAATCAAACCTATGAGGAAATGACGCAAACTTGCCGTTATTCCGATACGCATCTCAAAAAAGTCGGGTCTGCATTGTGGGAGCTATTATCTTCAGGACTAGACGCAGAAGTCAACAAAAAGACCTTTCGAGCCGCGATCGAGCGATATGCTCAGTCAAGACCCGAAGCACTTGATTTGCAAGACGCGATCGCACCCATTCCGATGCTTCGTCGCACAGATGCTTCGGCCCACTTTCCTGAACTGCTGCCGATTCCCGTGATCGAGGAACTGCAATTTCCTGAAGGACCTGTCGAAGTGGGTTCTCCTTTTTATATCGATTTCCCGAATATCGAATTTTGCTGCTATTACGCCATTTCAAAGCCAGGACGCTTGATTCGGATCAAAGGAACTCGCCACACAGGAAAAACTTCGCTCCTTGCCAGGATTTTAAACCATGCTCGCGAACAGAACTATAAAACTGTTGCACTGAATCTACAGCTTGTAGACCGTAAAATGCTTCAGGATGTGGATCAATTTCTGCAGTGGTTTTGTGCGCGAGTGACGCGGGGGCTGCAATTGCCCTTGAAGTTAGAAGACCACTGGGATGGGGTTTTTGGCAGCAAAATCAGCTGTAAAGACTATTTTGAAAATTACTTACTTCCGCAATTGGATCAGCCTTTAGTCCTTGCATTAGATGAATTAGAGGCTGTGTTTCCTTATCCTGAAACTGCTGATCATTTCTTTGCCTTGCTCCGAGCTTGGTACGAAGAAGCGAAAATGAATTCAATCTGGCAAAATTTGCGGCTTGTCCTAGTACACTCAACAGATGTCTATATTGCAGAGAAAATGCATCAATCCTCATCTATTAATGTTGGCTTGCCGATTCAAATGCCGGAATTTAATGTCGGGCAAATCGAAACGTTAGCACAACGGCATCAATTAGACTGGACGATTGCACAAGCTAAGCAACTCGCGCAAATGGTCGGCGGTCATCCTTACTTAGTACGCTTAGCTCTCTACCATATCGTACAGGATAACTTGTCTCTCGATGAGTTGTTGCGGTTGGCGCCGACTGAAGCGGGATTTTACAATAGTCATATGCAAGAAATTCTAGCATTGCTAGAGGGACAGACGGATTTAGTGAATGCATTGAAAACACTAGTTGTCTCTGCTGATCCAGTGAGCTTAACGCTGACTGAAACCACAAAGTTGAAGCGCATGGGGCTGATCAAGGTGAAAGATAATCAGGCGACCTTGCGGTGCGAACTGTATCGGCAATATTTCAGCGATCATTTGCTGCCAAAATTTTAACGGTTTTCAATGTCAAGCCTTGCCAACTCAAGTGTGAAAAAGTATCAAATGGTGTCATCAATAAGATTAGTTAAAACGTTTTCCGAGCTAGCAGGGGATTTGATAAAGTTCGATCGATGAGAAGCATAGCTGAATTTAGTAACAAGTTTAGTAAAAGATTGTGTAAATGAATGTACAGCAATTTCGGACTGAGATTCTTCAAGCAGCAGGAGCAATCAGTAGCGAAGTTGAAGAACTGCTAACTTACAATGAAAATCACTTTAAGCTGGAGCAACTTCAAGAAAGCGCTTGTTTAGACGTATTTCTCAATGATGTTTCGGCTTTTGCTCCTCAGATAGAAGCGTGGAAAGACTATGTGAGCGACTCTGAACGGGTGGGAGTCTATTCGGCCTTGAAGTCTCGATTAGTTCAGCTCCAATTTCCCATTCAAGCAGGCATCAGCACGACGCAGCAGTACCAATCTGTGACTCGAAAAGGTGCGGTACTCGATCCAAAAATTGCGAGATCGTCGCTTCATTTAAAAGCTGAAAACCACCTGAAACTGTGGATTCACCCAACCCTAGCAGGCGCAATTCCGGTGATTGTGGCTGGGTGCCGAGAGGATTTTATTGCCCTCTATCAAGCTCTCGCTAAGCGAAACGAACCCGTTCTCGTTCCAGCTTCGATGGGATCATGTATTATAAGTGGATACAACAATTGGGATCGAGTCAACCGATACAAACATCAGTGGCAAGCTCAGCATCCCGGTCAAACGACTGAAACGGAATGGCTTGTCGAATTCCAGCAACTCATTCCTCGAAAAACGCACTATCAGGATCAATTCATTCTCCTGAGTCCCGGTGATTATAGTGGTGTGTCTGCTGCCAACCTTGGTCTTCCAGAAGCGGAATGGACTGCTTACTCTTTGCAGATTCGGTTAGAGCATGAATGTACTCACTACTGCACTCGACGTTTCTTCAACTCTATGCGCAACAATGCCCTTGATGAGTTGATTGCAGACTACATGGGAATTGTTGCAGCCCTTGGGTATTACCGTTCAGATTGGTTCTTGCGCTTTGTTGGATTAGAAGCCTTTCCGGTCTATCGTCTAGGAGGAAGATTAGAAAATTATCGTGGAACCCCTCAGATCTCTGATGGAGCATTTCGAGTCCTGCAAATCTTGGTCAAGCAAGCAGCAGAGAACTTAGAACGATTTGATCAACAGATTCTGACTCAGGATCGAACTCGATCCGAAAAACTTGCAATTTTAATCGCACTGGCTGGATTGACGCTCGAAGAACTAGCTTGCAGCCAAGGAGATAAACTGATTCAAACCGCAGTTGATCACACCTTGCGATCGATGTCTACCCGATAACTCATGAGGACTAGAATGCATGGCAGAAGTATTGCTCGAAGAACTGATCGATAGCGATATTGATTGGATGACGCAAGCAGGTCGTAAACAGCAAGTAGCGACGCATCAGTTCTTGATTCAACAAAATGATGTGCCTGAAGCATTCTACGTCGTTCTCGAAGGAGCTTTGGTGGCGACGATTCAAAGCGATCAGAGCAATACTCTAGGGCGGGCTTATGCTGCAATTCTAGACAATCCTTCGACTCGACAGGATGTGCTGCGCTTTGAGATCGGAGAGGTCGTCGGAGAGACTGTTTTTTTGACGAAAGCTCCCTCTTCTATTGCAGTTCAAGCGGTCGAACCTACTTCTGTCCTGGTTTTGCCCTATGAGCAACTGCAAGCCCATTTTGAACGCGATGTTGAGTTTGCTGCGAGATTTTACCGCGCGATCGCGATTCTATTGCTCAAACGGTTTGAGTATTTACTAGAAACATTTTCTCATCGCAAAGGGCTGCAAATTCCGCCGTTACAGGATGGTCCCCTGCTCTTTGGTGAACTGAGCGATCGCGATGTGGACTGGATGATTGAACATGCGGTTGTGCAAGATGTGATCCCCGGTGAAGAATTAGTTCAGGCAGGGCGGATGCTCGAAAAACTCTACATTGTTCTAGAAGGAATGCTCTCGATTGCGATCGTGGAAGGTCAGAAAAGCAGAATGGCGAGTATCTTCGATCGCATTCAAGGCAGCGAAGCTGTGGTTGGGCGCGAAATTGCTCGCGTTGCGAAAGGAGAAATTTTTGGAGAGACTGCTCTACTCACCACACGCCTCTCCAATTACACGATTCAAGCGATCGAACCCTCGACTTTATTAGTGTTATCGACGCAGCAGATGGCACTCAAACTACAACAAGATCCAGCGATGGCATCTCGGTTTTACCGGGTTTTATCGATTTTGCTCTCGCAACGACTCGAAGGGTTGATCAGTCGCCTTGGCTATGGGCAAAACACCTATCAAGCTGGCGCACTTCTTTCCGAATCGGTGCGATATGAAGATGAAATCGATCTCGAATTACTCGATGGATTGACCTTAGGAGGAGCTAGGTTTGATTGGATGCTCCGACAACTGAATGTGAGAGGTATGCGATGACTCTACAAGATAAACCCACTCAAAAAACGACGCCTCAGAGCAATACGCCTCAGAACAATACGCCTTCTAAAAACTTATTTCGGCAAGAAGCCAGCGATCGCTTAACTTCTCCCGAACAATTGGATCAACTTGTTGAGGTCGTTGATCTCAGAGCATGGATCCCCTTAGCAACGATGGCAGGACTTGCGATCGCCGCACTGCTCTGGGGGATTTTTGGTCGATTGCCGATCAATGTGACCGGACAAGGTGTGTTACTTCGCCCCCGTAGAGTTTTACAGGTGCAGACTCCTAGTGCAGGGCGGATTGTGAATCTGACTCTGCAACCAGGTCAGGAAGTCCGTAAAGGAGAAATTTTAGGCATTCTTGATCAATCAGCAACTCAGCAAGAACTTCAGCAAGAGCAAGAGAAGCTCAAGCAATTGCAATCTCAAACCGGAGCCACAGGCGAAGCGCAAAAGCGACAGCTCGCCCTACAACGCCAAAACCTACAACAGCAGCAGACGATCTTGCAAACCCAATTACAAGAAGGGCAAGCAATGGCGCCTGTCTTACGAGATAAGGGCATTCTCGCAGTTGAAAAAAATCGCAAAGGACTAGAACTGCGATTGTCTCAGATGCGAGATCAACTGCCCATTTTGAAAGAACGGGTGAACATTCGTCGTCAATTGCAGCAAATGGGGGGAGTCAGTTCCGATACAGTCCTTCAGGCTGAGCAAGAATATAACGAAAAAATTGGGCAAATTGCAGACTTAGAAACTCAGTTGCAGCAGCTTGATGTCAAAGAATTGGAAACTCAGCAGCAATATTTACAGAATCAGGGTTCGATTAAAGAAACCCAGAATAAACTGCAAGAGATCGTCACGCAAGAAGCAAAACTCGTCGAGCAAGAATTACAACAAACCTTTGATAAGACGAATCAAATTAATGAAGTCAAGCGAAAAATTGCTCAACTCGAGTTACAGCTTTCGACTCAAGGTAAGATTATCAGCCCTTATGATGGTCGCGTTTTAGAAGTGGCTGCAATGAATGGGCAGGTGATCGAAGCCGGTGGGCGACTAGGCGCAATTCAGGCTGAAGACCCAGCAGAGCAACTGGTGAGCCTCACGTTTTTTCCTGACAAAGACGGGAAGCAAATTCAAGCTGGAATGATGTCTCAAGTTTCGCCCAGTATTTCCAAACGGGAGAGATTTGGCGGGATTGTCGGCAAGGTGATCGAAGTTTCTCCTTACCCTGTGAGTTCGCAAAGTATCACAGCGTTAGTCGGAAATGCTGAACTGGCAAAACAGCTTGCAGGAGAGTCTGCCCCCGTCCAAGTGATGATCCAACTTCAACCGGATCGCAATACCTTTAGCGGCTATCAGTGGACTTCTTCTAATGGTCCCAATCAAACGCTCACCTCTGGAACGACTGCTACTGTGCAGGTCCGAGTTGGGGAGATTGCGCCGATCGCTTACATCATCCCGCTATTTCGTAGCTGGACGGGAGTGTATTAGAGATCATGACTTTCTTCATCTCCCGCTTGCTTGAGCCGCTTAAGCCCAATCCTCACAAGACTCCGACGCTGATTCAGATGGAGAATGTGGAGTGTGGAGCGGCAGCGTTAGGGATTATCCTCGCGTATTATGGTCGGATTGTGCCTTTACCTGAACTGCGTCGGGAGTGCGGTGTATCGCGCGATGGCAGTAAGGCATCGAATATGATGAAAGCGGCGCGGTTTTATGGCATGGAGGCAAAGGGCTTCAAAATGTCACTGGAACGGCTGCAAGAAGCTCAACTCCCTTGCATCATCTTTTGGGGATTTAATCACTTCTTAGTCGTTGAACAGTTTGGTCAGGATAAGGTGTTCCTGAATGATCCTGCTTCGGGGCGCAGAAAGGTGACGCATGAGGAATTTAGCGCCAACTATACAGGCGTAGTTTTGATCATGCAGCCCGGTGCTCATTTTGAGCGCGGCGGAAAGAAGCAGGGAATGCTCCCAGCTCTGGTAGCACGCTTGAACTATTCTCGCCGTGCGATCGTATATTGTTTACTGGCTGGATTACTGCTCACCTTGCCCCGTTTAGCAATTCCTGCGTTTACTCAAGTCTTTGTCGATGAAGTGCTGGTACAAAACCGAGAGGAGTGGTTGCGCCCGTTGCTGTTGGGGATGATTGTGACCGCACTGCTCCAAGGGTTGCTAGCGCGACTTCGCCTGACGTATTTACGGCGATTACTGGTCAAACTCTCGGTCACACTATCAGGGCAGTTTCTCTGGTATACCTTGCGCTTACCTGTGGGATTCTATGCTCAACGGTATGCAGGAGAAATTAGTAGCCGCACCAGCCTGAATGATAAAGTTGCTCAGGTGATTACGAGTCAGTTAGCGACGACTGTGATTGATACGGTGATGATTGCGCTCTATGGTGTCATCATGTTTGCGTATGATTGGGTGCTGACGCTGATCGCGATCGTGTTTGCAGGCTTAAACCTCCTCATGCTCAAGCTCTTATCTGAGAGCCGCAAAGATGCCAATACTAAACTGGGACAAGAAGGCGGAAAATCGATTGGGGTCGCGATCGGAGGCTTGTTATCGATCGAGAGCGTCAAGGCTTCTGGATTAGAATCGGATCTGTTTTCTAAGTTCGCGGGCTATTACGCGAAGAAGATTAACGTTCAGCGAGAAGCGGCGATACCGAACCAAATTTTATCGACCGTACCGACCTTTCTGACGGCGATCGCGACGACTGCCATTCTAGTGGTTGGGGGCTTTCGTGTGATGGGAGGCAGCCTGAGCATTGGGATGCTCGTTGCGTATCAGTCGTTGACTCAGAGTTTTTTGAGTCCAGTGAATAGCTTGCTGAATTTTGGCAGTACGCTCCAAGATTTAGAAGCCGATTTGAATCGACTGGATGATGTGCTGCAAAATCCGCTCGATCCAGAGGCAGAACGCAGTCTCACTCAAGATAGTGGTCAAATGCTTACGGCTCAATCTGTGCGATTACAAGGCTATCTAGAACTACGCAATCTTTCATTTGGCTACAGCAGATTGGAAGCGCCTTTAGTCGAAAATTTAAGTCTGACGATTAAACCTGGGCAACGAGTGGCATTAGTAGGGGGCAGTGGCTCTGGCAAATCGACGATCGCCAAATTGATCACGGGCTTATATGCGCCTTGGCAAGGTGAAATCTTATTCGATGGCAGACCGCGCGATCAGATTGCGCGATCGGTGCTAGCAAACTCTCTAGCCATGGTCGAACAGGATATCTTTTTGTTTGGGGGAACTGTGCGGGATAACCTCACGCTCTGGGATGCCACGATTCCTCTAGATGATTTAGTCCAAGCCTGTGAAGATGCTGTGATTCACGATTTGATTCTATCGATGCCAGGTGGATACGATGCCACCCTGATTGAGGGCGGGATGAACATGAGTGGCGGACAGCGACAACGACTAGAAATCGCCCGTGCTTTGGTCAGAAATCCCTCGATTCTGGTGCTGGATGAAGCGACGAGTGCGCTTGATGCTGAAACCGAATTTATCATCGATCGCAATTTGAGACGTCGAGGCTGTTCCTGTGTAGTTGTCGCTCATCGACTCAGCACCATTCGAGATTGCGACGAAATCATTGTGCTGGAAAAAGGCAAAGTCGTACAGCGGGGCACTCACGACGAGCTACGGCAGCAACCCGGAACCTATCAAGCCCTGATCAGCACCACGACAAGTGAAGCCGAAAGCGCGATCGCTTAATTAGATTTCTCGTCCTCAATGCACTGTGTTCTCTTCACATCATGTTTGAATCTCTCTTCACGCCAGCCTCTCAACTCTTAAAAGGTAACACCCCGTTGCTGCTGGCACAGCGCGATCGAGTTTGGCGGGTTGAATCTGGTGCAGTTTCCCTCTTTGCAACGGCACTCGATGAGCAGAACGAGCCTAAAGGAACTCGACGCTATTTATTCACCTTAGAAGCAGGAGAGGTGTTGTTTGACGTGCCTCTCTTGCCAACGGGCAATGAGCGGGAACAGCGGGGTGTGATTGCAGTCGCAGCCCAAGAGACAGAACTGACTGCTTTTACGATCGCAGATTTTACAGCGAAAATGGCAGCTGATCCTGATCTAGGCATTTGGGTCGAGGGCTGGATTCAGCACTGGAATGGTTGGTTTAAACAATATCCTTTAACCGAAATCGAAAGTGCTGGCAAAACTATCCAAGCAACATCCCGCTACTTCCCTTTGTTTCCTCAACAAGTGCTGCAAGCTCCAGTCGGGCAAGTTCAGTGGATTCGGATTCAGCAAGGGAGAGTATCCTGGCTGGGATTTGACCTGTTGAACTTAGAGGTCAACAGTCCGCTGTTTCCTCTGACCTCAGAGACTTGGCTCGTCGCAGAAAATCAGGTAGAAGTGGAAAGTGTTCCGCTTGAAGAAATCGACCTTGAACACGAATTCTCGGAGAGTTTAGCGCGCTTTCACACCTATGGATTGACCTACATCAATCAGTTAGAACAGATCGATCTAGAAAGTGAATTTCAGCGATTTCAAGAACGAGAACGCCTGAATCATCAGATCACGGTCGGTGCAATGCAGGAGCTAGTCTCAACGCTAGAACCTGCGGGTACGATGCCGTTGCAAGAAGGCTCATTTCTGTTAGTGGCTGCCGGAGCGGTAGGACATGCGCTAGGGATTCCCGTTCGTCCTCCTGCTGCTTCAGAAGACGTGAAACGGCTGAGAGATCCCCTTGACGCGATCGCGCGAGCTTCTAAGTTTCGCACCCGCCAGGTCAAACTTGTGGGAAACTGGTGGCAAAAAGAGAACGGCTCTCTGCTCGCTTATACCCAAGACAATCAGCCTGTGGCTTTATTGCAAGTTCGCGGCAATCGCTACGAACTATTTGATCCGATCACGCTTCAGCGAACCTTAGTGACGGATGAGATTGCGAACACGCTGAGCAGTGATGCTTATATGTTTTATCGGGCGCTGCCTGAGACTCTGACTCGTATTTCAGATATTTTGAGCTTTGCGGTTCGGGGGCATATTCCAGATTTGATCATTGTGGTCAGTATGGGAATCTTGGGATCGCTGTTGGGGATGGTTGTGCCACAGGCGACGAATCTGTTGATTAGCGATGCAATTCCTTCTGGCGATCGCGAAATCGTATGGCAGTTGGGATTGGGATTGTTTGCGGCGGCTTGTGGGAAAGCTGCCTTTGAGATGACGCGAGGATTAGCATCGATTCGGGTCGAAAATGCTGCCGACCTAACCTTGCAAACGGCAGTGTGGGATCGGCTCTTACAATTGCCTCCAGCGTTTTTTCGCCAATACAATACAGGCGATTTGCTGCTGCGAATGTTGACGATTAGCCAAATTCGCGCTCAATTGAGTGGCGCAACTCAGCGCACGTTACTCAATGCAGTTTTCGCGCTGTTGAATCTAGCACTGATGTTCATCTACAGCGTGAAATTAGCGTTTGTGGGTATTTGCATCACGATCGTCATTTCCATACTGACTTCGGTGTCGAGCTTATTGATGGTTCGCAAGACGCGCAAAAAAGAAGCGCTGGATGGCAAATTAAACGGTCTGAATGTGGAACTGATTAATGGGGTAGCAAAACTGCGGGTAGCGGCAGCTGAGAATCGCGCCTTTGGAGCCTGGACAAAGTTATTTAGCCAGCGCATCCGGTTACTTGCTGGAATTCAGCGCATTGATAACAGTGTAACCGTCTTGACTGAAGCATTGCCTGTGCTCAGTTCTGTTCTGATTTACTGGTTTGCACTTTCGTTTATCGAAGCGGCACAAAAAGAAGGCATCCCAGGGCTAACACTGGGGACATTTATGGCATTCAATTCTGCCTATGGCACGTTTTTAGGGGGGGTGAATGATCTCAGCAATACGGTCACGGATCTGTTAAACATTGTGCCGCTATGGGAGCGGGCAGAACCGATCGTCAAAGGGAAACCAGAAGCGGATCTCACGAAAGCTGATCCCGGTCGATTGCGAGGTGCGATCGCGCTTGATCATATTGCTTTTCGTTATCGCGAAGATGGTCCGATGATTCTGGATGATGTGAGTTTGACGGTAGAACCTGGAGAGTTTGTAGCACTGGTCGGAGCATCTGGAAGTGGAAAATCGACGCTGTTGCGGCTCATCCTTGGCTTTGAACAAGCCAGTGCAGGCACAGTGTTTTATGACGGTCAGGATCTCGCAGGTTTGGATGTGCAGGCGGTGCGACGACAGCTTGGGGTCGTGTTGCAGAATGGTCGAATTGGTGCAGGTTCGATTTCTGAGAGCATTACGGGCGGAGCGCTTGTTTCTTTAGAGCAGGTGTGGGAAGCGGCTGAGATGGCAGGGTTTGCTGAGGATATTCAGAATATGCCAATGGGAATGCACACGGTTGTGAGTGAAGGGGGGCTGAACTTGTCGGGTGGACAACGGCAGCGATTATTGATTGCACGGGCGATCGTGTTGAAGCCGAAGATTATTTTGTTTGATGAAGCGACGAGTGCTTTGGATAATCGGACTCAAGCGATCGTGACTGAGAGTTTGGATCGGTTAAATGCGAGTCGAATTGTAGTGGCTCATCGTCTGAGTACGATTCGCAATGCCGATCGTATCTATGTCATGGAAGCAGGGCGAATTGTGCAGGTTGGGACGTTTGATGAATTGGTGAATCAAGATGGACTGTTTGCTAGATTGGCGGCTAGGCAGTTAGATTAATTGATATTTCAGTACACAGAACAAAGTCCGCTGAAACCGCTCCTCATCCTCTTCAGCGGACTTTGTTCAATTCGCTCCGAATTCTATAAGATTCCATAGAATTCAATTGCTTATCTCATCACATCACTTAGTCAAACAACAATGCCGAAGGAACTTGGGCAGGTGCGATCAACCGGAGCAAGGTATAACCAATTCCTGCCTCTCCTCGGAAGAAACTAGGAACATAGACGCTGATCGGAAGCGCTGCTTCTAGCTTGTATCCCCCTTGTCGTTTTGCGGAGTGAATAACTTGAGATGCATACCGTTGAGCATCAGCGAGTAAACTAGGCTGAGCCAGACGATCGCTCGCGGTCAACAGCAACTCAATTTGCCCCATCTTGCCGCAGCAAAGCTGTTCAACTCCTGATAAGGTCAGAAAATGAGTTGTGGTTTGAATTGCGGTTTCAATTTCTTGGTGAATTTCATCAGTCGCAAACTGCTGCAAGCCCCCTACCCGAGCGAGACCAATCCCCGTTGCACCATGACACCAACTCGACATCAGGGGGATTTCTACTTTGCGACGATCACCTCGAATCAGCGCTGAAAAATCTCGTAAATCTGGCCAATTACCGACTGCGGGAATGAAGAGACTTTGTTCATATGCGATCGCTTCAATTGCCGCCGTCCGAAATTCAACTTGTCCAGACACCTCGGCTAAATGCAACAATGCATAGGCAATTCCAGCAGCTCCATGCGAGAAACCTGCGAGTGGTTGCCCATCTAGCGTTTTCCAGGCTCGACCTTGTGCCATCGGCGTACTTTCATTGAGTAAATGCTGACCACACGCGATCGCAGATTTCAGCACCGTAGCCTCTTCAGTAACGCGATAGAGTTTGAGCAAGCTCAATAGCGCTCCTGCGGTGCCCGAAATGATATCGAAACGTCGATCGCGCTCAATCGTCTCTGGAGTCAGAGAATGTGCAACTTTCACAGCCTGTTCGAGGAGCGTTTGATCGTCTAGAAATAGGCTAATCTGTGTCAGGCTATAGATTGTACCGCCGAGTCCAATTGCTGTTCCGATATCACTTGAAAGGTTCGGTTCCGGCTGATTGAGCGACTGATGAAGCTCTTGTAATGTGTGCATACACAAGTGTCGATACTGATTCTCTGAAGTCACCTGTGCTAGTGCCGCGAGGAACAGAGCAATTCCTAATTTGCCGTCATAAAGTCCATTGTCCGTGGGCTGGAGATGGAATCGCTCATCTTGAGGCATGAACTGCGGAGCAAGCCAGGTCACACTGCCATCTGGAGCAGAAATCGCACGCTCTTGAAGACGTTGAGCAATCTCGATCGCTTCTGCAAGGAGTGCATCGTGGCTCAAACTGCGCTGCTCGGATTGTTGCATTAAGGACTCATCTACCGCAGTTCCATGTCCAGCGATCGTTCTTGCTCCTAAACTGGCATAAATCAATTGGGATTGAAACTTCAGATCCGCATCGCTCAAGCGCCGAACCCGATCTAGCATGACTTCAAAACTGGGGTCTCCTAAAAAGTTCTCGACTCGACTATCGGGCAACTCTAGTACCGCTTGATTTGCAGCAACTGTGAAACAAGGAATGTCTAATTGTTCCATTTGTCGCTGCTCTGAGCGAATCACTGACCAAAAAGGCGGTCTGTCCTGTGCGGAAATCATCGCCCGTTTCAGGAGTTCTAATTCAATACTGCGATCGGCTCCATCTCGGAGATATTCTGGGTTTCTGAGTTTTTTGAGTAATTTGAAATAAATATTGGTGCGCCGAAAGACAACTCGAATCGATTGCGATTCCATATTCCACAAAGGACTGTCCTTTGCGAGCAGTGCCTCTCGATGTGAAAGCAGAAACCGATACATCTGCTCAAATCCAGTCATGACTGCATCGACCCAGTCCCGCAGATGAGCAACTTGCCCATTCAATGTCGGAGCATTGCCAACGGGCGGTGGCACTGGAATGTCTTGCAGTCTCAAAACCATTTGGTCGGTATTCGTCTGATACCACTGTAAACCTCTGTAGACTAGATTCCAGTCTTCATAGCTGCCGAGTCCACTGTAGTCAAAGACCGTGCTATTTTGATCATCCATCTCCCAAGACGGTAACAGCGCCGTTCGTAAGACAGAATTTCCCATTTGATACAGTGCCATGCTCTGAGCCGTTTGAGCTAGCTCGATCGATTCGGATTTAAATCGCGGATGCAGTAAGGTTTCAGCATCAATCACTACGAGATGTTCGCCACTCGCGATCAGATTTTCAAAGTGACAATCTGTCGCTTCGAGTACGTACATCAAGCAGAGAACCATGCCTGCCCGTTGATAGAACCGTTCAAGCTGATGAGTATTTTCACAAGGGCGAACTTCGGCAAATTCTACCCAGGCATAGGTTTCTCGGTAAAGAATTTGTAAGGCTTTGAGCGGCAGGGGACATCCTCGATCGTTGAGCCAGGTTAGCAGTTTGTTATAGGCATATTCGATTCCCAGAGGTTTTGGCTTGTAAATCAAGCGCAAATTCGGTTCGATCTCCAGCGCCATGACCATTCGCCCATCTCGGTGTGAATCAGAGAGCGCTGGCTTGATCGTTGTCACTTGCCCTAGCGTTTGATCCGGTGTGAACGTTGTGGCGATCTCAGTCCAATCTGCATCTAAGTGCTGGAGAAATTCAGTATAAAAGTTAATCCAATGGAGGGTTTGCGTCGCTAACAAGCGAGCGAGTACGGGATACTCTTGCAGAAATAATTGCAGCTTGCCTTGCAGCATTTCCTGCACAAATTTGAGATAAAGACTGTTACCGGGGACTGCTTGAAGTTGATTGAGCAAGCGAGAAAAAGAGGACTGTTGATGTCCTCGCCAATTTCTGAAGGTCAGATCGATCGCGTGAGAAGCAGTATCAATCAGGTGAGTGAGGAGCGATCGCTCTAAAGCTGCATGAGCGAGGTTGCTGAGGCGTGGCGTGAGGTGATGGGTCTGCTCAGCTAAAGTTTGCTGAGCTACGGACACAAAGGGGGTAAAAACTTCCTCAAACGGCAGAGGATTCTCCGCGTCTAGAAAGCGAGTCGCTGATGGGTCTCGAAGGGTCAATGTAGACGGTGCAAAGTCCAAGACGGTTCTCAGCAGTTCTGCCCAAGCAGGCAATGGCACACCTGAACGAACTTCGACGGGGGAGATTGCCTGCATTGCTTGCTCTAGCGTCAATCCATCCCAGGTTAAAATCTCATGAAAGCGATCGCGATCGCCTTTGGCAACCGCTTGACACCAGGCATCTAAGCGCGATTGTAATCGGGATTCACCGAACGAATCTAAAGCGGGTAAGAAAATCGAGGAGTCAAGCCGTTCGTAGAGCGTACTTGCTTGAGCGACAAGACGATGCAATTGTGCGGTAGTGATCCCAGTTTTTGTAAAATTCATTCACGATTTCCTGTCATCGGATTAGTTGTTATGCCAAAACTGTTGTTAATTCATCTTGAACTGATTTCCCGTCCAGGTGCTTCGACGAGTAGAGCTGGAATTGAGCTAATGCTTGTAGAATCGTTGCGGTGGTAAAGATGCGAGCGTGATCAAATACGAGACTGCCTTGAACCGTTCCGTGGTAAATCCATTGGTCAAATTGATTGGGCATTTGGTCATCCGGGTAGGGAACTCGCAATCGAGCGGAAGCAGCCCAAGAGCCATCAGGCTGTTGCTGGTCTAAAAGCCAATCCACTACAGTGACGATTGCTGCCTGAACAGCAGGATTTTCTGGCTGCAATAACAACAAACGCAGACACCAGGCAGTCGCAAACGGGGAACCCGTAGGATGATCTAATGTGGGGATAAAGCCTTCGTCAGTCAGGCGATTCAGTCCCCAATTGACTGCTTGAGTGATGCGTGGTGAATCTGGTTGAGATACCGCGATCGCTGCTGCTGCTAGGGCTGTACTGTATTCAGGATCTTGCCACCAGTAAGCGTCCCAGTTTCCATCTGCTGATTGAGTCGATTGTAAATAGTGGTGCAATCGCGATCGACAAGTGGACGGTAAAATTCCATGGGGTAAAGTCGCGATCGCAGCACTCACACAGGGATGAGAACCACACCAACCCTCTAAAGTCTGTTCTGGTGGCGCATGGATAAAGGCTCGAATCGGTTCTGCTCGCTCATAGGTCGAAAAGCCGCCATCCGGTCGTTGATGGGACAGCAGAGAATGCACCGCCTGCTGGATTCGCTCTGACTCTGTTTCTTCTAAGGTCGCTGCTAACTGAATTGCCCATCCTGTACTGTCTGCATCTCCGGGTGGAAAGCGGTTATATCCCCACGTCTGATTTGCTCGGTGAGTGCGGGTATTCAGCAGCTTCCAGGACTGTTGCATGACCGATGGAATACGATCATCTGACACACCAGACAACATCATTCCCACATATCCAGTTACCCATTCATCGCTGATGCCTGCTGCTAAGCGAAAATCTGCCCACCATCCCTGAGGATCACGAGCTGCTAACAAAAAGCTCACGGCTGAAGATAAGGCTGAATCCAGCGATCGAGGTTTCTTGTGCAGAGATATTCTGTTTTCAGAGTTCAACGAAGCGACTGGAACATGAACAGGATTTACCAAGCAGCTTGTTGACTTGTGCATCACTCCAAAATAGATTTTGGCAGCAAGGGGTAACCCAGGTTGATAGAGTAATTTGAGATGATTCAATCCTCGTACATAAATGCGTTGATGAATCGCTTTACCCACGCTATAGCCTGAATACTGTAAGAGCGCATCTCGGGTTTGTGCCTCACACAGTCCTTCTTGGACGAGATGATTGAGAAGAGAACGCCATTGTCCATTAACACAGGGCAGATAGCGAGACAGATAAATGCCTTCAATACCGATTCGCGGATAGAGGTGTTCTCCCACATCAAGAGACAAGATGATGCCATCGACGTAGGGCATGAGAGCATGGGCGATCGCTTCTAGCTCTGCAACATCGCCTTGCCAGCCCAGAGTAGCAAGATAGGGAATCAATTGAGAGGGTGAGCCAACCAAACACAAGCGCACAGCCTGCACGCTTCGGCTCAACATCACTCCCACTTGAAATACCCCGGTTTTGGCGGGAAGGCAGGTCAGACATTCGATCAGTTTAGCTTGCACCGCATCTGGAAGTGCTGTATTTAGAAGCACAGGCAGTGCTTGTTCCCAAATCCAGTCATACCTAGTAGAAAGACTGGGTTGGCTTTGCTCTGGTCTAAATAACACTCCGGGGACAGGCAGATCATCAACCTGATCACGCTCTAAATCAAACTCTAGCCACAGATCGGCAATGTGATAGTGCAGCAAAGCGGACGGATCAGCCCAAGCAGCACAAAACTGCTGAATCTGTTGCCACGCCGGATGGCGATCGAAGACCTCTGGAAGCCGCTGGTTGGGATGATATCCGGCGAGAATTGCACCTTCGGGTTTGTCGATATGAATGGCAAAATCAACCGTTGATGAGGCGGGAGCCAGACGATACTCAAATCCATAGGTGTCGGTCAGCGCATCGGGAAAGAACCGACTGACTGCTTTCAACTGTTCTAGGGCTTTGGGAGCAATCAAGGGCGTCAGGTTTGGCTCAATTTGAGTCAGAGAGTGTTCCAGGGAGTACAACCACATGGTAAAAGCTCCTATGATCGCTGATAGACGATCGGATTCATGTCGGTGACGGCGAGATCTCCTGACTGCAATCCGGGAAGACAGGTATTGAGATTATGCTGGCGAATCACAGCAGCAAAGTGCTCTTGGGGCAGAGCGTTTGAGGATACGGGTGGCATCGATACCCTAGCTCCATCGGCATAGTAAACCACCACGAAGGCTTCGCGGGTGCTGTGATCGGTGTTTTGGCGAGAACTGTGGAGCGTCCACCCCCAATGGAAGCTGGCATCTCCGGCTGCCATCGCGCCATAGTTGCAGAACTGGAAGCCCCGTTGTGCGATCGCATGTTCAAACTCGTTCAGGGAAGCATCCATCGGCATCGAGGTTCCCATATAGCCTTGTAAATGAGAACCTGTCACGAAGGTCATCGGAGCCATGTCAGCCGACACATCGGAAATGGCAATCCACATCGTGACAATTTTCTGGGTATCGAGGGGCATGAAGTAGCCATCCTGATGCCAAGGAGTGTTACCACCACCGGGGTCTTTGAAGTAGGACTGATCCCGAAACAATCGAACGGTATCCACACCTAAGAGATCAGCTGCAATTTTTCCAAATCGTTTTGCTAGAACAAATTGGCGAGCGGTCGCATCCAGTTGCCAGAGATTTTCGACAAATTTCCAACCCTGACTTTGCCCTGCGACAGATTTCTCCATTGCTTTGCGTTCTAGATCGTAGCGATTGACGGCTGCTACGAGTCCAGGACGATAGGCTGCGATTTCATCTATCGTCATTATGCTATCGAGCCGCAGATGCCCCATTTGTTGAAACGTTTCGATCTGCTCTGGGAGCAAAGGATAATCGCCGTTCAGTTCTGGCAAGATTGCGAAACGGGAAAAGATGCTCTGTCTCATAAGTTGCCTGTGAATAAATTGATATTGGGCAGATTAGGGGGGCTAAGCTCCTCCTGCACAGATGTAAGTGCAGCCATTGCTATAAACGCAACCCGCCTGTCCAGAAGCACAGCCCGTCCAAGAAGAGACTCCTGAATCTGCGCCCCCTGCCACTGCTTCTAATTCGCGATCGGACAGCGCGATTGTATCTGATTCCGAGGTGGGTGCTGCTGGAAGCACGAGATAGAACTGATTCGGCGTTTCTTGTAAAACTTGGATTTCCACGTCATCGGGCACGCTCAAACCCTGTTCTGCCAGAACCGCTTTGGGATTGGTCAGCAAGCGATCGCGGAATGTACTATCCTGCATTGCCTGATTGACTAGTTGCGTTTCCAGTGATGCTATGCGCCCAGATGCAGACATATCGTTGGTCGTCATGATGCTAGTCCTCGTAATTTTGCGCTAAACGTGGGTAAAATTCTAATCCTGTCTCAGTCAGCTACCTCTGGCCATGCAGACGCTTCAGATTCAGGAGCTATAAAACATTAATCGCGCATCCACTCTGCCCGGAACCACAGCCTGTCCATCCCGTTTTGCAAGTCGAGAACGTAGAAGATCCTCCAGCAATCGCTTCCAATTCTTGCTCTGACAACGCATTTGCTTCAGATTCCGACCCTGTCACGGCTTCAGGCAGGACTAGATAATATTGATTGGGTGTTTCTTGTAAGACCTGAATTTGCACATCGTCTGGGATAACGAGTCCTTGCTCTGCTAAAACGGTTTTAGGGTTAGCGAGCAGGCGATCGCGGAATGCCGGGTCTTGAGCCGCCCGACTCACTAACTGAGCTTCAATCTCCGTCATCCGCCCTGATGGGGAAGTGAAATCTGACATATGTTTCTCCTAAAATTAACTCAGCAAAAATAGGAATAGAGGATTGGTTAATATGATGGATTTGGAGTGTTTGGGGGAGTGTAACCTGAAGAAGAGGAACTTGTTGGGGTCGTCGGGGTCGTCTCTGGGGTACTCAAAACACACCCTACTCGCCCAGATGCGCAGCCCGTCCAGGAGGACACATTAGATCCTCCTCCTGAGACTGCCTCTAACTCTGCATCGGAGAGTGCGATCGCCTCTGATCCCGACTCATCAGCAAGTGATGGAAGCACGAGATAGAACTGGCTTGAAGTTTCTTGAAGAACTTGGATTTGCACCTCATCGGGCACGGTCAAACCTCGTTCTGAGAGAACTGATTTAGGATTGGTGAGCAAGCGATCGCGAAATGCACTATCTTGCATTGCTTGATCAATCAATTGTGTCTCCAAATCTGCCATCCGTCCGATTGCAGGCATCTCATTCGCATTCACGGTCAATCTCCTGGGTTAACTCCACAAAACATTACTTCTAGGCCTCACTATCCTGCAACACAACCACTTTGTCCTGATGCACAGCCCGTCCAGCTTGTGTTAGATGTTCTTGGTCTACCAATGCCCGCACCACCGGAGATAGCTTCTAGTTCAGCCTCAGAAAGTGGGGGCGCACTCGCTGGCTCTGTTCCGCTCATTGAGGGCAAGATCAAATAGTACTGATTAGCCGTTTCCTGTAACACTTGGATTTGCACATCTTCTGGAATTGCTAACCCTTGTTCTGAGAGAACTGCTTTGGGATTAGTGAGCAAGCGATCGCGAAACACACTATCTTGCATTGCTTGATTGATGATTTGCGCTTCTACATCTGTGATGCGTCCAGATGCAGATATTTCGTGCATACTCATAGTAATAATCTGGCCATCATTGAAGGTTTGTCTCGTCACAATGCCGCTGAACATTCGATAGTCTAGTCTGTTCAGCCAAACTCAAAACAGGGAAATTGGCTCACCTGAACCTGCTGCTACAAGGTACCAGGATAGTCACGAGCCTGACAGTTCGTAGAGACGATACATCCTGATCGCCCAGAGGCACATCCGGTCCACGAAGTGTTCGTCGTATCTACGCCTCCAGAAACTGTCTCTAATTCTGAATCGGATAGATCAACGGTCTCCTCTTCAGATAATGACAGTGTCGGTAAGACAAGGAAGTACTGATTGGAAGTTTCCTGCAACACCTGAATTTGAATATCATCAGGTACGACTAAGCCTTGTTCAGCGAGAACGGCTTTGGGGTTAGCTAAGAGACGATCGCGAAATGCCATATCCTGCATTGCTTTATGGATTAACTGTGCTTCAATCTCTGTCATTCGTGCTGATGGAGTCGAATCGCTGGTAGTCATAGAAATTTAATCTCCAATTGATAAATCACCGATTGAGCAGGCGGAACTCAACCTGGACAGACAGAGCATCTGAGTCTAATGGCTGCTGTCATCTCTGCTGAGTGTTATGATTTCAATCTACTAAAAAAGCGCAGCAGGTGTTTTTGCCTCTCTACCTGGCGTTTCCCATCAACAAGTTAATCTTCCTTGAGTTGCGCTAATGATGCAATTGCACCCTGTCCAAGCTGTACCTGTAGCTGAACCCCCAGCCACGCCTTCTAGTTCTTGATCAGAGAGTAAAATACCTTCTGAGGATGAGACATTGCTTGCTGGCAGAATGAGATAGTACTGATTGGAAGTTTCTTGTAAGACTTGAATTTGCACGTCATCGGGGAGAGCTAATCCCTGCTCTTTGAGGACACTTTTCGGGTCGGTGAGCAGGCGATTGCGGAATGCCTTATCCTGCGTTGCTTGACGAATTAACTGCACTTCAATATCTGTCATTCGTGCTGATGGAGTCGAATCGCTAGTAGTCATAGAAATTTAATCTCCAGTAGATGAAACATTGGTGATAGATTGAGCAAGAGAGAATGCAATCCAACAAACATGCTGCTTGAGTCAGATGTCTTTCATCCTAATCAGCAGCCTTGAGCGCCAGCACTCCAGTAGCATCTCGAATTTCCAGAACCGCAACCCGTCCAAGAAGAGACATTTGTAGTTACTCCCCCAGCCACCACTTCTAACTCTTGTAATAATTCTCACAACCAAAGCTCTGAATCACAGACCACATCCACCCGCACAGCCTGTCCAGCCGCTATTCCAGGTATAACTGAGTCCAGCCATTCCTCCCCCTGCCACAGTCTCTAATTCTTGTTCCGATAATTTGGTAGCATCGCTGACTTCAACCACAGGTAAGATCAAGTAATACTGACGAGCAGACTCCTGCAAAATTTGAATCTGTACGTCATCTGGAATCGTGATACCTTGTTCCGCGAGAACTGCTTTGGGATTCGCAACTAGACGATTGCGAAATTCAGCATCTCGCGTTGCCTGAGCAATTAACTGTGCTTCAACATCAGTCATACGGGATGAAGATGGGTTGCTGGTGGTCATAAAATTACTCGCTAGTAGAGGAACCCATTCAGTGCAGATCGAGCGCGAAGACATGAGCCTTAACCGTGCGATCTGGGCTGAATTTCATATGTTATGAAACACTAATGAGGTCAGGAATATTTTACGAAAGGTCGACTTATAGAAACCAGTATCATCAGGATTGGATATTTGAGCGTATGGCTAGCGTGTTGGTACGAAAGGACCACCCGCGCCTGCAGCCCCCTCAGGGGGTGAGCTATTGCAAATGTTGGATACAATGCAGCCAGATTGTCCGCTAGCACAGCCCGTCCATGAAGTCACCTGACTCGCAGCCCCCCCTGCAATCGCTTCTAGCTCAGCATCTGATAGGGCGATCGTATTGTCAGCCGCACTGTATTCTGCTGCTGGTAGGACAAGATAATACTGGCTCGATGTCTCTTGCAAAACTTGAATCTTTACATCTTCTGAAACTGCTAACCCCTGCTCAGCAAGAACGGCTTTCGGATCTGCAATCAAACGATCGCGGAATGCTGCATCCTGTATCGCTCGGCTGATCAACTGAGTTTCAACCTCGCTCATCCGCCCTGAATTCGAGTCTGTTGTCATCTGTGCTCTCCCATGAATTACACTGCATTAGTCTTTGCTTAAAATGTCAGGCAGCCAGAGAATTGCAATCACCAATAGACACATCACCACAATGGCAACGCTAATTTCCATCGGGTAGTTACTTGTACTCGCAGCCATTGTCATTGCTCCAACTCACAAGTGAAAGTCGTTCCATGATCCGAGTCTGAGGATAGTAATCGTTGATGGCATAGTGCTGACATGCCCAGTTGTCCCAAAACGCGATCGCATTCGGTGTCCAGCGAAACCGACATTGAAATTCAGGCAGTTTGTAATGCTCGGTTAGATGGTTTAAGAGAGATCGTGATTCTGCATCGGGCAGATCTTTGATCCGAATTGTAAAAGTAGAATTCACCCACAAAATCGGTTCTCCCGTAACCGGATGATTCTGCACGAGCGGCGCTTCAACGATTGGAAAAATTGCATCATAACAAGCTAAAGTAGCCTCAGACATTCCCTTGGCTCTGGCAATCCGCCGAATCGGCAAATAGTCATTTAGGGCAACTAACCCCGCTAAAGTTTGCTTCATCTCCTGACTCAACGCTCGATATGCTGCACCGACATCTGTAAATAAAGTGTCTCCCCCCAATTCCGGCACCTGCACCGCTCTCAAAATCGCAGCAGCATAGGGAGTGCCCTGCGGAGCAATATCGTAGTGCCAAAAGTTTTCCCGACCTGGGTAATCGGTGTTGTAGCAGAAAGACACTAATTCTGGATAATCCTGATGAACACTCCTTCCCGCCTGCAAACCGTCACTCACGTATTGCTCTAACTCTCCAAATTGACTCGCGAATCGAATCAATTGTTCAACCGTTAAGGACTGATCCCGAAAGAATAGAACCTTGTAGCGCTGACGAAGAAGATCTAGAGTGGCTTGCTCATCCCGCGTCAATGGATAGCACAGATCAATTCCCTCGATCTCTGCCCCAATACAGGGCGAGAGTGGAACGACCTTGAGATCCACAAGCAGTTGAGATTGAGTTTGGGGCTGCACGAATGACGTTTTTGCAGGAATGGGCATGATGGCATTCTCGGTACAGCTACCAGGCTGCTGGTCCTTTGATAGCGGTAGCAGCCAGCGTTCCTGCGAGGACACTACCTCCGACTGTGACTGCAAGGAAGATAGCAGAAATAGCGATCGAGACAATTTCTCCGCCTGCTACTGCTTCAAGCTCCTCATCACTTAACTCCAATTCACCAGACTCCCGCTTTGCCTCAAATTCGGCTTGGCGTTTCTGTACTTCTGCCCAGAGTTCTTCTGAGGAAAACTCGTACCCATTCCGCTGTGCGAGTTGGGTGACAGCTTCACGATCGTTCTCGGCTCCGATCATATTTGCTAGTTCGCTTTGCAAAGTACTATCTTCTGCAACTTTTTGCAAAAAATCAGTGACTGCTTGTGTGCTCATGATGCTAATGCTCCTTTACCCCTTACTTTTACCACTTAATTGATGCGTCGATACCCCACAGGTGCGCTGTCGCCGTTCCTACAATAGAACCGACGGCTGAGGCAATTCCGAATGCAACCATCGTCGCTACAAAAAAGAGTTCACCTCCAGACACTGCCTCTAATTCCTCATCACTGAGTTCTAGTTCTCCACTCGCTCGCTTCTGCTCAATCTCAGCTTGACGTGCCTGAATTTCTGCCCACAACTCTTCGGACGTAAATTCATAGCCTCTAACATTGCCCAGTTGCGTGACGGCTTCTCGATCGTTGTCAGCCTTCAAAGCTTGCACTAACTCTGTTTGCAAGGTCTGGTCTTCAGCAACTTTCTGCAAAAAATCAGTAACAGCCTGCGTACTCATCGTAAAACTCCTTGACTCTGATTTCAGTCATTACAGTAGATTCAGATCATGTTGAATTGGGTCGCGCTTAAAGGAACAAAAGAAATTTTCAACGAACGTTCAAAGCGCTTGCAAAACTTTTCTCGTCAATCATGCCACTAGATTTAACTAGATATAGCCAAAATTGTCTAGCAGTCTCAATAATTAGTTTGATTTGCAAAAGAAAAGTTTAAATTGCTCGATCTCGCATCTATTTGAAACGATTTCACTCGTTTTGATACTATTTCCTACTTCCTACTCTGACGAGGTTGAGCAGTGTTGAATGAGTAGAGCATGTTTTCTTATTCTTTCGTGTCTGATCGTTTAGCACGCTGTGCTTTTTCCCCACAATTTGTATGCTTAGGCTGCCTGCAAATCCGCTACATTTTGATACTATTTGATACCAATTCACACCTGCTATTTTTTACAATTTAAGACTCAACCAGAAACATTTTGTTACTTGAGAATGCACGACATTTTTTCTAGATTTTCAGTTGTCAAAATGAGGAAGTTAGCTTAGTTTATGAAGTAGGTTTTTGTTTATGAAGTAGGTTTTGCCTACCGATTCTTCAAGACACCGAGAAAACGAATTAGTACATTAGGAGATGCGATCGTGACAAGCCAATCTAACAACGAAATCAATCCTGTTCAACCTGTTGAACAAAATGTCGAGAATCCATCTGCTGAAGAGACTATAGAGGCTACAACTGAAGAGCTTAATACTGAAGAACTTAGCGCTGAAGAACTGGAAGAGATGTCAGGAGCAGGGTTAATTTATCTCACAACAGGAACAACTACTTCAACAGTCACCACCACACCCCCACCTCCACCAGCTACGGTTGCGCCTTCAATACTAGGTCCAGTTTTCTAGGGCTATAACTTAACTTCAACGTCAAAGTCTGATAGTTTCCGTTGCTTGCTATCGGATCAAGCAGTTTTCAGGTCAGGATTGCATCATCAAGCAGCAGCTAGGATCAAATCCTGTTCAAAATTCTTGATCCGACTAGCATTCAACACTTTGCGGTTCAGATCCGTCATCACTCTCAGCAGAATCATCATGAAATTTGCCGCGCATTATGTTCAGATTGACAATTGGCTATCTGTGGAAGAGCATCGTCATCTGCTCAATTACGTCGCTCAACAGCAATCTCATTTTGTATCAGCAGACATGACGATCGAGGGATCACTTCACCGGAAAGCCTGGGTTCTGTTCTCGTTTCCTGAATTTTCTAGCATTGTTGAAGCTCGCATTCGAGCAATATTTCCTGACATCCTCGCCCAACTGAGCTTGCCCTCACTTGAGATATCCAAAATTGAGGCTCAACTCACAGCACATAATGATGGAAGCTATTACAAACTTCACACGGATAATGGGATTTACGATAGAAGTCCTGAATCTAAAATTAAGAACAGACTACTCACTTACGTTTATTACTTCCACAACGAACCCAAAGCTTTCTCTGGAGGAGAACTGCGACTGTATGACAGCACATTTATAAATCATCTATATGATAAGGCTGATTCTTTTCAAAGCATAGAGCCACGGAACAATCGGATTGTTTTCTTCCTAAGTCGTCAGTTTCATGAGGTTATGCCTATTCGTTGTCCCTCACATGCCTTTGCTGACAGTCGATTTACGATCAATGGCTGGATTCGTGGACTTCGCCCCAAGGCATCTCCTCATCAAGTCCTCAGTCAAACTCTAGTTCGCGGCTCGTAGATGTTGCTGAATGCAAGTATAGTTTTCCTCATCTCTAGCTCCCTTTTCCCTAAGAGGAAGGGAGCTAGAGATCTTCTATTCTGTAACTGATTTACCAAGTTGGAGTGGTAGCAGCAACACTAACAGACACACTCACCTGTGCGGCTAATGTAATGAAGATTAGGGGGCTGAGTCCTCCAGAAATTGCTTCCAATTCTTCATCACTCAGTTCTCCAGAATCTGCTTGGGCTTGAATCTCCGCTTGACGTTTCTGCACCTCTTCCCAGAGTTCGTCAGAAGTGAAGTCATAGCCCTTCTGATTGCCCAGTGTAGTAACCGCTTCGCGATCGTTTTCTACTTGCAATGCTTTAGCCAGATCAGCCTGTAATGCCTGATCTTCGCTAACTTTCTGCAAAAAGTCAGTCACAGATTGTCTACTCATGAAACCAAAACTCCTTATGTTGCGATAGATGTTCAAACTTGAACTACAAAAGCTAACTAACTTCTACAAGCTAGTCAGCAGAATGATCTGAAGATCGTCTTTCCCCGTCACGGTCAATCAGACAACCCCAGAGACGGTTCAACCGTTAGCTAGCGAAGCAAATTTTATTCAATGTCTACTACTAGCGGTGGAACCCGCGTTAGGATTGAATGAACAGCGATTTACCATTGGGTTTTAGCGTAGGTTATGCCACCCCCGGCACTAGTGGCAACTGCAGTGGCGATAGCCGATCCAATGAGATAGACGAGAGTAAATATTATACCTCCAGAGACGGATTCTAATTCTTCGTCACTCATTTCTAGTTCACCTGATTCCCGCAGTCGATCGAACTCGGCTTGGCGCTTTTGCACTTCTGCCCAGAGTTCATCGGAGGTGAAATCATATCCTTTTTGCTTCGCCAACTGAGTGGTTAAATCTCGATCGTCGGGTGCTCCCAAAACACTTGCTAGCTCAGCTTGCAGAGATTGGTCTTCTGCAACTTTTTGCAGAAATTGATTGACCGCTTCAGCACTCATGAAAATCTCCTGATACGTTAAACAGAATAGAATTGTGTTTTGAAATCAACAGAAAGGCAGGAGCGCAGCGCTCTTGTAACGCTGCGGCTCTCGGCTTATCACTTGCACATCGTACTCTTGCACATCGTACTGATGAAAACTCCGTCAATACCTTGATAGTGAGCAAGGTATTTCAACTCAAATCTAAACTCAAATCACAATACTTTTATGACCTGTAGAGGTCAGTCAACAGGATAATCTGCGATCGCTCACTATCGATTTCAGAAATCGGCTAAAACAAACTTTGCACCGTTTGCCCAAACTGTTGCTTCAGGGTCAACTAGAACAATCAGCAGAAACTTTGAAAGTTTTTGCTAATCAATCCTGAAAATAAACTTTACTACATGCGTAAAGAAGTTGTCTACCAATTTCAACAGCTCATTTTTTCAAGGAATCGCTGAGTGAAAAAATGTTAACTCAATGTTTAACTGATATCGAAAACAAATCCTCAATCGGCTAAATACGTTTTCCTACTTTTTTCGCTGAATAGTTCCATAATCTTTCAGCTCAGTAAGACACATCTTGATACTTTTTAACCCTTTTGTCTGACATAGATACGGCTTCGGCTCAAGATTCGGTTGCTTCAAAGCCCCTTCAAAATTGCTCTAGATTGATACCTTTTGATACCAATTAACACTTAGATTTTTTTTAGATTTGCAACTCTATCCAACACATCATAAAAACATTTTGTTACGTTTGCATTGATGGAATTCACTTTGCATTTTTTTGCTATTTCTAATTGTCAAAGCTCGGAAATTGGCTTAATTTATAAATCATGTTAACGACTCATTCCTCCACCGACATCTTGGCTGCGATCGCCGCTCGATCGCGGACTCTTTCAGAGCAGTTGAAAGCATTACCCGCTCATTCCCTGCTAACTCCAGATTCATCCCCTGAAACGCAAGCCGAAATTGACAGACGCTTAGACTTTTGGTGCCAAGTTGTTGCCAAAGGCAATTGGGCAACCTTTCAAAAACGATTAGACTGGGAAGCTTTGCCACTGGAAACAGCACGTCTTTTAGTGAGCGAAGCACTTCTGCAAGATCAATCGTTAGAGGTGAAGGCTTTACCTGACTGGGTGGAAGTTTTGCAACAAATCATGGATGCGGCACTTGCCCAACATCGCTGTAAACCGACATCCCACCGCGCCCTTAATCTCGATCGGCCTGTTCCATTCGAGCACCTTAGCCTCCCCAGTTTGCAAGTTGCCCAGTCGTTGCTGAAACAGCGCTTGGGAACGGCTGATCACCTGTACCTTTTATCAGACTCAACCCATGCAACATTAGAACACAAACTCATCGAAGAACTTGCAACGGTTTGTGTAACTCCCTTATTCCATGAATTCTCCAACTTTCGCTCCACAGGCGATTCTTTGCGCGATTTTCTATTACTTTCGGTGCAAAGCGCTCCTCGTTGTGATCGATATAAGGCATTTGTCGATCAGCAATTACAAGATGGACTCCTCTCGCTATTCCAGCAATACAGTGTTCTAGCGCGCCTGGTTGTTAGCATCGTTCAGTCTTGGGTCGAAGCAACCACAGAACTGCTGACTCGGTTAGCAGCAGACTGGACGACAATTCAACAGACCTTCTCTCCCGATCGCGCATTGACACAGGTCGTATCCATTGATGCCAGCGTCGCGGACGCTCACAAAGGCGGACGCTCCGTCATGATCCTGACCTTTGATACCGGGTTAAAGGTCGTTTATAAACCCAGAGAACTAGCACTGGAAGTTGCTTTTCGCGAATTCTTAGACTGGTGTAATCATCACGACATTCCCCTGCCGCTCAAAGCTCCGATCGTGTTGGACTATCAAACTTATGGGTGGTTAGAATATATCGCTGCGATGCCCTGTGAATCTGAAGCAGCGGTTCGTCGCTTTTATCAGCGATCGGGGATGCTGCTCTGCTTAATTCACACGCTAGAGGGAACCGATTATCACTATGAAAATCTGATTGCTCACGGGGAATATCCAATATTAGTCGATATGGAGGCATTGCTGCATCCGAAAATTCCTGCTCAGTCTGTAGAGTCGTCAGATGCTGCAACTGGACTCTCTCGAAAGCTATTTAACTCAGTATTACGTACAGCATTGCTGCCTCAAAGCAGGTTAGCAGTGAATGACCTATTCAGTTTTGATGTCAGTGGATTAGGAAAATTAGAAGATCAATCCGTTCCGACTTCAACCTGGAAGCATATCAATACAGATGGAATGCAGGTGAGCTACGGTTCGCTCACTACGGTGCTTGAACAAAAATCAAATTTGCCGATCTTAAAAGGTGATCCCGTCACACCAGAGCGTTTTATCAGCGAGATTGTCACTGGATTTGAGCAGATGTATCGGTGGCTGATCCGGTATCGAGAAATGCTTTTATCCGATCAGAGTCCCCTTCAGAACTTTGCTCACCAAGAGTGTCGGTTGCTCTTTCGGGATACGAAAACTTATGGTGCAATTTTGGCGCGTTCTCTCTCTCCGATGTTTCTCCAAGCGGGAATCGCTCGTAGTCTTGGGCTAGATGTCTTAAGCCGAGCGTATCTTGTATCATCAGAAAAGCCTCGTTACTGGCGCATTCTAGAAGCAGAGAGATACTCTCTAGAACAGCTTGATATTCCGCTCCTCACTGCGAATACTTCTAGCACCGACTTAACGCTGCCCACTGGAACTGTGATTCCGGATCTGTTCGATCGCTCTAGTTTTGATCAAGTCTGCGATCGCATTCAAGCCTTAAGTGAATCAGATCTCGCGTTTCAATCTCAGGTCATTCAAACTGCTTTTTATGCTCGGTTTTTAGAAGAACCTCAGTTTGAATCTGCACAACCTTCGACTTGCCAGGTTGACACATCAGTGTCATCTGAGCAGTGTGTTAATGAAGCCATTGCGATCGCTCAAACGCTTCGCCGCTCTGCAATTATGGCTGAAGATAGCAGTATTTCTTGGATGAGTGCATACTATCAGCATCGCACTCAAACCTTTTCGATTCAGAGAATTGGAGCAAGTTTGTATGACGGACAGTGTGGCTTAGCCTTGTATTTTGCAGCGCTCTACCATATCACCCAAGACTCGACTTGGCAAGAATTGGCGTTACTGGCGCTGAATCCCTTGTTGGAGGCGATTCGCACTCCAGATCAATCCTCTATCCTGAAGCTAGCAAAATTTTTAGGGATTGGCGGCGGAGACGGATTAGGTTCAATCGTGTACGCTTTCAGTTGGATCAGCGAATGGCTGCGAGTGCCCGAACTCGTCGAAGTTGCGCAACGCATCACAACCTGGATAACTTTAGAAGAGATTTCAGGCGATCGCACGTTTGATGTAATCGGAGGAACAGCAGGTACGATTTTGAGCTTACTTGCCTTGATCCCGCGGGTCGAAGCTTCTGATCGAGCAGTTCTTCTAGAACAAGCAAGAGCTTGTGGTCAGCATCTCCTCGCTCATCAAAGTGGAACTGACGGAGTAAAAGCTTGGAAAACCTGGCGAAGACAGCAAGCCCTGACTGGATTTTCTCGCGGAGCTGCTGGCATTGCATATGCGCTCCTGAGGCTCTATGCTGTCACCCAAGATCAACCGTTTTTTGACGCAGCAGTTGAAGCGATCGCGTATGAACAAACTCAGTTCTCTCCCGAAGCTCAAAACTGGCGAGATCTGCGATCTCAGACGAATCAGACTCAACTGAGTTGGGCACAGGGAGCACCGGGTATTGCCTTAGCTCGCTTAGGCAGCTTATCTGTGCTAGATACCGCAGACATTCGCGAACAAATTGCGATCGCGCTGAATACGACTCAGCGATCGATGCTCTGGGGAAATGATGCCCTGTGCTGGGGCAATTTCGGACGGATTGAAACTATTCTCTTTGCAGCCCAGCAGTTGAACCAACCAGAGCACTTGGGCTTTGCTCGTCAAACCGCAAGTACTGTGCTCAACAGAGCGCAGGCTCAAGGCGGATTTATCCTATCTGAGGTTACGCCATCTGGAGTGACTGAGCCAGGCTTTTTTCATGGATTGTCAGGAATTGGCTATCAGCTTCTGAGAATTGCTTATCCTGACCGTCTGCCATCCGTCTTACTATGGGAGGGTTAAACGAATGACGCTGCTTCAAAATCTCCGCAAACAGCATGAACAATCCAAAGACTTTGTAGGTACGGTAGTAAACGGTACTCCCATTGTGCCAAAAGGGATCATTCATGTCGGCGGTAACATTGGAGAAGAAGCTGAGCGATATGCTCAAACTGGAGTCGATACTGTGGTTTGGATCGAAGCAGTTCCAGAGTCGTTTCAGCAATTAGTTAAAAATGTCAGCCCCTATCATCAGGTCTGCATCAATGCCCTGATTCTTGATGTGGATGATCAACCCACAAAGTTTTATAAGAATCGAGTGGGAAGCCGCATCAATGATCACTCATATTCATCGGTTTATCCGATTAATCGCTCGGTCGAAGCGATCCTTCCTTACTATCGAGTCGTTCAAACCTTGGAAGAGATTGAATTAACGTCACTCACCTTACCGACTTGTTTAGAGCAGCACGGATTGCAGAAAGATGACTATGACTTTCTCTCCCTCAATACTCAGGGTTCAGAATTGCGAATTGTGCAGGGGATGGGAGAGTATCTACGTCAAATGAAATGGGTGCAAAGTGAAGTGAATCCCTTCAATAGCATCTCGATCTATGACGGTGAAAACACAGCTTTAGACCTGCATTCTTATATGGAAAAATTCGGGTTTAAGCAATATGAAATTCAGCATAGTTTTGGTGGCGTTGTACTCTATCTCAATCAAGACCTCATGGATTCTGAATCATAGGGGCACTGATCATGAGCTTAGAGGCTGCCAACCAATTCATACAACGAGTCGTTGAGGATCGAATTTTACAAGCTGAATTGGTTACTGTTCTACAGCAGGAGGATGACCGAGAAGCGGCAACACAGTTGGGGAATCAGAAAGGCTATAACTTTACTTCTGATGAATTATGGGTTGCAGTCCAAGCGCGTCAAGCACAATTAAAACAAGTATCAGAGGAGGAAGGACTAGAACTCAGTGATGAGGATTTAGAAGCGATCGCAGGTGGAGAAGCCCTATTTACTTTAGATATAGGACTTTTTACGCTAAACGCGCAGTTCGGATCACATACCGAAATTAAATGGTGAGTGTTGTTTCATTTTCCTGGTTGAGCAGATGTTTGAAAAGGATCAACTAGGTTCTCGCTCTATTCTCTCTCGCCCCAAGTGCCACGAGTGCGGGTGAATCTGATGAACGAGACTTTTCAAACATCTTCTGAGCAGATTCAGTATCAAAGTAATTTTCATCAGCGTCTGATCTTTGAGCAACTTCCTAAACAGATTTTAATGAAGAGGACTGAAATGGAATCCGTTATTTCATTTACAAGGGGATCTCAGCTTCGCACTCTAACAGTTGGCGATTATGGGAGCTATACGATTCAACCCTTTATTCAAGACATTCTGAACCATTTTTTGGAGTCAGATGATTTAGCAACGTCGATCGCTCAAGCTGCCGAAACGCACTCTAACGTTGCCGAAGCCTTTTTTGAAATCGATACGAACAATATTGTTGAAAGTTTTTCACTCAAAACGCCTTTGCTCTTTCCCGATCGCAATCCGGTCTTATCTTTTTCCTTTAGCAATGCGCTGCTCGCTCCCTTTCTTCCGATTCAAAAACCAGAAATCATTCGCAAGCCAGAAACCCTACTAGAAATTCATCAATTGCTGCACCTCTGCGGTCAGGCAAAATATAGCTATCACCAGATTTGCCAGCAAGTCAGCGATGCGATGGTGAATTTACTCGATCGCTTCATGAAAGCAAGTGTAGTCCAAGAGCAGCCTCGACCTGCACAACCCATTTTGATCGATACACCTGGTGTCATTCGGCTCCAACATGCTGCACTGCTTTATCGCACTAAGACAACTGGAATTTTAGTAGACCCGCAACTTCACTCTACATACGGCTTATCTCGAATCCAGCAAGACATCACTCGTGCCGTTCTAGAAGGCTATGTGGATGGCATTCTCATCTCTCATAGCCACTACGACCACTGGAATTACCCTACGTTGATGATGTTTCCACCAGACCTGCCTATCATCGTTCCCAAAGTTCCGCGTGGCTCAATTACTTGCGAAGATATGCAAGCTCAGCTTAAAAACTTGGGATTTCAGAATGTCATTGCTGTGGATTGGTATGCCGATCCAATCACAATCGGGGATATTGAGATTCATGTCTTGCCATTTTATGGAGAACAACCGCTTGTTCCAGAGTACAACACTCCCAAACATCCCGATCTGCGTAATTGGGGCAACACCTATCTCCTCCAAACTCCCTACTATTCTTCTTGGTTTTTAGTTGATGCTGGAACTGATCCGATGGGTTCGATGACAGAAGTTGCGGAATATGTGAGAAAGACGTTTGGCACAGTGGATCAAGTCCTAAGCAACTTTCAACCTTTGTCTTATAACTCGATCGGAACTGATCTTTCGAGTTGGGGAGTCGATATTATCGGCAACCTCCTGAGTAATCCTCAAATCTTTTCAGTGACGAACAAAACAGAAGGCTTCCACCTAGCAACGCTAGGTCCAAAAGGAGTCGCAGAGATTTGTCAGATTGTCGATGCACAAGTCTGTATGCCCTATGCCCATAGTTGGGCAGAACCGGGAGAGTATACTCTCCATGATCAGTCTTTGATTCAAGCAGTCATTGATGAACTTTCACAGCTTGGATGTTCTACCGAAGTAGTTCCCTGGCGCATTGGAGATGGATATGTCACGCAGGGACAAACGGCTCAATGCGATCGCATTTTCTATTAGGGTAACGGACTTATGGCGCATACTCACATCAACACCCACCCTAAAATGACGCAATATTTGGTGAAGCGTCTCCATGCTTTTGCGAGTGCTCCGATGATCATTTGCGATGTGGGTGCGAGAGGTGGAATCGAGCCGCATTGGAATGCCTATGATCAACAACTCGTCTGTCTTGGGTTTGAGCCTGATGTTGCAGAATGTGAGCGACTCAATCAACTCAATCAACTGAGTTCTAAGCCTAAAGTTCAGTTTTATACTGCTGCTTTAGGGCGACAACGAGAGCAACGACTTTTTTCTCTCTGTCGCCTTCCAGGAGGTTCTAGTTTTTATCCTGCAAATCATCAATTTCTACAACGATTTCCATCTGAACATGCCCAAGCATTAGAAGTGGTTAAGACGATTGAACTTGAAACGACTGATTTGGATTCGTTTGCTCAGTCCATGAAATTTCCCGCGATCGATTTTATAAAATTAGATGTAGAAGGAAGTGAATTAGATGTCTTAAAGGGCGCAACTACTGTACTGCAAGAGTCTGTTTTAGGCTTGAGTCTAGAAGTTTTATTTCACGATGCTCTAAGATCTCAACCTACTTTTAGTCAGATTGATTTATTTCTGAGTTCTTTGGGATTTAAGCTGTTCGATTTAGACCTGTATCGCTATGCTCGCAATACTCTTGCTTTGCCGACAGGTACATTGGGCGATACTCGGATGGGTCAGGTGCTATGGGCGCAAGCTTTATATCTCAGAGACGGGGTAGAAGATTTGCAATCTAAGAATTTACGATCAACCAAACAATTTGCTTGGGATAAAACCAGAATTTTGAAATTAGCGAGTTTAATGGAGGTATTTAGCTTGCAAGATTGTGCGATCGAATTACTTCAAGTGGGCGCGTCTCAATTGGAGTATGACATTAAAAATCTGATTGAGTTGCTCCTACCGAGTGAACTGCTTAGACTTAGCTCTTAAGAAACTATTTTGAGCCGTTTCATCCTGCCTGGAATTTTATTCTTCATTTTTTTGAGTTTCAATCATGCTTTGTACCCAAGAACATCCTTTGACTGAATACCTAGCACTAACGAAGCCGTTTGTGTCAGATCAACTGATTGATCAAGAGAGTTGGGAGCAGATTGAAGCGATCGCACAATATCTACCCAGCCAAAGCACGAATTTTTTTGGATTTGAGTGCCGACTAGGCGAGTCGAACGCGAGAGCCGATTTCTTACTCTGCATTAGCGCAGGAGAACTGGGACAAGCAATGCTAGCAGGCGGTGAAGCGCCTGATATGTTTGTGCCAGAGCTGTTTCAACAACCGATCTGGGCACAAATTCGCGAATTTGCAACTTGTTGGCATAACACCCTCTCTCCTTTGCATCAAAAGGTCAGTAACTTCTGGCTAGAATTTGATGTCCATAAGTTATCCAGTCATCCGCCTATTCCGAGTTGCTTCTTCGGCTCGAATATGATTTATGCTGACCCGTTTGCAGACCCCTCTGCTCATACTTGGGTGACTCGAACTGCGATTCGCCTTCTCCAAGGTGCCCCCCTCTCTTCGGCTTTGGAACAGCAGACTTTCCGCGCTGTCAATGCGTTACCTTTAGGAGCTTATGTTTTTCAAGTGGGGTTAATGCTAGCACGTGGGGCTAAGCAGGTAAGATTGTGCATCCGGGGCATTTCAACTCGGCAAATCATTGAGTATTTAGAGACGCTAGGGTGGTCAGGCTGTCCAGTATCTTTGCACAATCAGCTTCAAGAGTTGAGTCATTATGCCGAACGTATCGATCTCGACATTGACATCGGAGAAACCGGAATCGCGCCCAAAATCGGATTGGAATGTTACTTAACTTTTCAGCCCAAACTCCAGCCCAAATGGTCTGAGTTTTTGCAGTATCTTGTTACACATGAGCTATGTCTCCCTGAAAAGCAAGAGGCTTTGCTTGACTATCCTGGCTTTGTGCGTGAAAAGACCCACCGAGATCAGTTCCCTGCACATTTACTCAACCTCTCCAAGTTTTTGGGCAATTGCAGTGAAGTTGTTTTTATGCGAGGTTTGCACCATATCAAAGTTGTGTATCAAGCCGATCGCGCCATTGAAGCAAAAGCTTATGCCTGGGTGTCGCATCGTCTCTTGAACAAACAGTCATTTGCTCAAGGGCAGCAGGTCAACGAGATCAGTGTTCAGATTGATAATTTCCTCACTGATGAAGAATATCATCAATGTCTAGAAGCAGCGCTGACGCGTGAATCTAGCTTTTTATTTAGCCAAGTTCTGACAGAATCTCATCAAGGCGATATCTCAAAGGATTACGATTTCCATCATCGGCATTCTCTCATCTGTAAGAGTCACTTGCCGGAAATTGTAGACTTAATCACTCAACGTATTCAAGAAAAATTACCAGACTTATTCAAGCAATTAGGAATCGCTCCTTTCTCGCCTCAGTTAGAAGTTCAACTCACTGCCCACAATGATGGTCATTATTTTAAGGCTCATGTCGATGATAATGTGCCTGAGACAGCCGGACGTATCATTACGTTTGTTTACTATTTCTATCGTGAGCCAAAACCCTTTACAGGTGGGCAGTTAAGAGTGTTGAATCGCTCTCTTCACGAAACGATTGGAACACTAGGCTACAAACTGATTGAACCCCGTAACAATAGCATTGTCTTCTTTCCGAGTCGCTATATCCACGAAGTCCTGCCCGTGAATTGTCCGTCTAAAGCATTTGCAGATAGTCGGTTCACAATCAATGGTTGGATCTGGCGAGCAGAGCGTCAGACTGATTCTCAGGCATAACTTTTCTTACAATCCTTTATCTTCCTAATCCTATGCTGATCTCCGAAATTCTCCACATCTTGCCTGCGAATCTCAATTGGATGGTTCTGTTTGACCTTGCATCGATTCGTCAAGTTACAGATGAATCTGTAATCAAAGCGATGTACCACCTTCCGGGGACAATCGACTTATCTCCCTATAGTCATGTCGTTTTGGCAAACATTGGGCACTTTTTAGCCTATTCTGATCAATCTGCTCTAATCGAAGTTGCATCAGGCAAACATTGGACTCACGATCGCAATTCTACGTCTCTCTACGATCGATTTGTCGATCGACTATCACTGTTTGCTGTCGATGAAGCAGGTTGTTTGGGCTTAGGCGAGACGGCTCCTTATTCGCCTGTTTTACTCCACATCAAAATCCAAGCAGGGCTAGGACAAGCCCAAGCAGTATTCGATCAAGAACCGTCTCAACAACATTATGAACTCCTTCAGGCAGTGGGAGTAACCTTTTTAGGAGGTGAGCAACGAGGCAGCTACTATGTAGCAGAATTTCAGAATCGACTACCCGTCCACATTCATGCTGGAATCTTATCGCATTTCACTCGAACTGGACATTGCAATCTATTTTTCTTACAGCATGGCACAATCGATCCTCCTCTAGAAGCTGGATTACTGAAAGCCGCAGAGACTCGAATTGCTTGGGCAAGAACGCGAAGCTTAGAAGGATTGCTCTCTTTACTTCAGGATGCAGATGCACAAGCGATGACCTGTCATCCTCCACGACCACAAGCTCCCTTTCCCTATGGCGATTTAGTTCCGCTTGGCTTTGTTCTCAAGGCGCTCAATCAAGCTGACTCAGTTCAAGCTCAGGAATCTCGGCAAGCCATCACTCAGCATCTTCTCAAGCATCGTCAGGATTTACTCTGGGCATTTCATACTGATCGTTTAATTACTGCGACCGATTCTGCTTTAATCCTGCAAGGCATTCAGGATTCTGAATCTGTAGAGGCACTAGAACGCTTTGCCGATGGTCAGGGAGGGTACTATCCGCAGTTGTGGTCGAGAGATCGACAACCTGGAAAGATGAAAGTGGATGAGAGTTGTCGCCATTGGTGTCAGGCAGATTATGCCACGACCTGTATGATCAGAGCGCTTCGGCGAGAGGCAGGATTAGACTCTAAAACCTCCACAAGCTACCTAGCCGCAGGGATAGCCAATCGGAGTGGGTTATATTTTGCAAATCCCTACTTGGTCGATTGGGTCACTGCCTGTGCGATCGCTGAACATGAAACGGATCTCCGTCAGCATCTCTTAGAAGAAGTGCTAGCCAGCATGAATCAAGACTATTCGTTTGGCACGTATGATCCTTCTTTCTCAACTTCGTTAGCAATTTTAACGATGGCAGCGTTGGGATTTAGAGGACGAACGATGAGAGCGGCTCAACTGAGATTACTCAACTTTATGGATAAACAAGGACAATTCCCATCGGTTATGCCCTTCTACTCTAGTCTGCAGATCGATCCAGCAACTCCTCCATTAACCATATTAGGCTTGCTCATGGTTAATGCTGCTAGCACTCATCAGAAAGCGATCCAGAAAATTCAAGATCACCATTATGGCATTTCTCTCTATGAAGATGCTCAACGATCAATCTCTACTGCATTAGCTTATCTAGCCCTATCTGAATCCTGTACTCCGACACGTCATGATTTGCGCTCCTCTTCAACAGAAATTCATCCGCGTTACCGTTGCGCTACACATTGCGAGTACATCGCAAAATTTGCGCTCCCTCCCTATTTAGCCACAACTGCATTAGTTCATGCTTAACAACTGATCATCATTTGGTGTCATTCAATGCGAAATATTTCGATCTGTGGTCATCAATTTCAGCTTCTAGTCACGCCTCCTGACAGTGTTGGCAAACTGTCTATAGAAGGAATCGATATCTTCTGTGGACTGATTCACACGGGTGATATTACGTTCGATCCGAATGCTCCTGAAAACGCCTTAAAAGTCCTGATTCGGAAACGTGCTTTCTCCTGCAATTATCGCGACAAAGCATTCATCTTAAAAATGGCAGTAAAGGCTCCAAGCGATCGATTTTTCACGCTTGGCTCTGAGTTTGTCGCAGAAGTTGTAGCTGTCGGACAAGACGTGACTCAGCTACAAATTGGCGATCGTGTAATCGGGAATTGCTGTTATCCCGAACCTGCTGCTCCAGAACTGAGACCGGGTATTCCAACCAATAGTGGATCGAAAGAATATCAGGTCTTTCATCAGGCTCAACTTCTCAAAATTCCGCCAGAGATGCCCGATGAAGTTGCAGCAGCTTTTAGTATCGGCGGGCAAACTACTTACAGCATGATTCGCAAGCTCGACCTTAAACCAGGAGCGAATGTTCTCGTCACTGCTGCAAAATCGAATACCTCATTGTTTGCAATCAATGTCCTGAAGCATCTCGATGTCAATATATATGCGACTTCGACCTCGCTCAGGTTTGAACCGCAGTTAAAAGATCTCGGCGTGAATCAACTGATTCAAATCGATCCAACTGTCTCGAACTGGTTCAACTTTGACGCGATCCGAGAAATCTGCCAAAAGACGGGGGGCTTTGACGGCATCATTGATCCCTTCTTTGACTTGCACATTGGTAAAGTCATTCCTTTACTTGCTCCAAATCGCGGTAAATATATTACCTGTGGTTTATACGATCAGTATTCTCATATCACCGAGCGTCCTTTTGAATATCATGGTATGTTAGGTCGAGATTTGTTCGCATATACGATGATGCATAATCTACAAATCATCGGGAATTGCTTGGGAACCACTGAAGACTTACAACGCGCGCTCCGCGATTACGCGACAGGTCGGTTGAGGGTCGTGATCGATTCTGTGTTTACCGGAACTCAAGTCAAAGAATTTTTTGAACGAACCTATCATGATCCAGATCGATTTGGCAAAGTCATTTATCGCTATGAATCAGCCCTATGAAAATTCATCTCCTCGGTCACGCGAGTCTGCTCGTTGAAACGCAGAATTGCAAAATTCTGATGGATCCTGTGCTATGGGATCCGTTTTGCGAAGGCTTAAATGAGTCTTGCCCCAAGCGCGAGGTGATGGTTGAGCAGTTGCCGAAAGACATTGATTTCCTGGTCATTTCCCATCGGCATCTCGATCATTTTGATTTACGATCGCTTGCCTACCTTCCCAAAACAATGGATGTCTTGATCCCGAAAGACCCTCTGCTGCAAGACTGCTTGCGTCAGTTAGGCTATACTCAGATCTATTCATTAGCCGACTTTACTAAGGTTTGCGCAGGCGCGACGACATTGATGACCACTCGTTCTGAGGTGCAAGTTCCAGAATTTGGCATGGTCATTGCTGACGAATCTGGGGTCTTTTGGAACACAGTTGATACTTACTTTGCAGCGCCCACGATTCAAGCGGTACGAGCTAATTTTCCGACGATCGATTTCTTGCTGACCACTTGGCACATCAGCATGGAAGGCAAATATCAGGCAAATCAACCGCTCGCTTTTCCCTTACAGTATTATGGCTGTCTATTCAATTTGATCAGTCTAGTTCAACCAAAAGCGATCGCGCCCGGAGCACAAGGATTCAAATACATTGGTGAGTCAGCTTGGCAAAATCAGACTGTGTTTCCTGTCACGCGAGAACGCTTCTGTCACGACCTTGAGACTGCTTTTCCAACCCTGAAAGAAACGATCTTTCAACTGAATCCAGGCGATTGCTTTACTCTCAATCAAGGACAGTATGAGCAATTTCTTGCGGGTTCTGACTATGCCAAGATGCTAGTAGATGATCGTGATCTCGTTGACTTTGCACCTGTAATTGCTGGTAATCCGCTCACTGATCCTAATCCAGAACAGATCGAACTAGAGACGCTAGAGCAAACGATTGAAACTGAAATTTGTCAGGATTTTTTACAGTTTATTCTCGAGCATCAGCGCACGCTCTTTTATGAACATTGTCACTGGCAGGTGATATATCAGATAGAAGTTACTTTTCCAAATCGCGATCGCCGAAGATGGAGCATTGATTTCTCACAAGATACAATCCAAGTCAAACCTGGACGAAATCCGCATGCCAATCTATTCTCTTACATCACAGCATCGAGTCTGTATAGCTTAATTCACAAAAAACGAGACTGGGATTATCTGCTCTGTAGTGGCGAATATCGAGGGTTTCATTCCATCTATTCAATGAGCCAATGGGGAGCGGTATCGCCTGATATGACTTCCATCGCAGACCCAATTCGACTCAGGTTTTCGCCCAACTATATTGCTAGTAACAATGTTTACGAAGAACTGAAAAAATGGACATCTCCAGACTCAGTTCCACCTAGCACTAAGTCTGAACCCACCCTGTTCCAGTTGGGCAATCTGCTGATTCGACTCAAAAAATCCCAGCAACCAGCTAATCATTCTGCTTAAACAATAGGCGATCGCACTCACGGAATCAGAACTATGGTGTCGCAATTTGACTTCGATCACTTAATCGCTCCCCTTGACGCTACAGACTTCTTCGCTCACTACTGGGAGAAAAAGCCTTTGCTGTTGAAGAACAGAGATCAAAGCTATTACGCTCAACTGGGTGCGATCGCAGATATTGACGCTATTTTAAACTTCTCCCGGCTCAAACCTCCGGAGATTCGAGTCGTTAAAAATCAGCAGGAGCTTCTGCCCAGCACGTATATCAATACCGACGGTAGTTTTAACCTCAATCAACTCTACAAAGCATATCAGGAAGGACACACCCTCATTATTAACGGATTGCAGCAATTTTGGCAGCCTTTAGCTACACTTTGTCAGACGCTGCAAGCTGATTTGAATCACCTCATCATTGCGAATCTTTATCTATCTCCCAAGAGTTCTAAAGGATTAAAGCCTCACTTCGATACCCACGATGTGTTTGTCTTACAGGTTGAGGGTTCTAAGCAATGGCACGTGCATCATCCATCGCAAGTCACTCCACTCCTTGGCAGTTTTCAACCGATATTCTCAGAAGAACATTTAGGAGAACCGATAGAATCGGTGCGGTTAGAAGCAGGCGATTTGCTTTATATTCCCCGGGGCTTCGTTCACCATGCAGAAACCACCGAAACCTCCTCACTACACCTTACACTTGGAATCTATCCCGCTCAATGGTTCGATCTGATTGTCACTGCTTTAACCGCAGTGAGCATGAAAGATGAGCGCTTTCGTAAAGCGCTACCGATTGGCTTTCTCGATCAAGAAGATCTGAAGTCGAGTCTGAAGACGCAGATGTATGATTTGATTGAACATTTAATGAACAATTTTCAGATCGATGAAGTGATGCAAATGATGGAGGATCGCTTCATTCGGCAAATCCCTCAAATTCCTGATGGGCAGTTCGCCCAGATTGATGCTTTAGATCAAGTTCACCTCAATTCAACGATCGTCAAGCGATCTGGAATGCGATGCCGCATTATTCCGAAAGGATTTAACGTCAGCATTCAATTTCCGGGCAACACGATCAAGGGATTAAGCTACATCGAACCGGCTTTACGCTTTATTGCTGACACTGAGACATTTGTTGTTCAAGAACTACCTGATGTTTTGACTGATGAAGCAAAAGTCACCTTAGTTCAGCGATTAATTCGCGGAGGGTTACTCAAAGTAGCAAACGGCTTTGTTGCATGAATAACAAAAGCGACGATTTTAGAGTTGAAAGAGCTTGAGATTAAGCTTCGACTTGATGTTCTCGGGTTATCTGGGTAGCGCTCAATCAGTGCTTTACACTGAGGATCTGAAATAGCAAAGTCTTTTCTCCTGAATCAAATTTTGTCCAGCTTCCTGTCCCAATCCCGCCGACCTCAGCGAACGAGAGAGGATGGACTTTCCTGAGCAGGCATTTCCCATAACTTTCGCGACTGGTTAAAACCAAACAGCTTTGATATTACAGTTGTAGATCTAGGATTGAGAACGTTTGCGGTAGTGATAGTATCGAGCTACTGCTTGATGCACTCTGCGCCAGTAAGACCAATGCAAAATGAATTCAAGTGACCAGACCTTTGGAAACAGAAGCCGCCAAAGCCAGCGTTGCATCTCCCATACACTTAATTTGATCATCACTCGCCCAGCATTCTGAACACAGCCAGAGAGCCAGGTTGAGCAAAAAGGGGGGATGAACTATCAGCGCTTTGTATCAGTGGTTCTACTTGAGCGCGGAGTACGGTCAAGAATGCTTGTGCGGCTAATACTAAGGTCATGTGCCGATGCCAGCCAACCCAAGAAAGCACCTCATAATCTGCCAATCCCAATTGGCTCTTTGCCAACTTGAAGCACTCTTCGATACCCCACCGTTTTCCTGCTACTTTCACGATCGTTGCTAATGATGTGTCTTTGGGTGCAAAGACCTGGTAGTAGCTAACGTGTGGTGTTTCGTCGCTCTGCTCAAGAGAACGACGAAATACTAACCACCGCTGGAATTCCTCAGAATCGCCACAATTGATTGCGACCCTCGCCCATTCAGACTCTCGTTCTCCTTTGCTTCCTTGACCACAACTCAAGCGTTGCCATTGCTCCGGTGGCAAAGACTGACAGACTGCTTCGGCTCGATAAGGCTGCCACCCTATCACCACGGGCTGTTTCTTGTTCACAGTGAGTACGTAAGCTTGTTGCCCAGTCTTCTCCAACCACCACCAGAAGCCAGCATCATTGCCATACACTTCATCAGCAACCACCCAAGCAGAACGAAGCCCAGCATCCCATGCCGATTGCAACATTTGTTGGGCGAGCTGCGCTTTGGTCGCAAATTTCACCGTTTTTGGCACGCCTGCCTTGCCCCGCTTGTCTGAGTCATCTGCCCACGATTTAGGTAAGTACAAACGACGGTCAATCAGGGTATGCCCTTGACCAGTGATGTAAGCTAAAAAGACACCCACTTGGCAATTTTCCAGATGTCCGGTTGTGCCATAATACTGAACCTGTACTCCGACTGACTGGTTGCCTTGTTTGAGAAATCCAGTTTCATCGACTGCGAAGATGTCGTCTGGTTCGCTTAGACCGCTCACCCCATACTGTCGCACTTCCTGGCAGAGTTTCTCCGCATCCCATTGGGCACGTCTTAGCAGATGCTGAACTCGGTAAGGATTCGCATTGCCGACCTGTTCAGCAATTTGCCAACCATTTTTCCGCTCGACCGGACTGAGCAAGGCTTGAATGTAATTGAAAGCCGCTTGACGCGCTTCACACCGGGCAAAGTAAGGACTCAGGCGTTGCTGAAACGATTTCAGCGCGTTACTCCACTCGTAGACCGTTTCTAGCGCCTGTCCGCTTAGAAAGACTTGGGAAGGGTCAATCGAGATCCTATCCATACAACGGTTATCTCAGGTAGTTCTCTTCAGCCTAATCTATCTACAACTGTAATAATAAAGCGGCGGTAGAGCAATTAACACGGGTATTTGCCAAAGAAGTTGGAACGCGAGGCATCACCGTTAATTCCACTTCTCCGGGACCCACCAATACTGATTTGTTCTTAGAGGGTAAAACTGAGGAAACAATCCAGCGATTAGCGTCAATGTCAGCTTTGGAACGGATTGGCGAGCCAGAGAATATTTCCCGCGTTGTTCTGTTTTTGGTGAGTGAGTCTGCGGGATGGTTAACAGGACAAAATTTAGGAGTAAACGGCGGTTTTGCGTAGTTGCCGTAGTGGAAGGATCTGCTTGGAGCCGACTAACAATCCCTAATTCATCGAAAAACGATTGGTTACCGCTCAAGCAAACCATTAGCCTCTTTGTGTAGTCGTGTTAACAGTCGTTATTAGTTTATCGGTTGGTGTTTAAAGTGAGGTCAGAACCAGCAAACCGACAAAAATTGAGGAGTTATGGTTCAAATTGATCGTCAAATACCGCGATTGTTTGGTTGGATTTGTACTCTGTTGCAGAGCGCGATCAATCAGGATTAGTGGATGCGATCACAGAGCACATCATCTCCTGGAAGTCCAATCCCTACTACCGACTAGAGGAAGGATCTTGGAGCCTTTGCACACCGGATTGAATCTCGCGATAAACCGTATGCAAGTGCTGGAGTAACTCTTGTTGCGCCAAGTTATGAGTCTGCACCTCTCGCATCAGAAATGCCAGCACTTGCAGGGGACCATTGTGAATTTCTATCCAGGTTTGTTCTATCTGTTGTTGATGGGTCTGGATTTGTTGCTCTAAACGGTGTGATCGCTCGATCAATTGTCGATAGTGAGCGATCCAGTACACTACACCGCCCAATAGGACGATCGCCAGAAAGAAAGGCACCATGAATCCCCTGTGGTCTAAGTGACTAGCGTGTTTTAGCCGGATAGATTTGGCCTCGTAGTTCGCCGTAGAATTCGTGCCCTTCGGTGTGCAGATTGAAGTAGAGAGCGCCTTTTCGAGCTAGAGCTTCTAACCCTGCAATAGTCTGAACTTGCTGGACTGGAAAATTAATGTCGCTGGGGCATCCTTCTGGAAGCGGCAAGGTAAGTTTTCCAGAACCCGGTTTGGGTGGAATGGGTAGTTGTTTGACAAAGGTTAGCCCCTTATTGGCGATCGTGCCGGATAATTGTCCTGATTTCAGCGTTTGTTTCAAATCCCCAAACTGAGAAAAGTCTACGATAATCGGTCCCAAAACGCCTGGCGTGCCGCAATGAATATGGAATGCGGTGACATTTTCGGCATCAACACCTGTGACTTGGAAGTCGAACTTCCCAGCACTGAGATTACTAGGGAACCGCAACTTTCCATAAGCGTAGGATTGGACATTGAGTTCGGGATCAGCTTCTTGAGCGGGATGTAAGTAGGCTTCGTACTCAGTGAAAGACTGATCGCCCTTCGGGACATTGGCAGCGATCGCGGGGACAAACCAACCACTGAGAATCACGATCACGCTGATCACAACACCCATCAAAAATTTCATGCACTGTCACCTCAGTAAATTGCATAGTGGTTCCAATATGAGAACAAAATTGCGATGAGATCATTAGCAGTTTCGGACAATCAGGACTTCCGGTTTTGACCATTCAGTATTGCACTTTTCGGCAATGACAGAATGAAGCTCAAAAACTAAAACGGTGAACAGCAAGCAATGAACGCTGAAATCTACAAAAGTTCAAGCCAGAAATGAAACCCTAACGCTTCAGGAGCATCAAAATATGACCGGATTAGTGGATGGCAGCACGATTGTTCTCAAGCGTACGGAGTCTAATATTGGATTCGTATGGCTCAATGGTCGTCTCGACAAACGTCTCTTGGGATTCGTTCCCACTACCAGTGACTCTAAGACGTGTTACTGGAAAGTGCATCAAGTAGATGTAGAGGTTTATCAATTCGAGAACTTGGGAGCATCAGGTAACGGTCAGGAATTTTGGCTAGATGCACAATTTAACACCGCTACAATCAGACTTGCCTCAACTCAAGGTACCTCAACTAGCGGAACCCATTGGCGAGTTCGGCAAGGCACCGATGGCAGCTTCACCTTTGAGGCAATAGGGAGTAGCAATACGAGCCGGAAATTCTGGTTAAGCGTAAGCAATTCATCAGCTGAACTCGAACCCATGCCTTCTATAATGCTTGCCAGTCAGCCTATGTCTTGGCGAGTCCTGCGAGTTCCTGAACCGGGTATCCCCCTGCGATCGGGAGAAGTTGAACTCCGGACGGCTAGAGGCGAAGTTCGACTGCTGACTAGCGATATTGCTAGCCTTGCTCCTCTATCTGTCACATCCGCGTTTACTCAGTTGCGAGTGGGTCCAGAGACTGGCGTTACACTCTTTAGTGAGGGTAACTTTCAGGGAACGTCACAGCCTGTTTTAGGCGCGATCGCGGATTTGAAATCGACTCGTCTCACTAGTGTGCCGAGATCCCTGAAAGTGTGGTCTACGACAGGCAAGCTTTACACCGGGAAATGGGCAATCAAGACTCCCAATGGACAATATCTCAGTCAAGCGCAGAGCGGCGTGATCACCACTCTACCGGATCCAGGGGCAACCGAACTCTTTGCGATTCAGCCCCTTGCACCTGCAGCGAACGATCAGCAGCAAGTGAAGATTATGGGCGAACGCGAGGCTTTTACCAGTGATTTGGCGGCTAGCCAGGGGCAACCATTGACCTTAGTGGAAGAAGATCTCCCCAACCGTCGCAAGTTTTCGCTAAAAGTGGGTAGCAATCGCTGGATTAGCTTTCAATCCATCAAATTATCCGGCAATCTAGTCATCAGTCTTCGTGCCTTGAATGGTCAATCTGTCTATGTCGAAGGCGAAAAACTCTTTGTCAATCCGGCAGCCGACAGTGTGGTGTTCTTCCAAATGATTCGGCTTGATGGCAATAAGGTGGCATTCAAACACCCCAATGGTCAATATTTCTGTGCCGAAGGCGGTGGAGGGAAAGAAGTTGTAGCAAATCGATCGCAGATCGGACCTTGGGAAACTTTCGAGTTAGTTCAACTGATCGACAACCAAGTTGCAATCAAAGCGTCAACGGGCCACTATGTTAGTGTGCAATGGGGTGGAAAAAATCAGGTCTTTGCAAACCGCAGCGCGATCGGACCTTCGGAAACCTTTGAAATGCTATGGTCAGGTGCTTTTGGAGTGACCAATCAAGCGAAAAATCGTGCTATCTTCACTCGTGCGATTAAATTTGCTGAGAACGAAAGCCAAGTTGGGGAAGTTCTACCCGGAGAAGTGGCGCTCTACGAAAACGTCAGCTACTGGGGCAAAGCCTGGATTTTCCAAAGTGATGTCGCTCGATTTACAGATATCAATGGCTTAAATGATCAAGTGTCTTCGATCATCCTTGGCAATCAAACAGGTGCAACCATTTATAAAGACACACGCTACGGATTATCAACGACAACAGCCAACAGTGTTGAAGATTGGCTCACAACGGCACAAAAATCCCTGGGAATTTTGTCTTTGGGAGATCTGACTGACAAAATTTCTGTCCTACAAGCGAACTTAGCAGAAGATGTGGTGGAAAACACACCCTCACTTTTAGGATCGCAAATTGGCAATGATGCAATGTCATCACTGCGGATTTGGCGCAATCTCCCCCCTACTCAAGTTGGGATTGATTTCACCTGTTGCCTCAGTCAAGATTACAAACTCAACAGTGATCAGACCCTGCAAGAGTTCTCGTCCTATCGCAGCATTTTGCAATTTCCGATCGAGGTCACAAGTGTCGATGTCTGGGCAACCGATACCACGAGCATTATGGTGGAGGATCAGGTCTATGTTGTGAATGAAGAGCGATCGGTGCGCTTGTCTCCCAATCAGATGCAGCGATTGATGATCACCAGCAAAGCCGAAGGTATCAACACCCCCGGTTTGAAAATTCGCACCAACACGATGCAATCTTTTGAACGGATTGTGATTTTCCCAGATAAATATGCCCACGGTAAACTAGCGGAAATCCCTGCGAATGGACTTTGGGACGCAAAAGATAACGCTGGAAATCTCCTCGTCGATCGCAGCAAATTCAATCAATCTCAGATTGCAGCCGTCCAAACTTCGATCCAAAACACCCTTGCGACCGTGGAATATGTTTCCAATTCCAGCGATAAGTATGCCGTCGATCGCACCGTCAATCCTAAAAAGATTCTCAACCCTTGGAAGCTCAACTTGATGCGATCGGGCGGAATTGGCACGAACCGTTCTAACACTACTCTACCCGCGACAACAACCTTGAGTCAGGCTGATTTTGAAAACCTGCTGACCACCGCTACTGCTCAAGGTGGAACACTAGCGCAGGGAATTTTTAGCAGCGTTGGTAATGCATTGTCATCAGCAGTGTCAACCGCAAGTTCTGTCGTTGTGGGTGTGGCGAAGGATGTGGCTGATACCGTAACGGATGTGGCGAACGATGTTATCCATGTGATTACTGAAACTGCGGGTCAAGTCACAACTTGGGTGATCGATACTGCGGAAAAGGTGGGAGCTTTTGCGGAAGGGCTAATTCAACGGATTGGCGTTGCTCTCGAAAAGTTTATTGAGTACCTGCGCTTCTTGTTTGCCTGGAATGACATTTTAGAAACACAGCGTTACTTAGCAGAAGCGATCGAGGTAACATTGCGTTCAGATCGGTTAACTCAGATGATCGCAGACCCGCTCCGAGACCTAGTGGGAAATCAACGTAAAACGCTCAAGGGTGATATGGAGCAACAACGTCGAAAATCCGCTCAGAGCAGCACTTCGATCAAGGGTGACAATAAACAACCCGAAGCCTTAGAGTGGTTGTTTGCTAAATTAACGTCAATTACCGATGGGGGTGCTGCGGGCACAGATTTTCCCAGTGATGCTAAAACCGATCCCGCGATCGCACAAGTCGGCAACTCGTTCTTTCAAGAATTTGAGCAGATCCAAACGACTTTTTTGGCGGGAGTCGAGAGCTTGGGAGATGCGATCGCAAAACTCATTGCTAATCCTAGTCAACCGCACAAACTCTTGAGTGCTTTGTTTGCTTTGGTCAGCCAGGTGATGGATGATTTCCTGGATCTGTTGCAGAGCCTGCTCAATGATCTGATCGCGGTGATTCCTAGCATCCTGTCGCAGTTGCTGCAATTCATGCAGGTCGAAGTCAACATCCCCTTTGTGAAAGCATTGTTCCGCCAGATTAGCGGAGGTCAACCCCTAACGATGTTAAATCTCGCGACCTTGCTCTTAGCGATTCCGGTCACTGTCACCTCCAAATTGATCTGGGGTCGTACCCCCTTTCACAATGAACCCAAACTCGCACTCGCACTAGATGAGAGCGCCAACTGGAGCCTCACTGCCTTGATTGTCGATTCAGTCAGAGGTCTCTGTGATGTAATTTTGGACTCGCAACCTGAGCGGAAAGAAGGACAAGTGACTCCTAAATTCATGACGCTCCTTGAGAAATTCACGGTTGTTCTGAGTCTTACTAGCGTGGTCGCCTCTATCTTCATTGCTGATACCCTGAATAAAAAAGAGGGAGAGCTTTCTGATGCAGACCGATGGTCAATCTATCTCTATATTTTCCGAGGTTCAATGTTGTGTCTAGAACTCTTCAGCTTGGTCTGCATTCATAAATACTTGAAGATGACGCACAAAGATAAAACTCAGCCCATTCCATTTGAACGCTTGAGGCGGATGAATGCAGGAACGATGGTTCTGAGTTCAATCTTGGGTGCGATCGATATGGCACTATCGAGTGTGTATGTTGAGCGCTCACAGGCATCACCTGCCAAAGACGCAGCGAACGTGACGACGACGATTCCGCAAACCCTATCATTTCTGCGTCTCCCCATTCTGTCAGACAAAGCTCCCCAATTGCCTCTCGTCTTGGCGGCTTTAGATGGGGTTTGCTATGGGTATGCCCTGGTAGTAGGAATTGTAGATTTAGCGGATGGGTAAGTGGATGAGTGAAACGCGATTCGCTTTGCGAAGCTCCGAAGGATCGTCCCAACTCAACTGGGCATTAGACCGACTTCAGATCGAAACCTGTTGGCAACGGGGATTGACTGGGGCTGGAGTACGAATTGGGCATTTGGATACAGGAGTGGACTCGAAGCATCCAATGCTATGCGATCGCATTGCCACCTTTGCCCAATTTGATCCGTGGGGCGATCGAGTTCCAAATGCTCAACCTTGGGATTCTGGCAATCATGGAACCCATACTGCTGGATTACTCTGTGGGGAAGCGATGCCTTCGGCACACGGAAACGTGAGCGGCATTGCTCCCCAAGCAAAACTCTGCTCTGGCATGGTGATTGAAGGCGGACATCCCCTGGTTAGAGTGCTAGCAGGACTGGATTGGCTTTTGGATCAGCAAATCCGAGTGCTCTGTCTGTCGTTGGGCGTACCGGGCTATAATCCCTTGTTTGAGATTGTTTTAGCTCGATTGCGTCAGCAAGGGGTGCTTACGGTTTGTCCGATTGGCAATCAGGGCCGACGAATTGCTTGTTCTCCCGCCAATTATCCAGGGGTGCTTGCGGTCGGCGCGATCAATGATCAAGACCAAGTTCCAGGCTTTTCAGGAAGTGGGGTTGCGATCGTTGCACCCGGCGTTCATTTGCTATCTGCTCAACCGGATGGCAATTTTGCGAGCCAAACTGGAACGTCGATGGCGGCAGCGATCGTGGCTGGAGTTGCAGCGTTACTCTTCCAAGCTAAACCGACGGCAACAGTTGAGGAGGTAGAACAAGCCTTGCTCGCAAGCTGTACGCCCCTGCCTCACCTGCCCCCGCAGCGAGTCGGTCATGGATTAATCAATCCGATCGCAGCCGTGGAGTATTTGTTGAATGGTAAGGAATGCGATCGCGCTCCATTCCCCATTTCAGAAATCCCTCATCGAGTTGATCCAAGATTGCTGCGACAGCTTGATGCTGCAAATTCAGAGGACTTGATTGCTGCGATCGCCATTATTTCAGGCAATCTTGAGCCGATCCTCCAGCGACTTCATCGTCCACAGATTCAATTGAAGTGGATTCCAAGCGCCAACGCGATCGCGCTCATGGCAACGCCAGACGTGCTTTATGCACTGTTGGACGAACCGGAGGTTTATTTTCTCAGTTCAACGACTATCGATCCATTCTATTTAGGGTAAATCAGTGTGTCTTTAGCGCTCTTGGAACAGTATGCAATGAAGTTGATCGATTTAGAAACGGCGGTCGATCCAGTTCTGGAGGAGCAGCTTTTCGATTTGTTGCTTGTCCGAGATCGCATCGAGTGCTTACGGAAGGACTATGATGCGGCTAATCTTCAGAAACTCCTTCATCTCGATCAGCGATTACAACAACAAGGAACCCGAATTGCTCAATTTCTTAACTTACCGAACTGCCGAACTACTGTAAAACCGACTGAGGATGCTTGGTGGTGGTGGTTTGAGCCAGCAGGAGATTGGCGCGATCGCTACGACTGGTTGTGGAGTGCGCTCTGTGTACCGATGATGGCAACCTCTGGAGCATTACTTCTCGATCTGAGTGGGCGTTTCCTCTCCGGTGGTATTGATACCTTTGGCGCGTTGACTGTGGTCAGTCAAAGTTTACTAGCGCTTCTAACTGCCAGTGGAACGTTTACAAAATCGGGAGAGGCGGGAATTGAAAACACGCTTCGTCGCTTTCACATTCCGACTTATCATCTTCAGGAAGTCAAATTCCTCCTGGCCCTAGCGCTATTGCTTGGATTATTTGGAACACGATCGTTGCTTCCTAATATTGCAGCGGGCTATCTCAAACAAGCTATCAAAGCTCAGCAAGAGAAACATCTAGTCCTCGCGCAGACTTACTATCAACGTGCCTTGAAACTTGATCCAACTCACTCACAAGTTCATTACTATTTAGGCACACTGCATGAGGCACTCCAAAATTCCGAGGAAGCACAAGCCGCTTATCAAATTGCTGTTCGGAGTGGATCTGAACCTGCGGTCAATCAACTTGCACGACTCTATCTTATCAAAAATCAACCTGACAAAGCCGTTTCACTCTTGGTCAACTCGAACGATCAAGTGCAAAATGCTGACGTGAAGTATGACCTACACAAGAACTTAGGTTGGGCAAGGTTTCAGCAGAATTGGCTGACTGAGGCTAAAACTGAATTGCAAAGCGCGATCTCAATCAACGCCAAAGCAGCAGATGCCCACTGTTTGATGGCTCAAGTCTTGTCTGATCAAAAGCATCTACCCGATGCCAAACTAGAATGGCAACGTTGCCTTGCGACGGCAGATTCGCGCTTGCCGGAACACGATCGCTGGATTCAGCTTGGACGGCAAGCCCAAGAGAGCTTGCAGAGAACGCCGCCCTTAGCTAACGTTGTGCGTTGAAACGTTCCTGCTAACCGTTGTGCTAGTAAAGTACAGAACTTTGCTTCTGGAGGGTTCAATGCTGGATCTAACCCGACACCGTTGTCTTGTATTTGCAGCACATAATGGTTTTCACACTGTTGTCCAGTCACAGTAAGCCGAGTCACTCCCTGAGCATGTTTTCCAACATTGCACAAGGCTTCCTCCAACCATAAACACAAGTCTCGTTTGAGGTCTAGCGTCAGCATGGATGACTCTAACGGCGCAAAATTCCGCACCTTCACTTGAATGGTTTTGAAGTGGGGAAGTTGGCGCTTCAGCGTAACCGCATACACTTCATGAAAAAGGTGATGGAGTGGATGATTCAGGTCAATCTGAGTCCCTTCTCCAAGACGTAGTATGTGTTCCGTTGTCTCAACCTCAGATGGGTCGGTGAGACTATGCCCAACCGCACGAATTTCAGCATTCAACGCATCTAATCGCTGAAGCAAATCCGTCGATCGCCCTTTTTGTACATCCCGCATTAACAATGCCAAGGTTTGCAGCGGACCATTATGAATTTGCGTCACTGCATGTTCCATTGCGCGTTGCCGAATGCTTTGTCGTTCAATAATCTGTTCGTAATACTGAAGCCGTTCCCGATACAAACGATCGACTAAATCCTGCAACCGATTAAAAAACAAAATCAGCACAATTTGAACGCCCATCGCAGGTCCGAGTGCGATCGCTAAATCCAGTCCCCGCAACGTCGTCAATTCAACTGGATGAAAGATAAAGTACGTCAGAATCGGCAGTGCGATCGCACCCCAAGTCAGGATCGCCGCCCCAATTAAACGGCGAGGACGCAGCATAATCATCATCAACATCAGAATCAGGAACAACCCAGAAATCAACGGCGGCAAACTGCCCACTAAAGGCATCTCCGGCGAAAGGAACGCTTGCAGCGTAAAAAACCAACTGGGGATGATCATCAAGAGCACGGCTAAAAAAAAGCCAACGTGCATCACCTGCTGCAAGCTCTGCGGCACTATGTAGAGACGAATCAGCAGCGCCAGCGAGCATATCACGAGCAACGGAGGTGCAATTAAATTGAGCGGGGAGGGGTGCGGTTCTAGACGATGCAGGATCGTAGCAATGATTGCGCCGAACATATTCAAGCTTAAAACTGCTAGCATGACTCGTCGTTTCAGAGCATTTTGGGAATCGAGCAGGATAGACATAGCACTTAATCCAGTAACCCAGTTTCACGCGCACGAATTTGCGTGAGCGCTCGTACATTTTTACCTTCTTCTGGATAGATCGCTAACACGTCTTGAATTTTCGACCAATAGTGACGGATCATCCGTTCTGATTTGTGCATGGTCTGCGCGATTGCTTTGTCCTGCAAGCCTTCTTCAAACGCTAGTCGCAGCACTTCTAACCACTCTGGTTTGACTTCTAGATCCGTTTGTAAATCTTTTGTATGCGTCAAACCCTGCATTGCCCACTCCATCCGCATTAGCGTGGCATCGATGCTGAGGCTTTTGTCTGCAATCGTCAATCCGCCTTGATGGGCATCCATGTCTGGCATGAGGCGGATCAAGGCTTTTACATTACTACTTTGCACCATTAAGTTTAGGGTTGGATAGGTTTGCATCAGGTGTTTTAGCAATCCCAATCCATGCTCTACGTGAGCCGTTGTTTCAGTAGTTTCTGGCAAGGATAGATCTACAATCACTAAATCGAGTGCCTGCGCTTTGGCTTGGACAAATGCGTCTTGAACCGTTTGGGCTGAAAGAATCTGAGCATCCGGGAAGCGATCGCGAACGAGTTCGATTGTCCCATTCAGGAGAAGTCGATGATCGTCCACGATCAGAATGTTGAGCGACAGCAAATTTGTTGAGGAATCAGGTATCATTGCGTTCGGAACGATAGGGCTGTTAGTCAACTCTCAATTGGCAGATTTGACCAGTACTAAATTTTACCTGGCAATCAAATCCACGCTCAAATTCAACGTTGACCCAACCCGGTTTGCGCTGGTCATCGCTTGGTAAAAAATTTATGTGTCAGTGGATACACCCCAATGATCGATAAAGTTCTGGCTTTGGCTAACGCCTGTACTGCCCATTCCAAAGCTTGAGAAGAAGCATTGTCTAGATGCTAGTTGTCATTTTGCGGATTAATTTGGGGGAATCTCATGCATCTGTTGTTGGAATTGTTGCCTCTAGGTTTGGGCTTGTCCAGCCGCCATACTTGTGGTGCAACCGCATCGACTCTCACCGTATCAATTGCGTGATCGACTCCGGCTTCTCCAGTCATACTTTGCAGTGCCTCAACCGGATGTTCTACCTTGACGCTCGTTTCGGCTCCCAGAGCTTTTGTCGTCCTGAAGATAGCTCTATCTTCAGCAATTTGAGCGCTCATAAAGGCAGTTCTAGCAAGAATGATGTCCCTTCTCCTAACCGCGAATTTACTTGAATGCAACCTTGATGTTGCTCGACCATGATTTGTTGGGCGATCGCTAATCCAAAGCCTGTGCCCTTGCCCACAGCCTTCGTCGTAAACAAATGCTCGAAGATGCGTTTCTGAACCGCTTCTGACATTCCTGTGCCATTATCTGAAATCTGGATGGATACGTACTCATCAGATGCCCAGGTTTGAAGCGTAATTTGATTTGGGCAAGCTCGAAGGTCTGACAACGCTTTCCCTTGATTGGATTCTTCTAACGCATCGATCGCATTTGCCAGCAGGTTCATAAACACCTGATTCAATTGTCCTGGAAAGCATTGAACTAGCGGCAGGTCGCCATACTGTTTGCTCACCACGATCGCAGGACGGGACTCAGTTGCCTTCAGTCGATGCTCCAAAATCAGAAGAGTACTCTCAAGTCCATCATGAACATTGAAGGCTTGTTTGTGATCCTGGTCGGCACGCGAAAAGAGACGTAAACTTTGACTGATTGCCTGAATCCGGTTGACTCCTTCTCTCATCGATCGCATCACCTTAGGGAAGTCCTCTCGCAAAAATTCCAAATCGATCGCGTCGATCTCCTCAAGAATCGCTGCACCTGGCATCGGATATGTTGCTTGATATAAGTCAATCAGCTGAAATAAACTCTGGGAATAGTCCACAGCAGGCTGGATATTGCCGCTTAGATAGCTTACTGGATTATTAATTTCGTGAGCAATTCCTGCAACCAAATTACCCAATGCAGACATTTTTTCGCTTTGAATGACTTGCAGTTGAGCTTGCTTTAGATCTTCAAGGACTTGCTGTAATTCTAGAGTTTGCTGTTGACGACGATGGGATTCCACAATCAAAGAAATCAAATGCGCGGCAGAGCGAATAAAGTTCTGATCCGCTTGACTCCACTCTCGTTTCGTCCCCACCTGTTCACAACAAATGACTCCTCCAACTTGTCCATCTAACTGAAATCCAGAATCCAACATCGACTGAATGTTGAGAGGAATTAAATACCCCTCCCTAAATTCACAAGTATTCGGGTTGGTTTGGGCATCTTCTGCCACGATCAAGGGTTCTGATTCAACCGCAGCAAAATAATTGGGATAATCGGTGACCTGTAATTCGATCCCTTGAACGTGTTGCCCGTGGCTCTGCTCAAACAAGTCCAAGCATCGGATGCTCGTACGGTCTGGATCAAAGAGCCAGACGCTTACCCGCTCTACCTGAAGCACCCGTGCTGTCACTTCGGTCAGTTCTTCTAAGGCTCCCTGAAAATCGCGTTGGTTAAGGGCTTCGCTTTGAGACAGTTGAATCAGCGCTTGAACCTGAGCTTGTAAACTTCGCTCCGTTGCAATCCAAGATTGACGATCTGCTTGCAGTTGAGCGATCGATTTCTCCAGAAATTCAATGTAAGCTTGAGTAGATTGGGGCTGTGGAAATAGAGCCGACATGCAGCAATGAGGGGTGAACTTCGCTCCCTAGAATGCCCCGGATCTCAGGCGTTTCATCTTGAGTTGGCAGAAATATTGTGTGATGATTACCTGCTGGGCGAGAAGAGATATTCGCCTTTCTGGTTCTGCACACTGCAATTTGGCAGGAACAACAAGTCTACTTGAGCTATGAGCACGGGAATGGTCAACAAGTTGAACGAGTCGTCAATCCTCTAGAATGAGTTGACAAAGGAAGCACCTGGTATTTAGTCGCAGCGGTTGAGGAAGTGGTGTGCTCTTACCAGATTTTGCATTTGCGAAATGCTGTCTTGACAAAGTTTCATTAGAGTTGTTGGTTAATAAGCTCAAAAATCCTTAAAGCTCTTTCGTAGTAGGCATTGCGGCGATTTAATTGTGAAATCCTTCAAACCCTCACCATACCAGCATTGCAGCGATTTTTGTCACTATTCCCCAACAGGTCTATTGTTCCTGGTCTGAGTTTAGTCGCGACTTTTATCTACTTAACGCTGCTTAATGCACCTACAAAAGCTTCAGACGATGTAATTAGAATGAGAGATGATGAGCAACTCAGTCTGAGCAAGTTGGTTGGACACTTCAGAGGAGGTCATGATGCAACACAAATCTCATGCTTTAGTCATTGGCGGTAGTTTGACAGGGCTGCTCATGGCTCGGATACTGGCAAACCATTTTGATCTCGTTACGATCGTTGAGCGCGATGTCTACCCGGATCAGCCAATGCCACGAAAGGTCGTGCCCCACTCTCGCTTTCCACACACGCTGATGCTACGGGGACAACAGATCTTTGAACAGTTGTTTCCGGGGCTTAGAGCAGAATTAATTGGTCGGGGCGCGATCGAGCTAGACAGTATGCAAGACCTTATCTTTTTCACTTCTGCAGGCTTGGCAGCTCGGGCTCCCTCAGACTTAGGCGACTTCTTCCAATGACTTTACCCATTAAGTGGTCGAATTAAGATATCCCATTTCGGTAGGTCTGGATTGCGTTCTAATCTGCGCTCAACCTCACGCATCTCAACTTTGGAAAGTGCAATACCTTTTGGATAAGGGTTGGTGTTCAACACCACGATGGGATGAATGCCTTTCCAAGTCATACTTTCTGCCCAAGCCAGCATCGTTTGCACCGTGGTCAGTTGAATTCCATTCCAATGCTGTTCGAGGATGCCCCAACAGCGTTCAATGGGATTGTACTTGCTATGGTAGGGCGGATAGTAAAGCAGTTGAATGGATACGCCAATCTGGTCTGCAAATTCGACCATGCGGTTGAGAAACTGAGTGCGAATCCCACTACTCTCTGGTCCATTATCGACTTTGAGTTGCAAGCGTTCGGTCAGTCTCTGTTGCTTGAGGGTCAAGCGACTCCACCAATCTTGAAGGGTATCGACGATGAAATCACTGGTTTTATGCGAACTGCCAAAGTAGAGATGCAGTTGTCCACTATCTTCATCCACAATCCCACAAGGAATGTACGTTTCCTCGCATCCCATATCATGGTCAAGCGCTTGAGGATTGCCTCTGGTTTGCCCGCCACGAGAATACTTGCCAATGTTCACCGTGGCTTTGCAATCCAGACTCAATCGTTTGATGCTACCGTTTTCACTTTTGCGATCTTTGGCTTTGATGTTGTCGAAGATCGCATCGGTTTCGGGCAGTTTTTTTGGGGAATGGCTTTGACCACGGGCTTCAATCGATAACCCATCCGATTCAAGATCACTGCCATCGTGCTGGGTGCAGGCAATTGCTCCTCCCCAAACCCTTGTTCTCGCAGTTGAGCAATCGCCGCTTGTGCCGTTAATCGCGTGTAAGCAATCGTCGTCTTAAACGTCGGGTCTTGTTGAGCGTGATCTTCCGCGATCTGCTGCAACGCTGAAGCAACTTCGGGATACTTTTCTTCCCAGCGTTTCGCCCCACTATTGCCTACTTGCGCGCTGATACACACCAGTCCAGTGCGACGTTCCCCTAGCCCAGTTTCCACATTCACTCGTCCCCAGCCCAACACTCGCTCTGCAATGCGGGCGCTTCCCTCGCAATATTTCAGCGCCATCTCTGCCTGAAAGCTCCGTCGTTCTGCCCCACGCATTTTGGACGCTGCTAATCGAAGATCCTCAACCTGATAGGCAGTGAGGATGGGGTTTTGTGCTTGCTCATCGATTCTGTCCACCCGATTGTTCCTAGATTTCTGAGAGAATGAGGACTATTCTAAAGTCTGGGTAAATCTTTTGACAGAAGTCTCCTTAACGTTGCTTGCTTTTAGCCGAGACTTATTAGATTGGAGCATTCGCCGCCGATTAGCCGAATTTCCTGAAGTGCAGTTTTTGACAAAAGCGAGTATGCCATCGCAATGAGCAGTTGATCTTCGACACCAAACTTGCCTTGTCCGCCACGTTTCCCCTTGCGCATGAGCTTTGGTTTGAGGACTTCGACCATTTTCTCGAAGGTTTCGCGCTTGACTCCTCACTTGCGTTTGAATAAGTTCGGCGGCAGATGTTGAATGCGATCATACATGGCATCGGTCTCCTAAGCAGCTTCTAACCCTCTTTTCAAACGTTCAAATCACTGCTCAGGATTCGTGCAGGAGATCTAATCAAGTTCAAATTCTTTTGGAAGTTGCGAAGAATGATATTAATGAGTTGCTTCCAAGCTTATTGAATGTTGCTAGGACTATTCGTAATGTTGAGAGAAAGGCAGAGTTTTTTTTAGAATTAGTAAAAAATAATAGTGCGTACTTTTTAGAGGCATTAAATGCTGCACGCTTAATTCAGGATGATTACAGACGTGCTGCGATGCTTTGTGATTTGGCACAAATCGACTCTACGTATTCTTCAGAAGCATTGTCAGCCGCAGAGTTGATTCACGATGAATCTGATCGAGCAAGAGTACTAATAAAGTTAGCGACAAATGACGCTGTGAATTTTGCTCAGTTGCTGGCAGTCACAGGGTCGTTTCAGGACGAGATTAGTCGGGCAAGGGTGTTAATTGCGTCAGCAGAAAATGAGGCTGTAGATTCTCCTAAATTATTGACAGCCGTAGAATCAATAGAGTTAATCCAGTATGAGTACAGTCGTCCGGAGATGTGGTTTCATTTAGCTAAAATTAATTCAGCGTTTCGTGCTCACCTGTTGTCATTCTTGCAGTCGATTCAAAATGAATCCAGTCAAGTAGAGAAATTACTCATTACAAATACGCCTGAATGGGCAGCAGTATTGGTTACATTAGCCAAAATTGACTCTTCTTACTTTTCAGAAGCTTTGTCAGTTGCACGGTCAATTCAGGATAAATCTAGTCGAACAAAGCTATTGATCGAGTGAGCGAAAATTGACTCTTCTTACTTTTCAGAAGCTTTGTCAGCGTTGCGGATAATTCAGGAAACCTCTGCACCAGATCTACTAGCGCAAAATCCGCTGATGGCATCGTTTTGCTCAGATGTTTGGAGTTTGTATGAGCAGATACTCGCATTGATGAATCTCGCCCAGATCGACTCTACATACTTTTCAGAGATACTTTTGCTCATACAGTTGATGGAAGATGAATCCGATCAAGTGAAGATATTGACTGAGTTAGCTCAACAACTACCTGAATCATTCCTGCCCCAAACTTACACTATTATCTATAGCATTACTCACAAGCCTTCCTGTGCTGAACTTCTTAGTATCTATCTTCCCCGTCTTCCCCTTGCCATCCTCTCACTCAGCAACTGGCAATCTCATCTCCATCTCCTCGCCCATCGAACCCGCGCTGACCTCATGCAAGACCTCGCCACACTGTACCCAGCGATCGTACATCTCGGCGGAAAAGAAGCCGTCCGAGGCATGGTCGATGCAATGCGTGATGTATGCAATCAATGGAAATGAACCAGTTCCGAAATGAGTCGAATCAATTAAACTTCTGATTTCTGCGCGATCGCATACAAAACATCAACTTCTAATGCGTGAACCTGATCAGTTCGCAGAAATTGTAGATTGGCTTGTCGCACTCGTTCCTTAGCATCTGGATCGAGTTGATCGATCGTCCCTCGGTAGCCCCCACCCAAACACATCGTCCACCAATCTTCAGATGTCGTTAAATCGTGGGTTTCCATTTCAGCGAAAACCTCAACCTGGGTTGCACCACCTTCTTCCAGTAAACCTCTAAGCGAATCAGGATGGCGAATTCGATCCCACGGCGTGAAGGACTTGACTAAATCCGGACGTTCCAATGCGATCTCATCCCAAAACACTCGATTCGCAGGCTCAAACACTCGCTCTCCCCAAGAAGTAATCGCAAGTTTCCCACCTGGACGCAGCATCCGCCAAAGCTCTCGAACAGCCGCCTGCATATCTGGAACGAAGAAGATTCCGAATACACACACGATCGCATCAAAACTTTCATCCGGGAATCCCAACGTCTCAAAATCTCCAGCCTGAAATTTGATATTTTCCAATCCTTGTTGTTGGGCTTTGTCACGCGCTAATTGCAAGAGCGATTCTGCAATATCAATGCCCAAAACTTGCCCTGTCGAACCCATACGAACTGCCGCAGAAATCGCAGAAGCACCAGACCCACAACATACATCCAAAACACGATCGCCTGGTCGCAATGCAAGGTGATTAATCGTCTGTTGTCCAAAACGATTCCAAAACGACAACGCTGGCGCATCAAAGTAATCTGATGCAGCATTAAATACAGCTTCTGCCCTGGCAAGTGCCTCTTCTTTACTCACTGAGTCCCTCCAAAAAAGCAAGCGGTTGATTCATCTGAGCCGCAAAACCTAGAATTGCGCGATCGCGGTGCTCATACAACAACTCACCTTGAGCATTAAACAAGAACGTTGCCCCGCGTTGAGTCAGATAAGCAGAATTTGGCACATAGGTCTTCCAATGACTCAGCACTTCCGTCATATTACGAAGTCGCAAGGTTGCTAGTTCAAACGGACGTTGAAAACCGCTGCCACCTGCCCACCGGAAAGTAGAACCTTTGAGTGGCGGGAGTGGTGCAGCTTTTACAGTCTCATCATCGCCAATCAACTGTGGTGCAGTGCGATCTCCGCGATATCCCCGAAATACTTCTGTTAAAGTTCCAGGACTCCCAATGCCTGCACACATAAGCAAGAGATTGAACCAGGCATTCTGTTCTGTCGAAAGCAATGGCAACTTGAGCGAGAGTCCCGAATACAATTCAAGCTGTTGGTGGAGTTCAGCAGTAGGGTCTACAAACAGACAATCGGGAGGAAAACCTGTGTATTCGCAGAATTTCTCGCCGGAAGCACGATCTCCAATGCCCACTGCTCGAACTGCAACTTCTGTCGATCTCAGCACTTCTGCCTCTCGCTTCAACCACCAAGCATATTCGAGGTTATCGAAATCGCCCAACTGCGACCAAATCAAAACCAGTTGCCGAGGCGCGTTACAGCCGTCTAAAATGGGCACGATCGCACCATCACTAATGCGTTGACGTTGGGTTTGAATCAAGTGATCGTACAACTTCATGATGCGAACCCGAAAGACTAAACAACTGACCTTAAGAAGTAAAAGTTTACCAAATTCAGTTGCAGTAGATTGCCAATCTGAAACCAATCGTGCCGATTCGCTGATATTCGTAAAACAACGAATTGCTCCTATGGCAGTGTTCTTGTTTCACTTGTCCATACAGAGTTCATACAATCGTCAGCACATTAGCATCTTAGTAATGTCTCTACCCACTGACAGTCTGATTCAGACAGTTTGGGCTGAAGTTGACGAGTATAGTCGATAGCTAGCTGATATCGTCCCTTGTCATACACCCAATGCAGTAAAGCTTGTAGGTCGAGCATTGGTTCTGCTTCACCTGGCACGATCGGAATCGGAATGATTGGAATCGGTTGACGCAATCCGAAAGCGTACAAATCACCTCTTGGACGCTCATGACCTCGACAGATCAGAATTCGATAGTCTCCAAGATGTTGACTCGCGATCGGAAACGCCTTGCCTCCTCGGAGTAAATCAATCTCAACGAGATTCGTCGCACTCGCCAACACCTGATTTCGTTTGCGTTCATAGGCAATTCTTCCCTCCCCAGTCCGCTTGTTTTTTGGAGATAGAATCTCCAAAACGGTGACGACGGTTCCCGTTGCTACCTCACGAATCTCTAGATACCGCTCATTCACTTCTTCAAGAATGGGAACGGTCACTTTTTCGGGCAAGACAGATAGCGAAGACTGAACCGTTGAGGAAATAGGCTCCACTTTGCTTGTCACGACTGCCACATCAGAAATGCCGACCAGCAAACTTTCATCGTCATCACTGAAGTAAGTCCGTTTCTCGATTTCGACACGATACTTTTGGCTGAGGTGATCTGTTGAGCGGCAAATTAATTGACTACTTCGACACATTATTTGTCACAACTATCGATTCGCTAAAGCTCTTATAAGATGAGATTTTTAGGCTTTATCACTCCCGTGCTCTCACCAAAACTTAACCCAAGTTTTTAGTACGTCCGAACCTAGACAAGTTAATATGTAAACTAACAGCGCCGCAGTTCAAGCTCTTTGAGTCGCTGAACTGTGAACAATGTGGGTCAGTTTGATCGTTTGACAACGATCAAACTGACCCTGGTAGCTGTGTGCCTTCGAGTCGCCATCTCACAGTTAAAGCTGTATGTAGGTGGGAAGTCATATCTGACGAATATCTGTTCTTCAGGTATAGCATAGGTGCGCTCCCGATTACGATAGGCAACGCTCTACCCCTGGCAACAGTGTGGTACAGATATGCACTTGTGGCAGCTACCGAATCGCCTCCGAGCAAGGAGGAACCCTCTCCAATTTTTTGGCAAACCAAAGCGAGGACAAAATCCCTAGGAGGTTCGCCAAATTGCTGAATCCTCTTCCCGATTGAATCGTACGAATCTGTGCTATTTAGACAACGCTTCAAGAAACTACTTTATCGAACTTGGATAAGAGGTTTGCCAAAGTAGAGTTTAGAAGCTGTTAAACAAAAGGATTCTAGGCGCTAGGAGTCGCAATCGCCCTCCTAGACATGGGTGGGTTGAAAGGTTTCAAACTCAGTCAGATAGCGATCGATCGCATGTCGCAATCGCCCTCCTAGACATGGGTGGGTTGAAAGATTTGAAAAACTTTCGAGCCTACTTTCTTTCGACTGTCGCAATCGCCCTCCTAGACATGGGTGGGTTGAAAGACGCGTCTGGTTTGAAGTCGGATTGCATTTTTGGCAGTCGCAATCGCCCTCCTAGACATGGGTGGGTTGAAAGTTCAACAACATCGAACCCGCCAGGTGTAATTGTGAGTCGCAATCGCCCTCCTAGACATGGGTGGGTTGAAAGCAAAAGTCGTCAAACTGACCTTGGCTACCTGTGATGTCGCAATCGCCCTCCTAGACATGGGTGGGTTGAAAGGAACATCACGGCATCCTCAGATGCAACTTGCTCAACGTCGCAATCGCCCTCCTAGACATGGGTGGGTTGAAAGATTTGCTTATCGTCAATCCAGTCTTCTAGCTCTATAGTCGCAATCGCCCTCCTAGACATGGGTGGGTTAAAGAACCGCATCCAACTAAATATCACTAGCTCGTCTGCGTCGCAATCGCCCTCTTAAATTTTAGATGTGGGTAGGTTGCAGAGTTTCCGCCAAGACTTCCAGAAATTATTGAACTTATTCAATAACTAACTTTCAGAGAGGGTTGAAAGGTGCATTCGATTCGTAATACATCGCGAAATGCTGAATAACTGAATAAAGTGCTGGACTGAGACGACAAATTAAATGTCCAATCTTTATTTTGACAAATAATGTGTCGCCACGGTCAAATAATGTGTCGCTCAACAATCTACTTAGGAAGCCGATGATGGGATTTGAACCCATGACCTTTCGATTACGAATCGAATGCACTACCACTGTGCTACATCGGCAAAAGGCCTCATGCAGTATAACAGATAATCGTTCGTTTCTGAAACAGAAATTGCAGAAAATTCCATCTCATGTCACGATCGACAAAAATCCTCCCTTATTATATGAGCCAGCAATCCGAACGTCTGAGACAATCCGATCCCGAAAAATATGCGCGGCTCAAAGCCGAAGCCGCTGCACCTTATCGAGGATTGCGGAAATTTATCTACATTGCATTTGGTGGCTCAGGCGCGATTGGAGCTTTCGTCTTTCTCGCCCAAACGCTGGCAGGACGAGATCTGGAAACGGCACTTCCAAATCTTGCCCTGCAACTGGGCGTAATTGCATTGATGGTCTGGCTCTTTCGATTCGAGAATCGTTCATCAAAATAGCCAGAACTCGAATCTAACGGGCAACACCCACCACGTAGGGAGAAGAAATCGCTTCAGCCTTACCTGCGCTCACTAACGCCTGATAGATAAATGCAGCAACTTCTGCGCGAGTTGCATCCCGATTGGGATTAAATTGTCCGACCGTCGGATAGTTCACCACGATTTGACGTTGAGTTGCCGCCGCGATCGGACTTCTTGCCCAAGTTGGAATCGAAGCTGCATCTTGGAAGCGAGACAGGAGCGACGGATCACCCGCTCCAAACTCTAATCCATTCGACAAAGCCACTAAGGACTGAACCTTCGGAATCCGTTGTTCAGGTCGGAACGTCCCACCCGGAAATCCTGCCATAAACCCACCGCGCGCAGCCGACTGAATCGCAGCAAAGCCCCAATATCTGCTAGAAACATCTGAGAAGTTGACTGCGGCATTCTTGGGAGCAGGGGCAAACGCTTTCAGCACGATCGCGGCAAACTGAGCACGCGTGACCGGATCATTCGGTTTGAATGTGCCATCTGGAAAGCCCGTAATAATCCCCCTTGATGCTAAAGCTTGGACATACTGCTGCGCCCAATGTCCTTGTACATCAGAAAAAGCGATTGCGCCACCAGGAGCAAAATTAATCAGACCTGCAATCTTTTTCTGATCCAGCTGATTCCCGATCGCAGTAAGAACATTCTGAGTCGTATTGTTAATATCGCGCCCTTTACTATTGCGGATCGTATTATTGCCAAGGCTTTCCGGTGTACCTAAATCAGGCTGAGCACTACTAAGAACTACAATGCCATCTTCGCTACTATCCGCAATCATATTGCCTCGGAGCACGGGTTTTGCAGAATCACCAATCACAAATCCACCCCGGTTTTTGACGATCTGATTGCCTTCAATCAGCGCCGTTGCTGTTCCATTAATCGCAAGCCCAAATCCCGTTTCAGTAAAGGAATTGTTCTTCACTTGACCGCTCGCAGCTCTCGTAATCGAGATTCCATTGCCTTGGTTTTTAACAAAAACATTGTCCGTTACAGTTGGGCTGGCATTCCCTGTAATAAAGACCCCTTCACGAACGCTATTGGCAAACGTGTTGTTTGAGATCGTGGGGCTACCTTCCTCTACCCAAATTCCGGTTCCACGCGAGTTTTCATTTGTTACCGTCACCCCGCGAACCTGGCTCCCTTGTGCCAACCACATCGATACATTTTGTTTTGCGAAAGAGCGACTGATAATATCGCCCCCTCCTTGAATGATCGTGGATTGACCTTTGGTTGCTTCATCTCCTCGAACCGTTACCCCTGCTTTAACAATCAAGGGAAAGACTTCGCCAGATTGAAGATTGTAAGTTCCAGGAGCCAATTGAACGATCGTGCCTGCGGTCGCTTGATCGAGGGCAAATTTCAGCGTTTTGAAGGGAACTGCCTCTGTCCGCCCGGCAGTGGTTTGATCCGTTCCTCTGGCAGGGTTAACGTATAAGATTGTCGTCCCCACAGTGTTGAGCGGAACGGTTAGCGTTTCTGGAGGTGGGGTGACTTGGGCTTTCAGCGCCGTTTGTCCACCGAGCCAGAGTAAGGAAATCAAGCCCAAGGGCGCGATCGCAAGAATTTTAGAAGTGCCTAGACGTGTCATATGTTCTCTATACAGGGAAGGGGGTGAATGCCAGGATTGACCTTGTATCTAATCGAAAATGACCAGCCTGGATAGATGCAAGTTCCCCAGGATTGGCTACTGAAATATACCGCAAGATTTCGGAAAGCGATGCACCAGAAATATGAAGGATTGATCGATCTTTGTAAGAAGAGTGCGATCGCATTTCTTCAGACGGTGGCAGATGATCGGTTTTCTCGGATACTAGAAGAGACGACAGCCAGTTGGGAGTCAGTGATGTTATCAAAAGGGTTTGAAATTGAGGTCTATACCGGCACACCTCAAGGAGATGTCGTCGGGATGTCTGATGAGATTGTTGCGGCGTTAGATGGGTTTGTCCGAGAACCCGATAGCCGCAATGTTGAATACACGACCCCGCCTTGTTTTCGATATGAGCGATCGCTGTGTGATTTGGTCACGCCTCGGCTGCGGTTACGTCAATTTTTAAAGTCAAAAGGTGATTACACCTTAATTCCAGGAAGTACATTGCCCTTAGCAGGACAGGGCGATCGGTTTTGGCGATCTGATCCAGCCAATCCTTATCATGATTATATTGAGAAGACTTACGGTACAAAAGTCGTTACTGCAAGTGTACATATTAATATTGGCATCAGTGATCCTGAAGTATTGATGCGAGCGTGTCGCTTAGTGAGAATGGAAGCGCCGTTGTATTTAGCCTTGAGCGCTGCATCGCCTTGGTTTAATGGCGAAATGACGGGGTATCATTCCACGCGCTGGGGACTGTTTCCGAAAACGCCTGCTCATGTGCCAATCTTTGAAAGCCATGCTCACTTTATTCGGTGGACAGAGGAGCAAATTGCGATCGGCACGATGCAAAATGTGCGTCATCTCTGGTCTGCGGTGCGTCCGAACGGTGATCGCCGTCCTTACAATTTGAATCGCTTAGAATTGAGAATTTGTGATTTAGTCTCTGATCCGATCGCGTTGCTGGCAGTGACTGCATTGTTAGAAGCTCGGCTGCAGCAATTGATTGCAGATCCCAGTCTTGATCCGTTGCAGCAGAGCAAGTTGAATGCAGAAGATTTAGTTGAAATTGCCAATGAGAATGAGGCTGCTGCCGCTAAATCCAGTTTGGATGCAGAGTTGAGACATTGGCAAGACGGACAGCCGATTTTGGCGCGCGAATGGATTGAGCAACTGTATGCTGAGACGTTTGCGATCGCGAAAAAAGCAGGCTTTAGCTGTTTCTTGCTGCCTGTGAAGAAGATTCTCCGCGAAGGCAATGAGGCACAACGCTGGATCAAACTGAGCGAACAAGGCTTGAACAATCGAGAAATCCTGGTGCAATCGATTCAAACGATGCAACTGCGAGAAAAAGAACTCGAAGGGCAAATTTGCCAATCATTGGTTGCTTAGTAATCGCGATCTGGTTTCGACGACAAACGATGTCGATCTTGTTGAGTTGTAACTGCTCAAGAGAGTGGGGAGTAGGGGGTAGGGAGCAGGGAACTACCAAAAGAACTACTCCCCACTCCCCACCTGATTTAGGACTACCACATTAGATCCAAATGTTGATCGAAGCTGATAATTTGTCCTTTTTTAGCGAATTTTCACGATCGAGATCGCACGGTACACTTACAGGCAAAACCTGTAAGTTGTTTACGCAGCAAGCTCATGATGCATCATCGTTTTGATCGGCGGATGCTGATCCGGCTATTCGCGCTCCTCTCAATCACGGGAACCATTGCCGCTCTTTTGCCTCTACCAAATTTTGACTCGCAAGCGAGATCGGTCGATTCGATGACTCCATTGCGTCAATCTTTATCCGGTCTGTACGGCAATTAATATTAATTTCTGTGGGCTGCTGCTGCCAAAACCGTAGCATAGGGAGTCTCGTGGAGATGAGCTTTACCGACAGAGCCAAATAATTCTAGTTTCTCAAGAATCACATCTTGCATAGCTGCGATCGCTTCCCCGGTCACTTCTAGTAAGTCCTTCTCCTGCTGCCCACAAATCTCATCTTTGAGTGCCTGCATATACGCCTGCCGGACTTCGGTATTGACATTAAACTTACACACCCCAAGTTGAATCGATCGCGCGATCATCTCGGCAGGCAACCCAGATGCACCATGCAAAACGAGAGGAATGTCGAGTAACATCCGAATCTGTTCTAAGCGCGGAAAATCTAAGCGGGGCGGACTTTTATATTCCCCGTGAACATTCCCGATCGTCACTGCCAAAGCATCAACATTCGTCGCTTTGACAAATTCGACAGCTTGCTGAGGATCAGTCATTTTTGCTTCTTTTTCAGCGATCGTTAATCCGTCTTCTGTGCCGCTGATTCGTCCAATCTCCGCTTCGACGATCGCATGATAAGAATGAGCCAATCGCGTCATATGGCGCGTAAATTCTAGATTTTGCTCATAGGGAAGCGGCGAGCCATCCGCCATAATTGAGCGCACACCGTCTTGCAAAACCCGATCGATATCTTTCACGGAAGTACTGTGATCGAGATGTACTGAAATGGGCACAGTTGCAGCTTCTGCGGCTTCTAAGCACAGAGCAACTAGAGGAGAGCTGCCGTATTTCAAAGCGCTTGGATGTAATTGCAGCATGGCAGGACTGCGGCTGATCTCTGCGGCGTTGATCACTGCTTTTACGCCTTCGAGATTGTAAACATTGAACGCTCCGATCGCAAAAATATTTCGGCGAGCCGTTTCCAAGAGTTCCCGTGTCGAAGTCAGCATCCGTTGCGGCTCCCGATAGAATTAAGACTAGACCGAATTGTACGATAAGACTTTGCAGTTTAAAAAAATCGTTATGCCTGAATTGCCAGATACCTTAGAAGATGCGATCGCGCAAGCCCAAATCGCGACCCAAGCGGCTCTAGAAGCGGGTTATACCCGGTTACAAGTCGAACTCGTGTTTCCAGAGTTGAAACCAATGCCGATCGCAGAGCAATTCATTACGATGTTTCGCGATCGCGGTGCAGGGCTGAAACTCTTTTTCACAGACTCCGGGATTGCTGCACTCGCAAAACGAGATTGGGGCGACTTACCCCACCAAATCCGCAGCTTAGATGTTGCAGGCTCCCGGCAGACGACCCCCGTTACAGAACAAGTTGATCCCGAAGACGAACTTTACGTCTTTGTTTCTCCGAGTGCCGTGGAAGTTCCCCCAGTCGAGCAAATTTGCAATGCCGCCGGAGAACGCCCAGTGATTCTGCTCAATCCAAGATTAGAAGACGTCGCAACAATCGGCATTGGCTATGCAGGACGGCAACTGAGACAGCGATTTTTAGACACGATCGAGCCTTGTTATTATTTGCGTCCGCTGGATGATCAATCCGCAATTTTTCGCTGCTATCCGTCCCCTTGGCAAGTCTGGTATGCGCCTGATGGCACTTATGAACTGATTGCCGAGGAGCGCGATCGCCCTGACTCTGAGAAACTCGATGAAATTTTTGCCAAAGCATTAGGTCAATCGGCAAAACCAAGTTTATTCGCCGGATTGCAACAATTCATCAAGGCGTTAGGAAGATAAAGTTCCCATAGAAAATCCGCGTTTCAGTCAAATTTCAGTCAACTTTAGAAGTGGACAGGGCATAATTGTGGCATACGCTCAGATCCGTATGCTCAGTTTCTGCTGTGTAATTTCTAGTCTTACTGTTTCCTAAGGACGATCGCATGAGTCAGCAACCCACCCGTCGAATCGTGATCGGTGATGTTCATGGTCACTACGATGGCTTGATGAATTTGCTGGATACCATCGCGCCGGAAGCGTCGGATCAGGTCTATTTTCTAGGGGATTTAATCGATCGAGGTCCGCAAAGTTATCAAGTCATTGAGTTTGTTAAAAACAGTCCTTACCAATCTTTACTTGGAAATCACGAGCATTTGCTCCTCGAAGCGTTTCCCAATGGGCAAGTGTATGCACCTGCTTTGCAGGCTTGGCTTCAAAGTGGCGGACGAGCAACAGTTGCAAGTTATACCGATATGGACGTGCTTGTCGAGCATGTGCAGTGGATTCGCACATTACCGACTTATTTAGATTTGGGGGATGTCTGGCTAGTTCATGCTGGAGTCCATCCTGAAATGCCGCTCGAACAGCAAGGATATGCTGAATTCTGTTGGATTCGCGATGAGTTTCATCGCTCGACTCAACCTTATTTCTCAGACAAGGTGATTATTACTGGACATACGATCACTTTTACTTTTCAAGGCGTTGTACCGGGAGCGATCGCTCGGGGGCAAGGATGGCTTGGCATTGACACAGGCGCGTATCATCCTAAAAGCGGCTGGCTGACTGCCTTAGATATCGATAATGCGATCGTGCATCAGGCAAATATGTATACCAATCAGGTGCGGACACTGGGGCTTGATGAGGTCACAACCAAGATCGAACCTCAGCCTAGAGGGCGGCAGGTTTTAAAGCGGTAATCGTTCAGCGTATTTGTTTTGCGAAGCTGGGAAATGGGGGAGTAGGGAGATGGAGAGAGGGGAGTAGCAATCCTATTTCGGATCTTCCTCCTCTCTCTATCCCCTTATCAGATTGACTGTATAACGGCTACTCTCGCGTTTTCAGACTTTCAAACTTCTATCGAAGCCGCGCCCGATAACTTGCGGGATCAAGTCCTGCCGTTCCCGAACCGGGATTTTGGCGAATCAGTTGTTGCATTCGAGTGATGCGATCAGACGTGGCTGGATGATTTGCCAAGAACGTTGGAGGTGAAGCAGAATTCAACAGCTTGCGCATAAAGGTGACTGCTTCAGATTGAGCATATCCTGCCCGTCCCATCATGCGAACTCCTCGCGCATCCGCATCGTACTCATCGCGGCGACTATTCGGCAAGCGCAGCGCGACTTGTACCCCTAGATTTGCGATCGTACTACGATCGAGTCCCCCTGCTGCCAATAACCCTCGCTGCACTGCTGTTTGGCGCATTTGGTTGAGCGCATGTTTTCCAGCAATATGTCCGATTTCATGTCCAATGACGCTGGCGACTTGAGCTTCATTATCCGCTGCATCCAACAAACCGCGATGCACATAGACAAAACCGCCCATCGTTGCAAATGCGTTAATACTCTTTTGATCGACGACTTGGAACGTATAGGGAATATTCGGTCGATCGCTATTGGCTGCGAGTTTTTGACCAATTTCATTGACATAAGCGGTGAGTTTCGGATCTCTGACCAGTCGGACTTCTTGAGTCGTTAACTGATTATTAATTTGCCGACCATAATCGACTTCTTGACTATCCGACAATCGAGACAGTTGATTCGCTTGGATGATTTGAATCCCACCTCGAAGCAGATCAGTCCAAGAAATAGCTTGTGCGAGCATGGGCTGACCGAAACAGATGCCAGCCGCGATCGCGATCGATAAAACGGGATATAGCCAACGGCGACGCAGTATTTTTGTAATCATAGGAGAGCGTGAAAAATGCGTGAGGCGCTAAACAGTAGGACGCAACGCGACTCGATTTAGTTGCATCGTTTAGGCAAATTTTCGACAAATTTGCTGATACGGCTGAGTCGAGTCATGCTAATCTTGACAGGCGTTGCATGGCAAACACACAACGTACACGACATCTAGACATCTTAACTATGGCTATTGTGGATTCTCAAGGTCGATTATTCGGGAAAATCAGCATCCTAGATGTGGGTGCAGCACTAGTAATTTTACTGGTGGTGGTTGGAATCTTTGTCTATCCCGGACCAACAGGGGCAGGAGCACAAGGCGCAAGACAGCCTGTAGAAGTCGATGTTGTGGTACGTGGACTGAGCGCGTCAAATCCTAAAAGCTTTATTAAAGTTGGCGATACGACGAACATTCTGGTGCGAAAGCAGCCGTCTGGCAGTGTCAAGCTCAAAGAACTGAGATTTTTGCCTCGGACAGTGGCAACGCCTCAGCCTGATGGAACGTTGAAGGTATTTCCCGATCCGCGTCCAGAATTGGCATTAACGAATGACATGCTAATGACGTTGACGAATGAAGTCCCAATCGTAGACGGCACTCCTGTATTAGGAGGTGAAAAGGTCAAGGTTGGAACGACGATCGAGCTAGATGGTCCGACCTATACCTTTGGTACGACTGTTGTTGCCATCCGCATCAATAAATCCTAGACCCGATATTCAAAGACTGGGTGCTAGGCTGAAGTCAGTAATCATTCTAATTTTCTTCGCGTAGCTCCCAGCCTGTGACTTCTCCTTTCTCATCCGAACGCCTTTTATTCACGCCTGCAACTCCTCAAGCAGACGCAATTCCGCTTATTTTTGCTTTTCCTAACGAATACAGTGTTGGCATTACCTCACTCGGATATCAAGTTGTTTGGGCAACCCTTGCAGCGCGATCGGATCTCGATGTTGCGCGTCTGTTTACGGATATTCATGAGCCTTTGCCTGCGAATCCGGAATTGCTTGGATTCTCAATGTCCTGGGAATTAGATTATGTAAATATTCTGGGCGTTTTGGAATCATTGGAGATTCCGATCTGGAGCCGAGAGCGGAGTCATTCTCATCCGATCGTATTCGGAGGCGGCCCCGTGCTGACGGCGAACCCCGAACCTTATGCAGAATTTTTTGATGTCTTTTTGCTAGGTGATGGAGAAATTCTTCTCGACGCATTTATCCATGCTTATCAAGAAGTCAGACATGCCGATCGAGACACGCAGTTAAAGCACTTGGCAAGGGTTCCAGGCATCTATGTGCCGAGTATGTACCAAGTGACCTATCAGAGTCCTGATGGTGCGATCGCATCAATTACCCCGATCGATGCCACAATTCCGGCGCAAGTTCAGAAACAGACTTATCGAGGCAATACTCTTTCTGCGTCGAGTGTTGTGACTGAGAAAGCCGCTTGGGAAAATATTTTCATGGTGGAAGTAGTGCGCAGTTGTCCAGAAATGTGCCGCTTCTGTTTAGCCAGTTATTTAACCTTGCCGTTTCGAGTTGCAGATGTTGAGGATTCATTGATTCCCGCGATCGAGCAAGGGCTAACAGTTACAAATCGCCTAGGGTTACTCGGCGCATCTGTGACTCAGCATCCCGAATTTGAAAGCTTATTAGATCATCTGAATCAACCTCAATTTGATGATGTGAGAATTAGTCTGTCTTCTGTTCGCACCAATACGGTGACAGAAAAGCTAACACGAACGTTAGTAAAACATGATGCGAAATCGATCACGATCGCAGTCGAAAGTGGGAGCGATCGCGTTCGGAAAATTGTCAATAAAAAACTCGAAACCGATGAGATTGTCCAAGCGGCTGTGAATGCGAAAGCAGGCGGGCTAAATTCGCTGAAACTCTACGGAATGGTAGGAATTCCAGGAGAAGAATCTGAGGATGTGGAACAGACAGTCGCAATGATGCGATCGCTGAAAAAAGCTGCGCCTGGATTGCGATTAACCTTGGGATGCAGTACGTTCGTGCCCAAGTCTCATACTCCATTTCAGTGGTTTGGAGTGAATCCGCAAGCTGAGAAACGCTTGCAAAGTTTGCAGAAACAACTGCGATCGAATGGCATTGATTTTCGACCTGAAAGCTATAACTGGTCTGTGATTCAGGCGCTATTGTCGCGCGGCGATCGTCGATTGTCGAAGCTTTTAGAATTGACGCGCCATTACGGGGATAGCTTGGGCAGCTATCGGCGAGCGTTTAAGGAATTGAAAGGGCAATTGCCGGATTTGAATGATTATGTCTTCGATCGTTGGACAGTCGATCGGGTTCTGCCTTGGAGCCATTTACAAGGAGCATTACCGCAAAGCACCTTAGAAAAGCATATGGCATCAAGCTTTCCTGAGCCTTTAGCGGTTGGGCATTGAGCCATTTCGCAATTAGGCAAAGAGACTGAAAAGAAAGTTGATGAAAGAGACTATCGAATCCAAGCTTTGCGAGTGTGTCAAAATTTTAGGTAACTGAGTTCATCGTCTCTCTGATAAAGAACCTTATGATAGTTCTCCCCCACTTGAAATGGACGATCGAGGAATACCACAGGTTAATCGAGCAAGGATTCCTAGCCGATAAAAAGGTTGAGCTTTTACGTGGAGAGATTATCGAGATGGCTCCAGAAAGCCCTGATCATGAGGATTCTAACAGCGAGGCACATGAATATCTCCTCCTGCTTTTGGGCGATCGGGCGAAAGTCAGAAATGCCAAGCCGATCACCTTACCCAATGGAAGTGAGCCTGAGCCAGATATTTCAGTCTGTGAGCGTCGAGAATACAGATCTCACCATCCTTATCCTGAAAACATCTTCTGGCTAATCGAATACTCAGACTCCACGTTAAAGAAAGATTTAGAGATCAAGTCAAAGATTTATGCTGAAGCAGGAATTCAGGAGTACTGGATTGTCAGTATTCAAACCCACGAGTTGATCGTCATGAGAGATCCTGAAGGTGGAGAATATGAAACTGAATTCCGAGTAAAAAGCGGCACTCTCAATCCTTTGGCATTTCCAGAGTTAGCGATCGATGTGCTAAGAATCATCAATCCTTGAGTTTAGAGTTCGCGATCGTTCTTCTTAATCGATTCAAATCTTAAGAATTTTTGAAAACAAGGAATTGAGTCCGATATCAGTCCTTAATTGCAATCGATTCAATTTTTCCAATTCTTGTAAGATTGAGATAGTGCTGATTTTGCTATGATTTAGAAATTCAGCGCGGGTATAGTTTAGTGGCAAAACGAGACCTTCCCAAGGTTTAGTTGCGAGTTCGATTCTCGCTACCCGCTTCCAAAAAAAAGCCTCCAGCGCGACAAACCGGAGGTTAGCAGAATTTTTAATCTTTTCTAATCTTCATGAGATACTACGCAGCATGAGCGACCACGGCATGTTTGACCAATGTGCCAATCTCACGCTGAATCGGCAGAACATTGAGCGTATCCAACGAAGCGCAATATTTCAGATCTTCGAGGCAATCCAATCGGAGCAACCGCTTGCCGTGGCTGGCATGGTACATCAAACCGAGCAGATTACTTTTCCACTGTTGATACAGCGAAATTGCACCAACCATTTCGTCATTGCCAATCAATTCTTCTAGAGAACAACCCAGTCGCTCAGCCACACTTTGGACGATCGCACCAGCACACACCGTATCTTCTAGCGCAAAAGACCCTTCCCATCCTGCACCGACAATCCAAACAGTTTCCGGCTGATGTTCAACCAAATAATCAACAACGGCTTTGCGGTTAATTAATGCTGCCGCCAGTACTGTTGGCGAAGCTTGAATCTTTTGCAGAGCACGAGTGCCATTCGTCGTACTGATGAACAGATGACGACCCGTCATTAATTCAGGAGTACAGTCAAGTGGAGAATTTCCTAAATCACAGCCCTCGACTTTACTGCCGCCCCGTTCTCCTGCCCGAAGCCGTTTTTCGGGCGGAAGGGCTTCACTTTGGTGCATGAGTTTGTCCATATCGCTGAAGACATGCACAGCATCCGCACCTGAGGATAGCGCCGTTGCGATCGTACTTGTGGCTCGAAGAACATCAATCGCGATCGCACAATCCGCAGCGTTTTGGGTTGGGGTCAGTTCGGGCGTGTGGAATACAGAGAATTTCATGATTGTAGAGAAATTAGGACTGCGATGAAAAAATCAAAAATTGAAGAGGGTCGCAGACTTCAGAATACTAAATGCTTGGAGAAAATGTGAAACATATCTTAGCGGTTCACTATAGAGTCAAATCAATAGTAGTCCGAAGTCGTCATTGGCTGCACAGTATGAAGCAACGCTGCGAGTTCACATTCGTATTGTAAAATCCCACAGTTGGCTGCCGTGTCGATCGCCGAATCGCTGCAAAATCCAAAACAGCCTCCGTATTCTTACTAAAACTCTGGATGATTTGAGACAAAATAATACTGAGTGGGAACTTTAAGACTGTGCAAAGCTGGTGCGAAGATTCCGCAAAGTTACGGAAACCTTTAACCGCTATCCCTTCCTGTTGATGTCTAAAGTTCTGGTGTTTTTTTGACGGCTATGAAATGGCTCGTTTCAGAAATGGAATCGGACTCTCGTGTAGTGAGTTCTGACCCCTAAAATGCAGAAAATCTATGCTCTGCTGTTTGAGAACATCCAATCTCTGACCGTAGACGTATTCATTTGTGGCACTAGGGCAGAAAGAATTCAGTTAGCGAGTCGGTAACTTTAGTTCATAGACATGTGAGGATGGCATGAACGCTCGTACATCTCTAAATGGTAGTTCCCTAAATACTCAAAAGAACCGTGCAGTCATTTCTGGGCGTGCTGCGGCTCCGAGCCGTCGATCGTCCAATCCTACCCGGTTCAACGCTCAGCGTTCTTCGCGTCCAACGACTTGGCTTGACGCTTCTGCTCAAGATCGCCTACTTCGGCGGCGATCACTCTCAGAAGCTCGACAAGGCAATTATGTAGAAGCGATCGCTGGATTGACCATTTTGATCGATCGCAATCCTAAGAATGCGCTGGATTATAACAATCGAGGTTTAGTCCATTTTCAATGCGGTGATCAAGATGCCGCGCTCGAAGACTACAACAAAGCGATCCAACTCAATCCTCGACTCGCAGGGGCTTATAATAATCGCGCCAATTATTATGCGGCTCAAGGAGAATTAGAAGCCGCGATCGCAGATTATGACATGGCAGTCGATCTTGACCCTACCAATATTCGAGCTTGGTTAAATCAAGGCATTACCTTTCGGGATTTGGGACTATACGTAGACGCGATCGAAAATTTTGAACACGCTCTGCAAATCAAAGAATTAATGTCGATTAATCTCGACGACAATTCGATATTGGAAGCCCACATTTATGCAGCCCGAGGAAGAGCGCACCATTTAGTAGGCGATTGGAATTTCGCGATGGCTGATTATCGCCGGGCGCTGAATTTGATCCCAGAATCTGAGATTTCGGGTAATCGAGTGCGATCTCAGGTGAATAATTGGATCAAAGCACTCACAGATTCCTAAAAATATGGAAGACAACACAACAATTTCAGTCTGTATTGGCACATTCGACCCATCGGGAATCCCAATTACGATCACCCGCCATCTGAGCGACTGTGCCACAGTTGCATTTCAAGCCATCACACTGAATTTATTGCTCGCACAGACATTTAATCTTGACCCAGCTGAAACTGTTGAGATTCACCACGAAGGTGGATCTGGAATCCGCATCAATCGTACGCTAAAAGGATTTATCGGCTACGCCGGAACTTACTCAAACAACTCTTAAGCAAGTTACGATCTCGACTTTCTGAAGAAAATGTAGTTAGAGAAGCACTCTGTCTCAGAGCGATTTAAAGTGGATGAGCGCTACAGGCAAGTCAGATTCTTCACTTTGAAAGAGACTAGGAGCAATCTACATATGAGAAACCGTCGTCAATCTCGCTGCCGCCGTAGAGATCAGCATATTTGTCCAATCTGTTGCATCGTGCCGCCTCATATCACCGATCGCATCATTATCAATGGAACTGAGACTCAGCGCGATTGGGCATTACAAAATCTTCGGGTTTCAGAACAGTTTCGAGGACGGCGGGAAGTCATAGGTGCAGCCATCCAGCCTTTCCTTGTCGCTGCAAATGAAAAACGTCGAACAATTTATAACGCAGCAAATAGAACAAGGTTGCCTGGGAGAATCGTACGGGGAGAAACATCTCCAGCCGTATCCGATGTTGCAGTTAACGAGGCATTTGATGGGTCAGGAGCCGTCTATGACTTTTTCAAAGAGGTCTATGAGCGTGACTCGATCGATGACTATGGAATGCGCCTCAATTCGACAGTTCATTACGGGCAGCGCTACAATAACGCCTTCTGGAACGGTAGCCAGATGGTCTATGGCGATGGCGATGGGGAATTGTTTAATCGCTTTACGATTTCGCTGGATGTGATTGCTCATGAATTGACACACGGCATTACTCAAACTGAAGCAGGACTGGTTTATCAAGGACAGTCAGGGGCCTTGAATGAGTCTTTTTCGGATGTATTTGGCGTTTTAGTCAAGCAGAAAGTTTTGAATCAGACGGCAGATCAGGCTGATTGGCTGATTGGAGCCGGATTGCTGACTGCTAAAGTCAATGGCGAGGCATTGCGATCGATGAAAGCTCCCGGAACAGCTTATGACGATCGAGTGCTCGGCAAAGATCCCCAGCCTGCAGAGATGAAAAATCTCTACAAAGGAACAGCAGACAATGGCGGAGTGCATATCAATTCTGGAATTCCCAATCGCGCCTTCTACCTAGTAGCATCTGCCTTAGGCGGATATGCCTGGGAAAAAGCGGGCAAGATTTGGTACATTGCCTTGACCGAGCGGTTACGGACTTCATCGAATTTCCAAGACGCAGCGCGGGCAACCGCAACGATCGCATCTGAGTTATACGGCATAGATAGCACAGAGCAACAAGCCGTTCAAAATGCTTGGAGAACCGTTGGAGTGATTTAAATTTCAGAGGGAAAGATGAAAGTCACGCTAGAGCAGAGTGGCGGGTTCGCGGGGTTAATGATCATGAGAACCATCGATACTCAGGATCTTTCCCTGTCTGAAGCGCAAGAACTAGAACAATTAGTCAAAGACGCAGATTTTTTTCAACTGAATTCGGTCATCGATCGCGCTCCTCAGCCCGATCGGTTTGGATATCAGTTATCGATCGAAACTGATGAACGATCGCACACGATCCAAGTTAGTGAGACGAATATGCCTGCCCAATTGCGTCCATTAATGGCATGGGTACAAGAAAAAGCGCACTGATCCTTGGGATTAGATAAAGGCAGTACAGAAATCGAATCGAAAGCCTCTAGAATGGTTTGGATTTAGAAAGAAGAGCGTAAATTTACTATGCCCCGTCGCCAAGATCTGCACAAAATTTTGCTCATTGGTTCCGGTCCGATCGTCATCGGGCAAGCCTCCGAGTTTGATTACTCTGGGACTCAAGCCTGTAAAGCACTGCGAGACGAAGGATTTGAGGTGGTTCTAGTGAACTCAAATCCGGCGACAATTATGACCGATCCCGAAACCGCCGATCGCACTTATATTGAACCCCTGACTCCTGAGTTAGTCGAGCAAATCATTATTAAAGAACGCCCGGATGCACTATTGCCGACGATGGGCGGTCAGACTGCGCTCAATCTTGCCGTCTCGCTGGCAAAAAGTGGCGTGTTGGAGAAATATAACGTCGAATTGATCGGAGCAAAGTTACCTGCGATCGAGATGGCGGAAGATCGCAAATTGTTCAAAGAAGCAATGGAGCGGATCGGAGTCGGGGTCTGCCCATCCGGACTCGCAGAAACGCTCGAAGAAGCAAAAGTGATCGGGCATCAGATTGGATCATATCCCCTGATTATTCGTCCTGCGTTCACACTCGGCGGATCAGGCGGCGGCATCGCCTATAACCAGCAAGAATTCGAGGAAATTGCTCAGTCGGGGCTGGATGCAAGTCCGGTTTCGCAGATTCTCATCGAAAAATCGCTGCTCGGTTGGAAAGAGTATGAACTCGAAGTCATGCGCGATCTCGCCGACAACGTGGTGATTATTTGCTCGATCGAAAACTTAGATCCGATGGGGATTCATACCGGAGATTCGATCACCGTTGCCCCGGCTCAGACCTTGACTGATAAAGAATATCAACGGCTCAGAGATGCCTCGATCAAAATTATTCGCGAGATTGGAGTCGAAACAGGCGGATCAAACATTCAATTCGCAGTCAATCCGGTGACGGGTGAAGTCGTTGTGATTGAAATGAATCCGCGCGTTTCTCGTAGTTCGGCATTGGCTTCTAAAGCGACAGGATTTCCGATCGCAAAAATGGCAGCCAAACTCGCTGTCGGATATTCCCTGGATGAAATTCCGAATGACATTACCAAGAAAACCCCTGCGAGTTTTGAGCCGACGATCGATTATGTCGTCACCAAAATCCCCCGCTTTGCCTTTGAGAAATTCCCAGGATCTCAACCGTATTTGACGACGCAAATGAAGTCGGTGGGTGAGGCAATGGCAATGGGTCGAACCTTCCAAGAATCGTTTCAGAAAGCGTTGCGATCGCTCGAAACGGGTCGCGCAGGTTGGGGCTGTGATAAGCCGGAAAAACTGCCGAGCTTAGAACAAATTCGCGCCGGATTGAGAACGCCGAATCCCGATCGAATTTTCACCGTGCGTCATGCCATGCTGATGGGAATGCAGAACGATGAAATCTATGAATTGACGAACATTGATCCCTGGTTTCTCGATAAGTTGTCTGACTTGCTTGAAACTGAGAAAACCCTGAAGCGGTTGACGCTCAAAGAGTTGACGCAAGAGAAAATGCTTGCGATTAAGCAACAAGGGTTTAGCGATCGTCAAATTGCGTATGCTACAAAATCGACTGAAGACGAAGTTCGGGCTTACCGCAAATCCTTGAATGTGACTCCGGTTTACAAAACCGTCGATACTTGCGCAGCTGAATTTGAAGCCTTCACTCCCTACTACTACTCTACCTACGATGCAGAGAATGAGGTTGCCCCCTCAACTCGACGGAAAGTGATGATTTTAGGAGGCGGGCCGAACCGCATCGGACAGGGGATCGAGTTCGATTATTGCTGTTGTCATGCGTCTTTTGCGTTGCGAGAAGACGGGTTTGAAACCATTATGGTCAATTCCAACCCTGAAACCGTTTCGACCGACTACGACACCAGCGATCGCTTATATTTCGAGCCGCTGACCAAAGAAGATGTGTTGAACATCATCGAAATGGAACAGCCGGAAGGGGTGATTATTCAATTCGGAGGACAAACGCCTTTGAAATTAGCGGTTCCCCTCGCTGCATTCCTCAAACAAGGCACAGTTTCGACCAAAATTTGGGGAACGTCGCCGGACTCGATCGACACGGCTGAAGACCGCGAACGCTTTGAACAAATCCTGCGCGAGTTGAACATTCAACAACCTGCAAACGGGCTTGCACGGGATTATTCCGGTGCGAAGAAAGTTGCGCGTGAGATTGGTTATCCGGTCGTCGTGCGCCCAAGCTACGTCTTAGGTGGGCGAGCGATGGAGATCGTTTACTCGGACACTGAGTTAGAACGGTACATGACGTATGCAGTTCAAGTGGAGCCGGATCATCCGATTTTGGTTGATCGGTTTCTCGAAAATGCGATCGAAGTCGATGTGGATGCAATCACCGATCAGACCGGTCATGTCGTGATTGGGGGCATTATGGAACACATCGAACAAGCTGGAATTCACTCTGGAGACTCAGCCTGTTCGATCCCACCTGTCACTTTAAAACCAGCCGTTCTCGATCAGATTCGGACTTGGACAGTTCAACTTGCGAAAGCCTTGAAAGTGGTTGGCTTGATGAACATTCAGTTTGCGGTGCAAGGGGATCAAGTCTATATCATTGAAGCAAATCCGCGCGCCTCTCGAACGGTGCCGTTTGTGTCGAAAGCGATCGGGGTGCCACTGGCAAAAATGGCAGCGCGAATCATGTCCGGCAAAACCCTGGCTGATTTGAACTTTACGCAGGAAATCATTCCACAGCACATCTCAGTCAAAGAAGCCGTTCTCCCCTTCGAGAAATTCCCTGGAACCGATACAATTTTGGGTCCAGAAATGCGATCGACGGGCGAAGTTATGGGGATCGATTCTGATTTTGGGAAAGCCTATGCCAAAGCAGAACTCGCTGCCAGTCAGCGTTTGCCGCGTCAAGGCACCGTGTTTGTGTCGATGAACGATCGTGAAAAAACAGCAGTTGTTCCGGCAGTCAAAGAGTTGATGGAGCTTGGCTTTAAAGTCGTTGCAACTGCTGGAACTTGCAAAACGCTAAAAGAACATGGGCTAGATGTCGAACTCGTACTCAAACTGCATGAAGGCAGACCGCATGTACTGGACTCTATCAAAAATGAGCAGATTCAGTTGATTATCAATACTCCTGCAGGACAAGAGGCGCACGAAGACGATCGCTTAATCCGACGAACAGCATTGACGTACAAGATTCCAATGATTACCACGATCGCAGGGGCAAAAGCGACAGCAGCAGCGATTCGATCAATGCAGGCTGAGGCTTTGACTGTAACGGCTTTGCAGGATTATTTACGTCGATGAGCGAGAAGAGAGCGGGGAAGGGGGGAATAGAAAGCCATTAGGCTTGATACGATTTTTTAACCTCCCCACTCTAATCTTCTGCCAAAAGATAGATGCCTATTCTAAGAGCGATCGCGTATGCCTATATAACGATTTGCGGCAAACCCGGATATAAATCTAACCGCGATCGCCCTTCATTTCTCAACTGTGCTCTTAATATTATTTAAAGGTTTCCTCAGTCAGATTGTCATATTCGATCGAGGGCAGAAACTTGGCTAAACTCCTCAATTCTGTTACAGATAAGACATTCGTAAAGTTCGTTTCTGATACCGTATTGGCTAAGGCGTGCTTCGCTGAGCCGATTGGCATCTAATCCTCCTTTAGCAAGATTTTTTTCTCAGTAACTTTACAAGACTTAACACAATAAGAGATAATCTTAATATAACCATTCACCTAGACAAATCTAATAAAGGTCAAAAGCGGCACACAGAGTTTACGAGTTTTCGCCATGTCTTTGACACATGGCTATGTAACCATTTCCTAGCGAGGCTGTTTTCAGCCTAAGCTTAGCGCACTTCATAGCAACCACTTTCTAGCCGTGTCCACCTTCATTTAGATTTCTGAATTTACGCGCGTTCGAGCGTCTGACATTTCACCCAATTGCCCACACCCATCGCTTTCTGATCTTGATATGAAAACCGCTCAGACTCCAACTGATTCCGTCCGTGCTTATCTCCGCGAAATTGGTCGCGTCCCACTGCTGACCCATGAACAAGAAGTGCTCTATGGAAAACAGGTACAGCGATTGGCGATCGTCAATTCGGTCAAAAATGCCTTAATCGAGAAGTTAGGGACAAGCCCTGATGACGCGACTTGGGCACAGGCGGCTGAAGTTTCAGAAACCGAGTTGCGACAGATTTTAGCGGAGGGAGAACTCGCAAAACGTCGCATGGTTGAGGCAAATTTGCGGTTAGTCGTCTCTGTGGCGAAGAAGTATACCAAGCGCAATGTCGAACTGATGGATTTAATCCAAGAAGGAACGATTGGGATGCAGCGGGGGGTCGAAAAATTTGATCCCACCAAAGGCTATCGATTCTCAACCTATGCGTACTGGTGGATTCGGCAGGCAATTACCCGAGCGATCGCAGAAAAGGGGCGAACGATTCGCTTACCGATTCATATTACCGAGAAGCTCAATAAGATTAAAAAAGCACAGCGTAGCCTGTCTCAACGCTTAGGTCGAGCAGCAACGCTAGGAGAACTCGCCACCGAATTAGAATTGCCGATCGCACAAATTCGCGATTATCTAGAACGCGCACGAGTACCCTTATCGCTCGATCTGCGAGTTGGGGATAATCAGGATACAGAATTAGGGGAACTGCTAGAAGATCCAGGCATGTCGCCCGAAGAATTTACAGCACAGACTTCGCTAAAGCTAGATTTAGATGCGTTGATGTCAGATTTGACTCCGCAGCAACGTGAAGTCTTAGCGTTACGTTTTGGCTTAGAAGATGGCAAGGCGTTGACCCTGGCGAAAATTGGCGATCGCTTAAATATTAGCCGAGAGCGAGTCCGTCAGATTGAGCGCGAAGCGTTGACGAAATTGCGGAAGCGGAAAGGGGATATGGGGGAGTATTTGGCGAGCTAGAAAAATTGGGGAGTGGGGAGTAGGAAAAGCCTTTCGAGTTTTCATTGAAGGTAAGAGCGTTTCTCCCCACTCCCTACCCCTCTACTCCTCTACTCATTCATCTCCCGATATGTCGCCACCGCAGAAGGTGAGACACGATTTAGATACCGGAAAATCCAATACTTGAAAATCGTATCTAGAATCACTGGGAACGTTGCGATAAATAAGAAAATGAAATCGCGATTAGCAGGTAAGCCGAAATGTTTTGAAACGCTTTCAAGAATGATTTCCCACCCGTGGGGAGAGTGAAAGCCGACAAAGACATCGGTAAACAAAATGATGATAAATGCCTTAGCACTGTCACTGAGTCCGTAAACCGTCTCATCCATAAACGATTTGAGAATGTCGATCTCGCGTTTACCATTCAGCAAAATTAAGACAAATGCGATCGTGCCTGCGATATCAGCAATCCAATTTTTAATTGCATTCGCACTTTGAGTCGAAAAACTGGCTGCAATTTCAGTCGCTTTTTCTCGAACTCGCACCTCAACTTGTTCTGATCGCTCTTTGACTCTGGCTTCGCGTTCTTCAGCAGGCAAGGTTTCTCGTTCAAACGTCTCTCTGAGCAGATTTTCAAATTTCAGACGTTCCTCGAAGCCCTGCAATTCTCTCAGAGCTTCCTCTGCCATTTCGCCATTGAGAAAAATACGATCGGGGTTTTCAACTTTGAAATTCTGCGTAATCCACGCACCCGGAATCAGATAGTTCGATAATGCAATATTGCGAACCCCTTGCTGCACGAGCAACGGCACCAAAATCAAAATGAGAACGAATCGAACTGCTAATAAAGTTTTGACCTTTGAAACTCTGTAATTTTGTAGCACTTCGGCTTCGGATTTGGGATCGAGATCTCGCCTCAGCCGATTGAGCGTCGTGAGAATCGATCGAGGCAGTAACCCAGTTTTATCAGAAAGGCTTTCAAAATCTTCGGACTTTTCGGCTGCATTCGCTGGAACGTTTTGAGTATCCGCAACGGTAAGATTGGGGTCAGAATTCTTTTTGTCAGGTTTGGTTGTTTTATCGGGACTTCCATTCATTTCAACTGCAAGCATCGAAGCTGAAACTGCTTCTAACGTCAGTTGCTCCTCTGCATATCGCATCAACACTTCATCAATAAATCGCAGCTTTTCGAGCGTGATGGAGGGTTTATCCTGGACAGTCGGCACAAATCGATCAGTTCCTACCTCAGTAGTTTCGATCGTCCGTAATGTATCCGCCGTTTGATTGGGATTGGTAATCGCCAAGGCTGAACGACTGCGATGAAACTCGGTCAATCTCATCCGAATGTTTCGCAGATACTTCTGCAAATCTTTTTCAAAATAAGCGAGTGCATTCCCTCGAAGCTGAGTCGCACGAGGCGAAATTTTCTGTCCGCCGAAATGCTCATTCTCGATCGCTCTAATTTTAAGAGCCGCATCATAAGCCTGATCTAGCGCTCGATCTGGGGTTTCAAGATACCATTGTTCAGCACGCCGAACGTAGTTTCTCAATTGTGACAACAGCGAATTATTGTTCATAGCTCAAGACGTAGCAAGTGCAAGATCAAACATCAGTGGAGAAGCAGAGGCAAACTGCAATGATCGCTCTATTCTAAAACTGCTTTTTCAGAAGATCTAGAATACAAGAACATCTTTATCATTAAAGGTGAGCAACATCCTAGCAAATTGTGTTGAGGCGATTCCGTGCAAAAGCAAACAGTTCAATCTGTCTGGATTACAGGAGCCACTCGCAGCGGCAAAACAGATCGATTGGTGGCACAAGCTTGCGAATGGATGAAAATGAAGCGCTCTGGAATTTTAGTGCTGGCAGCGATCGGAGATAATCGTCTGGCATTGAGCGATCGCATTAGCGAAGCAACGCAAGGAAAATTTCCGTTTCGCGCGACAACGCCGCTCGGATTCTTTGAGGATGAAGTGACGCTTTTTTGGGCTTTGCTGGTGCAACGCTTAGATCTAAAAGCTCAGTTTCCGCTAAGGTTGCGCCCTGAGAATGAGCAAGAACTCGCGACCAAACTTTGGCGAGTGGAATTAGATCACGCAATCGCTGAAGCTGGCATTCCTGAAGCTAGATTAGTGCGGCGAGTTCTAGATTTGATGCAGCTTGCAGCCTTAAGTGGTTTGTCGATCGAAGAAATTCCAGCATTGCTCAATCAAGGCTTACTAAAAGTTGAAGGAAAAATTTCAGAATTAGCTTTGTCGCCAGAAACAATTGGGGAAATGATGCAGCGTTGGCGAGCCTGGTGCTTGCGGCGGGGATTGTTGACTTATAGCGTGATCACAGATTTGTACGGGCGTTATTTACTCCATGATCCGGTATATCAGCAGCATTTGTTAGAGCGGTTTCAGGCGGTCGTCGCAGATGATCTCGATGAGTATCCGGCAATTGTGCGATCGCTGTTTGATTTTTTGCTTGATCGAAACATCCCTTGCGCGTTTAGCTTTAACCCGAATGGAGCGGTGCGATTAGGCTTAGGAGCCGATCCAGCTTACTTAGCACAGTTAAGCGATCGCTGTACAGTCGTGGAACTGAGCGATCGTACTCATCCTTGTTTGATCGATCAATTAGGAGAATCGATTTTAGATCTCGTTAGTGATCCGATCTTTTTTGCGAGTTTGCCAGAGTCGATTCAAACGCTTCAGACCACAACTCAGGCACAATTGATTCGCCACACCGCAGAAGTGATCATTAAAGGCGTGCAATCCGGGCAAGTCGAACCGCGCGAGATTGCTTTAATTGGGCCTGGGATTGATCCGATTTCTCGCTATGCGTTACGAGAAATTCTGACCCGCCAAAATATACCAGTCGAGTTACTCAACGATCAGCGCCCTTTAGCCAGTAGCCCGATTGTGCGATCGCTGCTCACTTTACTGACGCTGATCTATCCAGGCTTAGGCAGAGCGACGAACCGCGATACGATCGCTGAAATGCTGGTGATTCTCAGTCAAAAAACTGAATTGACAACAACCTATGTGATTGATCCGGTTCGGGCTGGATTACTTGCTGATCATTGTTTCGAGCCACATCCAGACCAACCGCGTTTACTTGCTGCAAATACGTTTCCTCGCTGGGATCGTTTAGGGTATCAAGCCTCTGAAGCGTATGAGGGAATTGTGCGCTGGATTGAGTCACAGCGATCGCAGTTAGACCATCGTTTGATTGCTAGCCCGGTCGTCATGCTCGATCGAGCAATTCAGCGATTCTTTTTTGGGGGAAGTCATCTGCCTTTTGATCAACTGGCTGGACTGCGAGAATTGATCGAGACGGCTCAGCATTATTGGGAAGTAGACGATCGATTGCGCCGGAGCGATCTCAGTGATGCACCTCAATCGCTGACGGTGCGAAATTTTATTCAACTGCTCAGAAGTGGAGCGGTCACTGCAAATCCATTCCCAGTCCGGTTGATTGAGCCGAATGCGGTGACATTGGCAACTGTGTTTCAATATCGTTCCACTCGGCGATCGCATCGGTGGCAGTTTTGGCTAGATGCAGGCTCGTCACGTTGGTTAAGTGGAGTCGATTCACTATTTGCGGCTCCATTATTTTTGCAAGATTGGCCAGGGCGAGTCTGGGATGTAGAAGATACTCAGATGATGAATGAACAACGATTACGACGCATTTTACTCGATCTACTAGCCCGTGCTGAGGAGCGCTTATTCTTGTGCTACAGCGACCTTTCGACGAGCGGACAAGAACAAACCGGAGTGTTGACGACGCTTGTGAATGCAGCGATTCCTTTAAGTTAAGTTATCTTCGACTAGGGCGTAGGTGCTTCAACGGGACGAACGATCGGTTCAGGCGTGGGTTCGTCCCGGAAAATAGCCTGCAAAGCTTGCTCTAAGGTTTCAGCCATCACAATGCGATTTTCATAAGCAACAATCACTCGGACTAAGGTCGGTAAACTGTTTTGATCAGCTTCTAGATAAAGTGGTTCAACATACAGCAGCGATTGTTCGATCGGAATAACTAGTAAGTTCCCTTGAATTGCTTTTGAGCCTTGGCGGTTCCATAGAGAGATTTGCTGAGAGATGACTGGATCTTGATTAATTCGGGCTTCAATCTGTTCAGTTCCAAAAATTAGCCGCTCTTTCGGAAAGGTATAGAGTAGCAAGCGACCATAATTTTCACCATCAGCACGGGCTGCTAACCAAGCGACTAAATTTGTTCGCTGGCGAGGAGTATAGGGAAGCAGTAAAATAAACTCTTCAAATGGAACATTTGGTAAACTCGTAATCAGATAGTACGGCTCAACAGGGCGCGTTTCGCTGCCGTACACTTCATTCGGAATTTGCCATTGATCCTCTCGATTGTAGAACACTTGCGGATCAGTCATGTGATAGGTCATCAAGCGATCGGATTGCAAATTGAAGAAGTCAACAGGATAGCGAATATGTTGCCGGAGTGCTGCTGGCATCGCGCTCAATGGCTTAAATAAACTGGGAAAAATCCTAGACCAAGTTTGAATCATCGGATCAGTGGGATCGGCGACATAGAAGGTAACAAATCCGTGATAAGCATCAATCACAACTTTCACAGAATTCCGAATGTAATTGATTCCTTCTACTAGGTCGGAATAAGGATAGTGATTGCTCGTGGTGTAAGCATCAACAATCCAGTAAAGATTGTTCTGAGCCGGAGCAGTGCTACTATCAGCAGCAACTAAGTAAGGATCGCGATCGTACATCAAAAAAGGTGCGATCTCTCGAATTCGCTGATTGATATTTCGGCGAAACAGGAGTTTGGTCTGTGGGGTAAATTCTCGCGTGACAAGGACTCGCCAATCTTTGAGATATACGGCAAACAATGCCCGTTGCCAGAGCGAATTTAATGCAATTCCGCCGCGTCCATCATAGGAATTATAGGTATTGTCGCTTCCGCTCGGAAAATCTAGCTCTCGTTGGCGAGTTCCCGTCATGACATAAGGATCTGTAATTTCGCCATAGTAGATACGAGGTCGTTCGATCGGAATACTTTCTCGAATCGATGGACTTGACGTGACTAGCGCCCCTTCTCCCTCATTGCCAATATCTCTAACAAAGTATTCGGGAAGTCCTCCAGCAGCTACGGTATTTACTGGACTGACCGTAAAGCCATAGCCATGAGTATAGATTAAATGGCGATTTACCCAAGTTTGAGCTTCTTGCGGCACCGCGTTGTAATCTAATTCTCTCGCAGCAATCAGGACTTGCCGCTGTTCTCGCGGCGCAGTGGGTTCTGTCCGTAGGGTATAGCGATCGATGTCTGCATCTGGAAATCGGTAGTACAGCCGGATCTGCTGAAGCTGACGGTTTGTGTCTAAAAGTGGGCGTTGATCCCAAAGGCGAATATTGCGAATCGTGAGAGGATTGTTCCGCAGATCCGCTTCACTCAACTGTCCCTGTGGGTTAAACGTTTGAATATCAATATCATTCAAGCCAAACGCTTGCCGAGTTAGCGCGATCGTTCGCTCGATATAGGGACGCTCTCGAACCAGTTCATTCGGCTGAACTGCCACCGATTGCACAAGTTCAGGAATGAAAATCCCTGCGATCGCTAATACTCCATACACCACTAAGCCAATTCCAACCCAACGCCGCCGTTTGGATTGGGGCTGCCAAAAGATACAGCGTCCCAAAAGGTAAAGTGCAATTACACTCGCAGTTGTTCCTAGGACAATATAAGCCGGGAGTTGGGCGACGACATCGGTATAGCTAGCTCCGAAAGATGCGCCTCTTCTGGAATATAGCAATTCATAGCAACTGAGCCAATAGCCAATTGTGATTGTTCCAATCACTCCAGCACTCACACCGAACAGATGACGTTGCTGTGGAGGCGAAAATCCAAGAAATCTACCTTCACTTAAACTATGTCCAGATGTGAGATAAGTTAAAGCAACAGCAATAAATCCATAGAGTGTAAGTCCAATCCACCAAAGAACTAAAAGCTCAATAAAAGGCAGTGTGAAAATATAAAATCCGATGTCGCGATTGAATAGCGGTTCAGTTGCATTAAATGCCGTGGGTTGAAGATACTGTAAGACCGTTGCCCAGTGTTGTGCAGCAATAAATCCGAGCAGAGCCGCAAAAACAACTGCGATCGCACTCAATGTAAACTGCGGATAGACGAGTACAGCGATCGCTGCCAAAATTGCTCCAGATGTATACCCTACCTGTGTACTAATCTGCTGTCCAACTTGCCAAATTGCGAAGAGATTAAACATCGAAATGGGCATTGGTAGGTTGACCTCTCCAATCTGCCAGTACTGCACTGCGATTTGCCCGTAGTGAATGAGGATTAACGCAAGCAGCAAACTGAGTCCGAATGTGAGCGGCAACAGGGTTCTTAAGCGCAGGGGCAGAATCGAGAGCGGAGGTTTGCGAAGTTCGAGGGTATCCGCTTGAGGAGATGGATGTTTGAGTTGATTGGCTCGTTTCAGATTCCAGCGAAAATATGCGATCGTAATAGCTGTCACCCCAAGCCACAGTAATCCTTGAGTCGTAAGTCGGAGCAGAAAGACTGGGAGATAGCTGACTTCCTGAAACCAGAGAAGTTCTGCTCCGAAGCGCGCTATGACATCCAGAAGAATCCATCCTCCGAAGCACAGAATCAGAAATCGCAAGAAAATCTGTTTGAACACGGTGACTGAGGGTTAATCAAAAGAAAGCATGACTAAGCCTAGCACTGATGGCAGGGTTACAGAGAAATGTAGGGTCAAGATATGTAGCGATCTGATTTAGGACTGGAGAACCCATTTCAACTCTGAATCTATAGCTATCCCCAAACTGCGCGATGGCAATTTGGGGATAGGAGCTAATTAGAGAGAGTTCATCTCAATACTTAGATGCCAACGGCGATCGCACCTGCTAAGGCTGATGCACCTGCTGAAACAAGAGCTGTGCCGAACAACCACCAAGCTGCTGTTTCTGCGGCTTTGCGGGTTTCTTCAGCCTGTTTTTGCGCTTGGCGTTTCACTTCTTCTAACCGCATTTGAGCTTCGGTCTGGAACCGCTCAGCTCGGCGTAAAACCGTATTCCGAGTATTTTCAACGCGATCGATAATCCGATTCGCCTCGGCTTCGGAAATGTCATCGCGGGAAGACAGCAAGGCGACGAGCGTATCGCGATTAAAGCTGCCTAAGCGATCTCGCAATGCCTCAAAACCTGCCTTCGGATCGTGGAACAAGGTGCGGAGATCATCGCTGATGCCGTCATAGTTCAATTCGGGGCGATCCATCGAATTCAGGTAATCCCGAATGCGATTGAGAATGCCATCAATCACGCTCTGAATCCGCGTTTGAATCGCTTGAATCTGAGCGGTGAATTGATCACGAACCGAGAGGACTTGATCAACCACGCGGCTGGCTTCTTCCTCGGTCATGTCCTGACGCTGCGCGAGCAACGCAATCATCGTTGCACGATCGATGTGAGATAAGCGATCTCCGAGCAGACCGAATCCAGTTCTCGGATCTCTCAGCAAAATCGTTAAATCGCGCTTAATTCCATCAGGATTGAGTTCTTCTTTGTCCGTGTTCCGCAGATAGTTCTCAAAGGTCGATTGGAAGTCTTGCACGCGATGCTGAGTTCGAGAAGCTAAGCGACGAGGAGCACGCACGATGCTACGAATCGAAGTTTGAACTTGATCGACCATGCGGTTTGCTTGTTCTTCTGTTAAATCAGGGCGCTGAGCAAGCAGTTTGACGATCGTGTCTCGATCCACTTGCGATAATCGCCGACCTAAGCGATATGCGCCTGTTTTCGGATCATTGAGTAATATCGTCAAATCGCGCTTAATCCCTTCTGGATCAAGCTCAGAGAGATTCGTATTACGAAGATAAGTTTCAATTGTCGTCGTGACACTATCAACTTGATCTTTCGCTTTACTAACGGCAATTTGAGGCGCATGAAGAATGTTATGGCGAACATCTTCAAGCTGGCGAACGATGCGATCGGCTTCTTCAGGAGTCAAGTCTTGACGCTGACCGAGCAGTTGCACCAAGGTATCGCGATCGAATTGGCTTAATCGTCCTCGCAGTGCCGAAGCTCCAGCCTGTGGATCATCGAGCAACAATCGGAAATCGCGCTTGATGCCTTCAGGATTCAATTCGTTCTTATCTGTATTGCGCAGGTAAGATTCCACTCTCAATCGTAGGGCTTCTGCTTCAGAACGCACTCTGTTCTGAACGTCTTGAGCAGAATTCAGCACGCGATCGCGTGTCGATTCAAATCGACCCACAATGTTATCCGCTTCCTCAGGCGTGAGATCTTGCCGTTGGCTGAGCAATTGCACCAAAGTATCGCGATCGAAATGGCTCAACCGAGTTCTCAGCGCGTCATAACCCGCCTCTGGATCATCGAGCAGAAGCGCAACTTCACGCTCGATCGCATCAGGATTCAACTCATCTTTGTTGGTATTGCGCAGATAGTGCTCAACCCGACTTCTGAGATCCGTCGATTCGGACTGTTCTTCTGCCTGCTGAACTGTACTCAGCACAGTTGAGCGAATGACTTCAAGCTGATCGGCAATTTCCGCAACTCGTGCCACAGGTAAGTCGCCGCGTTGCGTTAGCAGGTTGACAAAATCACCACGATTGAGGCGTTCTAATTCGCGTCTCACCACAGCCGGATCAGCTTCTGGATCATAGAGAACTTCACGAAATTCGGTCTCTAAAGTCTCACGATTAAAGTGCCAAGCATAGCTATTTAACAGATAGTTCTCAACGTCAGCTTTAATCGGACTGAAGCCAGAAGTTGCTTTCTCAGCGACATTCTGTGCGCCTTGAGTAATCTTGTCTCTTGCACTTTGAAGCTGTCCCATGATCTTTTCAACATCGAGATCAGAGAGATCCGTCCGTCCCATGACCGTTCCCATCAACGTTGAGAACCCGAACTGCATCGCACGATCAACTAAGCTCGGTTGCTCTGCTTTATTCGATTGTGCTAGCGAAGATAAAGTATCGCGCATTCCCGAAACTTGATCTTGCTGAGTGTTCTGCAAGATTTGACCTTGACGGCGCACTTCTTCAGTCAGTTGATCCAAGCGGCGACTGAGTTCATTCGTATCGACTTGCCCCGATTGAACCGTTTTCAGATACTCAACGAGTTCTTGAGTTGGGTCTTGGCGAGGTTGATAGCGTCCGATCGTGTCTTTCCAAACTGAATCTAATTGATCAACCAATCGAGCCGCGTCTCTTTTCGAGAGATCTGTCCGGTTGCTGATCAAATTCACAAACGTATTGCGATCGACACTGCGCAATCGATCAATCACATCGGTTGGAGATCCTGAACCAACAATATTCTGGAGTTCAGGGTCGTGCACCAGCTTTTCCAACTCGCCTCGAATATTGCGAAAATCCAACTGTTGCGGACGAATCCGCTCTAGATAGTCTTCTAATGAATCGCGCACACTTGCTGGATCAAGCCCAGATCCCAATTCTCGTCGCACGGCGGCGGCAGCGGCTTCAGCGGTCGAAACAACCTGCTGATTCACCGCTCTTGCTCCCAGTGCTGCGGTTGCAGTTCCAACGATCGCTTGGAAGCCTGAAGTTGCCGTATTAACGACAGAACCGATCAATGATCCAACTGTCGTCGAACTGACCCAAACCAATAAGGTAAAGTAGGCAGCCCAGATGACAACACCAATGATCGCACCCAGACTAGCAGTGGTCAACAAGCTCAATTTCACAGCTAATAAGCAAGCAATGAACAATGAAATGGACACTGTAATCAGCGTCCACATGCCCACTGCGAATCCGATTTTGCGAATCGTTCCGCCACCATTGCCAGAAGCATGATGATCATCATCATCTGAAGATCGTCCGAGATACGAAATCCCAGCCGCGACAGAAAGATTTGTAAACAGTAATTGAAATGCAAACGCTAATACAATGCCTGAAATTAGAGCGACAAAGAATCGAGGACCTGAAAACACCAATGCAGCTTGCTCTGGTGTTGACACCCGTCCGTCGATCGGAACCTGCGCCAGAAAACTCTGACCGAGTTCCAATGTTAAATTTGTTACTTGACTCATAGAAATTCCCTCATCAGACTTCGCCTAACACAACATCTGTGTCAGTGAGGCTGCAATTTTGAAACACTACCTTTGACGCTAGAATCGCTGAGTGTACGGGTTCTAAGCATCTTTCTCAGGTGAGAGGGGGGGTCTTCTGAAAGGAGGAGAAGGTCGATCCTATGGGAGGAGTTGAGCGACGACGCGATCGAGACCTACCGCTCTAGAAGCCTTAAACAATAAGCGATCGCCTGATTGCATCAATTGATTCAGTCGAGCAACAACTGCCTCGTGATTTTCAAACTTTTCGGCTAGAACAGGAGCCGCTGCCGTTGCCATTGCCTCAGCTTCCCCGGGATCAGCCAAAATCAACAGTCGATCGAGTTTCAAATTCTTGACTTGTTCTCCAACTTGCCGATGATATTGAATTGACCAGTCGCCCAGTTCTTTCATGGTTCCAAGCACAGCAATTCTCCGTTCTCCTTCGGTCTGTGCTAGCAATTTCAAAGACGCTAGCATTGACTCCAATCCAGCGTTGTAGCTCTCATCTAAAATGACGACATCGTTTGAGAGTTCATAGCGTTTTGCTCGACCGCTCGGTAAATCAACTTCAATTCCCTCGGTCAGCTTCGATGCATCCAGATTCAAAGCTTTCACCACTGCCAAAGCTGCTAAAAAATTCAGTGCATTGTGTTCTCCTAGCAAAGGTAGAGGAAACGCTAGATCCTCTACTTTCAGAGTTTCAGGATTGATCAAGTGTCCCTGCACATCACCACCGCTCAGCCCGTAAGTGATGGACTTGCCTTGCCAAACTGTTTTTGCTGTTTCTAGTAAAAGCAGATTTTCATAGTTCAAAATTGCCACTGAATCTTTCGGCATCTCAGCCAGTAACTCACATTTGGCTTGAGCGATCGCTTCTCGCGATCCCAAAATTCCAATATGCGCTGTTCCTACATTGGTAATCACACTAATATCAGGACTTGCAATCTGAGACAGCAGCGCAATTTCTCCGAGCGCTCTCATTCCCATTTCAATCACTGCAAAATCATGATCTTGATTTAATTCTAAAAGTGTTTTTGGAACTCCGATCTCATTGTTGTAATTTGCTTGCGTCTTATGAACTTTGCCGTATTTCGATAAAACTGCTGCAATCAATTCTTTTGTCGTCGTCTTTCCAACTGACCCAGTAATCGCAATAATTGGAATCTTAAATTGAGTCCGCCACCAATGCCCGATCGCTTGATACGCAACCAAGGTATCTGGAACGATCAGGACAGGAAGATCACCTGCATCAAATTGAGCATCCACGATCGCGGCAATTGCCCCTTGCGCGATCGCGGATTCTACAAAATCATGTCCGTCGAATTTCTCACCACGTAATGCCAGAAAGATTTCACCTGGTTTGACAGCACGGCTATCTGTTGTGATGGAAGTTGCCGTGCATGACCGATCAGGTAAATTCTGAAAAGATGCCTCAAGGACTGAAATAATCTGCTCTAGAGTTGCGTGGAAAGACATGAGAATCAATTGGCGTTTAACGGATTGAGTTTACATCTTGGCGCTACGCTTGCCTAGAGGGGATCGAAAGCTCCTGCTACCCCCACTCCCCACTCCCAAAAACCATGGGACGAAAAAAAATGGGGCGAGACTCACCCCATTTCTCTCGAATTTTCTACCCTCTACGGCAGATTTGCATTTGCCATAGCCGGAGTTGGTGGAAACACTTTCTCTTCCACCTCTCCCGGTGAGCCTAAAGGCTGCCCCGCGCTCTCGTTATAAGAAACAATCACGCTCCCTGCATCTCCTGCCGTGACCACGACCTGCTTGTTTGCTGTCCAAGTCCGCTGCGTCCCCTTCGGCAACGCTCCTTCGTAGGCAACTTGGTCATCTGCGGTCACTCGCACCCAAGACTCCGCAGTCAAGGTCATGCCAACCCGCACAGGCTTATTCGAGGATGGAGCAACTTTCTTAGCCCCTGTCTCCTGCTTCGCCGGGAACATCGGTCCCATCGGAACCGTGGGAGGCTTCTGCATCTCAATCGTTGCCACTGCCGACTGAACCGATCGATTGAGAAAATACGATAAGCCATTCACTGCCCCAACAATCAGCAGCAGATAGAGCAGATACAGATGCACCGGGCGCAACTGTGCTCCGGGCAGACTTCTCCAAGGCGCACGGATCTGAGGGAGTGCCATCACACCAGTCGTTGGAAACTCGCTGGCAAATTGCACACCATTTAGCCCGATCGCATCGGCATATTGGCGGATAAAACTATGGATATAAACAGGCTCAGGCAACTCGTCAATCTTGCCCTGTTCGATCGCACGTAACAATCGGGGCTGAATACAAGTCGTGCCTGCCACCCGTTCGAGGGGAATCTCTTGTGCTTGACGGCGATCGCGGAGTCGAGCACCCAATTCAGCGAGCCGTTCGGCTTGTTCTCGATTCGTTTGGAGGGTTTGCTGTCTCATCTGCGCTGCTCCTTCATCTGTGCTGGCAACCTCTCTGGGAGGGTCATTCCCTGCTTCAACAAGCGAATTTCAAACTTTTCGAGTGAGCGATATTGTCCTGGGCGCAAGGTAGATTTGCTCGGTGGCTGGAGTAAAACATCCCCAATCGCGATTCGGTGAAGCCGAACAACAGGATAACCTAACTGCTCAGCAATGCGCCGAATTTGCCGATTTCGACCTTCTCGTAAGATAACTCGCAATAGTGTACCAGAGGAATTCCGGTTTAGAATGTTCACAGTTGCAGGCAAAGTCTTTCGATCGTCTAACATTACGCCTTCTCGCCATTGCCGCAGAGCGGAACTAGACAATTGTCCCACCACTTCGACATCATAGGTTTTCGCAATGTGATGGCGCGGATGAGTCAGATAATGAGTCAATGCGCCATCGTTGGTCAATAAAAGCGCTCCGGTCGATTCTACATCTAACCGCCCTATCGGGTGAAGACCTTGCCCCTGTCTTAAGTCTTCAGGGAGAAGCTCAAGAACAGTACGGCGGTCTTGCGGATCGTGGCAGGTCGTGACCACTCCTACAGGTTTATTGAGGAGTAAATAGAGAAATTCGGGGCGATCTTGGGGGTAAATCACTTGCCCATCGACTTCGACTTGGTCTAGGTCAGGGTCAGCTTTTTGTCCCAATTCGGCGATCGCGCCATTCAGCCGAACTCGTCCTTCGAGAATCATCTGTTCCGCCTGCCGTCGGGAGGCGATTCCCCATTGTGAAAGAATTTTTTGTACTCTTTCGGTCATGACAAGATTGGGCAAGAGGAGTAATACCGAAACATCACCGTAACTATGTGCATCAAAACTAATATGTACAAATATTACATCAGCCTGTATTCAGTAAAATGGCGGAAGAATTGAATCGTTCGGAATTCGTAATCCGCTGCGACTTAGCGATAAGTATTTATGAAGTTCGCTCATAGGGCAGAATGACTTGTACCCATGCCCCTCCCGTTTCAGGATGGTTTTGTGCACGCACAGTGCCTTGATGGGCTTCAATGATTTGTCGGACAATCGCAAGTCCCAAACCACTGCCGCTGGTTGGCTGCATTGCTTCTCGCCCTTGAGTCGAACGAACTCGGGAAGGATCAGCTCGATAAAAGCGTTCAAAGATATGAGGGATAGCGTCTTCAGGAAATCCTGCGCCAGCATCAACGAGATCGACTTGAATCTGGGGGGAAACTGATTGGTCGTTTACACTGGTTTCGATCCGAATGATCCCTTTGTTTGGGCTGTACTTGAGGCTGTTATCCAGTAAGTTGAGAAAAACGCGGTGCATTCGAGCCTCATCTGCGCGAACGATCACAGATGCTAGACCACTGTAATAAAATTGTACTTGTTTTTCACTTGCGATCGGTTCTAAGCTTTGCCAAGCAGCATTGATCAGTGTGACGAGATCCGTTTGCTTTAACTTCAATCGCTGCGCCGGATTGAGATCCAGTTGGCTCAGATCCAGCAAGTCTTGAACTAAACGACTTAAGCGCAAGGTTTCATTGAGCAGGCGATCCACCCACTGACGATTTGGGGGATCGATGCGAGATTGCAGGGTTTCGGCAACCAGTCGAATCGAAGTCAGGGGAGTTTTAAGCTCATGGGCGACATCAGAAGTCCAGCGATCGCGTTGTTGCGATAGAGTAACCGCTTCTTGGCGGTCTTCTAAGAAAACACCCACTTCTCCACCTTGAAGTGGAAAAGCCAGCCCTCGCAGCGGAGTTGAGCGCGCTTGAGAGAGGTTTTCAGCATCGGCAGAAGCCGGATAAAATCGCCATTCGCGCTGATGGGGTTGACCTTTTTCCCGCGCTTTTTCGATCAGAGCATCCAGTTCATACGATCGCACTAACTCCAACAATAGCCGTGGAGCATAGTCATCGCCCTGATTGATCCCCAACAGTTGCACAGCCGCAGAATTGCACCAAATCAACTGATTCTCTTCATCGACTTGCAAGTAGCCGATGGGAGCCAGGTAAAGAATCTGCTTCCAAACTTCCAGTTTGCGTTCGAGTTGTTCCGTCTGAGCTTGATCATGTGCAAGCCGCATGGACAATCGAGACATGATCGATAAGTCCACGCTTGCCTCATCCGGCGGCAGCGTCTTTGCCAACTGGTCAATGCGAGAACTAAGATGACTCCGGTAAATCGTCAGTGGCAGAATTCCGATCGCAAGTCCAGCCAGAAACCAGAAAACAGACACAGGCAAAACAGGGGGCGAGAGTTCACTATGAGCGTTGTGCTCATGACTCCTAGCTTAACCGAATCGATACCCAAAGCCTCTGACTGTGATTAAATACTGCGGATTACTCGGATCAATTTCTAGCTTTTCTCTAATCCAACGAATATGAACATCAACTGTTTTACTTTCCCCAATAAAATCGTGTCCCCAGATTTTTTCGAGCAGTTGATCTCGTGACCAAACTCGTTTGGGGTGACGCAGAAACAGTTCGAGCAGTTTGAATTCTTTGGGAGAGAAGTTCACGACTTCACCACGCACGGTCACCCGGCATTCCTGCGGATAGATTGTGACTTCCTGATATTGCAGAGTCGGCTCAGTCTGAGCGGGCTGAAATTGCTGGTGACGACGCAGGAGCGCACGGCAGCGCGCGACTAATTCCCGCATGCCAAAAGGCTTGGTCAGATAGTCATCCGCGCCGACTTCGAGTCCGACAACGCGATCCATCTCGCTGCCTTTGGCACTGAGGATGAGAATGGGAACGCTGCTGCCTTCGCGTCGCATCCAACGACAAATATCTAATCCGTTGATATAAGGCAGCATTAAATCCAAAATAATCAAGTCAGGCAGAGCCGTCTCGCTGCTACGGTCTGCATTCATCGCCGCTTGTAATCGCGCTAATGCTTGTTGCCCATCTACAGCAGTCGTTACTTCGTAGCCTTCATCAGAAAGGGTGAGCGCGATCGTATCTCGAATTAAATCTTCGTCTTCGACAACCAAAATGCGTCCGAGCGTAAGCTTGGGTGAGATGGGTGCGGATTCGGTCAGAATCGGGGTCGGCATATAAAGTGCATCTCGACTTGTCGGCAAAATTCTACCATTGATCCAGAATCTAGTATGGATTTATACAGTTTTTTATGATTCTAATAACTGATTACCAGCCAGATCGGAATTGTCACCAGAATGGCGATCGTACTGAGGGCGATGCTACTCGCTGCCAGGTTGTGATCTAAGTTGTATTCTTCTGCCAAAATCAAGCTGGCAAAGGCACTGGGAACGCCTGCCATGATGATTAACGATAGCCGGGCATCGTGATTCAGTCCTAATAAGGTAACGGCGATCGCAACTAAACTTGGCAAAATGACTGCTTTCAAGGCAACCGGGACAGCCGCTGCTTTCAGACTATCAATTCCATTCAGTTGAATCAAGCGCATCCCCATCAGCAGGAAAGAAGCAGGAATCACAAACAATAACGACGATTGGCAGAGCGTTTCTGCCCAGTTGGGAAATGCGATCGACTGAGTAAAATAAGCAGCCGCAAATGCCCATAACGTCGGAACCGTCAAAATGTCACGCAGCAAGGTTAAAGGCGTACTTTGAGTTTCCGATCGCCCATAGTGACTCGCGACTAAAACGCCAACGCCAAAGGTTCCCACAAGATTTTGCGTCACGCTAAAAAACACAGCCCAACTGAGATCTCCATCGCCAATCAAAGCCGGAATAAGTCCTAACCCAACAAACCCAGTATTGCCGATCGTCGCTGCGATCACAAATGTACCTTGAGAAGCGCGGTCAAGCGGCGGAAACCAAGGTTCAATTTTATCGAGCCAAGCGGGTTTGACTTGAGTTTTGAGCCAAATCAAAATTCGCAAAGCAAGCCACGCGATCGTTAACCCTGTGCCGAGGGTGGCGATCGTCACTGCGGGAACAATCCCAATATTGGATGAAAAATCTGTTTCTCGTACCAGGGCAAAGATCTGCCAAGGAACACCGACCCAGTAAAGACTTCGACCTAAGAATCTTGGAAACGATTCTGGTAAAAAACGAAACAACAATGCTCCCACCCCTGTCCAAAGGATTAAGGGGGTGTAAGCGTGAACCAAACTTCCGATCATGCCCTTTCCGCCACTGGGCGCTACTCCCATCGCTATCGTAACGGATCATGAAAGGAATTAGTACAGTCAGAAGAGAGACATTTTTGGCAAAAAATTACTGCCAGGTTTTAATTCTCCACTGATTGTCTTGACGAACAAGGGTGTAGCTGACTGTCATATCGCGATCGGTCTGAGTCTCGGCAGGCTGACCCGGCGAAAAATATTTACGAACTTCTGTCACTGTTGCTTTAGCGATCGCTTGAGTCGGATCGGTCGGGCTGACCTCTACCGTGTCTACTTTCACCGCATGATCGTATTCAATGTGCTGGTTTTCGCGTTTTGCTTCGTCAGATGCACGTTGCCATTCTGCAAGCTTCGGCTCGGCTAAAACTTGCGTCAGTTTGCTAGGGTCATGATTGCTTCCCATTGCCGCTTTTTTTGCATTGAGCCAAGTTTCGATCGCGGTTTGTGCCAGAGCGACATTCATCTCTCCCGTGAGTGAAACGGGCTGTTCTGCGGGTTTTAAGTTCACAATGGGCTGATCAAGCTGTACGAGCAGCGGATCCACTGCTGGAGCGCCAGGACTTAGAATGGCTCTGAGTGCGCGAATCATCAGGAACCCTAACCCCATCGCCATCGCCACTCCCAGTAAAAGGAGCAACCAGCGCGATCGACGGCTTTCTCTAGGAGGTGCAGTGGATTCATCGTGATCCGGTGCTTGAAAGCGCGCTTGAGCCGGACGAGGACGACCATTTCGAGGGCGTTCCGATCGCGGCTTTGTTCTTGCGCCATTTGAACCGAGTTTTGCAGACCTTTCCGCCGCAGGCAGCGGAGCGGTTTCAGCGGTCAGCGTTGCCGTTGCAGAACGATAGCCCCCCAAGTTCTCTTCAGTCACGAAGGTTTGACTGCGCGATCGACCATTGCGGCTAACGCTTGAGATCAATTCGCGATGGAGTCCGCGCTCTCCTAAAGACCAATCCGCCACAACTTCACCGTCTGCGGGCAGTTCTTCGAGATAAGCCTGCACTTGCTCATCTGCAAAATACTCTTTCAGCAAGGCTTCGCGCTTCGCTAGATCGCGGAAATGGGGAAAGACTTCATCTTGAAGCCACCGTTCAGAATAAAGGCACAGTCCGGGCAATAGATCCGGAGCACCCTGGGAATTTTCACGAATAAAGGCGAGCGGCTCATATTCTTGAGACAGTTCGAGGACTCGGCTCGCTTCTTCAGTTTGACCGAGCAGTAAGGCACAGACCGATTGCTCTAAATGGACATCTTGCCGACTGCCCAGCCGCGATAACATCCCTTTGGCACGGCGAATCAAGGCAGGCTGATGCTCAGCAAATCCTCTGGCTAACAGCGAGTATACGGCTAGATAAGTTGCGACAGCTGAAGGACGACGCGATTCTTCTTCAAACAGGGCTTGTTGTTCTTCCGCACTCAAATAACCGCGCAATTGTTGAATGAACCGCAAAAAGTCATCAATGCTTAACCCAGACTGATCGTTTCCGGTTCCATCAATGCCGCCCCGTTCTCGCAGCATGTCTTTCAATAAGCGCAATCCGTGCTGACGATCGTTCGCCTCACTTTCCGGCAGCGCTAAGAGTTCCAAAATCCGGTAGGGTCGCAGTTTATACAAATCAGACTGAATCTCACCCCGCACTCCCGCAAACAAGCCTTCTCGTAACAGCAATTCTTGCCCAGTTTCCAGCGCTTCGGCGGCACTTTCATACTGTCCTTGTTGCCATTGCTCCCGACCCAGTTCGAGACACGCAAGCGCGATCGTCAAGACGATATCTGATAATACAATCCGGGGATCACCAAAGCGCCCATCTTTAATCGTTGCAGTTCCGCTACTGAGGTAAGGACGACCGATCTTCAGAACTAATTCATATTCACCCAGCTCTTGGAGAATCAGCAATCCGCCAATGAGTTGCTGATCGTCAATCTCGATCGTGATCGCATCGCTGTCTGATTCGTACTGAGTACTGAGTAGCGTTTCGTCTACTTGTTTACGCTGCTCTGGATCAGACAACACCGCATAAGCTTGATCTAAAAGGCTGCGGCGCGTGGCAATGGCAGCTTCCGAGTACTCGCGGCGCGGGAGTTGTAAAGTGCGATCGCGATGAGCTTGCTTCAGTTGGTCTGCCGTCGCTTGCATCGGCAGACCTAAAATTCGGTAGTAGTCGAGCGGTATACGCACGGTTCACGTCCCCAGCAGTGGTATCGAGTAAAGATTGAGAAGATGACGTTCAAGTTGACAGCCATCATACCCTGTAGATGCAAAGTCGGTAGCTTCCGGGTGCGTAACTTTAAAAGGTGATCCTAACAATAATCTCATCTATAGAGAGATGGAACCACTTCAAGTTAAATAATTCTTGAAATTTGTTAAAATCTGCCTCTGTGTCTGATACGTTTCCGGTTTGAGCATTTGATCTTTGATACATCAGGAAGGTATTTTAGATTAGATTATTCAGAATGGCGCGCAATCTTAGGCGCAGTTTTCAATTACTTTCGGGTCGAGTATTGCAGCGAGGTTAATGGATTCTCATGGTTCAAGAAAGAGCATTTCCCGCATTCCAGACCGTTCCCGCGCAAGTGACTCGCGAGGAAGGCTTGATGCTATATGAAGATATGGTTCTCGGTCGCTTCTTTGAAGATAAGTGCGCCGAAATGTACTATCGCGGCAAGATGTTCGGGTTCGTTCACTTATATAACGGACAAGAGGCGGTTTCGACGGGTGTAATCCGAGCGATGCGCCAGAGCGAAGACTATGTCTGTAGTACGTATCGGGATCACGTTCATGCACTCAGTTGCGGGGTTCCGGCTCGCGAGGTGATGGCCGAGCTGTTTGGCAAGGCGACGGGCTGTAGTAAGGGTCGTGGCGGTTCTATGCACTTGTTTTCAGCAGAGCATCGGTTACTCGGCGGATTTGCGTTTATCGGAGAAGGCATTCCCGTTGCGACTGGGGCAGCATTCCAGTCTAAGTATCGGCGTGAAGTGCTGGGTGATGAGAGTGCGGATCAAGTTACGGCTTGCTTTTTCGGCGATGGCACAACGAATAATGGTCAGTTCTTTGAATGTCTGAATATGGCAGCGTTGTGGAAGTTGCCGATTATTTTCGTGGTCGAGAATAATAAGTGGGCGATCGGCATGGCACACGATCGAGCCAGTTCTCAGACTGAAATTTACAAAAAGGCGAGTGTCTTTGGGATGCCGGGTTACGAAGTCGATGGCATGGATGTGCTAGCGGTTCGGGGCGTGGCTCAAGAAGCGGTGAGACGGGCACGGGCTGGAGAAGGGCCGACTTTGATTGAGTGTTTGACATATCGATTTAGAGGACACTCGCTGGCTGATCCAGATGAACTGCGATCGAAAGAAGAGAAAGAAGCTTGGTTAGCGCGTGATCCGTTGAAGAAGCTTTCGGCTTATCTGATTGAGCAGAGTTTGGTAACGCAGTCGGAATTGAAGGACATCGAGAAGAAGGTACAAGCTGTTGTCGAGGATGCGGTGAAGTTTGGGTTAGAGAGTCCTGAACCTGATCCGAGTGAACTTTATAAGTACATCTTTGCTGAGGATTAATCGAGTTGAGGTCGGTCTTAGGATCGACCTTTTTTATTAATTTATTGAAATCGCAAGGGCTTTTAGGAATTGGAAGTTGAGAAGTGCGGAAAGCAACATCTTTGTGGCTGTAGCTGATGAAAACGAGAGAGTCTCTTAAGCCACAGCCTCACCTGTTCCAAAATCCGTATATTGACGAATTTCAGGTTCATGAAACGCCAGGATGATATCTTGCTTTGGAACACCTAGCTCGACCAGTCGATTTGCAATTCCTTCCTCTGTTCCATCATGCTGAATCCAAATCTTTCCATCTTTAATATCTAGATGTAGAATGCAGCCAAAATCTCGACGTGTACCCCGCCAGCCCACATAGAGCAGTTGATAGTGATCCTGTTCTGTATCAAATAAAGTTTGGACTTCGTACTCCTGAGCATTTCGAGGTCGAGAAGCACGCGATCGACGTTCAGAAAGTAACTGACGAATGTATTGGCGATATTGCTCTACAGCCATTGTGTAAAGACCTCCTGTTGTACGTCATAAATTACCAAGCGAAGTTGATACCGTTCAACTGCTGAAACGATAAATCTTCTCTGAAAGAAAGTGGTGTAAATTGGCTCGCGTACTGCAAGGTAAAGCCGTCGATCGGGTTCAATTTGTGTCAGTGCGTCCCGATAATTCAGAAACTGCCCCAAAGCAGTATGAAACTCTCCAACATTGGATGGACTGATGAAACTTTTGACTTCTACTGCAATCTTTCGTCCTTCTCGTTCTGCGGCAAGGAGTTGTTCGGCAGCTAAATCAATTTCAAAATCGACATCATCCACATTGATCTCGTAAGGATCATCTGTAATGTTCCACCCTTCCTTTTCTAGGGCAGTTCTTACAACTTGATGAAATCGATCTTTTGCCATTAGACTTCTAAGCTCATTCTCTTCTCATTGTAGATAAGCTCTGATTCAAAAAACGAGCATGATCTCTACATGGGCTAGAAACTGCGATCTCGATCCAGCACGAGGTAAACAGTAGGGATATGAAATTAAATCTCTCGGTTAGAATCATCAGATATGAGTCTAGTCGCAGACTATAAAACACAGTAAATTTCTATGAATCGATCAGAACGATTTCGAGGGTGTCTGTTAGGACTAGCTGCAGGCGATGCTGTAGGCACAACGGTTGAATTTCAGCGTCGTGGCTCTTTCTCTCCTGTAACAGATATGGTCGGCGGAGGCCCATTTAACCTCAAGCCTGGTCAATGGACTGACGATACATCAATGGCGTTATGCCTGGCGACTAGTCTCGTCGAGGTTGGTGCATTTGATGCGATCGATCAAATGCATCGTTACTGCAATTGGTATGAGAACGGTTATCTGAGCAGTACTGGTGACTGCTTTGACATTGGTAACACAGTCTGTCAAGCCTTGCATCAATACAAAACCTCTGGCAATCCATTTAGCGGTTCCACGAGTCCACGGTCTGCCGGAAATGGTTGTTTGATGAGACTTGCACCTATCCCCATGTTTTATTTCTCAGACCGCGATCGCATTCTACATTTTTCCGGTGAGAGTTCTCGAACAACACATGGTGCACCAGAGTGTATTGAGGCAAGTCGTTTGTTTGGAGACATCCTGTTCCGCGCACTCTCAGGAGCTAGCAAAACAGAGATTCTTTTTGGGAATGATCGAGAAATAATTACATCTCCATCCATTCAATCGATTGCTCGTGGGGAGTATCAAAGTAAACAAGTCAATGATATACGTGGCACAGGATATGTTGTCGAGAGTTTAGAAGCTGCACTTTGGTGTTTCTGGACAACAGAAACTTATGAACAAGCAATCCTTACAGCGACTAACTTGGGCGATGATGCAGATACAACCGCTGCTATTTGTGGGCAAGTTGCTGGAGCGTATTACGGAGAATCGGGTATCCCGATCGATTGGCTTAGAAAACTGACGATGCGCGATGAAATTACTAAGCTTGCTGATCAGTTACAAACTGCTGCGACATAAGCCTCAACACACACCGCTCGCAAAGAGATGATTGGTTAGAATTCAAAACTGTCTGCGGTGGATAATTGGGAACGATAGCTAGCTTCAGTTTCTGGTCGAGGAGACGACATCAACATTTCTACAGCAGGCACGGATACTACTGTAAACCTTGAGTACCAATGCCTGAAATCACGGTGAGAATTGCTTAAGGTAGCCAGGGATATTTGCGAAAGTCAGGTTTGCGTTTTTCTAGAAAAGCTTGTTTACCTTCGGAGCCTTCTTCGGTCATGTAGTAGAGCATCGTTGCGTTTCCAGCGAGTTCTTGAAGTCCAGCTTGTCCGTCACAATCAGCATTTAAGGCAGCTTTCAGGCAGCGAATTGCGATCGGGCTTTTCTCCAAAATTTCCTGTGCCCACTGAATCCCTTCTGCTTCAAGTTGTTCAACGGGGACAACAGTATTGACAAGTCCCATGTCTAGAGCTTCTTGAGCATTGTATTGACGGCAGAGGTACCAGATTTCGCGAGCTTTTTTCTGTCCTACAATTCGAGCCATGTAGCTTGCGCCAAATCCACCATCGAAGCTGCCAACCTTTGGCCCTGTTTGACCAAAAACTGCATTATCAGCCGCGATCGTCAAATCACAGAGCAAATGCAAGACATGACCACCCCCTATCGCATATCCCGCAACCAAAGCAATGATCGCTTTTGGCATCGATCGAATCAATCGCTGTAAGTCGAGAACATTTAATCTCGGTACGCCTGCTTCATCAACGTAGCCCGCATGACCGCGAACGCTTTGATCTCCACCAGAACAGAAGGCATATTTGCCATCAGTGTGAGGTCCTGCGCCTGTGAAGAGGATCACTCCAATGCGGGAATCTTCGCGGGCATTGGCAAATGCGTCGTAGAGTTCGACGATCGTTTTAGGGCGGAAAGCGTTGCGTTTGTGAGGGCGATTGATGGTGATTTTGGCGATGCCGTCGGCTTTGTGATAGAGGATATCTTCGTAGTCTTTAACAGGTGTCCAGTCCAGAGTCATAGTAAATTCGCAAAGTGTTTTAGTTTGGTTTTGCGCCAGTTGGCATCGTGATGGCGATCGGTTCTGAGTTCTAGAACTCGAATACCATCAGGTGGGAGAGGATTTAAGCGATCGCGCAATTGATCCCAAGTTTCGATGATTTCATGTTTTACGTCGTATGTTTGACAGAGTTTAGAGAAATCTATGTTTTGGGGCGTTGCAAAAAATTCTTCAAAGGGCGGATCAAACGGTGCAATCGGAAGCATTCCGAAGATTCCGCCACCGTTGTTGTTAATCAGCACGATCGTTAAATGTCCTTTGAACTGCGATCGCATTAAAAATCCATTTGTATCATGTAGGAGCGCTAAATCTCCAGTGAGCATCACGGCAGTCTGATGATGAGCAATTCCCAATGCAGTAGACAGTGTGCCATCAATACCGTTCGCGCCTCGGTTGAAAAAGGGTTGAATCCTTAAATCTCCAGGCTTCCAGAAGAATTCAGCATCGCGCACAGGCATACTGCTTGCAATAAAAAGAGGAATATCAGGCGGAAGTGTTTGAGACAGAAGCCAAGCAGATTTGCCCTCAAATAAGGCAGTTTCTTCAGCAAGGCTTTGGTCAATGATTTGACGCATTTTAGATTCTGCTGCGAGCCAATCTTTGAGAAAGTCGGTGACGGGTAGAGTTTGAACGGATTGGAGATCTTCGATCGACAAGCGAATGTGAATGGTTCTGCTATGCAGCGGGTCAAGACTGCGATCGCTCGGATCAAGGGCGTATTGCAAGGGTTGAATTTGCTCAAGCCAGAGTCGCACCTCTTTACTAGTTGGCATTTCGCCAATTCGGATGACAACTTCAGGCGCAAGGGTTTTGGCGAGTTCTTTGTTTCTGAGAATGGTGTCGTAAGTTGAAATCAGATACGGATTGAAGCTTGCGTAGTTCCGAAGTGGAGAGAGCGCTTCCGCAAAAACGGGCATGGAGAGAGATTTTGAGAGATGTGCGATCGCTTGGCAATATTGCTTTGGATTTTTAGGCTGAGCGACTCCTGCAATGATGATGCCTCTTTGGGTAACAAGGTCGTCAGGAAGCCCCCTAAATCCCCCACTTGTGGGGGACTTTGAATGGGAAATATGCTCGAAGAAATTAGCAGGCAATTGAGACGGCATTCCTGATTGTTCAATCGGTGCTAGTGGTTCTCGAAAGGGCATGTTCAAATGCACAACGCCCGCGATCGGATATTGAGTTTGCTCGATCGCATTCAGAACGGTCTGTCTTAAATATGACAGGAGTGATAGTTCTGGAATTGTAATTTCAGTGTAGAAATTTGTGAATGAGCCGAAGAGTTTTTGTTGATCGATCGCTTGTCCTGCATTGCAATTTCTCAACTCTGGCGGGCGATCTGCGGTTAAGACTAGCAAAGGAACTCGACTTTCTCTGGCTTCGACTACAGCAGGAAAAAAGTTAGCTCCGGCTGATCCGGAAGTACAGACTAAAACAACAGGCTGATGCGTTCTTCGAGCAATTCCTAAAGCGAAAAAAGAAGCCGATCTCTCATCTAAAATCGGAATCGCTTCAATGTCTGGATGTCTAGCAAAAGCAACAGTTAGAGGAGTCGATCGAGAACCGGGACAGATAATTGCTGTTTTTAATCCTGATCGAGCTAATGTCTCAACGAGCACCGATGCCCACAAGGTATTGATATTCCGAAAATCTAAGTTCATCTCGATCGCAGTGCTTCTACAAAGGCTTGATGTTCTGGAGATTGCACACCAGCTTGAACGGTTTGAACAACTGCAAGCCTATCTCCGCTTAAAAGGGCATCAGCTTTGAGCCATAGTCCAGGAAAAACTCGCGATCGCATGATTCCTTGTTCATCTGGCAAAATTGGCTGATATTCCGCATCTATCAATTCAACCCAGTCCAATTTATTTTCAAACGATTGCCAGACGATATACTCTTGCACACCATTTCGACGATAAACTTGCTTTTTCGTTCCAGTGTCGATCGACGCACTACTGGCTGCAATTTCAACTACTAGCTCAGGAGCACCTGATAAATAGCGATCTTTGTCGATCGTAATTCTGCCTCCGCAGGATGGATCAATGAATAAAACTAAGTCAGGTTGAGGCTCATTATCTAAATCCAGGCGAACTGTAGGAGTATCACCCAGACGAACGCCAGGAGTAGAAACAATGTAGGTATACAGCCAACCGTTCATATCGCTATGAGGTTCGGCATGGGGTTCAAATCGTAAGGGAGAAGCCACGTATACAATTCCTTCGATGAGTTCAGCTTTTTTGATTCGGGGATCAGCGCTGTATCGTCGCTCGAATTCTGGGCGGGATAAGCGATCGCCGTTTTCCAAAGGTGGAATTTTGCTCAAAGGAGTGTTCATGTTAGGGCATTCAACAAGGCTTGCAGTTTGAGTTGAACTTCAGCGAATTCCTTCTCTGGATCTGATCCTGCCACAATTCCCGCGCCTGCGAAGAGTCGAGCTTGATTTCCTTGCAAAATACAAGACCGGATTCCAACCGCAAATTCGCCATTGCCATGATGATCCATCCAGCCAATCGGAGCTGCGTACCACGATCGCTCAAATGGCTCGAATGATTTCAAATGCTCACACGCAATCAGCTTCGGTGCGCCTGCGACAGCTGGCGTGGGGTGCAATTCTGCAACGGCATCTAAGAGATGTAAATCGGATGGAATCGTGGCACGAATCGGAGTTTGTAAATGCTGAATGTTTGGGAGTTGTAAGAGGCTTGGAGGTGAAAATTGTGGTGTGAGTCCTAAATTTCTCAGATGTTGTGCGATCGAGTCAATCACCACTTGATGTTCATGTTTTTCCTTTTGGCGGCTGAGTAAAGTCGCTGAGAGACGAGCATCTTCGGCGCGAGTTTTGCCACGGGGAACTGAGCCAGCGAGAGCAACTGTAAATAAGCGATCGTTCTCAATTTTGACCAGTCGCTCTGGAGTTGCACCGATAAACGTTGCCCCTTTGCCATTACTTGCTGAGAACACATAACAATTTGGATAGCGCGATCGTAAATTGCTTAAGGATGAAACTAAATTAAAGGGCAATGGTGAAGTGATATCTAGCGCATCAGCTAAAACGATTTTTTGAAAATGCTTGGATTGAATGAGTTTCAATGCAGCCGTGACGGATTTTTGAAAGCGGTCTGAAACAGGATTTTGATTGAAAAAAGGTTTGGGAATATCAAGGGCGAGGCGAATCACTTTAACATTGCGAATTCGCTGAATCGTGCTTAAAACTTCGTCTGTCGCAGTTGTTGGATCGAAAGATTCTGAGATTTCTAGATTGGCAACGATCGTCGATCGACCTTTGTTGCGAGAAATTTGCCAAGCCGGAACGAACACACTTGCAGCAGGAAATAGGCGATCGCTCGTCTGATCAAAGAATGAGAAATTACAGAAAAAATGAATACCAGAAAATTCAGAATCTAGATCACCGATTTGATAGGATTTTTCCCTCGTTGTTTCGATAAATGATTTGATTTGATAAAAGCGATCGCTGCCTTCGGCTTCAAACTGTAATGCAGTATCAAATGCTAAAACTGCACCGTGGTTTTCAAAATAGAAATGCTTTTGATCCGGCTTTACAAAACTATTGAGAACGGCAAGTAGGTCGATTTCTTCAACATTAATCGAAATACTCGCAACACCTTGATGAGTAGATTGTTTACACCTGAGAAGAAATTGATAAAGATCTTTAGAATCAGGTTTTGGATGAAGCTGATACTGGATCGCAGGCATAACAAACTATCCCAAACATGGCTTTTATAATGCTCAAGCCGATCTTACGGGATTTGGGTTTTCCGATTTCCAATTGATGATTTATGTAACGTAAAATCCGCTTTTTCTGTTAAGGATTGTGAATCAATTCGGGGATGATGGCACGATCTCGCACCACTTTCAACTGGAATGAATCCGGTGGCACAAACGTAATTCCACGTCTTGCAGGTCGAATCTCTCGGTTCAACGTCGATTCAAACTCATACCAAGATAGAACCGTTGCCAGAACCAGTTTCATCTCGAACATTGATAACGCCATTCCGACACAACTGCGACTTCCACCGCCAAATGGCAAATACTCATAAGCCGAAAATTTCCGTTCTAAGAACCGCTCCGGCTTAAATTGATCCGCCTGCTCGTAAGTTGCTTCTCTGCGGTGTGCCAAATAAATGCTGGGAATCAAAACGGTTCCTGGCTCGTAAGTGTAGCCTTCGATTTCAATCGTTCGCTTGACTTTTCGAGGTTGGGAAATCAGCGCGATCGGGTAAATTCGCAATGCTTCCTTACACACTGCCGTCAGATAGGGAGCCTGAGAAAGAACGATCGGATCGGGATTTTCGCCGAATTCGTCTAATTCTTGCCGTAAGCGATCGAGACAATTTGGATTTCGATGCAGCCAATAAAACGCCCAAGTCAACGCCGATGCTGTCGTTTCATGTCCAAGCAATAACAAGGTCATTAACTGATCTCGCAATTCTTGATCGTCCATTGATTCGCCTTGTTCGTCTCGTGCTGTCATGAGCACAGAGAGAATATCGGTACGATTTTGTAGAGAATGAGAACGTCGATCGCGAATTTCGGCATAAATCAATTCATCAATCTGAGCCATTTGGTCGAGAAATTTGCCCCAAGGACTCCAATCTCCCAGGTTTTGCTGCAAGATGGGGAAAAAGAATTGAGTCGAATACAGCGGCGAAGTAATCGCTTCGAGCAATTGAGCTAGTAACTGTTTTAATCGCTCATATCTCGCGCCTGGAACCAGTCCAAACACAACTTGTAGAATCACTTGCAGCGAAATTTCTGACATTTCAGACCGCAGAGCGATCGTTTCTCCCACATTCCAGTCGATCATGCGCTTCTGCGCCAACTGACAAATTAAATGCCCCTGACTATGCAACTGTTCGCGATGCAAAGCAGGCATTAATAACTGTCTTTGGCGTTGATGTCTTGCACCTTCTTGCATGATCAGCGATTCATTCCCAACTAAGGGACGAAAGATATCGGTCACTTTGCCAAACTCAAACGCATCTGCCAAAGTCGTAAATACAGCCTGAATCGCATCAGGATGGCTGAGAAACACGACAGGCGGAGAATTTAAGCCGAGAACTCTTGTAGTGAACGTATCGCCATACTGAGCGGATTGTCGATCGAAGAATGCGATCGGGTCGGCGACCAGTGACAGCGTTTGAAAGAGAGCAGGAGTGGAAGAACCGATCGGCAACGTCATAGCAAATTGCAATGCACACACGTTTCTAGTGTACGGAATTCTTCAATTCAAATCTCATCCTCTACTCAATGAGACACAAACCGAAAAACATCAATTGCGCTGAGGGCGATCGCTCCATACAGCAGTCGCGTACTTTAAATTTCTAAGCGAGTGCGAGTTGCACCAAGAGATAAGGGTTTGTAGATGTTGCCTCGAAAGTCGATGTCGTAGACTTGCAATTCGTCTGCTTCGGTATCGATCGTGAAAATGACTCTGACTTTTCCCGCTTGCATCCTGAAGAATCCTTTCCAGTCTCCTTTCAGACTCTTGATGTCCAACTCATTGAAGGGAATGATTCCTTCAGCTTCAATCGATTGCAAGAGGTATGCCAGTCTGTCTTGGAGTTTTTCGGTTTCTTTGGCAGAGAGTTTTTCCAAGAATTTGATTGAGGCTTTACTGAGGACGAGTTCTATTCTTTACCCAGTCGGTCATGTTGATAAATTCTGTGGTTTTGTGTTCAGCAGGTGAACCGAGTTTGGTTTGGATTTCTTGCATCTCTTTGTCACTGACGTAGGGGATGAGAACTTGGCAGAGTTTGAGGCGTTCTTCTCGAAGCACTTCTCTTAGGCTCTCTTTCACTAGTTGTTTTAGCTCATTGCTTTCCATACGATGATGCGCGATCGCTCTTGGGTGTCCGTTCGCTCAATTTTAGTCTATTTCTAGTTTTGTCACGATCGCAGATTGCCTTGAGAATGGGCGATCGCGGTTACTTTTGCTTGGATATGCGATCGTTGCTCTAAGATTGCTGGCTGAAAATATCAGGCTATTGAGTGGATCGACTGGATTAAGACTTGCAGTTTGGTTTGCATTTGCTGAAAATCTGAAGCCGTTAGGGTTCCGAGTGATTGCTGGACTAATTTTTTATCTAGGGTTGCAAGTTTGTGAAGCCGAACGATCGAGGGTATTCTCAAGCCTGCTTGCTGCCATTCTTGAAGTTCAAGATCGAAAGGGGTTTGGTTGAGTTGTCCAGTGATGCGGGCAACTAAAAGATCGTTGTCTCCGGTGTCAAGCAGGACAAGGGCGGGTCGTCGTTTTACTTCTGTGGTGTTGGTGAAGGGAAATGAGAGTAGGAGAACTTCACCGGATGAATAAGTGGGCATTGCTTAGATCTCATCGTAAATGGCATCAATGGAGTCATACCCAGCTAAGAATTGGGTTGCGGTGAGGTTTTGCCATTGGGTCGGTTCTGAGGCGGGATCTGTGTCGTTCGTTAAGACGATGATTCTAACGGCTTGATTGTTGAGTTCGCTTGGTAATACGGCTTCGGGGAGTTCTAGTTTTCCATCGGCGGTGATGTGGGCTGGAAATTCGTATGCTTTCATGAGTGTCTCCGATCGCGTCTGATTTGATTGTACTGGCAAGATTTGTCCGATCGCTTTGCTGCCTAGAAAGTTCGATCGACTTTGCACTACGAACTGTCCAGCAAGCAACTCCAACGCTCTTTTCCCAATCCAAAATCAACCCTCGTCTGATGCACTTTGTAGCTCTTGAAGGATCGATCGTGTTGTCGGATATCGGAGAGTTCGGATGTTCGATTCTCTACGAAGAATTTGTTAGAGAATTGATGTAGATAAATTGAAAGCCGACACCATTGACTTGAGGCAGGTTGAATAATTTTGGCGGATAGTCATGGTTGTTGGATGAGAAACTCCTAAAGCACGTTCACTAATTGCTAACGATCGCATATAGAGCGGTTCGGCTTCCTCATACCGTCCTTGCGATTTGTAGAGTAATGCCAAATTGTTCAGACTCAATGCCACATCGGGATGCGATTCTCCCAGCAGTGTTCGGCTTAATTCCAGCGCTTGGACATAGAGCGGTTCGGCTTCCTCATAACGTCCTTGCGATTCGTAGAGTAATGCCAAATTGTTCAGACTCGTTGCCACATTGGGATGCGATTCTCCCAGCAGTGTTCGGCTTAATTCCAAAGCTTGGAGATACAGCGGTTCGGCTTCCTCATAACGTCCTTGCGATTCGTAGAGTAATGCCAAATTGTTCAGACTCGTTGCCACATTGGGATGCGATTCTCCCAGCAGTGTTCGTCTTAATTCCAAAGCTTGGACATACAGCGGTTCGGCTTCCTCATAACGTCCTTGCGATTCGTAGAGTGCTGCCAAATTGTTCAGACTCGTTGCCACGTCGGGATGCGATTCTCCCAGCAGTGTTCGGCTTAATTCCAAAGCTTGGACATACAGCGGTTCGGCTTCCTCATAACGTCCTTGCAAATAGTAGAGTCCTGCCAAATTGTTCAGACTCAATGCCACATTGGGATGCGATTCTCCCAGCAGTGTTCGGCTTAATTCCAAAGCTTGGACATACAGCGGTTCGGCTTCCTCATAACGTCCTTGCAAACGGTAGAGTCCTGCCAAATTGTTCAGACTACTTGCCACATCGGGATGCGATTCTCCCAGCAGTGTTCGTCTTAATTCCAAAGCTTGGACATACAGCGGTTCGGCTTCCTCATAACGTCCTTGCAAATAGTAGAGTGTTGCCAAATTGTTCAGACTACTTGCCACATCGGGATGCGATTCTCCCAGCAGCGATCGTCTTAATTCCAGGGCTTGGAGATAGAGCGGTTCGGCTTCCTCATAGCGTCCTTGCGAACGGTAGAGTCCTGCCAAATTGTTCAGACTCGTTGCCACGTCGGGATGCGATTCTCCCAGCAGCGATCGCATTAATTCCAGGGCTTGGATCAAGAGCGGTTCGGCTTCCTCATAGCGTCCTTGCGATTCGTAGAGTGCTGCCAAATTGTTCAGACTCGTTGCCACATTGGGATGCGATTCTCCAAGTCGTTGAGTCGAGATCGATCGACAATGCAGATACCATTCCTCCGCTTCCGCAAACGCTGCCTGTCCCTGATAAAACTGACCCAGTCGAGTTGCAGGTTTATAGATATCATCGTCTACCAGCCAAGGTGCCAGTGTCGTCGTTGCTTCCTTCAGATGTGGAATCGTGGCTGAAAATTGCTCGATCGATGAAAGTGTCCAATCGCTCGGCATTTGATCTGCAATCGCGCTCATCACCGCACAAAACGATCGCTTCATCGCCTCCTCTTCTAGCATCGTCGATCGCTTCACCGCAAAAAACTCTCGCAACAACTGATGGATCTGATACATCCCATCCCGCTCAAAACTCAGCAAACTCAGATTGACTAACTGTTGATCTCGTAAATCTTCCAATTCTTCTTCATCCGCATCCGGTAGACAAGCCTGCACCAGCGACCAAGGAATCTCAGCCAAAGCAAACAAACTCAAGCACATCGCCAATCGCTGCGCGTCCTCGTTCAACTCTTGCCAACTCAACTCAAACGCTGCCACCACACCCAAAGTTGCAGTCATCCCTGATTCAGCTTCTAGTAACGCTTTCGCCGCCAACCGTTGCGCTTGCAATCGTTCCCACAGTTTCGCGATCGAGGTTCCCTGCTTTCGCGCCAAATACCGCCCCACTAGCTCCAATCCCAACGGCAAATAGCCCAACCACTCACACACCCGCTTCGCCGTATCCAAATCCTGATCAATTCGCCCATCCCCCACCAGCGACCTCAACAACTCCAACGATGCCGCCTCACTCAGCACCTTGATTTCGTAATTTTGCACCGGAGATCCAAAGCGCGATCGCGTCGTCAGCAAAACCTTAAAATACGATCGCTGTGGCGGCAGAAACCGTCGAATCGCCCCATAATCTTTCACATCATCCAGCACAATCAGAGTCTCTTTCTGCTGCCATTGCTTCCAGATGTCCTGCACCTTCCTCTCAGGCTCAACATCCTCTGGAATATTTAGCTGCAACTGACCCCGCGCAAACTCAATAATTTGCTTACCCAGATCCGTTCTTGCACTCAACCACAAAACACCCCCCGGATAAACCCCCAAATCTCGCTGCTGACTTGCATATTGCGCCGCCAATTCCGTCTTACCAATTCCCCCCATTCCCGCGATCGCCGAAATTGCAGTCGGCTTTCCAGTCTTCACCTGCTCATGCAGCTTTTCGAGATCTTCCGCTCTCCCAACAAACACATCACTCAAACGCGGCAAATTCTCTGGAATACTCGGCGGATAAACAGGCTTCGATTCAATCTGCGATCGAGGATACTCCGGCTTCTCGGAAGGCTTCCCCCGCTCCTTCGTCACGGCTCGATTTGCCGCCTGCACTACCCGTTCTTCCGCCTCTGCCTCCTCCACCCCCACCAAATCCACATAGACAATCTGCGCCCACAATCCCTGTGGCGTACATTCCCCCACCCGAATCGGAATCAGCGATCGTTCCATCCCCATTGGATCTTTTGCAAACGCCGCTGCCCATTCTGCTTGCACATACCCCGACTCCAGAGAATGCTTCGACAACACCGCGATCGTTCGTTTCGCCTCCGATGCCGCTTTTTGCATATCGAGAACAAAATTCCCACCTGCGCCAAAGTCCCATGCCTGAATCACAACGCGGTATCTTTCCGCTTCAAGAATCCAGGCAATCCATTCTGCAAATCCTCGATCGTGGTGATTGTAGCTGATGAAAAAATCAACAGGCGTTTCAGGACTCATCTAAAAAATTCTGAACGGGGGATATCTCTTTTATACTTACAGAACCCAATGGTTTCCGCAAAGCATCCGCGTTTCATCTCACAATGGCAGCAGTACGATAAAAGAAACGCTTGCTCAACCCGCGATCGTCCCTTTCGATTTTCAATTCTGCAACGGAGACACCCAACATGGAACTCACTCTTCCTCTAAAGCTAGATCTCCAGCACGTTCATCTCACCGATGAGCAATTTTATCAACTCTGCATCAACAACCCCGAATGGAACATTGAGCAGAACGCAAAAGGAGCCTTGATTGTTATGCCCCCCGTTGGTGGAGAAAGCGGTGAGAGAGAAGCAGATTACATCATTGATTTAGGAAACTGGAATCGCCAAACTCAACTCGGAAAAGTCTTTAGTTCTTCAACGATTTTCAAGCTTCCTAACGGTGGGAGCCGCTCTCCTGATGCAGCCTGGGTCGAATTGTCTCGATGGCAAGCCCTCACCCCAGAACAACGCAAGAAATTTCCGCCCATTGCTCCAGATTTTGTCATCGAATTGCGATCGGCGACTGATAATCTCACAACTTTGCAAGAAAAAATGCAGGAATATCTCGAAAGCGGAGTCCGGCTCAGTTGGTTGCTCAATCCCCAAGATCAACAAGTCGAGATCTATCGGCAAGGACAGGAAAAAGAAGTACGATCGCTCCCCACTCTACTCTCAGGCGAAACAGTTTTACCTGGATTTGAGCTACAGGTCGATCGATTTATCGAGGAGTAAACTGGATCATTCTCCTTCAAAGTGCTATCGCTCCATCTCAAAACCAAAGCAATCTCATTTTCAGATAGAACGACGTGCTGGAGATTGGTATACGATCTCGTCCTCTACAATGAGATTTGAAGATTGGAAGTGCAAAATGGTAGATGCGATCGTCATTGGAAGCGGAATCGGGGGCTTAAGCTGTGCGGCGATTTTGGCAAAATATGGCTATGATGTTTTAGTTTGCGAAAGTCATGCGATCGCAGGGGGAGCCGCTCACGGATTTGAGCGCAATGGCTTCAAATTTGATTCAGGCCCGTCGCTCTATTCAGGCATGTCTTACAGTCCATCTCCGAATCCGTTGCGGCAAGTTTTAGATGCGATCAACGAAGATATCGAATGGTTGAATTACGACACTTGGGGCTGTTGTCTGCCTGAAGGCACGTTTGATACCCAAGTCGGCACAGAACAGTTCTGTGAGGTTTTACAGCAACTCCGAGGCGAAAATGCGGTCGCTGAGTGGAAAAAATTACAACAAGTCATGGCTCCTTTGGCAAAAGCTGCGATCGCGCTTCCACCTGCTGCTGTTCGATATGATTTTGGAGCCTTACTGAGTGTTGGACAATATCTTCCTAAGATGCTGCAAAATGCGATCGGACTTTCTCAAATTACAGGAGCGTTTTCGCCTGTCATGGATAAAGTTGTGAGTGATCCATTTATTCGCAACTGGATGGATTTACTTTGCTTTTTACTATCAGGATTACCTGCCGATAGTACCAATGCGGCTGAAGTCGCTTTTATGTTTGCAGATTGGTATCGCCCGAATGTGCAGCTTGACTATCCAAAAGGTGGAAGTGGCACGATCGTTGATGCTTTAGTTCGAGGCTTGAAAAAGTTCGGCGGCAAGATTCGCCTCAATGCTCACATTGAGAAAGTCTTAGTTGAAAATCAAAAAGCAGTGGGAGTCAAGTTGCGAAATGGAGAAGAACTGCATTCAAGCTATGTGATCTCCAACGCCTCAATCTGGGATACTTTGAAGCTCGTCAACCATCCTAAATTTACTCAGCAGCGCCAAGATACGCCGCAGTGTGATAGTTTTATGCACTTGCACTTAGGAATTGATGGGCAAGGTTTAGATCATTTAGCTTGCCACCACATTGTGGTCAATGATTGGAGCTTAGGCATCACAGCACCGCAGAATGTTGTGTTAATTTCGATTCCATCTCTACTCGATCCTTCTCTTGCTCCAACTGGGAAACATGCAATTCATGTTTATACTCCCGGAAATGAGCCTTATGAGATTTGGGAGAAGTGCGACTCTTATCCAGAACTCAAACAACAGCGAGCCGAAGTGATGTGGAAAGCTTTGGAGAGGGTGATACCCGATATTCGATCGAGAACCGAACTCGCTTTAGTTGGAACCCCCTTAACACACGAAAGATTTCTCCGCCGACATCGCGGAACTTATGGCGCAGCAATTCGGGCAACAGATGGATTATTTCCTAGTGCTTTAACTCCCATTTCAGGCTTGCTCTGCTGTGGTGATTCAACTTTTCCGGGAATTGGATTACCTGCGGTAGCAGCAAGTGGAATGATTGCCGCAAATACGATCGCACCTGTTCGGAAGCATTTAGACCTCTTGAAACAAATCCAATAAAATACCCAGCACTCTCGCACTGGGTATTTGACTAGGAAGTTCACTCAAATTTGCGAACTACTTTGCAACACCTGCTGGGAATTTGACTTCGTTCGGCGTTTCATTATCAGACTCAACGCGCTTACCTTGAACGAACGATCTCAACATCCAAGCCATTTCCTCATGTCCTTCCATCAATCCGGTGAGAAAATCAGCCGTTCCTTCATCATGGAAATCTTCAGAACACTGATCAATGTGCTGACGCAAATTGCGAATAATTTGCTCGTGATCGTCTACTAGGTTGATCACCATTTGAGAAGAAGAAGGAACGTCACCAGTATGTTCCTTAATCGACGAATATTGGATAAAACCAGCAGCGGTTCCGACAGGGTACTCACCCAAAGCGCGAATCCGTTCAGCCGCTTGGTCGATCGATTCATTCAGAATAGTATATTGCTCTTCCCAGATTTGGTGTAGCGATCGAAACTCAGGACCAGTCACATCCCAATGATATTTCTTTGTTTTGATCAATAGCAGATTCATGTCTGCCAAATCACGATTCAACAGTTCACAAACGCCTTGACGCTGTTCATCCGACAAACCAATATTAATCTTACGCATGGCAATTACTCTTTATCTTCGGTTTCCTTGACTAGTTCACCAAATTCCACCGAGAACAGCATCAGTCGCAGGAAAGAAGGCAGCGATCGAGAATCCCATCCTTGAGAGCGGTTTATTCTTGGTCAGCGCTAAAATCAACTTTGTCGTATAAGTCTGCAATCACGAACTGACAAGGCACAGAGTTCAACGAAACCGCTAAATTCTCATCTTCATAAGTTGTGGTCGTCCAAATGCCGTTATCGTCTTTAATTCGATGCTCAATCTGAACTTTGTACTGATCGATGAGCAGGTACTCTTGGAATTGTGCGATCGTTTGATAAGCTTCAAACTTTTCCTCCCGGTCATAGCTCCGAGTGGATTTTGATAGAACTTCTGCAACAAAAATAGGATTAATCAAAGTATCGCGCCGACCTTCCTGATATTGAATGGGTTGCGGCATGACCATGACATCGGGATAGGTATAGATACGTTTCTTCGGAATCCAAAGTCGCTGATCCGTAATGTAGATCTCATACGGTTTTCGCTTGAGGTCAATGCTTAATGCGATGTAAAGATTTCCAGCAATTTTATTGTGATTCGGAAGTCCACCTGTCATTAGAACAATCTCACCGTCAATGTACTCATGCCGTTCCTCTGAGTGAATTTCAAATTCCAGGTATTCTTCGGGGGTGTAATCACGTTTTGAAGTTTGCAGAATCATACGATCGACATTCCCAACGAGAGTAGTTTTATTATACGGGACTGACTTTGGCACGATAGAGCAATCGTTCTCCTTGCCGATATCCTGCATATCTCACTCGAACTAGATCACCAGCTTCAGCCATGCCGCCCATCAATTGATGCTGCTGCGGGTCGTATGGAATTTCAGAACCGACGATCGCGCTTTGCTCAATTCCCCAGTTTTGTAAAAGCTGTTCAATCGGACGAACTAAGGGTAAAAGCTTCACCGCAGGCGCTTGCGGATTTTGCTGCGCCGCATAAGCAGCAGCAGACCATTGCAGTAACCACGGTTCTAAAGTTTGTAGGCTCGATTGCTGGAACTCTTGTAGTAAAGTTTCTCGCTGTTCAGATAGCTGTGCTTTGAGTCGATCGTATTCTTTTTGCAACGATGGGATTAGCTCGAACAGTGCTAGTAAATCTGCTAGGCTCAACTCTAACTTTGTCGCAAACTGTGTGAGGGTTTCGAGCTTTAATTGTTGAAGTTCGCCTTTGCGGAGTTTGAGTAACTGTTTCTCAGAGATGCCTGTGCGATCGCGTAATTCGCGAAAGGTTTTGATTTGACGCAATCGCATCAGTTCTCGAATTTGCGGTGTGTAGTCCATGACAGCAAAAATACCAGATTGTCTCAACTTTACCAGCAGCGCGATCTCATGAGAATTTTGTTAGAATAGAGAGTATGCGTATTAGTAGATATCATGTCGCCAATCAAGGAATCTTTGCAGAATGCGATCGCCAATCTGAGCGAAGAAGATTGTGTGCAGGTGATGGGATTTATTCAGGATTTGCAGCATAAGTCAGAGAGTCACTATGTTGCAGACGAGGATTTATTTGAGTATGTGAATGGAGTTTTAGTCGTAAAAGCGACACTTGATGAGGGGGTAACACCTGAAGACATTGAGTTTGCAGTTGAGCAAGATTGAGCAGTACGAGATAGGAAGTTAGAAGCTTGGTAAGAGTTTTATTTGATACGTCTGTTGTCATTGCAGCGATCGTGCCTGTGCATCCGCGCCATTCGGAATGTCTTCCTTGGTTAGAGCAGGTTAAGTCAGGTGAAATTCAAGGTGTGATTGCGATTCGGTCTTACGCTAAGTGCTTTTCGACTTTGACAAATTTGCCGCTTCGTCCTCGGATTAGTCCAGCACAAGCACAACGCTTGATCACAGAAACTTTGAGTTCATTTGAAGCGATCGTATTGACGATAGAGGATTATCAAGCTGCGATAGCTCAAATGGTCAATATGGGACGTGCAGGTGGAGGCGTTTATGATGCGCTGATTGCTCAAGCTGCCTTGAAAGCCGAAGTTGATACGCTTCTAACCCTGAACGCTAAGGATTTTACGCGATTGGGAGAATCAGTTTCTCGATTGGTACAAGTTCCAAGCTAAGCTTTTCTTCCTGCTTCAATAAAGCTAGCAAGTCGTAACAGAAAAAACAGCGATCGTACTCTTAGCACGATCGCTGCTCAATTTGTAAGCTCAGAATAACGACTAAAGTGGCTTGCTCACAATTCGTTCCAAAATCCAACGTCGATGTTTGATCACAAAGAAAATGTACAAGCCCAACAGGACGAACCAACAGAGATTTCCCAACCCCGTATAAGTATTGATAATTTGGGCATTGCTCCAGTTATGAACCTCACTGAGTTGATTCATATCGCCAACTGAATCGCCAGCAATCAGCGACCCCCACGGAATCGATTCAGTTCCCTGCTTTACCGATCGCCAAAACGAGAAAATTGTCCAAAACGTATTTGCTCCCAAAAACATTGCAGGATATCGCCAGAAATCCCATCGAAAGTAATCGGGAAGCCGAAAGTAAAAACCAGCAATCAGCAAAGCACTCAAATAAAACTCTCCGCCCACTCCTCCAAAAGACAGCCACATATCAAAGGTGTCTTCTGGCAACAACCAAGTCATGCCAAACTGAATCACCGCACAAACAATCGCCACAATCATCGTCGATCGCTTTTTCTCCCGCCATCCTGCTCGAAACAGCAAACCTAAGAGGATCAATCCCCCAAAATACACAAACAGCGATCGCTCAGGAATCACAGTTGTCCAGCCAAAGGGCAAAGGCAGTGCCCGTCGTCCTGAAAACCAAGCGATCGTGGCATGTCCAAATTCATGGATCCAAATTTGCAAAAAGATGAATACCCGGTGAAAGCCGATCGTATGCAGCAAAACAGCAAAACTCATTGCGATCGGAAAGGCTAAGAACAACACATAGCGATTTTTAAACGAATACAGATCTAAATCATTTTTCTCAATTACATTCAGATCAAATTGCTTTTTCCAAAGAACAGCTTTCGACGCTCGCATTCCATAAATCACGATCTTGCTGATCTCTTCTGGTAATTCCAATTGAGTGAGGTGCTGATATAACCGATCAGCGACCTCGGCTTTCCCATTTGTTTTGATATAAATTTGCAGTATTTCTTGCTGAATCCGAACCTGAAAGTGTTCTAAATTCAAGCGATGCAATAACTCAGTAATGGGATCTCGTGTCTGGGCAGTCTCGACGCTCTGATAAATATGTTCCTGAATTCGTTCATAGGCAGCTTTCAGCAACGCTTTTTCTTCTTTTGCCTCTTGCCGAATTGCTTGCATTAATCGCGCTGAATAAACCGCGTCAACATCTTCCATCGATGCGCCCAACTCTAATCCCAACACCTCGTAACATTTTGAAATTTCCATAGCGGGACTTCTAGATCTTTACCGCTAGCGTTCCCGATCATTTCACCTGTGTACCCAATTATCTTGCCGTAGGGAAGTGGGGAGTTGGGAGTGGGGAGAAACCAGGCTCAGATGGCTCGCTATCTCCTTATCACAATCTCACAATCTATTGTGATGAACTACTAGCAAATCTATGAACGGTGCTCGTCGATCAACCCATTTTTAGAAAATCAACGGGCAATCAACGAGGAAAGAGATGACGATCGCGTTGAAAATTCTTTATTTTTTCGAATATTTCTTAGTTCTGAATTGCTCTTGTTGCCGAGGTTTTAGCGAATCGGGGCAGTAGATGCCAACAAATTTATTTAAAATAAATCATCAAATTGCATCGGATAGTAGTAAGATTTGAAACCACATCAACCAGAATGTACTGATTAGCAAACGAGCTTGATTCGAGTGACCGAGTACTGACATATTAAGGGGTGCGATCGAACAAACTTGACTGAAGCCCATCGCATCAGCGAGGCTTTTTTAGGTGCTCGATCAAATTTCATCTCCCTGGGTAATATACGGACTCTCGTAACCCCCAACGCGATCGTAAAGAGGAATTGTGAATGTTTTTTAGGTCTAGCCGAAAGTCCTCCTGGTCTAGCCGTTCTTTATACCAAAAGAAGAAGGCGGTGCCGAAGCGGTGGATCTTACTCTCCATTCCGCTAGTTCTACTGGGGCTGGAATTATTAACGCGGTTGGTCGTCAGTGCTACAGGCAAAACCGCAGAGTTGAACGCCTTTGAAGGCGAACCGCTGAATTTAACAGCCTACCGCTTGAAGTTTTTAGATGCGAAAGGGCAACCTTTTGACGGGTTGCCAGATCATGGGCAATTAGCAGCAAAACGCAGTCCTGTCATGGGCTACCGCTTAGTCGGCAATCAGCAAAATTCGGCTTGGAAAATTAATGATCAAGGGTTCCGCTCCGATCAGCCGATTAGCTTAGATAAACCCAAAGATGAAGTCCGAGTCTTCATTTTGGGCGGGTCAGCAGCGTTTGGGCAACTGAGCACCAACAATCAAAGTACGATCGCGGGTCAACTCGAAACTCGACTCAATCAACAAGTCGCGGCTCAGAAAGCGAGTCCGAATAAATTTCGACCGGATACGCTGCCTTACTTCGCAGATGAGCTAGAAAAAGCGCTAAAACTCCCGCCCCGAATTCGAGAAGCCCGCTACCGCGTGGTGAATGCCGCAGTTCCCGGCTATGCTTCTGGGAACGAACTCGCCCAACTGGCGTTTGAAATTTTGCCTTATCAGCCCGATGCGATCGTTCTGATGAATGGCTATGCTGACCTTTTGGTTCCGAGTGCCCAAGAAGGCGCAGATATGCCTGGGACAGACGCGATGTTAGAAAGTGCGCCTCGGCATTTGATGGCAGGCTTAGGCAATGGAATCCGTAACTTTTTTGATCAGTTCTATCTCGTTAAGGGGTTCCAATATTGGGTCTTACGCCCACAAGCTAGCTTCCATCAAATGATTCCGCCCGCATTTGATACATCTGTTCAAGATCACCTCACGGCAGATTCCAAAGAGCTAGAAAGACGTACCGATCGCTATCGTCAAAATCTCCAACAAGTGGCACGTCTAACTTCTGCTGCTAAAATTCCTTTATTTGTGGGACTTCAACCTGAAGTATCGATTCGCAGCGCAAAGCCTGCCGGACGAGAAAAAGAGATTCTAGAGCAGTTGGGGTCGCAGTACCCAGAGCAGATCAAATCAGGTTATACCAAGCTTCAAGGCTCGATCGAGCAGGTGAAAAAAGGCTCACCTCAGCTATCGACGCTGAATTTAACTGAGATCGCGAACGGAACGCAGGGTGAAGTCTTCCAAGATGCCATTCATCTTACAGACACTGCAAATCGCGCGATCGCGAATCGTCTCTTTGACACGATCACGCCCAAACTGCACGTTCAGCCGAAACCCTATGCAGGCGGTGATGTGCCGCCTTCCTAATCCTCATCCGCTAAGGAGTTCGATAGGGCATCGGTGCGCCCCCGATTGGGGGCTGAATTTGATAACTCGGAATCAGCGTTGCAGCATGTGCGCCAGTTGGGGGCTGAATGGGCGCGCTTGGAATCAGGGTTGAAGGTTCTGAGCCAATCGGGGGCGCAAACGAACAACATTCAATCGGTTCAGCCCCAATTGGCGGCTGAACGGACGCGCTTGGAACCAAAGTTGAAGGTTCTGAGCCAATCGGCGGCAAATAAGATGGCTGAATCGCGACTCCTCCGATCGGCGGCTTAATCTCATAGCTCAAATAGCCAGGAGGAGGAGTCGTTACAATCGGAGGCGGCACCATCAAATCATGAGAAGGGATGACCCCGCCAATCGGCGGACGAATTGCCTGTTGATGCGGATCGGTGGGTGGCGTATAACCGACAGGTGGACGGAGATACTTGTTTTCACGACGATGCGGCATAGGAATCGACTCAGAGAAAATATTGAGTAGCATTACTATACCGGGGAAGCGAAAACTTTTTTAATTTTTAATTAATCTTTTCGATAGTGACGAGGCGTATAGACCCAAACGTTGCTTTCTGATTGATTGAAAATTCGGGTCTGACTTGATCCAATCAAAATGACTGTTCTCATATCTGCATCGGTTGGCTCTAAATCTTTCAGCATTTTCACTTGCGTCTGCTGTCCAGGTCTTCCTAAATTGCGCGCCAGCACGACCGGAGTATTGGGCGATCGATAATTCAACAACAGTTCTTTTGCTTTTTCAAGCTGCCAAGTGCGAGTGTTAGAAATCGGATTGTAGAATGCGATCGCAAAATCTGCTTTCGCGGCAGCACAAATTCGATCCGCGATCGTGTTCCAAGGCTTGAGAATATCCGAAAGTGAAATCGCGCAGAAATCATGCCCTAACGGCGCACCCACTTGAGCCGCAGCCGCTTGCATCGCAGAAATTCCTGGACACACTTGAATCTCGATCGTCTGCCAGTCTGGCTTCGCATCGCGTTCTAGCACTTCAAACACTGCCGCTGCCATCGCATAGATTCCCGGATCACCCGAAGAAACCATTACAACAGATCTGCCCTGTGCTGCAAGATCGAGTGCTAATGCTGCCCGGTCTAGCTCTTCGCGATTATCAAACACATGCAGATTTTGATAGGTGCGCAGCGGTTCAACTAAGTTCAAGTAAGTTTGGTAGCCAATCCAATCGGTTGAATTTCGAAGTACCGCTTTGACCTGAGGGGACATCCATTCAGCCGATCCGGGACCTGTTCCAATGATGGCAAGCCGCTTAGAAGATTGATAAACCAAACATTCTGAACTGCCTTGAACTGCTTCTGTTGTAATTTTGATCGTGAGCTTTGCATCATCCGCGATCGGTAACTGGCTCTTTTCTAACCAAGGCGCAGAGCCTTCAATTTTAACCGTCGCTCCTGCCAGTAGCTCAGCGAGGAATGTTTTTGCATCATCGGGATTCACTAACCGATAGCCATTAGGCGGAGACAGCAATGCGGTGCGAAATCGAATATCTCCAGTGGTTGTAATCGCAGGTACGACTTCTACGACAGTTGCAATTTGGCGAGCGAGATCATTTACGCCCTGCAATCCACCGAGTAATGGAACGACTGCGCTCCCATCTTCAGCCATTGCAATTACGGGCGGCTCTTGCCACTTATTTGACAGCAAGGGAGCAATAGTGCGAATTAAAATTCCCGCTGCACAGATTCCGACGATCGCAGTTCCTTGGGTAAATAGCTCTCGAACGGTTTCGCCAAATTGAGTAAAGGAAACATCGACGCCTGTCGTGCGATGCTCTAGCCCATACAAAGTCGCATTGGGTAGAGCATCGACAATTTGACGCGCGATCGGCACACTCGCCTGACCTAAAACGATGACTGCAATTAAGGTTGCCATTTGCTCGGAATCACAATCATAGAGAAATAAGGAACTTCTGCCGGATCAAGCTCACTAATCGGAACAATCCGCTGTTGAGAAGTTGTTGCTCGCTCGATGTATTTTGCTCGATCGTACAATCCCAACTCTTTCAGAACAGTCACAACTTTTGTAAAATGCCGTCCCAGTTTGATGATCGCGGCTGCATCTGCAACTGCTAGGCTTTTTTTCAAGTCTTCAGCCGACATAATTGCCGAGACAACCATAAACACATCATTTCGATAGGTCAAAGGTGTCCCTAACATCGCTGGACTTGCCATGACACAAGATACACCCGGAATCACTTCGGTAGGAAACCGATCAGACAACCGACTGTACAAATACATGAATGAGCCATAGAAGAATGGATCACCTTCACACAAAACGACGACATCGCGTCCTTGCTGAAGATGTTCTGCAAGGGTTTCTGCTGCTTTATCGTAGTAGGGCTGTGCAGATTCTTCGAGCTTAAATGGGAAATACATGGGAACTTCGATTTGTTCCGGGTGTAAGTACTCTGCCACAATCGATCGCGCTAATTTCAAAGCACTATCTGAGAGCGGATATGCCACAACTTGCGCCGATCGCAAAACGCGAAACGCTTTCATTGTAAGCAGTTCTGGATCTCCAGGACCAATTCCAATTCCATAAAGCCGACCCGTCATAAGTTATATCTCCTCTTGTTTTGCTAAAGCATTGACTGCCGCTGCTGCGATCGCGCTTCCTCCTCGCCGTCCATGCAAGGTAATAAACGGAACACCCCGACTGTTGGCTGCAAGTTCGGCTTTCGATTCTGCCGCTCCAACAAAACCAACGGGAAAGCCTAAAATCAACGCAGGTTTTGGTGCACCTTCATCGAGCAATTCCAGCAATCTAAATAATGCAGTCGGCGCATTCCCGATCGCAATCACGGCTCCTCTCATGTCCCAAAGATCTAAAGCAGCGGCCGATCGCGTATTGTTCAGCTTTTGCGCCAGTTCTGGAACAGTTGGGTCATTGAGGGTACAAATCACAGGATTATCGACTGGCAAACGTTTTCGAGTCACCCCATTTGCCACCATTTGAGCATCGCAGTAAATTGCGGCTCCATTGGCTAACGCCTGACGACCTGCTTGAACCGCATCCGGAGAAGCCTCAATATCATTCGCGAGATCAGTCATTCCACAAGCATGAATTAATCGCACTGTGACATGAGCTAAATCCGCAGGCAACCGTTCGAGATTCGCTTCAGACCGAATAATGGCAAATGATTTACGGTAAATATCCTCACCGTTGCGAATGTAATCAATCATATCGAGCATTGATAAGTTGAGCGATCGTAGAGAGGTCTGACACAGGCTGTTCTGTCAGCAGTTCCTCTCCAGCAAAAAGATAGTAAGCTTCGGACTGTTCCATCCTAGTTCCAAGCAAGGTGATATCAGCAGGACTCGGTTGAGCACAACCTTTTGGACAGCCTGTAATATGAATATTAATGGGATGCTTTAAGGACTGAGTCAAAGCATGAGCATCAGCTTGCGTATGTGTCTCAGCAGAAGCACATCCAGGCTTGCCAGCACAGGCAACGATCGAGGATTGAATCGGGTCAATTGAGAAACCAGATAGCTCTTGCAATACGGTAGATGGATCGGCAATATTTGGCAGAATGATCGATTGCCACGGTGTTAGTCGAATTTCGCCTGAACCGTAGGTTTTAGCAAGTTCGATGAGGTGTTGAAATTGCGCGATCGAGAGTTGCCCCAAAGGTAATGCAATCCCAATATAAAACAATCCAGCTTGCTTTTGAGGATGAACTCCGATAAGGGAAGCAATCCCAGACTTTAAAGAAATTGCAGTGCTGAAGGTTGCAAACCCTGCACGATCGAGAATTCCTTGAACCCCCCAATCTTTCAACATATCTCTCATCCTTGGCTTTTTCGGACGCTGAGATTGTTGGACATAGCTCAAATAAACTTTGGCTAAAGTTGCGATCGCAGAAACACACTCCGCCACATCAATCACGATTCCAGTTTCATACAGTTGTTTATCTGCTGCAAAAGCTAACTGAAGCTGATTCGATGATATCGCTGAAAGTTGGATCTCATTGTATCGATGTTGCCAAGCTTGTTCGGATCGCGTTCCGATACTCACCTGCCCACCGCCATCAATCCCAATACTAAATTTTGGGGGCAGACCTGCTAGTTCTAGCGTAGATTGAATGTAAGTATCAATGTCTTGAACGAGCGATCGCGTATCGATTAATTCGCTTGGATCAATTCCTGCGGTTGGGCTTGCCATCACATTGCGCAGATGATCCACCTGAGCATTTTTTGCCGCAAGCCCAATATTTTTCAAGATTTCAAAGATTTCTGGAGCCGATGAAACCGCTCGAAACTGAAGATTCGCACGATTCGTCACTTGAATCGTCGAAGTCTTCCAGCGATCGGTAATTTCAGCGATCGCACTTGCCTGCGCTACAGTCAAAATCCCGCCTGGAACTCGAATTCGCATCAAGATTCCATCTTGGGCAGGCGTTTCATAAAATAGCCCTGGACAGGGGTTTGCACTCACTAACTCACTCATATGCTCCTTCTCCGTGGTTCGCAGAGAATTGAATGAAGACTGACTTGGAATTGGCATTCTGACTCGATTTGATGATCATCACAGCTGCGCCACAGTACCGGATTTGCACCGGATTTTCCCAATCCAAGCCAATGAAGCATATCACACTCGATTGCGCAAGATTTCGATTCTCAAACTTCTCTAAATCTTTCTCAACGCGAAATCATCCATTGAGCTTCAATTTTTGGCATGGATGACTGAGAACATGAATGAGCGTGACAGGGGCGGTAATGTTTTAGATCTATAGACGAACGATGGTACTGCGATCGCGTTATGTCCAAATGCATCTCAGCAGCGTTCGGTTTCGGCTTCAGTTGCCCTAAATGTTTTTTTAATGCTCAAATTCATCTACGCCCATGTTCGCCGCATCATCGAAATGCTGACACTGGCAGAGCATTCTGTTTCTAATCATACACACAACGCCCACAACAACACCCAACTTGCTGTTGTGGGCACAATCAAGGCTTGCGCGATTTTTTCCTCTGCACCACTGCCATACGGTTTCGACTACACCGTCTTCCATTCTCGACAGTGGCGCATCAGTCGCGCACAAACGATAACGATAAGGTCATGCCAGACAGCTTGTTGAGAAAATAACTCAGATTTAGGAAGCCCAAACTGATATTCAAAGAAGCTAAAGGATTATACTCCTCTAAAGCCCAGATCCATTTCGATGCCCATTTGCTCGGCTTGCTGCATTGTTCGATCGCACTTTGTCCGTCGGCAGATGTGACGAATACCAATTTGACTGAAGAATAGTCCGAGCAGAATGATAGCACCAATTTCGGCGAGCTTGCGCGTGACCGCACTTGAAGCACCGAAAATCAAAATAGCCATCCAGAGGTACAGTTGCCCTGGGACTTTTTGATGCGATCTCGTTCCCTTTCTGAAGTTCATCACAATTTGATTCAAGAAGTAAGATGGTGCTTTGGTGATCATGTCTCTTCACTGATGAAGCCTTTCCAAGTACGAGAAGAAACAGCCCCGTTACTTCACTTCACTAGATGCAAATTGTGTAACACGACCCGACTTAACTGCCACAACCACATCATAGGTTGCACAGTAAGCAAATGTAGTATTGTTGGCTTTGTTGTAGAGATTGACCACCATACCTGCACCACCAGGCTGCACGGAGACTGGCTCTAAATCGCCAAAGAAGTAGCGTCGTAACTCATCGCCACCCCCAAACTGTCCCTTATGCTGGACAATTTTAGCGATCTTTTGCGACGGGGTTAAGCCTGTACTATCTTTCATTTCTTGAGCTGCTGATGCCTGCATGAGGTGAGGATTGACGGCTTTGAGTGGAGCATCCCAAATTGTGACCATGCCAACTAAAGCAGCCGTGGTGAAAGTTGTGGTGAGTAAAGAAGTAAGTTTCATGAAGTTCATTCCTGAGGAGTTCAGTTAATTCCAGAATGCAGGTCTTCGTTGAGAGGAGCCTAAACTGAAACTAAACCTTCTGTGAAGTTAACCGTGTAGAAAACTCATGCCAGACTCAGCATTTTCTCAGAAAACTATGCTGATGCGCCTAAGATCAGTTTCTCAGTCAATTCTCAGCGGTTGATCAGAACGCATTCAGGCTAGTTTGTCATGCTTGTTGTTATCAAACACTTACTAGCTTCAGGAGAGTGATGATGAAACGCTTCTTATTGACAGCATTCTCGCTCATGCTGGTCTCCACGGCTTCAACTGTTCCCGCAAGTGCTCAGCCTCGCATCAACCAAGAGATCGCGAGCAACAATCTAGGCACGACTCAAACCACCGTCAGATTATCTCCGGCTGATCTTGCACATTTTGCTTATCGCGGCTATTTCAAGTCTCAGAGCATCAATGGCTATGGCAGCCTGATTCAAGATCATAATACTGGCAAAGTTAGCGCTAAAGACATTGTGCAAGCCGCAGTGAATACTCATCATCTGCCAGCTTCTATATTGAACGATCGCGGTTATCTCAATGCCGTAGACAATCAGTTGCGCGACCTTAACCTGCATTGAGTGCCCCTGAAGAAGCCGAAACGATTTGGCTTCTTCGTTGAGTTCCAGCTAGTCTACAATGAGTTGATAAGTCTAGACGTTGATAATTCTAGACGTTGATAATTCTAGACTGAGTTTGAACGCTATCCGCGTCAAAGTAGGTGATCTCCATGCGTCGCTTGAGTAGATTTTCAAGAACAAGGTTCAGACTGAGATGGAATCACCTCGATACCAACTCACTCCATTTTCGGCTGTTTTTCTGTATCGTGATCTTTTCTGCGATCGCTGCTGTGAGTTTCGTTTTTCTCAGTCGTCGAGATGTGCAAAACTTTCTGTCGATGAGTTCGTTTGATGCAGCAACCACTGCAAAATTTCTCACGCTCGCTGCTCAGTTAACGACCTTAAGCTTAATTTTTATTGGCGTGCTGATGTTGATCATGCTCGGATTAGTTTGGCGATTGCTTTCAGCACTACGACATTTCCATCAATGGACAACTTCTTCAACTCATCGACTAGATCCCTATCCGCTCAATTTATACCCTGCACCGACCGAAATCAAAGGATTAGCGCAACGTTGGAATGAGATCGTTACTCAACTAGCAACGGTTAAAGATCAACAGCGACAATTTACGAATGCGGTCGCTCATGAACTGCGATCGCCATTGAGTTTAATTTACGGCTATCTCCAGCGGAGTCAAAAACAAAATCAAACATTGACAGATACGCAAAAAGAAACACTTGCGATGGCAATCACAGAAGCAGAGCGAATGACGCTCATCTTAAAAGACTTGATTGATCTTGCGCGTATAGAAAGTATTAATATCGCAATTCATGAAGAAGTCGTTATCTTAAACGATTTTGTTCACGATGTCGTCAATATGACCGAACAGTTTGAGTCTTGTAATATTGAAACCAAATTATCCACAACGCCAATCCGAGTCCAAACAAATCGCGACTATTTAATGCAAATTCTAGATCACCTCATTAGCAATGCAATTAAACATTCCAATTTAGATATTCCAATCATCATTACACTCCACCAAGAAAGCAACACAGCGATTATTCAAGTGCGCGATCGCGGAAGCGGTATTTCCCCATCACAACAAGCCTTTGTATTTGAGCCATTTTACCGAACTGATCCGTCGCGGGCACGAACAACTGGTGGGACTGGCTTAGGATTGACGATCGCAAAAACATTAGCAGAACGGATGGGCGGCAATATTACTGTCGAATCTCAACCCGGTGAAGGCAGTACGTTCACATTAACACTTCCAGCAGTAGGAACCCGATCATGAGTGCTCATATTCTATTAGTTGAGGATGAAGTTAAACTTGCTCGTTTTATCGAACTAGAACTGGTTAGTGAGGGCTATACGGTTAGTGTCGCGCATGATGGCATGTCAGGCTTGATGCTTGCTCGCGAGGCGACGCTCGATCTGGCGATTCTCGATTGGATGCTTCCAGGATTGTCTGGTTTAGAACTCTGTCGGCGATTGCGATCGACCGGAAGTAAAGTTCCAGTCATTCTGTTAACGGCACGCGATGAGGTAAGCGATCGCGTTGCGGGTCTGGATGCAGGAGCCGATGATTACATGGTGAAACCGTTTAGCATTGAGGAACTGCTCGCAAGAGTCCGCGCTCATTTGCGTCGAGTGCAAGACGGTGATGAAGAGATTTTACAGTTCAATACCTTACGCCTGAATCGGAAGACTCGCGAGGTATATCGCGGCACTCGATCGATTTCTCTTACTGCAAAGGAATTCGATTTACTAGAGTATCTTTTGCGGCATCCGCGTCAGGTGTTTACTCGTGATCAGATTCTTGAGCATGTTTGGGGATATAACTTCATCGGCGATTCTAATATTATTGAAGTTTACATTCGCTATTTACGTCTGAAATTAGAAGAAGAACAAGAGCCGAGACTCCTTCATACTGTTCGGGGAGTTGGCTATACGCTACGCGATTGATTCAAGCAGCATTTCCATCAGGACGGGTTAAAGCGGAGCATTGCGATGCTGTCTCACCCAAGTTGAAAGGCTAATCGAACAGTGTCCTTTCAGGGCTAAAACTTCTCTACTGGGATATTACGAGCAGCCATGCTGCTGCTGCTGCTGAATGATCAAGTTATGGACAATCCTCGATCGTACACTAACGTTGGCAAAGGCTACACAATGCGAGAACTCAGAGTTTTTCAAAAAAACTGAGTTCTAGGAATTTTGGTTGTATCCCTGAATTCAGTCACATTGCATAGATGATGCAGTTCTAATAGAAAGGTTAATTTTTGCTGAAAGAACAGCAATCTCCATCAAAAGAACTTTAGGATACTTTATCAGAAGTTGAAGGACGCCCATTTCTTGCAGACTTGATCAAACTAATTGCATCATAATGTACATCGCTCCTTGAGGAGTATCGGAAGCAATGATGACGATTCCTTCGAGACCGGAGCAGCGAACCTTAGCAATTCTATCCTCCCTGAGTTATCGAACGGGCGAACTCAGCTCCTATTTGTATGAAGTGGCGCAAGGAGTTAGCGAACTGATTGGGTTAGACTGGTCGGTTGTGACCTATTGCCAAGGGGATAGCGAGCGGATTCTGGCAAGTACGATCGAGCTAGGGGAAGCAGCAAATCAGGTGTATTCGCTGCATGGTAGCTTGACTGGTACAGTTGTAAAAACGGGCGCTCCGTTAGTCGTCGAGAATGCAAGTACCTGTAAGGATTATGGTCAGGCACCAGAAGGCTATCAGGCTTATTTAGGAGTGCCTTTACGAACCTCAAGCGGTGACGTGATTGGGACAATTTGCTCTTTCCAACGGCAGCCCCGTTGCTTTACAGAAAACGAAGTGAAGCTAGCAGAACTGTTTGCTGAACGAGCTGCAACGGCGATCGATAACTATCAGCTTTACCAACAGCAGCAACAATTCAATGAAATGTTAGAAGCGGAGGTCATGAAACGAACACTCGAACTCCGCGCCGCCCAATCAGAGTTATTAACTGCTAACCTTGAATTAGAACAACGGGTTGAGCAGCGCACAGCAGAACTCAAACAAGCAGAAGCAAAGTTTCGAGCAATCGTTGAGAATGCGAATGATATTATCTTTGCAATCACGCCGGACAATGTATTTTCCTATGTTTCTCCTAATGTTGCTGATGTGTTAGGATTCCAGCCTTCGGAAATGGAAGGAAACTTGATCACATCGTTCATCCATCCTGATGATATTCAAGCTTGTATTGGCGAGATCGAACAATTGCTTTCAACCGGACAGAAACAATCTGGAACAGAATATCGTGCTCCTCATAAACAAGGTGGCTGGCGGTGGCTCACTGCAAATATCGGATTAACTCAAGATACAAACGGACAACCGCTGATTGTAGGCGTAACCCGTGATATTAGCGATCGTAAACAAGCCGAGAAGGCTTTAGAACGGCTCGCAGAAATTGGTGAGCTAGCTGCGATGATTGTGCATGAAGTCCGAAACCCGCTGACGACAATTTCAATGGGACTAAATACGTTCAAAAGGCTGAATTTGACAGGGCGGTTTCAGGAATATCTTGCGCTTGCATTAGATGAAGCCGACCGTTTACAGCGATTATTGAACCAAATTTTGCTGTATTCTAAACCGCAAACTTTACAGCGATCGCAGTTAGCTTTGGATCAATTGATCACCGAAACACTTGATACTCTCAAGACCATTCCTGCTGCGTCGGAGAAATACCTAAAGGTGGACATCGCATCCGCACCCATTCAAGTTTTAGCGGATCAAGATAAGCTGAAACAGGTGTTCATTAACTTAATCATCAATGCCTATGAAGCCAGCAATACCGGAGAGACGGTAACGGTTAAGCTCTATACGCTTAGAAATCATCAAGCTTGCATTCACATTCAAAATCAGGGTCAACCGATTCCTACAGAGAGTCTGCCCAACTTAACGAAACCCTTCTTCACGACAAAAACAGCGGGCACTGGGTTAGGACTCGCGATCGTCAAACGGATCATCGAAGCTCATGAAGGTGAATTGAGTATCGAATCCTCTGCGACAACAGGAACGATCGTTCAAGTATTGCTGCCTCTAACACCATAAATCCTCAAGATGAGAATTCGCTGAGAATGACCTGAAAACTTTCTCTGTGAAATATCAGCATTTTGTTCTGGACTGTTTAAGCGCTCATCATTTCGCTGCTCAACCTAACCATCATAATCAGGGGTGTATTCATCCAGAAAGCTTTAATCATGAAAGTAAACCATTGGATTTCACTCAGTCTAGCTTCTCTCATCTTTGTTGGGTGCGTTGGAACGATGGCTAAGAATCAGGCAACGGAACCGGAACCTCCAGCAAAACCAGAATTAGCAACTCAAGCGAAACCTCCAGCATCAACCATTGTAAAATCAGGCAGTTTTCAGTCTGGAGAACATCCAACCCAGGGAAAAGCTCAAATTGTTACTCAGAATGGCAAATCTTTCCTAGAACTAGATCAAGGGTTTAAAACCTCCAGTTTGGGACCTGATTTAGTTGTTGTTTTACATCGTTCCAACAATGTACTGAGATCTGCAAAACCACCTTCCTATCCCTTGAAAGAGGGAGAATATGTCGTTCTCGCACCTTTACAAAAGTTTAATGGTGCTCAAAGCTATGCGATTCCAGCCAATGTTGACCTAAAAAGCTTTCAGTCCACTGTAATTTGGTGTCGTAAGTTTAATGCAACTTTTGGGACTGCTCCATTAAGTTAATTCGGAGAATTGTAATGTCACTTGACCTTCAAGTGGCTCTAGTTACAGGGAGTAGCCAGGGCATGAGACAGGAAATGGTAATGCCAGACTGAGTATGCTCAATCTGGCAAAGTCAGAAGTTCTACAACAGCATTAGTGACAAAGCGCCCGTAATCGAACGACTCAAGCCTCTGCAGTGACAGCGCGATCGCCGCTTGATTCTGTCTCCATGGCAGTTAATAGGGAGATTAAGGACTGCAAGTGTTTTTCCGTAGCATTTTCCCGCAGCACTTTTTCATGTCCGCGTTGTGCTAAAGCCGCAGCTTCTTGGGGATTGTTGAGCAAAGACACGATCGCTGCTCTTAAACTCGCTGCATCGCCGACTGGCACACCTCTCACCACACCTTCATCTCTCAAAGCTGTGTTACGACCCGGTGTACTGGTGAGAACCACAGGCTTGCAGCATGCCATTGCCTCTAAGACAACCGTTGATCCAGCAGAATAGGTATGATTCACGACGGGAACCACCACAATGTCAGCATCGCGGTACAACTGGCGCAATTCCGCAAAATCATAATATCGCGCTTCCATGTTTGCCGGAATGACTTTCGGAAATCCCCCCGCTCCTGCTGCTTTTGCCGCACAGGAAGCTGCACAGATTTTCACATCCACATCAAGATCGTGGGTTGCTTCGGCAAGCGTCACATAATCTCGCTGCTCTAAGCCTGCACTCGCAATGATAGGACGGGATTTACTCGGAGAAGTCGCACCGGGGGAAAAGAAATCCGTATCGGTGTGAAGCGCGAACACGCTAACACGATCGCTGCTGAGATTGAGAAACGATTGGAGAAAGTCGCCCTGACTCTGGTTGTAAACCTGAAAAGCATCAATATGAGTGTCTAGCGCAAACAACTTCAGAAGCAAACGTACCCGTCTATTTTCGGGAACCATCACATGCGTCGCGAGCTTCGGGCGCTTGCCTGCAACCTTACACAACATGGCTAATGGAAAGCCAACATCAGTCCCATTGCAAAAGACGATATCTTCATTGCTAAGTTGGGGCACTATCGATCGAGCCATTGCCCATTGTTCAGGTAACGTGCCGAAGAACTTCGCAAACACTCGATCGAGAAACGTGATCGGGTGATTTCCGGTTTTGTGAATCGTCGCATCAAGTTTCTGGCTTAAGTCTGCTAAGACATGGCGTGGATTTATTCCTTGTCTTGCGCCTTCGCTGAATTGCTCTAAATCAAATGGCTTACTTAAAACTATATGATGTCTCATCGTCTACACAGATAGATAAAGTGTACAGGTAGATTCGCTAAAGGCTTAGACGAATTAGATTTAAGCCTTAAGTTGAAGATGAACAAGCCAATACTGAGATTTATCTTAAGTTTTGCAATTTCATTGCAACAGCGTCGCTATAGATGCACTGTGGAGATGCCGAGTGCAGTCTGTTCAAATCTTACAGTGACTTACGACTGTCAGTAATACTGAGAAGTAGTGCTTATAGACTCTTTATAATAGGAGAATTTTAGTAAAGCTTAGGTTAAATATTCAGTAGAAGTCCCGAGATATATCAGATAATTCTAGGCAGCATTGATACCGTGAGAGAGCAAGGACTTATGGTTGAGATAGATTTAATCAAAGCGAAGTAGCTTACCTTTGATATGAAGGAAGTTATAGAGCCTCTACAAAGTCTTGAATTCATACTGAGCTTACTTTTGTTCAGTGCGATGGACCTGAAATGACCCTTCAATTCGGACAGAAGCACAAACAGTTTAAGCGTGACTACTTTCTACCACATTGCTACTTCTGTTGTTCGTTCCATTTGTCCTTTATTGAACAAGGATACTACTCTTAGGGCTCTGTGCAAATTTGGGGTGACATTTCACAATCTCTTCTTAAATTATTCGGCTTCTTGGTTGACTAAGGTTTGATAAGACTGGTGTTGAAGGGGCAATTGCACTTGCACAATTGTTCCTTCAGGCTCAGAAGAAGTAATACTCAGACTTCCGAGATGAGCTTCGACAATGCGTTTGACGATCGCGAGTCCCAATCCAGTTCCCTCCGCTTTTGTCGAGTAAAACGGCTGTGTTAATTTTGGTAGACTATCAAGCGCGATCGGATCACCCCCATTCTGGATTGAGAGACAAAGCTGCTCTGGCAACAAGCTCATTGTCCATAGAATTGTTGAACCAGGATCAACCGCTTCACAAGCATTGCGGATCAGATGAATGAAAACTTTTTGAGCTTGGCTGCATCACCCAAGATATAAATTGGTGAATCCCAAGGAACAGAGACAATCCTCCGTTCTTGCGCTTGGGGCATAGATTGCAACAGCATCAGTAAGGCCTGAACAAAAGTATTGATCTCGATTTCAGCGAGCTGCAACACTTGAGGTTTGGAGTAAAGTAGAATCTCATCGAGTAAATTTGCTAATCGCCCTGCTTCATTGGTTGCTAGTGACAATCGCGCTTGAGCCGATGCGGGTAAGTCAAGCTTTGAAAAATGATTTAATCCAAGCTGAACGGTTGTGAGTGGATTGCAAATTTCATGCACAATCATCGCAGCAAACTCTCCGATCGCGGCGAGTCGCTCTTGCTCGATCAATTTTGCTTGTGCGGCGCGGAGTTCGATCGTGCGTTTGATCATTTCTGCTTCGAGCAGTTCATTAAACTGCTGTTGTTGTTGATAGAGGCGATAGTTATCGATCGCCGTTGCTGCTCGTTCGGCAAAGAGTTCGACAGAGGCGATGAGATCTTGACGATACTGGTGGTGTTGCTGACTAAACGAACAAATTGTCCCCACAATCTCGCCCGGAACCGTCCCCGAAGGGGAACACCTAGATAACAAAAATAGGTATCTAGCAGTGCTTCACACCCAGCATCTTCGATCAGAAAAGGCTCGCCACTTTACATAACTCTTTCCGCGAGCGTGCCATGTAGCGAAACTTCAGCCTCAGTCTCGATTTCTAGACTGCTCGCAATCACCTGAATCGTATTGCCTTCGCAGAGCGCCACGATTGTCCAATCAGAATCGAGGAGTTGGTTGACTGCACGGGTAATTTCATGCAGATAGCTGCTTAAATCATGAGCACGATAGCTTAAAGTCGTCAAAGAATCCAGAATGCTCTGCTTTTGATCGACGTGTTGCATCCTCTGCTGGTTGATCATGCGCTCTCATCACTTAGGAAATATTCTTTCGTCTGTTTTAACGAGAATAGGCGGTAATTTTCTGCCTGTCTTTGATTCAAATCAATTTTGCAGCATTCTTTATTCTTTAGATTATTTTAAGTTGATTACAGCTTATTCGAGGAGTGTAATTCGACGTTTTTCCCGTAAAATAACCTCTTCGATCTCTAATTGAGTCAGAGTACGCGATAATACTTCCGGACTGATCCCCAAATCATAGGCAATGCTCTTCAAAGGCTGCTTTAAGAGGACAGAGTTTTGATCCGTTGGCATCACAAACCGTAAATAATGCAAGACCCGTTCTCGTGCTGACCGAATTCCACGGACTTCTAGCATTGTTTTCGTCAAGTGCAATCGATACGCCATTTGTGCCATAAACGCGATCGCAAGATCCGAATCTTGTTGCAGTGCTTTCAGAAAGGCTTGTTTCGGAAAAACTAAAACCTGAGTGAGTTCTTCCGCGATCGCAGTGCAAGCATAAGTCTCAATGAATAGTACCAACTCTGCACAAAGTTCACCGGGATTGACTTGGTAGTGATTTACAATCTGCCCACTTTCGGTGTAATGCAGTAACCGAATCCGTCCAAACTGAATCACAAATACTGTGTCAGCAGGTTCACCTTTATGAAAGAGCGCCTGACCTATCGTCAAGGTTTGTTGAGTGACGACGGTCTGTAAGGCGGTAGGAAGTTGGTCAAAATTTGAGAAGTTCATATCTTTAAGAGAAACGGTAATCTTCTAATCCCTAGGTCAACCAGGATATACGACTGCAATTTGCCTAGTATCCACTACTTGCTTTAACGGTTGATGAGAGATGACTTTATACACGCTGAGAAACCCTAAACTGTGAGTCCTCATCTTTTAAGCACAACATAGTTTCCTCATGCTCGTAGTAACCTCCTTACAAGCTCTATCTCTCAGCTAACCTTAATCTCGCTCTCAGGTTTTCTAGAGCTTCATACAGCATTATCTAGTTAGGCAATTCAACACTCGACTGAACTCAATCGTATCCAACCACTTTTTATCCAGGACAATGCTTATGAAACGCTTTGTCTTAGTTGGTCTATCCTCGATCGCACTTTCAGTAGCAACATTTCTTCCTGCTACTGCTACCGCTCCTCTGGTGAGATCCCAGAACAATCAGATGTTTTTTAGCTTCAATTCCCCTTTTATCAGTAGTTCCGAAATTCGAGGTGAAAATCATCTGATCCGTGTGATGGTTTTGGGAATGTCATTACAAGATGTGATGGTTCTCGTTCCTCCTCAAATGGCAAAGTTTCGGAGCATCACTGTGGCTGATGAAACAGGTAAAATGATTCCTGCAAAAATTGAGAGAGTTGATAGAAGAGTAGCAGTCGTGTTCAATCAGCCCGTAATTTCAGGAAAAACAATCGAGATTAATTTCTCTGATACCGATATCACCATGGAAGAAGGCGAAATTTTACTCTATAGTGTCACAGCTAAACAAGTTGGACTCAATGCAGAAATCCCAATTGGTACAGCTCGGATTCAAGTTCCTCCTCGAAATTAATCGCTCAGCTTGCTTATTGTCACACCAATGCTGGACAAAGCTCAGATGTCTGAACTTTGTCCATTTCTTTCATTGATAGACTGAACAATAGAGATGACCGTTTTCTTCAAAGTTCTCTTACAGTCTTAAAAATAAGGTGGAGTCGTCATTCCCGAGTCGATGCCGCCTTTCAGAAACTAGACATAGCTCAATTACTAAGGTGATCTTCAGCCCAACCCATAGATTATGCCTGTTGCTCGCGCCAAAGGTCAGGGGAAATCTAGAAAAAACCTAGATTTTTGAGCCGCATCCTTCCTATGGCACCAGCAACTCCTACCCATCCAACGCCTTTTCCAAGCCTTTCTGGCTATGAGATCGTGGAGCAGTTGTATGCTGGATCACGCACTCGGGTTTATCGCGCGGTGGAAGAGTCTAGCCAGCGTCCTGTCGTCCTGAAATTCCTACAGCAGGAGTATCCCACCTTCGACGATCTGTTGCATTTTCGCAATCAATACACGATCGCCAAAGCCCTCAACCTGCCAGGGGTGATTCGTCCCTATAGCCTTGAAGCCTATGGCAACAGCTATGTTTTAGTCATGGAAGACATTGGCGGGCTGTCCCTTCACGACTATGCCCGTCAGTCCGCGCTGTCCGTGTGTGAGGTCTTGACGATCGCGATACAACTGACCGAGATTCTGCACGATTTGCACCAGCAGCGGGTCATTTATAAAGACCTCAAGCCTGCAAATATTCTGATTCAGCCTACCTCGAAACAAGTCAAGCTGATCGATTTCAGCATCGCGTCACTCCTTCCTCGGGAAACCCAAGAAATCCAGAATCCGAACAGTTTAGAAGGAACGCTCGCTTACCTGTCTCCAGAGCAAACCGGGCGAATGAATCGGGGCATTGATTACCGCAGTGACTTCTATACTTTTGGAGCCACCTTGTACGAACTGTTGACCGGGCAGCTTCCATTTCAGTCCGATGACCCGATGGAACTCGTCTACAGTCATCTCGCTAAAGTCCCGAGTGCACCCCATGAACTCAATCCAGAGATCCCGATCACCGTGTCGGAAATCGTGCTGAAGCTCATGGCAAAAAATGCGGAAGACCGCTACCAAAGCGCCTTGGGTCTGAAGTATGACTTGGAAACTTGCCTACATCAACTGAAAGAAATCGGCACAGTGATACCTTTCGAGATTGGCACTCGCGATCTCAGCGATCGCTTCACCATTCCCGAAAAGCTCTATGGACGAGAAGCGGAAGTGCAAGACTTGCTCGATGCCTTCGATCGTGTTGCGCAGGGACAGACCGAATTAATGCTAGTCGCGGGATTCTCCGGAATTGGCAAAACTGCGGTCATCAACGAAGTGCATAAGCCGATTGTGCGACAACGCGGCTACTTCATCAAAGGCAAATTTGACCAATTCAATCGCAACATTCCCTTCTCTGCCTTTGTTCAAGCTTTCCGCGACTTGATGGCACAACTGCTCTCAGAATCAGATGAGCAACTGCACACCTGGAAATCCCGGATTCTTAAAGCTTTAGGCGAGAATGCTCAAGTCATTATTGAAGTGATTCCGGAACTCGAACGCATTCTTGGTGTGCAACCTCCTGCGCCAGAACTTTCTGGCACTGCGGCTCAGAATCGTTTTAATCTTCTGTTTCAGAAATTTATTCAGGTGTTTAGCACCTCAGAGCATCCTCTGGTTATGTTTCTGGATGACTTGCAGTGGGCAGATTCTGCTTCACTGAACTTTGTGAAGTTGTTAATGAGCCAAGCGAGTTCTGGCTATTTACTGATTCTGGGAGCTTATCGCGATAACGAAGTCTTCACAGCCCATCCCTTAATGCTGACCTTGGAAGAAATTCAGAAAGCACAAGCCACGATCAATAAAATTATCCTTGCTCCTCTGAGAGAAATGACGGTAAATCTGTTAGTGGCTGACACTTTGAGTTGCACTGATGACCTAGCACGTCCTCTCACGCAACTGATTTATCAAAAAACCCAAGGCAATCCCTTCTTTACGACGCAGTTTCTCAAAGCTCTTTATGAAGAGGGATGGATTACATTCCAGGCTAATTTGGGATACTGGCAATGTGATTTAGCATCAATGCGGCAGTTAACACTTACTGATGATGTCGTGGAATTCATGGCGCAGCAGTTGCAGAAGCTGCCTGTGGAGACGCAGACTGTGTTAAAGTTTGCCGCTTGCATTGGCAACCAATTTGACTTGAAAACCTTGGCAATCGTTGCAGAACAATCCTCGATCGAAACAGCAAGTCAGTTATGGAAGGCATTACAAGAAGGATTGATTCTCCCGATCAATGAAACCTACAAGTTCTTTCAATCGCAGGATCGAGATACGCAAGAGAACGAAGTTATTGTGATTTATAAATTCTTGCACGATCGAGTACAGCAAGCTGCTTATTCTCTCATTGCTGCTGGTCAGCAGCAGTCTACGCATCTAAAAATGGGGCAATTATTACTCCAGAATTCTTCTCAGCAGGAACGGGAAGACCGCCTCTTTGAAATTGCTAATCATCTTAATGTGGGCATTCCCTTGATCACACATCTGCCAGAACGGGAAAAACTGGCGGAGTTAAACGTAGCAGCGGGCCGCAAAGCGAAGACTTCGACAGCTTATGGAGCCTCGATCGCTTATCTGAGGATAGGAATTGAACTCTTGCCAGAAGCCGCGTGGGAGAGCCACTATCCACTAATGTTGGCACTGCATGAAGAAATTGCTGAAGCCAGCTATCTGAACACAGATTTTGAGCAGATGGAACAGTGGGCAGGCATCGTGTTGCACCATGCTAGAACTTTACTCGATACCATCAAAGTACAGCAAATCCGAATCATGGGAGCCAAAGTCCAAGGGCAATTCCTCGATTCAATCGCCGTTGGTTTACAGGTCTTAAAAGAATTAGGAATCGAATTTCCAGCCCAACCCACCCAAGCAGACATTGGACAAGCCTTTGGAGTAACGCGATCGCTTTGGGCAGATCAAGCACCTCAGCGTTTACTCGAACTGCCCGCAATGACTGATTCCCATCGATTAGCTACGATGGAAATCCTGACGGTATTGGTGTCTGCGGCTTACATGGCAGCACCGAACTTAATGCCCTTACTAATTTTCAAGCAAGTTGAATTATCCATCCAATTTGGGAACAGCCCGGTTTCTATCTTTACTTACGCAGACTACGGTTTGATTCTGAGTTGTGTGATCGGTGATATTGATAACGGGTATGAGTTTGGAGAGTTAGCGCTAAGTTTACTAGAACAACTACAAGCCAAACCCTTCAAGAGTCGTTCCTGGTATGTAGTTCATACTTACATCAAACATTGGAAAACCCATTTATCTAACATGCTTCCGCCTTTGCAGGAAGCATACCAGAGTGGGCTGGAAACTGGAGACATTGAATCCCTGAGCTTGAATGCAACAGCTTATTGTTATTACGCCTATCATGCAGGGCAGGACTTAGTCGATTTGGCTCCAACCTTGGAGGCTTACCGTCAAACGATTGCGCGATACAAACAGACATTCAGCCTACCCTACCAAGAGATCTATCAACAAACTGTTCTGAATTTACTAGGACAGACCGCAGTTCCTTATCGGCTCACTGGCGAGATTTTTCACCACGACCAATGTTTGCCTCAGCTAAAAGCGATGAATCATCGCGCTGCGTTGTTTATCTGGCACATTAACCAAACGATTCTTTACTATCTCTTTGAGAAAAATCGGGAGGCTATCGAAACCTCTGCCCAAACTGCCCAATACCTTGATGGCGGATTAGGAACGTTTATGGTTCCGCTCTACTCCTGGTTTGAGGCACTCATTCAACTGGCTCAAGTTTCAGAAGTTGCAGACGAAGAGCGTCAAACAATACTCCTCAAAGTGCAAGAGCATCAAGACCAATTGCACCATTGGGCAACCTTAGCCCCAATGAACCATCAACATCGTTGGGAACTGGTGGAAGCAGAACGATGTCGAGTTCTCGGCGATAAAACGAATGCGATCGAAGCTTACGATCGCGCGATCGCCATTGCCAAGGAAAATCGTTTTATTCAAGATGAAGCGCTTTCCAACGAACTGGCAGCAAAATTTTACCTCCACTGGGGCAAAGCCAAAATTGCTGCAAGTTACATACAGCAAGCATACTACTGCTACAGCCGTTGGGGAGCCAAAGCCAAAACAGCTGATCTGGAAACCCGATATCCAGATTTACTTCATCCAATTCTCCAGCCCGTGAGTCCAGTTTTCAATGTGCTCGAAACTCTTGCCCCAATTGCTTTACCACTTTCGATCCATCCCGCTACTAGTTCAAATCATTCTTCTGAGATGAGCGTTAATCTCACGCTAGACTTTAACGCGATCCTCAGGACATCCCAAAGCCTGTCAGGAACTATTCAACTCGATGACTTACTTCATCAACTGACGCAAGTGATTCTGCAATACTCAGGCAGCGATCTCTGTGCAGTACTCTTACCCGATCAAGCGGGAGACTGGATTGTAAAAGCGATCGCCACAGCTGACGCGACAGCACTTCGTACAGAACCCTTAGCGGATCATGCTCATCTGCCGATTAAACTGATTCAGTATGTCAAACGCACCCAAGATATGGTGCTGATTGACAATTGCGACACAGAGTTACCCGTAATTGATGAATATTTGAGCAAACATCAGCCAAAAAGTGTCCTCTGCGTGCCCATCCTGAATCGGGGAAATTTGATCAGCATGGTCTACCTAGAAAATCGCTCCACGAGTGGCGTGTTTACGCGCGATCGCTTGCTCCTGCTCAATTTTCTCTGTACTCAGGCAGCAATTTCTTTAGAGAATGCGCGTCTTTACCAAGCATCTCAAGTCTACGGACAACAGCTAGAACAGTCTTTAGAACAGTTAAAAGTCAGTGAAACCCGCTTCCAGAAGCTTGCAGATAATATTCCAGGGTTAATCTATCAGATTCGGATTCAGCCTGATGGCACATCATCGATACCTTATGTAAGTTCAGGCTGCCAAACTCTGTATGAGGTCGCAGCAGAAGATCTGATGAGTGGGAAGTATAGCCTGCGAGAGTTTGAACACCCCGACGATCAAGAAGGAGTTTTTCAAGCTGTACTAGCGTCTGCTCAGAATCTCACACCATTTCGGCATGAGTGGCGCATCATAACACCGACTGGCGCCATGAAGTGGGTACAAGCGATTTCTCAACCCGAGCGTCGGGAGGATGGCGAAGTCGTTTGGGATGGCATTGTGATTGACATTAGCGATCGCAAAAAGGTTGAAGCAGAGCAAGCAAGGTTACTCGCCATTTTAGAGAGTACCTCAGACTTTATTGGCACCGCTGATCCGGAAGGACGAATTCTTTACGTGAACCGGGCTTGGCGCAATCTGTTGCATCTCGATCGAACAGAAACGAATATTGCTGATCACCACCCTGCTTGGGCAATCGAGATCATTGCGAATCAAGCCTTGCCTGAAGCTGTCCGCTCGGGGATGTGGATCGGTGAAACAGCCGTACTCGATAAAACTGGACAGGAGATTCCGATTTCTCAAGTGGTGCTTGCCCACAAATCGAGTCATGGGGAAGTTGAGTACTTCTCGACAATGGCGCGAGATATTAGCGATCGCAAACGGGCTGAAAATGCGGTTTTGCAAAAATCTCAGGAACTTGAACAAGCCTTAGCCAAATTGCAAAATGCTCAACTCCAAATGGTGCAAAGCGAAAAAATGGCATCCTTAGGCAACCTAGTCGCTGGAGTCGCTCACGAAATCAACAACCCGATCGGCTTTCTCAATGGCAGTATCAGAAATGCCAGCGATTATGTGCAAGATGTCTTCGGACACCTAGCACTGTATCAACAACATTATTCCGACCCAGCTGCACCCATTCAAGACAATGCGGAAGACATTGATTTGAAGTTTATCTACGAGGACTTGCCGAAGGTACTGAACTCAATGAGAGGTGCCGTCGATCGCATTAAGTCAATTAGTAATAGTCTTCGCACGTTCTCGCGCGCCGATACCGAGCATAAAGTCTGTGCTGACCTGCATGAAGGCATCGACAGCACGTTGCTCATCTTGAAATATCGCCTCAAAGCAAATGATGCTCGCCCAGCGATTCAAGTTATTCAAGAGTATGGAACATTACCGGCTGTTGAGTGCTTTCCTGGACAATTGAATCAAGTGTTCATGAATATCTTGGCAAACGCGATCGATATGTTTGATGAAATGGCACAAGGCTTCTCTTATGCTGAATTAGAAGCCAACCCGCAACGTATTGAGATTCAGACCGCCATCGTAGGCAATCACGTCGAAATTCGGATTCGGGATAATGGCAAGGGTATGAGCGAAGTGGTGAAAGAAAGAATCTTTGACCATTTATTCACCACAAAAGGTGTTGGAAAAGGAACCGGCTTGGGGTTAGCGATCGCCCGTCAAATTGTGGAGGAAAAACATGGAGGTCAGATTTTAGTCAACTCCAGTTTGGGGGCGGGAACTGAATTCCTGATCCAACTGCCTGCATAGATAGTTATCGACGATTATCCAAATTCATCATTCATCTGTAGTCAAACAATTTAATTTTGACACAGAGATTGTCGATCGTTCAACTCTGACTGACTCCGCAAATAGTCGCGCACTCGGATGCAACTCGCGTTCAAGATCTGATCGGTCTTGAGCACTCGATCAAGCCGCCATAAAATCACTGCTCGATCAAGTCCAGCAGAAGCGAGGAATGCACTGCTCGTTGGGGTTGCTGGATAAAACGTCACATCTAAGGCTCTGTCTTCATGTCCTTCGAGTGTGGTGAGTAGTGTTCCATCCAGTTTCCAGAGTTTGATGGTTTTGTCCCAACTTGCAGAAGCGATAACTGTTCCCCATTCAGCAGGCAGTCCAGCGTTCGGTGGAATAAAGGTGATTGAATTGACGCGATCGTGATGTCCTTTCAAGGTGCGAATTAAGCTTCCATTCGATGACCAGAGTTTAATCGTACTGTCTTCGCCGGCTGTTGCTAGGATTTGAGCATCGGGACTAAAGGCGACATCCCAAAGATTGCCTTGCTGTCCGTTAAATTTGAGTTGAGGGCGGGGAGTAAATTGCCCGTTAGCGTTGCGCTGCCAGAGCCGGATGAATTCGTCTCGACCAACGGTTGCAAGCCATTGGTTATTTGAGCTAAAAGCGACAGCGTTAATGCGATCGGTGAGTTTATCAGACAACTCTCGACTTTTTTCTAAAGCTTGAATCAAGTTGCCATCGCGGTTCCAGAGTTTGATGGTTCCGTCCCAACCTACAGCAGCAATTTCTTCGCCAGTCGGATTAAACGTCAGACCAAATGTTGCGGCTGTGTGAGCCTTGACTGTGCGGAGAAGTTTGCCCTCTTTGCTCCAAAACGTCAGCGTACCATCATCGCTTCCCGCAATGATCGTTTGTCCATTTGGACTGAAATCAACTGCCCAAACCTCCCCATGTTCTGAAGGGAGACGCTGCAACAGTTGACCGCTTTGGGTCCAACGCTTGATCGTGCCATCCGATCCAGAGGAAATGATAGTTTGTCCATCGGGGCTGAATTTGACGCTCCAGACTGAGGCGCGATGTCCGCGCAAGATAGTGACAAAATCAGACGAGAGTTGCCAGACTCGAATCAGATCATCTTCACCGCCAGAGAAAAGCTGTTGTCCATCGGGACTGAATGCGATCGACAAAGTACCGCTAGGATGCCCAGGTAAAGTTCTCAGTAGCGTTCCATTCATATCCCATAACTTGATCATACTGTCCCAACTGCCAGACGCTAGCATTCGTCCATCGGGACTGAAGACTAGACTATCCACTGCATTACGATGCTCAGAAGTAGTATTGATCAGCTTACCTTCGTTGTTCCACCAGAGAATATTGCCGTACCAATCGCCTGCAACAAGCAGTTTACTATCCGGGCTAAAAGCTAGACCCACGAGACGGTTTTCGCCTTCATTCGAGACAACTGGATTTTTTAATGTGCGAATTTTGCTGCCCTCTGAGTTCCAAACAATCACAGTGTTATCTGCACCCGCGCTCGCGATCGATTTCCCGTCGGGGCTAAATTTTACTTCCCACACAGTTGCTTGATGTCCAGTTAAAGTACGAATCAGCTTGCCATCGAAGCTCCAGATTTTGATGAGATTACCCGTTGCTGCGGCAATCTGTTGTCCATCCGGGCTGATGTCGATCGACATTATGAGCTTGTCGCTTCCCTTAAAAACTGCAATCGGCTTACCGTCTTGACTGCTCCACAATCGCACTGTTCCGTCATCTAGTCCCGTAATTAGAACTTGTCCATCTCGGCTAAACAGGACTTTTTGAGCCTTCTCTGGAATGGTGGCGAGTTGAGTGCCGTCAGCTTTCCACAAAATAATAGATGGTCGATCGTGGGTTGTGGCAACGCCTTGCCCATCGGGACTGACTGCAACACCTCGAACTCTGCCTTTATCCGGAGCAAATCGGTTACGCTCAACTGCTTGAAAAGCAGAGCGGCGAAGCTCTCGATCAACTTGAGCAGTAAGCTCAACAGGGGCATTCTGTAACTGATTCAGTTGAGTATGTGCTCTGATAGCAGTGATCAGGGCATCTAAGCGATCGCCAGAGGCAAATTGAGCTTCTGAAAGATTTGCGATCGCTTCGATTTCGCGCAGAGTCGCTTCGTGTTTTTGGGCAAAGGCATAGAGTCCGAGTCCACTCGCAATCACAAAGGCGATGCTAATTGTTCCGAGCAGCCATTTTTGCAGACGACCCGCGCGTTGCTCTTGATGAAGTCGTTTTTCCACTTCTTGCAAGCGTCGAACTTCTTCTTCTCGTTTGAGCGTATCCAAGTCTGTGCTGGTTCCGAACCATTTTACAACCTGCCCATTGCTATCTCGAATCGGAATCGCTCGATTCAGAAACCAACGATAGTTTCCAGTCGCATCTTGTATTCTCAGTTGGATTTCGTAAGGTTCCCCGGTTGCAAGAGAATGCGTCCAAGCTGTAAGACTCTGCTCTCGATCGTCGGGATGAATAACATCCAATCGCTTCCAATCTGCGACTTCAGAAAACAAGCGCCCAGAGAAAATACTTCCTTGCTGATTCGTGTAAGACAAGGTGCCATCAGGTTCCACAATCCACACAATTTGAGGAACCGCTTCTGCAAGTTGCCGAAAAAATCGTTCGCTTTCTCGCTGAGTTTCTAGCTCTTGCTGAATGCGCTGCCGTTCTGCATCTTGGCTTGCAGCGATAAACTGATAGTCCAAATCACTGAGACTTTTGTTGTGTGCCCACTGCTGTACGTCGAGCAACATTCGCCCTTGTAAAAGATAGGTCGAATCAGTTCGAGCAGAAGCAATCCAGCCGTTAATCGCATTGGCATAGGGGCGTAGGGTACTGAATTGTTGATTGACCCATTTCAGGTCAAAAACTTGCTGATAGATTGGATTTTTGATCGCCAGTAAATTCCCTTGCCGAACAACCAAGCCTGAGAGTAATAGTTCGATCTGCTCTCGACTATCATCTAGGAGAATTGCCTCGCCTTGTAAAAGTTGTTGATAGATGCCTAATAGTCGTCCAGTGCGATTCTCATTCCAGAATAGTCGATCTCGAATCGTTCTCAAATGTACAGGTTCGTCATGGGCTTCCCAATTGTCTAGAAGATGGGCTTTGACTAATTCATCGACCCAAAAGGATTCCATACCGGGGGGAATCTGAAGCGAAGTTGCTTGCTCGATCGTATCAATGACTCGTTGACAGAGCTTTTGCGTGAGAAAGGGTTGTCCTTTTGTCCAGTGCAGAATCGCTTGCAGAACCGAGATCGGATGATCGATCGCAGATTGCAGTCCCGTTGCCAGTGGGATTGCTTCTTCTGAAGTAAATCCATCCAGTTGAATTGCGCGACCGATATTGAAAGGCGTGCGCTGCTTGTCGGCGATCAGATCCGCAGGAGTCGCTACCCCAAACAGAGCAATATTAAAGCGCTGATATCGAACATCATGCGATCGCTGATTGTAGCAAGAGCGAATCCAGGCAAAGAAATCATCGACCGGAAACTCTAAGCTAAGTAAGCTATCAATCTCGTCAATAAAGATATAAATCGGTGCAGTTGCAAACTCTGCAAATAGAATCTCTTCAATAAAAGCAGTTAAGCATTGAATGAGCGGTAAATCGGCATGAGCCGCAAACCATTCTCGATAGTTGACTTGATTCAATCGCTGAAAGCTCTGGAGCAGACTTACAATAATGCCGTAATACCATTGCTTCGGAGTCAGTCGATCGCTGCCTAATCGACTCATATCTAGATAAGCGCACTCTGCTCCAGCTTGTTGAAGTTGTTGTTTAACGCGCACGAGCAGCGATGATTTTCCCATCTGCCGCGCATTGAATACATAGCAAAATTCCCCTGCTTGCAGTGCCCGATAGAGTTCAAGATCAGCTTGTCGAACAACATAGGTCGGAGCATCTGCCTGAAGGCTACCACCCACTTTATAGTGAAATGAGTTTGTCATGCAGGGATTAATTCAGTAAATAAGTTTGAAACGCAGTTCGATAGAGTTCACAACTCAGTTTCCATCCACCCGATGTAGGCTGAATCAGTCCAATTCCCTCTAGTTTGTAGGCAAAGATTGGATCAAGATGGATTGCATCTGTTCCTTGTACCAGGGGAGCAAGGCGTTCTGTCCACTGTGCATTTCCATTCACTTGAGCAAGCAGGCGCTGAAGATGATTTCGATAAATTCCCTTTAAAGTACAAGCAGATTGTAGTAATTCGTCGAATGTCATGCCCTGATTCAGATGATAGAGAGCAAGACTGACTAAAGCAGGGTTGCCGCCGCTGAGTGCCAGGATACGATCGCAATCTTGCTCACTCCAACTGACCGAATAAAGCTGAGCCAGAGTTTGCACTTGTTCTTGGTTAAACTCTGGCAGCGTTAAAGGTAGCCCAACATTGAATGGGGATTGATTGATGTCTAACGGTAGGTAAGCATCGGTTGAATAGGCAACGACGAGCCGAAGTTGTTGCCAGACTTCATCGTGCTGGGCTTCTTCGTGCCACGATCGTAGTAAAGGCAGAAAGTTTCTCGCAGTATCAGCGTATTCAAAGACCTGCTCAACTTCATTAATAATCAGAACCAGTGGACGGTGTAACTGCGGTAGAACTGTCTCTCGCAGATACAGGGTTGTGCTGAGCTTACTTCCAAGTAGCTCATCCCAGTATTGATCCTGACTAGAATCCAACTTTAGCTTGAGCGCTAGCACTGCACGAAACCAGCGAAAAAAGGCGTGAGAATCTGCAAGCGCTTCTGTATCTGCCTGCTGAAGATTGATCGAAACCGTTGCGTATCCAAGTTGATTGCAGTGATGTAAGAGCCGCAAGAGCAGCGAAGTTTTGCCAAAACCACTAGGAGCTTTGATGCGAAGCACACAACTCGGCTGTACGATTTCATGCAAGGCGCGATCGTCTACCTCCGGACGACTCACATAGCGCGGTGAATCAACTGGAAGCGAACCACTTGGATAGGGGATCTGCACGATCGTCGAAGCAGTACTAGCCCAAGATTGAATCTCTTTTGCTTCAACCTCATCCGAATCGATTTGTAGATCGCCATCGAGGAGATCCAGCTTAAATGCGTTAAATAGTAAATGTAGAATTCTGCGATCGATGCCAGATTTAGATGCCCACAAACGGCTCAAAGTACTAGTCGAAATTCCAGTTCGCTTGCTTAACTCTTCGACTGTGAATCGCTTTCCAGCATTCTCTGAGGCTTCTACAATCTGAATCGCCTGATTCAATCGTCGCAAACCACTTGGACTGAGAGAGATTCCACGCTTTCGCTTCGTGCTCGATTTAGGGTTGGGGGTCGAGGTCATGGGCAGCTAGGAAGGGAAAGAATCGAGGTGCGATCGTCGATTAATTTTCTATGCTCAAGACTAGCATGGACAGTCGGTTAAAACTAGATTGGTATTTATAACTTAACTGACTTAACTGATAGATTCAGTCTATTTCTACGATAGAAGTTTGTCTCTTATCGTCGCGCTAACTTCAATTAGAAATTCAAGATTTTCTTTAGAATTAATTAACTGATTTATTCTGGCTAATTGTCGGTTAATCTCAGTATTTTCTGACTGATTTGATTTAAATAGTAAAGGGATATTGTTATCTGAAGCAGAAAAACTCGCCTCCTCTAATTTAGGGAAGTTATAAATCCTACATAAGAGAGTTGACACTCTATCTTCTGAACATTTCTTGGCTTATGATGCTTTTAGTTTAATTCGCTTAGTAGTTGCAATAACCTCGCGCGTACAGCCAGTTCAGCAATCAATTAAGCTCCGATTTATTCTTCTAAAATCAGGCGCTACTAAGCGCAATTAATGTACGATTTCTTGCTCTCCACATTCCAATAATAACTAGGGGGCTTTCTTGAAATGAGGCTTAAAAATTCTCTTCTAGCAGTAGCAGTCTCGATCGCATCTCTCAGTCCTGCAATGACTGCAAAAGCGGACACTGTGAATGCTCGTTGCGATGTTTATCCAAAAGGAGAAGATCGCGCAAAATCTTCCGGCGCTTGTACCTTTTCACAACGACAAGGCTTTGTCAGCATTCAACTTAAGAACGGCAGACGCTATGAACTACGTCCGCGAGGAAATCAGCCTGGTACCTATCTCGACCAAAACGGTCGCGCTGCTTATCGGCAATCGGGACTCGGCAACAAAGGACAAATCTATCGCCTTGCAAATGAGTCAATTTACGTTTATTGGATTCCCACTGCATCTCCTAAACCCAAGCCTGCAAATCCGAATACGATGCAATCTGCAACTCCAATCACCCAAATGACTTCTCGCAACGCAAACGAGATAGCAGCAACCATTACAGAAGCAGAGTTCAAGTTCTCTGGTATCTTGAAGCGCACCTCTGGCAATATGTTTGTGGGATCGGATGGACGGGTGCGAGTCATGTACGATCGCGGTACTGCAAGAGTCGTCATCATCAATGAAGTAACCGGAACTGAGTTTTATAACTATCAGTTCTCGGATGTCAATGAAGGCGGCTTGTAGATCTTAGTGTCGATCGCGAGTTCTGAATGCCCCACGAACTCGCGATCGCATTATCGAAAACTAGAAGTTTAAACTATGATGAAACGTTTCTTGAAGGCGCTTTTGTTGAACTACGCCCTAGTTCCGATTGTGGTTCTTGCTCAGGCTGCCTCTGGGCAAACTCAGCAGCTTACTGTGAAGCCAATTCGCAATACTCAGATTCCTTGCCCAACCCCGATCAATCCGGATGAAATCGAAGGAAAAACCACTATTTGTGGTGTAGTTACTGTTCCCGAAAACTACAGTAAACCTAACGGGCGGCAAATCGAGCTAACTTACGCGCTCTTGCGAAGTAAAAGTCTCACGCCCCAACCTGATCCCCTAATCGTCTTGCACGGAGGGCCAGGCGGGAGTGATATTTCAGCGCTATCATTCTTTACTCAGGCTCATAACCATCAGCGTCAGACCCGCGATGTGATTCTGTTTGACCAACGCGGATCACAATATTCTGGCGATTTAGCTTGTTCCCAAACCCTCAATATCATTGCACAGGTGCTCACGGTTCCAGGCAGCCCGTGGAAAAAGAAGTTTGAAACGTTTGCTACAAAATTCAAAAACGAGCTTGATCCGACAGGTGAATCTTTGGCACAGTTCGCGCTCTGTTCTAATGTTCTAGAACTGCACGGGAATGATCTCACTCAGTACAACACCTCCAACAACGCGAAAGATGTCGTCAGCCTTGCTTCGGCTCTAGGATACGATCAAGTCAATCTCTATGGGATCTCTTACGGAACTTACTTGGCGATGCGCGTCATGCGGGATCATCCTCAACGGGTTCGCAGCGTGATCCTAGACTCTACTATTCCACCCAATATCAAGAAGTACGAAGCTAATCCGCTTGACCTTGAAGTGGTAACCCTTAACTTGATTGAGGATTGCCAGAAAGATGCAGTGTGCGATCGAGCCTATCCAAACCTCAAAGCCCGCACGATCGCACTGCTCAAATCCCTTGATAAAAAGCCGATCCCAATACCTAAACAGAATTTTAAGTCAGACAAACCGATTCCAGAGAGTGTTACCCCTGATGCCTTTGCCGATCTGATCACTTCGCTCAATACAGATGCAGACAATCGAATTCGTAACTATGTGCCCTTGATCATCTCTGAATTAGAGCAGGGAGTCACGACAACATATGTCGGGGTTGTATCAGGCAGCATCTTTAAAACCCCTGCAACCAAGCTCATCCCCATTGGTGAACCTCAGAATTTGATCGCTAAATCAGATAAATTAAGGGCAGAGGCTCGAAAGCTACTGACTCAAAGAATTCAGTTAGCAGAATCACAACGACCTTCTCGAAAGTGGGTGAAGCAAGTCCTAGATGCGATCGAGACTTTGCCAGAAGCAGACCGCACCATTGCTAGAGGCAATTTTTACGGAGTAGGCTTTCTCAAGGGACAGCCGCGCGATCGCAATACCTTGATTGCCTCGATCGCCGAAATCTTTCCCAAACAGATGAGAGAGCCGTTAACTCAGCCTTTGAGAACGCTGCCCGATGCAGAAATTCGTCACACTTATGAGATCATTTCAGGGATTCTGACTTCAACATCTTCTGTAGATCACGGGATAGCTCAGGGATCCTTTCGCTCAATGGACTGTCAGGATATGATTGCAGGCAATGATCCCGCCCGGAGTGCTGCGGTGTCCAAAGCAATGGAAATGCCTGAATTGGGACGAGCGCGAGTCGATGCAGGCAGGGCAGCTTATGCGATCTGTCAGTTCTGGTCAGTCAAACCTGCTGCCTTCGCTGGCGTACTCAAGAGCAACATTCCAACTCTCGTGCTACAGAGTCGCTATGATAGCCAAACCCCAACCCTAATCGGCAAGGAGGCAACCGCGGGATTAGCCAACGGCACTTACCTAGAATTTCCGAATGGTGGGCATGGTGCATTGTTATTTTCGCAGTGTGCGCGAGATGCTGGGGCTGCCTTTGTCAATAATCCGGTTCGTCCTCCCAAAGCGGAATGTAGAGAGGATTTGAAGCCTAAGTTTGTTCTCCCATCTCGATAATAGGAGTGTTCTGCACGTCATGGAGCATCCTGCTCAGGTCAATGTCAAAGTTCGGGATCTGATCTTAGACTATGCGCTGGGAGCCTCGATCGTTGCATTGCTCCCGATTCCACACATTGATGTTCTCAAAGCGATCGCGCTGATTGTTCTCAATCTTTTCCTGATTCTCATTCTTTACCTGCTCAATGACTAGGATGATTACTCTAATCGATCCGGTGGTCAAAGACTACCTGCTGTACAATTCTCGCTGGCGATCGCCTTGCTGACAGGCGATCTTATTGGGGATCATGGTCGTCGTATCGGTGCTAGCGTGTTTCGGTCTCTACGCAACCAACAACCCATTTTCCGTTTGGCTTTGGGTTCCCTATGCTGCCGCAGGCTCGATTTTGGGCTATTTCCTACTTGCTTTTCTAGATCGAGAGCGGCGCGTTCGCTTCTTTCATTTCCTCACCATCACCAGTGTTGTGTTCATCACTGCTCCTGCTGCTGCATTCTTTAACGATCGATCTCCTTTTCCAAGGGTAACCGTTGGATTTGTCGAGGAGGGGCTAAAAATTTTACCCGTCCTCTTGTTAGCAATTTACATCCCGAACCTGATCCGGACTCGAAAAGACGGTATCGTTTATGGAGCGCTAGCAGGGATGGGCTTTAACGTTATCGAGATAGGAGCCTATATCGCTGATTTGATCCATAAATCTCCTGTGTTGGATGTTATGGTTCAACAATCGACGCGCTTCGGATTGTGGGGATTAGGCACTCACATTATCTGGTCGGCTTTTATCGGAATGGGAATCGGGTTCGCAGCAGAGTCAACACAGCGTGGATGGCACAAGTGGAAACGATTTGTTCTATTTTATTTGCTCGTTGCTGTGATGCACAGCGCCTATGATCTGGGTCTGCTTATTGTTGGCATGATGCTTATTGCTAATGCTGTGGCTTTCTTGCGAGGCATTCCTGTAGACCTTAGCAGCACAAGTCAGATGTATAGTCCGATATGGGAAGGAATGCGATATGGGGCATACATCTACAACATTGTTTTAATCATTATTCTAGTGGTACAAATCAGACGATCGTTTCGGTTGGAGAACAGACTGCAAGCGGCCGAGCTGTCTACTGAAGAATTGACTGTGGTTCCAGAAGAAGAGTTGAAAAAAGTCATGAGCGAACGACTGTTCTTTAAGCGAAAGTATCAGAACTTTCCAAAAGCGCTCGGATCAAAGATGGTACTTTACCAGAATCTATTAGCAATGCAGAAACACACAGCAACACAGTTCGGGCTTCGCATAGACGAAGTAGAGCCTGTTAGCAGACTACGAAATGCAATTCGATCGCTCAGGACAAATCATTGATTCTTGTTCACAAAGGCAGTTTGAGCGATTTGATCATTCTTCAGATTTTCTCCATGTTCAACAGTCTCAGCATGTCCGTAACATGATTCTTAGCTTCAGCAATGTAGACCAGTTTGAAACATCATTTTTAGGAGTGTCATTCCAATGAAACGAAACCTAATTTTACTGTTAACCACGATCGCTTCCGCTAGTTTTGCTGTACCTGCTAAAGCTGATACTGTAAATGCCCGTTGCGAATACTATCCAAATGGACAAAGTAAAGCAACCGTTTCAATGTCTTGTAAGTTCTCTCAACGGCAGGGCAATATTTCCATCGAATGGGCAGATGGAATCCGCAATGAGTTTACACCGACTGGAAGCAGCCCTGGTAACTTTGTCGATCAAAGAGGTGGTGCTGTTTATCGTCAGTCAGGACTGGGAGACAAAGGGCAGATTTTCAAACTGCCTAGCGGTTTGGTCTATGTGTACTGGAGCACAGCTTCTACAACCATCCGACCTGCACCCGCGGCTCCAAGAGGCATTAGTACACTAAAAGCCAGCAGTGCGAATGCTCAGATTAATGTGCGATCGCAGCCAACAGTCAACTCCAGTTCACCGAGCTATGGAGTTCCAGGCGACAAGGTGACTGTGCTTCAGTGCGTACAGAATAAAGATACTCCTGGTAGCGACCTGAATTGGTGCAAGGTGCAATTTGTTCAATCTAAGTCAATTGGCTGGGTTCGCAGTGACTTCATCCTCTTCGCAGAATAGCGCAGCAGTCAATCTCCTGCAAAAAATCAACAAACTGTCCAAATCAATTGGTTTTAAGATAATCCATGAAATCCTCGAAAATCCTAGCTCCTATCTTCCTCAGCTTACTCGCTCTTACTGGGGCAAGTTCTGCTAGTGCTCAAGCCGTGATTGACACGTTAGATAATGGGAATTTAAGCGTCACTGGGATGAGACCCAGAAGTGGATGTACTGTCCTGTTTAATCCCCAAGGCAAACGCCTGCAAAATGGTCGCTCCTGTAATTCGCGAGACATCAGTGAAGCTCAGTCCGCGATCGACACCTATCTGCGAGAACAAGGCAGTCCGACCCATGAAAATAGCGACTCAGCGCGGCGAGGTCTGACACTGATCTGCTACGGCGAAGGTCGCAAGCCTAGCGTTGAAAGCCGCACTGGTTATGAATGGAGCGATCGCCGCCACCGATTTGTCCGACGCGATCGCATTGAGGCATCTACAGCCGACTTCGATTCTGAGGTGCAAGTCGAGGTTCGCAATCAGAAGGGAAAAATCCATTTGACCGGAAAGCTTGTCCCACCGATTCACGCAGGCGGGAAAGATGGATGGTGGAACCTCGATGACCTCAAAATCACCTCTGATCAGATTACGGGAAGATACAGACTGAATGGACTGAACAAACCGCGCGTTACTATCGATCGGCGGAGTGGTCAAATTGCAATTGATGGAATCGAACGTTTCCGGGGAATCTGTGACTCAGGAGATTGGAACAGCAGAAACCGATTTTAGATCGCTGTGCAATGGTCTTGTTACCCTAGCTTTCGTCAAAATGCCGAAGGTAACAAGTCTCAGATCTCCATCGAATTGAGTCGAGAGCGGTTGCATTACAGCGCAATTCGTAGTTTAGTTCCATAGCGGGGGTAAATCTGTAGGAGCTATCTATGCGTAGACTGTTTCGTTCTTCTCTGATTCACTTTGTTTTAGTCAGTGCCTTCACCTTCAGCTTAGTTCTTGGCTGGACTCCGTTCGCTCAGAGTCAACTACCCCCATTGCCAACGAATTCTGCCAATTCTTCGTTCACTCTACCTGATGGGGTAAATCGCTATGGGGAATATGAAACGGCTGCGATTCGATCGCCTTTAGATAGCAAAGTCTTATTTGAGGTAACTTCACCCACGATTCTGAATCGAGACAAAGTTCCAGACGATAAACTACCGATCGAGATTCGAGCCAGTGAGGTGAATGAGCGGTTGTGGCGAGTATTATCTCGAACAATTGAGGCGAAACAGCCTCCAACAGTAGCGATCTCAACTTTGAATAAACACCTAATCCTTCAGATTAGTGACGGTCAATCTACTCGCCCGATTCGATTAGTAACAGTGACAGAACCGGATGCTGACTTCAATGGAAAACCTCTGGACGAATTAGCAGAAGAGTGGAAAAAAATTCTTCAAGCTGAAATGGTTCGGTTCAAGCAGATGACCGCACCAGAAGTCTTACAGCAACGCATTGGACAAGCATCACAAATCTTACTGGGATTGCTGGTGTCGAGTGGAGTGATTTGGTTACTGCGGCGAGGTCTAACTCATCAGCAAAACTTAATAGAAACTCGGTATCAGCAACAATTAGACGCGCTTGTAGAAGAAGAAAAAGCGCAGCAATCAGAGATCCCCGAAGAAACAGAAGCAAGAGAAATTGCAAATCTACGATCGCGGTTTTTAGCAACTTTGCAACATCAATTTAGCCTAAAGCGGCGATTAGACTTTAACAAGTTTCTCAAATGGGCGCTGCTGTGGATATTCATCCTGATGTGGTATGTCGGCATTGCTCATATCCTGTCGATCGTTCCCGTTTTGATGAGGTGGGGCTTTTACTTATGGGCAACGCCTGTCGCACTCTTAATTCTCTGGTTTGGCATCAGTTTAGCGATCCGAATCAGCAAAAGTTTAATTGATCGCTTGATGCACTCTTGGAAACAGAGTTCGCTGCTTCCGTTAGGAGAAGCTCAACGGGTCGTCATGAGAAGTACGACGATCGCGGAAGCCTTGAAAGGACTAATTACTTTTGCTTTAGTCATGGTTGGAATCATCTGGACACTGAATCTATTCAGCGTTCCGACGAGTTCAATTTTGGCGGGAGGCGCAGTCATTGGTTTGGCGATTTCTTTTGGGTCTCAAAGTCTGATTAAAGATCTCGTCAATGGTTGCTTGATTTTAGTGGAAGATCAATTTGCGGTCGGAGATGTGATTCAAATTGATCAGCAGAGCGGTTTGGTAGAAAATCTCAATTTGCGGGTAACTCAACTGCGAAATAGCGAAGGTCACCTAATTACAATTCCGAACAGCACGATCGCAAATGTTTGTAATCTCACCCGTCTCTGGTCACGGATTGATTTTTCGATCGTAGTTGCTTATGAAAACGACCCCAAACGAGTGCTTGATGTCCTAAAGCAAGTTTCACAGCAAATGTATGATGATCCCCAATGGCGCGATCGCATACCCGAACTGCCTGAAGTCTTAGGAATCGATGATCTCTCGCATACCGGAATGCTCGTGCGCGTTTGGATTAAAACAGCCCCAATGGAACAATGGAGCGTTGGGCGAGAATTTCGATTACGAGTTCGGCAAGCTTTTGAAGCGAATCAAATTCAGATTGGCAAACCTCAATTGATCACTTATCACACAGATTTCAACAAAATTTCCTAACCTGGAGCATGATTTCGCTCATCATCGCCGGAGCAGAACAGGTCTGTTGAACTCATGATGAGGGCAAACTGCCCCCACCACTTATGAACTGATGATTCAAGATTCCACATTGCTACCAATGAGATCGATCGCTTGATCTGCTGTAATTAACCGTTTCAAAACCACTTGCCCGATCGAGCTTGACTCGACACTTTCAGTAGGCTTGACTTCGACCATTAAAATTTCATCTTCAACACGATAAAGCCAGAGCTTTTCGCCATTTTCCCAAATACAAATATTCAATCGATCAATTTGAGGTTTGCGTCTCCAGGCGGTCTCATTCCACAAGCCACCTAGCTCCCAGACTCGACCCACACTCCAACCATCGGATAGAAAAAAATACTTCACCAGCGTCACCAAAAGCTTAAAGAGCAAAAATTTGCCTAAACCTTAGCGCTAAACTGGGACGATTCAGCTGAATTTAACCAATTTTTCCAAGAGTTCAGAGAAAGCGGGTGCTGTTTAAACTTGAAATCAATCAGCACCCACACTTAACCCCTGCATTTCATCTACTTCCAAACGCGAGTTTGATAGTTCTGCTTGCACGTATTCAAAATGCGCTGATCGTTTGCACTCACTTGTTGAATGCGGTGGTAGCCTTCTAGGCTCACCGGAGATGCAACCGGATTTAAGCGCGATGCAACGGTTGTCTCAGGTTGCTCGGTTGCAATCACATAAGGATTCTCAGAGCGATCGTATGTGTCGATCACCATGAGCGAAAGCTTTTCAGGCTCAACTGAACCATAGGTACAATCGAACGAGGAATTTGGCATGTAGAGTGCGCCAACTAATTTGCCTTGCCGAGATTCAAACACAAAGTAAGCTTGACCAAGTTGATTCGGCTGTGCAGATTGCCCATACAGGTAAACTCCATCCGGCAGTGTGGTTGCCTGCGCCATTGCAGTGTTAACCAGAGTGCGGGGAGCAGCTTGAGCAGGTGCATTCATCGCCATTAAACCTGCAACCGCAAGCGAGAAGCCAGCAATCACGGGGGTTACCTGTTTAACAGGGGCGAGGAGGTAAGTCAGTAATGCTTTCATGGAATGCCCTCTCAATAAATAAAGTCTTTAACAGGGGGTGCGAGGATGCGGTTGACTGAGTTTGATTTCACCACGGGGGCTAGTGAATAGTTTCAGTCACGGTCTACGTATTACTACTCCCTCTTAGGAAGTCATTTCGGAAAGCGGAAGGCAGATATCTGAAAATTTTTCTGATGGGATCAGTCTGATCAACACGGCGGAAAAATGAGCGATCGAACATGCAAATATCGACTCTGCTATTGCATAGCGTTGCCGACACCTTGCCCTAAATCTGCTACATAACCATCAAATCATGCCTGTCATGTTGGGATTACTTGACAACGTGACAGTCCAAATTCTGACTACTTAATCCCTAGCTTCACAATTCACTAATCCTTACTCTGTCTTGAACAATCCAGTTTTGTAGCGGAGCTAACCTTTATTTAAGCTACCATGCGGAATTAAACAGATTTGTTTTAGTAATAATCGTTTACTTATCCGAGATAACCGGATGGCGATAGAGCGATTTAGCCTAGAGATCCAGCAATCCAGGCGGAGGGGTAATCTCAATTCGGCGTTGCGCTAAGTCAACTACGGGCACGATCGCTTCGACAAATGGGATTAAGATCGTTCTGCCTTCCGGCGTAACTTTTTTGACTTCTAATAAATCATGTCCAGCCGGAATCACATCGCTGACTGTTCCAATTAATTCTTGACTAGCTTGTTCGTATACCGATAAGCCCAGCAGGTCTGCGACATGAAATTCGCCTTCTTCGAGATCTGGTCGATCGCTATCAGGTACGAGCAGTTGACAGCCGCGCAGAGCTTCAGCAGCATCACGATCGCGAATGCCTTTAATTTGAATCACATATAAACCTTTGCCATCGAGATAGCGACCGGAGACGAGTTCGATCACTTCGGGTTCGGTTTGGTTAGGACGCAATAGCCAGCGCTCTCCTGGTTCTTCAAATCGCTCGGGAAAATCTGTGTTGGGATAGACTCGCAGTTCGCCTTTTAGTCCTTGCGCCGCAACAATTTTCCCGATTTCTAAATAACCCATGCTTTATCTTCCATAAACTTGCTCTGCAACTTGCGCGAGTCGTTCCATCGCAGTTTGTAATTCTAAATCAGTTCCAGTCAAACTGATTCTTAAGCATTGTTGTTTGTGTTGCCAGTCCTCTCGTAAGCCTGGGAAGAAAGTGCTACCCGGAACAACAATGACTCCAACTTGTTTCAATGCTTGATAAAATTCCCAATCTGTGATCGGTAATTCGTCCAACCATAGCCACGCAAAGATTGCGCCTTCTCCACGGTGAAGATACCAAGGCAGCGATCGCGGCATACTACGATCGAGCGTTGCTTCAACAATTTCAATTTTGTGTTGGTAGAACGGTCGAATCACATTGGTTGAAATTTCAGCAAGTCTGCCGGATTGAATCGCGCGCGCTGCGATCGCTTGTCCATATCGCGGGGAATGAATGCAGAGATTCGTTTGAAAACATTCGAGGGTGTGAATAATTTCAGGTTCGCCAATGGCAATTCCAATCCGTTCTCCAGGCAATCCTGCTTTCGATAAACTCATACAGTGAACAACATTCCCTCCAAAACGCGGAGTCATGTCTGTAAAGTTTAAGGCTGGATAAGGTGGAGCGTAAGCAGAATCAATCAACACTGGGACATCGTATGTTGCTGCAAGTGTTGCGATTTTATTCACTTCATCGTCACTGAGAACATTTCCCGTGGGATTACATGGACGAGAAAAAATGACACATCCAGTTTGTTCATCGATTTGTAACTGATTGAAATTTGGACGGTACTTGAAGCGATGGTTTTCTTGATCGATTTCTAATTCAGGCCGATAGGCAATCAGCGCTTCTGGAGTCAGTGTGACCCCGCCATATCCGGTATAGTCTGGACTCAGAGGAAGAACAATCTTTCTCAGTTCTCCGCTCGCGGTGTAACCCCCAAATGCATTAGCTGCATAGAAGTAAAGGCTTTGGCTGCCGGGCGTGATCAAGATGTGTCGATCGCTCAAATTTAAGCCATATCGTTGATTAAAATCTTGAACGATCGCATCAATTAACGGTTGATACCCTTGACTTGCACCATACCGACAAACAACCTCACTGTATTCGGAACTAGCAAGGAGTTCTGTCGTGCAATCTCGCCAAAGTTGTTCTACTTCGGGCAAAATTACTGGATTGCCAGCACTGAGATTAATGAAAGTCTGTCCGGCTCCGGCTCGTAACGTCTCAATAATGTCCTTCATGATTGCCCGGACTCCGGACAGACGCGACATATCGGTTCCGAGTTGGCTTAGCGCAGGATTCATCAGAGATTACAACTAATAAGGGAATCTTGATGCTACCGACGAAAGGCACACTTCAAACATTAATTTTTGCTGCAACCGTGCTTAAGGATGGCGAAACACTTGCTCAATTTTCTGAACCGCTTCGACTTCGCTCAACAAGCGCTCGGCTTGACGAAGGGTTTCACAAGTTTTTGGGGCATTACCGATCGCATGATAAGTGACACCAAGCTGATAAAACGCTTGAGCGACCTCGATTTTGAGTTGATAAACCTGTGCCAGTGCCATAACACAACGCTTGGGGAAGGGTGACTGATGCGGAAATTACGGAAGGGGCAAATCTCTCAGGGGGAGTGAGAGATTGCAGATAGATATCGGAATTGCCCTGATATCAGGATCTTAGGGAAAGTCTCACACTTGAGGGCTGAGGGGTGAGACCCCCTAAACATAGACGACCTTACTTCGGTAGACTTGCCTATCTCTACGTAAAAGCATACCTACGCATTTTCCTCAGCACATCCGTAGATACGCATAGGTTTCTCAGTAATTTCTAGTCAGTGTACGGAATTTTAACTGTCACACAGTTCCGACTTCCATTCCGTCTGGCAGTTCTAGCGTGTCACCGATGCGATCGCCAGTATGATACGCCGCTAAAAGTACCTCGCTGGTTTTCCCCCAGCCGATCTCTCCGGTTGCAGTCAGTCCGATTGCGCCAAAATCGCGGCGGTTTTTCTCGGCTTCTTTGAAAGATTTTTCAAACGAGTTGTATAACGAATGTCCATCTGTCACACGAATGACGATTTTTGCGGCTAAACATTCATCGATAATGTCCTCGCCGATGCCAGTACAGCTAATCGCTGCCTCTGAAGTTGCGTAATTTCCCGCAGGCATTGCAGAATCGCTGACGCGTCCAATCCGCTCAAAGCCTTTTCCGCCTGTCGAGGTGCCAGCAGCAAGTCGTCCATGATGATCCAATGCCACAACGCCAATTGTGCCTCGTCCAGCCGATTCCGAGATCAATTCTTTTTCAGCGACAACGCCTGCCATGGCGCGGTTAAAGTTGCCTTCGCGCTCTTGAATCCACTCTTGTAAGCGCAATTCGGTGAGGGGATCATAGAGAGGAAGTTGCAATTCTCGCAGCAATTCGGCTGAACCCATATCTGATAAAACGCGATCGTCAGACGTTTGCAGAAATAAGGCAAGTTCGATCGGGTTTTTGACCCGTGAGGTGTTAATCACTCCGCTAAATCTTTGCCGTGCGCCATCCATTAAGGCAGCACTCATGCGAATTTGACCATCGGATTGCAAGACCGAGCCAGTTCCAGCGTTAAACCGGGGATCATCCTCTAAAAGTTGGCATCCGGTGACAACCGCTTCGGTTGCGGTCGCACCTGCAAGGAGAAGGGCATAGACTTCTTCAACAACTTTGTGCAGCGATCGCCGAACCGCCTCGGCTCCCCCTTTACCTTTGAGCGAACTTCCGGCTCCACCATGAATGATCAACTTGGGCTGAACGCGATCGACAGACATGCTAAGCATCCTCGTAATTGGGATTAGATAGCACAAAAGCTTATCATGCCAGGGTTCTCCGTTACTCAGAGGCACGCTGATTTTTGCGGTTTCGACAGCGATCGGAACAGTATTTCACCTCGTCCCAGCAATCTGCCCATTTTTTCCGCCAAGTGAAAGACAGACCGCAGACGGGACAGATTTTGGTGGGAAGATCGGATTTGGCGCGATGGCGGGGCATGACGGTAGGCGGGATAAGATGAGGTTTGCTTCTCTCTAGCTTACTTTTTACGATTTGATCATGCCGGAAGTTTCTCAAGTTCGGATTGTCTTAGTCGAGCCTGCGGGTGCGTTAAACGTGGGGTCGATCGCGCGGGTGATGAAAAATATGGGGTTGCATCAGTTGGTTTTGGTAAATCCCAAATGCGATTTGCAATCGGATGATGCTCGGAAAATGGCAATGCGCGCGATCGACGTTTTAGAAGCTGCAAAAATTGTGGAGTCGATTCCGGAGGCATTGGTGGGATGTCATCGGGCAGTAGCGACTGCGGTGCGATCGCGGCTGGACACGACATTGGAACATCCTCGTCAGGCATTGCCTTGGTTGTTGGAGCCGGGATTAAATACAGCGATCCTTTTTGGGTCTGAAGATCGGGGCTTAAGTAATGATGAGCTTAAATATGCTCAGCGGTTTGTGTATATTCCGACGAGCGATCAGTATCAATCTTTGAATTTAGCTCAGGCTGTCGCAATTTGTTGTTATGAGCTTTTTCAAATGCCAGTAACTTCGGAGACATTCACCGATTTGTGTTCGTTAGATGCACTCGATCGCTATTATCAACATCTTGAATCGGTTTTATTGAAAATTGGATATTTGCAACCGCATACCGCAGCAAGTCGAATGGAAAAATTTCGCCATCTGTTTAATCGGGCTGAACTTTCAGAAGCGGAAGTTTCCTTGCTGCGCGGGATTTTGCGGCAAGTGGAATGGGCGATACAAACAAAAACTTCTGAAGATTAGACAATTGGATCGGATCAGTTTCACGAAGTCAATGTAAAATCCCTAAGACATGTAAGGTGAAACAACGCAAATCTCGGATTCAAAAACGAAGACGGATAGCGTGCATTTTGCGAAAAACTTGACGCTTGATCAACGGAGAGAATTTTCAATGTGGGACGGAACTGACGAGTCAGGATCAAATTCAAACCGCTCTGAGATTGGTGTGCGTTCTCGTATTGCACAAGCGCCACGATCGCGCCGTCGTCCGGTTGAACCCCGCCGCAGTTCTGAACCTGAACCGCCTCGCACTCGTCGAGCACGGCGCACGGACAAAACAATGGAAAAAACAGCGGAGTTTCCTAAGTCTCGCACTCAGCAAGCTCGTCGCCGTTTAGAAGTGGTTCCACCGCCTGAGCCGCGTCGTTCTAAACCTGCACGCAAAGCAATCGCCCCGCCCCGTCCCAAAAGTGCATCTGCACTAGCCTTTCTCTACGGCACTCGATTGCTGATTTTAGGCATTGGAATTGGGGTGATTGCAGGAACGAGTTTATCGATTTTTGATCCAGCCAGTCGCACGACAGCAGAAGCTCCTAAAACTGAACAATCCCCGCCTGCTGCTCCCAGCACGCCGACATTGCAGCTAGAACTTGCTCAAGAGATTGGCGGACTGAAAACTCAGATTCAAAGCGCGATCGCACCGCAAACTCAATTAACCCCTGGCTTAATGGTGGTTGATGCAGATACGGGTGCTTACTTTGATATCAATGGCTCGAATGCGATCCCTGCTGCTAGTACGATTAAGTTTCCGATTTTAGTTGCTTTTTTTCAGGCAGTTGATGAAGGTAAAGTTCGATTAGATCAACCTCTGACTCTCAAAAAAGAACAAATTGCAGCAGAGTCTGGTGACTTGCAAGATTCTCAACCGGGTTCGCAGTTCCCGGCAATTCAAGTTGCAACGAAGATGATTGATATTAGTGACAATACTGCGACGAATATGATCATTGATCTCTTGGGTGGAAAAGAGGCAGTGAACCAACGGTTTCAAGCTTGGGGACTGACCAATACCGTCATCCAGAATGCTCTACCAGACCTGCAAGGCACGAATACGAGTAGTCCGCGCGATATGGTAACACTCCTCAGTGCAGTCAATAGTGGCAAATTAGTCTCAATGCGATCGCATGAAAGAATGCTGACCATCATGCGGAAAGTAGTGAACAATTCATTGATTCCACAAGGGCTAGGACAGGGAGCAGTGATTGCTCATAAAACTGGCGATATTGGCATGATGTTGGGAGATGTGGGCATGATTGATTTGCCAAATGGGAAGCGGTACTTTATGGCTGCAATGGTGAAGCGTCCTCATAATGACGATCGCGCGGGTGATGCAATTCGCAAAATGTCTGAGTTGACGTACCAATATTTCAATCAGCAGCCGGAGGCGAGTTCACCGAGTCCGACGCTGAGTCCACAGACGAACCCAACGATGAGTCCGCCTGTCAATCCACAAGGCGCAGAGCCATCGAATCCATCGACGATCGCGCAGCCTTGATGAAATTTTCGGGGTCTAGACCTCGATTTCGGCAGCGCGATCGGCATTAAACCAAGTGCGATCGACCGTACAGCCGAGATGTTGCTGAATGCGTAAGAGATCGGTTTCCGCATTGCCTAAGCAGGTCGTTGCTCCAGGTGAAGGTGTCACATTAAACCGGATTCCGCCGCCTGGATCAATCTCTGCTTGTCCTAGGATTAATTTACCTTGGGTCTTATCAATCAATTGCGGACGAATTCCACCGACTTCGTTCGCAAACTCAAGATCTGAAAGCCGTAATGATGGCACGATCTTTTGAGCATCCTTGAGAAACAGACGACGATTGACAACAGGAATTTCAAAGGCAAAGTTTTTGAAAATGTAGTTGCGAATGTCTCGAACCTTGAATAAATCCCAGAGCACACCACTGACACTCCGATCGAGACGCAGCACTTCTAAATAATCTACAAAAGTCTGCAAATTGTAGCGCTCTAGCAGCGGTAACGGCAGTGCTGTCGGTCCGAAGCGCGTCTTTCCAGGCATGGTGACATCTGGATCGCCATGAATGGCAGCAAAAGGCAGTTTGTCATTCTGCACCGTGTAGACTTTGCCATTGAGCACTTGCGGCGTGTAGTAAAAGTTTCCTGCGATCGGTAAACAAGAATATTCCAAACCGATGCCCATCCGGTGTGCAAATAGTAAACTGTGTCCGCCTGCTGAAACGACCACAAATCGAGCCGTAATCGTAGCATCTGCGGTCGTAATACGATAATTTTCGCCGACAGGCTCGATCGATTGCACAGGATTGCCTAATCTTAGATCGACGGTCTTCTCTGAGACTTCCTGTGCTTGCGCCACCATCGACTGTGCCAAAGCCCCATAGTTCACGGCAGTATACTCATTCTGAATTGCGATCGCGGCTAATTCTTCGGGTCGCTCCTGCCCATTGAGTTGCACCACATTCGGTTCAAGTTCAGCAATTTGAGCTTTTTCGAGCAGCTGCATGTTTTGAAAATGCGGCTTAAAGTTCTCGTACCGTTGCCGGACAAGATCACTCTCTTGAGATCCAACACCCACAACCATTTTGGGATAGCGGTAAATCACGCGATCGCGAATTGCAGGCGGTAGTTGGGTGGCATAACGCACAAGCATATCTGCGGAACGACGAACTTTCAGCGCTTTTTCCAAGCTGTAATTCGTTTCGATATCGCCGCAATGAATGGTTTGACTATTGTTCGTTGATTTGGAATTGACCGTCGCGACCTGTGAGTATTTTTCAATCAGTGCCACACGTTTCAAATCCGTGAACGTTGCCAGGGAATAAAGTAAAGCGGCTCCTGCAACGCCACCGCCCACTACAACCACATCATAAACTTGCTCTGTCATTTCCTAAGTGCCGATCGAGATTTACCTAGAGGGTGTTTTTAAAGGATAGAAAGACTCTGCGCTCACATTATGATTCCGCACCGAAATAGAATGCTATCAGCGCTCACCTTTAAAACACCTTACCTAGACTAACGTATGCCCGTGTAGAATATGCGCTGGTTTATCAGGGGATCATCACGGTTAATTGATTAACTGCATCCAAGTCACTTCCCAGACAAGCTGCGGCTGAACGTAAGCCAGTAACATTGTTTTCGCTTGTTCTAAAAGTTGCAGAGGTCGCTCCTGATGTTGCATCTGTGCCCAATAGCCTTGCTGCAAGTAATCAATCAGCCAAAGTTGTGTTTCACTATCGGTGTTTTTTGCGATCGCTCTTGCCGTGGTCAAGGCTTCTCGTAATGTTCTCGGAAGGGTCATTGCAGCCTGTAAGAGTTCTGGATCAATTGAATCGAGCTTTTGCTGATGTGCGATCGCGGCTCCAGGACTGCCTTGTGCTAGTGCTAGTAACTGCGGCTGTGCCAGAATCGCTTCATGTCCAGTTTTACTCAAGACTTCTGCCATTGAAGTCGCATCGAGTCGGGAGAAAGGAATGCGTTGACAGCGAGAAACAATCGTTGGGAGAACTGACTCAAGACTGGGCGCGAGGAGAATAATGGTTGCTCGTCCGGGTTCTTCTAAGGTTTTGAGTAGAGCATTTGCCGCCGCTTCGGGCATGGTTTCAGCTTGCTCAATTACAACGGTCGATCGAACCGCTTCTAATGGCGGACGACTGAGAAATTGGCTGACCTCTCGAATCTGTTCTAAGCGAATCATCGGGGGAGTTTTGCGCTTGACTCCAGCAGCCTCAGCTTCGGCAGCACTTAGTCTTTTACCTTGATGGAGATAAGTCGGTTCAACCCAAAGCAAATCAGGATGATTACGGTTGAGAATCCGCGATCGAGACGATGCGAGTAAGGTTTCGAGAAAACATTCAGCAGCTAGACTTTTCCCAATGCCCGGAGAACCCACAAATAGATAAGCCGGAGCGAGACGATCTTGCGCGATCGCACTTTCTAGCAATTCGACAGCTTGAGATTGCCCGATTAACTCAGCGAAAACAGACATGGACAGCGCTTGTGAAAGACAGAGATCCAGTGTAATCGAAGCGAGTAGAGAATTGCGCAGATTCGCTTGCGAGAGTGCTAGTTTTCTTGCTCCGTTCTATCTCGCCCCGGACTGGAAGTCTAGGGCTAACGGTGCGAAGTCCTTAAAAGGACTGAAGACTTGATTCTAATTGGCTGTTAGTCCCTTGAGTGGACTTCGTTCAACTAGCCCCGAATTCCATTCCGGGGCGGGTGAATGCGATGAACGATTACTTTTCTGGGGCGGGTGAACTGCAATGAACGGTACTGTTCAAACATCATCTAAAACACGATCGCATAGTTCCATCAGTCGCCGCTAGTGTTCAACTTCGCGACGACTGAATGATGAACTAAGCCCCCACCGCTTCTTTCGCAGCGTAAAGAACTTCGGCAGTGATTTGAGTAATATTGCGATCGCGGGCAAATTTCTCAGTGTTCCGCTTCACCTTACCACGCACAAAGCCCGGAATACGGTTCAGTTCTGCCAGTCCGTCTTTACTCCAGTTCAAATCAGAGTCGGCTGAAACAGATTTGGTAATCACTTCTTTTGTATCGTGACCGCCAAAGATCTCCAGCAGATGATCTTCCATGCCCAAAGTAAACGAGTTGTAGATCAAATCTACAATCTGATTGCTTCCTTCGTAGCCAACAAATGGCTTGTAGCCCACTGGGAAGTTTTGAATGTGAATCGGAGCCGCAATCACACCACACGGAATATCGAGCCGTTTTCCAACATGGCGTTCCATTTGAGTGCCAAAAATTGCAGCAGGTTCGAGCCGCGCGATCGCATCTGCAATTTGTCCATTATCATCGCTGACTAAGACATCATCACAGTATTCGCTCACTTGTTCTCTAAACCATGCCTCATCGTATTTGCAATACGTTCCTGCCAGCAATACATGAATGCCCATCTCGCGTGCCAAAATCTTTGTCAATGCTGCTGCATGAGTGTTATCTCCGAAAACAACTGCTTTTTTGCCTGTGAGATTTTGGCAGTCAATCGATCGAGAAAACCAAGCCGCTTGAGACACAAATCGCGTTTGCTGATCAATGAAGGGTTCATAGTCAACATTTGCACCTTGAGCATTGAGCACTTGCTGAATTTTGCGAATACAACGTGCTGTTTCCACAATGCCGATCGGCGTAATGTCAACATAAGGCATGTTGAATTCTTGCTGTAAAAATTCGGCTGCTAGTAACCCTGTTTCGCGATAAGGCACAAGGTTAAACCAAGCACGGGGAAGGGATTTTAGTTCATGAACACTTGCACCTGCAGGCACGATCGCATTGACTTCAATGCCCAAATCCGACATTAACTTTCTCAATTCAGTCGCATCGTGATTGTTATGGAATCCGAGCGTCGTCATTCCGAAAATATTGACGGAGGGCTTTTCGGTTTTCTCGGTGACGAGATTGCCTTGCTTGCGAGCTTTGGCAATGTAAAACTGAACGATCTGCTGTAACGTGCGATCGGCGGCTTGTAGCTCATTGACGCGGTAGTGATTCACATCCGCTAACATCACATCGCCTTTTGCTTCGAGTTGTGCTCGCTCGACGAAATTCTGCAAATCTTCCTGCAAAATACTAGAGGTACAAGTCGGAGTCAGAACAATCAAATCAGGATGTTCTTCGGCATCTTTACGAGTGATATTATCGACGACTTTTTCTTGAGATCCCCGAGCCAGTACATGTCGATCGACGACACTGGTTGTGACTGGAGTATAATCACGCTCTCGTTCCAACATCGATCGCATGACGTTGAAATAGTCATCGCCGAGCGGCGCGTGCATGATGGCATGAACATTTTTAAAAGAGCTGGCAATGCGGAGAGTGCCAATATGCGCGGGACCTGCGTACATCCAATAAGCTAATTTCATGAAGCGTGAAATGATGATGTGGAGATTGCTCTTGCATTCTCTCAAAGTTACTGACCGCGTTTGCGCTTGCTTTGTGATGTGTTACGCGATCGCACTGCCATTAAAAAAGCTGCAAACCGTTCTCAGGAGCGGCTAGAGCGTGATTTCACAGCCAGTGATTCTTAATAGTTCGTTGCTAAACTACAACAAACTCTATGAATGGATTTGGAGTGGGGGAGTAGGGAGAACCTGGAAGTTTAGAGTGCTCCCTATCTTCCTATTTATCGTGGTGAACTAGTTCTGTCGATCGCAGTTTCACAAGCACACGAGCGTGAATATCTCTTGCTCAGAATTACACAAATAATAATCAAGCTTACCTTCTTTTGCATTGCCATCAGAAAATACTTCGTGCAAGTTATTTGTACTTATGTACTATAAACGATAACTCAGCCTAACTCTTCCTCTGATGACCATTGCTTACTTGACCGAGATGAGGTGTTACGGCTCCACAGGCTTAGACTTCTCACTAGCGATCGCGATTATGTCTTTTTTACTTTGCAGATGGACTATCCGGGCAAGCTGAATCTTGTGATTAATGTTGTTGCCGTCTGCGCACCCGAAGGGATCAGCTATGCTGCACGCTGGGAGTTGGATGAGGGAAATTCCGTACAAAGCGTTAGGCGAGCTGCGGAAGAAGGGCATTGTCGTGTCGATTTCGAGCCAGCTGAACCTTCAACTCTCCTAAATAAAGCCATAGCACCCTGCGGGATCGAACTTCTGCGGGGTGCGGCAGCTAATCAAACTTTGGAAAAGTGAGTTCAGGGATAACGCTCTGACTCAACGGGCGCAAATAACCTTTGTAGTGCCATCGAAATTTCTTAATAGTTCGCTCGAGTCAGGTGTTAGAGTGTGCCTCATCAGCATCTTTCATTCGGGGCCGGCGATGCTTCACTCTCAACGAAGCCATCGTCAATAATCACTCTTTTCAAGGTATTTATGCTTGTTTAAATTTCAATACCTCTTTAATAATAAATCTAACTTCATCTTCATTCTTAATTTCTTTTCGACCTATTAGTTTCTTAACAAAATCATCCTCTATTCTTTCCATTTTAAGGGTATATCTCTTTGTCTTTGTACCACTGTCTACAAAGTCTCCTGTTCCACCGTGATAATGACCACTAATGGGGTTAAAAAACTCTAAAGTTCCATAACCTTCTACGTTTTGTCTATTACTTATAACTGTTGCTTCAAACAAAAAATCGATTTTTTCCTCGCTCTTGTTGATAGTTATAGTCCTTGAGCGCCAACGTGCATTGACGGTTAAATCCTGATTAAAGTTGATTCCTCTGTATCGAAAAGATTTTGTGGTATGGTTCCACTCAATCCAAGCATAGCTGTAGGGATGGTCTGGAGTATTCTCTACTTCCTCAAACCAATATCCCTCTATTCCATGTATTGGATCTAAAAGCAGTCTGATTTTCTTAAACCTTTTTGGAAGATCAATGAGAAAGTTTAGGATACCGAAGGTTAATGCTCCAATGATACAGGCTATAGCTAAAGCAAGGAAGTTAGGCTGTACTATCTTTTCAAGAAACGGCAATAGCCTGATAGAAATGGCACTAGAAAAAGAAGCAAATATCAAATTGGCATACTTTTCCATATCTTCTGTGAGTTTCTATTTTCAAAGTTGAGTAATTTGTTTCTGTTCCACTTTAGTTAATACATTTGCTCACAATTATATTCCGCATTCAAATCTGGATTCAGGCACTTTGTTGCGTTGCAGTTGTGCAAATGCGCCAGATGCATTTACGGTTCGGCACATTTTCCCTTTGCACTAGAGCATAAATATTTTTATATGACATTGCTTCATAACCTACTTACTCTAATCTGGTTATGTTTTATACTATTCAAGAACTACAGGGTCACAAGGATGTCAAGGCGATGCTGGACACTTACATCCTCAATCGGGGTAGCCAAGAAAGTACGAAGTCTGCTTGATTCGTAGCGATTGCCTGCTCGGCCCACAGAAGAGCAAACTCTGCGAAAATGGCTTAACTTCCTTAGCGCTATCGGTTCATATCCATGCAGGTGAGTCAATCAACACAAAAGAATTCGTCTTGCCACTGTTGAGCAACTGTATTCCATCCCAAAGTGGACTTGATAGCTAAAGCTTCCTGTCGCAGGGCTTCCTGCTTCTTAGGGTGCTTGAGTAAATCGGTGACTGCCTTAAGAAAAGCTTGATCTACAGTGGATTCACCAGCACACCCATCAATTTTAATTCCTGCCTGTACCGTCTCAGCTAAGGCTGCGAAGTTAGTCACAACACAAGCACATCCACAGGCTTGAGCTTTGATGGCAGCAATGCAAGAAATCTCAACAGGAGTTGCACAAGGATAAACATAGATTCCTGATGCAAAGAGTTCCTCAATTAATTGTTGATGTCCAACCCGCCCATGCTCATAAACATTAGGCTGATCTAAAAGCGGCAGAAACTTTTCTTTCTTGCCTTTCAACTGGGGGAATTTGGCAATTAAAGGTGAATTGACCAGAGCATCATAGGTTTTCCATCCATAAAACAAATGGATTTCGGCATCAGGAACTTCAGCTAAAACAGCTTGCCATTGGGTTAAAAGATGCTCAATCCCTCGTAAATAATCACTAATATAAATCAACCGCTTAGGATTTCTAGGAATGTCTTCTCTAGCAAAGTCAGCCAGCTTGACACCATTTCGGGTTATCATCACCTTCTCTGAAGGAATCCACTCTGGCAAAAATGATCGATGGTAGTTAGATAAGACAAATAGCTTATCGAAGCTGGATAAAAACTGCTGCTGCTGATCCTCGACGATTGCAGGTAGAAATTGTGGGTTATCATGCAGCCAAATTGCAATTTTTTTAGCTTTAAGATGCATCATCATCGGATGGAGCCAGTACCGATGAATAATTAGGATATTAAACTCATCCTCTGCGTTGAATTGTTCAAGCGGATGGTAAGCAACCCCATCATAAACTCCAGCTAATTCTCCACAAGGATTAAATATAGTTACCTGATAACCAAGACGTACAAGTTCTTGGCTTAGATAAATAACGGCTTCCTCACTTCCCCCAGTACCCTGCTCGATCGAAGGGGCTGCCCAATTTTCAACATGGAAGGGCAGATTTGCATAAATGACAATTGAATTGGTTGACCATTTCATAACCATGCTGCTTCGTGAAGATTGAGCCAACAGAAAGACCGAAAAGTGCAGGACGACGAAAACTCATTTCCTATAAAAGTTTTAGTAATTACAACACTGGGTTGTATCCTTAAAATTCTTGCTGAGTATAGGTTTGAAACACTTTTGGATAGGTGTTAGTCAAAAAATAATAATCGCTTTTGATCTCGTTTGACCGACTGAAAAAGCATTCTTTACATTAAGTAGTAGTCTACAGATGTAGATACTCTTGAATGTCCAGCTGCTGGGTTCTGTAAATGCGATCCATAGGGCTAGTGCACTACCCTTTCCTTTGCTCCCCTGCGCGCTCAGCAGAAGTCCCTGTTGTTCCAGAATCGCTCAATACTCTCTCTGTTCTAGATTCCAGCGTTTTTTGGTTGAATTCAATCAACTGTTTGGACTAACCGAGAGAATGCACATTTGAGGACGGTTGTAGTACGTGCATTAGTCCGGCGATAGTCCAAGACTTGTAACACGATTGTATTACAGACTAATCATCCCGCGCGAGCACCTGAAGCCTTAACGTGTCGTAATGCACATGGAACTACTGTGAAGACGGGCGATGAACTTCGAGTCAAATTAATCGAATGTATTAGCGATATAAAAGCGGAAGTCATTGATGTCGAGCAGGGTAATTCTCGCCTTCTTCTAATAAAGGGTCGGTTACGCGTCAAAAGCGACGGTACGCTCAATGCGTGATCAGCTTTGACCCAGATCTTAACTGAAGAAATCATGGAGTCACGCAGAATTAGAGTCAAGCAGCAGTTAACCTTTTTTGCGGAGAATGTCGATCGTAATCTTGCCATCAAACCCAGGAATCGGAGCGGCTGGCTTGACCACTTTGACCTGCACCTGATTCACCTGTTGATAGCTCAAGACCTGATTTGCAATCGTTTCTGCTAACTTCTCTAGCAAAAGAAACTTTGAAGTCTTAATCAGCGTTTGAACATCGTCAATCACATTGCAATAGTCGAGCGTATCTGCCAACACATCACTGCGTCCTGGCTTGGATAAATCCAACCATAAGGTGAGATCAACCTCAAACCATTGACCCAAAATTTGTTCTTCTGGCAATGCGCCCATGTAACCGTAGCCACGAATTCGGCTTAAGTGAATGCAATCCGTCATGATTTCAAGCCATAGCCTTTACGAACATAGTAATTTTTGATCCAGACTCCAAAGCGTTTTACAGAAATCGTGATCGGCTCAGAAGTACGATCGAATTTTGAGAGTACCATTAATTCCGCCGGATACCAATCATCCGAAACAATGACTGCATCTTTCCCATCAGGTAAATTCCGATGCCAAAAGTCAAATTGATCAATGCGATCGCTAATTGCAATCACATTGCGATTGTTCATTTGATACGCTAAGGCTGAAGCAGACCGATAATCAGACGTGATGAGCAGTGGATCATTCAGCGTCCGAGATTCAGATTCAACGATCGCTGCAACCTCTTTCCATCCAAATAACATTCGTGAATCTGGATCACTCTGTTGATCAATCAAGGCAGTCAGCGGGAAGACCGTATAGTGAAAAACAAGTACTGCCGAAATAATCAAGCCATAGATCGCCTGTGCTTTGAAATTTCGGAACACAAAAGGCAGCAGCGGAAATAATAATAGATACGCTGTAATGTTCCAGTAATACAATGCAGCCGAAACAAGCGAAATGATAGTTAATCCAATTGTTGAAGGAACAAACACCCAAAACGCTACAGTTGGATAAATCGATTGAATGGGTAAGCGAGTTTTCAACAGTTGATAAAAGCCAATCCAGCTAAACGGCGGAACAACAAACAGTGAAACTAATGTAAACCCTAGAAATGGACCAATTTTGATTCCAGGATCGACTGGGCGAACACTACGATCGACATAATATCGAAAAGACAGAAAGTCGTTTGAGACATTCCAAATGATGATTGGAATTAAAGCCGTCAGCGCGATCGCAATTGCGATATACAGCCTGCGATCGCGAAATAACGGTCGTAATCGAGCATGTGTGATTACCGTTGCAAAAAAGCCGATCGCGACAAAAATCGCATTGTATTTAGAAAGAAACGCGAAAGAAAGCGCGATCGCGCTTGCGTACAACCGCCAAGTTTCTCCTCTGCCATCTGTCAAATAAGTATCTAAAAACCGAATCAATAAATACGCAGATATAAGTGAAGCTGTGATCAACAAATGATCATGCCAAGCAAAACCTAGAAATATAAAATAGAGCGGCGATGATACTACCAAAAGCATCACTTTCCAAAACTCTAGATTTTTATGAAGATAAATAACAATTCGATAATAAGTGTAGAAAAAAGCAACATTACTGAACAAGTTCGGGAGTCGGAGCACGAACGCTGAACGTCCGAACAAAGAAGTGCACAGACCTTGTATCCAAGCCTCTAAAGGCGGATGGTCATAGTAAGACCAATCGAGATGTTGTCCCCATACCCAGTAGTAAGCTTCATCCGAATTCGGGAACGCAAACCACCAAAATATTATTCGCAGTAGCAAAAAAGCACAAAAGAAAAAGATCATTAAAACCTATGACACTCTGACAAAACGTCAATTTAGACACAGTGAAAACATCGTGAATATGAAAGGATGACTTCTCAACTGTAGACTTCGCCCTATTCAGCATAGGGTGTTTTGATATGCTTACCACCGGGACATGGCGGAGAACTTTAGAGGCGATCTGTATTCCGATCGGCGCTCTGTTGTTTTCACTTTTTCTATTTGGTCTATTCTGCTTCGCAGTTGGGACAAATCCTTTTGAAGTATATGGAGCGATTTATCAAGCTGCATTCGGCAGTTGGCTGTCCTTCCAAAATTCCCTGATCCGCGCCGCGCCGCTGATGCTCACTTCTCTCTGTACCGCATTGCCCGCCCGCTTGGGGCTAGTAATCATCGGCAATGAAGGCGCACTGGTCATCGGAGGAATTGCCGCAACGATCGTTGGACTCTCTGCGGTCAATCAAGCTCCAGCCACGATTACGCAACTGATGATGGCGCTTGCAGGAATGGGTGCAGGCGGATTGTGGATTGCAATCGTTGGTGCTCTGCGCCATTACCGAGGTGTAAATGAAACCATTAGTAGCTTATTGATGAACTATATTGCGATCGCGCTGTTAAATCATCTCGTCGGTGGCCCGATGCGCGATCCAAGCTCGTTAAATAAACCTTCTAGCTATGCCATTCCAGACCTTGATCGCTTAGGCACAATCCCCCTGTTTCCCAGAGTGCATTACGGTTTGATCTACGGCATTATTGCCTGTGTGATTGCTTACTTCTTAATCCAGCGCACAACGTTTGGATTCGCGGCTCGAACGGCGGGAGGCAACATTAAAGCTGCCCGCATTGCTGGACTTCCAGTCGGACAACTTGCGATCGCGATTTGTTTTCTCGCAGGCTCTTGTGCAGGACTCGCGGGAATGGTTGAAATCGCCGCAGTGCATGGACGAGCCAATGAATCCCTGAACGCAAACTACGGTTATTCTGGCATTCTCGTTGCATTCGTTGCCCGAAATAACCCGATCGCTGCGGGTTTAATTGCCATTTTATTTGGCGGCATTCTCGCCAGTGGGAGCATCTTGCAGCGACGGTTAGGAATGCCCGATGCTACCGTCTTTGTCCTTCAAGGGTTAGTGTTCCTCGTGGTTCTGTACAGCGAATCTTTGTACGGTCGATTCCGAGTGTTCAAAGAACCCGCACCGAAAGTGCCCGCAGCGTCTGCAGTTTTAGGAGGTTAATTCAATATGGCAACAGAAGCGATCGGTTGGTGGGGAGTGCCCTTAGCCATTGTGGCGGGAACCTTGAGAGGTAGCGCGCCCTTTTTGTTTGTCAGCTTAGGAGAATGCTTGACCGAGAAAAGCGGCAAGATCAACCTCGGCTTAGAAGGAACGTTGTTGATGGGAGCGATGAGTGCTTATGGCGTTTCTTATCTTACACAAGGCATTGTTGGCAGTGCTCTTTCTCCCTGGCTCGGTGTCTTTGTCGCTGGACTTTCGGGAGTGTTTTTGGGATTCATTCATGCGTGGCTGTCTCAACAACCCAAAGTCAATGATGTCGCCGTGGGGATTGCCATGATTATTTTTGGCAGTGGCTTGGCATTCTTTTTCGGAAAGCCGTTCATTCAACCTTCTGCGCCGCAACTTCCGGCAATTGGACTCGGAGATTGGAGTTCGATCGCACAAATCCAGCAGACTTTCAAAATTAATCCATTGTTTGTCCTGGGAATTTTGATTGCACCTGCGATGACCTGGTTTTTCAAAACAACGCGCTGGGGTTTATTTATCCGCGCTGTAGGAGACAATCCAGAAGCAGCGTTGGCAATGGGCATTTCGATCAAGAAAGTGCGAATGCTCTGCACAATGGCAGGTGGATTTTTAGCCGGAGTTGGAGGCGCGTATTTGTCGCTGTACTATCCGGGAAGTTGGTCAGAACGGATTTCGAGTGGGCAAGGACTGATGGCAGTGGCACTCGTGATTTTTGCACGATGGAATCCCGTTCAGTGTTTGTGGGCTTCACTCCTCTTTGGAGGAGCACAAGCTGTCGGCCCTGCCCTGCAAGCAGTCGGCATCGACGGGGGATATTATCTGTTTAATGCAGCACCGTATGTGTTGACGTTAGTGATTATGATTTTGACCTGTTCCCCGAAACGAACCATCTCAGGAGCACCGGGAGCATTGGGAACTTTGAATTAGAAGGGTAGAGATCCGGGAAGAACCTCCAAAAAATCGCCAGGCTTCCCGTCTCAGGATGACAGTCTCGCAGGCTGGAAGATTGAAACAATAAGTCAGCCAACGGAACCGAAGCGCAAAGATAACCGCACTAGTAATCATGACAACCGAAATTGAAACCTCTACGATCGAGACTCGAAACGCTCCGCCACTTCTCGAAATTCAGGAAATGACGAAGCGCTTCGGAACGTTTACCGCTCTAGACCATGTGGCATTGACCCTCAGACCTGGAACGTTCCACGCCCTACTCGGTGAGAACGGAGCCGGGAAAAGCACCCTGGTCAAATGTGTGATGGGATTCTATACGCCAACCAGCGGACAGGTGAAATTAGACGGGCAGGCTTGTACGATCGCATCTCCGCGCGATGCCCAAAAATATGGAATTGGCATGGTCTATCAGCATTTCACCTCTGTTCCCGCGATGACGGTTGCAGAAAATTTAGTGATTGCGCGATCGGGAGGAAATTTAGTCATTAATTGGAAAGAAGAGAGTGAAAAGCTCTCGGCTTTCATGCAAACTTCGCCCTTTCAATTGCCGTTAGATGCGCTAGTTGGACAATTGGCAGCCGGGGAAAAACAAAAGCTAGAAATTCTGAAACTGCTATACCTAAAGAGCAAAATTCTGATTCTCGATGAACCAACTTCAGTCCTGACTCCCAACGAAGCCGATGAAATTTTAGGACTGCTTCGAGAGCAAGTTAGTGCAGGCTTACTCAGTGTCTTACTGATTAGCCACAAGATGCGTGAGGTCACAGGCTTTACAGACGAAATCACCGTACTGCGACGCGGCAAATTAGCTGGAACAGGCAGCATGAAAGTTCTCACCGTACCCGACATCACAGAAATGATGATGGGCGAACGGCGCGAACCCAAGCCCGTTGAGAAAGTGACGCATGATGCTCCGATTCCGGTTCTCGAAGTTCGCGATCTGCACGCCGATAAAGATAACGGACTCGAAGCCGTTTCGGGCATTAATCTGAATGTTCGCAGTGGTGAAATTGTCGGAATTGCTGGAATTTCAGGCAATGGTCAGCGCGAATTTGTGGAAGTGCTAGCTGGACAGCGACAGCCCACAGCGGGAGAAGTGCTCGTCAATGGAGAACGCTATCAAGCCACACGAGCGCAAATGTATGAACATCGCGTCTTTGTCCTCCCTGAAGAACCGCTAAAAAATGCCTGCGTGCCGCATATGAGTGTGGCAGAAAATTTAGCCTTAAGAACCTTCGATCGTCCTCCCCAATCGAAAGGAATTCTGCTCTACTTCAAAGCGATTCGAGACGCAGCCCAATCTCTGATTCAAAGTTTCAAAATTAAAACGCCAACGCCTGAGACACCCATTCGTGACTTATCGGGCGGAAACGTACAGCGGGCTGTTCTGGCGCGCGAACTTTCCTCGGATCACATTAAACTCTTGATCACAGCCAACCCCTGCTTTGGTCTAGACTTCGCAGCCGTCGAAGATATTCATGGGCAAATTCTGCAAGCCCGCAATCGCGGCGTTGCGGTGCTGCTCGTCAGTGAAGACTTAGATGAATTGCTGAAATTGTCCGATCGCATTCTTGTGATTAGCGGCGGTAAGTTTTTATACGAAAGTTCAATTGACAATGCCGACTTTAATGAGATCGGACGCAGTATGACTGGGCACTAATAAGGAAGTCACCGACAAGTTCTGTAAAAAATTACGAATTTGTCGCCTTTCCTTACTGAAATCCCGCTATGAAGACACCCCAAGGTGCTCAGATTTGTCTGTTTACATGTTTAAGCCTGATGATCTCACTCGGCGGTTGGCAGCCGTTATCTTTCGCTCAAGTGTCGCCGACGGCTCCAAAATTAATGGAGCCGAGCGAAAGCGATCGCGCCTTTGAACGCGGATTGCAGCAGTTGCGAGCTCGCAATTATGAAAATGCGATCGCGAGCTTTGACCAAGCGATCCGACTCGATCCAAAATTCAAGGAAGCCTATAGCGGCAGAGGATTTGCCCAGCTGCAAAGTGGACAACTTGCACAAGCCATGGAGAGCTATAACCGCATTTTGCAAATTGATCCAACAGCCGCGATCGCGTACTCTGGTTTAGCACTCGTGCGCGCGAAATTAGGCGACGATCGCCAAGCCAAACTCGATACTGAAAAAAGTGCAGCACTTTTGGCTCGTCAGACTTCCAGGCATTTATATCAGAGCGAGTTGAGCCTACTCGAACTGCGTGTTGCCACCGCAGGACAACCTCCCAACTCCCAACTCTGGACATTGATCGAGCAAGGCTATCAGCAGATTGATGCACGCAATTTTCGGGCGGCGATTAATTTGTTCAATCAAGCTGTCAAGTTGCTCCCCTCTGGTTCGGCGCGTCCCTATATTGATCGCGGGGTTGCTTATTTCTGGATGCAGGATTATCGAGCCGCGATCGAGGATTTCTCAACTGCAATTCGGTTCAATCCCTTTTATGTCAAAGCTTACGAGTACCGCGCTCGGGCTTATGAACAAATTGGACAAAACCAAGCGGCAAGAGCAGATACCCAGAAAGCGATCAGGCTAGCCCGCCAATTTGGCAGCCAGCCTTTTATCCAAGAGCTAACTCAAGGGAATTCACCCACTAAACTCACAGCGAATTGATCGCAGTCCTATATGGGTTGGGGGAGCAGGGAGCTATTTTCCTCATTCCCCAACTTGCAAGCTCTGACATATCAAAAGCTCGCTCCAGCGGGACTCTACTACACTGACATTCTCTAAAGATCAGACTTTCTAAAGATTTTGTTCACACTGACTCGGTAAGCGACACGATACCCTAGAGGAGTAGATCATTCGTCTCAAAATCCCACTCCATTAACCTGCCCTGGGATTGAGACTAATTCTTCTCAAACCTCGCAAAGTTAAAGGTATCTTTTGTGACTCATTTTATGGCATCTGAGCAGCAAGTTAGACAGTATCTCGCCTACTGGTTACAGTTAGGAAAGCGGCTCATGACACATAATGGACAGCAAGCCGTCAAGCCGACTTCTGTGATTGCAGGCGATCGTTATAGCGATGAGTTTGAGGCTTGCTGGAAGTTAGTGACTTCTCCTGAAGCCGGAGACTGCTATATCGAAGGCACAACTCAGACGATTACAGATTTACTTTCACCCATTTGGGAAATTAATCCTTGTGCGCGGTGTGCAATGCCCGTTCCCACTCGATCTCTGGGGATGCCACCTACCGAATGTCCTTGTTTTGATTTGCCTAATTGGCCTGACAGTCACCTTCCACAACCGCGATCGCCGATCAATACCTCTAATTCTTTGCAAAAGATTCGCGATCGTCTGTCTCGCCCAAGTAACCCATAATAGAAAAGTTGAGTTTGGGAGTTGTAATGCGATCGATTCTTTTCATAAGCGCTGCATTGCTGATTGCGACTCCCGCTCAAGCCGAAACCTTCGAGCTGCAAAATCCAGCTTGGAAGCCTGTTCCGAACACTGAAGTAAATGGGACTTCCTACATTGAGACAAATAGCATTATTAAGTCTGACGACAAAATCATTTACGATCTAGTGAATGCGGAAGCAGCCTATTCGAGAGTGGAAATGAATTGCGAAGCACAGCAGTTTAGAACAATTCGGATGGGCTATTTTGCCACGCGATCGAGAATCAATTACACAACGGTCAATGACCCGTGGATGAAGCCTGAGACGAATTACCATAAAGCTCTCGCCGCCTTTATTTGCAGTCTGCAATAAGAGAATGTCGAAGTATCAGAAAATCTACTCCGTCGTTCGCCAAATTCCTTATGGGCAAGTCGCAACGTATGGACAAGTTGCAGAGCTTGCAGGACTGCCGAGACAAGCGCGTTTAGTCGGATATGCCCTATTTCGCGCCACAGATGACACGTTGGCTGTGCCTTGGCATCGAGTCGTGAATGCTAAAGGAGAAATCTCGATGTCGCCGCGTCGAGAAGGGATGGATCATATTCAGCGATCGCGTTTAGAAGCCGAAGGCATTGTTTTCAAAGCGACCCAACTGAGTTTGAATCGCTATCGCTGGCAACCGGATCTCACGCAGTTTGATTGAAGACTTCTAAAACTCGCTGACAAAATTCTTTCAATCGCATCACCGATTCGGGTGCGGGTTGACCTTCTCCTTCAGCAATCCAATCCTGAACGGTGGACATCTGCCACTGTTTACCTTGGTGATCAAATCCAGCGGTCTCAACGCCAATCGCTCGTCTGATGTGAGTTTCATCATCTGAGTGAAAGCGAATCTGAATTAGGACACTGCGGCACTGAAACAAGCGACTGCGCCCTGGAAAATGAAATCCGATATCGATCGAGTCTGGATCAACTTGTTCACGGGTGTCTGGGTCATTTGCCCAAGGTTTGAGATCGACTCGTGCATCTGGGAAGTCAGTTTTAATTAAATTTGTAATCGTTGCAATCTTGCTCGCGGTTTCTAAACTAGTCGCTTGTTCTGCTGCATTCACGATCGTGCGGCTCCCAATCAGCGTGAGATAAAAAACTAGATTTTTATCTCTTCATCATACGCAACATCTCAACTCGGAAGCAGTGCGACTTGATACCAAGATTTGTATGTCTCTAAAAATTCTTGACATATTCTTGGGGTTTAGTGTTAATATACGTAAGGCAGCGCGTTGGGGCGTAGCCAAGCGGTAAGGCACCGGGTTTTGGTCCCGGCATTTCCTAGGTTCGAATCCTAGCGCCCCAGTATCTAAACAGTAAAAGGAGCGAGATTTAATCTCGCTCCTTTTACTGTTTTTGAGCAAAAAGAGGAGAAGGAAAAAAGTTTTTCCCAGATTAGGGATTGACTCCCTATCTCCTCATCTCCCTACCCTTAGCGGCGTTGAAAAATCCGAGGAGTCGATTGAACTGCCGGACGATTTGTCCGAGTCTGCACCCCACCGACTAATTTTTCCCCAGTTCCTCGATCTGAACGAGACAGGAAGGGCTTGAGATTAATTGGACCATTCGTCACCGCAGTCGATCGACGACCTCGAACTCCAAGCAGATTCCCCAACTGGTCAAGCACATCAGAACGACCACTGCCATAAGTTAGAACGCCTTGGGTTTGCTGACCACTATCCGCTACTGAGAGATTTTGGAAAACACGATCGCGGGTCGCTAACGGATCTTGTCCATTGGGAACCGTCAACACAATTCGGCAGCTTGGCACCCGATCCGTCGTGACACAAATCGTGTTGTAGCCATTCTCAACGCCAGTCGTCATTTCTCGCAGACCATCAGGGCGATATGATTCAAGACGACGCGCAATTTCATTACACCGACGTAGAGCATCCCAGCCCCCACCCATATTGCTGGGAACTGCCCACGGATAAGCCTGATTCGGCTGATTTTCCGGGAAATACATCACCGTATTTTGTCCATTGTTCACCCGGCAAGCAAACCGAGTGCCCGCAGCCGTGGGAGAAGGAATCGTAGTTGAACCGTCCGGATTGGGAACCGGAATCGTGGTTGAACCGCCCCGATCGGGTTCAGTGGGAATGATGACATCGCCTGGAGCCGTTTGTGCTACAGCTGCACTACTTGCGATCATCATCGCACTCAACGAAAGTAACGTTCCTCGAACTACTTTATTTTTATTTTTTGCCCAGCTTACAGGTCGTAGCGACATGGGAATCAACCTCGATCGTTGTGAATTAATTTAGAAAGATTTGAACTCTGAACGGCGTTCTAACTGGATTGACCTAAATTGATCTTCTGAAGTTCCCAACTGCAAAAGAATCTACCTTTAGAGAGAAGCGAACGGGTCGATTGCAAAATCTTAGAAAGCCGTTACTTAACTTAAAGACATGCCTTGACGTATACTTTTCTGAGTATTCGCAAGGAGAGACGGTGTGATGTCGGAGGCGGCAACGAAGCCCCTGACGATTCCAAGGGAGTTACTGGGAGCGCCTGGTGATTTTAATCCAACGTTGTTGATCTTTTTGCTGTCGGTCGCGATCGCAATTATCTCGACGTTAGGATATTGGTTTTGGGGATGGGTGGATTGGATTAGTTTCTGCCTTAATGTCTTGGCATTACATATGGTTGGAACAGTCATCCACGATGCCTGTCATGGTGTGGCTCATCGCAATAAAGTGATGAATGCAATTTTGGGTCACGGGAGCGCATTCCTCCTCTGTTTCTCTTACCCCGTCTTTACGAGGGTTCATATTCAGCACCATGCTCATGTGAATGATCCAGAAAACGATCCAGATCATGTTGTATCTACATTCGGACCCTTGTGGATCATCAATGCACGGTTTATGTATCACGAATTCTTCTTCTTCCAGCGCAAATTATGGAAGAAGAATGAACTCTTTGAGTGGTTCTTGGCACGGCTATCTTTGGCGCTTGTAATCTACGCTGCGTGCCAGTTTCATTTTCTGGGATATGTGTTCAATTTTTGGTTTGTGCCTTTAGCGATCGTGGGGTTAGTCTTGGGATTATTCTTTGACTATTTGCCTCATCGTCCATTTAAGGAACGAGATCGTTGGTTGAATGCGAGAGTCTATCCGAGTAGGATTTTGAACTGGCTGATTATGGGTCAGAACTATCACTTGGTGCATCATCTATGGCCTGCTGTCCCTTGGTATAAGTATGAAGCTGCTTATTATGCAGCGAAGCCAATTTTGGATGAGAAGGGATCACCCCAATCGATCGGGCTTTTGAAAGAAGATTTCTTAGGATTTGTCTATGACATCTTTCTAGGCATTCGGATTCATCGCAAGCCAAAGCGCGAAGAAACTCCGATTTCTGAAGAACCCAAAGTTTCTCTCTCATCCAAGCTATAAGCCATCGTCGATTCGGCTCACCTTGGGGATGACTGGGTACATAGAGTAGGCACAGAGAGCTAACAGAAAAATTCCAGTGCTGTTTGTGCTGGAATTTTTTGCGCCTTTGGGTGTTCGAGATTATCATAAGGATCTTCTACTAGTCGGGCAAAACTTAGATCGAGGTACAAGGCTATGCTCACTCTCGAAAAGATAGACGGAGCTAGTTTTTTTGTTGCTAAGATCTACCTGTGGAGTGAGACAATATGGTTCGTATTCTTAGTAATGTACGAAATGCTCTGGTAGAATTCTTAAAATAATACATCTGTTTCTCAGCTTCTTTAAGACCGCTCGGTAGTTTGAGATCGACGATTTCGCCCCTTCTACCGTTTCATTCAACCCTCCTGACAGCACTTTGAATATGAATGGCGAAAATACCGATCGCGCTGGATTCGCTCAGACAGATGCCCCAGTTTCAGAATTGCCGCCTCGTCGTCCGCGCTGGCGTAAATTTCTGATTCCAGGGTTAATTGGACTTGCAGTTGTTGGCGGATTGGGTTGGATTGTCTTTAATCGGATTATTCTGCCTCTGATGATTGTGAGTCAGATGAAGCCTCAACCGACTCCAGTCCCGTTGGCAAACCCGAAAAGTTCAACGATCGAAGATAGCTCTGACTATGCCGCTACCTTAGATTCTCGGCAATCCATTACGCTTCAACCGCAGGTCAGTGGACAGATTTCGCAAATCTATGTCAGACCTGGTCAGCAAGTGACTGCCGGGCAAGCTATTTTACAAATTGACAATCGCGAACAACGTGCTCAAGTTGCGAGTCGGCAATCGGCATCGCAAACGGCAGCAGCGGACATTGATTCAGCCCAAGCAGATGTTGAAAACGAACAGCAAACTTTACGATCGCTGCAAGCTCAGCGTGCGACAGCACTTTCAAACGTGCAATTGAACCAGAAAGAGTACGATCGCTTTGTCGAATTGCAAAGACAGGGCGCAACCAGTAAACAAATTCTTGATCAGCGTTTAAATGCTCTACAGACTGCTCAAGCAGCCTTGAGACAAGCAGATGCAGATATTGCTGCGCAACGTTCTGCGATTAGCCGCGCGCAATCCGTCGTTGAGCGAAATCGCCGAGCTTTTGAACAATCCCAAGCCAATATTGCAGAGGGACAAGCTCAATTGCAGTACTATACGATCACTGCTCCTTTTACTGGAACCGTTGGGGAAATCCCGATTAAAGTCGGTGATACAGTGAGTCCGACCTCCCAATTGTTGAATATTACTCAGAATCAGCAATTAGAAGTTCAGATTCAAGTCCCGTTAGAGCGATCAAGTGCTTTGCGGTTAGGCTTACCTGTCAAACTGCTCGATGATCAAGGCAAAGAAGTACAGACAGGTCGAATTTCCTTTGTTGCCCCGAATGTTGATTCGACTACGCAATCAGTGCAAGCAAAAGCAGTTTTTGAGAATGTGCGGAACTTGCGACCTTCGCAATTTGTGCGCGCGCGCGTTGTTTGGAGTAATCGACCTGGCGTACTCGTGCCCACAACGGCAATCTCTCGATTAGGGGGAAGAGATTTTATTTTTGTTGCTGCTCCGCTAAGTGCATCGGGGTGTTCAGAGCCAGCCGCACCTCAAGGGGGCGGAAAATTTGAAGCGAATCCGGACATGTTAGTTGCAGCCCAAAAGCCGATTCAACTCGGCAGAATTATTGGCAATGAACAAGAAGTCGTCGAAGGACTGAGCGCCAACGATCGCATTATTACTTCTGGAATTTTGCAACTGCAAAATTGTGCTGCGATCATGGATGCTGCTCAAGTTCCTGCTCAACAGTCTTCTCAGCAATAGCCCTCTCACAATAGTCCTTTCACAGGCGTGAATCTATTATGGTGATTTTGTCTGTTTCCGATTTTTTTATTAAACGTCCTGTGTTTGCGACAGTGTGTTCGATTGTCATCACACTGTTAGGGATTGCTTGTATTCCGACGTTACCGATCGCGCAATATCCAGACATTGCTCCGCCTCAAGTTGGGGTGACAGCGAACTACGTCGGTGCGAATGCTGAAGTCGTTGAATCGACCGTCACGAACATTCTAGAGCGCGAGTTGAACGGGATTACTGGCGTTAAGTTCATCAAATCGACCAGTGCCAATAATGGTGTAAGTAACATTAACCTGACGTTTGATTTAGGACGAGATCAGGATTTAGCTGCTGTTGATGTGCAGAATCGCGTTTCGACTGTGCAATCGCGCTTACCTGGTCCTGTGACTCAAACTGGAGTTCAGGTCACTAAAACAAACAATAATTTTCTACTCGCGATCGGGATTTACTCGGAAAAAGACCCCAAGAAAAATCAAGATTTCTATGATGATCTGTACTTGAGTAACTATGCAGATTTGTATTTGAGAGATGCTTTGCGACGGCTGAAAGGCGTGGGCGAAGTCCAGATCTTTGGTGAACGAACTTACGCCATGCGGATTTGGCTCGACCCAGAACGGCTTGCTGCTCGAACGTTAACGCCGCAAGATGTCGTGCAAGCGCTCAGACAGCAAAACGTGCAAGTTGGGGCGGGACAGATTGGGCAAGCGCCAGCAGTCCCCGGACAGGAATACCAATATTCAGTCACGGCACAAGGACGACTCAAAGAAGCTGAGGAATTTAATAACTTAGTCATCCGAACGGCACAGTCTGGCGCTTTAGTGCGGCTGAGAGATGTCGGTCGGGCTGAACTTGGGGCTGAGAATTATGGATCATTGCTGCGATTTACGACGCAAGATCGCGTGACGCATCGAGGCGTTGGGTTAGGAGTGAACCAACAGTTTGGCAGTAACGCGCTAGATGTGGCAAAAGCTGTCAAAGATGAGATGCAACGCTTATCGAGTAACTTTCCGCCTGGACTAAAGTATGACGTAGCATTTGATACGACTGTCTTTATTGAAGCAGGGGCACGTGAGGTTGTTGATTCGCTGATTCAGGCAATTATCTTAGTTGTCTTGATTTTGTTCTTGTTTCTCCAAGACTGGAGAGCAGCACTGATCACGTCGATCGTGATTCCGATCGCATTTCTTGGCACCTTCATCTTTGTCAAGATCCTGGGATTTTCGATCAATACGCTGACGCTATTTGGCTTAACCCTAGCAACGGGTTTAGTAGTCGATGATGCGATCGTGATTATTGAAGACATCACTCGGCGGATTCAAGATGAAGATATGAATCCAGTGGAAGCTGCGATCGCATCAATGAACACTTTATCTGGAGTGGTGATTGCAACTTCATTGGTCTTGATGACCGTGTTTGTTCCGGTGGCATTTTTCCCAGGAACAACCGGACAACTCTATCGACAATTTGCTTTAACAATCACATTTTCGGTCGCAGTTTCTACCTTTAACGCGTTGACGTTTACACCGATGCTGTCTGCGTTACTGCTGCGTCGTGGACAAACGGCTAGCAATAACTGGTTCTTCCGGCGGGTGAATTGGGGCATTGATAAAACTCGTGATGCTTATGCAAGAAACCTCGATCGCGTCGTGCGCAAAAAAGGATTAGTCTTGACCTTTTTTGCAGGAGCATTAGCGCTGACCTACTTTGTCTATAACCTTGTGCCGCAAGCCTTTATCCCTGATGAAGATCAAGGGGTGTTTATCACAATTGTGCAAGCGCCTGAAGGGGTTTCGCTTGGCTATACCGAAAAAGTTTTAGAAAAAGCAGAAGCGATTCTCAAAGCTCAACCAGAAGTTGCCAACATTTTTGCAGTCGGCGGATTTAGCTTTAGTGGCGCAACTCCGAATAACGGAATCATCTTTACTACCCTGAAACCTTGGGATCAGCGTCGCGGTGCAGATCAATCTTTAGACTCGATTATTGGTGGGTTTTTCCCAAAACCTTTCGGACTGTTCCCCAAGATGGCATCGATTCAGGAAGCGGTTGTGCTGCCGTTTAATTTGCCTGCTATTTCTGGAATTGGCAACTTTGGTGGATTTGAGTTTCACTTGCAGGATCGCACCAATTTAGGCTTCCAAGCGATGGGTGAGACTTTGGGTAAATTTATTGGTCGTGCAACCGCTTATCCTTCGCCGCAAAGTCCTCAGATTGCTCAATTACGTCCGAACTTTAACGGGAATACGCCGCAAATCGCGGTAGAAGTGGATCGCGATCGCGCCAATCAACTGCAAGTTCCGCTCGATGATATTTTCAATACCTTACAAGTCTTTCTCGGGTCTACCTATGTGAATGACTTTAACCAGTTCAACCGAGCGTATCGCGTCTATGTTCAGGCGGATCAACAATATCGATCGAACCCTGAAGATATTAAAAAGCTGTATGTTCGCAGTACAACTGGACAGATGATTTCGATGGGGAACTTAGTCAAAGTCACCCAAAATACAGGACCATCGATTATCACTCACTACAACTTGTTCCGCTCGATCGAGTTGAACGGCGCTCCGGCACCGGGGGCAAGCTCTGGGCAAGCCATTCAAGCGATGGAGGCGGTTGCTAGAGAAACCTTACCGAGAGGCTTTGGCTTTGAATGGTCAGGGCTTTCACTGGAAGAAATCGAATCCGGGGGCGCAGCGTTCTTTATTTTCGGATTAGCGATCGTCTTTGTGTTTCTTACCCTAGCTGCTCAGTATGAGAACTACATTGATCCAGTGATCATCATGCTGACTGTGCCCCTAGCAATTCTAGGCGCACTCTTAGCTGTTCTCTTGCGGGGGACTGCAAATGATGTCTACACTCAAATCGGCTTCGTGATGCTGATCGGGATGGCGAGTAAAAACTCGATTCTGATTGTTGAATTTGCCAATGAGGAGCGTGCTGCCGGTAAAGGAATTGCGAGTGCAGTCGTTGCAGCAGGACGAGAACGGTTAAGACCAATTCTCATGACTGCGATCTCAACTGCGATCGGCGCACTTCCTTTGGTGATTGCAACTGGACCTGGAGCGGCGGCTCGTCAATCTTTGGGAACTGCGATCGTCGGTGGGATGGTTGTCGCAACTTTCCTAAGTTTGTTCATTGTTCCTGTCCTTTATATTGTGATTAAAGGATTTGAAGATCGCTTGAGAAAACCTGCAAAACGTCTAGCTCCAGTTGATGGAAGTTTGGAGGGCAATAGTAAACATCCCCGTGAATCAGCAGCGACTTCCGAAAGAGATTGAAATCTACCTGGATGGAGAGGGGATTTCCTCAGCAGATCAGTCACGATTAGGGTTAGAAAAAATCCGTATTGATAGATTTGAGGGAAAACTCATGGGATATGTTCTAACGATTTTAGTGACTGCACTGAGCTTACTTGTCGTCGATATTGTTTTACCGGGCGTGAATATTGAAAGCTTTGCAGTTGCGATGATTGCAGGGATTGTGATTGGTTTAATCAATACCTTTGTGAAGCCGATTTTGTCGCTTTTGACGTTGCCGATTAACTTAGTAACGTTGGGCTTATTCTCGATCGTGATTAACGGTATTTGTTTTACCCTAGCGGCGGCTTTAGTTCCAGGTTTCCAAGCACACGGACTGATTTCATTCCTCGTGGCTCCGGTGATTCTGTCATTGGCAAGTACCTTCTTGAATAAGTACTTTGCAGAACGCAACGCTGATCTGAAGCCAAACGTCTAGATGACTCGAATCTGATCAACCCCCAGTCGGTAGGCGCGACCTCTGGGGGTTTTCAGGTAACTTTCTAATACAGATCCTGCCCTGAAGGATAAAAAAATGTATTATAAGCTACAGATTTGACTCTTCGCTTCAGAGAAGTTTGCTTATGTCTCTTAATTCAGAAATTTATGGGTTCGATCGATCGGGTGCTGGCTGGCAGATGCTTCAAGCACAATCGATTTCCTGCGCTCCGCGATTTACGCCATCGATGTGGGTGCAGTTGCTCAATCCCCCGACAGCTTACAGTTCTGACCAGGGGCGGCTTCTTTGCCAAGTGGCTGAGGATCAATGGCTCGCTTGGGTTCCAGAGTATGGCGAACTTTTGCTGACGACTGATGAGTTTTGCAGCTTGAGCGAGGACTGATTGGCGATCGTCAGCCAGAATGCTGAATTCTACCTGTGCTTTCTGAACTGCATCATACTCTCAGCTTAATATCTATTTCAGCGCCAGTTCTGCAAGAGGCTGGCGCTATTTTATGGTTCTCAAGGAATCTGTAGATGTTTAAGCCTCGGTCTATTAGCCTGATCATTATTGCCTGTATTACGTTTTTCTGGTCAGTTGCTTGTTCTCCTCAATCGACTCCTCTCGCTGTTTCTGCAACGCCTTGGTCTGGCTATTCAGGGCATCATATTGCCATGAAAAAAGATTTTTATGGGCAAGCAGGACTGAGAATTCAAGATATTTTGTATCAGTCAACCACTGAGCAAATTGATGCGTTTCTAGCAGGAAAAACGGACTTGGCTTGGGTGACAGCCGGGGATGTGATTGATATGGCTGGAAAAGACCCCAGTCTAAAAATTATCTTTCTGTGTGATTACTCGAATGGGGCAGATGGCATTGTCGGACGTGGAATTAAGACTGCGGCAGATCTCAAAGGCAAAACAGTAGCTCGTGAAAATGTATTGTTTGAGAAGGTTTTCCTGCGGGCTTATCTGGAAAAAGGGGGGCTGAGCGAAAAGGATCTCAAGATTAAAGATATGTCTGCTGCCGCTGCTGCCGCTGCATTTAATGCACAACGGGTAGATGCTGCTGTCACTTACGAGCCATTTCTAACCAAGGCATTGAAGGAAGGCGGCGGAGAGCTTCTCTTTAGTACCAAGGGTACAAATTTGATTGCAGATGTGCTGGTTACACGATCGCAGTTAATTTCCGATCGCAGAGCCGATTTGCTGACATTTCTGAAAGCAGCCGACAAAGGAATTAAATTGCTAGAAGCCGGAGATGAATCTGCGATCGCGCTTGCTGCTCAACGTTTAGGGACTTCCTCTTCAGAACTGCGCGCACAGCTTACGGGAATTGCATTGTTTGATATTGAGGGCAACAAAACGATCGGGTTCAATCCTCAAAATCCGAACAATGCGATTAAAAATTTCGAGCTAGTTGCGAAAGCTGCTTACGATTTTAAAGTCGTTCAACAACCGCTAGATGTGAAATCTATCTACGATGATTCGCTTGTGAAAGCGCTTTAAGAGCGCATTGTAAAAACATCACTTTGCGTTCAATGCTCAAACTTTTTAAGGGGCGACGATCCGCCCCAAATAGTGCATTCTACCGCTTTGATCCTTGATAAATCCGTTGGGCTTGCTCAGCCGTCAACCAAGGCATAACCTCGGTTTGAGGGACAGGCTCAGCGGATTTGACTTGAGAGCGAATCGTCACAGGTTGGCGCAACTGACCCTTGCCATTGTCCTCTTTGTGAGGCAAATTACAAGCCACGGGTGGCGCGCTGGTTTTCTCATAAAATGCGCCCAGTTCACGCGGCGAAAGCTGGCTTTGAGGTGGCACATAAGCATGGGTCTCCGGATCAAATGCCAAAAGCTCACCCGTTTCAATGTGATAAACCCAGCCGTAAATTTCTAGCTTGCCTTGATATAGACGGGAATGAACGACCGGATAAGTTTTGAGATTTTCGATTTGAGTCAGGACGTTTTCTGCGATCGTAATTTCAAGCAATTCTTCGCCGCTGTACTGACTGTAATTTTCTTTGACTAATCTGCGAGTTGCCTCAGCATGTTTGAGCCAGTCATATACTAGGGGCATGTCTTCCTGAAGCTTGTTCAACTTCAACAAGCCTTTCATTGCGCCACAATGCGAATGTCCACAGACAATAATTTGCTGAATGTCTAAAGCCGCGATCGCATATTCAACCGCTGCTCCTTCTCCGCCGTTCGCGGCTCCAAACGGTGGAATAATATTGCCTGCGTTGCGAATCACAAACAGTTCACCAATACCCGCTTGGGTGATCAAATTTGGATCAATCCGCGAATCCGAGCAAGTAATGAACAGCACTCTGGGCTTCTGCCCATGCGACAGTTCCTCAAGCTGATCCAAATGAGACGGCACATAGCTTTCCCAAAACTGCTGATGTCCTTGAATTAACTTTTTCATTCTCCCTTCCTGTTATCATTGCCACTCATCGATCGCTTCATCCTTGGTATTCGTATTGCGGCTGGGGGTTTCGCGATTGAACTTCAAATGAATCGATCGCGTTTGTTCCCCATCTTTCGCGACTGCCAAGATCGGATAATCGATTAAACCATCTTGGAAGGACATCTGGAATCGGAAGGTTCCGTCTGGATTGAGCGGAATGATTTGTCCGCCGATCGAGACAGTCGCATCCGGTTCTGTTGCCCCGTAGATAATCAGTTCCGCATCTGCAACCAGCCAGAATTTGCGCGGACGAGCCGGAATCGCACTACCTGAGAACATGCCGACTCCTGACATGCCAATGCCTGACATGCCCGAAACCGTTGGCAATGCCCACATTCCCATCCCCGACGGGAACACAAACGAACTGACAGCGGCAGCCGGAACCTGCTGCATTGAACCGAAAATCGATCCAGCCATGCGTTGCAGTTCTGCGCCTTGTGACAGGTCGAAGATCTGATCATACATGCCATTCGGACTGCCTATTTCACTTTCAGCGGCGGGTGATCCTAATGTCAAGAAAGTTTTACCTGTGAGTTCTTCTTCCCAGTCGATCGTGACGAATTGATCGTTTTCCCAGGCAGACGGATAAGCTGGAGGAATGCGTACAGAGTGTGATCGCGCCAGCATCAACCAGCGTCCATCCCCGCTCATGTACCCAATTTCTGCAATGTAATCGCGATCGCTGACAGGAATCGGCAAATACCAATCGCGCGCCATTTCGTCACAGGCAAACTGCTGCAAACTGTGCGGGCTTTGATGCGCTAAATCGACATCCGTGACATCGTACAATCGCAGCACTAAATTCTGTCCGCCTTGATTACGCAGTTCGGATTTGTGTTCGTTAGGAATGTCCCAATAGGCGTAAGCCCATTGCGGATCGCGCGGCATCAGCACAATCCGACTGTCCCCGTAGCCATCTGGTAAATCCGGTAAGCCTTCATCCACATCCGCTAAAGCTTCACTCGACAAATCGGTCTGTCCGACATCAAACCGCGCCGATTCTACGATCGTTTGACCCTCATCCGATCGTGCCATTGCCATACCGACCATTCCGGTAGCGATTCCGCCGACTGCGGCGATTCCGGGTAATGCAGATTCGTCTGTAGATTCGTCTGTAGATGCTGCGCTTGCATCGGGTTGAGAAGGATCAATCATGGCAGGTGTCTCCTGAGTGTCGGGCGCTTCTGGCTGAGGAGATTCAAGATTGGCTTCTTGATCTGCTAAGCGAGAACCTGCGATGCCTGCTAACCCTGCTGCTGTTGCGGCTCCACCTAAAGCAGCAATTTCTGGAATAGAAGAACTTGCTTCTACAGATTCGACTTCAGAAGTTGCCGCAATTATAGGTGGCTCCTCAAGTTCGATCACTTGTGCTTCAGAATTATCCATAATTGAGCGCGCTTCATCGTCGGAGATCGGCTCAGCATCGATAATTTCTAGATCAGAAGATTCAACACTCGCAGGAGTTTCGTCGATGTCCTCTGGCTCGATCACTTCTTCTAACTGCGGTTCTGGATCAATCCCGGAAAAATTATCTCCCGCTTGCCCCATTCCTGCCACTCCCAAGGCAGCAGCACCACCGAATGCAGCAATTTCTGGAATCATGCCTTGAGCATTGTTTGAGTTTTCGGCCAGCGGTTCTGTCGCGTCAGTCACCTCGATCGGTGCAACGCCTTGCTCGAACGCTAACTGCTCGTAAGAAGGTTGTGGAACTGCTTCGACAACGCTGGGTGCCTCATCGAGATTCAGCTCGATCGCAGGTTGGTCGAGTATGGCATCTTCTGGCGCGTCTAAATCCTCGATCGCATCTAACGTTACAAGGGGTTCCGGCTCGGGTGGGACTCCCGATCGAGTCCGGTTCATCCAAGCCGCAGTCCCTAATCCAGCTAACCCTAAAGCGGCTGCACCAGAGAGATCAAAATCGGATTCAGGCGGAGCTTCGGGAGGTTCGATTGAAGGTGCTGTCATTTCAATCGGCGGCATCTCTCGAATTTCAACTAAGGGGCGCTCAGGCACAGCAGTCGGCTCGACCTCAATTGCAGATGCAGCAGTCGTTGATTCAGGAACGCCCTCGACATCAGAGTGCTCTAATGCTTGCTCTAATTGTGATGCTGCGGCAGCGGCTCCAGCACCCGCAACCTCAGCAGGTGGCTCGACTTCACTTGTGGATTGTGGGATCGGTTCAGGACTGTCACCCGCATCAGCACGTCCTAATTGTGATGCTGCGGCAGCGGCTCCAGCACCCGCAATGACGGCTGCTCTACCCATTGCAGCCGAGGGAATCGTCGGGGGTTGAACTTCCGCGATCGCTGCGCGATCCGATGAGATCACAGATTCCGCGCGAGAAGCCAGACTGATATCAGGTTCGCTCGGAGTCATAAGTGGCGGAGGTGGAGGCGGTGCTGTTGGAGCAGAGGATGGAGAGGGCGCAGCAGGTGGAACTTCAGCAGTTGAGGGAGTCGATCGCCGACCGCGTAAAAGCCAACCTAAAAGCAGTGCTCCCAATCCGAGTGGCAGTAACCACCAGAGCCATCCTGGAATACCACTATCGTTGTTACTCGTGTCGTTGTTAGACGATGGTTGCGCATTGGCAGATCCAGCCGGGACTTGCCCGACGATCGTTGGTTCATTGGCAGATCCAGCCGGAACTTGTTCTGCAATCTTTTGCGCATTAGCAGTTGAATCTGGGGCTTGTCTATCTGGAGCCGTTCCTGAAGTTGAATTTGGAGTAGCAGCCCCAGCAGGAGAGGGGGCGGGAGCGGGAGAAGAACCTGCACCTGCGCCGATATTTCCTGGATTTCCTGGATTCAATGAGGCAACCGTTGCAGCCGTTCCAGCGGCAAAGAGAGTCGCAGGATCTAAAGCGAGTGAAGCCGGATCGCTTTCTGTGGTTTGAACTAAGTTACGTCCTACATCCGAAGTAATGTAACCCAACAGTGCAGCGGCTCCCGGAGAAGGAGTCGCCTTATGGACGTAGTAGAACGGCTGTGAGAACGGATAGCGGGGATCATTGGGCAACGTGTTGTGCATGGGCACGATCCGGACGCTGGAATTCCCTAAAACTTGATTGGCAGGGGCAAAACTGATGCCGTCTTGACCGAGCTGTTGGGCAACCGCTTGGGTGCTGTCTTCAGGGGTACGAATTGGACTGCTGCTGCTGACTGACTCAGACGGTTGAATGAAGACAGAATAGTTCCGAAATGCTGTCCGGGTGTCACTGAGATCGGGGCGATCGATAAACCGAATCTTTCCAGGTGCGCCGCCTAATTCTGACCAATCGGTGATTTCACCCCGAACGATTTTGACGAGTTGAACAACGGTGATCCCGCCTTTGAAGGGATTGTCTGGACTGGTGATAATGGCAATTTTGCCGCGTTCGAGGGCAACAGGCACTAAACCTTCTTGGCGTTCGGATGCGGTGAGCGGACGACCGATCGCAGCGAGGTCGATTTTGCCATCGCGCAATGCCTGTAATCCAGCTGGCGTGCCCGAGTAGTTGAGATTAATGGTGCTGCCTGAAAATTGCTGCTCAAATCGTTGTTTCAAAGCCTGGTTGATGGTTACCATACTGCTCGAACCATCAATTTGAATCGTTGTCCCTGAGGGCACAGAAGACGGAAACGGGAAACTTGTGGGCGCGGCTTGAGCCAAAGTTTGAGGAACAAAGATCGATTCTAGGGGTTTTACCGTTGCAACAGTCGTTAACAGCAGCGCAAAACCGAGCGCAGACGATTTTTGGTTTGGCAACATTAATTCAAACGCCTCTTACACCAGTGCAGATCTTGGATTTTGCAAAGTATTATATAGCGATCGCTCAAAATCCGCCTCTGCCAATGCGTTGAGGATCTTGCGATGTGATCGAGCGCACCCGTAAGGATGATTCTATCGCATTGGTAAGCGCCTAGTTTAAATCGGGAACTCTACGAAAGATTCCTGTATGAAGATAGGCAATGAGTGTTGAGCAGTGGACAAACCCCAGTTCCAGCGGGCGCGATCGCGATTATCAGATTTTATTAGACGCAATCCCAGATTTAATCTTACGGATTGATCGCAACGGGGTTTGCCTCGACTATCACCTCCCCAAAAACTTCAAAGCATACGGGCGAGAATTCGATTGGCACGGTAGACGCTTAGATGAAATCATTCCAGCAGAAGTCGCTCAACAGCAGATGGAATATGTTGCATCTGCGATCGCGACGAATGAGATGCAAGTGTATGAACAGCAGATCGAATGGAACGATGAAATTCGATACGAAGAAGTTCGAGTCCGCCGTTACAGTGAGACAGAAGCTTTAGTCCTGGTTCGCGATATCAGTGCCCAAAAAAATGTGGAGAAGGCACTGACACAAAGCGAAGCTCGATTTCAACGTCTGGCAACGAATATTCCCAGTATGATTTATCAGTTTCGGCTTGAGCCGGATGGAACTGTGAGTTTTCCGTTTGTCAGCCGGGTTTCTGAGCGCATCTATGAAGTCGAACCCGAGTTAATTCAAGAAGATCCAGGCTTGCTGATTGGTCAAATTCATCCCGACGATCGCGCATCATTTGAAGAATCGATTCGACACTCAGCAGAAACGCTTGAACCCTGGAAATGGTCAGGGCGGAATGTTCTGTCTTCTGGCAAGATCAAGTGGATTGAAGGACATTCACAGCCGGAACTGCAAATTGATGGAGCGATCGTGTGGGATGGCATTGTCACTGATGTCAGCGATCGCAAGCAGCTTGAAGCCCAGCGCCAGCAGGCAGAATGCGCGATCGCAGAAAGTGAAGCGCGGTTTCGCAGCTTTGTGGAAAATGCCAATGATTTAATTTGTGCCTTTTCGCCCACGGGTCTCTTTACTTATATTTCTCCTAAAGTCTTTGAAATTTCTGGATTCTTAGCCAAAGAGCTGCTCGGCAAACCCTTGTCCGACTTTATTCATCCTGAGGATTTGCACATTGTTCAAGCTTCCATCGAGGAGCTTTTGAAAACTGGAGAGCGGCAATCTGCGATCGAGTTTCGGGCTAGACGTAAAGATGGAGACTGGTACTGGGCGTTGTGTAATACGTCTAGCATTAGAGGCTCAAACGGAGGAGTCGTCAGTATTCTGAGCATTGTGCGCGATATTAGCGATCGCAAAGCCAATGAAGAAAAGCTTAGACAACAAGCGATCGATCTAGAAAATGCCTTGCAAGAACTTCAAAAAACGCAAGCGCAACTGATCCACAGTGAGAAGATGTCTTCTCTGGGGCAACTCGTTGCCGGAATTGCTCATGAAATCAACAATCCCATTGGGTTTATTCACGGCAACATTATTCACGCTATGAATTACTTTCAGGATCTTGTTGCGTTGATTAAGTTGTATCAAACTCATGAGTGTCATTCAATTCCAGACATTGAAGCGTTTATCGAGGAAATCAATCTCGATTTTATTTACAAAGATCTGCAAAGTATCTTTGATTCAATGCAAACCGGAACAGAACGAATTCGAGAAATTGTGTTGTCTCTGCGTAACTTTTCTCGACTCGATGAAGCGCAACTGAAACCTGTGAACATTCACGACGGGATTGAAAGTACCTTAACGATTCTGCAAAGCCGACTGCATCAGGCTGAGTCGAAAATCACAGTTTCAAAGTTCTATAACCAACTGCCGAAGGTGGAATGTTTTGCGAGTTCTTTAAATCAAGTCTTCCTCCAGATCTTGACGAATGCGATCGATGCAGTCAGCGAAGTTTGTGCGCCAGTGATTGAGATTCACACCGAATTTATCAGTGCAAACTGGGTGCGAATCCGAATTCTAGACAGTGGTGTCGGGATTCCTGAATCGGTACAAGCTCGCATGTTTGACCCATTCTTTACGACGAAACCTGTGGGCAAAGGTACTGGAATGGGTCTGGCAATTAGCTATCAAATTGTCACCGATCAACATCACGGCAGGTTGAAGTGCCAATCTAAACCCGGTCAGGGGACAGAATTTACGATCGAACTTCCCATTCGTCAATCACAGTAAAGGCTGTTGTTTGACACACTGCTCCAAATCAAGCTGGGCTAATTTCTCGTAGGCGTGATCGATCGCTGTTTTGCCTCGCAGTAAGCCAATATTTCCACCCGGACAAATCCAATTCAACGTATCGCGATCGAAGCGATCGAGTAATTTTTGCACATTGCGAATTTGCCGCAGCCAGTGAAACGTTTTCGCAGTCCTGAGCGGTACAGGATTGCCTTGAGAATCTGCGACTAAATGCCGTCCCGAAAAGAGCACACCGCCGCACGCATTCAAATACACACAGGCGGTTCCAGGCGAATGTCCTGAAGTCCAAATGACCTCTAGATGTGGCGAGATCATTAAATTTTCCTGAAATCGAGTGACGGTAAGATTCGGGAGTAAATAGGCTTCTTGCTCTTGAATGATCACGTCGCAGTGAAACGCCGATTGGATGTCGCGAACTTTGCCGATTCCGCCGCGATGCGTGATCACAAGCTGTTTTACACCCCCTTGGGCATCGAGAAACGATCGCGACTGCTCATCCCACGCTGGGCAGTCGATCAGCACATTTCCCTCTTTTTCTACAATGAGATAGGATGTTCCACCGAGTGTGTCACGATTCGGTGGAAATGCGAAAATTGGGACAAGACGATCCTGCGCACAGGTTTCCTCAGTCAAAACCAGACGTGGAGCTTTTGCAGGGCGTGACTGGGGTGTTAAAGGAATTGAAGATTCTAGGGGCACAAACTTCTAAATCGTTCAAACTAAAGAATATGGCAAACCGCCACCGTTGATTGTGCCAGATCCTGCAATTCTCTTCCATGCCCTAGACCCCTTTTTTTCGGCTCATGATTTGGCTTCTGCTGCTCGGACTGATCACCTATCTATTTATTACCCAGTGGGTCGCAAGTCTCACGCGCACGCCCGTGTGGCTACTGTGGCTGGTGGCAATGCTGCCTGTCTTGATTCTGTTGATCTGGACCGTTGTGTCACAAGGACAGACGATGCCCCTGAGATATACCGCAATTTTATTTGCAGGCTGTTTGGTGTTGTACTTGTATCTGATTCAACGAGGGCGCATTTCTCGATCAGAGCCGATCGATGAGCCAGTTCCGCCCGAACCGATTCCCGATCTGCAACCTCCTAGTCTTGCCAGCCTCCGCCCTCTCAATCCAGCCGAAGAATCGAATTTGCAAACCTGCTTTCCTTGGTCAGTTTTTTACCTGCGGCATTTGGAGTATCATCCGCAGGGAGTTGTTTGCCGTGGACAACTGAGAACTGCGCCGGAAAAGGCATATGACATCATTCGGACCAATATTGAGGCGCAGTTTGGCGATCGCTTTGATGTGATTTTTCAGGAATATTTTCCAGGAGAGCCATTTTTTGAATTGGTGCTGAATTCTGTGCCCGCGTTTGAAGCAAAACATCAGCCGGGTGCGCTGCGTCCTGGATTTGCGTTTGTGCTAGGATTTCTCACGCTATTTACGACGACTTGGGCAGGATTGCAGGTGGTTGGACGAGTGCCAACGATTCCGGCACTATTGGAGGATGGGTTTCCTTATTCGATCGCAATTTTGATGTTTTTTGGTGCGCGCAGTTTTGGGTATTTCATCACGGCACGGAAATTTCAGGTTGCAACGACGTTGCCGTATTTTATTCCGATTATTCCACTGCCCTTTTTCCCCGTTGGGACGATTGGGGGCTTTACGCGGTTGGCATCGCGGATTCCGAATCGCAAGGCGTTGTTTGATATTGGGCTAGTTGGGGCGTTTTTGGGGTTGAGTGTGAGCATTCCGCTGTTAGCGTGGGGCTTGGTGCAGTCGGAATTGGTCGGGGTTCAGGGACAGACCGGAATTTTTCAGTTTCGGGCGCTTGATCCAAGATTGTCGATCGTGCTTGCCTTGTTTAGTAAGTTAGTCTTTGGGGAAGAGTTGACCGCGGAGGCAGCGATTCGATTACATCCGACAGCGATCGCGGGGTGGATCGGATTATTATTCACGGCATTTAATCTCATGCCGATCGGGCAGCTTGATGGTGGGAGAATGGTTCATGCTATCTTTGGACGGCGGATCGGGGCGAGAATTGGTCGGATTTCGCGATTTTTATTGCTTGGGTTGGCGATTGTGTATCCTCATCTGCTGCTTTGGGCGGTTTTATTATTGTTGTTGCCTGCATTAAATGAACCGACATTAAATGATGTGGTTGAGGTTGATGGATGGCGTGAGGCGATTGGATTTATGGCGTTGGTGATTTTAATCCTTTTAGTGTTGCCTGTGCCAAAGTTTTTAACGGCTGTGTTGGGAATGTAGAGTGATGAAAGGATTGGTTCAGAAATGTCGATCGCTGTTGGTGTATCGCGATGTCTTTGAAGATGCGATCGCTGGTGCTTTTCTCACTGTACTAGAGAATCTCGATCGCCCTGAAATTGCAATTCAGGCCTACGCAGATTGGTTTTCAGCGTTAGCAAAACTCCGGCAAGGCTGGAAAGATTACTTGCTGAATCGAATTCTGCTTTCAGAGAATGCGTTTACTCAGCAAGCGCATGAAAGTTTTATTCCCGATGAATTGATCCATGCGGTTCGGCGTGATGCCCGAATTCTGCAAGAGGTTTATCAACTTGGGTGTGCTCAATTTGCTGAGTTATTGGATCTCGTTCCTTGGCGAGATCATTTGATTCAGGTCGATAGTCGTTCTCGGTATCAGGAGTTTGAACGAATTCAGAAACGCTTAGAAGTTTCTGAAGATTGGGCAGGTGAGTTTATTGAGTTACTCTCGTTCTATCGCAAGTTTGGAACTGGAAGGTTTGCCGAGTACTCTGCATTCCGTTGGCAGAATGGGAAATTAAACGCGATCGCGACTCCTGATCCGGTGCGAATCGATGCCTTAGTCGGGTATGAGTCTCAGCGCGATCAACTGTTGCGGAATACTGAATTTTTGCTGGCTGGATTACCTGCACTGCATATCTTGCTGTATGGCAGTCGCGGTTCAGGGAAATCGTCGCTGGTCAAATCACTACTGGGTAAATATGAGAATCTGCGATTGATTGAAGTGGCAAAGTCAGAATTGAGAGATTTGCCTGCGATCGTTGAAGGATTACGCAATCTACCTCAGAAGTTTGTCATCTTTGTCGATGATTTGTCGTTTGAAGAAGATGACGATGCGTATAAGGCATTAAAAGTGGTTCTAGAAGGCAATTTAACGGCTCGCCCTCAGAATGTTGTGGTCTATGCAACGTCAAATCGACGGCATTTGATTCGAGAATTTTTTGACGATCGACCTAGACCCAGAGATGCTGATGAGATTCACAACTGGGATACTGTGCAAGAGAAACTATCGTTTAGCGATCGCTTTGGGTTAACGTTAACGTTTGAACCTGCGGATCAACCGACTTATTTGAAAATTGTGCATCACCTTGCAGAGCAGGCGGGCATTTCAGTAGATGATTTAGAGTTTCGGGCGTTACAGTGGGCGACGCGACACAATGGGCGATCGGGAAGAACGGCTCGCCAGTTTGTTGATTTTCTCAAATCCGAACTGACGCATGAGTGAATTACTTTGGACAATTAGCGCGATCGCGCTCTTGGATAGTATTAATCCGAATGCAGTTGCAGCGCAGGTGTATCTATTGACCACACCAAAGCCTGTTCCGAGATCGATCGCATTTATTTTGGGTGAAATCTTAGCGGCTTGGATTGCAGGAATGCTGATTGCATTCGGCATGATGCAATTAATTGCAAAAGTATTCAATCAATTGGGTGCGGTTCTATTCATTTTGCAATTTCTTTTAGGAATTGCACTTTTATATCTTGGCTGGAATTTTCAGAAATTGATATCGAAAACAGCAGTGAAACGCCCAAAGTCATTGAAACCGAGCGATATGTTTCTTTTTGGATTCATGCTCGCCTTCACTGAAGCGCCAACGGCACTGCCTTATCTAGCCGCGATCGAACAAATGACTCGCACGAATCCATCTTTGACAGAGTTAGCATTGCTCTTACTGTTTTACGATGTCATCTTTGTTTTGCCGTTGATTCTGCTCGTGGTCGTCTATGTCATCGCTCAAAATCGTTCTACTCAAGCGATCGCGCTCATTCAAGAATTTGTAAGCCGCTGGTTTCCGGTTCTGTTTCAAGTTGTGCTGATTTTACTCGGCATTGTGTTAATCGCTGATAGCATCGCACAGGGATTTGGGCGATCGGTGATTTGAATGCTGCATATCGACGAGTTCATCACCATCAATCTGATAGGGGGGTAGGAAAATCGGTTTCTTTCTCCCCATCTCCCCACTCCGCAAAATTCATGCGATCGACGACTACATTCCCCGCTCAAATCTCAGATCAATTTGCCAGAACCGGAGCCGCCGCGACCCTTGTATCAGAATCCTGGAACACAGTCTGCCAAGTCGCATAGCCTTGAGCTGTGAGATGAATTCCATCGGTCGTATATTCCGATAGGATCTGACCATCGTGATCGGCAAATTGTGCAAATAAATCGAGATAGGTTGCTCCTTCTTGGCGTGCAAGTTCTTGCAATTGCTGATTGATATGGATAATGCGATCGCTGGGAATTCTGGGGGTGCGAGTCGGCAAGATTGATTCGACAATCACCTTGGTGCGAGGATGCATTGCGCGAAGCTGCTTGAGAATTCGCTGCATATTCCAAATAATTTCAGTATCGCTTGCCCCCATTTTCAAATCATTCACCCCTGCCATTACGTAAATTTGATCGGGGCGGGTGTTCGCAATATCCGGTAAGCGCGCCAAGATATTCCAAGTCGTATCACCAGAAATGCCTTGATTCAGCCAGATTTGAGACTGCGGTAAGCGATCGCCCGGAAACCATAAACTTAAGGAATCACCGAGTAGAATCGAGAGTTGACGATCGCCATTGCGTCTTGATACCGCCTTCGCTTCTAGAGCAAGTAATTTTCGCCACTGTTCATACGTCGGCTGAACAGAGGAATTTTGCCAAATTTCTCGGAAACTGTCACTGGGCAATCGGGTGTAGAGTTTGCCGATTTTCAAAGCAGATAAGCGTTGCAGGTAAAGTTGTCCACCCGATCGAGGCGCAGACACCAGCGGGGCAACCTCTGAAGAAAACTCAGGCTGGATCTCCACTTCAGGTCGAACTGAAACCGTCGAACTCAACGGAGAAGATGCGATTCTGGGTTCAGTAATTGAGATCGGGAACTTTTCTGGCGGGAGCGAAGTCGGAGGAACGGATACCGATGGTGTGGGTAATACCGCAGATGCAAACGTCAAGGCAAAGACGGTGGGGGCTGTCATAGACTGCTCGGAGGATTGCTGTTTATCCCTAATAACGTGATAAATATTACACAGTCAGTAGGGTTTTGCAATCCTTCACAGAAGATTTGTCTAAATTTCACAGTGGTTTTGCGTCTAAGTAGTGGCGGTAGCGGATTTCCAGATTTTCGATCGATAAGTTTTGTGTCCAATATTCGGTTAACGCATGTCCAAATGCCCAGGCAACTCGATCGGGGGTTGATGAGCTATCGCTCAGGATCGACCACAAGGCTTTAAAATCAAGCGGGGCTGAGGGTTGCAGCAATTGGTAGAGGTCATATGCCATTTGCAATTTACCCACGACGATCGGTAATTGCTCGATCGGGATTTGTTCTGCGAGTAATAGGGCTAATGTGGGTGAACCTGTCGCGATCGTGGACAGAAATCTCAGAACGGGGCTTTTTAGAAATGCAGTTAAGCCTTGAGTCGTCGCCATTTGGAAGGTATAGCGATCGATAATCTTAGCGGCGCTTACAGTGCGGGCATCAATATTTTTGAGAAATCGGGCGAGACGCGCTTGTTTGGCTGGATCAAGGCTGTTCAGAATCGCGATCGATAAGTCATCCACGCCCCAAGCTTCTCGATGTTCACCCGCTGTGACGAGTGGCAAGACGAATGAAGCAACTTCGCCAAACACGTCTTGACGATAGGCAACTGCTTCTCGAATCGAGACTTCTTTGGGGCGATCGCCGAATTGCCAGTTGTACGGTGGAGTCCATTCTCGAATCGGACGTAAACGATCGACTTGCGTGACGATCGCAAGGGTTGGCAGTTCTTGCGCCTTCAGTGCATTCAAGAAGTCCAAATCCATTTGCAATGCTGGATCGAGTGCAGGCGAAACGAGTAAAACTAAGTCTGTTTTTGCAGCATAATCGAGGACTTGCTGCCGAAAATCAGAGCGTTCAACCTGCTCATAGCCCGGTGTATCCCAGAGCGTTAAAGTCTCTCCACTCTCTGTTTCCCAACGATAATCTTGGATTTGATCCGTCGAAGGCAGTGCATCGACTTTTGCCTGTGCTTGCACAAACAAGGTATTGATCAAACTACTTTTTCCGGCTCCAGTTCGACCGACAAGCAATAAGCTAACAGGCTTTTGTGCGACTGTTTCGACGGGTGTTGCTTGAGCAATGACTTCTTTTAAGGTTTGGAATTTTGCAGGTGTTTCAATCGCAGGTAGAACAGGTGCAGCCTTGCCGCTATAGAGTGAGATCGCTTGTCTTGCGAGATTTCGCAAAACTGCTTCTCGCAACATTTGGCTAAGATTGCCTAGAAGTTCTTGAGTTGCTTTGCTACTACTACTCTGTGTTGCAGTTCGAGCAACTGCGACCGCAGGATTGAGAAACCATTGCGCCCAGTTCCACACTCGCAGCACTTTCCGCGCAGAAGGCTCTAGTTTTTGATAGATCTCATAAGCTTGAACAGCTTGCCCCACGGTGACTTGATTCAAGACAGGTGCAAGTCTTTGCATCCATTGATCTAAGTCATCCACAGTTCCACGCAACAGTGAGTACGCTTGTGGAACATAGATATTCAGCAGCGGCTTTTGAGCATCTGGATAGTAAATATTTGCGATCGCGCGAATCAAACTCTGACAGCGTTGCCAAAAGATGTTCCAGTCCTGCCAGATGGGCGGATCGAATTGAGCTTCAGCTAAGATTTTCTGAACTTCGGTTTCGGCTTGTCGAGTCGCATTGGTTGCAGGAGAGTCGCTGAGTTCGATTGTCTCTTCTGAGAGTTCAGCAACGATCGCTTCAACTTGACTGAGTGCAGGCTGTGTCCATTTCACCAGCAGCCAGCGCCACCCGACGAAGATTACTGCCACGATCGCCCAAATCCAGTTGATTCCCCATTCATGGATTTGAAGTCCTGCTGAAATCAGCAGAAACCCGATCACAACTGCGATCGGGAGTGCCAAAACGATCCACTGCCAAATCCGAAGTCGCACCATAGCCTGATTCCAATGGTTTTCTCCATGCTAGGGCAGATTGGGGAGAAGATCGTTGGGAAAAAATTTGAAATTTTGAGATGGAGAGTGGAGAGTAAGAGGATGTTTGAAAAGTATCGTTCATCGCATTCACCCGCCCCCGGACTGGAAGTCCAGGGCTAGTTGAACGAAGTCCACTGAAGGGACTAACAGCCAATCAAAATCAGGTCTTCAGTCCTTTGAAAAGGACTTCGCACTGTTAGCCCGGAATTCTATTCCAGGGTGAGCTAGAACGGAGCGAGGAAATTGTTGATGCTTTTCAAACACCCTCTAAGGCATCATTCTAGTTTTCTCTCTATCTCTCTACTCAAATCAACCCAATCCCAAATCCGTCACTGCCCCCAAACTGCTCGACGAGACCAATTTGGCATACTTTGCTAGCACACCTTTGGTATATCTCGGGGCAGGGGGTTTCCAGGCAGCGCGGCGTTTTTCTAATTCCTCTTCGGTTACATTCAACTGAAGTAAACGAGCGGGAGCATCGATCGTGATTTCGTCGCCTTCTTGAACCAGTGCGATCGTACCGCCGACAAACGCCTCCGGTGCAACGTGTCCGACAACCATGCCGTAGGTTCCACCCGAAAAGCGTCCGTCGGTGATCAAGCCCACTGAATCGCCTAATCCTGCGCCAATAATTGCCGAAGTCGGTGCGAGCATTTCGCGCATTCCAGGGCCGCCCTTCGGACCTTCATAGCGAATGACGAGAACGTCGCCAGGATTGATCTTGTTTGCCAAAATCGCATCTAGACATTCTTCCTCAGACTCAAACACACGAGCGGGGCCTGTAATCTTCGGATTCTTCACGCCTGTGATTTTCGCAACCGATCCTTCTGTCGCTAAATTGCCTTTGAGAATTGCTAAGTGTCCAGTCGCATACATCGGTCGATCCCAAGGACGAATCACATCTTGATCCGCACGCGGCTCCTCGGGAATGTCTTTTAGCCGTTCTGCGATCGTTTCTCCAGTAATTGTCAAACAATCTCCATGCAGCAAGCCATGAGCTAACAGCATTTTCATCACCTGCGGAATTCCACCCGCCCGATGCAAGTCTGTTGCCACATAACGACCCGAAGGTTTGAGATCACAGAGCACCGGAACCCGTTCGCGAATCGTTTCAAAATCATCAATCGTCCAAGGCACACCCGCTGAATGCGCGATCGCTAAAAAGTGCAACACAGCATTCGTCGAACCACCCACTGCCATGATCACTGAAATCGCATTCTCGATCGACTTGCGCGTAATAATGTCTCGCGGCAGGATTTGATTGCGAATCGCTTCAACTAAGACCTTTCCAGCCAGTGCGGTATTTTCTGCTTTTTCAGGATCCACCGCCGACATCGTAGACGAATACATCAAGCTCATGCCCATCGCTTCAAATGCCGAGGACATCGTATTTGCGGTATACATTCCACCGCACGAACCCGCACCCGGACAAGCACTTCGCTCCACTGCATACAGCATGGCTTCGTTAATTCTGCCAGCACTGTACTGTCCAACCGCTTCAAACGAACTAACGACAGTCAAATCTTGTCCGTCTAAATGACCCGGCTTAATTGTGCCGCCATAGACAAAAATCGCTGGAATATTCATTCGTGCCATCGCAATCATGGCTCCCGGCATGTTTTTATCACACCCGCCGATCGAGATTACGCCGTCCATACTTTGCCCAGTGCAAGCAGTCTCGATCGAATCGGCAATCACATCTCGCGAGACGAGAGAATATTTCATCCCTTCCGTACCCATCGAGATCCCGTCACTAATCGTAATCGTGCCAAACATCTGCGGCATACCGCCTGCCGCCCGAATGCCTTCTTCTGCTTGAATGGCAAGCGGTGCAATTCCCATGTTGCAAGGCGTAATCGTACTATGAGCACTTGCAACCCCGACGATCGGCTTTGTGAAATCGGCATCTTGGAATCCCACAGCGCGCAGCATCGCACGATTGGGCGATCGCTGAACCCCCTGAGTGATAGCTTGGCTTCTTAGATTTTCGGGCATGATCTTTCTCGCTAGTCTAAAATCGGTCAGTATGATACAGACTGATCATTTTAAGACGTTGTGATCCGAAACGGCGCGGCTTACGTCTGATTCCTGAGTTGACATCGCTTATCCGGAGTAAACTGCTAGCGTCAGGGAAGCTTAATCTTATGAAACTCAAAGTTCTGCAATCTACAACTTTCAAACAGTCCACGGCGGATTCTTCTAAGCTATCGGCTCAAGATAAAATCAGTGTCCCAGTTGGTGAGGAGTTTACTGTTCACTCTTACAAACCCGTGGGCAATAATCATGTTCGGGTTGCACTCGTTGATCAGTTTTTGGGCAGACCTCCGCGCAATACCTGGTACGTCTTTCAGCCGCATGTTCAGATTTTTAATCAACGCGGACAGGTGAAAAACTTTGAGCGCAAAGCCAGCATCGGACTGCCGAATTTTTCGCTACCGTCGTCGAAGCTCTTAAATGTCCCTTATCATACGCAACTCAACAATGCTGAGAATCCGAAAGGAGCTTGCAATGTCACAAGTTTTGCGATGGTGATGCGGTATTTCCAGATTCCGAAGCGAACAAATGCGGTGCAGTTTGAGGACGAACTCTATCGCTACATGGAAAATAAAGGCTTAAGCCGCCATGATCCGCATGATTTGGCGATCATGGCAGAGGATTATGGATTAAAAGATGACCTGACTTTACAAGGGCGAATGCTCGATATTCGTAAAGCGATCTCCGAAGGCAAGCCCTGCATTCTGCATGGATACTTTACGAGCTTTGGACATATTCTAGTCGTGCGCGGATACGATCGCGTCGGCTTGCGCGTGAATGATCCGTTTGGCGAGTGGTTTGAGGACGGCTATCGCAATGATTTGCCGGGCGACAATCTCTCGTATTCTTACAATCTGATTCAGCGCTGTGCTTCGCCAGAAGGACCAAACTTTATGTGGCTACATCGGCTGTCGAGAGCTTAAAGGACTTTGGCTCTCAGCCAAGAAATCGGTAACAACGACATTTTTTTCAACCCGGGTACATAAGCCCGACGGTTGAAATTGTCATAATTATTGTTCTCGATTGCGTTCAAAATTTGGCTATACAGCATCAAGGCTGACCAAACTGGCCAGCGGGCATCTTCATTTAATGAACCAATGCCACGCTCTGCCATTGCATAGAACTGCCGCGCTCGCTCAATCTGAAACTTCATCAGGGCTTTCCAGCGATCGTCATTCACACCCTTCATCAAGTCGTCTTCGGTGTAATTAAACCGCGCTAAATCCTCAAGCGGTAGATAAATCCGACCCCGACGCGCATCTTCACCCACATCGCGCAAAATATTCGTTAACTGTTTCGCGACACCGAGCGCGATCGCATCGTCTAACGGCGAATAGCTAGGTTCAGGACGATACCAGGGCGCAGTCGTATCTGGCTCAGCTAGCCCCATCACATCTGTGGACATCAAACCAACCGTACTTGCAACCCGATAGCAGTACAAGTAAAGCTCATCGAACGTCTCATAGCGGCTGCGATAGAGATCCATCCGTTGCCCCGCAATCATGTCGCGGAACGGTTGAATCTCGATCGGAAAGCGCTCCACCGTGTCAACCAGTGCGACATCGAAATCATCTTCGGGATAGCCCGCGAAGATTTTTTCTAAGCGCTCTTCCCACTGATCAAGCGTATCGTTCGTGGCTTGCTTGCCATTAAAGCCATCGACAAGTTCATCTGTCCGGCGACACCAGACATAAATTGCCCAGATTGCCCGCCGCTTTTCGAGCGGGAATAGCAGCGTCGCTAAGTAGAAAGACTTCGTGAAGTGTTCCATCAGTTGGCGACACTGTTCGTAAGCCTCATCGACAGAAGCTAGCGATCGCAGGTAGGAAGAGGGTTGTTCGGGCAATTGCAGCATTCGTAAGACGGAGGAAAGGGTGGAAGTTGACAAAGTGCGAATTGCTACTGACTGGTCACTAATCGGGGTGATTCAGTGGCAGTTGAAGCAGGCGCGTTCGTAATTGCCTGCGCTGTCAGCTTACCAGAAAGCACGGCTCCTTCCATACTTCCTAGATATTGCTGCATCGTGTAGCTTCCTGAAAGATAGAAGTTTGCGATCGGCGTTTCCTGCGATGGGCGGTATGCCTGACGACCCGGAGAAGCCGTGTAGACTGATCGCGGCGTTTTCACAACTTTATATTTTCTTAACTTAGCAGGATTTTCCCCAGTTAAATGTTGCGGGAATAACCGCTCTAATTCTTTCATCGTCGCTTCGATGATCGCTTCGTCGGATTTGTCGATCCAATCTTTTGCAGGAGCTAGGACAAATTCCAGCATTGAGCGATCGGGGTCTTCGTACGCCTTACAGGTGATGCTCATGTCAGCATAGACACTCAGTAAGTCGGAGCGAGAGAACAATAGCTGATCGATGTCTGTCAATTTGCGATCGAACCAGAGATGTAAGTTGATCACCGGAACGCCTTCTAAGCCTTCGAGCTTTTGGAAAAATGGCATTGCTTTCCAAGGCTCTGGCATCAGGACTTTCATCACATCTACAGACATGGCAGAGACGTACTTATCTGCGGTAATAACTTCATCGGGTGCGCCATCTAGTCCCCGAATCAAGAAGCCTTTCACAGACTGATCTTCATTCAACAAGACCTGCTTGAGCGGCTTTTTCAGGTGAACTTCGCCCCCGCCTGCAACAATGTGATCGACGATCGGTTGGCACAATCTTTCTGTGGGAGAACCATCTAAGAAAGCAATCTTAGAGCCGTAACGTTCTTGTAAAAATTTATTGAGTGCTGTGAGGATAATCGTCGCTGAAACTTCGTCAGGATTGATAAACGTCAGTGCTTTCGAGGCAGCGATAAAGATATCAGAACTGACTCGTTCGCCAATGCCTTGACGCTGTAGCCATTCCAGCAGACTGTACTTATCCATGTCTTCGACGTACTTTTGACCGCGGAGTACACCCGGCCACAGCCCGATCGCGAAGCGGATTTTCTGCTCCCAGGTCAGCATGTCATTGTTTTTCAGAATCGAAGCAATGACGTTAAAGGGAGCGGGAATGTCGGGAACGCTGAAGTAGGAATAGGTTTCAGGCTTTTCAGGCTGATTAAAAATCAGAGCATGCTCTTTCCACTGGAGTCGATCGAGGATGTTCAATTCACCCATTAATTGCAGCATATTCGGATAAGCGCCGAAAAAGGCATGAAGCCCCGTTTCGTACCAGTCGCCATCTTCATCTTTCCAAGCTGCAACTAATCCACCTAGTACATCGCGGCTTTCCAGCACGATTGGCGTGTGTCCAGCATCGACTAAATATTTCGCGCAGGCTAATCCTGCTAAGCCGCCTCCGGCGATCGCTACTCGCATGTAGTCTGTTCACCTAACCTGTGATCGACAATTGGGTTTAATTATACGTTGCAATCCGTTACATTTTCGGAGTTTTTTAAGAAAGTTGCGCAATAAAACCGCGAATCTTCAAGTTCTGTAGGGTCTCGCAGGTCTTCTCAGTGTTCAGCTTCGTGAACGGCGTTACGAATCCTACAGAAGATTCAAAGTGGAGACGGATGATCGAATTTACGTTTGGATGAATGATCATTTCAGATAACGAAATGATCTCATCCTCATTGATGATTCATCGAGTCTAATCAATGCTTCAAATTTTCATTCAGTTTAATCTGGCTCAATCGACAGCAATTGACGTCAGGCTTGATAACCTAACTGAATAATCTAGATCTCAAACTGCTCAATGAGCGAAGCGATATTATTAGTCCCTCTGATAGAACTATGATCGAATCAATCGCTGCGGTTTTCAGTGCAGGAACATACGCACTTCAGGTGTTTACAGGTCAGCCGCTCAGCACAGATTATGGAATGACGGTCGCGATCGCGAATACGGTTCGAGAACGTGCAAAACCTGCGGATACGTTTATTGATTCGATAGGGATTGCAACGCATTTGCGCTACATCGATACGAGCTATGGACGCTTTGAAGATGTGGTTGAACCCCGACTGCGAGAGTTGGGGATTCGACATATTCGCGACGGCGGGAATGATCCCAAAATGTATGCCAAAATGCGCCGCTTAGGAGCACAGGGGATTCGATCGACGTTAGTGATGGATCCACGTGACAACATTACACCGCAGAATGTCGTCGATCAGGTAAAGCAAGCACTACCTTATGTGGCAGGGGTAGAAGGACCGAACGAATGGGATGTGAATGCGGAAAGGATGAGCTACAAGGGTAAGTCTTTTCCAGAGGGATTGCGCAACTATCAAGCGGATATGTTCCGCGCGCTTAAGAGCGATCGAGCCACGGCAAATATTCCGGTGCTGGCTCCCTCCATGGCACAACCAGAAAATGGGAAAAAAGTTGGATCGCTCGCGGCTTATAGTGAACTGGGCAATATGCACAGTTATTCAGGGGGACGTGTGCCGGGGCAAGATTTTGATTGGCGTTGGTTGCCGCTCACAAAACAATTTTCAGGCGATCGACCGATTATTGTCACCGAGACGGGATACCACAATGCCATTCACGATCGCGTCACAACGCACAAAGCTGTGACCGAGCAAGTCTCTGCGAAGTATATTCCAAGAACGTATTTGGAGTTTTTCAATCGTGGGATCAAACGCACGTTTATCTACGAACTCATGGATCAGCGTCCGGCTCCAGATCAAGAGAATAACTTTGGCATCATTCGCGCTGATGGCACTCCGAAACCTGCCTTTTATGCGGTACGTAATCTGATTCGGATTTTGAATGATCAGTCTGGCAGCAGTGCTCCTGGAAGCTTATCTTACTATTTCAGCGGCAATGTAAAAGACTTACGGCATACCTTGTTGCAGAAGAGGAATGGTGACTTTTACTTAGTCATGTGGCTGAACACCGAAAGTACAGACGCGATCAAAACTCAGCGAGTGACCGTGAATTTGTTGACTCCAACTAAAGCAGCAGCGACCTTTTTACCGAATCGATCGTCGAGTGCAACAGCGACATTTTCCGCTCCGAGAAGAGTAACGATGGATGTACCAGATGCGCCGATTATTTTAAAAGTGGTACCGAAATAATCCGCTCACCCAACCTGCTGCAATGTAGGAAGTAATGCTAAGCCGGATAGAAAACTACATAGATTGATCAACAAACTTAACCAGTAAGAATGATAGTTCGATAGACCACTTTGCGATCGCGCTAATAACCATCCTTCCCAAATCGCCACGCAGATTTGAGAAGTCATCAGTGTGATCAGACTGGGAACGCCTAAAGCTGTCGGTAGAAATTCTGCATAGCCAACCAGCACCGCGAACAAGAATGCAGCAATTAGTACGATCGGTAAACAGAAAAACCAGACGATTCCAGTTCTAATGATTGTTTTCGTCGTAATTGTTTTTTGATGAACCAGTGCCAGGCTAAACCCGATCGCATTGAATAAACTGAATACACCAAAGACGCGAGTCGATCGATACTGAAACGCTTGCAAAGATGGAAAGAAAAACCACACGACTGGAAAGGTTAGTAGATTCACAAATCCGATCCAGAGCAACACTCTTGCAACTTGAGATCGATTAAATCTGAGAACACCCAAGCAGAGCAGCGCGATCGCGAATTCACTGCACTGTGTAATCGTCAATGCGATGCCAAACACTTCCCAACGGGTTGGCTTCATTGCTTCGTCAGGTTCGACTTGGAGCGATTGATTCTGACGAATTACCGTGAAATGGCGATCGCGATATCCCGCAATCCGACTACGAAAATCAGCCGTAAAAGGCGGAGTGGAGCGAGCTTGATTGGAAAATTGAACAATCAATTGAAAGATCGGATCTCTAGAACCTTGACTCTGAAGTGGTTCCTGATAGAGACAAGCCGTTTCTGCACATTCAAATTTGTATGGAGATCGCAAAACGGGCTGCGTTTTCAAACAGACGACATCGGTACAGTTCCCATACTGAATTAATAACTTGGGCTGATCACAGAGCAGAGAACTTGTCGATTTGCATTCCACAAATTGCACCGCTTCAGGAGCACGATCAAAGTAAAACCACAGTGAGTAAGGCTGTGCAGGGGTATAAGCACTTGCACGTTGAGTCAGCAGTAATGCGAAACCCAAAATCAATAGCAGCAGTCGCTTTCTCATCGCCTTTGATTAAAATCTTTCTGATCCTCGGTTAGAGCAGAAGCAGAAACGCTATTATGTTACGTAACTTCACAATTCTTGAGAGGCTTAAGTCTTGCGTTCTGCCTATCTTCTCGTTACGCATGGAAGTCGGGATATTCGCCCCCAGATCGCGATCGATCAACTGCGCGATCGCATCGAACAGCAACTTTCTACTCCAGTAGGAGCGGCTGTTTTAGAATGCGCTCCCACTCCCTTACATGAGCAAATCGAGGAGTTTAGCCGTCAGCATCCTGACCTCTCTCAAATCCAGATTGTGCCTCTCTTTTTGCTACCTGGCGTGCATGTGATGGAAGACATTCCAGAGCAGATTGCGATCGCGCGATCGAACATTTCAGCCGAACTCAAAGTGATGCCTCATCTGGGCAGTTATGCAGGATTGGAGAAAGTTTTAGCCAAGCGAATTCGTCAGATTCCTTCAGATGCAAGAATTCTGCTGTCTCATGGAAGCCGTCGCCCTGGTGGAAACGCTGTCATTGAAGAACTTGCAACCGCGATCGATGCTGTTTCCGCATATTGGTCAGTTGAGCCGAAATTAGATTCACGTTTGGCGGAATTGCAGGGATGTCAGGAAATTGTGATTTTGCCTTACTTTCTCTTCTCAGGCGGGATAACAGATGCGATCTCGGCTTCGGTTCAAACGCTTGCCGAGAAATATCCAGACTCGTCTTTGCATTTACTCAGTGCATTTGACTTTTGCGAGGATCTTGTCAATCTGATTGTGGAATGGATTGCGCCAGAATTAGCAATGCGATCAACGCAGTCCGCTAGTATTCTGAGATAATCATTTCACAATTTTTCAATTATCCAGTTTCAAACGTAGTAGATATCACTTCTTAAGATTGAGTAGACTCTTAAATTGAGTAGACTCTTAAATTGAGTAGACTGAGCCATACTCGGTTTTTCCCCTTCGCAAACTTCGCCACACTCATGGTAGATACAACACATTCGGCTGGTATCGGTAAAGTATATTTAGTCGGTGCGGGACCTGGCGATCCCGGTTTGATGACGCTGAAAGGTAAGACTTTGTTAGAGTGCGCGGATGTTGTTGTTTACGATGCGTTAGTGAGTGAGCCGATTTTAGCGATGATCAATCCGATCGCTGAGAAAATCGATGCTGGAAAACGTCGCGGACGGCATTCGATGGCACAGTCTGAGATTAATCAGTTGTTGATCGATAAAGCTCAAGAAGCTGCGATCGTAGTGCGCTTGAAAGGGGGCGATCCGTTTATTTTTGGGCGCGGTGGTGAAGAAATGACGGATCTAATTGATGCAGGTGTGCCTGTCGAAATGGTTCCTGGAGTTACTTCCGGAATTGCGGCTCCTGCTTATGCAGGAATTCCCCTGACGCATCGATCGTATAGTTCATCGGTGACGTTCGTAACCGGGCACGAGGAAGCAGGTAAATATCGTCCGGCAGTCAATTGGAGCGCGATCGCTCAAGGGTCAGAAACGATCGTGATTTACATGGGCGTTCACAATTTGCCGACGATTATTGAACAGTTAAATCAAGGTGGATTGAGTTTAGAAACGCCGATCGCGATGGTCAGATGGGGCACTCGACCGGAGCAAGAGGAATTGATTGGAACCTTAGCGACGATGCCTGCACAGATGGAAGCCGCAAATTTTGGTGCGCCAGCGATCGCGGTAATTGGCAATGTCGTGAACTTACATGAGATTTTGTCTGAGTGCCGTCCACAATTTCCAAATACTTTGAGAAATGGAGATGCTCTGCCATGATTGCGATCGAGCTACCAATGGAGAAAATTGCTGAGTTTTGCGATCGCTGGCAAGTGATTGAATTCGCTCTGTTTGGTTCCGTTCTACGGGAAGATTTTCGCTCAGATAGCGATATTGACGTAATGGTGCAATTTCATCCAGATGCTCATCCGACTCTATTTGACTTAACTTATATGGAGAACGAGCTAAAAACCCTTTTTCATCGAGACGTTGATTTAGTCACTCGTCACGGGATTGAAACGAGTCGCAACTACTTGCGTCGAAATGCCATTCTCTCGTCTGCTCAAATTATTTATGGATCGCGACCTTCAATCTCTGCTTGATATGTTGCAATCTGCCCAGATTGTGATGAATTACATTGCTGGACGGACAAAAAATGAATTGGCAACTGATTTGCAATTTCAAGATGCCGTGATTCGTAGACTTTTGGTTATTGGAGAAGCATCAAACCGAATTTCTAAAGCAACTCAACAAGCTTTAACGACAATTCCCTGGATTGCGATCAATGGAATGAGAAATCGGCTTGTCCACGAATACGATGAGCTTGATCTGAATGTGGTCTGGGATACTGTTGTGAACAGCTTACCCGTTCTGATTCTAGAGCTAGAGAAAGTCATTTCAGTAGATAAATCACAGTAAGATGTAGCGTAGATAGTTTGGTGAAAGTACCTTAAAGTTGATTGAATTTTACGTCGAAGAAAGTGATATTCGCATCGATCGATATCTGGCGGATCAACTGCCTGATCTGTCACGATCGCGGATTCAAAAATTAATCGAATCCGGTCACGTTCAAGTGAATGGAGAACTCTGCCAATCGAAAAAAGCAGAGGTCGCAGATGGAGATTTCATTCAGATTGAACTACCCGAAGCTCAACCGCTTGAACTCAAACCAGAAGCGATCGCATTAGACATTCTCTACGAAGACGATTCGCTGATCATCGTTAACAAAACGGCAGGTATGGTTGTGCATCCTTCAGCCGGACATGATTCAGGAACATTGGTGAATGCTTTACTAGCTCACTGTGAAAGTCTGCCCGGAATCAATGGAATTCAACGTCCAGGAATCGTGCATCGACTGGACAAAGATACAACAGGCGCGATCGTCGTTGCAAAAACAGAAGCTGCGTTTCATCATCTGCAAGAGCAATTTCGGACGAAAACAGCGCGGCGAGACTATTACGCGATCATCTATGGCGCACCCAAGCAAGAGAGTGGAACAGTTGATCAACCGATTGGGCGGCATCCCGTCGATCGTCAAAAACAAGCGATCGTTCCCGAAGAAAAAGGCGGCAGACGCGCGATCACGCATTGGAAAATTAAAGAGCGATTGGGAAACTATACGCTGTTAGAGTTTGAGCTAGAAACAGGAAGAACCCATCAAATTCGAGTTCATAGCGCTTTTATGGGCAATCCGATTGTTGGAGATCCACTTTATAGTTCAGGACGATCGATCGGTGTGAATCTTCCAGGACAAGCTTTGCACGCTTGGCGATTGAAATTAATTCATCCGGTTCGAGAGGAATGGATTGAAGCGATCGCACCTTTGCCGGAGTCATTCACAAAGTTAGCAGACGTACTAAGACGGCGATCGCAGTCCTAACAAATCTACTCTTCGCGTCCCACAATCTCCCGAATCCGATAAATCGGGCGACCTTGCGATTCGTGATAGGTTCGCATGGAAATTTCAGCGAGTAAGCCAAAACTAAACAGATTCAAGCCTGCTAGAAACAGCACCACTGCCAAAATCAAGAGCGGGCGCTGTCCAATATCTTCGCCAAAGCCAATTTTGATCAATGCTAAATAAAGTCCGATCGAGAGTCCCGCAACCAACGAAGCTAATCCAAACAATCCAAACACATGCATTGGACGGGTCAAAAACTTCCGCATAAACGAAACCGTCAGCAAATCCATCACAACCCGAAATGTTCGATCGAGTCCATACTTGCTTTGACCAAACTGCCGTGCATGGTGCTTCACCGGGATTTCTGCAATTCTTGCACCTTCAATAAACGCGAGAGCAGGCAAGAACCGATGCAATTCGCCATAAAGATTCATATCGGCAACTAGTTCAGAGCGATACGCTTTTAAGGAGCAGCCATAATCGTGCAGTTGTACGCCTGTCACCTTGCCAATTAGCCAGTTTGCAATCTTCGAGGGCAAAACACGAGTCAGAGAGGCATCCTGACGATTTTTTCGCCAACCACTGACCAAATCGTATCCTTCATCAAGCTTCTGCAAAAGATTCGGAATATCACTGGGATCGTTCTGTAAATCGCCATCCAAAGTAATAATCACCTTGCCCCGCGCCTGCCCAAATCCGGCTGCCATTGCCGGAGTTTGTCCATAATTTCGCCGCAGAATGACCGCTTTCAAATCATTCCGCAGTTGCGCCTGCTGTTTTAAGAGTGCATCCGAACCATCTCTAGATCCGTCATCCACGCAGATAATTTCGTAGCTCAAGCCTGCATTGCTCGCACTTGTCCCGATCGCGTCTAGCAATCTCGGAATGCTCTCAACCTCGTTATAAATGGGCACGACGATCGACACATCAGGCTGAACAGTTACGGGTAGCGCGATCGACAATTCACTAGAAATCATGGAGGTGAGAATTTTAAACAATCAGCAAGCTTTAGCTTATGTCAAAAAGACCATTTTTTCTCGAATTAAGTTGCCGGTTTGTCTTGTGCAATTGCTCCCAACGTCCCCTTTACCGCCCGAAGATAATCGCTCGGCGCTAATAAAATCTGCAATCCGCGCATTCCTGCCGAAATCGAAATCGTGTCAAACAGTTCAATCAATTCATCGACATAAACGGGGTAATCCTTCTTACAAGCGAGTGCCGTGACTCCGCCGCGAATGTAACCTGTGAGAGGTTGAACTTCTTTGAGTGCGACAGTTTCAATTTTGCGATCGCCCGTTAATTTTGCCAGTGCCTTCAGGTCAAGCTGCATATCGCCCCCAATGACGGCAAGACAAATGCCATTTCTATCCCCGCGCGCGACTAACGTTTTGAACACTTGTTCTGGAGGCAACCCAATCTTTTTGGCAACCGATTCTGCTGCCAAATCATCTGGATCAACTTCGTATTCTTTGAGTTCGTAAGAGATTCCTAAGTTATCTAGAACTCGAACCGCATTCGTCTTCATCACCAAAAATTTGAGAGGCTTGATCATAGTAATCAAACCTCTCAGCTTTTGTCACTCCTCACCAGCCTTCCATAGTCAAGTTAGAACCAGCCAAGTTAGAAATGTTTCTCCTTGGTTGGTTCTCCTTCAAACGGTTGCACCCCAGTGGCAGGATAGTCATCATCACTCGTGCCAAAGATCCGAACGATCGCGCCTGACATAAACTGAATCACGTTATGCGGAATCGATTTCACCGTTTGCCATAGAGATCGATCGTGTGTAGTAGACATACCATTTCTCCTCAAAATCAAGTTAGCCTTCGCTCTTTGCTCGCATATGAACAGCGTCCTGCCGATGTTCTTCGTGTTGTCGATCCTGAGTCACCGTTTCTCGGACGGCTTGATCCAAATCGCCTTCCGACATCGTTTCCAGCGCATCTTCCGCTCGGCGATGCACGGTCTGCTGACGATGTTCATCATCGAGACGATTTTGGGTGGCTGTAGTTCGCAGCTTGTCTTCTAGATTTACTTTGAACACAGGTTGCTGAGTGGGTTCAAGTTTCGGCAAGGTCAAAGTAAGAATGCCATTCTTGAAGTCTGCTTTAGCTTGCTCATAGTGGACAGGTGTTGGTAGTGGAACCCAACGTTGAAACTGACCATAACGCAACTCACAGTGAACCATGCCTTCGGTTTCGGTTCGTTCTTCAGCGTGATGGCTGCCCGCGATCGACACAGCATTCTCGGTCACTTGAACATCTAAATCTTTCGCGTTCACACCTGGGACTTCTGCTTTGAGAACAATATCAGTTTCGGTTTGTTTTAGCTCGATCGCAGGTGTCCAAGTCATTCCACGTCCCGGTGCACCTCCCGTGTCATGATGCGTCCACGTATCAAACATCTGATTCATCTGATGACGCAGAGTTTCCAAATCTTTCAGCGGTTGCCAATGAATCAGCGACATATCTGTTCCTCCTGGCGTTCTTTCGATGAGAGCGAGGGAAGATCGCTCTAAGTTCAGGATAAAAAAACACTGTGAGGAACTTGTGAGGAAGCACGATCGCTCAAGACTTTAAAACGACATCCGATTCGGCTGGGAGAATTGAGCTAATCGTATGCTGAGAATGGGTTTCCTCTCGCAAGCGTTTCGCTTGACGCAGCGCTAAATCTGCTGTGCGATAGAGAGTTTTTAAGTCTTTGCCATCTTCGGGATATTGTGCAACTCCAGCACTAAAGCTCACATGTACGATTTCTCCGTTCTCGGTCGTTAAAGCTTGCTGATTCAATCGCTCTAGCACTTGCATCAAGCGTTGCACACCATCTTCGCGCGTTACGCCATACATGCCAATCACAAACTCTTCTCCACCCCAGCGTGCAACAATGTCCTCGCTACAGAACGATTGCTGGAGTAAATGCCCAAATTGCCGCAAGACCGCATCGCCTGCGGCATGACCATATTGGGCATTGACACTGCGTAAATGATCGACATCAATTACCGCGATCGCAACAGATTGGTGAGACCGATCCGACGATCGTAAAAATGCTTCTAGTTCCTGGGTTGATTTCTGCCGATTCATTACGCCCGTCAGCGGGTCAGTGTCTAGAATTTGGCGAACGAGTCTGACCCGCTCTAACCGATTGAGAATCCGGGCGACCAGTTCTGCACCCACGATCGGTTTACTAACAAAATCATCCGCACCCGCAGCAAAGACTTGAGAAATCGTTTCAGATTCTGAATGAGCAGTCAGAATCACAACGGGTAGGTGATGCCAATGCAAATCGTTCCGCACGACTTGACAGAGTTCAATCCCCTTAAAATCAGGAAACTCTAAGTCAAGCACTAACACATCCGGCGAAACCGTTTCTAAAGTTTCCCAAAAGCGATGCGGATCATTGAGCGTATACACCTTCAATCCCCAAGGACTAAGCAAGACTGTCAAAGCATCAAGGAGAGCGATATCATCATCGACAACTAGAATCTTCGATGGTGTGGGTAGTGCGCGTTGAAGGACTTGAGAGACTGCCTCTAGGACTTGTGGAATCGGAGTTGTTTTTTGTAAAAGTAATCGTCCACCATGTCGGGAAACTTCTAGGCGTTCTGTCAGTTCATTGTGCGAGGTTAGGACAATCGTTGGAATCGTCGAGCAGCATTGCTGCAACGAAGTCAGCAATGCCATGCTGGTTGAGATCGAATCAAAACAGTCGAGATCGAGGAGAACAAGGCTAGGAGCATCATTTTGGCAAATCTTGATTACCGCTTTCGCAGTCGTCGCGATCGTGCATTGATAGTTCCACAACAAAAATTCACTCTCTAGCGCATCCAGAAAATCACGATCCTGCGAGATGACCAGGATAGAGGGCAACTGAACAGTTGCTAGATTCGCGATCGCCGGAGTGACTTCTGGACAAATCGGAGCAGAACTCGAAGCTGGAACATCAATGACTCGACGGAGCGTCGCAAGCAGTTCTTGCAGTTGGGTCAATGCTCTTGGCTTTAAGGGGCATCCTGCCAAGATTTGTTCGATGTTTCGAGCAATCTGTGAGCCTTCTGTAAACCCAAACGTGCCCAAAGCTCCAGCTAAGGTATGGGCTTGTCGAGTCGCTGATGCCTGTAGTGTCCAATCAGACTCACAAGCAACGCGCTCGATAATTGCAATCTGTTCATTGATCCGCTCTTTATAGCTTGTCCAAACTGCTCCGAGCTTCGATCGAACTTCTTGCTCGACCGAAGTCGGAATCGTCGATGTCAGTAGAGCAGCATTGCTTAAAGGTTTGAGCCGATATCCAATCCCATAAACCGTTTCAATAAAATCCGCAGGTGCGCCCACTGCTTTGAGTTTCTGACGCAAGCCTTTGATATGCGTTCTAACGGCTTCTTCTCCCGGCGCATCATAAGCCCATAAATGTTCGAGAATATTGCCACAGCTAAAAACTCTGCGACTGTTGCGTAAGAAGAGTTCTAAGAGTCCGTATTCTTTTGGCGTTAAGATCAACGGTGTAGAACCGTAACTGACCTCACAAGAGCTAGGATTTAATTCTAAATCTCCCCATTCGAGCATCGGAGTCCCTGTCGAACTCGCTCGACGAAGCAGTGCGCGGATTCTGGCGACTAATTCTTCTTCATCAAAAGGTTTTACGACATAATCATCCGCGCCTGCATCCAGTCCAAGTGCGCGATCGTGAGGACTTTGGTAAGCCGTGAGGAGCAGAATCGGAAGTTGAGGAGTGTGGGGTTTGTCAGGGGTCGGGGCTGCACTGCGGACTTGTCGGCAAACTTCGATCCCGTTTAAGTCCGGCAGTCCAACGTCTAGAATTAATAGATCGTATTCAAAACTGTCGAGGAGTGCGAGTCCGGATTTGCCATCTTTCGCGACTTCTACAGCATAGTGGTGGGCAGTAAGAATCGTAGTCAATGCCTGAGCCGTTAGTTCGTCATCTTCAATGACTAGAATCCTCATAACGCCTCTTGATAGCCAGGTTGCCATTTCTATTGTGTGCCAGTCTGAAGATGCTGACAGTTTCTAGAAAGAATTGGTAACAAAAATTCAATGAAACAGTTTCGCAAACCGTTACAATTTCATCCTCACAAGTTCCTCAATTTTTTGATTTAGAGTAAAAGCTAAGAGAGCAGTTCCTGCCTCTGAACCATGATTCTCCGGACAGGAGTGTCTTATGAAACTTCAGATCCCTCGTTCCCCTCATCCTGATGTCATTGCTGGATTATCGCTGCTTTTAGCTTTAACCGGAGGCACGGCTTGGATCATCTGGCAAACGAACCATCCTCGCTTGGTGATACAGTCTCAACCCTCGACTCAGATCGAGCAATCTGCAAACACAGTTCCGAGTACAGGTCCACACTCGACAGCAAAAGCTCAGCCAACCCCAAAGACTCCAATTTTCTCTGCGCCTACTGCACCGAAACGGGTTCCATCTGGGGAAGAAACGGTCACCCAACCGATCTTTGAGCCTCCTGCTCAAGTTTATTGGCTACAAGCTAGAGGACAACAGATTGAGATGGTTCCAGTTGCCATGTCGCGCGTTCCTCAACGAACTGAAACTGCTACCCTGACTGAAGCACTCAATTATCTCTTCACGCATCCGAAGCTCGATCGCTTAGACAGTACGATTCCGCAGGGAACGCGATTGTTAAGCTTGCAGATCAAACCGGATGGCATTCACCTCAACCTGTCGCAAGAATTTACACAAGGCGGTGGCAGTACTTCGATGATCTATCGAGTCGCACAAGTGCTTTATACGGCGACCAGTCTTGATCCACAAGCCAAAGTGTACTTGTCTGTAGAAGGGAAACCATTGAATGAAGACAATCCGCTAGGCGGCGAAGGTTTAATCTTGCGACAACCGATGACCCGTCAACAATTTGTCAACGATTACTTAACTCAGGAGTAAATAATGTCTGATCCCAAAAAACCGTGGGTTTTCACTGTTGAGCCTGGCACATTGCTTCTGATTGCTGCTGCTCTATTGCTCGTTCCTCTGCTATTGGCTGGCTTCTTTTCTCAGTAATGGCAGATAAGAGCGCGATCGTGCCCCTATCTAGAGATGGATGAGTAAATTCATTGCATCCGTCAATATCAAGCGAACAAGGCTTTTTTACTCGTTAATCACAATTGCAGGAAATGTCCCATGACTACGGATTATCTGATTGTGGGCAGTGGTTTATCCGCATTGGTCTTTTCAGCTCTCATGGCAAACTCTGGCAAAAAAGTGCAGCTTTTAGAAGCTCATGAGTATCCAGGCGGGTTTGGGCATACGTTTACCTTAGCCAAGAAGTATCGTTTTAATGCCCAGTTGCATTATGTTTGGGACTGTGGAGAAGGGCAAACCGTCAATCGAGTCTTAAAAAAACTAGGCTTAGATCAGGATGTCACCTTTAATCGGTACGATCCCGATGGATTCGACCACATGCGGATGCCTGGGTACAAGCTAAACATTCCTTCAGACCCACAAGAACTGATTCGCAGATTGTCAGCTCTTTTTCCTGAAGCAACCGATCAAATTCGCCGGTTTGTTTTAGAAGTAGAAAAGACTGGCTCAGGCTTAAAGCGATTATCGCCACCGATCAATCCAGTTGAATTGTTACAGCATTCTGGAGAAGTATTCTCTACAGTGCTCTATCTCAATAGCACACTTCAGGATGTGTTTGATAAATTCAAGCTCCCGAAAGAGGCACAAACTCTACTAGCTCTACAATGGCAAGACTTTTTACTTCCACCGGATCAACTGTCATTTTATGCTTGGGTAATTCTGTTTACAGGGTATCAAAACGGCGCATTCTACCCTGTGCAGCATTTTGAGCATGTGATCAATTCCCTCGTCAACGTCATCGAAGCAAATGGCGGCGAAGTTTTGCTTAATCAGGAAGTTACCAATTTTATGCTTCAGGATAATGCAGTCATTGGGGTGCAAACCTTCGATCGCGTTACGCATCAACTGCATGAATTTACAGGCAATACGATCGTGTGTAACATCGACCCGAAGAAAGCTGCCAAAATGATTGGAGAAGAGAAGTTTTCGCGATCGATTCGGCAAAAACTGAACTATGACTATTCGCCTTCAAACTACATGGCGTACTGTGTGGTGAAAGATTTAGATTTGCGAGACTATGGCTTTGGAAGATGGAATACATTTCACACGGAGCATCCAGACTTAAACGAAGCTTTCTATGAGATGTATGAGAAGAATGATTTTTCTCGTCCTAGCTTTGCGATTACAACACCCACATTGATGAGCGACACGCACCGAGACTGCCCGGAAGACTGTCAGATTGTGGAATTTCTGACGGTTGCGAACTACGAGTACTTTCGGAAGTTGAAGGAGAGCGATCGTAAAGCGTACTACCAGAAAAAAGAAGAGATCTTAGACTCGATTTTAGATGTGGTTGAGCAGTACTATGTTCCGAATTTTAGAGAGCATATCGTCTTCAAAGTAACTGGCAGCCCAACGACGAATGAGCGATTCTGTGGGTGTCCTCAGGGGAATTCTTACGGCTCAAGTCTGACCCCAAAAAACATGACGCTAGGTAGACTCAATCGCGAAACCTCGCTGAAGAACTTCTACTTCTGTAATGCTTCATCAGGATATCCCGGATTTGCTCCGACCTTTTGGACGGGAGCACTTTTGTATCAACGATTATCAGGCGATGTGATTTTATCGAAAGGCTAAAAATTCATAGATTAAAACATCCGATTCGTCTGGAAGAATAACAATGAAAATCGCGATCGTAGGCGGGGGAGCAAGTGGGCTAGTCACTGCCTACTTGCTTCATCAACAAGGGCATCAGGTGAGTGTTTTTGAACGTCAGTCGATTTTAGGTGGACACATTCGCACGCTCAATCAAAACGTCCAACCTAGCTGCTCTGACTGTGATCAGGTACTAGAAGGCGGAGTACTAGAATTTCCAGTTGCTTTTCGGAACTTTCTGAAATTGATGCAAGAGCTAGAAGTCGAATTAGAGCCTGTCCAAGTTGGGTCTGCTTTGTATTTTCAAAATGGGCGGCACTTTCTATCGAGAGGTGTGATTCAACAGAATTTTGCGGGAATGCGACATGCGATCGAGACATTCAACCTGACTCTGCTTTATGCTCGCTCAATCGGGTTATGGAGAAAGACGCGCCGTGCTACGCCTCAATCACTACATGGGCAATCCATGTCTGATTTTTGGCAGCGATCGTGCATTCAAATGGACTGGCTGAAGTTGCTGACCATGTATAGCTACTCAATGCCATTTAGCTCGATCGATAACTTTCCCGCAGAGCTAGCAATTCCAGCACTACGAGATTATGTGTTTGTCGATTGGGTCAGAATTAAAGGTGGTGTCTATTCTTATATCAAAAAGATCTTAGAGCGCTTTCAGGGCGAGATTGTCACCAATTGCAGGATTACAGAGATTCTCAGAACGCCTAATAACGTCAGAATTGCGTTCAACGATCGAGCAACACAGATATTTGATAAAGTCGTCTTTGCAACGCCGCCTGATCAAGTCTTGAAATTACTGGGTGATCCAACGCCAGAAGAAATTCAGCGGTTTGCGAATTGGCAAGAAACCCATGTTCAAACCCTGATGCATACAGATCGCTCAATGTATCAGCAGCATGGGGTTCAGCACTTTTCAGAATTTGATTTCTTTCAAACCGATCGAGGATGGGGATATAACGCGTATCTCAATCAACTCTGCGGCATTTCCTCATCGGTGCAGTATAGCTTAGCGTTTAATCTGGAAAGTTTGATTGATCCTGCGAAGGTGCTACATATTCAGCAGCACCATACTCCGTTCTATAGGGTAGACGCTTTGCAATACAGAAATGAAGTCATCCGCACCAATGGAGAAAACAATACGTATCATGCTGGCGCATATCTTGGAGATGGATTGCACGAGGGAGCCATTACTTCGGCACTGCGAGTCGCACATCGGATAGCTGGAATTGAGCGATCGTCAAGTGTGCGAAACCAAGAAACTTATGCCAGCTCATAATTCAAAAATTGCTTCGGGGATTCTGCCAGTGTATAGTCAGCAGTGAAGAACTGGTCAAGAATCATGCCAACCTTTGACGTATTTCCGGTGACATCTGCAACCGAGCAAGACATGTTTATCAATGTGCCTTGGGTTGTGTACTCCGGAGATCCAAACTGGGTTCCTCCTTTACGGAGCGATGTCGCGAAGCAGTTCAAGCCTGAAAATACCTTTTTTCAATATGGCAGACTCAAACAGTTTATTGCCATTAGTCGAGGCACTGCGATCGGAAGAATCGTCGCAGCGGTAAACGATCGCTTAGTGGAACGCGAAGGAAAAGCGATCGGGATTTTTGGTTTCTTTGAGTGCGTTGATGATATTGAGGTCGCAAAAGCACTGTTTGAAACCGCAGAGAATTGGTTGCGATCGCAAGGCATGACCGAAGTTCGAGGCCCAATTGATCTCTCGACTCACAATAACTGTTTATTTTTAGTGGATGGCTTTGGCTCACCTCCAATGGTGATGATGCCTTACAATCCAGCCTACTATCCAACTTATCTAGAAACCCTCGGCTGGACAAAAGCAAAAGATGCCTATGCCTATGATTTTCCACTCGATCAGCCCCTTTCTCCTGAGTTTGAAAAAGGCTACAAGATTGCGTGTAAATCAGGTGTTACTTTCCGACCTTTGAGAACTAAAGGCGAGGAATTTGAGCAGGACTGTGTGAGCTTATATAACCTCTTCAACAAAGCATTTGCGAATAATTGGAGTTCAACTCCTCGAACATTAGAAGAATTCTTAGACGAAGCACGATCGCTGCAAGATTTAGTCGATCCCGATGTTTTTCCGATCGCAGAATACAACGGTGAAATGATTGGCTTCTGGATGGGATTACCCGACTACAATATTCCATTGAAATACGTCAATGGCAAGCTCAACTGGATTGGAATTCTGAAATTCCTCTGGTATCGTCGCCAAATTAATCAAGGTCGAGTGATTGCCATTTGCTCTCTACCCGAATTCCAGAGAAAGCTTGTGCCCCTCGGATTAATCTACTTAGGACTCCAAGGTGGACTCAAGAAAGGAAAACCTTACAAACGAGCAGAACTGTCTTGGGTCTATGAAGACAACGATCGTTCTAGAAAATTGATCGAAGCCGCAGGCGCTAAAATCTACAAGACCTATCGTATGTATGAAAAACAGCTATGAGAGCATTAGTAACTGGAGCAAATGGATTTACCGGATCTCATTTAGTCAAATTACTCCTAGCGCGAGGTGATTCAGTTACTGGACTAGTTCGCAAATCTAGTAATATCTCTCGCCTTGCGGATTGTGATGTCAAATTTGTTTATGGTGACATTACCGATCGTGCTGCTTTAACGGAAGCGATGACAGGCGTAGATGTCGTTTTTCATACCGCCGCTTATGTTGAACTTGGGATTGTGAATGCGGCTGAAATGGAGCGGGTGAATGTTGAAGGAACTCGTGCTGTCTTAGAAGTCGCGAAAGCGATCAATGTCCCCAAAATGATCTATTGCAGCACGATCGGGATTTTTGGGGATACGCAGGGTAACGTGATTAATGAAACCTTCCAGCGTACTCAAGCAGAGTTTTCTTCTGCTTACGATCGTACGAAATACGAAGCTCAACAACTCGTTAATCAAGCGGTAAAAGATGGCTTATGGATTGCTAGCGTTCTGCCTTCTGGCATTTTCGGTCAAGATGATCCACACTTCCTACCTGTCTTGAGTGCATTTCAAAAAGGCCGGCTGAAAGTTTGGGCAGGAGGCAGCAGAGTCACCGGAATTGTCCATGTCGATGATCTTGCAGAAGCAATGATTCTCGCCGTCGATCGCGCAAAATCTGGCGAGTACTACATCATTTCAGCAGGTGATCTCACAACAAAAGAAATGTTCGAGATCTTCAGCCAAGAAACCGGAATTCCTGCCCCTCGCGAAGCTCCAAAAGCTTTAGTTCGCACCGTTGCAAGCATTCTCGATCCCATCGGTCGCCTCTCCGGTTGGCAGCCCCCGATCGACAATGAGCGAGTTCATTACCTCTACGATCGCTGTGTTCGAGTAGATGCGACGAAAGCTCGGCAAGAATTGGGGTGGAATCCGCGATCTCCGGAAGTTACCCTTAAATCGCTGATGAAGGGGTAGACAGAGTGGGGAGTGGGGAGTAATTTCTCCACTCCCCTAACTTGATTGAGTCCGATCTCACTCGCTCGCGTTTAGGTCTACCGAGCCGAAGTATTTTGCGTTTCGTTATAACGTCGCGCCACTTGTGCAAACTGATAATTTGTTAAGCGGCTAGCAGTCGTGAAATGCTGATTGATGATGGGTAAGCCATTCGTAACCACATTGATCAAATCAGGATTGCGTCCAAAAGCAGCTTCTCGCTGAAACAATGCTGCAACCTCTAAGTGAGCATTTACCCCACCTTCATCGAGATAAGCATTGTCGAATTGAGTCCCAGAAAGCTGAGATAACCGTGCCATTGCAGCTTGAAACTTCGCACTTGTAGCCGTTGGAAGTGTCACCCCAATCTGAGGAGCAATTTGCGTCAAATTCGCCTTTACGCCTTGCTGCTCTTTGATTTCAGCTTGGGCAAATTGTTGCACAGCTTGGTTCTTCGATTTCTGTAGTGCCAACTCACCCAGCATAATATTGCCTAAGCCAGACTGTGCTGCTTCGTTCACAAACGCCACATCAATTAAATTCACTTGCCGCGCCGGAGTTGCAGGAACGCGAGGAGTTTGAGCCGTCGCCTGCAAAGAAAATAGAGAGCTACCAAACGCAAAACAAAGTCCTACGATCGCGCAAAAAGCCAGAACTAAATACTTTTTCATCTTGAGAGTTTCCTTGATTCCGTCTAATTTATGGGCAGCATAAAGCCGCTTCATTCATAGTCGTAATCTGAATGAAAGTTCCCTCTCTCTCTAGAAGTGATCTATCGCCATCCTCAATCGGCTGTGAAATGGGGGAACAGGGAAAATTGCTCCCCATTCCCCCAACTTGCACGATCTGACAAATCCAACAGGAGTGCGATATCAGAAATTAAATCCCAGCGCCGTCGAGAAATTCATCAATCACGCGATCTCGCAATCGACAAGCCTCTCCATCCTGAACCGCAGCCTCTTCGACAGCAGGTTCAGAAGCTTCAGCCGCAGGCATCGCATAGCAAACAGCTAACGAGTCACGAGTTTGCAGAAGCTGAATCTGTTGCTCTAACGATTCAATGCGATCGACAAGTGCCCGAATTACTTGCGCTTCTGAATCCGGCAGTCGTCCATGCTCTAACGGCTCAACTCGCTCTCCCGCCCGGTAAACAATCCGTCCCGGCACACCCACAACGGTACAATCCGAAGGCACATCGCGCAGGACAACCGATCCCGCCCCGATCCGCACATTATTACCCAGTTGGATATTGCCTAGAACTTTCGCTCCGGCTCCCACAATCACGTTTTCGCCCAGGGTCGGGTGACGCTTTCCACACTCTTTACCAGTTCCGCCTAGCGTTACCCCTTGATAAATCAGCGCATAATCTCCGACGATCGCCGTTTCACCAATCACAACACCCATGCCGTGATCGATAAATACACCCTGTCCGATTGTTGCTCCAGGGTGAATCTCGATCCCAGTAATAAACCGGGAAATTTGCGACATCAGGCGCGGCACAAACGGAATGCCGACTTTGTACAACCAGTGAGCGAAGCGATGGAACATCAAAGCTTGCAGCCCTGGATAGCAAAACAAAACTTCCAGCCAGTTCCGGGCAGCAGGGTCACGATCGAAAATAATTTTGAAGTCAGCAATCAGGCTTTTCAGCACAGTGGCATCCCTATGTGGCGTGATAAGACCAAAGTTTATCTTAGCGTGTCAAGGAGCCTCATTGAGTGAAGCGATCGTGAATTTCAAAGATCGTGAATTTCAAATTGATAATTGCGATGTCCACTTCTTTGCCCGTTGCACTTCTATAATAAAAGGCTGCATTCTCTCAATTTCTATGTCAGACGAACTTCGCCAAACTCGGATCGAAAAGGTTGATCAACTCAAGCAGTTGGGGATCAATCCCTATGCCTATCGCTGGGAATCAACGCACTCTGCGGCACAGTTGCAGGAAAAATTTGCTGAGTTGCCGAGCGGTGAAGAAGACCCGATCGAAGTTGCGATCGCAGGTCGGATTATGCTGCGCCGCTTCTTGGGTAAGTTGGCATTTTTTACTATTCAAGACGAAACCGGAACGATTCAGCTTTACTTAGAAAAAAAGCGGATTCAAGAAAACATGGGCGAAACTGCATTCAAGCAGCTCGATAAGCTCTCAGATGCAGGTGATTTCTTGGGCGTGAAAGGCACCATCAAGCGCACCGATAAAGGCGAATTATCGATTTACGTGAAAGAGTACACCATCCTCACGAAGTCGCTGTTGCCCTTGCCGGATAAGTGGCATGGTTTAACAGATGTCGCAAAACGCTATCGTCAGCGCTACGTCGATTTGATTGTGAATCCTGAAGTGCGCGATACCTTCCGCAAGCGGGCTTTGATCACGGCTGGAATTCGGCGTTATTTAGATGAGCAAGGCTTTATTGAGATTGAAACGCCTGTGTTGATGAGTGAAGCGGGTGGAGCGGATGCGCGCCCGTTCATCACGTATCACAACACGATGGACATGCAGTTGTATCTGCGAATTGCGACAGAGTTGCATCTCAAACGTTTGATTGTGGGCGGATTTGAGAAAGTGTTTGAACTGGGTCGAATTTTCAGAAATGAAGGGATTTCGACTCGGCATAATCCGGAGTTTACGTCGATCGAGGTTTATCAAGCCTACGCCGACTATCACGACATGATGAACCTGACCGAGGCAATCATCACAACCGTGACTCAGAATGTGATCGGGACTCTCAAGCTGACCTATCAAGGTGAACCCGTTGATCTGACTCCACCCTGGCGACGAGTCACGATGCATGAAATTGTGCAGGAAAAGACTGGGATCGATTTTGCAGCATTCACCGATTTAGAAGCGGCAAAAGCAGCGGCAAAAGCGGCTGGATTGCAGAATATCGAAGATTGTCCTTCGATCGGCAAATTACTGAACGAGGCATTTGAACAAACAGTCGAAACGACCTTGATTCAACCGACGTTTATTTTGGATTATCCGGTCGAAATTTCTCCGCTAGCGAAGCCACATCGATCGAAGCCCGGACTGGTTGAACGCTTTGAATTATTTATGGTCGGTCGTGAGACTGCCAATAGTTTTTCAGAGTTAACTGATCCTTTAGATCAGCGTGAACGTTTAGAAGCTCAAGCTGCTCGAAAAGCGGCTGGAGACTTAGAAGCCCAAGGCGTTGATGAGGACTTCTTAACAGCGTTGGAATATGGGATGCCGCCAACGGGAGGATTGGGAATTGGTATCGATCGATTAGTGATGCTACTCACCGATGCCGCGAGCATTCGCGATGTCATTGCCTTCCCATTGCTCAAGCCGGAAAAGGCGGAGACGGATGAGGCGGAGAAGAAATCGAGTTAGTCGTCAACTGCGCTCACTTTGGGAGTGGGGAGTAGGGAGAACATAGGCTCGGATTGCTTCCTGTCTCCCTATCAGATTCACTTCTCAACTGAACGGCTAACTGCACTTAACGGTACACCGAGCCAACCTTCAAAATTGCTTTGTTGCAGCGAAGAAGGTTGCTCGATCGCTTCGATCGCAAATTGTGTCGCGCGCGGAGAACCTAGCGTCAGAGATCGTGTTTTCAATTCATCGCCGTGAAACAGCGTCAGTTCGATCGTATCTCCGGGTTTGTAATCTCTTAAACGCTCCTCAAACTGACCTGACGCAACTCGTAATCCATCGATTGCGAGCAATTCATCACCCGGATCGATCCGAGCTTTCTGAGCAGGTGATCCCGCTTCAACAAACTTGATCATTTCTCGCCCGTTCTCGGTTTTTACCGTCATTCCGGTCAATGGAGGCAGCGTTGCAGAACCTGCATTTGAACTGAGCCGTAATCCAAATCCAGCTAAGTATTCGTCAAATGGCAGTTCTTCTGTGCCGTGGAGATAGCGATCGAAGAAATTCGTCAAATCAAATCCAGCGATCGATTCAATCACGCTCGTTAAGTCTTCTGGAGTAAAGCCGATCTCGTCTTTTCCAAACTTCTCCCACATTTGGCGCATTACATCGTCGAACGATCGTTGGTTCGCGTGTTTGATCCGAATTGCCAAATCTAGCAGCAATGTCACCATCTCACCTTTGAGATAGTAAGAAATCTGAGAATTTGCGCTGTTTGCATCCGGTCGATAGAGTTTGATCCAAGCATCAAAACTCGATTCACTTAACGGCTGAACCATTCGACCTGGCGTATTCAAATAGCGTGTAATTTCCTGACTCAAAGCATTTAAATAGGCTTTGGCATCATAGACTCCGGCTCGATACGGCAGAATCAAATCATAAAAACTGGTCGTTCCCTCGCTAAACCAGAGAGACGGGGTGTAGTTCTCACCTTCATAGTCGAATACTTCCAAAGCTTTTGGACGAATTCGTTTTACATTCCACAAATGGAAGAATTCATGGGCAACGAGCTGGATAAAGCGATCGTATTTGTCTTTCGCTCGAAATCCCAACCGAGAATAAATTAACGAACAGCAATCTTTATGCTCCAATCCGCCAAAAGAATTCGCCGTTAAATGGAGCAGAAAGAAATAGCGATCGTAGGGCAACCCACCGAATAGTTCTGCTTCGACTTCGACCACCTTTTTCGTGTCGTGAATTAAGCGATTGAGATCGAATTTTCCTTCTCCCCAAATCACAAATTGATGAGGTTTTCCTAACACATCAAACTCATAAGATTGATGTTTTCCAATCTCAAATGGGCTGTCAACTAATGTATCAAAATCTTTTGCAATGAATGTATTTTTTGCGATCGCGGGTAAAGCAGTAACAACTTTCCAATCTGGATACGGAGGCTCGATCATGACTTGAATCGGCTGATTCTGAAATCCTGGAACGTAGAAAAATAGAGCGGCTCCGTTGAAATAGCCGTGATTTTCATCCAGATGATTCGTTCTGACCGTCAATTCGTTCGCAAAAATTTGATACCGAAGCTCGATTGAGTCTTTGCCTTCAGTTGAAATTTGATAGTGATTTTTCGCTAATTTTCGCCAGGGTGAGGCAGACTTAAAGCCTTGGAGATGCCGAGAATACTCGCGCACCAGATACGATCCCGGTGTCCAGACTGGCATTTTGAGCTCGACTGTAGCAGATTGGCAATTCCGGATTTGTAGCGTCACCTCGAAAAGATGCGTCTCTGGCTGAGGCATCGCGATCGCATAATGAAGCGTGAAAGGTTTTACAGGATCGGAAACTTCTTGAGACTGCTGCGATCCTGCCCAATCAAAATCTTCACGGTTCATGCTGATGCTCACTTAATTCTCAAAACGGCTCTCCCCTATCATACGAATCTGATTCCAAAAATAAAACGGTGTCAGATCAATCGACCCGACACCGAAATTCCAACTCTAAAATCGAACTAAGGTTTTTTGGTTGCTAACTGCATCAACTGTTTTAAATTCACTAAATGAATCACTTGCTGATCGGGATTAATTTGAATCCAGCCTTTGCTATTTAATTTTTCTAGAATCTTGCTCGTTTCCTCGGTTGAAATATCCGACACATCTGCCAAATCCTTCGCTGGAATATTGAAAATATCAACTCCTGATCCCGAAGTCTGTCCATAATTCTCGCCTAAGCTGACCAGGGTATTGACTAACTTGATCGCAGGCGGTTGATGTCGTAACTGAAAACGAAAATTCGTTTGGCGTAACCGTCTGACCATCAGTTGCAACATACGATGATGCAACTGAGGATCTTTGAACAAGGTCTGGATAAAGCGCTGCGCCGAAATACTCATCAGTCGGACATTCGAGAGGGCAATCACATCCGTCGATCTCGGAGATTCGTCTAAAATTGCCATTTCTCCGAAGAAATCCCCGCGCCCTAAAATTGCCAGCGTCGAAACATCTTCACCTGTTCCAGAATGTCGGCGAACCTTGACCCAACCTGATACTACGAAATAGACGGCATTACCCCAAGCATCCTCCATCAAAACGGCTCTGCCAGAGGGGTACTCGTGCTCGGTTGCGACAGAAAGTAACCAGTCTAGGGTTTCTGGATTTGCTGCCGCCAGTAACGGAAATAACTCACTGAATACTTCGGTCTGCATTGCGCGATCCATGGAGAAAAGGGGTCAGTATTAACGTTCCCTTTTTTCTCACCGTGATATCTATCACAGCCAAACTCAATATGAGAGTTGGGGATCAAGAACATTTCTTAAGCGCGGCAGTAAGAATTCGATCGCAGCAGGTTTGCCAATGACAATCGCTTGCTGATGCGCCAAACTCTCTAAATCCAAAACTTCCGGCGTAAATTCAATCGGTTTGCCATCGAGATCGAGACAGACTAATCCCGCAGCTTCGGCGATCGCCATCGGAGCCACCGTGTCCCAAATTTTGACGCGGCGATTCAAATAAATATAAACTTCGGCTTTGCCGAGCACCACATTCATTACTTTCAAGCCGAAGCTACCAGGGGATCGCAAAAATTCAATTTCAGGGATCGCAGCCCCAATTTTCTCAGATGTATTTCTGAAATCCTTGTCGCCAATAATGACGCGATACGAATTCGGAGGTGAGAGCGGGCTAAAGCAAGGTTGGGGATCTGCGTTACCCAAAACTTCCCAGACTCCAAGATTTTTTCCGCCGTAGTAAAGAATGTCGTGCTCAGGAGCGTACACCCAACCCGCGATCGCACGCTGCTGCTCTAACAGTCCAACTAAAACGGCGTAATCGGGATCGCCATGAATAAAGTCCTGCGTTCCATCCAGGGGATCAATACACCAAAATCTTGGATAGTCAGACTGATAGCGTTTTCGAGAGTCGGCATTTTCTTCTGTGATAATGCCGTCTTGAGGGAAAAGCTGGGTAAAAAATTCAGACAGTTGGCGATCGAGCGTTTGATCCACCGTGGTGACAAAATCACCGGGCGCTTTTTGAAACACTTCAAACTTTTCAGCAGAGAGAGTTTTTGCTTGTTGTCCACACGATCGAACAATTTGGCGAATCTCGGTCAGTTGGGCAGAATTCAGAGACATGGCGGATAGTAAGGAATTTAGTGATCTTAACGTTTGTGGGCTTTCCAAGTGCCGCCATAGAGATAGAAGGGATTGTCTTGACTGACTTGATTCCAGCAGTCTCGACATACAAAAATCCACTCCCCTAACTCATCGTATTGAATACGGTAGAGCACTGGAGCGGATTTGTCACAGAGCGCACATTGTTTTTCTCGGACTCGACTCATTTCAAGCGACAGCCGATGTTTTCGGCTTGGCAAAAATCATGCGACCTGCGGAGGTCTGCAATGAACTAGTCACCACGACTTGCAGCTCACCACCAACATAACTGCGCCCATCTTCAACCACAACCATTGTGCCGTCGTTTAGATAGCCAATGCCTTGAGCAGGCTCTTTGCCTTCTCGCAAGATTTTCAGGTCGATGCTGTCGCCCGGCAAGTATGAAGGACGAATCGCTTGGGTCAAATCGTTGACATTCAAAACCGGAACTTTCTGAACCGTTGCCACTTTATTTAAGTTGTAATCCGTGGTTAAGAGCGTTGCGCTGATCTCTTGAGCCAGGCGCACCAGTTTTGCATCGACGGTTTGAATATCGTCGTAATCTGCTGAATGAATGATCACTCGATCGGGATAACTTTCTCGAACCCGATTCAAAATGTCGAGTCCACGCCGTCCGCGCACTCGTTTTTGATCGTTGGATGCATCTGCGACTTGCTGAAGTTCTTGTAAGACAAACTGCGGCACGAGCAATTGACCTTCTAAGAATCCTGTATCTAACAGATCAGCAATTCGACCGTCAATGATGCAACTCGTATCGAGTACTTTCGTAGTCGCAGGTTTAATCGTTCCCTCAGACAAAAGCAGCGTTTCTGCACTGCTCGGATTGATTAACCGTAACAGCGATCGCCCATGCACATCCGCAAGTGACATGCCTGAAACCGAAAACATAATGCTGCCAACTACAGCAACCAGCGGTTTTAAGAATGAAAACTCTGGAGGAATCGGCAGTAAGAACGTTGGCGCAAGGAGCAAATTGGCAACGAGCAGTCCCATGACTAAGCCGATCGCGCGACTCAGAAGCGTATAAGCTGGAAGTTGACGGATTTGGCGCTCGATACGGCGGAATCCGCTTTGCGCGATTAGCCCGATCGCTAAGCCAAACATTGCCCCAAATCCCGCACAGACCCAGCGCAGTGCATCTGGATTTGAGACTTGTTGCAGTACACTTCCCGGCAATGCTTCAATGCCATGAAAGCCAGTTCCCGCCCCTGCTAGGATGAATGAAATAATGATGATTGCGTCAAGCATAATGGGTAAGATGAGACGCATTTGATCGCGTCTGTACGGGAAAATTACGAGTCAAACCAAGTGCCAAGTCTCTGAGGCGAAATTAAAGACAGAAATTCGCCAGACTAGAATTTTAGAGTATGTCAGGCTTAGCGATCGGGCTTGACTTTGCACCATTATATCTTGAGAGCTTATCGATTCCTGTGTCCAAATACCGATTACATGGGAGGTTTACCGTATCTTAGTCGTAGTTTGTGATACAAATGCTGGACTTTCTGAGAGGCAACCGTCAGAGAGTTTTGAAAAACCAATATTTTGGTCTAAAAAATGAGTGAATTGTTATGGAATTTAATGTTCCAACTTCCGCGTATGTGCACATTCCCTTCTGTCGAAGACGTTGTTTTTATTGCGATTTTCCGATCTCGGTTGTAGGGGATCAACGAAATGGCAGGAATTCTGGAACTATTGCTCAATATATTGAAAAGCTCTGTGAAGAAATTGATCGCTCTAATGATTTTGGTGAACCGTTAAGAACTGTTTTTTTTGGCGGGGGTACGCCGTCACTTTTAGCGGTGTCACAACTTGAGCAAATTTTAGATAAGCTCGATCGCCGATTTGGCATTCTTTCAGATGCCGAAATTTCAATGGAAATTGATCCAGGAACGTTTGATCTCGAACAAATTAAAGGCTTCAAATCAGCGGGTGTGAATCGATTTAGTTTAGGCACTCAGGCATTTCAATCTGACATTTTGAAAGCCTGCGGAAGAACACATACAGTCGAAGATATTTACACTTCAGTAGATCTGATCCGGCAAGCAGGAATTGAGAACTTTAGTTTGGATTTGATTTCAGGTTTGCCGCATCAAACGATCGAGAGTTGGCAAGAGTCGTTAGAGCAAGCGATCGCGCTTTCTCCCACACATTTATCCACATACGATTTAACGATCGAGCCGCAAACTCCATTTGGAAAGCAATTGAAACCGGGTGAAAAGCCGCTTCCGTCTGATGAATTAACGGCTGATTTATACCGATTCGCACAACGCACGTTGACGAATGCAGGCTTTGAGCATTACGAAATTTCCAACTATGCGAAACCGGGATATCAATGCCAACACAATCGCGTGTATTGGGAGAATCGATCGTTTTATGGCTTTGGCATGGGAGCAACCAGCTATTTGAATGGCGATCGGGTTTCTCGCCCCCGCAAACTGAAAGAGTATTACGACTGGATTGGCACAGCACAATCTGAAGCCGAAGTGAGTCAAACTGATCTGATGTTAGATAGTTTGATGGTTGGCTTACGGCTCAAAGAAGGCATTGATTTAGCACAGTTCAAAACCCAATTCGGAGAAGCTGCGATCGCTGAAATTGTGAAATGTTTAGCACCCTATCAAACATCAAACTGGGTCGAAATCACAGCAGCAAGTATCCGACTCACTGATCCAGAAGGATTTCTATTTTCCAATGTTATTTTGACAACATTGTTCGCAGCTTTTGAAGAAGATGAGTCTACTTTTTAGACTTTTTCTTACCGTTGGTTGCTTTTGTTTCTGCTGAACTTCCGTTGGTTGAAACTGGAGTTCCCTCAGCTTGCAAATGTGCTTCTAGAAACCACAGACGTTTGTCGATCGCTCTTGAGATCTCAGTATATAAATCTGCTGTGTCTGCATCTCCGAGATCGTCTGTTTCCGAAATCCCATCTCGTAATAATTTTGCGTAGGGTGCATAACGATCTGCTAAAGCAGTCAGATGAGATTTTCCGTCAAAAATATCGATCGGATATTCGGGAATCTCTGATGTCTGCGCTGCAAGTCTTGCAGTTCCAAGCGCTGTGCCACCCAGAGCAGTCACTCTTTCAGCGACCAGATCGATAAACTCTTCCAACTCGGATGACATTTCATCAAACAACTGATGAAGCTGATAGAAATCCATTCCCTTGACATTCCAGTGAGCCTGCTTCACTTGAGTCTTGAGATCAAGTGTATTTGCTAAGGTCTGATTCAAAATGTCGATAATTTGCGATCGAACATTCGCTGGAAGATCAATTCGCGTGAAATGAAGCGGAGTGCTACTCATATTGTTTTTTTCTGAATGTTTCCTAATAGTCTAATCGCAAATCGGAACTTAGGAAATCGCCAAAAAATTCCCTCCAGGCGCGCTCAATCATTGCTTACTTATAGTTTTGTATAGGCTACAAAATGATGAATTAGGGAACTCTACACCTACCGTCCTATAGCTTTAAGAGTGTGGTAGTGATGAAGGGTATATTCCAGCTGTGTTTGGCAATCTTGGGGGCAGTTGCAATCTCAGAACAAGTTTGTGCGCAAGCCGTTGTGCCTGATAGCACCCTTGGCACAGTTGTGACCGGAAATCCTAACTTCATGATCACAGGCGGAACTCGTCCAAATAATGGTTCTAACCTGTTCCATAGCTTCAGCCAATTTTCTGTTCCGACGGGTGGCACAGCTTTTTTCGATAATGCACTCGATGTGTCAATGATTTTCAGCCGGGTTACAGGCGGAACAGTTTCTAACATTGATGGCATGATTCAAGCCAATGGCACTGCCAGCCTATTTCTGCTTAATCCTGCCGGAATTCTGTTTGGGAACAGTGCCCAATTGAACATTGGTGGCTCTTTTGTGGGAACCACTGCTAACAGTATTCGGTTTGCAGATGGGACGGAGTTTAGCGCCGTAAATTCGAGCCAAACCCCATTGTTAACGATAAGCGCGCCAGTAGGGTTACAGTTTGGCAGCAATCCAGGGAGCATCACGCACCAATCCACAACAGGCTTCCAAGTTGAGCCAGGTAAGACTCTTGCATTAATTGGCGGATCTCTCACCATAGCGGGTGGAACACTCAGTGCGCCATCTGGCAACATCGAGCTAGGAAGCGTTGCTGCGAATAGTCAAGTGGGTCTTGAGCCGACAACTTTTGTCATGAATTACGCTGGAGCAACAGGCTTTCAAGATATTCAACTGACTCAGAAGGCACAAGTAGATGCCAGTGGCAGTAGTGGGGGGGCGATTCAAATCCAAGCTCGACAGTTGAGCCTCAAACAAGGGGCACAAGTGCGATCGAACACGCTTGGATCGGAGCAGGGAAAACCCATTACGGTTCGGGCATCCGAGCGCATCGAGATCGCAGGCACTGAGGATCTATCTTCCTATAACATTTTCTATGGTGGTGAAGACTTTGATATCAGTGGTTTAAGTGGCATGTATGCTGTTGTCAAAGGGGGAACTGGGAATGGGGGCAGCATTCAGATTGACAGTCCCTATCTGTCCGTAAGTCAAGCAGGAGCGATTGTCGCAAACACAAGAGGGCAAGGGAATGCAGGCAACATCACGATCAAGAGCCAAACAGTTGAAATCAATGGTAACCTGGATGGCAATGGCTTTCCGAGTGTTCTCAATACCGGAACATTTGCTGAGGGTCAGGGTGGCAATCTCACGATCAATGCAGATCGACTTTTCTCCAAGGACTTTGTGCTTGTTCAATCCAATTCCAACGGTTCAGGGGATGCGGGGAATTTAACGGTGAATGTTCGGCAGTTCCAAGCTTTCGGTGGTAGTCAATTTTCGTCGGGTGCTTTTGCGTCAGGGAATGGCAGCAACTTAACGGTGAATGCTACCGAGTCGGTAGAGTTGATCGGGTTTAGCACCTGGGATGGGGGACCCTTTTCAACAGGGCTATTTAGCAGTGTTGAACCCAGGGGGACAGGACATGGCGGCAATTTGAGAATCACAACAGGGCGGTTGAGTATCCAGCAGGGAGCCAAGGTTACTGCAAATTTGGTAGGGAACGGGAAGGCTGGAAATATTGTAATTCGAGCGAACGAAGTTGAAGTTAGCGACCCATTAGTAGATTTTACGGGATCGCTCAGCGGCATTGTGACCTCAGTGCAAGATGGCGCGACTGGGCAAGGTGGCAACTTGGATATTGTCACTGATCGATTACGAGTCTTCCGGGGAGGACAGATTACAGCGGCAACCGATGGATTAGGCAATGCAGGAAGTATCAACATCCAAGCTGGGGATATCGATATTAGCGGCTTCTCCCAAGATGGACAATTTCGCAGTAGTATCACTGCGAGTTCAACGACTGGCTTTAATGCTGGCTCTATCAATCTTCGGAGCGATCGTTTGAGTGTTCGGGATGGAGCCAATATCACAGTCAGCAACACCGGAACTGGAGATGCAGGTAACCTCAATATCAATGCGGGGACTGTTTTCCTCAACAATGGCGCGAGTTTACAAGCTGAGGTCAATGGCGGAAGTCAAGGTAATATCCGGCTTGCAGCCCGCGATTTGCTCCTGCTACGGCAGGATAGCCAAATTGTCACGAGTGCCACCGGAGCTTCCACGGGCGGAAACATTACTATCAATGCGCCCATCATTGTGGGATTAGAAAATAGTGATATTGTTGCTAATGCAGTGCAGGGTCAAGGTGGAAATATTCAAATTACCACTCAGGGCATTATCGGCTTGGAGTATCGCGATCGCACAACGCCAGAAAACGACATCACTGCGAGTTCCGAATTCGGCGTGAATGGCACTGTTGAAGTCAACAATGTCGGAGTTGATCCAAATTCTGGCTTAGTCGAGCTATCCACAACCCTCATCGATTCAACTCAACAAGTCGCGGCTGGCTGTTCCGGGACTCAAGGGAGTAGTTTTGTGGTTACAGGACGCGGTGGGATGCCGCAAAATCCGACTCAGGAGGTGCGCCGAGATCGTGCCTGGAATGATGTACGCGATCTCTCGACATTCCAAAAAACCGCGATCGCACCAGTTCCAACTCAGACTGCCACACTCGTAGAAGCAACAGCTTGGTATCGCCATCCCCAAACTGAAAAAGTCGAATTAGTTGCAGCACATCCTACTTCCAGCACTCCATCTGCCACTTGTGCTAGCAAGCTTCACTCAACTGAAAGCTCTCTCTGAGTCTCAGCTTCCTAAGAGTATCTTTTTTCTACAATCGGGATGATTTTTTTGAGACACGGGCACTCTACGTTTGACATTCCAAAATTCAAGGTTGAACGTTATGAAGCAGGCTGCCGTTGGATTAATGTGGGTTACTCTGAGTACTATTGTACTTGGATATGCCGACACTGTTCTCAGAATGGATCGAGTTGATGCCCAAGTCCTTCCTGACACTACCTTAGGAACCACAGTTCAAACTCCCAACAATCTCAACTTCACGATCGAAGGTGGCACTCGATCCGGGGGCAACCTGTTTCATAGTTTCAGCCAATTCTCCGTTCCCACAGGCGGCTCTGCCAGCTTTAATAATCCCATAGATGTACAAAATATTTTTAGCCGCGTCACAGGCGGAACAGTTTCTAACATTGATGGCTTACTTCAAGCCAATGGCACAGCCAATGTATTCCTACTCAATCCCAGTGGCATTCTCTTCGGCGCAAATGCGTCGTTAAATGTCGGCGGATCTTTCATTGGTACGACAGCAAGCAGCATTAAGTTTGCGGATGGTGCAGAGTTCAGTGCGATCAAGACTTCAGGGACTCCCTTATTAACTATCAGTGCGCCTGTTGGTTTGCAAATGGGTACTAACGCTGGAGCAATTCAAGTCCAAGGACAGCCACCCAATTTCTTTGTTTTTTCAGGCTTACAAGTGCCAGCAGGAAAGACGCTTGCTCTTGTTGGCGGCAATATTGATCTAGCTCAAGCAAATCTGTTTGCACCCGATGGGCATGTGGAATTGTGGGCAGTAAAGAATACTGAAATTAGTATCGATCGAGCAAACGGATGGGAACTCACTGGAACATCTCCCGCACCAAGTGATTGGGGAACTGTAACGTTACGCCAAAACTCCTTTGTCAATGCAGGTGGTCTTTTTGGGCTTGGAACCTATCAAGGTGGCTCAATTCAAGTGCGTGCTCGTGTGTTAACAGTTCAAGATGGCTCTGGTTTGGCTTCTAGCACCTCTGGGAGTGGAACAGGTCAACCTATCACGATCAAGACAACCGAGTTTGTGGATCTTTTGGGCACTTCTGCTCCAGATCAATTCAATCGAAATGGAGGTTTGAACACCACAGCCTATAATTCAGGCGCAACCGCAGGAGACATTGTAGTGGACACTCCAGTACTTCGATTAGCGAATGGGGCTTGGATTCAATCGAGTGTTTCTGCTGTTTATGACTTCTTCACAGGACAAGTCATTGGTTATAGCAATGACTCCAACAGTGGCAACATCTCGATTCGAGCACGGGATGTAGAAGTCAAGGGCGATACTCCTTTTCCTAGCCCCTTTCTACCACCAGATACGCCGCTAGATTTTCCAGGAAATATTATACCGACAGCAATTACCACAGTCCTTACGGCACCTGGCACCAATGTCAGAAGTGGAGACATCAGTATTACCGCAGACCGAGTACGTTTATTAGAAGGCGGACGGATTAGTACCGATCTGACGAACTTCGGCAGCCCATTCATCCCTACAGGTCGCACAGGGGATATCTCGATTCGAGCCGCAGAAAGCCTCGAAATCGAGGGAGTGACCCGTGGAGGGATGGTCGGTGCAGTGATTAGCTCGCTGCAACCAGGAACTCAAGGACAAGGTGGAAATATCACGATCGAGACAAATAAACTCCAACTCCACAATGGCGGAACAATTTCTACTGCATTAGCAGGAACAGGAACTTCTGGAAATATCACCATTCAGGCACAAGACATTTTAGTCCGTGATGCTGCTATTGATAACATTAGCCAGACAACCTCTGGAATCATCGCAGTAGTCGCTAAAAGTGGCAGTGGAACTGGCGGTGATATTAACCTGACAGCGGACAATTTGAAAGTTTTTGAGGGTGGACAGATTGCTTCTGCAACAGACGGACAAGGAGTGGCTGGCAATATTAACGTACAGGTGAAGAATCTCCAGATTCAGGGGGTTTCTCAACCTTTGCTAGGCGGACAGAGCCTTCCGAGCGAGATTGCGGCTTCTTCGTCTAGTGCCTTTGCTGCTGGATCGGTCAATCTCCAAGCTGATACGTTACAAGTCAGCGATCGCGCAGTCATCTCTGTTAGTAACACAAGCTCGGGAGATGCAGGCAACCTCAACATTAAGGCAGGCACCGTTTCTTTAAATCAAGCCAGCCTACAAGCACAGGTCAATGGTGGTAATCAGGGAAACATCCACATTCAAGCGGCTGATCTGCTATTGCTTCGACAGGGCAGTAACATCGTCACGAGTGCCACCGGAGCTTCGACAGGCGGCAATATCAAGATTAATGCACCTATCATTGTGGGATTAGAAAACAGCGATATTATTGCCAATGCAGTGCAGGGTCAAGGCGGAAATATTCAAATTACGACCCAAGGTATTATTGGTTTGCAGTATCGCGATCGCTTAACCCTAGAAAACGACATCACTGCCAGTTCCGAATTCGGGGTGAATGGCACCGTAGAAGTCAACAACGTTGGAGTAGATCCGAACTCTGGCTTAGTCGAGTTATCTACCACATTGATCGATTCAAACCAACAAGTTGCGGCTAGCTGTTCCGGGACTCAAGGGAGTAGTTTTGTGGTCACGGGACGGGGTGGAATGCCGCAAAATCCAAATCAGGAGGTGGATCGATATCGTTCTTGGAATGATGTGCGAGATCTCGCAGCTTTTCATAAAACCGCGATCGCGCCAGCCCCAACTCAGACTGCCATGCTCGTAGAAGCGACGAATTGGCATCGCAATTCCCAAACTGGAAAAGTTGAATTAGTTGCAGCACATTCTACTTCCAGCACTCCATCTGCCACTTGTGCCAGCACGCTGAACTCAACTCGAAGCCCTATCTAAATCTCCACTTCCCAGAAGTAGACTTCTTCTGACATTGCGATGATGTTGTTTGAGGGACGGGCACCCTACGTTTGACACTCCAGAATTTGAGGTTAAATGCAATGAGGCAGGCTGTCGCTGGATTAGTATGGGTTGGTCTAAGTATCATCGCACTTGGGTATACCGACCATATCCTCAGAATAGATCGAGTTGATGCTCAAGTCCTTCCCGACAGCACCTTAGGAACGACAGTTCAAACGCTGAACAATCTCGACTTCACGATCGATGGGGGGACTCGATCCGGTAACAATCTCTTTCATAGCTTCAACCAACTCTCTGTTCCCACAGGTGGCTCTGCCCTCTTCAATAACGCTACGGATATTCAGACTATCTTTGCTCGCGTCACTGGAGGCAGTGCTTCCAATATTGATGGACTCCTCAAAACGAATGGCACTGCTAGTCTGTTTCTGCTGAACCCCAATGGCATCCTGTTTGGGAGCAATACCCAGTTGAATGTTGGCGGTTCCTTCGTAGGAACGACTGCCAATAGTATCCAATTTGCAGATGGCACTGAGTTTAGTGCAGTGAATCCCAGTAGTCTGCCCTTGTTGACCATGAGTGCACCGATCGGTTTACAAATGGGACAGAATCCAGGAGCAATTACTGTGCAGGGGCGAGGCAATCAGTTATTTGATATCACTGGTTTTGGTCAAGCCAGCGCGATCAACAGTCCTGCTGGCTTACAAGCTGGCGCAAATCAAACGTTAGCCTTGATTGGTGGTGCAGTGACCTTCTCTGGTGGAGTTGCTTCTATCCAGGGCAGTGGGCATCTGGAAGTCGGGAGTGTCAGTCGTGGAACGGTTGGACTTCAACCCACTCCAACGGGCTGGGTTGGTGATTACTCAGCAGTACAGCAATTTAACGATATTCATTTGGGGCAGGAATCGCTATTGAATGCTAGTGGGAGTAATGGTTCCATCCAGCTCCAAGGACAAAACATTCGCTTGACAGAAGGATCTGCGGCTTTACTTCAAAACCTTGGTTCACAACCGGCAGGGGGAATCACGGTCAATGCAAAAGGATCTCTAATATTGCAAGGCAATACTTCCAATGGTGAATTAGGAAGTTTGATTCAAAGTAATAACTTAAATAGTGGTCAGGTTGGAGACATTCTCATTTCTGCGGCTCAGCTATTTCTTCGAGATAGCTCTAGAATTATGTCTAGAACCCGAAGCGCCACTGCTGGAGCAAACATCAATATCAACGTTAATGGTACGACTGAAATTACTGGGTTTAACAACAATAATCCAGCAGTGTACACAGCAGTTGCCACATTTTCAGTTGGCAGTGGCAATGCGGGTAACATCGCATTATCTACAGAAAATCTCAGGGTCTTGGATTCTGGCGCAATGATTTCGGTCGCTGCGCGTGATGGGAACACAGGCATAATCCAAGTCAATGCGGCTAAACAAGTCGAAATTGCGGGTTACAATCCAGTGGCATTTTCAGAAAGTTCTCTGTCTACCTATACCCAGGGGGCTGGCAATGCGAATCGTGCCGTGATCAACACAGCAAGATTAGTAATAACCGGGGGTGCATCTTTAGGATCCTCTACGGCTGCAACAGGTTCAGCGGGTAACGTAGAAGTAAATGCTTCAGAGTCCATCGAGATTGAAGGTCAGGGAACAGCAGGAAATGCGGTTGGAACGTTCTCTCGCATCTATTCCAATGCTGAAGAGGTCAGTCCAGAGATTCAAGCTGCATTTGGATTACCCCCCATTCCCAGTGGTAATTCGGGATCTTTAAAGATTAATACTCCCTCCCTCCGCCTCAGCAATGGCGGCGCTGTGAGTGTCCAAAATGATGGCCCAGGCATTGGAGGAAATGTACAAATTATCGCCAATGACATCCAGCTAGAAAATCAGAGTCGCATTACTGCGGTGGCTCAATCAGGCGAGGGTGGCAATATTAACATTCAACTTCGGGATCTCTTATTGATGCGTTCTGGTAGTAGCATTGCGGCAACAGCAGGCGGACAGGGAAATGGAGGGAATATTACCATCAATACACCCATTATCGTAGGATTAGAAAATAGTGACATTGTTGCCAACGCTGATCAGGGACAAGGCGGAAACATTCAAATTACCACTCAGGGCATTATTGGCTTGCAGTATCGCGATCGCTTAACGCCAGAAAACGACATCACTGCGAGTTCTGAGTTCGGCGTGAACGGCACCGTTGAAGTTAACAATGTCGGCGTAGATCCCAACTCTGGCTTAGTCGAGCTATCCCCAACCCTCATCGATTCAACCCAACAAGTCGCAGCGGGCTGTTCTGGGACTCAAAACAGCCGTTTTGTGATCACAGGACGCGGTGGAATGCCAGAAAATCCGACTGAAACTGTGAGAAGTGAGCGTGCCTGGAACGATATCCGCGATCTCTCGGCTTTTCATAAACCTGCGATCGCTCAGGCTCCCAATTTATCACCCTCGATCGTAGAAGCGACAACTTGGTATCGCCATCCCCAAACGGGCAAAGTCGAGTTGGTTGCCACTGTACCAACTAAACCTCACATTGCCGCAACCTGTGGCTCCTCTACAACTGCGCTCTAGTGTCAAGTAATTCGACCCTGCAATTAAATTCCTTACACAACATTTCTCTTGATGATTTTTGGGGCACATTGACTGAGTCTCCTATTTGTCAAGAGAAGCTTCTATGGTGCGATCCGTGCTACACTCCGTGCTCTTGGGAATATGTTTGACCCTCACTCTTCCGGTTCAAGCGCAACAAGTCCTTCCCGACACGACCCTCAATACTCAAGTCACACGATCGCTCAACGACTTCACCATCACAGGCGGCACGACTTCCGGCACGAATCTTTTCCATAGCTTCCAAGAATTCTCTATTCCCACAGGTGGGTCTGCTCTCTTCAACAACGCGACTAACATTCAAAATATTTTCAGTCGTGTTACGGGTAGCACCATCTCCAACATTGATGGCTTAATTCAAACCAATGGCACTGCCAATCTATTCTTGCTCAATCCCAATGGCATTCTCTTTGGTGCGAATGCTCGTTTGAATCTGGGTGGCTCATTCTTGGGAACAACTGCAAATCGTCTCAGATTTGCCGATGGTACAGAGTGGTATGCCGACAATGTAATGGCACCCCCTTTGTTAACGATGAGTGTTCCTGTGGGATTGCAAATGGGGAGCAATCCGGCATCCATTACTGTTCAAGGAACAGGACACGCTCTGAGTAATCCCAATCCTAGTGGGTTGCCTCCCATCGCTGTAATTCCCAGTGCGACAGAATTGCGCGTTCAACCAGGACAAACCCTCGCCTTGATGGGCGGCAATTTGAATCTCAATGGTGCAACTCTAAGCGCCCCACAGGGACGAGTCGAATTAGGCAGTCTGAGTGGTGCAGGTCTGATTCACCTCATTCCTACCGCTCAGGGGTATCGATTGGACTATGAGCAGGATCAGAGCTTTGGAAATATTCAACTCACCCAAAAGTCGCTTCTCGACGTGAGTGGCGTTAATGCCGGATCGGTACAGCTTCAAGGGCGAGAGATTCAATTCACCGATGGTTCACTGATCCTGTCACAAAATTTTGGTTACCTGCCGGGTGGGGAAATTCGCCTGCGAGCTTCAAACGCGATCGACATGATTGGTGCAACGGACTCACGCATTTGGAGTGGAATTCGGAGTGAAACGTTTGGCATTGCAGCAGGAAGCAACGTCAGTGTTGTTACTCCCAAGCTAACTGTCCAAGCAGGGGCAGGATTGAATACTTCAACGATAGGAACGGCTACAAGCGGGAATATTGACATTCAGGCAACTGCCATTGAAGTATCTGGTTTTTCACTCAGCAATCCTAGGAGTGTGAGTAGTCTCAGCACCTCTAGTTACTACAGTTCGGGAAATGCGGGTGACATTCTGGTCAATGGGGATAGTTTAGTCGTTTCCGGTGGCGCTTCCTTGAGTTCAGCAACCTTTGGCAGCGGTGCGAGTGGGCAAGTTGCAATTCACAACAATCAAACAACGATCACGGGCGGCAACGGCTTCGGATTCCAGAGCGCTATTGGTTCAGTCACGTTTGCAACCGGAACTGCTAAGGCTCTCACCCTGGAGACAGATCGGTTACAAATTCTCGATGGCGGAACCCTTGCAGCAACGACATTCTTTATGGGAAATGGCGGAGATCTGAGAATTAACGCGGCAGAATCTATCGAGATCAGAGGATACAATCAGAGCAATAATAGCAGCATCAACTCTTCTGTCCTATCCTTAAACCCACAACTGCGGCAGCAATTTGGGCTTCCCGATATTTTAATCGCAAATGCAGGCAGTGTTAGCATTTCCACACCTAATCTAATCTTGACAGATCGCGGCACCGTCAGTGTGACGAATCAAGGGGATGGCAATGGTGGTACGCTGAGCATCAAAGCTAATACTATTCAATTAGATCGTCAAGCTAGCATTCAGGCACAAACAGCGTCAGGAAATGGCGGAAATATTGATTTAGCAGTTGGTAAGCTGTTACTGCTACGGAGCAATAGCGCGATCGCGGTAACTTCGGGTGGAAATGGTAACGGTGGGAATATTACGCTCAATTCGCCTGTGATCGTAGGATTAGAAAATAGTGATATTGTCGCCAATGCAGCACAAGGTAAAGGCGGAAATATCCAAATTACGACTCAAGGCATTATCGGATTACAATACCGCGATCGCACAACACCTGAAAGCGACATCACTGCTAGTTCCGGAATCGGCGTAGATGGCACCGTCGAAGTGAACAATGTTGGAGTTGATCCGAACTCTGGCTTAGTCGAGTTATCCACCACATTGATCGATTCAAACCAACAAGTCGCGGCTGGCTGTTCCGGGACTCAAGGCAGTAGCTTTGTGATCACGGGGCGAGGTGGAGTGCCTCAGAATCCGGCTCAAGAGGTGACCCACGATCGCACCTGGAATGATGTGCGTGATCTTTCAGCTTTCCACAAACCCTCGATCGCTCAGTCGCCAAATTCATCACCCTTGATTGTAGAAGCATCGGCTTGGTATCGCAATCCTCAAACTGGAAAAGTCGAATTAGTTGCAGCACATCCTACTTCCAGCACTCCATCTGCCACTTGTGCCAGCAAACCTCGCTCAACTGAAAGCCCTTCCTAAGTTTCTGCTTGCCAACAGTATCTTTTTTATACAGCAAGATGATGTTTTTTGAAGCACGGGCACTCTACGTTTGACATTCCAAAATTCAAGGTTAAACGTTATGAAGCAGGCTGTAGTTGGATTAATGTGGGTTGGACTCAGTACGATCTCTCTTGGATATACCGACCATATTCTCAGAATGGATCGAGTTGATGCTCAAGTCATTCCCGACAACACCCTAGCAACGACAGTTCAAACTCCTAACAATCTTGCCTTCACGATCGAGGGAGGCACACGTTCTGGCAACAATCTCTTTCACAGCTTCAACCGATTCTCTATCCCAACAAACGGCTCTGCCAGTTTCAATAACTCAACAGATATTCAAACTATCTTTGCTCGTGTCACTGGAGGCAGTGCTTCCCATATTGATGGACTGTTAAACACGAATGGCACTGCTAGTCTTTTTCTGCTTAATCCCAGTGGCATTCTGTTTGGAGCCAATGCAAGGTTGAACATTGGCGGCTCCTTTGTGGGAACGACTGCGAATAGCATTCAATTTGCCGATGGCACCGAGTTTAGTGCACTCAATCCGAGTAGTCCACCCTTGTTAACGATCAGTGCGCCTGTGGGGTTGCAGATGGGGACAAATGCGGCACCGATTCAAGTCGAAGGACCCGCAATCCCAAACGCCTTGATGCGCCCACCTACGATCGCACTCGCACCAACCCAAACACTCGCACTAGTCGGCGGACAAATTGATATTACCAGTGCCAACCTCTCTGCCCCGGATGGACGGATTGAGCTTTGGGCAGTGGGAAATGGACGAGTCGCGATCGACAACCAAATCGGCTGGAAACTGGCGAGTCCTACAGCTACAGCAACCTGGGGCACACTCACTCTCAACAATGTTTCATCTGTCGATGCCACTGGCATGAATGGTGGAGCAATCAATATTCGGGGCAGTGGGTTAACGGTGCAGAATGGCTCCAATATCAGTTCGGTTACCTTTGCAGGACAAGGGAAAGGCATTACTGTCAATACGACAGACTTTATTGACCTAATGGGAAGTTCACTCCCAGACCAAATGGCAACGGGTATCGGGACAGGTGTTGGTTTTCTTGGATTTCCAGCCTTCGGACGAGCTGGAGATGTGACGGTTGAAACCGGACGACTGCGGTTATTTAATGGGGCTTGGCTTCAGTCCACCTCCAACGGCAATGATTCTCGATCGGGAGATGTTAATGTTCGCGCTTCCGACATCGAGATCGTCGGCTCCCATCCATTTATTACTGAAATCCCTACCTCCATTACCACGACGCTCTTTAGTGGCACAAACAATGAGGGTGGAAAAATTACCATTGAGGCAGATCGCATCCGTATAGCAGACGGTGGAATGATCAGTACGGCTGTCGTCAACTTAGATCCTTTCCCCTATCCCACAGGTAAGGCTGGCGATATCGAAATTCGAGCAACTGAGAGTTTAGACATCTCAGGATACACGGTCAATAAACTCCTGGGCGGCGTTTCCTCAGGGATCGGAGCAACTGAGGGACAAGGGGGAAACATCTCGATCGAGACTGGTCGGTTGCAAATCTGGAACGGTGGAACAGTCCGCAGTTCTCTCTCAGGAAGCGGGAAGGCTGGAAACATCACCATTAAAGCGACCGAGGTAGCTGTCAGTGATCCCGTCATTGATGTTTTAAGTAATTTACCTGCTGGCATTACCGTTGCCGTAAGTAACAATGCCGCCGGGCCGGGAGGAAATATTACCCTTACAGCCGACAGACTGCGGTTGTTTAATGGTGGACAAATCACGTCTTCCAACTTAGGACAGGGAACTGCGGGTAGCGTTAACCTAGACGTTAAGGACATTGACGTGCAGGGTATTTCTGAGTATTCGTTTAACGATCAATTACTCAGAAGTACCATTTCTGCAACGTCCACCAGTTCCTTTGCGGCAGGATCGGTTAATTTGAGAGCCGACAGTTTGCGTGTTCGCGATGGTGCAAGAATTACAGTCAGTAACACCGGAAAGGGAGATGCAGGCAACCTCAACATCAATGCGGGGACTGTTTTCATCAACAATGGCTCAAGTTTGCAAGCCGAAGTCAATGGCGGGAGTCAAGGCAATATCTGGCTGCAAGCCCGCGATCTGCTACTGCTGCGGCAGGGGAGTAACATCGTCACGAGTGCTACAGGAGCTTCCACAGGCGGCAATATCAAGATTAATGCACCTATCATTGTGGGATTAGAAAACAGCGATATTGTCGCCAATGCTGTGCAAGGTCGTGGAGGCAGTATTCAAATTACGACTCAAGGCATTATCGGATTGCAGTACCGCGATCGCTTAACCCCAGAAAATGACATCACCGCAAGTTCTGAATTCGGCGTGAATGGTACTGTTGATGTCAACAATGTAGGAGTTGACCCGAACTCTGGCTTAGTCGAGCTATCCACCACACTCATCGATTCAAACCAACAAGTCGCCGCTGCCTGTTCCGGCACTGAAGGGAGTAGTTTTGTGATTACAGGACGAGGCGGGATTCCTCAAAATCCAACTCAAGAAGTCAGCCACAATCGCTCCTGGAATGATATGCGTGATCTCTCGGCTTTTCACAAATCCGCGATCGCTCAAGCTCCCACGTCAACTCCAACGATCGTGCAAGCCACAGATTGGTATCGCAATCCCCAAACAGGCAAAGTGGAGTTAACAGCCGTAAGACCTCTCCCATCCAATGCGATCGCGACTTGTGCAACTACACCCAACTCCTGAAGTTGTTCAAGTTCCGCTTAAATGATGAGGATTGTCGTACTCTTGTTTGGCTCAAAAATCATCCCGGTTGTGGTCAGCGTCGATCGAATATTAAGAAGCGAAAACACCCAGCGGCAATACCAAGCTAGGCATTTTATACTGTTAGTAGCAAAGACTGATCAACTCCTCTTCAAAGCCAGTTTAACGCCTTTGCCTACAACATTTAGGAGAATCGTATGTTCCACAAGATTTTAGTCGCGCTGGATCACTCTGATTCGAGTCAAGCCGTATTTGAAAGAGCGGTCGAGCTTGCCAAAACAAATCACGCTGAATTGATGTTACTGCATATTATCAGCCCAATCGACGAAGGTGTGCCAACTCCTGTTTATCCAATGCCCGATGGTCTCTATCCGATGCACCATGAGGCTTTACTTCAATCTTCAGCCCAGCTCTTTTCCCAAGTTGAACAAGCTGGATTGGACATGTTACGGGCACGAGATGCCGCTGCAACTGCGGCTGGAGTCCGGTGTGAATTTACACAACATGTCGGTGATCCGGGCACATCTATTTGTGAGATCGCGCAAACTTGGAACGCAGATCTAATTGTGGTGGGACGTAGAGGCAGATCAGGACTAAGTGAATTCTTTTTAGGCAGTGTCAGTAATCATGTCATGCACCATGCACGATGCTCAGTGCTCATTGTTCAAGAAGCCTTGGTTCCAGCTTCTAGCAATGCCTGAAATTGCGAACGGTTGTGTAAAAAGTTGAAAATCGGATCTGTAGCAGCAAGGTTGCGATAGATTGAAGCTGAAAGCTCGATCGCGTGGGTTAAATTCTCGATCGCTGCTTCTGCATCTCGCTTGAGTGCATAACAACAAGCCATACCATACCAGGCACTGGCACTCCGAGAATTAATTTTCACGGCATTCTCAAAACTTGCAATCGCTTCCGGGATTCGATTTAACTTTCCAAGCACTTGCCCTCGATAATTCCAGATGTAGTCTGAGACGGGCTTGATCTTCAGTGCAATGTCTAAATTCGTTAAAGCCGCCTCATGCTCATTGAGAGATGACAACGCGATCGCTCGGTTGTACCAAGCTTTGTAATTTTGTGGTTTCAAAGCAATGACTTGATCAAAACTGGCGATCGCATCTTGGTAGCGATACAAATTCATCAGCGTTTTGCCATGATTTTGCCAACTGCGATAATCATCTGGCGTAAATTTCAAGGCTTGATTAAAGCTTGTCAAAGCTTCTTCATATTGTCCGATTCGACCTAATGAAATTCCGCGTCCTTGCCATGCCAAAGCCATGCGAGGGCGAAGTGTAATCACACGTTCAAAAGTTGAGATCGCCTCTTCATAGCGACCTAACTTTTCTAGTGCATAACCCCGACACAACAGCGCATTCGGATGATCAGGATCGATCGCTAAGATTTGCTCAAATCTCGCATACTGTTTTCCATATCGACCGAGCAGAGATAGCGATCGTCCTGCATTGCGATACCGAATTTCATCAGAGGGAAGCATGGGCAGAATTTACGACTCGCGAGGCGCGCGAAAGCTCAGCAACGATAGAAATCGATTATCTCGACGCAAAGCGGCAAAGTCAGCATTGCTCTGAGCTAAATCGCGATATTCATCAGGATTGAGTTCGATTGCACGTCGCAGATGTTCATAAGCAAGGTCAGACTTGCCCTGAAGTGCGTAACAGCAGGCTTTGTTGTACCAGATCGTGGCAGAATCTGGTTTGAGCGCAAGCGCACGATCGTAGCTTTCGATCGCATCGTCAATGTTGCCCATGTGGTAGAGTGCGTTGCCGCGATTTGTCCAGGATTCCTCGAAGTCAGGTTTGAGTTCGAGTGCCCGATCGTAGCTGGCTACGACTCGTTCTAATTGACCCAGTTTTCGTAAGGCGAGTCCACGACTGTACCAAGCCCAGTAATAGTCCGGCTTGAATTCAATCGCGCGATCGTAGCTATTGACCGCTTCTTCATAACGCTCCATGTTCCGAAGCGAAATGCCTCGGTTGTACCACGCCCAGTGATAATCAGCGCGGTACTTGATCGCATTGTCGTAACTATAGATCGCTTCTTGATAGCGTCCTAATTCATCTAAAGCATTGCCGCGATTGTTCCAGGCTTCAGGGAAACCCGGTTGGTATTCAATCGCTTGAGAGTAGCTGTCGATCGCTTGCTCGAATCGTCCTAAATGGTAAAGCGAGTTGCCCCGGTTGTACCAAGCATCCGGATAGTCAGGCTTTAGATTTAGTGCGGCTTCATAGCTCGCGATCGCGGCTTCGTAGGCTTTCTGTTTATTGAGATATAACCCCTTCTGAAAGAAGAGCGTTACTTCAACGTCTTGAGCTTGGCTCATCACCCAATTCCGTCTTATACACGTTCCTTGTTAAGGTTCCCAGAAGATGTGCTAGGAATCACAAACGTTATGAAAATTGATAAGGCGAAATCGAGAGAAAATGGGTGTGATTTTAATTACAAATCGGGAACTTTTCGCGCGTGAATTTCAAGCTCAGTTGTTAAGACTTTATTTTTAATTTCTAATGCTTTACATCGAAATGCAATGCCTTCGATTTCATAGTAGGGCCGATTGAGAATTGATTCCATCCATTGCAGAAGTGCAATCATAAAGGGAATAGATTGCCCAGCATTTGGGGTACAACAGAATGTCTCTAATCGAACAGGACTTGTCTCAGTACGTGGGCAAATAATGCAGGTGAATGCTAAGGTCTGCGATTGCTTCGCACGCTTAATCTCTACAGTGCCCGTAAATCGCAGCTTATTATCACTTAAGAGGCGAATCGCCGAGGGAGGCAATAATTCAAGGGTAATAATTTCGCGATCGACGGTTAATTCAATGGGTTTTAATAAAGACTTTCCATACTCTGAATTCATATTTTGATTCAGATCTTGTTCAGAGAGAGTTAGCCGGATTTCACTATCAATTGGCTCACTTAATCGGATTTTTCCTAATAACATACTGAGCGGATCAATTGAAATTTGATCCGTCTTGACTTCCAATTCTTGGACTTGAATTTCATCTTTAACAAAATCGCGCGCCTGAATTGAAACGTCATTGATTTCGCCTTGAAAAAGCTTACCTAGATTCGTTCTCATCGAAACTGCTATTTTTCTGAATTCATCGAGTTGATTTGCCAAAACTAGCTTTGTAAATTCCGCAAAAATATTCTCTTCAGTTCGCGATCGCTCAGACATAGCTTTTTTAAATTTAATTCCTCACTAATCTAGATTTCTTGCTGATAAAACATCTCTACATTTTGGAAGAAACTCTGGAGATCTCATATGAATTATCCCCTTGCCCCTTGGATTCTCAAAGGTTACGGCTTTTTGACGCTGCATCTAGTTGATGTTGTCCAAGCAGAAAAATGCATCCCAACTGATCTCGAAATTGTTCAAGTCTTACCTGGAAAAACGATCGGCGGCATTGTGCTCGGAAAATATGAACCTGGCTCAACTTTGACGTATGGAGAACTCATTGTTGTACCTGCTTTAGTTCGCCAAAGCGGAAATATCGGAGCTTGGATTTCGCATATCTATGTTGATGATTTGAATTCAATCGCAGGAGGACATAAGATTTGGGGTTTGCCGAAAGAAGAAGCACAATTTGTCTGGCAATCGAACGGAGGTGCAATGGTCAAACAAGGCGATCGCATTCTGTGCGATTTCACGCCAACCTGGCAGTTTAATCTTTGGCGACAGCGGGGACAATTCGGAACTTATTCCAGTCTGGAACAGCTTGCAAGGTTTGAGAGCGAAGCGATCGCCAATTTATCACTGATTTCTGCTCGACTCGATATTCCAGCATCTAGCCCATTTGCTCACATGATCAGAACTCAGCCCTGGCTTGCCCTACGTGCCGAATCTCTAGAACTTACCGTCGCGGCTCCGAAGCGAGTCGGGTAATCCGAATCACGAACCCCTAGAAGAAAACGCTGAAATTCGGCGATCGCAAGGTAAGCTGTCAGAGTACGAAAGTTGAAGAAAAGGTTACAGAAATTAAAGTAACCTGAATTTTCAACTTCACTTTATTGGGTGTTAGACATCACAACCTATGTCGGAGAATTCTTGGCAAGAAAACGAGCTTGAATCGCTGGCAGCACTGTTATCAGAACTGCCCGAAGAACCCAACGGGTCTAAAGAGCCGGATACGTTTCGCGGTTTTCAAGGACGTAGGAAAAAAGCAGCGATCGTCTTTGCTGCCATTTGGAGTAGCACGATCGCGCTGCACTTAGTGACCTGGGGTTACTGGTTTGTGTTGGGCGTGACGACCCTAATGAGTATTCATGCAATGCGCTTGATGCTTGCCCGCCCAAATGCCTTCGCAAAGCCTCTTGAAGATGATGATCTATTTCCTACAGTTTCGCTGATGGTTGCGGCAAAGAATGAGGAAGCTGTGATCGGGCGCTTGGTCAAAATGCTGTGTGAGTTGAATTATCCGCGCGATCGCTACGAAGTTTGGGTAATTGACGATAACAGCACTGATAAAACGCCTGAAGTGCTCGACCATTTAACGACTCAATATCCCCAACTGAAAGTTTTCAATCGTCCTGAAAACTCAAGTGGCGGCAAATCTGGCGCATTAAATCAAGTCTTTCCACTCACTTCGGGTGAATTCTTAGTCGTATTTGATGCCGATGCTCAAGTCGAGCCAGATTTCTTGCGTCGAGTTATCCCCGTTTTTGAGCGAGGAGATATCGGCGCGATCCAAGTGAGAAAAGCGATCATTCAGGCTGAACCGCAATTTCACTCCAACGAGGCGAAGAATTTCTGGATCCAAGGACAAATGGCAGAAATGGCATTGGATGCGTTTATTCAGCAGCAGAGAGCCGCGATCGGAGGATTAGGGGAACTGCGCGGAAATGGACAACTCGTTCGTCGAGAAGCGTTGCTCGACTGTGGGGGGTGGAACGAAGAAACAATCACAGACGATTTGGATTTGACATTCCGATTGCATTTGAGCGGCTGGGATATTGAAGTCGTGACAGAGCCAGCCGTTTACGAAGAAGGCGTGACAAACGCGATCGCGCTTTGGCATCAGCGAAATCGCTGGGCAGAAGGCGGCTATCAACGCTATCTCGATTACTGGCGACTGATTTTACGCAATCGCATGGGAAGCCGCAAAACAATCGATCTCGCGATGTTTTGGATGCTGCAATATGTGATGCCAACTGCAGCCATTCCCGATTTTCTCATGGCGGTTTTGCGCCATCGGATGATGCTGACGAGTCCGATTTCTGCGATGACGCTGTTCTTGTTCTTATTTAGTGCGATCGGTGGATTGCGTCGAGTTCAAAAACTGAAAAGTCAAGATGATATCTCAATCTTGACTCAGATCTTTCAAGGATTACGAGGTGCGGTTTATATGTTGCACTGGTTTGTCATTGTCTCAACTGCAACATTGAGAATGTCCATCCGTCAGAAGCGGCTGAAGTGGGTGAAGACTGTGCATCACGGTGCAGCAAACTGAATCTCACAAAACACTCTACAAAACAAACAAAAGAGGGTTAAACACTTCTAACCCTCTTAAACCTATTAATTTTTACAATCCCTGCGCCGATCTGGATTTGTCTGGATCGGCGCAAATTTTATGTCTCCCTCAAACCGCGATCGCGGCAGTATCGAGTTCAATTACCTTTGAGTCTGGCGAAGAATGCCACACTTTACCATCGAGTGCCATCTGCTCAATCAAACTCGCCAGTCTAAGTGCCTTCAATGCCTGAATTCCGCCAACTGAGGGAGCCATACCACCCCGGACACACTGGACAAAGTGCTCCAATTCAGCATGAAGCGGCTCGATATTGCTCGTTTTCACTTTCTCAATTAGACCGTCCTGGCAATATAAGACCTGTCCATAATCCGTCTTGTAATTCGAGGTCGTTTGACGGTGAATCAGAATCTCATTATTGAGAAAATCTGCTTCCGTCAGTGAATTCTTACAGTGGGCTGAAATTTGTCGAATCTTCCGATGGGTCACCTTACTCGCGGTCAGTGTTGCTACAATGCCATTGGCAAAGCCCAACGTCGCTGTCACATAATCCAACTGACCTGAATTCGAGGCACGCCCACCACTTGCGGTCAATTTCACGACCTTAGAATTTGCCAGTTCCAACAGCAAATCAATGTCGTGAATCATCAGATCCAAGACAACCGATACATCATTTGCACGATCGCTATAAGGACTCATCCGATGAGCTTCGAGCGCCAAAACCTCTTCAGTTTTCAGAACCTTACTGAGTTCTTGAAACGCGGGGTTAAATCGCTCAATATGTCCAACCTGCAGAATACACTGACATTCTGCTGCCGCATTCACAAGCGATTCTGCTTCGGCAATACTTGCTGCAATCGGCTTTTCAATTAAAACATGAACCCCTGCCTTCAGAGCCGCCATTCCGACCCCATGATGCAACCGTGTTGGTACGGCAATACAAACCGCATCGACATGATTTAACAAATCATGGTAGTCCTCAAAAAATCGGACACGATACTTGCTAGCCGTGTCCAAACCGCGTTCTACATTGATGTCCGAAACTCCGACCAGTTCAACATCTTTCAGCAGACTTAACACCCTGGTATGATGTTGTCCCATATTCCCGACACCAATCACGCCAATCCGCAAAGGTTCTGGCTGATTCCGGGATACACCAAACTGGGAATACCCAATTGGGATATTGTTTTGCACTCTTATTCCTCCTCCACCACCGAAATTGTGCTGATTAAACAGCCGTATAATCTCCTCAGACATCCAGATACTATCACAGCGACATTATTTATGAAGAATTCCAAAGTGCATGGTAAGTTCCCTTTTACAATAGTGCGCTGATTTTTTTAATTTCTACGCCCAGAGACGGAGTTTTGAATTGCTTGGTAGATCTGCGATCGAGAACTTCCCGCCCTTTATTAAGCGCTCCAATCGATTCAAAAGCATTCGATTAAATTGCTATGTCGCACTTTCTGACTTCCAAGTCTATTTGCATCAGGTTGAAAGCTACTCTGCGTGAAATTACGACATGTCATCTCTATAGATGCCGAGGTTTTTATGAAGTTTTCGCCAAAATTACGTAAGGCTCAGATGACTCTATTGCTATAGAGCATTATGACTGGCTAGAATCTGGGATCAAGTCATTCCGTTGTCAAATTGACATGAAATCTCCCGCACAACCTGTACCACCTGAAGTCGTGCAGCAAGTTTCTGATTATTTTAGTGTGTTAGGTGAACCGATGCGTCTTCGCATTCTCAATTTACTACGAGATGGCGAAAAATGCGTTCAGGATCTCGTTGAAGCGACTGATACGAGTCAAGCTAATGTTTCTAAGCATCTCAAGGTGATGCTGCAAGCGGGAATCTTAACTCGGCGATCGAAAGGGACGCTGGCATATTACAGCGTCGAAGACGATCTGATTTTCGAGTTATGTAATCTGGTCTGCGATCGCTTAGCGACTCGGATTGAACAGCAAGCTCAGTATTTCCGAGCCTTCAGCTTAGCCAGTCGTCGGTAGGATTTATTCCTGCTTCGTGCCTGTGTCTTGTTCAAACTGCGCTCGCGTCAAGGGTTGCTCAACGATTAGCCCTTCTCCCCCTAAAACTGTTAAAGGCTTTCCTTCAACCGATAAGAAGACCTTTGCTTTTGGGTTAAGGCTAGTTGTCGTATAGAGAATTTGAGCCAAGCGACCCGTCATCGACAAACTGCCCCCACCTGCAGTAAACGGTCTGGTCAGATCGACATAGATCGAATCTGCCTTGACCTTGAGACTGCGAAGCTGGGTTCCTTGGGGGATGCCAGTCATTAAATCTTGAGTCGGCGGATTGTTCAGAAGGTTATTCACCGCAGCTGTGAGTAAAACTTCTTGGCGATCGTCAGATTTCACTTTGATGGCAACTGGAACGAGTTCCATATCGGTTGCACTATCTTTGAGCCAGAAGACCTGCGCTGTTTTTTCAGTCGTTGGGGCTTGCGGCTTAATTTGATTTTGCGAAACTGATGGGACAGACGCAGCGGTTCGGGGATCTTGGGTCTGAGGCTGCTCTACAGCAACAGGAGTGGGTGCTTGTTTCTGGGCTTGTTGCCAAGTGAAAAATGCAGTTGCACTACCGGTCGCAACAACCAGCGTGGATAATCCAACTACGATTCCGAGTGGAAAACGGCGCGGATGCTCTTGCATGTGAGAAGTCCTCAACTAGGGCAGAAATTGCCAGGCCTGAGTCCTGACAGATTGTAGAAGTTCTACAGCTATGTTTAGCGCAATTTCGGATGTTTGACACAAACCGTTATTGTTTCCTTACGTCGGGTCGGATTTGTACAAAAGCCGCAATCTCTAAGTTGGAGGGATTGAGCACCAAAGTTAAAATTCGAGAGGTTGTATTGGACGCTTCCAATCGCCGCAGATCGAGACGATCGCGAATCAAATTGGCGATCGCTTCAGTGATTTGCTTTGGACTTTCTTGACCATTTGCCCAGATTCTCAAATCATTCAGTTGTAGCGATCGACCTGAAATAATTTGCGGTTGAGCCTCTGCGACGATTTTTAATTTAGCGGGATCACCTTGCTCTTGAAGTTCGATTGCAAATCGAGCGCGATTTTGTGGCAAAAGCGTGATTTGAGGATTGAGAAAATCGTAACGCTCAGCTTGTCGGGCTTGCGATCGCGTTAGCAATTGAAGACTCAAGTTTTTAAGTCGAGCGGTCACTTGTGGAGACTTTAAGGCGCGATTGAGATCTTCCTGAGTGAGACTCACTCGAATTCCAGCCTGAAGCGGTTGCATCAGTTGGCGGCGTTTCAGGTTAAGTGCGATCGCATCGGTTTCCAGTTCAAATCGTTCAAGTCGCACTCCTTTTACAGGTACAATTCCGCGACCTGCGATGAGAATGCGATCGATTCTTCCTTGAGCAATTTGATAATTGGGCGCATTGTCCACTCGGACTTGAAGCTGGTCTGCGCTGACGAGTTGCTTGCGGATTTGAGATTCTGCAATGCGATCGACGACGACACCTGCTGGAGAGACTAATCCAAGCAAGCTAGAAAGCAAAATTGTGAAAAATTCCATGGATTCAGAGTAATTTTTGCATCACGTAATTCTTGAATTGCTCACCTCGACAATAGACTTCTTGTTCTCTCACAACTGAAAACCCCATTTTTTCAAAGAAAGGTCTTGCTGTGATGCTGGCTTCTGTGACGAGTTGTGTAAGATTTAGTGCGATCGCTTTTGCCTCAATTTCTTGATAAATTTGCTTTCCTACTCCACAGCGTTGATAGTTTTTGTGGCAGTAGAAACAGCCGATATGACCATTCGATTCGAGTTCACCAAAGCCAGCAATCACACCGTGATCATCAGCAACATAAGTGATTCGCTGTGAGCAGACTGCAACCCAATCTCTGAAGTAGATGTCATCCGGTGCCCAGGCTGCAACTTGAGACGGCGAATAATCACGGCGATTAATTTCTCGAATCGTGTCATGAAACAGTTGTGCAATCTGTTCAGCGTCTCGTTCTTCAAACAATCGAATGTGCATCGCGGTTGCCTCTTTAGTCCAGTTCACTCCGTTTCGTCAAGCCTTCGACAAAGCTCAACGCAAACGCGCAAGAACAAAAAATTTTCGTGGGTTGAGCGAAGTCGAAACCTAATTCCAACGTCAGTTCGTTAACGTTTAGGCGTGAATTCCATTCACATCGGCACAAGAGCGAAATCTCTTATCCCGAATTCACGTTAATCCCACGAAAAATTTGAACTTTACCCATTTAACTGAGAACTTGCTGCTCAAAATTTGCTCAAAATTATGAATGCAGCGCTTCTGTCACCCATTGCTTCAGAGTTGGCACAACCTGATCGAGTGCAAGTTCCTGCACCGCCTTAGTCGCCCGTTGTACGACTTCGACCTTGCCATCTTTCAAAGATTTCCCGGTGACAATTCGATATGGAATTCCAATTAGTTCAGAATCCTTAAACTTCACGCCTGCCCGCTCATTGCGATCGTCTAACAATGTCTCAACGCCTGCCTGATTCAATTCTGCATATAGCTTCTCAGCAGCGCTGACTTGATCCGCATCATTGACATTGGGAATCACAACGACCGCGTGATAAGGCGCGATCGCAACCGGAAAAATAATGCCATCTTTGTCATAGGACTGCTCCACCGCAGCTTGCGCTAATCGCGAAACCCCAATCCCATAACAACCCATCACTAAAGGCATTTCCTCCCCTTGCTCGTTGGTGTAGGTCGCATTCATCGCCTGCGAGTACTTCGTTCCAAGTTGAAAAATATGCCCGATTTCAATACCTCTAGCGGTTTGCAGCGTTTGAGATGGATCGTGAACTGCGCGATCGCCTGCTTTCGCCTTGCGCACATCGACCACTAAAGCAGGTTTCTGGAATTCTTTCTCCCAGTTTGCGCCGACAACGTGATAGCCAGATTCATCTGCACCTGTGACAAAATTTTCTAAATCTGTCACCGTTTGATCCACGAATCGAACAAATTTCGATGCAATCTCTTTACTGGCCTTGATGTAATCATCCGCGATCGCGGGTGAGATATATCCCAATGGCAAAGATTTTGCTGCCCACTTCTGTTGAGCTTCCGCGTCGGGAACCGTCAGCGAAATCACAGTTTTGCCGCCAAACTGATCAGCAAGTTTGGTCAGTTCATTTTGCAGTTTCACATCATTGACATCTTGATCACCGCGAATGTGAACTAAGACTAATGCAGTGATGCCACTATCAAATACGGCTTGATAGAGAACATTTTTAACAACATTCGTAGGGGAGCATTTTAGAAACTTGCAAACCTTTTCGATCGTTTCTGTTCCTGGCGTTTCGCGTTTCTCATAACTGGAAAAAGGAGAGGTCACAACATCTGGCGGAAGCGCGATCGCTTTTTCCACGTTCGCCGCATATTTCCCATCTTCGGTGTAGAGAACTTCGTCTTCTCCTGCTTCTGCAAGCACCATAAATTCTTGTGACCCAGAACCCCCGATCGCGCCTGAATCCGCATCGACTGCCCGAAACTTCAAGCCTGTTCTAGTCAGAATCTTGCAGTAAGCCGTGTGCATTTTCTGATACGTCACTTTCATCCCTGCCTCATCTGCGTCAAATGAGTAGGCATCTTTCATGATGAATTCGCGCCCCCGCATCAATCCAAACCGAGGACGAATCTCATCACGGAACTTAGTTTGAATCTGATAAAGATTTTGAGGCAATTGACGATAGGAACGAATCATATCGCGTGCGATCGTCGTAATAACTTCCTCATGGGTCGGTCCCAAGCCCACTTCACGATCTTGACGATCGATGAGCGCGAACATAATTCCTTCAGCCTTGGTATATGTATCCCAACGCCCCGACTCTTTCCACAATTCCGACGGCTGCAACTGCGGTAACAGGCATTCTTGTGCGCCTGCTGCATTCATTTCCTCCCGCACAATCTGCGAGATCTTATGTAACACCCGCCACATTAAAGGCAAATACGAATAGATGCCGCTGCCAATCCGCCGGATATACCCTGCTCGTACCAAAAGCTTATGACTGGGAATCTCGGCTTCCGCCGGATCTTCGCGCAGTGTTACAAATAGCATCTGAGATAGCCGCATCGATCGTGCCCTTGTTGCAAAAAACCACATCCTATTCTAGAAGGCAATGGCAGTTTGCTCCGGAGTTGATCGATCGATTTTGCAAAACTATTCGATCGCTAAAGACACGCGATCGCCACCCACTTCTTTCAACGTTGCCAAAACCTGAATAACCTGTTGGTAAGGCAATCTTTGATCAGCCTTCAAAACAACCGATCCTTTCGGATTCTGCGCGAGATAGTTCTGAATCGCTTGTGCTAACTGCTCACGAGTTGCAGGGCTACCTTCCAACAAAATTTGCTGCTGTTGATTCAGCCCCACAATCATCGGTTCAATCGGTCGTTCTCGATTGACCCCAGACTGAGCAGTTGGCAATGCCACATCAACCGACTGAAAGTTGGTCAACGTCATCGACACAATAATGAAAAATGTCAGGATGGTCATAATCACATCCATCATCGGCACGAGATTGATCTCAGGCATAGATGTTCCACGTTGCCTTGCTTTAGATCTCATGGCGCAAATGACCTCTGTTGTACCAGACCTGTCGATAGATCAGCTCTAACTCACTGCCAATCTCAGCAAAATAGTCCATCTGCTTCGCTTGCAAAGTCACACACACCCGAAAAATTGACAAAGCCACGATCGCAACAATCATTCCCGCTGCGGTTGTAATCAATGCCTCGGCAATCCCCAATGCAGCTTTAGAAGTATCCACCGCACTCTCAGATCCACCAATTCTCAAATTAAAAAATGTGACAATTAGCCCCGTCACTGTTCCCAAGAGTCCCAACAACGGAGCCATGGCGATCACCGTTTCGAGCAGCTTATCGCCCTTGTGCATTTTGACAAATTCGCGATCGCTGGCAGCTTCTAATGCCAGTCGAAAGGTTTCCGGCTCAGGACGATCCAGCTTCAATGCCGCATATAAAAATCGCGCGATCGCGATTTCCGAAGCAGATTCGGCAATCGATCGCGCTTGATTCAAATCAGATTCAGCCGCCGCCAAAATTTGATGTGCCAAGCGATCCTCACCCCTCAACACATGCCACCAAAACCATGCCCGTTCTAAGGCACAAGCAATCGTGAGCACAGATAGACCTGTCATCGGAATCATCACAGGTCCACCTTTTGCCGCTAAATCAAGTAGCGTTGACATTACTTCCAGCCAGCCCGATCCATAATTTGCAGCGCCTTCGCATTGTTGCGCCCAAAGATTTCAGCATTCAGCTTATCATCCTTGAACGTTCCATAGCTCTGCAAGACAGAATCAACCGGAACGCCTGCAACCGCAGGATATTCATTGTTGCTTGCAGCAAAAATTTGCTGTGCTTCTTTGCTGGCTAGAAACTCCAAAAATTGAATTGCCGCTGCCTTGTTCGGAGCAGTCTTCAGGACGCCTCCGCCACTAATATTGATGTGAGTTCCGCTCCCATCTTTACCCTGATTCGGGAAAAACACGCCGATCTTGGAAGCAATCTCTTTCTCTTCAGGCTTATTTGATTTTGCTAAGCGAGGTAAATAGTAAGTATTCACTAACGTCAAATCACCTTGGCCTGCGGCGATCGCTTTAATTTGAGCCGTATCATTTCCTTCTGGAGATCGCGCAAAGTTTGCAACTAATCCCTTGACCCATTCCTCAGCTTTCTGCTCGCCATGCTTTTCGAGCAGTGCACCCGTGAGGGATTGATTGTAAACGTGACTCGACGATCGTACAATCAACCGTCCTTTCCACTTCGGATCAGCTAAATCTTCATAAGTGCTCAGTTCAGAAGGCTTAACACGGTCTTTGTTATACATGATCACCCGCGCCCGCTTGGTGAACCCGAACCATAGGTTGTTGGGCGATCGCAGATTCTCAGGAATGGCAGACTTTAAGACCGCAGAGTCAACAGGTTGGAACAATCCCGCGTCTTGAGCACGCCACAGTCTGCCTGCATCAACGGTGATCAAAACATCTGCCGGACTGTTTGCACCTTCACTTTTGATCCGCTCAATCAGTTTGTCTGCATCTGCTTCGACCAGATTCACTTTGATGCCCGTTTTCTTGGTGAATGCTTCGTAGATCGCATTATCTGTATCGTAGTGACGTGCAGAATAAAGATTCACCACTCCCGCTGATGTGCCTGCTTGCATTTTGACAAGCTGATGAATCGCGATCGCTGCCACTGCTGCGCCTGAAGCCAAGAAAATCCGCCGTTTAATCGCCATAACACTCCATCTATGTTCTTAAAAGTCCGATAGCACTTCTTGCTGAGCTTGTCGTCATTATTGAGACTTTTTTCTAGTAAGTAATTTAAGAGAGTTCCAAATCTTTGTCAAGTGAATCCGCATTGAGAATCCCTAAGTCGATCTAGAATTTATATTTTGCAAGGGTTCTGCGCAATATCACTGGCAAAACTTCTTCAGACTATTGACAATTTATTTAGTTACTGCTTTATGATCAGACAGGAATAATTTGCAAATTGAGTATTGTCTCTGCTCCTGTGTCGCGATCATGATCTTCAAACTGCCCCATCTCCAGCTTTGGCACATGCTCCCGATCTCAATTGGGCTGCACGGATTCCTTTTCGCAATGCCAATTCCATCGACTGACTCAGACATTGAGCCACCGAAGTCTGAGAACTCAGTGAATGTGATGAACTTACCAAAGCCGTCGCCTTCTCCATCCGCGATCACTTCTCCAACTCCAAAACCTTCCCCTAAGGTCCAACCCTCTAAGACCGTTCAACCTTCGCCGACTGCAACTCCCACACTTCAGCGAGCAGTTCAACCTCAACCGCAAGTCAGCCCATCTCCACAGCCTTCGATCAGCCCGTCCCCGACGGTCAGCCCATCTCCCACCGTAAATCCTTCACCAACCATTAGCCCATCTCCTACAGATGTCCTGCAAATTACTGGAGCGACTCCAGGCTGCCAAGGTCGAATCGGATGTTGGCAAATTGCAGAATCAAATGGTCGAACTGTCGCTGGAACACTTGAGCAACAGCTTGAAAAGCAAGGCTTTGTTTTGACAAGACAAGAACTAGAACCAGACACAGGCTTTCGGGTCTATCTCGTTGCAAAAGATGGCACGCAGTCCTACTATTTGCACATGATCTGGAGCGATCGCGGAACGGCTTATATCCGTGATGATAACTTACTGTCTTATGATCAAATCACAGCAATAGCACAACTATAAAAAATGCCCTCGTTGCTAAAGTGAGGGCATCAAACTATTGGAAATACGTAGCCTAAAAGCTAGCTGCTCGACTTATTGACACTGAACATATAGGCAGGTTTTACGGCAGGCGTTCTCACAACTTTCTCAAACAACGCCTCATATTGATTCAAAGCTTGCTCAAAGGAGTAGCGCTCGATCGCATATTGTCTTCCCTGCTTCCCTAGCTTGCTCGTCAGTTCAGGATTGTTGTACAACTCCAAAATCTGATCTGCAAGTGCTTCAGGATTTTCTGGCTCGACAACTACGCCACCGCAACTTTTCTTGATTGCTTTTGCTGCACTGCCAGTACTCGGAACAGAAGCAATGACTGCTCGCCCACTCGCGAGTAATACCTGAGTTTTTGACGGCATGTTAAACGACACTACATTGCGTTTCTGCACAATCAAGCCTACATCAGCCGCAGCGAGCATTTCTGGCAATTTCTCACGCGGTTGAAATGGCAACAGTCTTACATTGTCTGCACCATGTGCTTCACAATGCTGTCTGAGGTTTTCGATCGCTTTGGGCTCTCCAACAATTGCAAAAGCAATATCACGCTGATGCTTCAATCGTGCCGCAGCCTCAATCACTGTTTCCAGTCCTTGGGTCAGGGCAATATTACCGGCATAAAGCACAACAAATTTTCCATCTAGCCCGTTCTCTAGCCGAAAAGCATTATTTTCTTTTGATAGCGGGCGAATGAAGCTCGTATCGACCCAGTTTGGAATACAAGTGAGCTTACTGGACGGCACACCTTTACCTTCTAAATTCTCAACAAACCCATCTGCAATCACACTGATGGTATGAGCCGTGCGATAAGCAAACTTTTCCAGCGCTTCAAACACGCGAATCATGGTTCTATTCTTGAGCAGTCCTACATGAACGGCAGCTTCTGGTAAGATATCCTGCACATTCAGCACAATCGGACAGTTGTGGAACCAGCTTAGAAGTGCTGCAGGCACACAGACAGGCAAGGGCGGAACTGTTAGGAGAATGACATCGGGTCGCCAGCCTTTCAGAGCTTGTAGGAAACTCGTGACAACAAAACTACTATCTAGTAAAACACGATCTATTAGACTCGGCTTTGGTTTTACCCACATATAGCTTCGCTGAATGATCACTCCATTACGTTTCTCAGTCATGTAGAGCTTGTCCCGATAACCCTCATAAATCTGACGTTGGGGATAGTTCGGCATTCCAGTGATGACTCTAACTTGATGTCCCCGGCGGACTAAACCTTCCGCGAGTTCTGTCATTAATGGTGCAATTCCAATCGGCTCTGGGTAGTAGTTGTAGGAATAGATCAAAACACGCATAATTTTGGTGAACCCAAACGGCAATGGTCACGATGTGCATAAAACTCAGTCGAACTCAACCTGCTGGAGACTGAAGATGCGCTAGGGGGTCACATATCACCGGCAAGAAACTGTCCTGTGAGTTTCTAGACTTGAAATCGAAGATAAATTTAGGGACGCTAACTCTAGGTTGCCCACAAATGATGACTCGTTACATCGCTTTATAGAAATGCCGAGAATCTAGCGTTGAGATATAAATTTCAGTGAAAAGTCAGGAATGAACCTTTTACGGGGGCGGTCTATATTAAATTTCAACGCTGCGCGCCAATTTCCGGAGAGTGCTGAAAATTATACTTTCAATGAATTTTTGATTCTTCAGGAACAATTACCGAAAACAATGCAGCGTAGTCGAGGTCAGCTAGATTGCGGTCGATCGCAGTTTGTAAAATCTGCTGCACTCCTTCAATAGAAGCTGTATCTAAATTTGACGACTTTGCGGTTTCAACAAACAAGTTCATGTCTTTCTGCAAATGCTTCGTTGGAAAGTTTGGATGTTCAAAATCTCGATCGATCATCCGCTGTAATTTTTTGTCAAATGTCGGCGCATACAAGGCACTCTGCCGCACAATCTGCATAAACGCTTCAACATCAACGTTTTGTCGTAAGACAAGCCCAAGGCTTGCAGCAAATGCACTCGTTAACGAACCAATCAATTGATTCAGTGCCAATTTGACTGTTGCAGCTGAACCGACAGACCCGATCAGAACTGGATTTTCGCCCAAGGTTTGCAGCAAAGGTTTCCATTGTTCAAATTGTTCTGGCTCTGCGCCGACCATGACAATGAGTTTTCCCGATTTTGCTTCAGGAATACTTCCTAGAACTGGCGCTTCTAAATAAGCTCCACCTGCTGCCATCACTTCGCGGCAAATCTCGCGACTTTCATCTGGCGAAATCGTACTCATTTGGATGATAGTCCGATCGCTTAAATCAGCTTGATGTAAAACATCTCGAATGGCTTGGGCATTGGTTAACATCAGCACGACACAATCAGAAGCCGCGATCGCTTCTGCAGGAGTGTGTGCGATCGCGATGCTGCCCTTTGGGTTTACGACTTCAGAGAGCTTTTCTAATTTTGTAGCGGTGCGATTGTAAGCAGTCACGGAATAACCTGCACCGATGAGACGTTGCGCCATTGGTAATCCCATCAACCCGATGCCCAGAAAGCTAACCTTCACCATGAGCGCGACTCCAGACTGTGCCTTTCACAGTCTAATGGACTATTGAATCGCTTTCATCAGGAACTCAGCAATTTCGATCAGTTCCGACTTGTTAAACACGTCAAGCAGAGTCCGAGCTGCCGCTCTCGGTTCGAGTGGAATCGTAACGTGCTGCTTCACGGCTGGAGATGGGGCAGCTTTTGCCGAAGCAGGCTGTGCAGATGCTGGATTGAGCAGTTTTTGCAGATTAGCCGTAATGCTGATTTGCTCGGCTTGACCTAAGAGTAAAAGATCACTCGCTTGTTTGAGGTCTTTAATGACGATGGGGGCAAGAGATGCGTAGGTATTTTTGGGATTTGCGATCGCCCGCTGAGCGGTTTGCAGTAATGTCACCCAGGGTTTTGTGGTACTGCTGACTTGAATCAGACGATTGCAGAGTGCGACGAGCTGCTGGCGACCTTTTTGAGAATCACCTTGTTTGAAAAGCTGCAACATGCCCTTGAGAATCGTTGTAATCTGAGTCGCAGCATTGTGAGGCAGCAGAGTGCCTTTCGAGGGAGAAGCTTTTCCGGTTTTGAGCGCTTCGAGATAAGCCTGCAATTCTCGGAAAGTTGGTTCTGAAGCAGCAACGGCTTGCTGAGCATCTTCTTCACGTAAGCCAAATGGGCTTTGTAAAGCTTCGATTAATTCTTTGAGTGTGTCAAACCCCTTGAAAAAGAGATCTTCGAGACGTTGGTCAATTTTGACCGGATGTTCTTTGAGAATTTTGAAACAATCTTCAAAGTGGTGCGCAGTTCTCTGAATGCTGTCAAAGCCGAGCATTGCTGCCCCACCTTTAACGGAGTGAGCGGCACGAAACAGTTCATTGACCCGCTCTGAATCCGCCATCGTAGCAGCGAGATCGACTAAGCCTTGTTCGATCGTGTCGAGATGTTCTTTTGCTTCTTCGATGAAATAACCGAGAATTTGCTGCTGTTTAACCGATTGCACCGCCCTGCTCCTGAAAGTGACAGATTCCAGTTCGGGAGATTCTCCCTTTACCTTTTCAGTGTTCCCAGGGACGGTAAGAATTCACGTCAAAAATAGGCTAAATTGCTTTTAAGACAATTCTTTGCCGCAATTTTACAAGATGCAAGTTTAATGAAATTATTTCTTCACAATTCCAATTCAGATTTTTTCAAAATCGGTCAGTTCTTATCCTGAAGCATCTACGATTTCAGTGGATAACGCTATGGATTACGGTAAAGTAAAGGCAATTCGTTCGCGGCTCGTTGAGATCTGAAGCTTGAGATTAGTTTGTGTCTATGGAACAGTCGAACCTTTTAGAGCTTGCAAAACAAGGTGAGCCAAGTGCGATCGCAGCGTTGATGAATGCAGTATTGTCTCCCAAAGGCATCACAGCGCGAGCGGGCATTGAGGATGACTGTTTGTGCATTTCTTTAGAGTCTCAAAAGCCGCTGAATCAGGAAACGCTCGTAGCGTTCATTCAGAAGGGATTGATTGAGTTAGGCAATGACTCAATTCGATCAGTACGGGCACAAGGAAAAAGAGCCGGAGATGAGGCATTTGCTTGGACACGTGAGTTTTCTCTGCGATCGACGGAATCAGCTTCGCGAATTGCAACCTTAACGCCACCGATTGAGGGCGAGCTTCCTGAAATGGAATCCGCAGTTGCGATCGATGACAAAATTGAGGAATCAGCTTCACGAATTGCAACCTTAACACCACCGATTAAGGACGAGCTTCCTGAAATGGAATCCGCAGTTGCGATCGACGATGAAGAAATTGAGGAAGAAGAAGAAACGCTTTCATTTCGAGGTTGGGTGAAGAAGCGGTGGCGAGTCTATGCACTTCCGGTCGCGTTGGTTGTCATCGGTGGATTTGTCGTGGGTGGAACGACGGCGTTCTGGTCTACCTCGAAGCATCAGGGTTCCAAGTCGGTTGAGGCGGTCATGAAACCGCAAAGTGATTCACCTGAGGCGAAGCAGCAAGAGGCAGAAACCTATCTGAAGGCGATGACAACTGCCCAAGAGAATTTTTACACACAGAATAATCGCTTTGCGCGTAGCTTAGAGGAATTAGAGCGATCGACGAATGTGATTTCTCAAAGCTATAGTTATGCTTATCGCCTGCGAGTCGGAACAGATTCCGTGATGACTGCGATTCCTCGGGAAGCAAATTTACAGAGTTACATCAGTGTGGTCAGCCTGAGTCCATCGGGAACGACTCGTGTAATTTGCCAATCTCTAAAGCCATCGGTGCAAGCTCCAGAAAAGCCGAAAACAGCAAAAGGCTCTAAGGCTTTAGAGTGTGGAGCGCGATCGCAGAAATTGCCTTAAATTGCAAGACTGGCGAGCGTGGTTTGTCTAACCTCCCATCACGGTCGGGAACGTTGTGAAAATGAAGACGGTCACTGCAATAACTGCAAGAACGCCCTGGATGAGATTGCCAACGATCGAACCTACGACAATTCCCAAGCCAGCTTTGACCGCGATCATTAAATCCTTTCGATAGAGATATTCACCAACGATCGCACCTACCAGAGGGCCAAAGAAAATTCCGATAATGGGTCCGAGTGGTCCTCCGATTGGCAAAGTCGGCAAAAAGCCTAAAAATCCGAGCACAAATCCCACGAACGCACCAATCTGTCCCCAATTACTCGCCCCTGCCTTTTTAGCACCCCAGTAGGTTGCGAGAAAATCAATGCCTAAGCTCATCAGAAAGACGAGCACACCCACTGCTAACGCGATCGTAATATCTGAAAATCCTTTAACTGCACCCCAAATGACGATCGCTGCCAAAATGAGACTTGTTCCTGGAATGCCCGGAACGATCGCGCCCACAATGCCAACGAGCATGGCAACGACTAAAACCCAATACAGAGCAACCATCACGAGCGTCCTTTGAGTAAGTAAAAGCTTTTGAGACTACGGTAGCGTATTCAAGCGACAAATTGAATCATCGCCAATAGGGTTTTCCCTTCCAAAACACCCCTAAAATTATACAAATTACGGCATTCATCCCTAGAACCGGAGTCAATAGCTGCGGAAAAATCGAGTCTGGCAAAAACGATCGCAGCCACAGCCACAGTGCCAAACACGGCACTAATGCCCAGAGAACCGAGTTCGTAATTAAAATTCTCCGGCGGAACCAGCGTTCCATGATAGCAACTGCTAATGCTCCAATTCCAACGGCTGCTGCTAATTCGAGCAAAAATCCAAGCGGTGACTGTAGAACTCGTGCAGCAATGGGTCGTAGAGCAGGAGTACTTGCTGCCTGAAAAAACGCCCAATCTAATAAAACTGTAAATCCGATCGTGACAAGTGCAACTTGCAGCAATTCTATCCAAGGAAGATATTTCAACGGGCGGAGCGGATCAAACATAGAATATTGAGGGTTTTAATTTTTAAACAGATAGACTACAACAGATTGAGAGGCACTTTTGCTCAGAGTTCAACGTCGATTAGCCAGCTAGATTGGAACATTTCGTTCAGCTCAATTCGCTCAACTCAATATGACACAGCAACACGTTTTCTCAACTGGCTTACACTACTTCATTCGCATCAGTTTGATGCTGGGTCTAGGGAGTCAAAGTGTTGTCGCAAAACCTGCGCTTGAACCTTCGACCACTCCATTTAATCCGAAGATGATCCAGCAAGGGATGTGTAGCTCTAATATCGCTGGAATTACAGATACAAATATTCAGCAGACAGAATTGACAGAGCCGAGTCTATGGTGGATTCGGGATCAGCTTGCGGCTCAAAATAAATACGGCGATCGCTTAGTCAATGGGTGGCTTGCCTGTCCTGGCATCGAAGAACCCAACCGAGTCGATGTAGTTGTGAATGCTCAGCTTTGGAGTTCGCTGGATTTCTTCGATCGCTATGAGTTCATCCAAAAATTTGGCACAGCGACAACAGGCTATGGCTATAATCTGCGAGTGTTTGATCCGCAAGGCAGCATAGTCGCAGCCTATACCTGTAACTTCAATTCAGAGATTGCGGCAAAAGATGCAGATGAAAGACTTGCTTGTGCTTCTTTTGATAATTTAGCGAGTACGAACTTCTGGTCTCCAACTAAGCCGACCCTCGGATTTTAGCCCAGAGAGAACGGTATTGTTCAATCGTAGCGTCGGGAATGGGTTCTAGAAATTCACTACGAGCAAGGACTTCTGGCTGCGGAACCAGCAGCGGATTTTGCCGAAGTTTTTCTGGAAAAGTATTGGCATCCAATGTGGAAAGCATTGGGGATGCAGCTTGACTGATCAGGGAAAGTTGGGGCGCGATATCGGGCTGCCAACAGAAGTTAATCCAATCTGCAATCGGCGCTTTTGAACTAACAGGAGCAGGACGAACCCACAAGTCAGTAAATAAAGCAGAACCAGACTTGGGGAAAATCGCAGCGATCGTCGGATTACGGTTTACTGCTTGTAGAAAATCAGTAGACCAAGTGACTGCAACCCAGACATCATCCAGGATCAGGGATTGCAAAGCCGTACTAGAACTGTAGGCTCTGGCTTGTCGGTTTAACGCGACTAACTCCGGTTCTAAATTTGGAATTTTATTGAGATCAGCGGTGTTGTAGGATTGACCAAGCTTTTTCAGTGTGAGTCCGATCGTTTCTCTCGGCTGATCGAGTAAGGCAATTCGACCCCGTAAATCTTCGCGCCACAGATCTGCCCAATCTTGAGGCGGCTGGAGATTACGATCGCGGAAAATATCCGTTCGGTAAGCAATGACCGTTGCACCCCACCGATAGGGCGCACCCCAAACTTGATTGTCGCGAGTGACAATCTTTTTCCAGCGATCGGGCAGTTGTGCCCAAAGCTGCCAAGCTTTCGGGTCAAGCGGTTGAATGAGGTTTTGGCGAATCGCAGTGGAAAGCCAGTAATCGCCCATTGTGATCAAGTCTGGAATTGGCTCAGAAGACTGACTGATGAAGGGTAAACCGGGTGATGATGTTTGATTGCGACTTGGCTTCTGTTTCCAAACCTGCAAGTCATTAAACAGGTCTTGCAGCTGATTGGCAGGCTTGAAATCGAGCTTGATATCTTGCTTGAGTTGTCTGCGAAACTCGTTTGGAAGCTGGCTTGGAATGGAATTTTTCAGCAATCTCACTCGAAATGCTGAGGGGTCAGAACTGCATCCGCTCAGCGTGGTTCCTAATGCTGCCATTCCTAGTATGAAACTGCGTCGATCCATTTTCCCTAACCCTTCCATCACAGCAATCTTAGACTTTATTTGCCAAGATTGCTGGGAATTCTTTCCGTCGCAATCGAGATGCCGTGTTCCCGATTTTTTGCAACAGTAGGGAAAGTTGCGATCGCAAAAACGATGTCGAATTACGGTTGGATGGGGTCACTTGATGAATTTCTCACCTGTTCTCAAGCAGATTGGCTTGAAACACTCAAAACGAATTATCAAAGGCTCTATCATCAAAATTCAGCCGGAACCCAACAACAGGCTTGGCAAGACTGTGGAGAACTTTTGCGATCGCAATTGTCTGCTCTGACTCGCAAATCCTGGACATTGATTTTTGAATACGAACTGCCGGGTGAAGGCGGTCGTCGTCCTGATTTAGTTATGCTCGGTTTCGGACACATTGTCGTCTTTGAATTCAAACAAAATACTTCAGCCTCCAATGCAGATTGCGATCAAGTTGCTGCCTATGCACGAGACTTATCCGAATATCATCAAGCATCGGCACAACATCCAGTCAGCGCAGTTCTAATTCCCACTCGCTCCGTCAAAGAGAATGCAGCCCGTAACGCAGTTCAAATTCTCAAGCCCACTCAAATTTCAACCTATTTGGAATCCTTACCTGCAAAGCAACCGGAAATCGATCCGACAAGTTGGGTGAATTCAGATTATGCACCCTTGCCTACGGTGATCGAAGCAGCGCAGCGAATCTTTCAGCAAGAGCCATTGCCAAATATCAGACGCGCCCAAAGTGCGGGCATTCCAGAGATACTTGAATTTCTCGATCGCTTAGTGCAGCAAGCCTCAGAGAAAAAAGAACGCCATCTTGTTCTGATCACAGGCGTTCCAGGTTCAGGGAAAACGCTCGTCGGCTTACAGTTCGTCTACCAAACCGATCACAATGCCCTGTTTCTATCTGGAAACCGCCCACTGATTAACGTTCTGCAATATGCCCTCAAAAGCAAAGCCTTGGTTCGAGAAATTCGGAATTTTTACATCCAGCACGAAGCTCGTCGCCAATCTGCCCCTAGAGAGCAAATCATTGTTTTCGATGAAGCTCAAAGGGCTTGGGATAGCGATCGCATGTCCAAAAAATATGGCATTCAAAGTGCTGCTCCTGGTACAGTTCTACGGATCTGTGAACGCACCCCAGACTGGTGTGTACTGGTTGGTTTAATTGGCGAAGGGCAAACGATCCATGTCGGAGAAGAAGGCGGAATCGAGCAATGGAATCAGGGATTACAAAGCTCGATCGAGTCTTGGCAAGTTCACTGTTCGCCAGAACACGCAAAATTCTTTGATCAGCCCACTCATACCAATTCCTTGCTGAATCTGACCACGTCTTTGCGATCGCATCTTGCCCAATATGTTCAAACCTGGGTTTCTCATGTTTTAGCCGGTGAGATTGAACAAGCTAGGGCTATCATGCCCTTGATGATTGCAGAAGGATTTGACTGTTACCTGACTCGTGATTTGGAAGTTGCGAAAATTTATTGTCGCGATCGCTACCAGGGTCAACCTGACAAACGCTACGGACTAGTTGCCTCGTCTCGTGCCAAAAATCTCACTCAATATGGCATCCGAAACGACTATCTCTCGACTCAAAGACTCAATGTTGGCGCATGGTATGTCGAACCACCTGATACGGAAACCTCTTGCTGCATGTTTGATCGAGTCGTCACTGAGTTCAGTTGCCAAGGGTTAGAATTAGATCTGCCAATTTTGGGTTGGGGAGACGATTTGATTTGGCAGAACGAGGATTGGAAAACAACAAATCGCCAAAAAAATGTGCAGAATCCCCGACAATTACGCCTCAATAGCTATCGAGTTTTACTTACCCGGGGACGCGACGGATTCATTGTATTTATTCCGCCTGAGAGCAAGATGGACAGTACTTTTGACGCTTTAGAATCAGCCGGATTACAGAGGCTAGATTCGATCCGGATGACCAAACCCGAGTTGTGAAAAAGGTAATGTCATCAATCACACATCATTTTAGCCCCCGTTGAAACGTGATCTGGGTCAAAACACGGAATGATCTCAATCACTTTATATCCCTTTTATCGTCACTATACTGACTCCAACTTGATGACACGGGAAAGTTTTCCTGTGTAAATTCCGAATTGCACCCGCGATCGCGTGTAGTCCCTATCAAGAACTGAGGAGATTGCAGACTGCAATTTTCAAAAACCTGCTCGAATCCAATGTCATCGGTAGTTTCTACGTTTCCTGGAACTTTAAACTCTGTTTCAGAGTCCCGAAGCACGGGAACACTAGCAAAGCAACCAACAGAACGATTTCCACATAGCGCACAAACGGAACATGATGCCAGCAACTTCTTTCTACGCTGATGCAGAGTTTGATCCCTCTACACTAGAGCAACCCTCAACCCTATCAGAAACCGAATTTGATCCCAATGCGGATCTCGCTGAACTTGAAGCGGAACTGGCAGGGCAAATGGAAATGCGCGCCGCTGGACGGAAAACCACTGACTTAGTGAGGCTCTACCTGCAAGAGATCGGCCGCTACCACTTACTTGGACGCGACGAGGAAGTGGCTGAGGCGCAAAAAGTTCAACGCTACATGAAGCTATTAGAACAGCGCAATGATGCCGCTAACAAAGGCAATGATTCTATCCGTCAATTTGTAGACCTAATGGATGCCCGCGATCGCTTGGTGTCCACACTGACCCACCGCCCGTCTCTCGAACGCTGGGCTGCCGAAGCAAATATCGAGGTCGCTAACCTCAAACCTCTCTTGGCAGAAGGCAAACAACATTGGGCACAAGTTGTGAAACTCAGCGTTGCCGAACTCGAGCAAATTCAAAGTCAAGGACTCACTGCGAAGACTCGCATGATCAATGCGAACCTGCGGTTAGTCGTCTCCGTTGCCAAGAAATATCAAAATCGCGGTTTAGAACTCCTAGATTTGATCCAAGAGGGCACACTCGGCTTAGAACGAGCCGTTGAGAAGTTTGATCCAACCAAAGGCTACCGATTCAGCACCTATGCGTATTGGTGGATTCGGCAAGGCATCACGCGCGCGATCGCCACTCAAAGCCGGACAATCCGCCTGCCCGTCCACATTACGGAAAAGCTGAATAAGATCAAAAAAGCTCAGCGCAAAATCTCCCAAGAAAAAGGGCGAACTGCCACGATCGAAGATATTGCAACAGAGCTAGAAATGACACCGCCTCAAGTTCGGGAAGTGTTGTTGCGAGTTCCGCGGTCTGTATCGCTAGAAACTAAAGTGGGCAAAGAGCGAGACACCGAACTCGGCGACTTGCTGGAAACAGAAGAAGTCACGCCTGAAGAGACGTTGATGCGGGAATCACTGCGCCGAGATTTGCTGCAATTGCTTGCCGATTTAACCACTCGTGAAAGAGATGTGATTCAAATGCGCTTTGGTCTAGGAAGCGATGGACATCCTTATTCTTTAGCAGAGATTGGACGCGCGCTCGAATTGTCTAGAGAGCGAGTGAGACAAATCGAAGCGAAGGCGCTGCAAAAACTTCGTCAACCGAAACGGCGCAATCGCGTTCGGGACTATCTCGAATCGCTGAGCTGAGGAATTGCCATCGGATTTATGTGCAGCGAAGCCGAAACTCGCTGTACGTAAATCCAATCAATGGAGACTTTCTCAAGGCAGATATAGCCATCAACTCCGCTCAGTCAAGCAAGGCAGGCGGGGTAATTTTTTGAAAAAGTTAATTGCAGATTATTTTCAATAAGGCGAACTTGTTGCAAATCGCCTATTATTTTTATATGCTATGATTCTCAAGAAAGGAGGCTTTGTTGACAATGCTAAACGCTCCTGTATATACCAGTGCCTCGCTAAAAGCGGAACTGAATGAAAAAGGATGGCGGCTCACTCCGCAACGTGAAACTATTCTGAATGTTTTTCAAAAGCTTCCTGAAGGTCAACACCTCAGTGCTGAAGATTTGTATCATGAGCTTCAGGAAAAGAATGAGGGAATTAGTTTATCGACGATCTATCGCACGCTGAAATTAATGTCGCGAATGGGAATCCTGCGCGAGCTTGAATTAGCAGAGGGTCACAAGCATTACGAGATTAACCAGCCTTTCCATCATCACCATCATTTGATTTGCGTACGCTGTAATAAAACGATCGAATTCAAAAGTGACCCGATCTTGAAAATCGGTACAAAAGCAGCCCAGAAAGAGGGATACCACATTCTAGACTGCCAGTTAACAATTCACGCCGTTTGTCCGACCTGTCAGCGATCGCTCTTACCGCTCTAAGTTATCGAAAAATCGTTATCGAAAAATCACACGAGCATCGGGAAATCCTTGCGATCGCAAATTTGCGGCAATTCTCTCTGCTGCTTCGGGTGTCGTGTAACGATTCACTTCAGCGTAGTCTCCTAATCGATCCTTGCGAGGAGTGGCACTAGGCGCAATGTTGAGTACCCGACTCCACTCTGTTGTTGTAGGGATCGGAACAATGACCACATAGCGACGAACATTCAGCGAGGCAGAAGATTCTGCACTTTGTCTGATTTGATTCAGCGTTCGTGCATCTGCCTCACCCGTCGTTGCAAGCAGGTTCCTCTGCTGAAAATCTAAGACGGCTGCTTCTGTACTTGCCCCAAAAATACCGTCTACTCGAACTGAATACCCTAATCGGTTGAGTTGTTGTTGGAGTTCGCTCACTTGGGTTCCCCTATCTCCACGCTGTAAGCCTGTTCCGGGTCTGTTCGTCGGGGAGGTAGGCACACTTCCTCGATCTAATGCTGCATAAACTGAAGCATCAGCCTCGCCTGTTTCAGGCAATCTGAAGTCTCTCTGAAGCTGAATCACAGCGCTCTGAGTAGCAGAGCCAAATACGCCATCGATCTCGCTGTAATAGTATCCGGCAGCTTGTAATTGCTGTTGTAACTGTTGTACACGTGACCCGCGATCGCCCACTCGTAATCGATCGCTGAACTGATTCTCAAAACCTGTATCGGGATTTACAGTCGTTCCAATCCCCAAAGCGTTATACGTTGATGCACCAACAATTCCATCGGCTTCAATTCCAAATTGTTGCTGGCATCGAATGACCGCTGTTTCGGTCTGATCGCCAAAGTATCCAGTTATGGAACCGTCATAGCAATTTAGCTCTTGTAAGCGATTCTGCAATTCGACCACTGCTTGCCCCGAACTTCCTTTTCTTAAAAGCTCCTGTGCCATTGCGATTTGAGTGAATCCAGCGATCGCGCATCCCATCAACACGCTCAAAATCCGAACGCAGAGGTTCCCAGAACGGATTTGCTTGATCTGCGCGTGGTCTGGGGACTTATTTTCGCCAGCTCGATGCAAGTATGCGATCATTTTCATAATTTTGTGAGCAATTTTCGTGAATGGGAGTAGAATGGGAAATTTTTGCTTCTGAAACTATATTACCCATACCATAGAGTGATCGCTTTTCCTAAGGATGGAGATTGTGGAAAAGCTCTTGATCTCTATCGAAAGTTAGATCGCGTCCGTTCCCTCAGTACATTAAAATCCGGTGCTAAGGTTGCGATAGCAATCATTGTTAATTAGGTGTCGCTATGGGTTTACCCAACTCTTCTGGCTCGATTGCTTCTACTACCCAAGTTGAGTCTGCTAGACCCAAGACTACATTAAATTTGTTTGATGCGATCGCGTTGATTGTTGGGATTGTGATTGGAGCAGGGATTTTTGAAACCCCTGCATTGGTTGCAGCGAATACTGGAACAAATTCGGCTGCTCTGTTGGCGTGGATTGCAGGAGGCGTTGTGTCTCTGATTGGAGCATTGTGCTATGCGGAGCTAGCAACGAATTATCCTCATGTGGGTGGTAATTACTACTACTTACAGCGAGCTTATGGAAACGCGATCGCGTTTCTGTTCGCTTGGGCAAGAATGACGATTGTGCAAACTGGCTCGATTGCTCTCCTTGCTTTTGTTTTTGGTGATTATGCCTCTGAGATTTTTTCGTTGGGTAACTTCTCGACTCCGATCTATGCCGCAGGCGCAATTGTTCTTTTTACTGTGATCAATCTAGCAGGATTGCGCTTGGGCAAGGGAGTACAGAATGCTTTAAGTGCGGCAAAAGTCGTTGGGCTGATCTTAGTTGTCATAATTGGACTCTTCACATCGCCGACTGCTGCACCTGTTGTAACCGAGTCAAAATCCTCACTCAGTTGGGGACTCGCAATGATTCTCGTCTTGCTGTCTTATGGAGGCTGGAATGAAGCCGCCTATATCTCTGCTGAGATTCAGAATCCTCGGCGAAATATTGTGCGATCGCTGCTTTGGAGTATTGGCATTATCACAGCGATCTATGTTGCAATTAATGCAGCTTATCTGCATGGACTCGGCATCAGTGCAATGGCAAACTCGCCTGCGGTAGCAGCAGAACTCATGCGACGAGCATTTGGACAACCTGGAGTTGTGTTTATTAGCGTCCTCGTTGCTATTTCAGCATTAGGAGCGATGAATGCAACGATTTTTACTGGAGCACGGACAAACTATGCTTTGGGACAAGATTTCTCAGTATTTCGGGCTTTAGGAACTTGGCGATCACAGCAGAATACTCCAACCACCGCTTTACTTGTACAAGGCGCAATCTCCTTGTTTTTGATTGGACTAGGAGTACTAACACGCAAGGGTTTTGAAGCAATGGTAGACTATACAGCTCCAGTGTTTTGGTTCTTTTTCTTGCTGGTTGGGATTTCCGTATTTATTTTGCGATCGCAGGAGCCACTTCAGGAAAATGGATTTCGCGTTCCGTTTTATCCCATCACGCCAATCTTGTTCTGTCTAATTTGTGGGTACTTGCTGTATTCGAGCTTGGTGTATGTGAAAACGGGTGCGATCGCAGGCGTGGTTGTTCTAGCATTGGGAATTCCAGTGCTATATCGGCAAAATCAACTTCGATAAAGCTCTAGGAGAACTAAGATATGACGATTAAAACTTTCATGATCACTATCAGTCTTGTCAGTTTGACATTGACTGGATGTGCTCAAACTTCTACTCCAACTGCAACCCCTGAACCTTCCGCAGCACCGCAACAAGCTCAAGTCGAAGAGTCTCCGCAGCTTGATGTGCCTTACGTGCCTACTCCCACTGAAGTGGTTGATGCCATGCTCAAAGTTGCGAAAGTTGGGAAGAATGATGTGCTGTATGACCTGGGAAGCGGAGATGGTCGGATTCCTATTACCGCAGCAAAACGATTCGGAACTCGTGGATTTGGAGTAGATATCGATCCGCAACGGATTCAAGAAGCAAACGCAAATGCCCAAAAAGAAGGCGTGAGTGATCTGGTGAAGTTTGCTCAGCAAGATTTATTTAAAACAGATCTAAGCAAGGCGACTGTGATTTCGCTCTATCTTTTACCTCGGATCAATCTCGAATTGCGTCCTAAATTATTGCAGTTGAAACCAGGCACACGGATTGTGTCTCATGCTTTTGATATGGGCGATTGGAAACCTGATCAGGTCGTGAACGTTGGCGGAACAACGGTTTATTACTGGGTTGTACCTGAAGAGGTTCCAGCGAATCTGAAAAAATGACGGTTTGGTTTCAGCAGGTTTGCTGATTGATCGTTAGTCTAGCACTGCACTCTAGAATTGCCTTCTTGTCTGCATCCGTTTGCGCTTCCACAAGGTAACTCGACCTCACTCAGTCAGCACTCCCAAAAAATGTGCAAAATTCTGAGCGTGCTTTTGCAATAGGATTTTTCGATCGCGGTTAAAGTAATAAAAAACCTTCTAAGCGTATGAAACCAACCGTTAGTCTGCTGCGTGCTACCTCTTACGATTTAACAGAACTTCGGGCTGCACTCGAAGCATTGCTTGAACCTCTGGGCGGAATCAGCAGCATCGTCAAACCGGGAGATCGCGTTTTACTCAAACCCAATCTCCTGACGGGTGCCCGCCCCGGAAAAGAATGCGTGACGCGTCCTGAGATTGCCTACTGCGTTGCGAAAATGGTGCAGGAAGCAGGTGGAAAGCCATTCTTAGGAGATAGTCCCGCCTTTGGCAGCGCTCTAGGAGTCGCAAAGGCAAGTGGTTATCTCGAACTCACTGAGTCGCTCAATTTACCGATCGTTGAATTCAAAGGCAAACGGTATGAAACAGTTGGTGAAGAATTCAATCATTTATTGCTCTGTAAACAAGCGATCGAAGCGGATGTCGTGATCAATCTACCTAAAGTCAAATCGCACATGCAATTGACTGTCACAATGGGTGTGAAAAATTTATTCGGATGTGTTCCAGGCAAAATGAAAGCTTGGTGGCACATGGAAGCGGGGAAAGATCAATCTCGTTTTGGCACGATGTTAGTTGAGACAGCGCGAACAATCGATCCAGATTTAACGATCGTGGATGGCATCATCGGGCACGAAGGCAATGGACCAAGCGGCGGTGAACCAAAAGATTTAGGCGTATTGGGAGCATCGCGTGATATATTTTCTCTTGACCGAGCGATCGTTGACATTCTACAAGTCGATCCCAACACTGTACCGACGATTGTAGCTAGCCAGCGATTAGGACTCTGTTCGGACATTGATGCAATTGACTTTCCACTGCTTCAACCCGTAGATCTACAGATTTCAGATTGGCAGCTTCCTGACAAAATGATGCCCATTGATTTTGGTGCGCCTCGTGTTCTGAAATCAACTTTCAAACATCTGTATATCCGCTTCATCAAAGAACCGATAGCAGCCTACCGCTAATGTGTGAAAGGATGAAGGAAAGTCACAATATTTTCGACTGTCCTGTCGATATACAGGCGCAGAATAATCTTTTAATAACTGTTATTTCAGCTTGTAATGTCTGGCTTTCAGGATAGGCAGATTCAGTATTGTGGAAACAGCAACCTCATCCTTTGTTCCTATGAACCCATCTTTGATTCGTCAACTCTGGGCGCTGGTAGAGACGACCCAAGCCACTCATCTGGTTAACCTAGATGATGCAAACTTGGTGCAGTCTCTTCTGCGCCAAGTGAATACGCAGCAACCCCTCAACTCAGAAGAGAATTCGCTGCTCTCGACTTATGTTTATTCTCGGCTCGCTTTGATTCGGGATTTAGCCTATGAACGCTTAGCCTAAATAGCCTTCGATTAGTAAATCTGATTCGATCGTGCTCCAGGTCACCCGCGTTAACGGAATCGCATCGGTCATCTGATTGAGTCCTAATTCTGCGATCGGCGTTGGTGCGTGCTCTCCACCAATAATTTTCGGCGCAACAAATGCCCATACTTTTTGCACACAACTTTGGCGAATTGCTTGCGCTGCTAGATTTCCACCACATTCCCAAAGCACAGTATTCATTCCGCGATCGTAGAGATTCTCCATCACCGCAGCAGGCGTAGTCGTCTCCAAATTCACAACTTCAACACCTTGCTGGCTCAATTTTTCTTGAATGTCTGAATTGGCATTCAGCCCTGTAAATACGACAGTTCGAGCAATCTCAGTCTTCCAGAGATTCGCCAGTGTTGGTAAATCCAAATTGCGGCTCATGACGACCCGCAAGGGTTGCCACTCTGAAAGTCCATGCGTGGTTAATTCAGGATTATCTTTGCGAACTGTATTGCCACCAATGACGATCGCATCACACTGTGTCCGTAATTGATGAACACGTCGCCGCGACATTTGCCCAGTCACCCAGCTACTATGGCCGGACGTTGCCGCAATTTTTCCATCTAAGGTCATGGCATATTTGAGAATTCCAAACGGACGACGATTTAGAATCCGATGCACAAAGGCTTCATTTAAGGTCTGACATGCCGCTTCTTCAACCCCAACCGTCACTTCAATCCCGGCATTCTCAAGCGTTGCAATTCCCTTGCCTGCAACTTGCGGATTCGGGTCAACCATGCCGACGACCACTCGCTTCAGTCCAGCCTTCACGACTGCTTGAGAACAAGGCGGAGTCCGACCAAAGTGATTACAGGGTTCTAGATTGACATAGAGAGTCGCGTTGCGCGATCGCGCACCCGCTTGCTGCAGCGCAAACACCTCAGCGTGAGGCTCTCCCGTTTTCGGATGAAACCCCTCGCCCACAATTTCACCATCTGACACAATCACACAGCCGACCATGGGATTTGGAGCCGTACGCCCAATTGCTCGCCTCGCCAACTCCAGACACCGCTGCATCATTGCCCGATCGAATTCGTCTGCTGTTGCCATCAATACAAACTACTAGAGGTTGAATAGTGGCTTAAGATTTCTTGTCCCCAGCGCACAAGCCGTTCGGAGCCTTCGATCATCAGCAAATACTGCCCACGATCGAGATGATGTCGATAAATACTCGCCGTCGTTCCTTCACCAAACAGCCCGAATAATGCGCCAATGACTGCGCCAAAAAATCCGCTGACGATCGATAAAGCTGGTACTAAAAATGGCGATTCTAATTCTGTCATCTGAATCAGATCGAACTGGGCAGCAAGAAACAAACCCAATCCAGCGATCGCGCCCAAGGTGCCCAAGATAATGCTGAGAAATCGAGCTTTGCGGATAGCAAGCTGCATCGGTTTAAGCAAACCGACATGTTCGGGATTGCTATAACCCGCGCCCACGATCGCGAGATGTTCGGGCGAAATACCGTGATAATGCAGCAAACGATAGGCTTGAAACACTGAGGCTTCGTCTGGGAAGACCATCACAGCGAGGAAAGTCTGGCGACGAATGAATCCGCTTTTGCGGAGGAACCGAGTAACTGACACTGGAGTAGCTCAGGATTGGCAATGGTATCTCTGAATTCTAAACTGTTGTCATCGCTTTCCTCACTAACCGTTAGGTGAATTTAATCTAATTTCAATGAACTTCGTGAGGAGAACATTACATTTGTGAAGATGGGGAGTAGAGAGTGGCAAGTAGGAAGATACTCAGGCTCAATAAACTAACTTTTTTTGCGCTCCAGTTGCAATTTTTGGCATAGTATACAGTCAATCTCTATGTGACTGAAGATGGATGTTTTGACGAAAGTTGATCAAGAAATGGATGTAGATGATTTTTCAACTTATCTGGATCCGACTCTCATTCAATCGGCGCGACTGATCTATGAAACTTATTTTTCGGTACATCCCGATATCGATCGACCATTAGGGGTCGCGATTAATCGGATTACACATCGCGGCAAAATTATTTTTTCGGGGAAACCGATTTTGCTGCCTCAAGAATGTTTTGTGCCGTTTGAATTGATTGAGTAAAAATACGAGAATTGAAGGGTTAGGGCGCTGAATTGAATTCGATCGAGTTAAATGAGAGTTGCCCTAATACTTGTCTCAAGTGATGGACATTCTCGCAGTTCCAGCTTTTCTGATTGTCTTTTTTATCGGTGCATCGATCGGTAGTTTTCTCAATGTGGTCATCTACCGTTTACCTGCTGGTTTATCTTTGATCTATCCGCCTTCGCGCTGTCCGCATTGTCTAACTCGCTTGAGAAAACGCGAGAACATTCCGGTGTTTGGATGGCTCAGACTAAAAGGAAAATGTGGACATTGTAAGAGTCCGATCTCCCCTCGCTACCCATTGATAGAAGCCACAACCGGGATGCTTTTTGTCCTGGTCTTTGCGGTTTTCAATCTTTCGCTGCAAACGCTGGGATTTTGGGCATTTATTAGTTGGCTCTTGGCGCTGTCGATGATCGACTTCGACACCATGCTGTTGCCCAATTCCTTGACGCAATCAGGATTAGTGTTGGGATTGGTGTTTCAAGCGATCGTTGGGTTCTCGATCGCAGGAATACCAGGAGCAATTCAGCATTTTATGACGGGAGTGATTGGAGCAATTGTCGGAATTTGGCTATTGGATGCGATCTCAATTGTGGCATCGATGATGCTCGGACAGACCGCAATGGGAGCAGGTGATTCAAAGCTGATGGCAATGATAGGAGCTTGGTTAGGGTGGAAGCTGTTGTTATTGACGGGTTTCTTGGGTTGTTTGACTGGATCAATTGCTGGACTTTGGGCACTCTCGCTTGGAAAATTGGCGCGGCGGCAAGCGATGCCGTTTGGTCCATTTTTGGCTTTGGGAGCGGGGTTAAGTCTCTTTTGGGGAGAGCAATGGATATCAAGCTATTTGCAACTGTTTCAGATTTAACCTGGAACCGTTCGGATGCAGGCTTCGCGTGCGATCCAACTCATTTCCGCCAGGATTTGAAATCATTGAACTCAGTTTAAATTCCTTGCTTTAGGCGAGCGTAGTGCGTCCTGCAAAGTAATCTTGCAGTTGCTGACCATGGTCATGAGAAAGCTTTCCGGGCGGCAACTGCGAACAATGGAAAGCTTTCACATCCAAGACTTCATTGACATCTTTCGGCTTAAACTTGCCTGTTGCTTCGACCTCAACGACCACACAGATCGAATGCATTCTCGGATCGCGATCGGGAGCCGAATAAATTCCAACTAAGCGGCGAATTTTGGTCAGTTCTAACCCTGTTTCTTCAAATAATTCACGCCGAATCGCCGTTGGTAAATCTTCCCCCCAATCGACAATTCCCCCCGGCAAGCCCCATAAGCCATTGTCACGGCGACGAATCAACACAATGCGATCGTCTGGCAACACCGTAATAATGCTTGTGCCAGTCACAGGATGACGGAAAACCACCCCTAAAACAGTTTGAAAAAAGTGCCACAACCGACTCATAAACTTAGGGAACAGAATTTGTAGGGATGTCTGAGTAATACCCTGAGCACAAAGAAATCTAACGTTGTAGTTCAGGCTAGATCCGCGAGAACTTGAGCCGCATGAAACTCTGGCTTAACTTTGAGGTAGATTTTCTCGATCGTACCATCTGGACTAATCACAAATGTATTCCGGGTAATGCCTAAATACTCTTTACCCATAAATTTCTTTAGACCAAAACTATCGTAAGTCTCCGCAACTTTGCCGCCTTCATCACAAAGTAAGGGGAATGGAAGATTGTGCTTTTTAACAAACTTCGCATGCGATTTTGCATCGTCTGTACTCACCCCTAACACTACGAAGTCTTGAGCTTGATAATCGGCATAGGCATCCCGAAAGCCACAAGCTTCTTTGATACAGCCTGGTGTATTATCGCGAGGGTAGAAATATAAGATCACCCGTTTGCCGCGTAAATCCACTAGATTAACGAGATTTCCATCGGTATCAGGGAGTGAAAAATCAGGAGCGCGATCGCCCACTTTCAGCGCCATAGTTGTTACCCTAATCGTTGTTTTGCCGAAGCGATCGCCCGTTCAACCTGCTCAAATCCTGTTCCCCCGAAACTATTTCGAGCCGCAACCACTTGAACAGGGGCAATCGCTTCGTAAATATCTTCCTCAAAGGCTGGATGCAATTCCTGCCATTCAGTGAGCGACAGATCTTTGAGCAATTTATTTTCTGCCAAACACGATCGCACGACTTTACCGACCAGATTATATGCCACTCGGAAAGGCACACCTTTTGCCGCTAAATAATCTGCCACGTCTGTCGCGTTAGAAAAGTCCTCAGATACGGCTTGATTTAGCCGCGTCGTCTTAAATTCCAATCCTTCACGGAACAGAATGGTTATCGCTTCTAGACATGCCCGGACTGTTTTCACGGAGTCAAACAAGGCTTCTTTGTCTTCTTGCAAATCCTTGTTGTACGCCAGCGGCAAGCCTTTCATCAGCACCAACATGCCTTGCAAATGTCCAAACACCCGTCCTGTTTTTCCGCGCACTAATTCTGGAACGTCGGGATTCTTCTTCTGGGGCATGATACTCGAACCCGTCGCACAGCTATCTTTCAGTGCCACAAAACTGAACTCTTGCGATGCCCAGAAAATCACTTCTTCTGATAGGCGGCTAAGATGCACCATGATTAAACTGGCAGCACAGAGAAATTCGATCGCAAAATCTCGATCGCTCACGCCATCTAAACTGTTTTCATACAATCCGCCGAATTCGAGTAACTCAGCGGCATAATGTCGATCGATCGGAAACGTTGTGCCCGCCAACGCGCCTGAGCCTAAAGGCGATACATTCACTCGCTGGTAAATTTCTCCAAGTCGCGTCCAATCTCGCTGAGCCATCTCAAAATATGCCAGCAAGTGATGCGCCAGACTAATCGGCTGAGCGCGCTGTAAGTGCGTATAGCCCGGAATCAGCGTTTTTACATGCTGCTGTGCCAAATCCAGCAAGACGGTTTGAAATTCTCGAAGCTGCTGCTGAATGTCTTGAATTTGGGCACGCAAGTAGAGCCGGGTATCGGTTCCGACTTGATCATTGCGCGATCGTGCCGTGTGCAACTTCTTGCCAACATCGCCCGTAATCTCGGTTAAGCGCCGCTCCACCGCAAAATGGACATCTTCCGCATCCACTCCGGGTTGAAATTGTCCGGCACGGTATTCTTGGCGGATCTGCTCTAATCCTGTGACAAGTTGCTCACCTTCCGCTTCAGAAATGATGCCGGTCTTTGCCAACATTTTCGCGTGAGCTTGCGATCCGGTGAGATCGTATTCAATTAATTCAATATCAAACCCGATACTGGCGTTAAACTGCGCGATCGCAGGATGCAACGCAGATTCAAAGCGTTGACTCCAGGTTTGGGAGGGTTGAGAGGATTCAGAAGGCTGGGAACTCAAGAGAAATTTTTCTCGCTCGACTGCAAGTTTTAAGCCTACCCTAAACCGCGATCACATGAGGGATGAAGCCCAAATAAAATTTCTTCATCCCCACCCCATTGCTTAGCCAAACGAAGTAAAAGTTTTAGCCAGATAGCCAGCTACGATTCCAATCACGAACGCCCAGACTTGTCCGGTTCTGACGAAGTGATTCCAACTTTTGCTGACATCTCCGGTGATATCAGTCGGTTTGAATTCTTGAGCAAAAATGGTGACATCGATCGATTGCATGGTTTGGAACAGATCGCCGAGATGCGTCGTACTATTCAACCAAGTCGGTAAGTCTAAGATGAAGTGTGCCATGAGTATTTTCTGTACAGCGTGTTTCCTTTCAGCACAGTATTACCACATGGATTTCTAAGCAGAGTCCGAGAAAACGCTAGTTCAGTAATGGCATCACTGAAGTGGCAACGATCGCGGCTTGCGTACGATCCCGCAAATTCAGCCGTCCTAAAATACTCGCAACGTGGTTCTTAACTGTGCCCTCGGAAATGTCAAGAGTTCTTGCAATTTCTCGATTACTTGAGCCTTCTGCAATCAAACGCAAAACTTGACGCTCACGTGCGGTCAGCTTGGAAAATCCAGGCGGTAAATTGCTCGAAGACGTGCGGCGCTGAGACGGAACGAAAGGCAAAACATTTGTGGCAGGGGTTTCAATGGGCATCGTTTCTAATTCGATCGCTGGAGCCATTGCTTTCTGTAAAATCCCAGGACTCAGCTGAGTAAATCCCTTATGAGCCGTCCGCACCGCATTTGCCAATTCATCGGGGGACATGTCTTTCAGCAGGTAGCCGTGTGCTCCGACCTGTAAGGCATTGCGCACTGAAATTTCATCATCCGAAGCAGTCAAGACCAAAACCCGCGTGTCTGGACAACGTTCACAAATAGTCTGCGTCGCTGTAATTCCATCCATTCGAGGCATTTTCAAATCCATGAGCACAACATCGGGCAGGAGCGCCTCTGCCTGCTGCACTGCGTCATAGCCGTTATCCACATCCGCAATCACTTGTAGATCGGGTTCTTGATCTAGAAGCGCTTTCAGACCCTCTCGAATCAGGTTCTGATCGTCTGCCAGCAATACGCGAATCATGATAATCGGTTCCTCAACTCAATATTGATTTTCAGGCATAGGGCTTGGATATCCAAGAAATCACGCAGACTCTGAACCAAACCTGGCTGCGATCGCAGATGCTCCTTAGCAAATCAAAGATGTCATGCAAATCGTTCACGAAACTTCACCAAACGTATTTTTTATTATTTGATAGAAGAAATCAAGTCTTTTGTGACAGAAATTTACCAAATCCATTGAGAAATCAGTATGCTGAAAGACTAGAAAAATAGGCTCCAACAAACTGTGATGCGGAAGACTGAGCAACCGATCAAGCCGATTGCATGGTTTCGGCTAGGACTACTTGGAATATTTCTCGTTTCGTTGGGTCTCCGATTTTGGGGACTCGAGCGATTCAATACCCTAGTCTTTGATGAAGTTTACTATGCAAAGTTTGCAAATAACTACCTGACTGGCACAAATTTTTTTGATGGACATCCGCCTTTAAGTAAATATTTGATCGCGATCGGAATTTGGATTGGCAATCAAATCCCGATCGGTCGAGATACTGTTAATTCGCTCACGGGTTCCACACTGAGTACTTGGAGTTACCGCTGGCTAAATGCATTGACAGGCTCATTTATTCCACTGGTTATTGCCGCGATCGCATTCCAGCTGAGCCGCCGCCGAAGCTATGCTCTCGTCGCTGGAAGCCTTGCTGCGATGGACGGTCTATTCTTAGTTGAGTCTCGTTATGCCCTCAATAATGTCTATCTGGTGCTATTCGGATTATTAGGGCAATGGTGTTTGTTATTAAGTTTACGATCGTCCAAAAGATTGAATTTTTCTCTGGTATTATCCGGCGTATTTTTTGCAGCGTCTGCTTCAATCAAATGGAATGGTTTATGGTTCTTGGCAAGCATTTATTTATTGTGGGGAATTGGCTGGAGTTTTCGTGTGCTGAATTGGTTTCGTCAAAGCTCAAAAGGAAGTGAACAAATTCCGACCAATTCATTACCGACTTCGTCTGTATATCGCCTTACACAGATTAATTTGTTATATTTTTTACTCTGTTTCGCTGCAATTCCTGCACTCGTTTATTGGCTAATTTGGCTGCCTCATATTCACCTCAATCCAGAGTTTGACTTTCTCGAAGTTCAAAGACAAATTCTGGTTTATCACCAAAGAGTTGGCAGCGGATCAAACATTCATCCTTACTGTTCAACCTGGTACAGTTGGATACCCATGCTCCGCCCTGTTGCGTATTTTTACCAGGTTACCGAGTCTGTCAACGCTCCGATCCCTAGTGGAAACTCGGCATTAGTACTTGAGCCAGGGCGGGTTGTTTACGATGTTCATGCCCTGGGGAATCCGTTTCTTTGGTGGTTTTCGTCGATCGCGATCGCATTTCTCGTTTGGATACTGCTCGAACACTGGAAGATCCTGCCGAGTTTGGCTATCCCCAATGCGCCCAGACTCAGTTTTTTGCCGCCTCAAGAGTTGTGGATTGTCTTATTTTTGCTGATTAGCTATGTAGCGAATCTATTACCCTGGGTTCCTGTATCGAGATGTGTGTTTTTGTATCACTATATGGGTTCATCGGTATATGCCGGGATGGGCTTGGCTTGGCTCGTCGATCGCTGGTTTAGAACCCGCGAATTTCGTGCGATCGGGATTGGTGTGATGGTAATTTGTGCCATCAGTTTTATCTTTTGGATGCCCATCTATCTCGGCTTACCGCTGACCCTAGATGAATACAAATTGCGGATGTGGTTCAGGTCTTGGGTTTAGTCAATCCTTCGATCTCTGACATCAGTTGAGCGATCGAGGATTTAATTTCTGAGATCTCACTACTCAGATGATCTAATCGCACTTCTACGGTCTTCAAATTGATTGGCATCTGCCACATCGAAAATTTTAAGGCTGCCAGAATTTTTTCCACCGTGGCGAAACTCGGCTCATATTGAGGATCGTTTAAAATCCGATTGATCTGCTGAGTGTAGCCTAATGCACTCCCACCATGCTCCTCAGCAATTTTGGCGGAAATCTGACGAATGCTCAGCCCTTGGGTTTTCATCAGTTCCCGAATTACTTCCACCACTCTTTCTTGCATAAAGCCCCACCTTCGATTACGCTATGCTTCTGAGAACTTGAATCAACTGAACGACCTTGCCGCATATGGTAAAGGTCTTTTTTTACGCTGATATATCGTACAGATGTTTCCATAGAAAAGCAGCAGAACGCTGCGTCGCTCTGCTGCCAACCGGGTTTCAATGTCTTACAGACCAACTAACTCACGCGCTTCCAAACCGCTCAACTGTTGCGCGATCGTCAATCGTGCTTCTAACTTGGCGACACTGAACTCGTTCCGCAACCGCTCGAGATGAGCAAATGCATTCGCCTTCTCGGTCGTAGCCCGATTCAGCGCATCCACTGCCCGCTGATACTCGGAATTCACTTGCAGGACTTCAAATCGCCGAGCTTTGCGTTGGTTGTCATTTTTTAGCGCCGTCTCAAACGCCACCACCATATCGGCATTGCCTTCCAATCGAGCAATGTGGTAGCGAATTTCTGCGATATTTTGCTCTAGCTCATTCACATGCTGAGAAGCTTGCGCGATCGCACTGGGATATTGATCTAATCGAAGTTTCATGACTGACATCCTGAAAATAATGAAGTGGTCAGTAGCCATCGGGTCAAAATCTGACACCGACTACGAACAACAGACAGCCTTTCAAGCCTTAGGCGACGAGTTGAGGCACACGAGCCGTTAACTCAGACGGCAATTCGGTCAGAGTCGGAGGAATCAGTTGGGATTGAGGCGCAGCTTGCTCGAGTACCTGCACTTCAATCTTGACGGACACGAGATAAGAACCGGGTTGCTCGCCCACTGCCTGCGCGATCAGTTCTGCAAAACCAGGTCGATCGGCGGTAATTGGGTCACGTAACGAACAACGATCCCATTCATACTTGGCATTCGGATCAAGCTGAAGAATGTAATGCTTCGTCATGGAACAAGAACCTTGAATCACTTGTACTATTGTAGTGTAAAATCGCTACGATTTCAAGCTTAAGCGGCAAGAATTTTACGGCGGAGTTTGGGCAGTTGTTGCTGATCTTTGCGATCCCAATATGCCAAGCGTTTCGCAATCTCAGTGTCGCCGACAAGCTTAATTTCAAACGTAAACTGAGTCAAAACTTGGCTTTTCTGCACCGAGAATCGATAACCAGAACTCGCAAGCGATTGAGCAAATTTTTGAGCTTGATTTAGCTTGTCAAAACCGAAATAACAACTACTCAGCGATCGCCGAAACGGAGTGCGCACTACTAAAACTCGACTCGAAAGATATTGTCCAACACGTCCATCTCGCAGCGAGAAAAATCGACCGATCGGGACAAAAGTATTCATAGAAAGGAAAGAATGTGTCGTTCTTCTATTGTAGTTAAAATCCACTACAAAAATTCGCCTGCTTTAGCGCAATTCCCGTCTCACATGGGGCGGTTTATCCCCTCACACCGTGTTTGGTATATATGTACTATATTAGCCGATTTATATGTAAAGTGCACACAGTTCCTAAAGAAAGGTTAAGCTTTCAAAGAAGTCGAGCAAGGCTTTGTAAAGCCCCTAAAAAGCTTTATTGATCACCTTGACTTTAGTGACTTCCCCCTTGACAGTGGGAATGACTTGCTACGTCAGCGATCCATATCTAAGAATTTTTCCGACGAGATGGATTAATTTGAAGCGGCAAGTTAGTTTGTTAAGGGGAATTACACCCCAACTCTGATGTCTCTCTGAAAAAGGAACATTTTCATGACCGCAACACCCGTCCGCTTGAAATACGAAGTCAAAGACCTTGCCCTCGCACCTGCTGGAAAACAGCGGATCGAATGGGCTGGGCGGGAAATGCCCGTCTTGAAGCAGATCCGCGATCGTTTCGCTCAAGAGAAGCCGTTTGAAGGCATTCGACTCGTCGCATGTTGCCATGTCACGACCGAGACTGCAAATCTCGCGATTGCACTCAAAGCTGGTGGAGCTGACGCGATTTTGATCGCAAGTAATCCGCTGTCAACTCAAGACGATGTAGCAGCAAGCTTAGTCGCTGACTACGAAATTCCCGTTTTCGCTATCAAAGGTGAAGACAACGATACCTACCACAAGCACGTGCAAATCGCGCTTGACCACCGTCCTAACCTCATCATTGATGACGGTTGTGATGTCGTTGCAACATTAGTACAACAACGCAAACACCAACTCGAAGACCTCATTGGAACCACGGAAGAGACCACAACCGGGATCGTCCGTCTTCAAGCGATGTTAAGAGACGGTGCGCTGACGTTCCCGGCAGTAAACGTGAACGATGCTGAAACCAAGCATTTCTTCGATAACCGTTACGGCACAGGTCAATCCACCCTCGACGGTATCATCCGTGCGACCAATATTCTGCTTGCTGGCAAAACGATTGTCGTTGCAGGATACGGCTGGTGCGGTAAGGGAACTGCAAACCGTGCGCGTGGATTAGGCGCAAACGTCATTGTGACGGAAATCAACCCAGTTGCAGCGATCGAAGCTGTGATGGACGGTTTCCAAGTCATGCCGATGGATGAAGCTGCGAAGCGTGGCGATATCTTCATCACCGTGACAGGTAACAAGCACGTGATCAATGGCAGCCACTTCGATGCAATGAAAGATGGCGCGATCGTATGTAACTCTGGTCACTTCGATATCGAAATCGATCTCGAAGCTCTGAAAGAGCGTGCAAGCGAAGTGAAGACCGTTCGTAATTTCACCGAAGAGTACACCCTCAAGAGCGGCAAATCCGTTGTTGTGTTGGGTGAAGGTCGTTTGGTGAACTTAGCTGCGGCTGAAGGACATCCGAGCGCAGTGATGGATATGAGCTTTGCAAACCAAGCATTGGCAGCAGAGTATTTGGTGCAGAACAAAGGCAAGCTAGAGCCAGGTGTTTACCCGGTTCCGACTGAGTTAGATCAAGAAATTGCTCGCTTGAAATTACAGGCAATGGGCTTCTCGATCGATAGCTTAACCGAGTCGCAAATCGAGTACATCAACTCCTGGACTTCTGGAACCTAATCGTTCCCGACCGTCTAATCTACACTTTGGGTAGGTAGTGTTATGCTGCCTACCTTTCTTATTTCTGATTCACATTTCTTGAAAACTTCCTGCCAAAAGCTCATTCTGCAAAGATGTCAGCTAGCGTATCGAGAATCGCTCTTTGCTCCTCGCAAATTTGATCTAGAAATTGAACAAGTCGGGCTTTATCTACTGCTCGAATTTGATCCAGGACAATTTGACCCGCTTTGCCTTGAAACTGACAATCCACTCGAAATGGGAAGTTTCGTCTTACAGAAGTTAATGGAGCTATCAAAACTGTTTTGAGTAGGCGGTTCATTTCATCAGGAGAGATGATCACGCAAGGGCGAGTCTTCTGGATTTCAGAACCAACGGTAGGATCTAGCTGAACGAGAAACACGTCAAACCGACGCACTACCATTGCCATTCGGTTTCATCCCATTGGGTTGAAGTTTCATCGTCAAGTAAGCCTTCATCCCCAGATGTTTTGATTTCCGCAGCGATCGCTGCTTCCCATCCAGCACGAGGATGAGATATAGGACGGATAATCAAACGATTGCCTTCGACTTCGATCTCAACTTCACTTTGAATGCCACTTTGCTCTAGTAATGGCTTCGGAATCCGAATCCCTTGAGAATTGCCAAATTTGACGAGTCGAGTCCGAATTGTTCCACTCATAAATTAAAATCACAATGTATATACATTGTGATTACTCAGAACGAAATTTGTCAATAGTGATGCGGGATGCTTCACATTTCTTCTGTAGAATCCTCACTAGATAAGCTAGAGGAGGTAGAAACTCATGACATTCAATGCTCAAACAGTGACATCCCTGAGTGATACCTTGATCAATTTAGCATCTCAAAATCTGCCGAAAGTGATTTGGGCGATCGTGATTCTGCTTGTTACTCGTTGGATCGCAGACGCTATTCGACCGATCGGATTTCGCCTACTTAAATATGCAGAGCCAACCCTGCAAAAGTTCCTGATTCAAGTCGCATCGATTATGGTTTGGATTGCGGGAACCGTTGCAGCTTTAAATGCGATCGGGATTCAAACGACAACCGTGATTACGATCATTGGTGCAGCAGGTTTAGCCATTGGTTTAGCTTTGCAAAATAGCTTGTCCCACTTTGCGGCAGGCGTTATGTTAGTTAGCTTTCGACCATTTGAAGTCGGAGACTCGATCGAAGGTGCAGGTGTCGCAGGCATGGTTGATAGTATTGGATTGTTTTCGACGACGATCGTGTCGCCTGATAATGTCCGCATTACCGTGCCCAATAGCAATTTATTTAGTGGAACCCTGAAGAATAATACGATTATGGGAACGCGGCGAGTCGATTTGCAGATTAATATTGGTCATCGCGAAATTGACTCGACCATGACGCATCTGTTATCGCTGGTACAACCTCATCCCCTCGTATTGCGCGAACCCCGTCCAACTTGTCACGTCGAGAGCATTACACCTGACGCAACAATTTTGTATTTACGTCCCTGGTGTGCTGCGATTCATCACGAACAAGTGCGATCGGAGATTTTACAACTCGTTCAAGAAGCACTTCAATCCATCCCCGCCAAACAAGTCGCCCAATCGGGTACTTGACGAACCTAAGAAAGCTCTGTTAGGGTTCAAAGTAACAGATTTACAAGCCAACCTAGAGAAATGCAACTCGGCACTTCCTACTTTTACTTTTTTTGGCGATCGGCGGTTCACCCGGCGAGGTAAATCCTCATGAGTCCGTCCGGTGAACCGCAGAGTAACATCTGCGGTTTTTTTATTCTCAAAATCTTCTTTCTCAACATCCTCTTTGCAATGACTTATCTCACTTCCTGGCTTTACGGTTTTTACTTTTTTACCCGCAGGCGCTCTGGGTAAGTCATTTGCATGTGTGATTGCAACCCGGAGCCTCAAATCAGGTTCCGGGTTTTTTGTTTGAAGTTCACCCAACCAATTTAAGGAGTTCATTCCATGAAAGACGCTAGATTAGTCCGCAAAACTGAGTCCACTTCCAACTCGATCGTGTCTCTGTCCAACAGTGTTGCCATCGGCGGCGACGCGATCGTGATTATTGGCGGTCCTTGCGCTGTCGAGAGTTTGGAACAGATGGAAACGATCGCACGGGAATTAAAATCGGCTCCGATTCAAGCATTACGGGGAGGTGTGTACAAACCACGCACCTCCCCGTATTCTTTCCAGGGTTCTGGTTTAGCTGGACTGGAAATCTTAGCAACCGTTCGTCAGCGCTATGATTTGCCGGTCGTCACAGAAGTCATGGCAATTTCTCAAATTGAAGAGATCGCTCAATATGCTGACATGCTGCAAGTGGGCAGCCGGAATATGCAGAATTTCGATTTACTCAAAGCGTTGGGACAGACGGATAAGCCGATTCTCCTGAAGCGAGGACTCGCAGCCACGATCGAAGAATTCGTGATGGCAGCCGAGTACATCATGAGCCACGGCAATCCGAATGTCGTGCTCTGTGAGCGAGGAATTCGCAGCTTCGACAACTACACCCGCAATGTTTTGGATTTGGGTGCTGTAGTTGCGTTGAAGCAAATTACGCATTTACCTGTGATTGTTGATCCGAGCCATGCGGCAGGTCGGCGAGAATTGATTGCAGATTTGTCGAGAGCCGCGATCGCGTGTGGAGCAGATGGATTAATCATTGAGTGTCATCCCGAACCTGATCAATCGGTTTCAGATGCACAACAGGCTTTGTCGATCGAGAGCATGATGCAGTTGGTGCAAAGTGTGCAGCCTGTGGCAAAAGCAGTGGGTCGAACCGTCTATGAAGGATGTTTCGCGATCGCTTAGAGTTTTGAGCTTTATGGAACGAGTTGGAGGCGATTGTAAGTTCAAGAAGACTCCTAGATTCCCAAAATGAGAAGACTCCAGGGACAACTGAATCACTCCAACCGTTGCAAAAGAATCAATAATCTGAGTATTAATTCAGACTCAATAACAAGATCAAAATCAGTCTAATCGCTCAAAGATCGCAATCTGTTGTTACATAACATACAATGATTTTTATCGGATACTGATAAACATAAATAAAGAGCCAACCCCTTGAGAGATCGGCTCTGAATCAACCTGTTGTCGTTTCACATTGGAGAAAACCCATCTGCGCTTTTTCCCAAAATTGCAGCGGGTTCATAGAGTAATAATCCCTATTCGCTTGCTATTGTAACAACATACACAAAACTTTTGTCATGAAACTTCATGGTTCTCGGACATATATCTTCCTGATGACTGATTCTCTCTTTCTAAGATCTAGCTAATCGGTCGGTGCGATATCGCAAATTCTCTACCCTGCTGCGGTTGCCCCCAAATGACCCGCTCCTGTTTATAGATAACGGTTCCAGGCTTTGCGCCCTTCGGTTTATAAACGTGTTTTGGTTCTGTGTAAACTACGGGAACTTGTTCGCTTTGACGGGCACGGCTATGAAACGCGGCTAAATTTGCCGTAAATTGCAGATCTTGTTCATCTGCGATCGCTCCCGGTTCCAGTCTCAACAAAACATGACTGCCCGGAATTTCTTGAGTGTGAAACCACAAATCGTATTCCGTCGCCGTTCGGAACGTGAGTTGATCATTCTGGCGATTATTCCGACCGATCAAAAGCTCAAATCCGCCTGGCGTTTTGTAGCGGTAGGGTTGAGTTTCAGAATCTTGCTGAGTTGTCGCTTTTCGATACTCAGAGCCTTCGAGATAGCCTTCCTGAACTAATTCATCCCGGATCTCTTCGAGCGCTTTCAAATCGTCTGGAGTTTCGTAGCGATCGAATTGCGCGATCGCCGTTTCAATCTCTTCTAAATAAAACATCTCATCTTGAACCGCTTTTAATAAAGGTTCGATCGCGGCACGAGTTCGCTTTAATTTCTGGTGCTGCTTGTAAAGGCTTTGAGCATTCAGAACTGCATTCTTTTCTGGATCGAGTGGGATGGTTACAGGCTCCCCGGTTTCAAAATCGCAAAGCTCGATGGATTGCATACCTGGCTCCCACAGATGTAAATGAGCCATGAGCAAGTCCGCTTGTTGCTTCGCTTGGTCTGCTCGATCTGAGCGGTCTAATCGACTCTCAAATCCTTCTGCTTTGACTCGTAGCTTTCCAAGGACAGCATTTAATCGCTGAGTGATCTGGTGAAGCAGTTGAGTAAAAACCTGCTGATTCAACTGATCGCGATAATAGCGATCGATCATGTTCTGAACGCTCGTTTCTCCCTGACCCCAGAGCACTGTATAGCCGGATGAAGTAAATCCTGGCTGGAAATTTTCAGCCTCAAGCGATTTCAACCAAAATTGCCAACATTCAAATAATCGTTGCCATTCACCGTCAGACATTTCATCAGTTAAGCGATCTGGCTGAATTTCTGCCGCTTTAACCATCGATAAAACCAGCGAAGAACTTAATCCTCGATAAGCTTTGACCAGATTTTTCCGAATTGCACCTGGAACAAGAGCAATTCTCGATTTCCAACGTTCAAAATCTTCTGCCAAACTCGGAGCCGGATCGAGTCGAGCAGGCGGCAACTCATACGGCTGCCCTGTCTGAATCGGACGCACACTCGATTGATTGGAACTCACCTGATGCGCTGCTGTAACAATTGCATTTTCCTGATTCACCAAGATGGCATTGCTATACTGACCCATAATTTCAATATAGAGATGCCATAGCGCAGGCTCCCCTGGACGATGAGCGAACTGCAAATCGATCGCTCTTTCCCAAGGCGAAACAGGCTCGATCGCGACCAAGGCTAATCCACCTAGCTGATGCCGCAATTGCTGACTAAATGTGAATGTATCCGGATCGCGAGGCGGCGGCTCACTCATATGCATCCGGGCTGCCTGCGGATGCCAGGATAGAGTTAACCATCCCCGCTGCTTTAGCGTTCGCAACGCCAATAAAACTGTAAAGCGATCGCGCTGATACGCCTGTTCAAATCTGGCTGGAAGCCACTGCGATCGCAATTCCGCACAGACCGCCATTAGCGTTGTGAAATCAACTGGTTGCATTTTCTACCCCCTCTTATTTTTTCAGTATTGTGAAAAAACAAGTTCTCTCAATTTTTTCTCATGACGGAGATCAAACTCATTAACATCGGCTTTGGCAACATCGTCTCCGCCAGCCGAGTCATCGCGATCGTCAGTCCCGAATCCGCACCCATTAAGCGTATCATCAGCGACGCCCGTACAGGGGAGAAGCTGATCGATGCCACCTATGGACGCAGAACCCGCGCTGTCATTGTCATGGACTCCGGTCACGTCGTCCTTTCAGCGATCCAACCTGAGACAGTTGCGCATCGTTTTTTAGAAGGGTAGAACTAAGAAAACCGTAATTTCCGAGAAAATTTTATTTTTTCCGCCGAATCCTTCATCCTATCAACGAGCGTTGCAAGCTATACTCACAGAATCAGAAAACTGGGAACACTAGCGCATCAAATTAATTAGGCAGCCATGAGCAAGGGTAGACTAATTGTTTTAACAGGGCCAAGCGGAGTCGGAAAAGGAACCTTGCTAAAGTCGCTTCTTCAGCGCCACAAGGACGATCTATTTCTCTCTGTCTCGGCAACCACTCGATCCCCCCGCCCCGGAGAAGTCGATGGCAAAAATTATCACTTTGTCACCCGACCACAATTTGAGCGTATGGTCGCCCAAGGGGAATTTCTCGAATGGGCTGAATTTGCTGGAAACTGCTACGGCACTCCTCGCAAGCCCGTCGAAGAAAAAATCCGATCCGGAAAATGGGTCATTCTCGAAATCGAACTCGATGGCGCTCGCCAAATTCGGCGATCGTTCCCGAGCGCTCTGCAAATCTTCATCGCTCCGCCTTCCATGGTAGAACTCGAAGCTCGCATTCGAGGACGCGCCCAAGATCCTGAAGCCGCAATTTTGCGTCGGCTCCAGAGAGCTTGGGAAGAGATAGAAGCAGCAGGGGAATTTGACATTCAGATTGTCAATGACGATTTAGAACGGGCGCTGGGCGAAATTGAAATCGCTTTATTCGAGCCAGTTGCAGCTGTCTGCTGAGTCAATTTAGCGCAGCAATTTGTCTCGTGCAGTCAAGTTGACTACACACTACAACAAGTGGGCGATCTTTATGATGCCCACTTAGTTTAACGGGTTAACAGAGTTTACAGACCCGTCCCAAAGTGCTGGAATAAGGCTGTATTGGACAATAAGAAGTAGGTCAGAACCGCGCCGAGAACCCCGCCAAGCAGAAATCCACCTGCGTACTCATTCCAACCGTGCCCAGTTGCGAGTTCTTGGGGCGGGTTAGGAGTAGTAATCGTTGCAGTAGGAGCGGGGGGATTGGTTGCGCCGTAGAGTGAGATGCTCAGGGCTGAAATCAAGAGCAACCCAAATCCGGAGAGCAAGCCAGAGAGCGCTGCCATTGGAGTGTCGCGTAAAGGACCTAGCAAGGTAAAGGGAAGAATAATCCACAACCCGTGGAAAAAGCCGACTTCTAAGCCGCGACGTTGAGGAGAAAGACCTTGGCGGTAAGCAGGCAGCGCTGAAAGATAGGATTTGACGAGCGGAGAAGAATTGATTGGCGTAGATAGGTTGCCGTCATAAATATCAGCACCGGGAGAAACGACCTCGTTATTGCGGGGATCTCTGGGGTCATTCGTTGCTTCAGGATGTCTGAGGACTTGCATAAGAAATAGATCCAGTTTTATAGGGTTCTAGAAGCGATCTTAGAAATGCGTTAAGTCAGCTTCATCAGCCTTTAGAAGTGAGGAAAAATCTTTCTTTTGTTAGACCAGTTTCGGACGCTGCGATCGCCGGATATCGATATATTGCGATCGCTGGAAATCAACTGCAAGATTCGGAATGTAAGGGTTTATAAACCTGTAGCCCGATTTACAGCTTGATTTTTAGCCCCAGTGCAATAATCATTGCAATCTAGTTCACCAAGTTTCTTTATAAAGATTTAAGATTTAGCAACAACTCGCCCCAAACCTAGAAATCCCCCGTATTGTTAGAAGAGTTCAACCTGTTCATTCAAGTTCGTTTCATTGAGGTGAATCTATGTCATTTGGCATCACCATCAGTTATCTAAGGTCGCTATTGCTCGCGGTGTTGCTCAGCTTTCTTACACCGATCGCGTTAATTGGCAGTGCAATCATCATTCTGCTCTGCATTGGATCTGTACCGGGATTGATGTTGTTCGGGCAAGCCTGCGCGACTCAATTGCTCTATTTCCTTGCAACCTTTGGCAATGGCAGTGCTTGGGAAGGTGTCATTGTTATTGGATGCGCGTGTGCTGTGGTCGGTGGTTTGTTTGATACGTACATCTTTACAGTTACGACTTCAACGGATAAGTTCGACGCAAAATAGGTCAATTTTGACGAAACTCTCTAGGATAGAGAACGTGCCTTAAGGGTTTCGTGGAATGAAAAGAATAAGTCGAGCGATCCTGAGCTTTGGATTAGTTTTTCTGTTGAGTTGGCAAAGTGCGCCAGGAATCGGATGGGCGAGAACTCTGCCTCAGACTCAATCGATTCAGCCTTATCTCGATCGAGTCATTCAGAATATTACCGAGTTTAAGTTAGAGAATGGCTTGAAGTTTATTGTTTTGGAGCGGCATCAAGCGCCAGTGGTTTCGTTTCTCACTTATGCCGATGTCGGTGGAGCGGATGAGCCAGAAGGAAAAACTGGCGTTGCCCACTTTTTAGAGCATTTGGCATTTAAAGGAACAACTCGGATTGGAACAAGTGATTACAAAGCCGAGCAGCCACTCCTAGAAAAATTAGATCAGCTAGCAGCAGAGATTAAAGCTGCAAAAGATCAAAAGAAAGATGTCACAGCCCTGCAAGCAGAATTTACTCGCATTGAAGCTGAAGCCACACGGCTAGGGCGACAGAACGAATTAGGGCGAATTGTTGAGCAGGCGGGTGGAGTTGGCTTAAATGCAAATACGTCCGCAGATGCGACTCGCTATTTTTACAGTTTTCCGTCGAATAAGTTAGAGCTTTGGATGTCCTTGGAATCTGAGCGCTTCTTAGACCCAGTGTTTCGAGAGTTTTATCAAGAGAAATCTGTCATCCTCGAAGAAAGACGGCTAAGAACTGAGAATTCTCCGATCGGGCAATTGATCGAAGCCTTCACAGGAAAAGCGTTTACAGTTCATCCTTATCGCCGCCCAGTGATTGGCTATTCACAAGATTTGGTCAATCTGACTCGCCAGGATGTAACGGACTTTTTTAACACGCATTACACTCCGAATAATTTGACGATCGCCATTGTTGGTGATGTCAATCCCACCGAAGTCAAACGTCTCGCTCAAATTTATTTCGGTCGATATAAAGCAAAACCTGCACCGCCAGAAGTCCTTGCAGTCGAGCCACCGCAGACGCAGCAGAAAGAAGTTACTCTCAAGCTGCAATCTCAGCCTTGGTATTTGGAAGGCTATCATCGCCCGGCATTGAACCATCCAGATAATGCCGTCTATGAAACGCTGACATCGATTCTCAGCGACGGACGGACTTCTCGACTCTACAAATCGCTGGTCGAAGAGAAAAAATTAGCATTAGCCGCACAGGGACTAAATGGATTCCCCGGAGATAAATTCCCGAATTTGATTTTGTTCTATGCGTTGACGGCTCCCGGTCGATCGCTCGAAGAAGTGGCATCTGCACTGAGAGCAGAAATTGAGCGCTTAAAAACTCAGCCAGTTTCAGCACAAGAACTCGATCGCGTTAAAACTCAAGCTAGAGCCGGATTACTGCGATCGCTCGATTCTAATATGGGCATGGCTCAGGCATTGTTGGAATACGAGGTGAAAACGGGAAGCTGGCGGAATTTGTTTCAGCAAGTTGATGCGATCGAGAAAATTACTCCTGCGGATATTCAGCGAGTTGCCACCGCAACTTTTACTGATCAAAACCGCACCATTGGTCGAATTTTGCCGCAAGGATAAGCACGATGAAATTATTCCGACTCTCAAGTTTATTTGTTCTTGCCTGTCTGGTTGTTTTGCTGCGGGTTCATCCCGCCGTGGCAGATACGCCCAAGCATTATACAGATCTCAAATTCTCGTCCCCTCCAGAGGTCAAAGTCCCCGACTATACCCAGTTCAAGCTCAAAAATGGCTTAACCGTGTATTTGATGGAAGACCACGAATTGCCTTTAGTGAGTGGAACTGCGATCGTCCGAACTGGGGATCGATTTGAACCTGCAAATCAAGTTGGACTCGGTGAACTGACAGGAATCGTGATGCGCTCTGGCGGCACTCAGAAACGCAGTGCCAATCAGGTGAATCAATTCCTAGAACAACGTGCCGCCAGCATTGAAACGAGTATTTCAACCACGGCTGGAAATGCGAGTTTCAATACGCTGACCGAAGATTTGCCAGAAGTTTTTGATCTGTTTGCAGAAGTGATTCAACAACCTGCATTTGCAGACAATCAAGTCGCGATCGCGAAAGTTCAAGCCCAGGGCGGAATTGCTCGACGCAATGATGACCCGAATAGTATTGCAGGACGAGAGTTTCAGAAATTGATCTACGGTGCTGAGAGTCCTTATGCTCGAATCACTGAGTTTTCAACACTTGCAAACATTACTCGCCAGGATTTAGTCAATTTCTATCAGCGATCGTTCCGCCCGGATCAGATGCTCCTTGGAATAGTGGGAGACTTTGATCCGAAACAAATGCGATCGCTAATCGAAGCAAAGTTTGGAACCTGGAAACCGACAGGTCAAGCGATGCCTCGTCAGCTTCCACAGGTCACTCAAGCCAAGCAAGGCGGCATTTTCTTTGTCAATCAGCCTCAATTGAATCAGAGCTATCTGCAAATTGGACATTTAGGCGGATCGTTGAACAGTCCTGACTATCCGGCTTTAAGCGTGATGGAAGATGTGCTAAGTGGGTTTGGGCGGCGATTGTTTAATGAAGTGCGATCGCGTCAAGGCTTAGCTTACTCAGTGTATGCAAGTTGGGGGGCGCAGTTTGATCATCCGGGTGTGTTTTTAGCAGCGGGAGAAACGCGATCGCAGGCAACCGTGCCATTCATTCAAGCTGTGAAAAAAGAGATTGAACGGATTCGCAAAGAGCCGATTTCACAAGAGGAGCTAGGATTTGCGAAAGATACAGTTTTGAATTCGTTTATCTTTAATTTCCAAGATCCAGCACAGACGCTTTCTCGATTGTTGCGGTATGAGTACTATGGCTATCCCAAGGATTTCATTTTCCAGTACCGTAAAGGCGTAGAAGCGACGACAGTTGCAGATGTACAAAGGGTTGCACAGAAATATTTACAGCCTGAAAAGTTAGTCACGATCGTAGTTGGAAATGAGAAGGAAATTAATCCACCGTTATCGACTTTGGGACAACCTGTAACAGCTGTAGATATTACGATTCCGCAGCCAAATCAGCCTGCGGCAGGTCGATAAAAGTCTGACTGCGGTTTTAGAAAGTGGTTCTAAAGCCTCCCACTCCAAGGTAGTAGTTCATCACAACCAAGCTGATAGGGAGATAGGGGAAAGGTCTGAAATCATAGTTATGGTTACATCACCTCATCTCCCCACTCCCCACCCCGCTCGTTACTGGCTCTCTTCGGGCGGTTCTAGTAGGGGTTCGAGGCGGATGAGTAAATCAGGGATGCTGGTCTGTGTAATGATCCAAATTGTCTCTAAGTCCACGCGATCGTACTGGTGAGCGGCAATATCTCGAAGACCAGCCATGTCGCGCCAAGGAATATCGGGGAACTGCGATCGCAGTTCTGTAGAAACGCGCTTCGTTGCTTCGCCAATGATGATGTAAAAGTAGAGGACTGCCGCTTGCTTTTCTCGATCAGACTGAAACGCTTCAAGGGTCAAAGCCCGCACGGCACGCTGAATTTGTTGAGCAGCATCTACAATATCTAAAATCGCTTCTGCATCGCGATTAGTTGCCATAGATTACCTGTGCCGATTCCAAGATGTTGCGTTTCCGAATCCAGTTTCGGCTTTCCTGAATTGCCTTCTTACTAACGAGATCCACTTTACGTTGAAGCAGCGCTTCGAGTTCATCTTGCATATCTAGCCATTCCGTTAGCCCTTGTTTTGCCGTTGGATGAAACGCTACCAGCACATCGACATCACTTGTATGCGGTTGAAAATCGTCGCGCAGGATAGAGCCAAATAGAGCAAACTCCAGGACATGCCAACGCTGACAGAATTCAGCAATTTGGTCAGGAGAAACGTGCAGCCGCTCACCTAAAATTTTGTCAAAAGCCAGGTTAGAACTCATTGCGATGATGGGGTGTCTGATAGTTTTGGTCGATTCCCAAGCAGGTCGCCTAGTCTTTTATTTCTAGCATTATATGCTCATAGTACATTTTAACCTCTACTTCTCAAACTCTATTGCAAGGTATTGATCATCAGCCGAATGTGAGAGCTAGCTAGAATATATTTGATGCGTTCAAAGCGAGGCTCATGCTGCAATTTCAGCCCCCAGGATTTAGACAGAAGAATACTCAAACTAGCTTAGGAACGATCGCTTACTACACTCAAACTGAAGTGGTAGAACAATCACCGATCGTCTTCCTTCATAGCTTCGGTGGTGGCTCCTCAGCTTATGAATGGTCAAAAGTCTATCCAGTATTTGCAAGACAGCATCAAATCATTGTGCCGGATCTTTTAGGTTGGGGAGAGTCAAGTCATCCTGCACGAAATTACCGAGCCGAAGATTATGTATCGTCGATCGCTGAATTTCTCCCAAAAGTAACCCGTGAACCTGCAATATTAGTGGCTTCTTCATTGAGTGGTGCATTAGCGATTCGCGTCGCAATTCAGCATCCTGACTTAGTGAAGTCACTGTTTCTGGTGTGTCCATCTGGATTTGATGATTTTGGCGAGGGAGCAGGCAGACGAATTCCCAGAGAGATTATTAATACACCGATTTTAGATCGCGTGATTTATGCGATCGGAGCCACGAATGAATTCGCCGTTCGGAATTTCTTAGAGAATTTCTTGTTTGTGAATCGCGATCGCATTACTCCAGAGATGGTAAATGCCTATCTTGCATCTGCGCGCCAGCCCAATGCAGAGTATGCAGCATTGGCGTTTTTAAGAGGAGATTTGTATTTTGATCTGTCACGATACTTGCCGCAATTGACAGTGCCCACTGCAATCGTTTGGGGAGAAGAAGCGCAGTTTACCGATGTACGATTAGGACAACGGTTGTCGGACTTGAATGAAGGAGTGAGATCGTTTGAAGTCGTGCCGGATTCGGGAGTGTTAGTCGCATTGGAGCAACCTGCGATCGTGGCTGGACTATTACAAGAATTTTTGAGTGTAGAGAAGTAGGAACTGCACTTTTTCCTATTGGGAAGCTGCATATTGCAAAAACTCCAAGTTTTCAGAAAACCTGGAGTTCTAAAGAATCTTCAAAAAATTGAGCAGATTACTTTCCTGCCTTTTTCTTCCCAGTTTCAACCACTTCAAGTTCCGACATTCTAAACGTGATTAGTTTATCCCAGTTGCCACCTTCAAACAGGACTGCAACTTTCCCATCGCTAATCCGCTGTACGAGTCCTTGGAACCCGTAGTAAATATCGTTAACATTCGTCACGCGAACGGCTGAACCTGGTAAAAACATAATTCTGCTTCAATACGTTTCACTATCAGTTTACCGTGGCTCTCGGCTTCCCTGATATTGATTCTCGTCGATGCGATGATCGCACTTTTCCAATTGATTAGAATTTTGACTTCTGTCGAGAGTTCGCCACTGATTCGACTAACCCGATCGCCAAAAAATTCATCAGCAATGCCGCATTCCCGTGGCTTAACCAAGGCAGCGGAATTCCCGTAACAGGCGCAAGATTAATCGTCATGCCGATATTGATCGACACTTGGAAAATAATCATTGAGAACACACCCACGGCAATCAGTGAACCAAACTCATCCTTTGCACTTTGAGCAATAATCAGCAGACGATAACAGATCAGCAGATAAGCGCCCAACACAAAAATCGAACCGACAAAGCCTAATTCCTCACCGATCGCAGTAAAGATAAAGTCTGTATGCTGTTCAGGGACAAACTCTAGCTGGGTTTGAGTGCCATGAAACAATCCTCGTCCGAAAGTTTCTCCAGCCCCGATCGCAATTCGTGACTGAATGACATGATACCCAGCCCCCTGCGGATCTTGATCTGGATCAATCAGCGTCAGAATCCGAGCTTTCTGATAGTCATGCAGCACAAATTGCCACAGCACTTGACCAAGCCCGCCCGCGACCGTATTAATCACAACGGGTACTAAAATCCCGTAAGTCTTCCACGGCAAAGTTCTCCAGGCAACCACCCCAACGAAAGCAATCCACAGTCCTAGCCCCACAATCCCGATCGCGCCTTTTGCCACCAGCGTTGTGAACAAAATCGCAGAAATGACTGGAGAAATCAGCAACAATAGCCAGCCCGGATTCGCATTTCCCCAATACAATATCCCGAATGTAATGGCACCAAATACCAGCGATGTGCCTAAGTTAGGCTGTAAAAAGATTAACGCCCAAGGCAAAGCAGCGATCGCCAAAACTTTCAGCATTTGAGGCAACGTCGATGCCGATCGCTGATGCAAAATCGCAGCTAGCGTAATAATAGCGCCCAACTTCGCAAACTCAGACGGCTGAATCCCGAACCCAAAGACATTTAGCCATCGCTGTGCCCCTTTTTCCTCGACTCCCACGACCATTACCAGCAGCAGTGCTACATTGGTCAGACCATAAATCCACCATTTCCAAGCCAGCAGCGCGTCATAACGCAGCCGAGAGATGACGAAGATCAAACAGGTGCCCACACTCCCAATCAGAGCGTGAAACATCCAGTCCCGTCGCTCCGTATGATTCAGTTGCACACTGTGAATCATCAACCCTCCTAAAATAGTCAATGCTAGGACTGCGCCTAACAAAAACCAGTCCATATCTTGCCAGGGTTGAAGCCAAGGTCGGAGCGTAGACGGAATCGGAGACTTTTTCTTGCGAAACATAGAAATTTGAGCTTATGCGAGTGCTGCAACGGATACTTTAGCAGCAATTTGCTGAGCAATTTGTGTCAAGGCTTTTGCCGAAGCAGAATCGGGATCGCCAACGACGATCGGAATTCCCTTGTCTCCGCCCTGACGCAGCGGGATTTCCAACGGTACACAGCCCAACAAAGGCACATTTAGCTCCGCCGCAGTCTTTTCGCCTCCGGCTGAACCGAAAATGTCATACTGTCGATCGGGCATGTCCGGCGGAATAAAATAACTCATATTCTCAACGATGCCTAATACTGGGACGTTCAATTGTTGAAACATCTTCAACCCGCGCCGAGAATCCAGTAGCGCAACCGTTTGAGGAGTTGTAACAATCACTGCCCCCGCCATCGGAACCGCTTGCGCCATCGTCAATTGAGCATCTCCAGTTCCCGGAGGCATATCGACGATTAAATAATCGAGATCACCCCACCGAACTTGATAGAGAAACTGACGAATGACACCATTCAACATCGGACCTCGCCAGATCACAGGCTGATCCTTGTCGATCAGAAACCCCATCGAAACTAATTTGACTCCGTGATTGAAGGCAGGTTCGAGAATTTCACCTTGTTCTGTTTGCGTAACTGCAACACCCGATCCTTCAAGCCCCAACATTGTCGGAGCATTCGGTCCATAAATATCGGCATCGATTAACCCGACTTTAGCGCCAGCTTGCGCCAATGCCACTGCAACGTTAACGGCAACTGAGCTTTTCCCAACGCCACCTTTACCACTGGAAATCGCAATAATATTTTTCACACCCTCGATCCCAGTACGATCGGGTAAAGATTTTTGCTGCGGTGTCTCAGCGGTCACTTCGACTTCGACGGATGTCACACCGGGTAAAGTTTTAATCGCCCGCTCACAGTCTTCGACAATAAACTGACGTAACGGACAGGCAGGAGTCGTCAAGACCAATGTAAATCGAACATTGCCATCGTCGATCGACACATTGCGAATCATGTTCAACGCCACCAAACTTTTTTGGAGTTCAGGGTCTTGAACTGGTTTAAGCACTTCTAAAACGGATTCTGCACTAAGAGTTTCTAGCATGGAGAGATCGAGTCAGGGTTTGATTCGATCTTACCGTTCTACGGATCTCGTTAGAAGTCTAAACAACTGCGTTGATTCGATCGCGGTAATTCCGGTTGTTCCGCCGCATGTGCCAAATCCTCAGCCACTCGTGCCGCATAGGGCTTAATAATTGACCAAATCAATGGCGACAACCACCCCTGCAATGTCACCGAATACGCAATACTCGTGCCCGAAACGGTTGATTTCACTTCGTACTGAATCCGTTCCTCAAGCCCAGGAATTGCCATAATTCTCACACTCAACAATTCCCGCGGATCAACCCGCTCGACAAAAATCCGAATCGGAAACGGTCCCAATCGCGTCACCGCTTCATAAATCAATCCCGGCTTTGCCACCTGCCCTCGCGGAACATTCGTGTGCGAAATCATCGGATGCCACGAGACATCCGCTAAATCGATGACTTTTTTCCAGAGATCATCGACCGAGGCTGAACTAATCGCTTGGTACGATCGCGCTAATGTCATTTCGACACGTCGCCGCTTGCGGTAGAAGAATGTCCAAGGAAAGTTCAGCATAATATTCATCTCCTCTAAGGCGAACCTGTACGCTAAAGCCGGGGTGATTGATCTTAGCCAAATTGAGTCCCCGATCGTCATCCTTCTCAAGATGCTGACCGACTTCTTGGGGCAGAAGTCACAGAACGTTATAAACATTTACGATCTCTACTTTCCGCACAGGATGCGCGATTCGCACCTTGTAAATCGGCTCAACTGTTTAGACAGGAACCGTTTCGCGATAGTCTAATTGAACCGTCTAGATTGAGCAATCCTGCTGCTCGAACCTAACGGAACCTTTAAACTTCTTCACCGATAGTAAAGCGATTCGTTCCAGGAACCGACGTTTATGACTGCCTTCTCCACTTCCGACAAGACCGAAACGACTCAAGCGCTACCGCCTCAAGATTCAAGAGAGCGGGTGAGCCAATGGATGAAATCTTTCCAGGATCAAGTTTGTAAAGGCTTAGAAGCCGTTGATGGTGAAGCGACGTTTCGCGAAGATAGTTGGACGAGACCCGAAGGCGGTGGCGGGCGATCGCGAGTCATGCGCGAAGGTCGTGTGTTTGAACAAGGCGGAGTCAATTTTTCCGAAGTTTGGGGCAAGGATTTGCCACCCTCGATTTTGGTACAACGTCCTGAAGCGAAAGGTCATAGCTTCTATGCGACGGGGACTTCGATGGTACTGCATCCCCGGAATCCTTACATTCCAACCGTGCATCTGAACTATCGTTACTTTGAAGCAGGTCCCGTTTGGTGGTTTGGCGGTGGTATTGATTTAACGCCTTACTATCCCTTTGAAGAAGATGTTATCCATTTTCATCAAACACTAAAACAAGCATGTGACCAGCATCATCCCGAATACTATCCCACCTTCAAACTCTGGTGTGATGAGTACTTCTATTTGAAGCACCGCAATGAAACTCGTGGAGTTGGCGGTATCTTCTTTGACTATCAGGACACTCAAGGCGTTTTGTATCCGATTTTCTATCCAGGTTCGCAAATGGACACTCCTGCCGCACAATACAGTCAACAAGTGGGTGCAGTGCAAGGTCGGACTTGGGAAGATCTGTTTGCGTTTATTCAATCTTGCGGAAATGCGTTTCTGCCTGCATATACGCCGATCGCTGAAAAACGCAAAAATACCGAATATGGAGATCGCGAACGCCAGTTCCAACTCTATCGCCGGGGACGGTACGTCGAGTTTAATCTGGTCTACGATCGCGGCACAATTTTTGGCTTACAGACCAATGGACGCACAGAATCGATTCTGATGTCACTGCCTCCGATGGTGCGGTGGGAATATGGGTATGAACCAGAAGCTGGAAGTCCAGAAGCTCGGTTGTATGACATTTTCTTGAAGCCACAAGATTGGATCAATTGGTCACAAAACGGGGCACACTCAGCTTAATGGTGATTAGCCATTAACATCCATTTGTTAAGCCTTGCATGTCGAGGGAAGCGTTTTTCTAGCGCTTCCCTCTTTTTGCAGAAGGTAATGGTGTTAGCATTTTCCCTGATTTGGGCATAACTGACCTAGAGAATCCCCCCAATCGCTTGCACGAAGCAAGTCCTGATTAATATGGAGCAGAAGTCGATCCTCATGGAGCAAAGAGTATTTAGTACCCCGGATGGCAATACGATCGTCGTATTTAATCCGAGCGGGCGCTTAGATATCACAACAGCGTGGCAGTTCCGCACCAAGCTACAGGACTGTATTGCGAAACAAACAAATCATATTATTGTCAACTTAGGTCAGGTAAATTTTATTGATAGTTCTGGGCTGACTTCGCTAGTAGCAGGGATGCGGGATGCAGATAAAGCACGCGGCAGCTTTAAGCTCTGCAATGTGCATCCAGAGGCAAAACTGGTCTTTGAAGTCACGATGATGGATTCAGTATTTGAGATTTTTGAGAGTGAAGAGGAAGCTCTGGGAACTGCGCCGCAAAAGTTGGCAAGTTAACCCAAGTTAAACGATGACAGATTTTCCGCTTAAGGGCTTTCATCTTCAACTCTGCTTTGGTGAAATTGAGTATTACCACTTGGCGATCGCCGTCGTGAGTTCTTCTAGATCCAAATAATCGCTCATGAAGCTTTTTCTGAGCAATTCTGATGGAATGTAAGGATCAAACTTTTGCAGCTTTGGAATCTCATCATCAGGCAGGAGCATATTCGCTTCTAAGCGGCGATTGGCTAACGATCGAATCTCGTGATCCAAAGTCTCTAGCTTGCATTTTCCCAATCGAACGATTAGAAAATAAGGCGATCGCCCTTTAATACTTTTCAGTCCCAAAGCATCTTTCGCGTAAAACCGCAAAAATCGCTCCAAGGTCCGAAATGGAATCGTTCCCATCCAGGGCAGAATACAGCAAACATCCTCTTCAATCAATTGAATCGGCTGATGTAAAAAGCCTTTGTATTGCGCTAGCTCTCTTGCTTCTTGGAGTCGCCGTTTCGCACCGGGTTGCAAATAAGGATACATCGTTGTCTCTTGCAGCACTTTTCTCATGCGCCGCAACACTCGAGTATGAATCTCGCCCATACTGCCGCGCCATGAGCTAGAAGTCACGGATTTTGTACTAGGAATCACAACGATCGTTTTTTTCTTTGCATTGACCTCGATCACTTCCCAGGTTTTGCCTGCTAGCGAAAAGCGATCTCCCTCCATTGGCGGAACGATGATACTGCCAACTGCTTTGCCATCATGCTTAACGAGATACTCCTCGGTATCCGGGAAAATTGCATAGAACTTGAAATTATTAATGATTTTTTCGGCTGTAATGCCAATGATCAAGCCTCCAGTCGGGGTTTGTTCTAAATGATCAATGTCGATTAAATGCCGTAAGAACAAGCGAAAATCATCTTGAGTCACCGACTGAAAGGGGGGCAATTTGAGAACATTTTGCGCGATCGCACTTGGCGACAATTCTCCTAGCGCTGCCAACGTACTCATTGTTTGGTGATAGAGCAAGCTGAATGGATACTGCATTTCCCGTGCAGGTTCAATCCATTTTTCCTCAATGTAAAGTTGAATAATCGCGATCGCTTGTAATAACTGCCAGGGAATCTGCTCAGGTAAAATCTCCTCGCCGGTCGGTTTGTCTTCTGCACAGACAAATCGCATCTCGGCGGTATCGCCTCTTCGCCCTGATCGACCCAAGCGTTGCAGAAAGCTAGCAACCGAAGCAGGTGCTTCCAGTTGCAGCACGCGATCGAGATGTCCTAAATCAATTCCCATTTCAAACGTCACGGTTGCTGCTGTCACAGCGAGCTTCTCCTCATCCCGCATGGCTTCTTCAGCCGTCTCTCGCAATGCTGCCGAGATACTGCCGTGATGAACGTGATAAATATCCGGTGCGCCTTTCGCCTGGGCAATTTCTCGCAATGCCGCGATCGCTTCTTCGGTTGCAGTCCGCCCATTCGCAAAAATCAGGCTCTTGCGTCCTTCTGTCTGTTGAAACAAATACAAATGATAGGGATTAAAGACGCGATCGCGGGTATCTCCTTTTGCCCGGACAACTAAACCCGGATCATAGAAATGTTCGATCGACAACTGAATTTTTCTCGCGGCTCCTTCAATTTTTGGGGTGGTGACAGATGGAGAAGTGTCTGCCCGCAGCCACGCTTCTGCTAAAGAATAATCGCCCAGAGTTGCAGACAGTCCAATTCGACGCGGTTGGTTACCTGTCAGCTTCGCAAGGCGCGAAAGTTGACACAAGATTTGGCAACCGCGATCGCTGCCAATGAATGCGTGAACTTCGTCAATAATCACAAACCGAAGGTCGCCAAATATACGATCGATGTCAGAACTTTTATTGATCAGCAAACTCTCCAAGGATTCAGGCGTAATTTGCAGAATGCCACGCGGATTTGCCAGTAGCTTTTTCTTCCGGCTTTGAGACACATCTCCATGCCATGCCCACACAGGTAAATCCGCGAACCGTAAGAGATCCGTTAATCGATCGAACTGATCATTGATCAAAGCTTTAATCGGACTAATGTAAATTGCACCAACGCTGCGAGATGGATTTTCATGCAGTAACGTCAACGCTGGAAGAAATGCAGCCTCAGTTTTCCCGGATGCTGTACCTGCGGCGATTAGAAGATGCTGATCGGTATCGAATAAAACTCGACATGCTTCTGCTTGAATTGGGCGTAAACTGCTCCAACCTTGTGAGTAAATATACTCCTGAATGAAAGGCGCTAGCCGATAATACGGGTCTTGCATGCTCGATTCCCTCAACACACTACTGAGCCTACTGCACAGCCTACTTTAGCGCCGAATTTCGCCTTTAAGACCTTGATTTTGCATCTTTGTATCCTAACCCTGTGCCAATCTATTATCTGTCTCCCGATTGGTTGAGCCATTTACACATCCTTCGGTACGGTTCGCTTAGTCTGCCGCTTTCCAATTCATGCGGACATTGCTCGACCTCTAGATGTCAGCTGTGTGAATCATCCAGGTGCGTCCTGAATACGAAAGAAGATTTAGCCCCTCTAGCAAATTTCGGAGATCTAACGTGAGCAAACGGAAACAGATTGCTGCTTTTGGTATAGCTGCTGCTGTCTTAGCAGGGTATGCGGTTCCAACGATCGCTGAATCGGTGAAGAAGCCTTCTAACACTGAGTCTGCAACTCCTACGGTAAACCAGACCAGCACGCCTTCAATGACTCCGATCGCAAAGCCGGAAATGCCTTCGATGCCGTCAATCAGTACCACTCCTGCTAATCCAGGTTCAACCCCAGTTATGCCGACCTCGGCTCCTTCGACGATGACTCCTGCATCGACTCCGACCTCCATGCCAACGATGCCAACAACAGAGAAGCCATCTGAGAGTAAGCCGACGCTACCCACAGTCGAGAAGCCTGCTGAATCTGCAACCCCCGCGACCACACCTGTCAGCCCAACTTCAATTCCCTCGACTCCTGGCGCAACGACAACGCCTTCGACTCCGGATACAACAACGCCTGCTCCTGATTCATCGACAACGCCTGCTTCTCCAACAAGCGCTCCGATGACTCCGAGTACGCCTTCGACCACACCGGAATCGACAACTACACCGGATACTACGGTTCCCACTATCCCTTCGACCACACCGGATACCACGGTTCCCACTACCCCTTCGACCACACCGGAATCGACAACTACGCCTACTCAGCCAACTGCTCCGGCTGAACAGTCTTCAACTCCTAGCACGCAACCCATGGCAACGACAACTGTGCTAGAAAGCGAAACGATCACGGGTGTGCAGCAAGTGACTTTACCTGAGAGTGCTAACACAGCAGCGAAGTTTACCTTACCGATCCAAATTGCTGTTGTTCAGGAAGCGAGTGTTACTAGCGATACCCCGATTACTGATAAAATGGCGAAAGATTTGCCAGCTTGGGGCGCAGCCGTGAGTGCTTGCCTGAAAGATAAGCCTGCATTCGTGCGTGTGGTTGATGATCAGACTGCACCGTTTATGGTGGGTGGGTCAGAAGGTAAGATTCGCTTGAATGCGAACAATAAGCCTATCTGTGCTAGCTAGTACAATTTTCGGATTTTAGAGTTTGGCGTGTTCAGTCAATCTGTTCACTTTGAAAGCTGACTCGGTATTCATTTGTCTCCGCTAAGACGTTTTGAGGTTCTACTTGATCAGTAGAACCTCATTTCAGTTTGAAATCAGGGTGCAATCCATCTAAGGCTTGGAAACGTTGAACTTTAGAGGTTGTGAATTGCAACAGGTTCGATCGTATCCGCAGGCGTATAGCCAAATACTCGCGAATAGAAGTAAAACTCGCCATCTAATGCGCGTTTGATATTCTCTGCTTTGCGGAATCCATGTTGTTCTCCTTCAAATAGAACATACGCAACAGGTAAGCCTTTCGCTTTCAAAGCATCGACCATCATTTCAGCTTGATTTGGCGGCACAATCCGATCTTCGTCACCTTGGAAAAAGATGACTGGGCAAGACAAGCGATCGACAGCAGTGATCGGAGAGCGATCGTGATACAAATCAGCCCGTTCTGGATATGCTCCAATTAAGCCATCTAAATACCGTGATTCAAATTTGTGCGTATCTTCTGCAAGCGCTTTGAGATCGCTTACGCCATAGTAACTTGCACCTGCTTTGAAAGTATTGCGGAAAGTTAGAGCACACAGCGTTGTATAACCGCCTGCACTTCCCCCTGCAATTACTAAGCGATCTCCATCAACTTTTCCTTGTTCTGCGAGATACTTTGCTCCATTTGCACAGTCAGCCACATCGACAATTCCCCAAGTCCCTTTGAGTCTTTCTCGATAGGCTCGACCATATCCAGTACTGCCTCCATAGTTCACATCAAGGACAGCAAACCCACGGCTCGTCCAGTACTGAATGCCCAAGTTGAATGAAGCAGAAGTTGCAGCCGTTGGGCCTCCATGACTTTTAACTAACATCGGAGGAAGCTCGCCTTCGGGAGCTTGAAAGTCTTTGTTCTTCGGCGCATAGTAAAGCGCATGAGCCGTGAGATTGTTCTCCGTGGGAAACTCGATCGCTTCTGGAATGGACAAATAGCCTGGATCAATCCTGAGTTCACTGGCTCGTCTGAGAGTTTCAAACTGTTGAGTGTTGAAATCGTATTTGACGATCGCGCTCGGTGCAGTCGATGATCCGCCAACAAAAACCGCATGATCTGGACAAACCTGAACACCTGCAATGCTGGTATAGGGAGATTCAAGATTTTTAAGCTCAAGTGTGTTGAGATCCAGACTCGCCAATCTGCTCATCCCATTCTCGGTATAAGCACAAATAATGTTGTTGCCTGCAAATCCATAGGTAGACATGCCAAACACCCAAAGCGGCAATCCAAATTCAGCAGCTTTTTCGCACAGGGCTTCTACAGTTTGAGTCGTTGGATTCCAGCGGTAAAAATTCCACCAGCCTGTACGATCGCTGACGAAAATCAGATTTCCATCCGGCGACCATTCCGGCTGAAAAATCGCTTCTTCTCGTCCCCCTGCAATTTTTTCAGGCGTTGCTAATGTGCCATCCTCTTGAATTTTGGCTGTCCATAACTCGGTTCCATCCCAAGGCATGTCAGGATGATGCCAGCAAATCCAACTCAATCGAGATCCGTCCGGACTTAATCGAGGAAACATGTAGAAATCAGATCCAGCGACTAAGGTAGTTTGAGAGTGATCCTTGAGAGAGATGCTCGCGATCGTATTTTCTGCTTCTCGATCTGCATTTTGATGATCCTCTCGAATGCAAATTAAGCGATCGCGTTTTTTGTCTAAAATCACATCTGCGTAGCGAATCGCAGCTTCGGGAGTTAACGCGATCGGTTCCTCTCCAACCCTCTGCTGATACAAGCGCTGGTCAGCAAAATTTGAGAAATAAACTGTCTCATCAATGATTGTGAACGCCCCACCTCCATATTCATGCACTCGGGTACGAGCGTTAAACGCAGTAGGTGTGACCTCGACTGTCTGACCGTTCTCTGAACGTCGAATAATCACATTCCTTCCGCCCTCGGTCGGGCGCGATTCGCTCCAATAGATTGTTTTTCCATCGAGCTTGATTTGACCTAGCCCAATCGCGCCCGCCACAATCAAATCTGAGCTAATCGGGGACTTCCACGCCCCATAAGATGCAACAGCCATAGCCATCTCCGCGACAACATCGAAACTTCTCAAGTGTAATTGAATCAAACGGTCTGCAATAAAGATTCGTGTTACAGTGAGTAATGAGAGGTATTTAGCTCGGCTGATTCAGTTTGTTTTTCCTAGACAGTGACTCGTTCGTTTTCCATTAAAACTTGCAAGTTTGTTAGCGCTAAAGCAGGCACACCCTCCGATACGATTGCCTCGTTCATTTCTGGTTCTGGAGAATTCTTTCAATGTCGATTTATGTAGGTAACCTGTCCTATGAGGTTACACGCGAGGATTTAACTGAGATCTTCGCAGAATACGGATCTGTTAAGCGCGTTCAGCTTCCCGTTGATCGTGAAACTGGACGGATGCGTGGGTTCGGGTTTGTCGAAATGTCTTCGGATGCCGAAGAGGACGCAGCGATCGAGGCACTCGATGGTGCGGAATGGATGGGTCGCGACATGCGCGTCAACAAGGCGAAGCCCCGTGAAGAATCGGGTAGCGGCGGCGGTGGTCGCAGTGGCGGCGGTCGTGGCGGTCGTAGCGGTGGATTCTCGCAGCGCTATTAATTTGATTCGCTAAAATTTAGGTTCCCCTAATGTGTGTGCATTAGGGGAATTTCTTTTGGATTCAAGACAGATGAGAGCAAGAATTGAGTCGGATATTTTGTATCTGCATCACGAAGATGTCCCGCCCTTCAAAAAAGGTGGGTCAATCGTCCGGAATAGTTACTTTTGGGCATTAAAGTCGATCGCAGGTCGAGCCAAACGAGGACGCGACTGGGAATTTGAGCCGGAAGTTTGGTTTGCATTACAACGAATGCTGTTATCGTTCGCAGAATCCGGATACTTAGGATTGTCTGAGACGCTGTTGGAATTTCCAGAAGTCAGTGAAATTCCAGACGAATTGCGATCGATTTCAACGCGCCTATCAGTGGATTGAATGAAATTTCCAGATTGTGTTGTTGATACATAACGACGAACAAGATCCCGTGTCATAATGATGTGTCCAGAAAATCTAGAAGTATCTAGGGGATCGATAATCGCGGACTTCTAAACGAAGCGCAAAGGAGAAAAAATGGCACGAGTGATGGTCGTTGGCGCAGGCGGGGTTGGCAGAGTAGTGGCTCACAAACTTGCTGCACTGGAAGAATTCGAGGAAATTCTGCTTACCAGCCGAACGGTAGAAAGGTGTAACCAGATTGCAGAAAGTATTTCCAGTAGGCATGTCCAAACCGCGCAAGTCGATGCGGATGATGTCTCTCAAACTGTGGCTCTTTTGAAGTCGTTCCGTCCAGATGTCTTGGTGAATGTGGCATTGCCCTATCAAGATCTGGCGTTGATGGATGCTTGCCTGAATGCAGGTGTGCATTATCTTGACACGGCGAATTACGAGCCTCCAGACAATCCGAAATTCGAGTATAGCTGGCAGTGGGCTTATCAAGACCGCTTTTATGATGCCGGACTAACTGCGATTCTAGGCTGTGGCTTTGATCCAGGTGTGACCGGCATTTTTACTGCTCACGCTCTGAAACATCATTTTGATGAGATTCACGAGCTAGATATCGTCGATTGCAATGCCGGTAGCCATGGCAGAGCATTTGCAACGAATTTCAACCCAGAGATTAATATTCGCGAGATTACTCAGCCGGGACGCTATTTTGAAAAAGGCGCATGGATCACGGTTCCGCCTTTATCAATTCATCGCCCTGTTGATTATCCCCATATCGGCGATCGCGAATCTTACTTGCTCTATCACGAAGAACTCGAATCGCTGGTGAAGCACATTCCGACTTTGAAGCGAGCACGGTTCTGGATGACCTTTTCACAGAGCTATATCAACTACCTTCAGGTGCTAGAAACGCTCGGATTAACCCGAATTGATCCGATCGACTATGAAGGGACACCCGTTGTGCCTCTGAAAATGTTGAAGAAGCTGCTTCCTGATCCGGCTTCTCTAGCAGCAACTTACACTGGGCAAACCTCGATCGGATGTCACATTCGCGGCATCAAAGATGGTCAAGAAAAGACCTACTACATCTACAACAATTGCGATCATGCTGCGGCTTATCAAGAAGTCGGGGCACAAGCAATCTCCTATACCACAGGCGTTCCGGCTGCACTAGGCGCTCTGATGGTCGCGAATGGAACTTGGCAAAAACCAGGTGTGTTCAACGTTGAACAGCTTGATCCTGATCCATTCTTAGCAAAGTTGGGTGACATGGGGCTGCCTTGGCATGAAGTCATCGGTCAACCTTCTCCCTTTGAGGCGATCTAACTGATGGAACAAGTCAATGAGGTCTTGGCGAATATTCCTTCGCCCTGCTTTGTGCTGGAAGAGGCAAAGCTGAGACGCAACCTGCAAATTTTCGAGCGGGTTCAACGAGATGCGCCTGTGAAAGTGTTACTGGCGCTGAAAGGCTTTGCCTTGTTTCATAGCTTTCCGATGATTCGCGAAAGTCTATATGGAGCGTCTGCAAGTTCACTGTGGGAAGCGCAACTGGCATCGGAGTTTTTCGGGGGTGCGCTGTGTGTGTACTCGCCTGCTTATCGGGACGAGGACTTACCGGAGTTACTCGCGTCTGCTTCGCATTTGACGTTCAATTCTTTGAGTCAGTGGGAGCGATCGCTCAAATTCCCGCGCAATGCTTCGATCGGGATTCGGATCAATCCGCTCTTTTCTCCTGTGAAAACTGCGCTCTACAATCCTTGTGTGCCAGGATCACGCTTGGGGGTACTACCTGAGCAATTGGGAGATCGCTTACCGGATGGAATTGAGGGGTTTCTCTCGCATAACCTCTGTGAAAGTGATTCGTTTGCTTTGGAGAAAACGCTGCTCAACATTGAGGAACACTATGGTCATTTACTGCCTCAGTTGAAATGGCTCAATCTTGGGGGCGGACATCTGATGACGCATGAAACCTACGATGTCGATCATGCGATCGCAGTTCTGAAAGCTTTCCATGAGAAGTATCCGAACTTGCAATTGATGCTAGAGCCGGGTTCAGCGATCGCTTGGCAGACAGGCTTTTTACTAAGCTCAGTCTTGGATCTGATTCCAATGCCGAACATGACGCATGTGATGTTAGATGTTTCATTCACAGCACATATGCCAGATTGCTTAGAGATGCCTTATCAGCCAGAGATTACTGGAGCCTCTGTGTTGCCAGAAGGTCAAACTGGGTATCGCTTAGGTGGTGCTAGCTGTTTGGCTGGAGATTTCTTGGGAGATTATCAGTTTGATCGACCTTTAGAGGTTGGCGATCGCTTATTGTTCCAGGACATGATGCACTACACCATGGTTAAAACAACAATGTTTAACGGGGTAACGCATCCATCGATCGGTTGTCTCAAACAAGATGGTTCGTTTGAATTGTGGCGAACGTTTGGGTATGAGGACTATCGATCTCGAATGGGCTAGTTCGTAATTAGGTTAGTTCATAAGATAAGCACTCCAAGTCTTTGAAAGACTTGGAGTGCTTTTGTTAGTAAGCGAGAGGCAATCTTAGCAATCTACTAGTTTTTTGTGAGAGCGCTAAACTTCCGCCGATCGCATGACTTGTTGCAGGGATGAAGCTCCCCAATATTTCATTCATTCTGAGACAGACGAACTTTTTTGAGCGCTAAGCGCTTCGAGAAGAAATCCTTAAATTGTCTGTCTAATCGGCTGTCGAAAGGTATGATTCGGAACAATCGTTCGTCTGTACAAGTTGGGTAAATCTATCGTAAATAGTAAACAAAAATAATATCTGAGCGCGACTTTTGGGTTTTAGGAGAACAGCATGAGTGAACAACCAAGTCCAGAGAAAATCTTGCAAACAGGGCTAGCTTTCTGGGCATCAAAGACGCTGTTGAGTGCTATCGAAATCGACCTATTTACTAAACTGGCAGATGGTGCCAAGCCATTTGACGTAATCAGAGATCTGGTAGGGTTGCACCCACGCTCGGCGCGTGACTTCCTCGATGCGTTAGTCGCGCTTGGCTTCCTGGAACGCACAGGCGATCTCTACTCGAATACGATCGAGACTAATCTATTCCTCGATCGAACCAAGCCATCCTACGTCGGAGGGATACTAGAGATGGCGAATCACCGCTTGTATCCCTTCTGGGGTCATCTAACTGACGCCCTTCGCACTGGGCAACCGCAAAACGAATATCGGACAGGTAATCCTAGCCTGTTTGAAACCCTCTATGCCGACCCAGACCGCTTGAAGGAATTTCTTTCTGCGATGACAGGAGTGAGCCGGGGTTCCAATGTAGCGATCGCACAACGCTTTCCCTGGAAAGACTACCGCACCTTCGTAGATGTAGGCACAGCCCAAGGTGATTTAGCAGTTCAGATCGCAAAAGCAAACCCGCATTTACAGGGTTTCGGATTCGACTTGCCCCAGGTTGCTCCTTTCTTTGAAGAGTACAGCACGACATCAGGGGTAGCAGACCGTCTGTCGTTTGTGCCAGGTGATTTTTTCCAGCACGATCTGCCCAAAGCTGACGTAGTACTGATGGGGCATATTCTGCACGACTGGGATCTACCGACGAAGAAAATGCTGATTGCAAAAGCATTCGATGCTGTTCCATCTGGAGGTGCTCTCGTCGTATATGAAGCACTCATTGATGACGATCGCTCAAAGAATGCCTTTGGTTTGATGATGAGCCTGAACATGCTAATCGAGACACCGGGAGGCTTCGACTACACAGGTGCTGACTGCTCTGGATGGATGAAAGAAGCTGGTTTTTCTCAGATCCGGATTGAGCATTTAGTTGGCCCAGATTCGATGGTGATTGGGATTAAATAGCAGAAAATGACTGCCCAATACTTTTATGTTAAAAGCCATCTGTTGAAGCAACTCTTGAATCTACTCTGGTCACTTTTTGACTAAATATGCTGACAACATCAGCGTTAGTTCTTGTTCCAATTCCCCAGTCTTGAGCAACTCAGGATGATCGATCATCGCCCCATGAATCAAAGCTCGGATCGTGCGCTCAACCATGAAAACTGCTAACTCTAGATTCTTGGGTCGAAGCTGATCAGAGCGTTGTGCGAGAAAGGATTGCAGCAGATTTTCTATCTTTGCCTGATCTAAGCGTTTCATCACTTCACTATGGGGAATCTGTTCATGCAAAACGCGATGAAGCTTAGGATTCACAGCATGAGCCGCCAATGCTGCTTTAATAATTTGTCGCAGCACCTCTGGAATTGTGCGATCGCTGAGTCCTTCTAAATGCTGCTTTGCTAATTGCACCATTTCATTAGCATGCTGCTCCGCTAAAGCAAAAATTAAAGCTTCCTTATTCGGAAAGTATTGGTACAGCGAGCCGATACTCACACCAGCCCGTTCAGCCACCCGATTCGTCGTCAGTTGGTTATACCCGTTTTCCGTCAAAATGTGAGCCGTTGCCGAGAGAATCGCTTCAACAGTGACTTGCGATCGCTCTTGTTTGGGTTGTTTACGTGGGGTTGCAGGAGGCTTAGGAGACATCGGTAGGGCTTCTCGAAATGCGAGTTGTCAGAGGAGTGCGATCGCCCATAAAATTATGAGTAATTACTCACATTTTACAAGCAAGTTCTACAGCAAGCAATGAAAAGAGAGAGTCAATGATGCGAATTATGATTATGGCGATGGGAAGTCGAGGCGATGTTCAGCCCTACGTTGCTTTGGGCAAGGGGCTGAAAACCGCAGGACACAGCGTTCGACTTGCCACGCATGAAAACTTTGAATCGTTAGTCAATTCATATGAGCTAGAGTTCTATCCGCTTAAGGGAAACGTCCAAGCTTTTCTAGAAGACCCCGCGAACCGTCAGTTGCTAGAAACCGGAAATTTTCTGGCAATTAATGCACGTACAGCGAAAGCTTCTCAACGAGCCGCGATCAATTGGGCAGAGGGCGGATTGGTCGCGGCTCAGGGAATGGATCTGCTAGTTGCAGGCGTAGGCGGACTCTTCCTCGGTGTTTCCCTTGCTGAGAAGCTGAAGATCCCGTTGCTTCAGGCATACATCTTTCCTTTTACGCCGACTCAAGCCTTTCCCGCTGTTTTGTTTCCTCAATCTATTGCTAAATTTGGCGGAACTGTCAATCGACTGTCGCATCATGTCTTTCGACAGATCATGTGGCAGGGAGCGCGGACAGGGGATGGATTAGCACGACAACAAGTGCTAGAGTTGCCCGCTGCCCCATTTTGGGGAGATTATCATTCGGTTCATCTTCAGCGTTATCCCATCCTGTATGGGTTAAGTCCATCTGTGATTGCGAAACCCTCGGATTGGCAGAATACTCATATGACTGGCTATTGGTTCTTAGATGAGCCTCCCAATTGGTCTCCATCTCCCGCTTTACTAGAGTTTCTACAAAGTGGTTCTCCCCCTGTGTTTATTGGATTTGGGAGTATGGTGAGTCGAAATCCAGAAAAAACAGCAGATCTAGTCTTACAAGCGATCTCACTTACGGGACAACGTGCTATCTTGCAATCGGGTTGGCGGGGTCTGAGTAAGCGTGATTTGCCAGATACAGTTTTTATGGTGGATTCAATCCCCCATTCTTGGCTTTTTCCACGTGTCGCGGCTGTGGTTCATCATGGGGGTGCAGGGACAACAGCCGCGGGACTCAGAGCAGGGATACCGACCATTGTGATTCCGTTCTTTGGTGATCAGCCTTTTTGGGGACATCGCGTTGCAGAATTAGGCATAGGGACAGCACCGATTCCTCGTAAAGACCTCACTGCTGAAAGATTGGCAAAAGCAATTCAGCAGGTTATGAGTGATTCAGCAATGCGCCAACGTGCTGCCGATCTAGGAGCAAAGATTCAAGCTGAAGATGGAGTTGCTCATGCAGTCGAAATCGTACAAGAGCTAGAAAAGCTCCACACTTTTCTATGACGACACTGGAGAAACCTAGCGCTGAAATTCTGAGTTGAGTCTGCACTGCCCTTGCCTATCTAGTAAGCTGTGAGTTGAGTCTGGAACTTGGGAATGTGCTATGAAACCACCACAAACTCTAGAAACGAAGCGATTATGCTTGAGACAGCCAATACCTGAAGATGCAGGATTGATATTTGAGCAATACGCACAAGACCCAGAGGTAACGAAGTATCTGAGTTGGCAATCTCATCAGTCTATTAGAGAGACCGATGAGTTCATCGATCGATGTATTTCGGTTTGGGCGAATCACTCTGCATTTCCTTATGTACTGATCTGCAAGCAAGATGCCCAACTGATTGGGATGACAGAAATTCGCATCAATCAGTACAAAGCAGATTTAGGATACGTTCTTGCAAGATCAGAATGGGGTAAAGGGTATATGACAGAAGCGATGCAAGCACTGACGAATTGGACATTAGCACAGGATGAGATCTATCGAGTCTGGGCTTTTTGTGATGTTGAAAATCCTGCATCGGCACGAGTGATGGAGAAAGTTGGAATGCAGAGAGAAGGGGTTTTGAAACGATGGTTCATTCACCCGAATATTTCCGAAGAGCCAAGAGATTGTTATTGCTATGCAATTAGTAAGTAAGTTCCAAAAGCAAAATAGTGAGCGATCGTAGCAGTTCAGCAATGCTTTTGAAGCGATCTCTGAACTCAGAAAATTTCCGCCACTCGAATGACTTTTCGCAGGGATGAAGCGACCCAACACTTCCTCGTTTTGGGACAGAGGAACTTCTTCTTGAATTTGATGTTTGTTTTTACTATTCCAAACTGGAGTTTGAAGTCAAGCTAAAACTTCTACAGCTAGTTCACAGCTCTGTTTGAGCAGCAAATAAAGTTTCCTCGCTTCATTGATAGTTCTTTCATCGCCACACAGCAAAATCGTTACTGTTTGGCCTAGTCAGATGAACTTGGATCGCAGACAGACGAGAACTTGCTTTCTTAGAGAAGAAATACTTAAATTTTCCGTCTAATTTGCTGTCGAGGGGTATTATGCGGAAAATTAGCCGATCTAATGTTCCAAAAGCTGGAATTAGGCAGCAACGGTCGCTCTAACTCCCAATCTAGGGTGTTGTACCGACTCTCAACAGCCTAAATCGCTCCACAGGAATGTTATGCCGACTATTTTCGGGCTGTCCAAGTTCGGGTAATTAGACGGTAAAGAGCCAGGCTAAACAATAGTTTGACTGACTCGGCAACAGTGATTTTGAGAAACCTGCTGAATTTGAACTAAAGCCAATGGAGAACATTTAGCTATGTCTTTTAAAAAGTTTAGCTGCATCTTCCTATTTTTAACGATTTTCGATTTTTCTAGCAAAGCATTTGCCGCAGAACAGCCCATCGCGATCTTTCATGCATTTAACCAAAAATACAGTGAGATTGACGACTTCGTTTGTACGCTTGCTAATCAAGGATATTCCCACATACAAATCTCACCCGCACAACAATCGAATCCTAACAACGTTAATTCTGATCCAAATGCCGCTGTAAATGTATGGGCAGGGCGCTACCAGCCTGTTAGCTATAGAGTGATTAACGGATTAGGATCTGAGCAAGACTTAAAAACTCTAACTAATAAGGCCCATAGCTGTAAGATAAAGGTGATTGCTGACGTGGTTTTTAATCACATGGCAAGCATGAATGAATATAGCTCTCTAACTAACTTTCCTGACTTTCCCGATCCCATGGCTAGCGATGTCAGGAAAAATGGATCGACCTACTTTCACAAGCAGTGTAACATCAACTACAATGATGGCAACAGATACACGGAAGTAAATTGTTGGTTGGGAGGTGCTCTTCCTGATCTCAACCAAGACAATTCAACTGTTAAGGAGGTTCAGAAAGCCCATTTGCAGAAGTTGCTAGATTTGGGAATTGATGGCTTCCGGTTTGATGCGGCTAAACATATGTCACCAGAAGTTGTTCAAGAGTACATTAGCTACATCAATCAAGCGAGTAATAATCATGCATGGAATTATCTTGAGGTAATTGAAGATAATGATACGAGTGCAACCAACTATAATTTCATTGCTGCTGTAGAAGACTTTGTTCTCTACAACTCAATGAAAGAAGCATTTACCCTTGGTGGGGATCTGCGATCACTGCGCGTCCCCTTTGCCGTTAATGATTCACGTAGCGTAGTATTTGGGCGAAACCATGACCAGATTAAACGTTTGAATAGTGACGCTTTAGATTCCTACGATGATGAAACAGATTCTTATCTAGCGACAGCCTATGTGTTGGCTAGGCAGGAGGGCACTCCATTAATATTTGGGCCAGACAATTTAGTTCCTTATATTCCTGCTGGAGTCAAGTTCCGTCAGATCATGCATGAGAGAGAGAACCAAGGCCGTAACGTAAAGGCTAATGTTTTACAGACAATCGATAGCCCAACCGTATTAATGATGGAACGGGGTAGTGAAGGATTCTTTATTGTTAACAAGGGATTGGGTAAATTTAATGCTCCGGTTATGGATTTGACGCTCACCAATTTAGAGGGATGCTACAAAGAAATACGAAATAATTTTACTGTCGCAATTGAGAGAAAGGATAATAATAGGAAGTTTGTCACTCGGTGGGGAACGTGGAATCGCGGCGGAATCGAAGTTCAAGGTCGAGATGCACTATACTTCATTCGTGAACCATTTAATCAATGTGCGCAGTAATAGCTTGTAATAGCGGTTCTTGAACTAATGAGGTATACCCAGCTCTTACTAGTAAGGATTTCGCGCTGGAGGATGTACCTCGCTCGGGTAAGAACCGCTATGTAGCTAGTTCCGACACTGCGCTGCAACGGGCAGAATCGAGTCTTGGTGAGAATACTAAAGCTATCCACCGCTGTTGAGCTTCACCATTATGCCGCAAGTCCTCAAGTAGAAGAAATAGTTCGAGAGTCGTTTTGTGATGCATCAGCTTAAGGTAGTTTGAAGTGAACAGTTAAGGTTACAGGTTTGAGTTTATCAGCAGAGTACAATGGATTTCTGCTAGCAACGGTATGGCTAGTCTTGAGGTACTGCACTAGCACTGATAGATCAAAGAACGTATACGGATGATAGACTACCTACTAATCGCGTAGTTCTGCACTGATCTCCCGTGCCTATATTGTCTATGAAAAATCATATTATGGCTATTTCGGTACCCCTCATGGGGCACACCAACCAACTCATAGCATTATCCGAAGAACTTGCACGTAGAGGCTACACAGTCAGCATTGTGATTCATCCAGCGGCAAAGACATGGGTCACCGATCACAATATTCAGTTTATTCCTTGGATAGTTCAATCCGTAACCAGCGATGATGAATACATTGCTCAGCAGAACAAATTTTGGGACAAAATCTCTCAGGAACCTCGTTCCTGGCGCAGTAACCAATTGATGTTAGAAAGAGTCATTACTTTCTACCGTCCCATGTATGAATCGCTTAAAAAACTTCTGTATGAGCATCAGCCGGACTGTCTAATGATCGATCGAGCAGTGGTACCCGCGATAGATCTAGCAATCCAGCAGCAATTGCCATTCATAATTCAGACTCGTTTTTTGGGTAACTTGGTCAAGCCCAGCTCCCATCAACCGCAGTTTGGTACTGATAACCCTGCTCAGATGAACCTATGGCAAAAGTTCTTGAATTTTCTCAGTCCACGGTTGGAAACGTTTTACCTTTTGCCCACAATGCTCAAGTTGAATCAAGTACGTCAGGAGTGTACTAGCCAGAAAGATTTGCCCAGCCCTTGGGACAACCAAACTATGATTGTAGGAACTTCATTTGGTATTGAGCAACAACGTCCACTACCGGCCAAAGTTCATATGGTTGGCCCGATTTTTTCAAGTCGTCAGAAACCTGTAGGCGATTCACTGCGAGAGTGGTTAGAGTCAGACAGAACTGGAGTAATTTACATGGCTTTTGGCACCCTAGCAACCCTCACTGCTTGGCAAGCAAAAGCACTCATAGAAGGGTTAGTGGAAACTGGGCTTAAGGTTCTATGGTCTTTACCGGAAAGCCAACGATCAATTATGCCCAAGTTACTTTCTACCGTTCGAGTTGAATCTTTTGTCCCTCAACCCGCAGTTTTATCTCATCCTAACGTTGTGGTTTTTGTCAGCCATTGCGGCATGAATAGTATTCATGAGTCTCTCTATTATGGCAAACCAATTTTAGCCTTACCTTTCTTCGGAGATCAGCATTACAATGCCGCGCGGCTAGTTGATTTGGGCGTTGCGTTAAAGATCAATAAACGCAATTTTAGTCGCATTGATGTATCCGATAAAGTTCATCAACTGCTGCACAATCAGTGCTATCAGGAAAAGGCTTTACACATGGCTACAAGGCTAAAACAAACTGATGGATTGAATCGAGCCGCACAAATCGTCGAAACAATGCTTAAAGCGACCTAATAGACCAGGGCATGATCAATAGAGCATGGTAAGTAGAGATCGCGGCAATGCAGAGTTTTCGCTCGAAAAAGCTGACCGCATTCTCTAAACCATTTTCTGATGATTCCGAAGCGATCGCATTCCCCAAAACACCAAATCTAAATCAACCTGAACCTGTTCCAACTCCAAGAATTGAGCAATCAAATTTGCATCTCCTCCCGTTAACACGATCGCGCTTTCTCCCACCTGTCGATGCCAATCGGCAATAAAATCTCGGATACCTGCTAAGAGAATGTGCAAAATCCCACTCTCGATCGCGCAAACTGTATTGGTTGCCCAACGATTCGGCAACGTTGCAACTTGCTCGATCGTAGGTAATGCTGCTGTGTGATTTCCTAACGCTTGAAATTGCAACCGCACGCCAGGCGCGATCGCACCTCCAACCAATTGATTGTTCTCATTCGCCCCTGTAAAGGTCAGCGCTGTCCCGCAATCGATTACCAGCACTGGACTCCCATAAACTTGAATTGCACCCCAAAGCGCTAAAGCTCGATCGATACCCAAAGTTGGATAAAGCTGCTGAATCGGAACATCTTGCAATTGAATTGAATACAGTTGAGGATAATCAGACCAGTAATTGGATTGCTTCGCAACAACAGACGCGATCCATAGCTCGCAGTCAATATCATTCCGTGGCTTTGATTGATTAGTAAAATTAATCAGATGTGATATACGATTAGAAGGAAAATAAGGCAATAAATCCTGTGTTTTCTCGACAATATGCGGGGTATCCCATTTTGCTTGAATCTGATCATTTTTGAATACAGCCCAGTGCAGCCGGGAATTGCCGATATTGAGCGCAAGCCATTCACGATCGATTAGATTCATTTATAGGTATCCTTGCTTATTAAAACTTTACAAACTGAGTTATAACGAGAGAGAATTGAAACAGATTAAGAAAATTGTTTTACCGTTAACATATTGTTCGTAGGGAGATTGGTATATGGTCGCTTCTGCTTCTCGCCCCGCTCGATCAAGAGTGCGCCTCACAACTGAAATCGCTGAAATTGCTCCTGAGACAACGACGATCCGCTGTTTAGACTGGGATCGCGATCGCTTCGACATCGAATTCTCACTCGAAAACGGTACAACCTACAACTCTTTTCTGATTAAAGGTGAGAAAGTCGCGCTCGTTGATACCTCTCACGCCAAATTTCAAGAACTCTATTTAGACGCACTGAATGAGTTGATCGATCCGAAGGAAATTGATTATCTCATCATCAGCCACACTGAACCGGATCACAGCGGCTTAGTCCGCGATGTCTTAGCGCTCAACCCTGAGATTACGGTGATTGGGGCAAAGGTGGCGATTCAGTTTTTAGAAGGACTCGTGCATCAGTCTTTCAAGAGCAAGATTGTTAAAAGTGGCGATCGCTTAGATCTCGGCAACGGTCACGAACTCGAATTCGTCTCTGCTCCGAATCTGCATTGGCCTGACACCATTTTTACTTACGACCACAAAACCCAGACGCTTTTTACCTGTGATGCATTTGGGATGCACTTCTGCGACGATCACACCTACGACGAAGATTTAGAAATTCTCGAAGCTGAATTTCGTCTGTACTACGATTGCTTGATGGCTCCGAATGCTCGATCGGTACTTGGTGCCATCAAACGCATCAGCGAATTGCCAGAATTCACCACGATCGCGACTGGTCACGGCCCGCTGCTGCGCTACAACATTGCAGAATTAGTTGGACGCTACAAAGATTGGAGTCAGAGCCAAGCGAAAGCAACCACAACCGTTGGGTTGTTTTATGTTTCCGGGTATGGGTATGGCGATCGCATTGCCCAAGCGATCGCAGCCGGAATCACGAAAACAGGCGTTGCGGTTGAAATGATGGATCTGCGAGTTGCAGAACCTCAAGACGTGCGGGAATTGGTTGAATTATCCAGCGCGGTCGTGCTAGGCATGGCTCCTCAAGTGGGCGAAATTGCAGAAAACGCGCAGGCAGCACTGGGAACTATTCTGGCAGCGGCGAACTCCAAACAGAACTTTGGATTATTTGAAGTCGGGGGCGGAAACGATGAAGCCGTTTACCCGATTCGCAACCAGTTCCGTGAAATTGGATTAACTGAGAAGTTCGAGCCGATCAAGATTGAAGTCGAACCCACCGAAGCAATTTATCAGCTTTGCGAAGAATCTGGAACCGACTTAGGACAATGGCTAACGCGCGATCGCACCGTCAAACAGATGAAAGCGCTCGATACCGAGTTAGATAAAGCCCTCGGTCGGATTAGCGGCGGTTTGTACATCATCACGGCGAAAAAGGGCGACATCTCTAGTGCGATGTTGGCTTCTTGGGTTGCTCAAGCGAGTTCTGAGCCGTTAGGAGTCTCGATCGCGGTTGCCAAAGATCGAGCAATTGAATCGTTCCTGCATGTCGGCGATCGCTTTGTGCTGAATGCGCTCGAAGAGGGCAAGTATCAGACCTTAATGAAGCATTTCCTAAAGCGATTTGCCCCAGGAGCCGATCGCTTTGCTGATGTCGCAAACTATCCCGCGACCAATGGTTCACCAATTCTTGCGGATGCCTTGGCATACATGGAATGCGAAGTCGTCAGCCGAATGGAATGTAGCGATCACTGGATTGTTTACAGCACCGTGACTGCTGGACGAGTTGCGAAAGCAGATTCGCTTACAGCGGTTCATCATCGGAAAGTTGGAAACCACTATTAATTTTAGTGGGGAGTGGGGAGTAGGGAGTAAGTTAGTTTGCGCCTCAGGGTTCAAAGAACAAAAAATTCTTATCGTCTCCCCACTCCCTACCCCCCACTCCCTACCCCCTAACCCTTGATTTGTCCTATGGTTCAACCTCGATCGCGAGATGTCCAAGTTGCCGAAATTGCCCAAAATACGCGCGTCTTACGATCTCGCACTTGGGATCGTCTCAAGTTTGAAGTCGAATACGCGCGACAAAAAGGCACAACCGCGAATAGCTATCTCATTCAGGCTGAGAAAAGTGCCCTGATTGATCCACCCGGAGAATCCTTCACCGATATTTTTCTGAAAGAACTCCACGATCATCAATACTTTCAAAAGCTGGATTACGTGATTCTCGGTCACGTGAACTCCAATCGGATTGAGACTATCAAGCGACTGCTGGAAATTGCGCCACAGATTACGATCGTGTGCTCTAAACCTGCGGTCAATACTCTGAAAGCGGCGTTTCCCAATCAAGAACTCAACCTCTACGCAGTTCGAGGGGAAGAAGTGCTCGATCTCGGAAAAGGGCATGAATTGCAGTTTGCATTTACACCCACTCCACGCTGGGTCGATGGAATCTGCACCTACGATCCAGCGACTCGAATTCTCTATACAGACAAGTTCTTTGGCGCTCACGTTTGCGATGATCCGATCTTCGATGAGAACTGGAAAAAACTCGATGACGATCGACATTACTACTTCGATTGTCTACATGCAGCTCAGTCCAAACAAGTTGAAGATGCGATCGACAAGCTTTCCCGCTTCCGTCCCAAATGGTATGGAGTCGGTCATGGCCCGATTGTTCGCTACAGTCAAAGCCGCCTGAAACTTGAATATCTAGAATGGTGCGAGCAGCAAGAAACTCAAGAACTCTCCGTCGCCCTGCTTTACACTTCCGCCTATGGCAATACCGCAACGGTCGCTCACGCGATCGCGAAAGGCTTAACCGATACTGAAATCAACGTCGAATCAATCAATTGTGAACTCGCTGATCCAGCAGAGATTACAGCCGCGATCGAGCAATGTGATGGCTTTGTCATCGGCTCTCCAACCCTCGGCGGACATGCCCCCACTCAAATGCAAACTGCATTAGGTTTAGTCCTTTCTACTGCCTCTAAGACCAAGATTGCGGGCGTTTTTGGGTCGTATGGTTGGAGTGGAGAAGCGATCGACTTACTTGAAAGTAAACTGCAAGATGCTGGATTTGCCTTTGGATTTGACACCATTCGCGTCAAGTTCAAGCCGACTGAGGAAGACTTACAGCACTGTGAAAAGGCAGGGACAGAATTCGCTCAGGCATTGAAGAAAGCGAAAAAAGCGCGTGCGCCTCGTCAAGTTGTTGCAGAAGTTCAAAGCGATCGTACTGAGCAAGCTTTAGGTCGTGTCATTGGGTCATTATGCGTCATTACCGCAAATCAGGGAGAAACGCCGTTTGGAATTCTCACTTCTTGGGTTTCGCAAGCGACTTTTACACCACCTGGTGTGACGATCGCGGTTCCGAAAGGTCGGGCTGAGGGTGTGCTCGATCAAGCTGAAACGCCGTTTGTTCTGAACATTCTGAGAGAAGGTCGAAATGTCAGACGGAATTTCATCAAGATGACTGCCCCCGGAGAAGATCGCTTTGCTGAATTAAGTACAGAAACTGCGGCAAACGGCTGTGTCGTGTTACTCGATGCACTCGCCTATCTAGAGTGCAAAATCCAAAACCGGATGGACTGCGGCGATCATTGGTTACTGTACGCGACTGTCGAGAATGGCAAAGTCCTCGAAACGACGGGAATGACTGCGATTCAGCATCGTAAGTCTGCGACTGCCTATTAAGGTGGGGAAGTAGGGGAATGGGAAGTCCCCACTCCCTCTGATATTCACGCCCCAATCTTGTCGATATTGAATGGGAACCCACCTCCCTTTCGATATGCCCAAAATTAGCATCTGTATTCCCACGTATAATCGCGCCCACCTTTTGCCGGATGCGATCGACAGTGTTTTTGCACAAACGATTGCCGATTGGGAGTTGATCATCTGTGACGATGGCTCAAAAGATGCCACTCCAGAAGTGTTATCGCGCTATCACGACCCCCGAATTCGATACATCCGGCATTCTCGCAATGTTGGCAAAAGTAACAACATGCGATCGGGCTTTGAAATCGCAACCGGAACGTATTTTATTAAATTCGACGATGACGATCGCTTAACACCTGAGTTCTTAGAGAAAACAAGTGAAATTCTCGATCGCACTTCAACGATAGATTTTGTCGGAACTGATCATTGGATCATCGATTCCAAAGGGCAGAGAGACCATGCTTTTAGCGATCAGAACTCTCACAAATGGGGCAGAACAGAACTATCCGAAGGCATTCCTGACAATCTATTAGCAACGGTCTTCGTCAGACAAAGTTTTCAAATTGGAGCGACGCTGTTTAGAACACAAGCATTGCATGAGGTAGACTACATGCGCCCCAACATTCAAAACTGCGAAGATAATGATTTGTTCGTCAGATTAGCCTTAGAGGGAAAGCAAGGATACTACTTACCTCAACGCCTCATGGAATACCGTGTTCATGCGGAACAGCAAGGCATCGATCGCGCCATTCCTTATCTCAAAGACAAGCTTATCTATCTCAACAATTTTGAATTCCCTGATTCAGGTTTAGAGAAAATTCGGCGATCGCGGCTCGCTGAAACTCAATTGCTGCTTGGATTGCGTCTGATCGAAATCGGCGATACCGAAACCGGACGAAACTTGGTGCGATCGGGCAAGTTTGCTTCAATTTCTAAAGCCTATACGGGTTTAGCCCTGTCGCTCTTGCCCAAATCGATGCGACAAACTGCCTTCCAAGGACTGCGCAAACTCAAGCCCTAAGGACCACCAAATACCGCATCCTCAACATCTTGACGACTGAGCGAATATTTGAACGATCGCTGAATATCACGCCCCTCAATGTTGAGATATCGCACGCTCAGTTGATCGACATCTAACATCAGTTCAGCCTGCCATTTTGGGCGTTCGATCGTCCAGCAGTGAAGTTCCTGGCTATCTTGTTCGCAACCCATATCAGACAGCCATTCTTCGATCGCAGGCAGCGGATGATTGTAAAGCGGAGTGTCGGCAGAAGGTAAAGCCATAGCTAGAGTAATTTCACCTGTAAGGATTTGGGGTATATCTCATTTCTATCAACGATTGGCTCATTCCTCAATTCAAAGCCAAGTTCTCTAAGACACTGGCGGATTGGATGGCTCAGTCTTTTGCTCAATCTCTGTGGTCAATGCAGAGTTCAATGCAGAATTTTCAGATGCAGTCTCCGGCGAGGGTAAAAGTTCTTGTGCAGGTGTCTCTTGAACTGGCTGCACTTCTTCTACAATTTCTTTCACTGTGAAATGCTGAGCCGTGAGTGGCTGAAATGCTTGATCACCGCGAGTAATGCCGATCATAATCGCCAAAATCAAACATCCAACAAACGTTACACCCAGAATAAACAGCGCAAACAATTCGCCCGGAGATAAAGGTCGATCCGTTGCATCCAAATACGCTGAAGACTTCGGTTCAGGCTGATTCGGCTTGTGCAGGCTCGGCAAAGGGCGCACCACAACTACCCGCGAATATCCAATTGCGCGATCGTATGCTGTACGACGCTCCGGATTGCTCAAGGTCGCGTATGCTTCATTTAAGCGCTGAAACTTCCTCGTTGCGATCGCGGTCGGCAGTTCCGTCGTATCCGGATGATAAAGCTTACTCAGTTCCCGATACGCCTGACGAATCTCCCGCACCGAAGTCGAAGGATGCAGCCCTAACAACGCATAATGATTTGGCTCGTTTACTGAATCAGATCGTTTTTCCTCTGCCACTGGCTCGTCCTTCAAAGCATTAGGACTATTATTGTCGCCCTAGCAAAACTCTGCAAGACTTTCGCGGTTTTGGAGTGTGCTGCAAATCTTAACCCAATCCAAACCCAGGGATTACCTGCCCTTGATCTTCAAAGACTACAGTGAATGGCGGGCTTTCAAGATGGAGCAGAGTTCATGATTCAATCGTTCGCACCACCACAGATTGAGCTACCCGATTCAAGACGACTTTTAGAACAACTTTACCGAGAACGAACCCTTCAACCCTTCCGAAGCGGTCAGAGAATTCCATTGCGCCCTGATCAGATTTGGGTGACTTGTCGCGGTGTGGTCGTGATCAACACCTTGCATCCAACAGGCGATGAAGCACTCCTCAGTATCGTGACTCCTTCGATGCCCTTTGGATTACCGCTGACCTGGATTACACCCTATCAAGCGATCGCATTAACCGATGTCGATCTGCTGCCCTTGACGATCGCAGAAGTCGAACGCTCTCCTGCACTCTGTCAAGGACTGTTTCGCCACCTCAGCCGCCGACTTCAACAATCAGAAGCTTTTTTGGCGCTATCGGGCTGCCGTCGCGTTGAAGAACGCCTGAAACAGTTACTGATTCTGCTCCAGCATGAAATCGGGCAGCCGACTCAACGCGGCACCCGATTCACAATTCGCCTGACGCATCAGCAATTAGCCAACGCGATCGGCACAACTCGTGTGACCGTTACTCGATTACTCGGTCAATTGAAACAAGCTGGCTGGCTCTCTATCGACACCAAGCGCCACATCATTTTGCATCAATAGCCTGTCACCAAGCGCGCCACCTGCTGCGGGGGTTTGTTGATGGGAGTCCGAGCGACGACCGCCGACTGCATGACTACCGCTTCGATCGGGACAACGCCCCGCTCTTCGCCATTGATGATGGCAGCAGCGCGCTTCGACAAATCGAGAACGCGATTGTCAAAATACGGACCGCGATCGTTGACCCGCACGACAATGCTCTTGCCGTTGAGTTGATTCGTCACTTTGAGAAATGTCCCCAAAGGCAAGGTCGGATGTGCCGCCGTCAGATCGTTTTGATCGAAAATTTCTCCATTTGCCGTCTGGCGACCGTGAAAATAGGGTCCATACCAGGATGCCATGCCATCGATAAACTGCTGGGTTGGCTCTAATCCATACATCTGGGCTTGGGCATCTGCTAAAGCCAAGCTAGGTTGCCCCAGTGCGATGCGGAGATTGTTTGCCCATTCGATCGCGATCATTTCCGCTGGACGACCAGTTTGGGCAGCAATCTGATCCGTAATCGTCAAGAGGCTGCGATCGCCGAACTTCAACCTTGGCTGACCCAATTCCATTGCAGCCCGCACCTTTGAAGCATCGAAATTCGGAGTCGTCATCATTCGACGTAACTCTTTTCTAAACAGTTCTGCGGTCGAACGATCGCGAACCGTTGCAATTTGGCAGCCCTTGAGCCAGATTTGATAGCCTCCAATCGAATCAGACGAGCCAATTTGCCAGGTTGGACATTGCCAAAATCCCAGTTTCGGGAGAATAGGAGGATTTTCGCCGAGCAGCGCTCCGTCATAGCCCACTTCAACGATCGCAATCGCTCTGTCCATCTGTTTCGAGTCAGCCACGACTGGCAACTGATCAAACACAGACTGCATTGCATCGATAAACTGCGTTACCGGATGAATCGTATTGAGATTTGGAGCAATTTCTGAATTAAAGACGAGTGTCTCGACTGTGCTCAACCAGGTTTGGGAAGTGGAAGTTTCTGAGCGATCGAGCGAGACAGAAGAAGTAACAGAAGAAGTTGGTGAAGTTCCGAGTACCAGCGGTTGAAGCGAAGAAGAAGGTAGCACGGTAGAATGGCACGCGCGGCTGTTACACAGAACATGGGTGAGAAATTTGGGCGTTTCTAGTAGCTTCGTCCCAAAACTCGGGATTCCACTAAACCATGAAGCGACCCACATAAGTCCGAGTATCAACATTTTTGGTTATTTGTGATGAGGTTAAATCTCAAGATTGTATTTAGCAATACACTTTTACCAAGGGTTATTATAAAGTTCTCGCGACACAAAATGGATTATCCCCAAGGCGTAATTTCACTAGGCTAGCTGCCTTTTTTGGCTTAATCGTGTACCTTTTGGCACATTCCCACAACTTAAAACTATGCCATTACCGTTCTATATCGTAGATGTATTTGCTGAACACAAATTTGCAGGCAATCAACTTGCTGTTTTTCGAGCTAGTACCCAACTCACTACCGAGGAAATGCAGGCGATTGCAAAGGAAATGAACTATTCTGAAACGACCTTTATTCTGTCTGAAAGTCCGCAATCAGAAGGCTATAACGTGAGGATTTTTACACCAGAGCAGGAGTTACCATTTGCGGGGCATCCCACGCTTGGCACTGCGTTCGTTTTGCAACAGATGATTATCCAAGATTCAGTATCAATCGTGAGATTAAATTTGCAAGTTGGGCAGATTCCAGTGACGATCGAGTATGCCGATCAGTCCATTGACATGCTTTGGATGCAGCAGAATCAACCTACGTTTGGTATGGGTCTAGATCATGCTGAAGTTGCATCTATCCTAGGGCTGAGTTTAGATCAAATTGACGATCGGTTTGCGATCGAAACCGTCTCGACTGGCGTTCCATTCTTGATCGTGCCGCTGAAAACTCAAGACGCTTTGCAACAGGCGAAAGTGAACAAAGATTTATTTTTCCAACGCATCAAGACGATGGACGCGAAAGCAATCCTTGTATTTTGCCCTGAGCCACTCAATGCAGCCAATCAACTGAGCGTACGCGTCTTTGCCGATGGGTTAGGCATTCCTGAAGATCCGGCAACAGGCAGTGCGAATGGATGCCTTGCCGCATATTTAGTCCAACATGCCTACTTTGGGCAAACGGAGATTGATATTCGAGTCGAACAAGGGTATATGATCGGACGACCTTCAGTGTTGTTCTTACGAGCTAGCCAGGAAAATCAGACCTTTGATATTTCTGTGGGCGGCAAAACAATTTTGGTCGCAAAAGGTGAATTTGTTTAAATTGCCCGTTTCTCGATACCCTAGAAAGAGCCTGAATCCTACTGATGTAATATGGATAAACCTCTAGATCCAGACCAATCGATCGAGCTTGCGACTCGCATCAAGAGTAAAGCCAAATCAAGTTTTCAAAATGCCTCGAAAGCAGTTTCAGTCGTCGATGGCGCATTGTATGTGCAGGGCTTTGTAGCTTGTGTTGGTGCACCCTATAAACCGATCGAGCATGGCTGGTTAGAGTTAAGCGATCGCATTCTCGATCCGTCTTTGCCACATCTCAACCGCAAGCCCGAACACATTCACTACTATCCTGCTCAAAAATTAACAGCTAAACAGTTGAGAAAAGCTTTAGAAGAAGCGCAAGAGGACTATCCAGAAGATGATCCACTGCCGATTTATGGATCAACCCCGTATGAATATTACGGAGATTTGATGCTAGGTGGCAAAGAGTACACTCAAGCCTACGAAGCTGCCGTTGCAAAATGTGCAGAACTGAATCCACGCAAAAATCAAAACGCTCAAAACTAGCTCGCAGTCCATCATCTACAAATCTATAATCGTGAACGTTTCTTCTGCGATCGCCATTAGTCTGGGTGCAATTCCAGGCGCACTCAGTCGCTACTATCTCACCTTATGGTTTGGGCGGGTGTTTGGGGTGCAATTTCCCTATGGAACCTTTTTCATCAACATTACCGGGGCAATGCTGATGGGATTTTTTGTGGCGTATTTTCTCGATCGAGGCATCGGCACACCAGAACTACGGCTATTTTTTGCGGTCGGATTTCTTGGTTCTTACACGACATTTTCGACTTACGCACTCGAAACCTCAGTGCTGGTCAAATCTGGCAATCATAGCCTTGCTTTACTGTACTGGCTAGGAAGCGCCGCAATTGGCTATCTCGGGTTAGAGTTCGGCAGCTTCCTGGCACGTAGACTAAGCTAAATTCGGATGAAAATCGCGCAGCATCTTCTTCAATTCCATGCCGTGCAATTCTTCCTGTCCAATCATTCCGCGTGTAAATTCTTCTAAATAAATGCTGGCATCCTCAACAACATCCAGCAGTTGTTTGTATAGATTCAAGGCATTCGTTTCATGGTTCAAACTTTCCAGCAAAATATCATAGACCGAGTGCTTATCGGTTTCTTCGATCGTGGCAATTCGCAAACTCGGATGTCCCTCTAATCCCGTCAGAATCTCCCCAACTTGCTGAGCATGTAGCAGGGATTCACTCGCTTGGGCTTTTAGAAATTGCACGATCGGAATCCGATTGGGTCCTGTCACCATGAGAGCATAGTGCGTATACCGAACAACTCCCGCCAATTCTGCTTCCATAATGGAATTGAGTAAGTAAGTTGTTTTGTCGAGATCAAGATCTTTCATCATGGACGAACTCTGTAAAAGATTAGGATCTCACACCTTAACAGCAATTCTGATTCATTTAGGCATTTTTAATCTCTAAGGTTGTCTTTGGTTGTTTTGCAAAGTAACCCTCTCCTAAATGATCAAAGGCTGTACTTTATTAAGACCCTTGCAAAAGCACATGAATTGGGACACCTAAACCCAATGAATATCGCAGCAAAAGCAAGAGAGAAAGCGTCGTTACAAAGAAAGCCGTACAATAAACATCCTGCGTCGTACACGATAGCTTTTCTTGCTTCAACCCGTAAAGATTCACCACATACAACGGAAAATCACTCATCGCCACAACCACGATCGCACCGAGTTCACCAAATTGAGAAAATGCTAACGGCATCCCTAAGCCCACGATGCTCAGTCGAGCAAAATTACTTTGCGCCGAATACATCGGCTTGTTAATTGCCACTAAAGTCGGGCTAGTCGTATAGAACAGAATCGAAAACCAAATTCCAGAACACAGAATTGGCATCATCCAAGTTGCATCCTGGTATTGCTCCCAATGCTTATTTCGCCCTTGATACAGCAGCATAATGAACCAATCGCTGCACACCGTCAATCCGGCTAGAAAGACTGCTGTACCCACCAAAAGTAACCATCTTTGTTTCACAATTTTGGCGCGAAGCTGCAATCGCGACAAATCCAACTGCTTCGAGATGGTGGGAAAGATCACCTTTACACTCAATTCTTGAATCACACTCCGCGGAATACTCGCTAACGTGTAAGCGATCGTATATACCCCCAACCTCTCAAACGAGAGGAGCTTTGCCAAAATAAAGCGATCGGCTTGATCCGCTAAAAACATCATCGACGATGCCACCGCAATCCATTTTCCAAAATTCTGAATTTCTTTGAGAATCTCTTTATCAAACCGAAAGCGATTGTGATGTTTACGATTGACGAAATGGCTCGCCACCATGTTAATTGTCGAGCTAGCGACACCTCCGATTGCCAATGACCAGACAGACGGATGCCACCAACACAGCAAGACCAAAATCAGAAGCGTCACGATAGTAATGCTCATGTCATAGAGCATGATCTTCTTGATTTCGATATGGCGCTCCCAAGTCAGCACCGCGGTCGAAGCTGCCCCCTCTAAGACCGCTGTAAAGCCGGTAATCGGCAACAGAAACAGGAGTTGCCCCTGCGGATCTTGGGCTTGATAAAGTTGAGCGATCGGGTAGGCGAGCAAAATACTAATCGCCCAAATTTGAAAGCCGCGAATCACTTTCAATGACCAAGCAGTATCAAGAAACAGGGGGTCATCACCGCGCTTATTGCTAATAATGCTCTGCGTAATCCCATAGTCGGAAAATAGCTCGATTCCGATTCTGATCGTGTTGACCAGAGCCATAAGACCAAAATACTCTGGCACCAATAAGCGCGTCAGAATCAGATTGCTGCCTAGCCTGAGAATTTGTTGACTACCGTAACCCGCAATTGTCCAGAATGCTCCCCTGAGCGCCACTTTCTTGAGTGAGTTGGTCATATGTTTGCTCTAGTCGTTCCTAGCAGTATGGGCAGCTAAATAGCCCCAGAGATAAGCGGTCGGAGAAATGGACTGCATCACCGTAAATTCTGTCGCCATCGGAAACAGAAAAATATCAAAATACGATTCAGTGGCGGGCCAGTCCATCGGGGCAGGGAACAGAACATCTTTGAATAGGTCGATCGTCCAGGTCTTACTATAAAACACTGGGTCATACGGACCGTATACGGTAATGCCAGGCGGCGGTTCAATGCCCCGCACACGCTGGTCAATGAGCAACGGATTGCGCGGAGTGCGGTATCCGACTCCTGTCGTGTAGGACATGTTATCGGGATTTGCGCCCAGTGAAAACTGAGTTGCAAGCACGCTCGATCGTAGATATTTCGGATTTTGACTTAAGTAATGAGCGCGAACCAAAGACACTGCTTTCGGCGCACCAAGACCATTTCCCCACCCGATCGGATGCATCGGCATTTCTTTTGACCATTTGAAAGCAGTTTGCTCGCCCACGGCTAATGCAGTATCCGCATCCCGCACTAGGGCATTATTCGCATTTTTCTGAACGGTTGCATCGACTAATTCTCTCGGCATTCGCGCATACAAGAACGCCGCATCGCGCTGATCATGTTCATCCCAGACGATCACATCCTGGGCGGGATCTTTGAAGACGGTCGTTTGTAGAAAGATCTGATGCCAGGAGCCACTGCCTGTTAGTTGATAAAGTTCTAGCGCGGCTAAGTTACGACTGTCACGAACGGGTTTCGGCATTGAAGTTCCACTTGAGACCCGTTCTGCATATGCCATCGCTCGCAGGGCACTCTCTTGATAAGTTTTTGCGAGTTGGGCATCTCTAGACTTGAACCAGTGCGCGGCTCGCGCGGCAACGCCTGCATAGAGGTAGCTTGACCAGGCATCCGGAGCATAGGCATAAATTTTGTAAGACTCTTGCCAGCTTCCTTCCCCTAAACGCGGATCGCGCTGGGATTGGATGCCGCCGCGAATTCCACCGTCAGGCGTTTGGAGGCGGCGGAAGAAGTCGATCGTCCAAAGGGCTTCATTGACCACATCGGGTAAGCGGTCTTTGGATTCTGGGATGTTCAGAGAGACGCGATCGAAGTAGTTCGGAAAGAGTTCTGCCAATTCAAGCATGTGCCGCGAGACTTCGACATGTTGAATCCGGCGATCCCAATCGCCCGCATCAAAATAGCCGCCCCAAGCATCCGGGACAGTTTGCTTCGTTTCACCTGCCGCGAGTGCTTTGGGATATTCTGCGGTGCCGATGCCTTGATCAACTTGAGAAATTGGCGTTTTGGATTGATACACAACCGTGCCGTCTTGCGGATGGAACGCCCGCGGGCGCGTCCATTGGGTATAGGGTGCTGTTAAGGCAATGCCGCTGCGTTGATGATAAAGTCCACGGGCTGAGGTGGAGAAGGCGTTTTTCCAAACATCGGGTCGAATCTCAAAAGAACCAGAACACCCGATCGCTTCGACGCAAACTCGATATTTCCCAGGAGTTTGCAGAGCGGTGAAATCCATCATGTACACGTTGGTATTCGTGTAATTGCGCGATCGCGGATCTTCATTTTCCTGACTCGTGCGCGAGAGTTGAGTCTTCCCGGTAAAGGCTTTGCGATTCGTCTGCTCATCAATCACAGCAAAGGGCAGACCTGCACCATATTCCAGCCGTCCCCCATTTCCGAGCCAAGTTGAGAGAAACGCCACCTTGGCGTTTTCTTTCGGAGTGAATCCGATGTGTGAAACATGCACCGCTTCACTTCGCGTCCGATTTGGCTCAAATTTAAACGAGACAGTTTCAACACTGCTGCCTGGAAAGTTGATCTGATAAGTCTTTCCAGCTTTCAGCGCGCTCGGAAGTTTCAGATACATCGTATGCAGCATCGGAAATTCAAATTTCCATTGACCGACGCGTGCCATGTCGGTGGGTTTAGATTTGCGATAGACCGCGGTTGGATTAAGATTTGCCGAATAGGTGGAGTCTTCTTGGGAAGTAATCCGGTAGCTGGTCATGCGATCCGCCCATTGGGAATCAAACGGAGACGGGACAAATTGATCAAATGGATATAAGATATTGCGCTGTTTGCCCACTAAAGACCCGATCGCTTTACCGTTGCGAATCACCCAATCTTCGTCCACCGGACGAGGTTGCTCAATGCGATCGCCCGCTTGGGGTTTGTAGGGAGTCTGTTGAGCGTGAATGATCTTTCCGGTTTCAATCCGAATTGCCAAAAGGTCAGGCTTGACTAAGTAAGCCTGATTCACTTTAATCTGAGGGCGGTTGCCTGCATCGACACCCGAAACATTACAGCCGGTCAACGCTAGACCTAACCCTAGTGGAATCAAGGATTGAAGCTTCATAAAATTACGCTTTCCGCAAATCTCCCTATCTATTCTGCAATCCAATCTCACCCAGAACCGTAAGTTTATGGAAACCTTGCGGAATTTGATCAAGTGTTTAAAGAAACAATTTTCTCTCGCCCGATTTAAGCAATTTTCACTAGGCAGGACACTAGAATTTAATTGGATTTCAGGAGAATAAGAAGACGCTTCACAATTGTGTTGTTTCTATGAAGCTCTCCCGCACAAAGGTTCAGTAGTTATACTTATTGACTGTTGCAGACCATAGAATTGCGGAGCAATTTAGCCAAAAGTCCGGGTTCACCCACCTTTTGACATAATTTGTTCACAGTTTGTTCACAAATGCAATTCGCTACTTGACCCAATTCTTGACTTTATTGTAGGCAGGGGATTTTTACGCTATGGATACTAGTTTGTTACTCGTCGTTCCCGTTCCGTTCCGAGTCGTGGACGGACGCTATGGGTTGGATGAGCAAACTTGTGACGGCTTGATTCGGTGGGTTGAGCATTTTGGTCGTGTTGTGATGGCAGCGCCAGTTTTGCCAGAGGCAGAAGCACAGGAACTTTCTAAAACCGAAACTTGGAGAGCGATCGAGGATTTGCCTTGTGCCGACCAGATTGAATTAGTGCCTTTACCATTTGCCTATAAACCAATTATTTACGTGCGTCAGTATCGGAAGATCCGTAATCTCCTACGAGAAAAGATTCAAGAATGCCAACTTCTCTGCTTTGCGCCTGCGGTTTGGATTGGAGATTGGGCAACGGTCGCCTGCCAGGAGGCAGTTCGGCTCAATCGGTCTTATGCCGTGTGGGCAGATCGGGTCGAGTATGAAGTGACCCGACGACTGCTGAAAGAAGAAACGCTGAAGATCAGAGTCAAGGAAACGCTAACCTTGCCGTTGACGCAGAAATATGTGCAGCAGGCAATTCGACAGGCGGAGATTGGATTGTTTCAAGGGCAAGATTGTTTTACCGCGTATTCTCCTTTAAATCCGAATTCCTATTGCGTCTATGACATTCACACGCAGAAATCCGATCAGATTAGCGCAGCACAATTAGCAGAAAAGCTCGATCGACTCAAGCGCAATCAACCGCTGAAAATTTGCTATGTCGGTCGTGCGGTCGAGATGAAAGGAGCATTTGATTGGGTGACGATCATTCACCAGTTGCATCAGCGGGGGCTGCAGCTTGAAGCAACTTGGCTTGGTGATGGGCATCTGCTCGATCAGATGAAGCAAATGGCGATCGAGTTAGGCATCGCCGATCTGATCACGTTTGGTGGATTTGTCAGCGATCGCGCTCAGATGTTAGAAACCATGCATCAGAATGATGTGTTTATGTTCTGCCACAAAACGCCGGAATCGCCGCGCTGTCTGGTAGAAGCGTTAGTTTCTGGCTTGCCGATTGTTGGGTATGACAGTCCTTATCCACGCGGCTTGGTCGCTCAATACGGCGGCGGGATTTTCACCCCATTGAATAATCCAACCGCCTTAGCTGATCAGATTGTGGCATTGGATCGCGATCGCGAAAAGCTCTGTGAGCTTGTTCAGCAAGCGGCGAAATCTGGAACCCTTTACGATGAGGCAACGGTTTTTGAGCATCGCAGTAATTTGATCAAGCAGTATGTGGTTCCGGGCAGTTTAGCAACGAAGCGAGAGGTTGCAACTGTGGGTTGAATCTTTCCGCAATCGTAAAGCGGCGATCTCATTCCCGCCACAGTACAATAAAGCGAACTTCATCGCTTGGCATTCATGAAGGAAGATTTCTTAAGTCGAGAACAGGAATTTCACGATCAGTGGGCAAGTACGATCGATGTCGATGGCATTCGAGTTTCGGACTATTTCGAGGCATGTACGGCTCCTGAAAATCGTTTCATTCTGAGAAAACTTGGGGATGTGCGTGGGAAATTGCTGCTCGATCTCGGCTGTGGAGCGGGTGAGAATAGCGTGTATTTTGCCAAACTTGGAGCGCGGTGTGTTGCCGCAGATTATTCGCCGGGAATGGTGGATGTGGCGCTGCAATTGGCTGAGAAAAATGGCGTGAACATTGAAGGGCGCGTCGTGAATGCAATGGCGATCGATTTTCCTGACAATACCTTCGATATTGTTTATGCCTCGAATCTCTTACATCACATTCCTGATCCGAAAATCACTCTGCGAGAAATGCATCGAATTCTCAAACCTGGCGGCAAGGCTTGTTTTTGGGATCCGTTGCGGCATAATCCGGTGATCAATGTCTATCGTCGCATGGCGACAGAAGTGCGGACAGAGGACGAAACTCCTTTAGATATTGGCATTGTCAACTTTATTCGATCGCTTTATGCCAAAACCGATTTCGACACCTTTTGGATTGCAACGCTCTGGATTTTCTTGCAGTTTTATCTGATCGAACGCGTGAATCCCAATCAAGAACGGTATTGGAAGAAAATTATTCTCGAACAAGCTCGATTAGAGAAAACCTACTTGCGATTGGAAAAATTAGACAAGATTCTGAAAAAATTGCCGTTGATGAAGCGGATGGCTTGGAATTTAGCAGTGGTGGCAACGAAGTAATATAAAATCGACGATCAGTTTGCGGGGGAACTTATGCGGATTGGTCGATCGATATTAACCTACGGATTATTAAGCGCGATCGCAGTTCTGATGCTGATTCCGCTCGTTTGGCTCATCAGCACAGCGTTCAAGTCTCCGACTGAAGATATTTTTCAATTTCCGCCGCGCTTTATTCCGGTCAAACCGACGCTTGAGAATTTCGTTACCGTTTGGAATAGTAATCCATTCGGACGATATCTGTTCAATAGCACGTTGGTTTCTGTGTTGACGGTTGGATTGAATTTACTATTCTGCTCATTGGCAGCTTATCCATTAGCACGATTGAATTTTGCTGGACGAGAAGTGATTTTCAGCGCGATCGTCGCAACGATTCTGATTCCATTTCAGATTGTGATGATTCCGCTGTATGTTTTAGCCGTCAATTTAGAGCTGAGAAATACTTATCTCGGCATTATTTTCCCGGCGATCGCGTCTGCATTCGGAATTTTTCTATTACGTCAAGCTTTTCAAGGTGTGCCAAAAGAACTCGAAGAAGCCGCGCGAATGGATGGCTGCTCAGAATTAGGAATTTGGTGGCATGTGATGATTCCCTCGATTCGTCCGGCTTTAGTCACGTTGGCGATTTTTGTCTTTATCGGATCGTGGAGTGATTTCTTGTGGCCGCTGTTGATCCTCGATCGACCTGAATTTTTCACGCTGCCACTGGGAGTCTCAAATCTTGCGGGAACGTTCACACTCGACTGGCGCTTAATTGCCGCAGGATCCGTCATCTCGATTTTGCCGATTCTGATTTTCTTCTTGGTGATGCAGCGCTATATCGTTCCGACGGAAGCCGGAAGCGGGGTGAAAGGATAGTTCTAATTAAAACAGTTTGATGTAAAATAGTAACTGAACCCTGATAAAGCATTGCTGTGAACGTTGAGCTTGATTCTAAAACCGCTGCAAAACAGCCCTTCTACCCTACTGTGCGCGAACTCGCAACCACTTACCAGACCTTCTGTGCCTACGACGAAGCCCATATCCGAGAAACAGGACTGACCCCACCTCAGTTCGATGTGATTTGCACGCTCGGCAATACATCCGGCATGTTCATGAATCAGTTAGCTGAGAAAACTTTAGTCACAAAAGGCACCTTAACCGGAATCGTCGATCGCTTAGAACAAAAAGGACTGGTTCGGCGAGAAGTTCCACCGGAAAATCGGCGCTGTTTTTTGATTGTGCTAACTCCAGAAGGCGAGCAATTATTTGAGCAGATTTTTCCGCAACATACGCTTTATCTAAAAGAACGATTCGATCGCTTAAATCCGACCGAATTGAAAGAGATTCAAGCAGCACTCAGTCGTCTTAAGTCAATTTTTCAGTGATTGCTGAGTTGAGCGATCATTCATACGATCGCAGTTTTTCAAACTCATATGCGCCCATTAATGCACCCCAAATCGCCTGTTGCGTTTCGGGATTAATGCCTTTGTCGTAGCTCAAAAAGCGATCGCGCATCGCTTCAAATCCCAAGGAAACTTGAATCACAGTGCCCTGTAGCGAAAACTTGCAGCAAGTGTCAGGCGGTGCCGCCGCAACAAAACGTCCCGCTGATTCACTCACCTGCAAAACGCACCCGGGAAGTCGTTCGATCTCCGATTCGCTCAAGCTTTCGAGAAGTTCCGGGTGTTGTCCGGCTCCTCGCACTAAACTTGGATCTTTAAATTGATAATACTGAACCGTGATTGCACCTGCGGTTTCTTGCAATCTCAACAATCGCTGTCGATAAGGCTGATCCAATTTCAAAACGTTCGATTGTTCCGCAAAAATCGTGAAGCTATCTTCGGTAAAAAGCTTGACCCGACGCTGCCATAGTCGCAAATGCACAAACCAGATTGGACTTTCAATCGCCTGAGCACGATTGTCAAATTCTCCTGCAAGGTACTCTGCCAGCGTTGAAAGCACGTTAATTTCCTGGTTTCTCTCTCGATCGATTTCGCTACGATAAATACGATCGCTTAGCACAGTTATTATGCCAAACTATCCCGGAATTTCGAGTGAAGCCTTTCGTCATCCGCTCGATCGCCAAGCTGAAGATGCCTTGAGACGTGTCCCCGGTTTCGATCTCGTCGCTCGTAAATTTGTTGAATTTATCTATGAACGTCCTCGCTACATCTATTTGATGGGAAATTCGATTCAAGTCGGAGCGAGACAATTCTCTTCGGTCTACCAAATCTTTCGCGAATGCTTGCAAAGTTTAGACATTTCACCAGAACCCGCTTTGTTCGTCTCGCAATCGCCCGTCGTCAACGCCTATGCCTTGGGACAGGAACGCCCTTGTGTCGTGTTGAATTCTGAATTGCTGGATTTATTGAGTGAGACAGAATTGCGATCGGTGATCGCTCACGAATTAGGGCACTTAAAATGCGGACACACCACCCTGATGCAAATGGCAACCTGGGCATATTTTGCGATCGCGGGTCTGTCCGAATTGACCTTTGGACTGAGCAGCCTGATTAGCACAGGCTTACTGATGGCATTTTATGAATGGTTGAGAAAAGCAGAACTTTCTGCCGATCGTGCGTCTCTTCTCGTCATGGACGATTTGAACCTGACTCTCACAGGCATGATGCGTCTAGCAGGCGGATCTAAAAAATATGCGCACGAAATGAACCTCGATGAATTGATCAAACAGAGCGATCGCTACCAAGCCTTAGACGAGGATCAACTGAACCAATTCTATAAATTTTCGCTCTATAACGATTTGTCAAGCGGCGTATTTCAATCACATCCATTCACGATCGAGCGGATTCGCTTTTTGCAAGAGTGGGCAACTTCTTCCGAATTCCAAAATATCCGGCAAGGCAATTATGTGCGAGTGGGCGCAGAAGGTTCAGTCGAAACAGAACCCCGAACCGAAGAAGCCGACCGTCTGAAACGCGAAATCGAAGAATTACAAAGAGAAATCGATCGCTTGAAGCGACCAGACTAAAAAATTCTCTCCCCCACTCCCCAATTTTCCTTAAATCTTCCCTATCGTCTACTCCTGACCACCCCACCCCTTATAAACTAATCATCAGAGCTACAAATTGAGGGCTACGGGTATGACTGCTTCTGCACTTTGGCAACGCTATCAAGACTGGCTGTATTATCACGAGGGGTTAGACTTCTATCTCGATATCAGCCGAATGCGGTTTGACGATCGCTTTGTAGAAACGATGCTGCCAAAATTCGAGCACGCTTTTGCTCAGATGAAAGACCTCGAAGCAGGCGCGATCGCGAATCCAGACGAAAATCGTATGGTCGGACATTACTGGCTGAGAAATTCCGACCTTGCCCCGAATGCGGATCTGAAAAAAGATATCGTCGAAACGATTCAGCAAATCGAATCGTTCACGCACGATGTTCATTCTGGTGCAATCCATCCCCCGAGTGCCACCAAATTTACCGATGTCTTATCGATCGGGATTGGGGGATCAGCGCTCGGTCCTCAATTTGTAGCCGAAGCCTTGAGTGCGGATGCGCCTGCAATGGCAATCCATTTTATCGATAACACTGATCCCGCCGGAATCGATCGCGTCTTAGCCAAATTGGGCGATCGCTTAAGCACCACCCTCGTCGTTGTGATTTCTAAATCCGGTGGCACTCCAGAACCTCGGAACGGCATGCTAGAAGTTCAGAACGCCTTCCGAGAAAAAGGGTTGGATTTTAGCAAGCAAGCGATCGCAATTACCGGAACAGGCAGCAATCTCGACCAATTAGCAAAATCCGAAGGCTGGATCACTACCTTCCCGATGCACGATTGGGTGGGCGGTCGAACATCAGAACTCTCAGCCGTTGGGCTGGTTCCAGCCGCTCTGCAAGGCATCAACATTCACGAAATGCTAGAAGGCGCGAAAGAAATGGATATCGCCACGCGCATTCCTGATCTCAAATCCAATCCAGCGGCACTGCTCGCGCTTTGCTGGTACTTTTCCGGCGATGGCAAAGGCAAAAAAGATATGGTGGTCTTGCCGTACAAAGACAGCTTGCTCTTGTTCAGCCGCTATCTTCAGCAGCTAGTCATGGAATCCTTGGGCAAAGAAAAGGATCTCGATGGCAATGTGGTGCATCAAGGCATCGCAGTCTATGGCAACAAAGGCACAACCGATCAGCACGCTTATGTTCAACAACTGCGGGAGGGTGTGCCGAATTTCTTTCTCACCTTTATTGAAGTTTTGAAAGATCGATCGAGTGCTTCGATCGAAGTTGAACCCGGTGTTACTTCGGGCGATTATCTTTCTGGATTGCTCCAAGGAACTCGTAAAGCTTTGTATGAAAATGAACGGGATTCCATCACTTTAACGATTCCAGAAGTGACTCCTCGAATGGTTGGAGCATTGATCGCGTTATACGATCGGGCTGTGGGTTTATACGGATTTTTAGTCAATATCAATTCGTACCATCAACCGGGTGTAGAAGCAGGTAAGAAAGCTGCTGCGGTTGTTTTGGATGTTCAAAGCAAGGTGATGGAAGCCCTCAAAAAAGAGAACACACCAATTCCACTTGCAACTTTGGCACTCAATGCAGGTGTACCGGATGATGTTGAATCCGTTTACAAAATTGTGCGGCATTTAGCGGCGAACGATCGCGGCATTACCCTTCATGGTGATCCTGCGAAACCGGGAAGCCTAACGGTCAGCGCCACCTAACACTTCTTCAAGAATAGTTTGATGCAAGAAAGCCCGATCGACTAAGGAATGAATCTGGTCATCTGAGAGTGAGTCGCCATTGGCATACAGCTCAATCCATAGGCGACTCAACTCATTCGGCTCGGTTGGCAATCCTGCGATCGCACATCCTGCCATCTCTAGATCGCTCATGAGTTGAGTCACTTTCGGGTCGTAGCTTAGTCCAAAACAGCGACAGCCTTCTGACGCTGCCATGATCAAGGCATGTAGTCGCATCGCGATCGTCATTTCCACGCCTCGAAACACGCCTTTTAATTCTTGCGGGTGTTTGATCTGCAAAACATGACTGACTTCGGGAAGTGCTTCATGCAGCGATTGAGCGAGGGCAAAATCTTGGCTCGCTTGAAACGGCAGAAGTAATAGACACGTCTGCGTCGCTTTTTGAAAATCAATCAATGCACGGGTGAAAACTGCAATTCGCTCTGGCGTGAGATGTTTGTGCGATCGCAAATTCACTGCTACTCGCGGCGCAGGTAAATTCCATAAGCCCTCAACTGGAGTCGATTCCATTGCCCAAACGGGATCAGGCGCAAGAGTGAAAGGAATTTGCCACTGATTCAATAAAGCAGCCGAAGCCTGATCTCGAACGCTGACTTTTGTGCAACGTTGAAACGTCGATTTTGTAAAACCTTTGACCCACGATCGCTGAAGCGGCCCAATTCCCTGTGCCCAAGCGATCGTTTTCAACCCCATGAACTGCGCTAAGCGCATCAAACCACCGTAATAGATGGGGTTCATTGCACTGGTTGAATCCTGCATCAGACTGCCGCCGCCCCAGATAAAGGCTTGCGATCGTCGTAATGCGCTGAAGACCTCTGGAAAAGATTTGCGATGACAGCTTTCGACACCGTAGCGATCGCGCGTCTGAGCCGGATCGCCGGAAAGCACGATCGGCTCAACCTGTTTCGGGAGAAGTTGCAGAAGCGAAGCGAGCAAGGCTTCATCTCCAGCATTTCCCATGCCATAGTAGCCGCATAAAACAACACGCATATTCGGAGCCTAAGAGCTTCTAGAATTAGACAGGATCACTTTACGACTTTTATGACGGCTCTCTCAATTCCCACTTGGATTATTTGGATGATTCATCTCTCCAGCCCAATCAAGTCGTCTTCTGCACCATCAAAAAGTCGTTGCCCTCATGGAAATGATGCAGCGAAGCAATCGACCCGTTCATTCCTGGGTTAGCGATCGTCGGAATCGCTATGATGATGCAATATTCCAAATCATCAGCACGTTGGGGAATTGACGATGGTGCAGATTTCTGACAAAGCGCTAACGTTAGCAGAGTTTTTGCGGCTTCCAGAAACCAAGCCTGCCACCGAATATCTTCAAGGTCAATTGGTGCAAAAGCCCATACCACAAGGAAAGCACAGCAAACTACAAGGGAAACTCGTGACAGAGATCAACTCCATTGCTGAATCAGACCAGATGGCATTAGCACTTCCAGAACTACGCTGCACCTTTGGAGACCGCTCAATCGTGCCTGATATTGCAGTCTTTACTTGGAATCGAATTCCTTTGGATGAGGAAGGAGATATTGCGAACACGTTCAATGCTGCTCCTGATTGGACGATTGAGATTCTTTCTCCCGACCAAAATCAATCGAAGGTCACAGCAAATATTTTGCACTGTCTGAAGTTTGGCTGCAAAATGGGTTGGCTCATTGATCCCAAATTGAAATCAGTTTTTGCCTATCCATCCGGTCAACAACCCGACTTTCTTCAGGAACCAGAACATTTGCTACCCGTTCCTGCTTTTATGTCAAACTTGCAGCTAACCGTCGGCGATTTGTTTAGCTGGCTGAAACTCGCAATTTCTTAAATTAGCGAGGCTCGAAACCTCTAGAATTGAACGAGTGTCTCTCACTCTACTATGACGGCTCTCTCAATTCCTACTTGGATTATTCACGTTTCCAGCGTCATCGAATGGATTGCAGCGATTTGGCTGATTTGGCGATATGCCGAAGTAAGTGGCGATTTGGTTTGGCGATCGCTCTCTTTTGGAATGTTGCCTGCACTCGTCAGCGCAATGTGCGCTTGTACCTGGCATTTCTTTGACAATCCACCTGCGCTCGATTGGCTCGTTACCCTTCAAGCAGCGATGACCGTCGTTGGAAACTGTACCTGTTGTGCAGCGGGCTGGTGGATTTGGCGCTCTACTCAAAATTCGGAATCATGATTTCTAAAGAAACGCTTTTTGCAATGTCGCTGTTTCCCTACTTGGGGTTTTTGTGGTTTTTAACGCGATCGGGTAAAACGCCTCGACTCGCCCTGATTGGCTTTTACATGACACTTGTATTTGTTGCGATCACAATTCCGGCAGGAATTTATGCCAAGATTCATTACGGCAAGCAGCTTGCAGATGTAGATTGGCTACATGGCAGTGCAGAGTCTTTTCTCACGTTGTCAAACATTTTAGTGGTTTTGGGATTTCGCCAAGCTTTGATTGCGAAAAAGCCACCCGTTCAAGAAGAGTCGAATTAAAACCAGTTCGTAGGCATGAGGTTCTGACTTCGCTCAACCTACGAAAGCTACTGAAGCCGAACATTCTTTACTGAAGCGAGTGTGGAACGAAGTCGCAACGCATTCTCTCGATTGATCCATCCCTTCCCTTATGCCAAACTTTGCCCTTGCAATTCATACCAGTAGTCCTGATTTAGGACTCGCGATCGCTTCTCTCTCAGGTGAATCTCGATTGTCGGTTCAACCCCTAGGACGCGACCTATCAAGTCTATTACACACCCATCTAGTCGAATTTCTCGCCCCTCAAACCTGGCAAGATTTAGCCTTTATTGCCGTGGCGATCGGGCCGGGAGGCTTTACGGGAACTCGAATCGGTGTAGTGCTAGCTCGCACTTTAGCCCAACAGTTAGAAATTCCCCTGTTCGGGGTTTCGAGTTTGGCAGCCGTTGCATCAGGTCACACAGGCACGATCGCGCTACAGATGCCTGCTCAGCGAGGTGAACTCCACACAGCAATCTACCGAAATGGCGAAGCAATTCAATCGGATGCCGTGATGACAACTGAGCAATGGAGAGATGCTCTGGATCAGCATTCCATCGATCGCCGAATTGAGGTCGGTTCAGAACAAGGGCAGTATGTTGAGGGAATCTTAGCGATCGCGCTGCAACAGTGGCAAAAAGGGGAGCGCCCCCATTGGTCAGAAGCGCTCCCCCACTACGGTCAACATCCAGTTGCAATCAAAGCAAATTAGTTCGAGCGATCGAGACTCTCTTGCAATGCATCGCCACTGCGCTCTGCCGTATCCGGATACACTTGTCCGAAATCTTTCACGGCTTCCTTCGTTTCCTCAGCAATCCGCTTCACCCGTTGTCCAAGATTACCCTCAGTTTCACGAGCTTCGCGATTCCATTCACCCGTCGTTTTAGGACGATCGCTGTTATTGCTATCCAAGTCGCGATTGATCTTCTGCATCATTTGCTTTGCGCCCGGTTGAGCCTCAGCACTCGATGCCCCTTTCCCTTCATAGATCGTTCTTTGCTTAGCACTGGGGCTATCCGGCGCACCTGGAGAATAGGATGGATCGGCTGCATGAGCTGCCTGCATCGGTGCAATCACAGCAATTCCTACAATAAAAATCACCAATACAATTCGGCGAATTTCGCGCACAACTCGGTTTAATCTATTCATCAGTCATATCCTCAACATTGACGACGTATGAATCCTAGAAGGAATGAATTCCCTCGATCGTCAATCCCAAGAAAGGTTCACCATAAACCGTTGGAAAGAGATCAATGCAGCTTCAAGCAAATCTGATTACCCCTGAAAGCTTCCGCCCCTTTGGACAAGTGATTCAAGCCTCTGTCGATGGCAAAACTTTCGATCGAGAAGATGCCCAACTTCACCTGCAAAATGGCATCCCCCGGTTCTACATTATGCGATTGCAGCATCGGGGGAGAACGTTTCATAAAATCACCCGTCATCAGCAATGCACGCAGTGTCTCGGCGCTTTAGAAGGCAGAGAATGGCTAATCGCCGTCGCACCTCCATCTGAAGCCGCTGCACCCGCGATCGCAGATCTGACTGCCTTCCGAATTCCCGGCAATTGCTTCATCAAGCTCGATCTCGGAACCTGGCATGCCGGACCTTACTTCGATAGCGATGTCGTTGACTTTTACAATCTCGAACTTAGCGACACCAATCTCGTCGATCACGACACCTGCGATTTGAAATCGACCTATGGAACTGAATTTGAGATTATTTGAGCCGAATTCCGGTCGTTTCAACCCCGATCGCGCCCTCGGCTCGCAGAGCAATCCAGACCAATCTCGCCAGCATGTGATCGTCTGCCACACTCCCGAGCAGAACCACAATCTTGCCGCGTTGCGTGACTCTGACACCTTCTAGCTCCTCAGAAGAAAATTCAGCTTGAAAAGCCTGTAAAACTCGTTTTGCTAAACCACTGTGGTCATATTCGCCAGTCAGACCGACTCGCTCAGGTGGAATTTTACTTAAAAGGGAGGATGTCATAGTTTCACAAAAAAATTGGGAATCACACGATTCGGACAAGGTGTCGATCGACAAAAATGATTGAACTTGCGCCCTGATCTTAGTCATCTCAGTCTGGTAGTAGGGGAGAGCCAGTGTTTTCACACTTGACAACATTAAAGGTTTCACAAAGTTTTTAGACAATCTACCTTCAGGTAGAGGTTTTTCTACTGAAATAATAATTAAAAAGTGCCTGAGATTGAGCCAATTTCAGATTCAGATGGCGATTTCTCTACACAATTGACTAAATCGCCAATAGATGAAATTTATCTGTCCGTATTTCTTCGGAGCTATCCAATTCAAGATTCGTGAAGCTGAAATGAGCATGGACGCGACCCCCGAACACTTCGGAACATCCTGATCTTGCGATCGATCCTCCTTTCAGCCTATGAAAATTTCACCGTACAACTTGTCGCATGTAATCGCCCCAGAGTTTTGCCGCTAAGCCACTATTTCCGTCAGTCGGCTTATTATCGTCGTTTCCGAGCCAAACCCCCGTGACAATCTTCTGACTGGGGACATAGCCAATAAACCAGAGATCTTTGTTGTCGTTGGTGGTTCCCGTTTTGCCCACTTCGCCAAGCCCGATCGCCGCACTGCGCCCCGTGCCTGATTGCACCACGCCCCGCAGCAAGGTTGTCATCGTGTTCGCGACTTCAGGCTGGATCACTTGTGCATTATTCTCACTATCTTGATCCGCCTGATAAATCACGCGACACGTCGAAATATCTTGACGATTTTGGCAATCCCCACTATCGATAATGCGTTTAATCGTATGCGGACGATTCCGAACGCCTTCGTTTGCCAAGACTCCAAACGCGCTGGTCATTTCTAAAGGAGTCGTTTCACTCTGCCCTAAGACTAAACCTGGAACGGCTTTTAGGGTAGATTGCACGCCCATACGCTGTGCCATCTGCACGACTTTATCTAAGCCCACATCTTGAGCGACTCGCAGCGCAACAACATTCAACGATTGAGCCATACCCGTATAGAAATCCCCACCGCCTGAACATCCCGCAAAAGTCTGTCCTCCCCAGTTTAGAGGCGCACAAGAGTAGGTGGTTCCGGGAGAAATCCCTTGTTCTAGGGCAGCGGCGTAAGCAAAAATTTTGAAGGTTGATCCGGGTTGACGTAGGGCTTGAGTCACGCGGTTAAATTGACTTTCTTGATAATCCACACCGCCGACCAGTGCCAGGACTGCTCCGGTTTTCGCATCGATCGTCACCACTGCGCCTTGAGAATATCCAGCACTCGCTCCGTTCGTTTCAACGCTATTTTTTAGACTGCGCTCAGCAGCGGCTTGCATTTTACGATCGAGTCCGGTTTCAACAATGAAATTCCCCTCTCTTGCCAATCGTCCGCCGAGCAAAGAATCCAGTTCATCAAACACTGCACTGTAGAAATAAGGCGCAATTGATCCCTGCAATTCTTGCCGTGCTTTTGGACTAATTTCGATCCGAGATCGACGAGCACGATCGGCTTCTTCTTGAGACACCATGCCTTGTTGTGCCATCCGTTCCAACACGCGATCGCGATATTCAACTGCCGCTTTGTAGTTGGTCACTGGGTTAAAACTGTTCGGCGCAGGCAAAATTCCCACCAGTGTGGCTGCTTCGGATAACGTTAAATCTTTAGACGCTTTACCAAAGTAGAACTGAGCCGCATCTTCAAATCCGTAAATCCCGCTGCCCAGATAAACTCGGTTCAAATACATTCTGAGCAGAAAGTTTTTGCTATAAACGGTTTCGAGTTTGAGTGAGACGATCGCTTCTCGAATCTTCCGAGCCGCCGAATCTTGCCGTCCCACGTAATCTGGAAAAACACTTCTCGCAAGTTGCTGAGTGATCGTACTTCCGCCTTCTCGAATCTCGCCGCCTCGAACGTTCGTAACGACCGCGCGAAGTGTCCCGATCGGATCGACCCCAAAATGCCAGTAATAGCGAGAATCTTCAGACGCCATAACGGCTCTCGGCAAGTAGGGTGAAAACTCCGAGAGATTTTGAATTTCAATATGTCGATCGGTTCTTGGTGTCCGCAAAGGTTGACCATCTCGCGAATTCACCACGACTGGTCCTTGAACCGATTCGGGCAACGGATAGACAGAAAATCTTTGCCACTCAAAGGCGATCGCTAACGTTGCGATCGCGCTCAGCCCACTCACCCCAAATAGTCCATATCGAACGGCTTTCAGATACCAGGGTAAGGGGTCTTTATATTGCACTCGAACGGCTGCCTCAAGTTCAGGCGGTCCAAGCGTAATAATGTCTCCGTTGTAAAGAATCGTCGATTTTAGCTTGCGTTTGCCGCGATACATGCCATTCGTTGACCCTTCATCGCGAATCACAAATCTCGATCGTGTAGGCAATCCTAAAAATTTCCGTTTGCGATCGCGCTTAATCACCGCATGAACTTGGCTGACCACGGGATTGCGCACCACAATATCGCAAGACTTAGAACTGCGCCCCACCGTATAGCGATCGCCCAAAAGCGGAAAAACTTGTGCTTTTGGAGCGTCAGCATCTTGAATCAACAGCTCTGGCACTCGCGCATTTGGCTTCAACTTCAGCTTAGAAAAGTCGATCCGCGTGAAGGTGGTCTTCACAGCTTGAGTGAGCGTGCCGAGGACGGTTTGGGAACGGCGAGGGGGCAGAGGCGGTTGAGTCATGCGGGGCGGGATCGGTAAGAACTGACAATATTCTAGTCAAAGTAGGGAGTGGGGAGTGGGGAGTGGGGGAAAACTGCCTCCCACTTTTCCAACTCTCTTCCTCTATTTCCTACTTAACTACTTATTGAAGGGATCGTGTTCCGCTAACATTCGTTCTAATTTCGCTTCATCGACTCGTGAAATGATTCGTTTCGCTTCGTGCATATCGCGAGTCGTCTTTGCCACACTAAACGTCGATGCCACTGTAAAGATCGTTCCCATACCGATGTAGCCTTTGACCCAGCCATCGACTGGGAGATAACAAATCCCGATCGTCGTCGCTGACAGTGAAATCACAAACGATGCCCAAGACTGAAAAATCCAAGCGCTACTGTGAGCTTGAGTGGAACTATCATACTTTTGCATGGTGACCTCTAAATTCAAGAACGGTTTTGATGTCTCTAACGGTAGTGTTTAATTCGGATACGTAGGATAAAAAATAGGACACTCTCTAATTCGTCCTGTTTCGCCTTAAGAAGTCCGTAGAAGATGAAAGAAGCGACTCGAATCATCAAGACATTGTGACGAAATAGTAAAATATCCCAATTTCAGTTACAATTTGTCACAAATTTACGAACGGGCTAATTACACTTGAGTAGAGATCGGGCATTTTTGAACGAGGAGCGAGGGACAGCGATCGATGAGTTAGACACACGTTTTTATTACGGATTTTTGGCTCTTCGGATTGTTTCTGCCGTTCAGAGTGCGCTTTACGTAACTGCCTTCCCACATCAGCATTGTTGACAACCTATGGAACCTGTGACAACACCGCCCAAGCATCGTGTGGTTATTATCGGGGGTGGATTTGGGGGCTTATATGCCGCTCAAAGCCTCAACCGCGCCGATGTTGAAGTAACGCTCATTGATAAACGCAATTTTCATCTGTTCCAACCGCTCCTCTATCAAGTTGCGACTGGGACACTTTCGCCAGCGGACATTTCTTCACCGCTGCGCTCTGTGCTCAGCCGCCAGAAAAATGCTCGCGTTTTGATGGAAGAAGCGATCGATATTGATCCTGAGAATCATCAAGTTGTGACTCGACGTGGCACGATTCCTTACGACAGCTTAATCGTGGCAACGGGTGCAAGCCATCACTACTTTGGCAATGACCAATGGAAAGACGATGCACCGGGTTTGAAGACGGTCGAAGATGCAGTCGAAATGCGTCGCCGGATTTTCTCGGCATTTGAAGCAGCCGAGAAAGAGACTGATCCCGAAAAGCGCCGATCACTGCTGACCTTTATGGTCGTGGGTGCGGGTCCAACCGGAGTTGAGATTGCAGGCGCGATCGCAGAACTTGCAAAAGAAACGCTGAAGAATGATTTTCGGAGCATCGATACGACAGAAGCTCAAATTCTGCTCGTTGAAGGCTTGGATCGAGTCTTGCCTCCGTATCCGGCTGATTTGTCGGTCAAAGCGGCTGAATCCCTTGAAAAACTAGGGGTAACGGTGCGGACGAAGACCAAGGTGATCAACATCGATGGCGAAACCGTGACGTTGGAATACAACGACGAGCGGGAAGTGATTTCTGCCAAGACGATCATTTGGGCGGCTGGGGTGAAAGCCTCAGGCGTAGGTCGAGTGATTTCTGATCGGACTGGGGCATCACTCGATCGCGCTGGTCGGGTGATGGTTGAGCCGGATATGAGTGTTCCGAATCATCCAAATATCTTCGTGATTGGCGATTTAGCACACTGGGCAGATTCAGAAGGCAAACCGTTGCCTGGGATTGCCCCCGTCGCAATGCAGGCAGGAAAATTTGTTGCGAAATTGATCAAGGCGCGAGTCGAAAACAAAGCACTACCCGTGTTTAAATACCAAGACTTGGGCAGCCTTGCAGTCATTGCACAGAATAAAGCCGTTGCGAATGTCGGCGGATTCCACCTGTCGGGATTCATCGCCTGGTTTATTTGGATTGTGGCACACGTTTACTTCCTGATCGAGTTTGATAATAAGCTCGTCGTGATGATTCAGTGGGCATGGAACTATATCACTCGGGCACGCGGGGCGCGGATTATTACAGGAGGGGTTCCAGCACCTATAGAAGCTCCACCTGCAAGACCCAGACAAGAAACTCCGGTCGAGGTGTAACCCGATCGATTGATAATAAACAGGCACTCGGTTTTAACCCTGTGCCTGTTTTTTTGTGTTTGTTCAGATGTCCCAACTCCAAAGGCTCGTGATTGTTGAATCTCAGGTCAAAGGTTCAATCGTTGCTTTATCTTCAGAACAGCAGCACTATCTTCAACGCGTGTTGAGATTGAAAAATGGCGATCGCTTTATTGCACTCGATGGCAAAGGTCAAACTTGGGCTGCCATTCTAGAATCAGATCAAGCCACATTGATTGAATCAATCCACGCATCATCAGAACTAACAGTCTCGGTCACATTAATGTTAGCTCTGCCGAAAACCGGATTTGATGACGTAGTTCGGCAAGTGACTGAGCTAGGCGTAAGCTGTATTGTGCCCGTGATCAGCGATCGCACGTTACTCAATCCCAGTGGTAATAAACTCGATCGCTGGCGGCGCATTGCTCAAGAAGCTGCTGAACAATCCGAGCGGCAAATTGTGCCCACGATTTTAGAACCGTTGCCCTTCAAAACCGCATTAGATCTGCCAGCCGATTCAAAATATCTCTGTGCCGAGCGCGGCTCCTCTCAGCATTTACTCAATTGTGAGTTGGGCAAATCGGTCATGATCGCGATCGGCTGTGAAGGAGGTTGGACAGCGCAAGAAATTGAACTGGCGATCGCAAAACAATATCAGCCTGTCACATTAGGAAAACGCATTTTAAGAGCAGTCACGGCTCCGGTCACAGCCCTTTCTCTGATTGCCGGAATGGTAGAAAGCCGCGCTGCGAGTGAAGACTAGAAGAGCAGATTTTCGCATTAATGTATGTCGCTGGATCAAATTGCTGCGGCGTTCGATCGTCGAGATTACAATCTTGCCGCTCGTTTGCTAAAAGAATTCCTCAAAGAATCACCTCAAAACCCTTGGGGGCATATCTACAAAGCGCGTTTGTACGAAGTGTCAGAACATTTTGAAAATGCAACAGCAATTTACCAACAGCTTTTGAAAAGTGTCACACATCCGAAAATTGTGTCTCACGCACGGCAAGGACTGCAACGCATTGAAGCTCGACTACAAGTCAAACGCCAGCAAGCGATCGCGGCCGCCAAATCTGATCCTCAAAATACAGAACCGGGCTTATTGATTCTTGAAGCGATCGCGCCGGAAATTCGTGCTCAAGCGGCAAAAGCTCTGGCTCAAATCATGAATTTGGATGTGTACACGGCTCGATTGCACCTACCAAATCGCGGCTGGAAGATTTATCGCTTAGGTGCGATCGGAGAAATGAATCTCTACACCGAACAACTCAGAACCGCGAATATTCCGGCATTCTGCGTAACTGAGGTCGATTTACAACAGGTTTCAGTCTTTGAAGTGCAGTATTTTGAAGACTATGCGCCTCAAGCGATCGTGGTTTGTCAAAATCAGCAAGGACAACTAGGCTCACTGAGCTTTGATTGGTCAGAAGTGAGTCAGCGAGTTGAGGGACAGTTACCCATCCTAGAAAATGTAACCGATGTCATCCCAGGCAGAGAAGTTAAACGACGGAGTAAAGCAGAAACGTTGGACTATCTGCAAGTGTATGATCTGCATCTACCAAAGCGTCGTTGTATTCTGCGCATGTGTGATTGGCGCTATCAGTTTGATCAAGGGATCGAATTTGGCGCGATGGGAGATGCCACGATCGAACTTGATCAAGCGATGAATCGCCAGCACTGGAATAGCTTGAAAAACTTCCTAAATGAGCAGCTTCTCAAACAGCCGTTATGGGCAGATTTTAGTAGCTTTGGAGAAACCGCGATCGAGTTTCCAATGTTGCTCGAAAGGTTGCCTGCTCATGTGCAAGAGTACGATCACGCCCTTTGGAGTTCAGCCTTTCATCTCTATAGCAGTCTCGCTTTTAACCGTGATGCTAACCGATAGAGTGTGTGACAAAACTAAAAGCTAAGATAATAATGAACCATTGCGGCGCTTCCCATGAAGTTAGATCGTATTACCAGTAATCCGAAGCGGATGAATGGACAACCCTGCATTCGTAATCTCCGCCTTACTGTTCGTCGGGTCATTGAGCTACTGGCAATTTATCTCGATCGAGAAGCACTCAACATTAACCATTAACACCTACTGTCTAACTCTCTATAACAAAGACTGGGATTACGTTATAGAAAAACGTAATGAGGGAATTTTGAGAAAATCATGCAGAAACTGCGATTATGAATTCCCAATCCAACCTGACAGCACTTGCCCAACAAGGTGATACAACTACGGCAATTGCAACTCTGATCAATCAGCATCTTCACCCACAACAGATTGAAGCAAAGACAGTATTGAAAGATCGTTGTTTAAAGATTGTTCTTGAAGGCACACAGTCTCCTGATCAGAAGACATCAGTAGAATTCATTCGTCAAGAGATTACAAAATTGCAGAATTCTGAGATTGCGATCGTCAAAGTTTTTGGCAAGCAAGCAGACGAAGAGTTTCCTGACTGGCAGGAAGAATTTCAGATCGCTTCAAAACCCAGCACTTCAATGTTTGGATCAATGTTTGGCGCGATCGCAAGTGCAGCAAGTGCTGTCACTGAAACAGCGACCCAAGTCGGAGGAAGCGTAACTGGAGCAGTGGTTGGAACCGCAGGGGCGATTGGGAATGCGGCAACTCAAACCGGGCAAGCGATAGCAACTGGCGCAGTTGGGGCAGGTGGCGCGATCGCCAATACAGTCATGCAAGCTCCAGCAAGTGTGGGCTATCTCGTTGATGTCGTGAGTGATAGCCCTTTGCTGAAAGAAGCAACCAAAGTGTTAAAGATGGATTTGGTGCTGGCATCCATTAGCCAAGTCGATGTTGTCCGAGCAGAGGCGCACGTTGCACATCTCAAAGAGAAATATCCAAACGAAAAGCCTTACAACATTGCTCATCGAATCATAGTAGAGAAATCAATCTACGCTGGGGGCACAGGCTTAGCCAGTAGCTTAGTACCTGGAGCCGCAGCTGCGGTCTTTGTTGTCGATTTAGCAGCAACCATGGCTTTGCAAGCGGAGATGGTCTATCAGATAGCCTGTGCATATGGAATGGATCTGAAGGCATCGGAACGAAAAGGTGAAGTTGTAACGATTTTCGGGTTAGCACTTGGTGGACAACATGCGATTAAAGCTGGATTAGGTTTGCTGCGGAATGTACCCGTTGCGGGAGCAGCGATCGGAGCAAGCAGCAATGCCGTGATGCTTTATGCGTTAGGTCATGCAGCCTGTCAGTTTTATGAGGCAAAAATTAGTCAAACAGCCCTGCCACCAACATTAGAAGACTTTCAATCCGCAGGTGAAGCATATCTAAAAGGCGCGATGGCTCAAGAAGTCATCATGGATCAGATTTTGGTGCATCTAATGGTTGCTGGGCAGTCGAACACAACCTGGCAACAGATTTTTCCAGACCTGAAGCAAATGAATTTTAGTCCCGCTTCGTTAGAAGCGATCGCAGCCAATTTACACTCTCCACCTTCTCTAGAGACTTTGCTTGATCAAGTCAATCAGGATTTTGCTGTTTCTCTGCTCGCGCAATGTCAGAAAATTGCTCAGCTAGACGGTGTGGTCACTGCTGAAGAGGCAGAAATTATTGATCGAATCAATGAGAAATTCAAAGCTGAACTCTTCTAAATTTGCGAAGTATAAGTCTTGACTTCTTTGCTAAACGCCTCTACTCCCTGACGGTGATAGAGGCGTTCTCAGTTGTATATCTGCAAACAGCGATTCACTTAAAAAAAGCCTAATCTTCAGAGATTAGGCTTTGAGGCAAATTAGAACGGAGTATAGTTAACTGAGAAGTAGAGTCCTTTCTCTTGTAGCGATCGCTTATCGCCCCCAGAAGACGTAATTGGAATCCCCCAATCCAGTCGAACCGACATACGATCGCTCTGTCGCCAAATCAATCCTAGCCCTGCACCTAAGAGCGTATTGGATTCAGGATTTGCGCTGCCAATGTTCCAGCCTGTGCCTAAATCAATGAAAGGAGCCAGTTGGAAAGTTCCGAGATTACGCGATCGGGCAATCGGAAACCGAAACTCAGCCGACAACAATGCCCCACTATCCGTTAACAGTGCATCTTGACGGAAGCCGCGCACCGTCATTTGCCCACCCAAGCCAAACTGCTCCAGCGGTAGCATCGAATCGCCCGAAAGTTGCACATCACCCCGAACTAAGAACAAGGTTTCAGGTGCAACTTGTCTCAGCCATTGACCTTGCCCCCGCCACGAAAAGAAGCGACTATCAGGAGCGTTCTCGTTCACGGTCGCATTCAGCCAGTTGAGTCCTAAGCTAAACTGCGATCGCAACGCAAATACATGCTGCGTACTCCGCTGTGTATACTCCTGGAAAAATCGCAGTGCAGAAACTTTCGTGCGTCCCTCTGAGTCTGCACCCGGAGACAGTGGAAAGCCACCGATGCCATCTAACCCGAGTTCTGTTTGGCTTTCTTGACGAGAGAAAACCAATCCGATCGCTAAATCTTTAGTAGGACGTTGAAGCAACGGTTGACGAAACCCAAATTCGTAATATCGCGATTTTGATTGAATATCAAGAACACTAAAAGGTTCTTCAATCACATTGTTACGACCGGAGCCATAGCTAAACCAGAGTGCCCCATTCCGGGCATTGACTGGGACTGTATAGTTTAAATCGATCGTATTACTGCCTCGCGTATTAGAGTAGCCAAACGTCAGCGCATCACCGAAACCTAGTAGATTACCTTCTCGCAGTTCTAACTTACGGCGGAAACTGCCAACACTAGGAGAGCGACCATTATCAAATGAAGTGCTAACGCTAAAACTATCTGCCTCTTGGACATCTACTTGCAGTAAGTTTGTGCCCGGGCGAACTCCCGATTGTAAATCCGCAGAAACGTTACTGATTCGTGGATCGAGACGAAGCTGCTGAAGATTTTCGAGCAAGCGAGCAACATTAAGCGGCGCACCTGCACCAAGCTGAATTCGCTTGCGAATGTAGTCTGCGTTTAATCGGTGGTTTCCATTGACTTTGACATCTTCGAGCGTCCCTTCCACAACTTGCACCTTGACAACCCCGTCTTCCATTGTTTGGGGTTCGATCAATGCGCCAGTGGTAGTGTATCCGCGATCCGTATAGAGCTTGGTGATGGCTGCTCGTGCTTGGAGCAGATCCGTAAAGGTAAGATCTCGCCCGACATAAGGAGCTGTTGCGGATTGGAAATCTTCGGGTTTGAAGATTGTGCTGCCTGTGATGTCAAAGCGATCGACTCGGAAAGTTGCAGTTGCAGTTTCGGTCGATTCTAGCTCTGGAAGCTTGGGTGCAGGGAGCACTTCAGGAGCCGACAATTCTGATGAGGATGTAGTTGAAGATGTAGTTTCGGATTCAGTCGAAGATGTAGTTGAAGGTGCAGTCGAAGATTTGGATTCGGTCGAACCTTCAGCAGGAATCTCAGCTTTAAGCTTTTCAAGATTTCTAGGGCGGGATGCTACGTTACCAACGTAAACGGCAAGGCTATCCGGTACATTTGCCAGAGCAATATCTTGGAAGCTTAAACCTGCCAAAGTCAGTACGCCCAGAAAATTCAAAGAAGCAAGCGTCCAGGGGGATTGGGAAGACATAGTAGTAACCTAAAGATGATCGACGGCGAAGCTGTTACCGGGATAGAAGTAGTATTCCCAGGAATAAAAGTCGGAAATCAACTCAAGGCTTTTACGCTACGATCGATTCCACAAATCCTCATCGGCAGGAAGTCTATACCACTAGAAAACCTTCCTGAGTCGAACGGTGGAAGGTTTAACTGTGTAATATTTTGTAAGTTTTTTAGGAAATTTCGGGGGCAGCGATGATGTTTTACCCGAAGACGAATCTGATTTTTAGGGCGAAGATTGATCCACGATCGAAGATTTTCGTTGACCAACGAGTTACAGTCGTCGTATACGGGTAATTTCGCTTCGAGGCGGCTTTAAATCCTGAAATTCCTCAAACATTCCAAAGTCAACGCAATGAATTGGAATTCAATTCTTTGGATTTGATCCCACAATCGCCCGAAAATCCCGTTCCAGCGCAGTGATTTTATTTTGAGCTAGCCGACCTGCCAAAGTCGTTTTCGGCAATTGATCTAATGCATCGATTGCTGATCGCCAATCTGCTAAGGCTCTGGCTCGATCGTTGCCTAACGCGCCATTATCGATCATCCGAATCGACTCAGCTAACCTCTGATTACTCTGCTCAAACCGAGTCTGAGCATTCTTCTCCTGAAATAGCTTTGCCTCCATGCGAGCGACCGTTTGACGGGCTACTCGAAACTCATCCGTCGTAAAACTACATCCTGCCGCATTACAGTAATCCTCCGGATCTTCTAGCAGTGAAACTGGCAATTGATCTAAATGCGTCTGTGCAGCTTTGACTTTTTCAGCCCCGAATTCGTGATCTTCAAACGCAGTGGCTTGGTTCACCAGTTGATCTGCCTGCTCGATGAGCGCGATCGCACTTCGATAGTGATGATGCATCGACATGTGAGTCGGCGCTAGTAAAAACGGAGCCCCTTTCAAAACGACATTCCGAATCCCCGGAATCGGTAAATTGGCAACGCCGACCGTCCCTGCACCCAATACGAGCAACGCCGTTCCAAACTTCAGTCTCGCCCAAAATTTAGAGGCAGGACGATTAATCTTGGCTGCTTGAGAGAAAACTTTCGGATTCGCTTGAGGAATCAAATCACTGATCGCAGCTTGTAACTCTGATTCCATCACAGGACTGCCAGTTTGTTGGCGCAGCTTTTCCAAACGACGAAGGGCAAGTTCAGCTTGAACTTGCCCAATCCCATTAGCACCAAGACACCGACGAATTTCGGTCTGGAGGAGGTTAAATGCACGATCGTTCAAACGCTTCATTTCAAGCTAAAACCAAACCAATACAGGCTTTAGAATTCCCGCCCAGAAGCGATTGAAACGCAAGAAGAAATGACGCTAATCCTGGATCAGCGTCACTGACTTAAGAGTTGGTAGCTTGAGTCGCCAACATCTGTTTGAGTTTTTCCAACTCTTGTGCCCAACGTGGATCAGGTTGAACCGAATCCGAATCGCCAGCAGGAGTCGTCGAACGGCGAGCTTTGTTATTGTTATTGCCGCCTTTACTGCGTTTTGCCGAAGATCCACCAGCATTTGAAGCTGCTGCTTCAGGTTCATCTGCCTTATCTTTGGTACGAGGCAACGCTTTCTCAATTTTGATCGCGTTGTCTTTGATGCTGACTCCGTTGTATTTCTCGATGAATTGATCTGCCAACTCATCAGTTTTGACGGTGACGAAGCCGAAGCCACGACATTTACCCGTTTTACGATCGGTGATCAGCTTTGCCGTAACGCCTTCCCCTGCATCCGCAAATGCAGCTTCGAGGTCTTGACGGCTTAAATCTTCGGGTAAATTACCCACATATAAACGAACTGACATATCGAGACACCTCCAGACTTGGAATCCGAATTAAGAGAGCGCTAGGGCAACATTCATCTAAACTAACACTCTGCCGTGATGGGCGAAGGATACGGCTGAATGACATTTCCGTTACCTCCCGCAGCCAACTTTGCCGCAAGTTACGATCTTACCGAAAACCTCTTCCGATGGGATTCAAACTGAACCCGGAAAGTTTAGGAATAACCGATCGCACTCAGTAGGCTTAGTGATCACTAGAGGATTACAGGATCAGTAACAAGGTTACTGTGTCCCTTCAGGAGATGCGCCACTCTTAAAGGTATCATGCTCGTCTGTCAGATTCGAGTAGATGCTGCAATTTCCCTCTTGAGTTCTATGCCTTCTTGGTAGATTGTGCCGGACTGCTCCATATTAAAAACCAGCCGATTGAAACGATCGACTGGTTCAGCTTGCTGTGTTGGGAGGAGAAAACCTGTTACCGAGAGTTTGAAGGGTCGATTTTGCATTCGACCTAGCCACATTCGGCGAGTTGAACTCCTTGCTACGAAATGTAACAGTTTTGCCGAAGAATTGCAACAATTCTTTACAGAATTTGCAGCAGTCCAAGTAGAATCGTCGTCATTGCGATCGCAACTGACCAGGTTTGATGCCCGCTTCGCAAGAGCGATCCACTATGCAGTGTTTCAACGTCAACCGAAGGCGTGGCATTCCGACGCAGCCAGCCCGTCACAACTACAGGTTGTCCGATTGGAAACCGATAGAAGAGATTGCCGATCGCGCCAAATTGCGAGCAGTAATTCAAGGGAATTAAACCGGATTCAGTTTGCAAAATTAGATCTTGTCCAAGTTGATTGCGAGTGCCAGTACGCCCGATTAATCTTCCTTCAAGACGAATTTTCGGGCTATCAATTGGAGTGAGCGTTGGCTGAGTCAGAAAGCGAATGAGATGAGTTTGTTCGGTCTGAGATTCAGGAAAAAATCGATTAAATCGCACTAGCATTCCTAGACCGAAGCCGATGAGTGAAAAGGCAGTAAATAAGCTATAGTCACTCGCAAGCCAATTGAGTTGATAAATGCCACGGCTATGGAGGAGATAAGCAATACTCCATAAGAGTAGTGCGATCGCATTGCCGAGCATCAGTCCTAACCAAGGTGCAAGCTCAACAAGATTTCGCTTGCGATTCTCGACGACAGAAGAATCAATTTCAAACTCGGGTGTGATGTGCCATTCCTGACAATAATTCATGAGTTGATTGAGGCGAATTCCCAAGAGCGAATGGGACTGATTCAGCATAAGTTCAATGCGATTTCGATTCGCTTGTTCCCATTGAAATAGGGTAGAGATCGGAAGATGCTTGAATAAGCTGGCGAGTGTAGTAGCGCTGCGATAGCTGATTGGACTAAGTAACTCAAAGCTTTCTAGCACAGCAGGAGTTTGCTTTTCGTGCTGAATTGTTTCGTCAGTCGCGATCGCAATTTTGACTAGGGCGCGAGCTAATGCATTTGGATTGCCCGTTAAATTGCAAGCTTGGCGATCGCTATAGACAATTCGTTGTCTAGATAGCCACAATCCTGAGTAACGAAAAAGCGAAAAGAATCCATATGAAAGTGCAGAAATGATCGAAGCTACCGCACTTAAAACTTGAAAAAATTTAGTTAAAAAAGCATTTTGAATCCGAATAGCTTTCAGTGAATCGCTCGCGATCGCGCACTGTTGATACAAAATGTAAGGAATTTGTAGCGCAACTGCAATCAGCGACATCCAGATAAAATCCCATTGAGCAATATGACTTAATTCATATCCATAAATTGCAGCAATTTCTTCTTCGGTTAAACTGTCGAATAATCCTTGACTCACGACAATTTGAGCGAATTTAGGAAAACAGCCATAAGTAAAAGAGATTGGCGCTTGAGTTGGCAAAATCCCGAGTTTTGGAATCGGAACTTTTTGCTGTTGAGAAAAGCGTTGAAGTAATCGGTAAGATTCCGCACTATAACGAGTCAGTGCAGCAGTAGACAGAGGCTTGAGTCCATAAAACTGCTTCAGAATCGCATCTAAAATCCACGGGGAGGCAATGAAGGCAATGACGAGACTCAAACCTAAGCCTAGTGCAGGAACTTCGCCCTCTGGAATGAGTGGACTCAGATTTAACCATCGCTGCACCCGAAACCAAAACCAAGACGCTGCGATCGCGGCTGACCAGATACCGTAGAGTGTGAGAAAAAGCATCACAACTGCGCCCATTTCTGCCCATTGCAGGCGAGCAGGATTCAGGCGGCGCAAGGGTTGCCAGCGTTGTGCGCGTCCGGCATTTTGCCAAACATGCTGAGTTTTTTCGGGTTGAGCCAGCGCGGCTTGAGACGATGCGCTGCTAGATTCCTGGGTTTCCTGAATCGGCTGAACTTGCTGAATCGGCTGAGCTTGCTGCACTCGTTTTCGCCGCGTTTTCTGTTTCGGCTCGATCGGAACAAATCCTGTTTCGACAGGCGTGAGTTTAGCGATCGTTTGAGTTGCCCAAGCCCGTGCTTGTTCGTTCTGGCTGTGCTGAAGTTCTTGACAGAGTGCGATCGCGCTTTCGGTCTGTCCACTCTGGATTTTGGCTCGAATGATGCCAATTCGCGCCTTTAACGCATCAGGTTGATCGAGATCCGATGCAGATGCCAGAAATTCTGAAAGTTGCGCGATCGCGCCTGGGTAATTTTCGCTCTGAAGCGCTGCCAATCCTGCTTCTAGCCCTTCTAAACGAGAAGCCGATTCCGGAAAAGAAGACATAGTAGGATTCCCTAAAATACAGCGTTCTTAGAGTACCCAGGTAAAAATTTAAATTTCGGCTCGTGGCTTAGTCAGATGAAGGGGTGGGGAGTGGGGAGTAGGGAACATTCCCCCCACTCCCCACTTCCTACTCCCTACTAAATCTCCACAGGTTGCTGCCCCGACACCACAGGCGCGATCGCACTCAATTTCAACTCCGGATGATCGCCTTGCAACTGCTGACAATTCCATTCATTGCGGAACAGCAACACAGGACGCTGCCAACTGTCTTTCACCGTGACCGTATTGAAAATTCGCCCGACTTTTTCGAGCGCTTCCCAGCCACCCTCTACCCAGCGAGCAACCGTGTAGGGCAAATATTCAACCGTTGTCTCCACGCCGTATTCATTCTGCAATCTGAATTGCACGACTTCCATTTGAAGTTGTCCGACAGCTGCGAGAATGGGATCTCGTTTTGCTTCATCGGCGGAATACATGATCTGAACGGCTCCTTCTTCCCGCAGTTCTGACACTCCTTTGCGGAATTGCTTGAACTTCGACGGGTTGGGATTTCTCAAATACGCAAATAATTCTGGCGAAAAGCAAGGAATCCCTTCGTATTCGAGCTTTTGACCGTTATAAATCGTGTCACCGATCGCGAAAACGCCGGGATTATTTAAACCAATCACATCACCTGGATATGCCTCTTCGATGACTTCTCGATCTTGAGCAAATAGCTTTTGAGGACGAGACAATCGCACGGTTTTTCCAGTTCGAGCATGGCTGACGACCATATCTTTTTCAAACTTGCCCGAACAGACTCGCACAAAGGCAACGCGATCTCGGTGTTTCGGATCCATATTCGCTTGCAGCTTGAAGACAAAACCCGAGAACTCCGGATAAGTGGGTTCAATTTCACCTTTTGTGCTCGTATGTCCACCGGGCTTCAAAGCGTAATCTAAGAACGAATTCAAGAATAGTTCAACCCCAAAATTCGTCATGGCACTTCCGAAAAAGAGCGGCGTCATTTGCCCTTTGTGAATTGCTTCTAGGTCAAATTCAGACCCAATTTCTTCGACTAATTCCAGTTCGTCTTTGAATTGGTAATACAGATCTTTCTCTAGCAGATCCTCAATATTCGGATCGCCCAAATCGATAACAGTATCGACCGCTTCACGGCTCCCATGTTTGCTGCGCTCGAATAAATGGATCTTGCGCGATCGTCGATCGAATACTCCTTTAAATTGATCGCCCATGCCGATTGGGTAATTCACAGCATAGGTTTGCATCCCCAGTTCTTGCTCGATTTCGTCCATCAGTTCAATCGGACTCCGACCCGGACGATCGAGCTTATTGACAAAGGTAAAGATCGGCAGCGATCGCATTCGACAAACTTCAAACAACTTGCGCGTCTGCGGTTCTAGACCTTTAGCTGCGTCGATCAACATCACGGCATTATCTGCCGCCGCTAAAGTACGGTAAGTATCTTCACTAAAATCTTGGTGTCCTGGCGTATCGAGCAGATTAATTTGACACTGCTGATATTCAAATTGCAGCACAGTTGAGGTGATCGAAATACCCCGTTGTTGCTCCATCGCCATCCAGTCTGAAGTCGCATGACGTTGGGCACGACGAGCCTTCACCGCACCCGCTTCATGAATCGCACCTCCATACAGCAACAGCTTTTCGGTCAGCGTCGTTTTCCCAGCGTCGGGGTGAGAAATAATCGCAAAATTTCGTCGCCGTTCTACGGCTTCCTGCAATTCGGACTGAAGTTCGATCGACATGCTAGTGGCTCAGAGTTAGAGTGCGGGCAATCCCAATTCATAACGATATCTTAAAGCTAACAACAAATTCGGTGGGATTGTCGCTAGATTCAAAAGCATCGAGTTTGATTCTCCTCATGCAATCCATCGGACAACAAAAACTTCTCTCCGCACTGTGTCACGGATCAATTTTCTTTAGTGCCACCCTCGTTTCCATCGGGATTCCTATCGCGATTTTGCTCATTACGGACGACTGGGTAATTAAGGATAATGCCCGTGAAGCACTGAATTTTCATATCAATTTATACGCATATGGGATTTTAGCAGGGGTGCTCGCTGCCACCGTTATTGGTATCCCGATTGCGATGGTCATCGGCATTGGACTTTTGATCTGTAGCTGGCTGTTTCCGATTTTGGCGATCGTCAAGGTGATTGAGCGACCTGAACAACCGTATAGATATCCATTTATCTTAAGACTGCTGTAACTTTACGTACGCTTTGCATTTACTTTGTGAAAGCTTGATGAAACCGACCGTTTAATCTCGGAGCTTTCCCCATAAAATAGTCGCCAGGGTTCAGGAAATCTACCACTCAGGATTGAGCTTGTCAGAGACGAGTAAATTTTAAGCGCGATCGCACGTAGAGGCGATCTTGCTCAAAGCCTATTTGAGGGTTGAGAAATACGGTGGCTAAAGTGTTCGAGCGGTTCGTCTACCCTGGTTGGGGCAAAATTTCGTGTGGAAACTCTCAGCAGCGGGAGGGACAACAATGAGTCTCAACCATTCTTTGAGTGCAGAGGCAATGATCCTCGGTTCAGATTCTATTCTAGAAAGGATATTATCGAGCCGAGCGACTCGATCCATCTACGCGAGAGCTAGCAGTTTTAGTACCACAGTGACAACTAATCTGATGGCGCGCAATGTGACAACAGGCGCAAATCAGATTTGGTCGATCGCAAGTTCAAGCCCAGTCGTGCGGAATGATTTACCGACTGAAGCCGATGCGAATTGGCAAGTTGCAGGGATCGCAGACTTCAATCGAGATGGGCAACAAGATCTCCTGTGGCGGAATTTTCGCACGGGAGCAATGCGAATCTGGCAGTTGGAGAATGGCACTGCTCAGACGATCGCACTAGATCCCGTCATTGACCTCAATTCGCGTGTTGCAGGATTAGCTGACTTTAATAATGACGGCTCCGTTGATATTCTCTGGCAGAATACTGAGAGTGGAGAAACTTCACTTTGGCTGTTGAATAATACAGCGATCGCACAGAAAACAGGGATCGCTTCAACGGGACCAGGGGGTTGGCGAATTCAGGGCATTACTGATCTGAATCTCGATCGCTCTCCGGATCTAATTTGGTATGACCTCAATACCGGACAAACCGCAGTCTGGACCCTCAACAATGGGGTTTTCGCCCAGGGATTGTATCTTGATCCTGCGCCTAGCTTGGATTGGAAAATTGCGGGCATTGGAGATTTTAACGGCGATCGCTTTTCGGATTTGGTCTGGCGGAATGAGACAACTGGGGAGACGCAGTTTTGGCTCTACAACGGCATACAGCGCGTTCAAACCACAGCAGGACGATCGCTCAGTTCTGATTGGCAATCGCTGAGTAGAACGGATCTCAATGGGGATGGAACAACCGATTTACTCTGGCGCAATTCATCAACTGGAGAATTATTAGGTTGGTTTGTCAGAAATGGCAGTGTAGCCGATGCCACAACCGTCTTCACAGAACCGAATCTAGATTGGCAACCGACCTCGACTCTCGAGCGCTCTGCTTCGCTCTTGATCACGCCGACAACTTCAACGTCACGCACAGGCACACTGACCAGTGGCGGAACAATTGCGACCGCCGAGAATCAAGCTCCAATCTTTTCGCGCAGCGATCGCGTCGATGCTGGCAACACGAGCGATTTTTACCGCTTCACGATTGGTCAATCTGGAATCTTCACCGCGAGTTTGACGGGACTCACGGGCGATTCAGATATCCGGTTGATTCAGGATGTAAATAGCAATGGCGTGATCGATAGCGGCGAAATTCTCGCTTGGCAATGGGAACGCGGCACAGCGGCAGAATCGATTCGTCGATTTATCAATCCTGGGACTTACCTTGTAGAAGTTCTAAGCTACCGAAATCAAGCAGCGAACTACACCGTTTCGAGTAATTTTACGGCTGCTGCTAGTGATGATCAGCAGTTTCGGATTGCGCTGACGTTCGCCGATTCTCTAGCTGGATTAAATTCCGCTGCACGTGATGCAATTAATCAAGCAGCAAGGTTCTGGGAAGGAGTGATTCTCAATCGCACAGGCATCACACGATCGAATACGTTAGACATTGCATTAACGGGTGAAAATCTTGTTGCCCAAGATGGCACTGCTGATACTGGCACATTGGCATTATCCGGACCAACGCTCACGCTAGACTCAGCAAATAATCTCGTGATTACCCGCGGCGCGAGTACGCTCAATACTCGGAAGATTGCTGAATTCAATGCAAATCCGATTTATTTACGCGACATCATGATTCATGAGTTGGCTCACGTCTTCGGATTTGGGACAATTTGGGAGCCGCTTGAATTTGCCTACTCAGACGGAACGCGGGTTAGAGCAGGTCAGACTTGGATCGATCGCACCAGTGCCACGTATCGCGCCAACAGTTATGCAGGAGCAGCCTATGGCGATTTGTTAGGCACGGGCACTGCAACTGCGGTTCCGATCGAGCCACAGGTCTTTTTCCACTGGGATGAGCGGCGGTTTGATATCGAGTTGATGACTCCGTTTGCGGAATCTCCGGGAGTCGCAATGCCAATGAGCAGCCTAACTTTGGGAGCGTTACGCGATTTGGGATGGAGCGTGAATTTTGGCGCAATTCAACCTTATGCGCTGCCCAATCTTGCCAGTGTAACGGCGAGCACGTCGCCGAATCCGGGTGGAGCAGCTCTGTTGAGCTACAAATGCGGCTGTAGAGGCTGTTTAGCAGCCGTACGGACAGAGATTCTTTCGCCTAGGTTGTCTGATCAGATTCAGGCAACGGCTTAAACCCCTGTTTAAAGCAAAATTGCCTTAAAACAAAACTGCCCCGAACTCAAATTGAGTTGCAGGGCATAGGGACAGTTAAACGCTAAGCCTATTATGGTCAGGAGTTAGCGAGATCTTCGGGAAACGAGGGACGGTTGTTGGAGTGTCCATTGAAGCGATCGTGATCGCTTCAATGGACACACACTTATAGATACCAGTGTGGGCTGGAGTCCTGAGATATACTTCTGCATCGTTGGTTTAATGTTTTTAGATCACCCTTGATATCTTTAAGAGCAGCGATTCAGCTGCTTTTTTCTTGCTTTGAACTACAGGTTTGACAGTACACTAGACGCGATCGAGTTCTTTTTTCCGCGCTAGTCGTCTATGCAATTTCTCTCGCCCCTGTACGCCATTTTCTTGCTTTGTGTGATCGGAGTGTACTGGTCGGCACGTTCAACCTGGTTGAGATCTTGGTTAATCTTTCTCGCCAGTTTAGTGTTTTATGCGTCACTTCAAGCCCAGTATATTCCGCTGTTGCTGGTCGCGACAGTGATTAACTATTGGCTAGGACGGGCGATGGGAGTGCCGCCAGATTGGCGAATTGAAGATTGGCAGTTTGCTCAAGCTGACTGGAATCAGCGACGGTTGCGCGTGCTGTGCGCGGGGATTTTTCTCAATGTCCTGTTGCTCGTAGGATTTAAGTATGTGCCGTTTGTGTTTGGAACGATCGGAGAAATCTTAGATATTCCAACGATTCAACAAACTGCAAACTGGACAGATATTCACCTCATTGCACCTTTTGGGCTGAGCTTTTTCTGTTTTGAATGTATTGCGTATTTAGTCGATGTGTATCGGGGAGCGCCTGCGGCTCAAGGGTTTCTCGATTTTGCAGCCTATAAGCTGTTTTTTGCCAAGTTGATTTCTGGCCCGATTACGCGCTATCACCCGTTTGTCGGACAGATCCAGGCAGTTCAAGCGCCTCAAATGCCGCAGATTACAGAAGGACTTTGGCTAATTGCCTGTGGAGCGATTAAGAAAGGATTAGTGGCAGATCGCTTAAATGTCCTCGTCAATTTAAGTTTTGACAATATTCAACGCGCAGGAAGTGCAGATCTGTGGTTAGCAATTATTGCGTATGGGTTCCAGCTTTATCTCGATTTTAGTGGCTACGTGGATGTAGCACGCGGAAGTGCATTGCTCCTCGGGATCAAACTTCCAGAGAATTTTAATTTTCCTTATCTGACGACAAGCCTGGCTGATTTTTGGCGACGTTGGCACATGACCTTGGGCGATTGGTTGCGCAATTACCTTTATTTTCCTTTGGGTGGATCGCGGCGCGGATTGTTTCGGACTTGTTTGAATTTGCTGATTGTGATGACGATCGCGGGAATTTGGCACGGAGCAGCGTGGGGATTTTTGGCGTGGGGTGTGATTCATGGAATTGGACTCGCCATCCACCGATTGAATGTCGCGATCGCAAAACAATTCACCTGGATTGCAGCAGCTTGGTCAAGTTTGCCTGGGATGTTAGTCGCTTGGGCTTTGACTCAATCGTTGGTCTTCATTTCGTGGATCTTTTTCCGCTTGCCGAATGTTGATTCTGCGTTGAAGGTGGTAGAGCGACTTTGGGGCTATTCGGCGGATGTGCAATATGCTCAAAAAGTTTATATAGAAGCAGTTGGGTTGAATCCGCCTCAGATTGTCATGGTCTTGAGCGCGATCGCGTTGATCATGGTCTTCGCTTATCTGTTACAGCGCAGCTTGAAGTTGAATTTAACTTGGCATTTGAAGCTTTTGCTAGTTCCCCTGTGTTGGTACGTGGTATGGCAACTTGCTCCAGAAGCAGGTACGCAATACATTTACTTTGATTTCTAATTCATTCGGATTTAGGAGGATTTTCTTGCATGATGGAGAGTGGAGTAACTGAAGTTTCTGCTATGAAAACTGAAGAAACAGCTAGCCCGGCAGAGGTAACAGAGATTCGGGCTTGGGGAACGGTGACGGTTTTAGAAGAATCGAAGCGATATCGAATTAATCGAATTGAGATTAAGCCGGGAGCACATATTAGTACTCAGATGCATTACCATCGCAGTGAACATTGGATTGTCGTGTCTGGGACAGCCCGAGTGATCTGTGGTGGAGAAGAGAAGGTATTAATGCAGAAACAATCCACTTATGTCCCAATGGCAACGCCACATCGGGTGGATAATCCGGGAGTGATTCCGCTCGTGATGATCGAGGTGCAGAATGGGGAGTATTTGGGTGAGGACGATATTGTTCGGTTTGAGAAAGATCCGAATTCTTGAGGGGATGGGGAATGGGGAAAACCTAGCTCAGAGCGTTCCCTACTCCCCACTCTTTTCCACGCATTCACAACTCAAACAGAATCGCTATAGCTCTTGTCCTCCAGCTTGAACTGTATCCACTTCTTTAACTTTCAGATTCAGCGGTACTTTCAAACTCGATCGCTGTTTTAAACTGGTCTGATAGCGACCGAGGGCTGTTAAGGGGAAGTGCTGCTGATAGAGATGATATTTCAGGTAGAAATGACCCGGAAATCCAGTGCCTGTGAACCAATCTTCATTCCAGGCTCCATCTTGCTGAGTGCTAATTAGATAAGCGACTCCCTTATCGATCGCTTCCCATTCATAGTCGCCTGTTCCATCGCCTGCTGCAAGTAATCCAATTAATGCCCAAGCGGTTTGAGAGGCAGTACTCGCTCCTTGTCCTTTTAGCGCTGGATTCTTATAACTTTCGCAAGTTTCGCCCCAACCTCCATCGGGATTCTGAACACTCACAATCCAATTAGCACCGCGCTGAATACTTCGCCGATGCGTATTCGAAGCAACTTTTGCGAGGGCAGCTAAAACACCACTGGTTCCATAGAGATAGTTCACGCCCCAACGTCCAAACCACGAGCCATCTTTTTCTTGTTCGAGGGTGAGATAGCGAAGGGCACGATCGAGCTTTTCTGGAGTAATGGCAACTCCTAACTCTGGCTCAATCTGCCCCAACATTTCCAGCACTCTCGCAGTCACATCAGCAGTGTTCGGATCAATCATTGCTCTGAGATCGCCATAAGGAACCTCATTGATCCAGTCTTGATCGTTATCGAGATCAAAAGCCGCCCAGCCCCCCGGTTTACACTGCATTGTGCTGATCCACTCGACGCAACGAGCGATCGCTTGTCGCTTTAAACCTTGATTCGGCATGTGGATCAAGTCGAGTGCCATCACCACAACAGCCGAATCGTCTACGTCTGGGTAGAATCGATTCTCAAATTCAAACGCCCAGGCTCCGGGCTTGCCTTGAGTGTTTTTAACTGCCCAATCTCCGTAACTGAGAATTTGTTTTTCGAGCAACCATTCTCCTGCTTTGACCAGTGTTGGATCATCTGGAGCTACCCCAGATTCGATCAGCGATCGTACAACTAATCCAGTGTCCCAAACTGGAGAAACACAAGGCTGAATTCGATAGCTATTCTCTTCTTCGATCGCAAAATGATCGATCGCATTCATGCCTCTGACCACGTAGGGATCATTGACGTCATATCCTAAGCACCGTAATGCAATCAGAGAATTGAGCATCGCGGGAATAATTCCGCCCCAGTCTCCGGTTGCTTCTTGCCGTTCAAGTACCCATTTTTCGGCAGCTTTAATTCCTTCTTCTCGAAGCGGGACAAGATTCCAATCTTCTGCAAATTTGAAAGCTCGATCGAGATCAAGAAATAAATCTGTCCAGTCTGATTTTCTGGGCAGCTCATATTTGACGTTATGCACGCCTTCAACGTAAAGCTCCTCGAGGGTGATGGTTGGATTTGTGATGAATACAGGCTTACGATCAAACGCGATCAATAGGGGTACAGTACTGCCCCGCGCCCAGCTAGACATCTCGTAGATACTGAACGTATGCCCCGAAAATAGCGGCTCCGACCCAAACGGATTTGGAACCTCAATTTTCAGTGACGGCAGCAGCATAATCCAAGGTGGAATGGAGGGAATGCCTCGCCAGTCGTAGCATCCAATCAACGCTAAATGGAATTTCGTGAAAATGCGAGTTTTGCTAATTCCGCCGCGTGCCAGGATAAATTCTTTTGCCTTGATCAAAGCGGAATCAGTTGCCGGAACTTCTAATAACCGGAGTGCCATGTATGTCTCAACGGTGGTACTGAGATCGCCGCCGTCGCCGTAATACAGTTCCCAGCCTCCATGTTCTCGTTGTTGCGATCGCAAGTATTGCTCAGCTTTCTGCAACGGTCGCTCTTGATCAGTGCCCCAAATCTTATGCAGCAGAATCGTTTCTGCGGTGATGGTCACATTCGATTCGAGTTCTGCCCACCAATAGCCTTCTGGTTTTTGTAACGACAGTAGATATTGCTGACTGGCTTCGATCGCATTTTCTAGCGCTGACATCTTAGATACTCCTCACACCAACCCAAACCTTATCATCTGCATCGGCTTCTCTGCCAGACTGTGCTGATTGCACTGATCTTGTTTTTTGTTCTAGAGTAAATCCTCTTGAATTTCCACTTTACCTTGACGATGTATTGGGAATTTAAGGTAACGTTTTCATCGACGCGAAGAAATGCCATTTCCAGCGCTCCGCTAAAATTCGTGCCTTCATGGTGAGCTTGACATGTCTGATATCGTTCTTGGGATTTCGATCGTGAGTTTCTTGATTTGGGTCTATTTGCTAGCGTTCAGAGGTCAGTTTTGGCGGATGGATCAGCGGTTGCCAACAGGTGAAATTCAGAGTGCGTCGGTTTGTGTGGTGATTCCAGCGCGCAATGAGGCGGATATGCTGCCGCTGACGTTACGATCGCTCTTGACACAAGATTTTTCAGGCTCTCTCACGATTTTTCTCGTCGATGATCACAGCACGGATGGCACAGCACAAATTGCGCGATCAACGGCTGAAGAATGCAATCAATCTGCTCGGTTGCAGATCATTCCAGCTCAGCCTTTGCCGAGTGGCTGGACAGGGAAGCTTTGGGCGGTGCAGCAGGGAATTGAACGAGCAATAGAGCTAAAGCCGGACTACATTTTGCTGACGGACGCAGATATTCAACATGATTCAGGGAATGTGCGGGATTTAGTGAGTTGGGCGATGGCAGACGATCGAGAGTTAGTTTCGCTAATGGTGCGCTTACGCTGTGTGAGCATTTGGGAGAAGCTATTAATTCCAGCATTTGTGTTCTTTTTTGCCAAGTTATATCCGTTTCGCTGGGCGAATGATCCGACTCGAACGCTAGCGGCAGCGGCAGGAGGCTGTAGTTTGATTCGACGCGAGGCGTTGGAGCGAATTGGTGGAATGTATGCAATTCGGCAGGCGTTAATTGATGATTGCGCTTTGGCAGATGCGATTAAGGCAAGTGGAACGAGGCGGATTTGGCTCGGACTCACGCGATCGACAATTAGCCTTCGTCCTTACGATTCGCTCGATACGATTTGGAAAATGGTCGCTCGAACGGCTTATACCCAATTGAACTATTCGCCAATCTTGCTGGTTGGATCGGTGCTGGGAATGGGTTTGGTTTACCTTGCTCCGATTCTTGTGCTGAATTGGATCGGGCTACTGACCTATGTGTTGATGTCGATCGCTTATTTTCCGATCGTGCGATTTTATCGCTGTCCTGCTTGGTCTGCCTTTTGTTTACCCGCGATCGCGTTTCTGTATACCTTAATGACGATCGACTCTGCACTTCAACATTGGCAAGGCAAAGGAGGAGCCTGGAAGGGACGCACCTATGGGACATAAAATCCTGCAAGCCTAACCAATTCCGAAAGAATGTATTTCCGATTTTGAGCAAGTGCCAGGGCTGAGACTGGGGCGGTTTAGCGAGGCAGGAGCAATCCAATTGAGATCGCAACAATTGCCCCAATCAACGTATTCAAAATATTCACGACATCATGCGTTAGAAATGGGACTTTATCCTCGATCGTCGCTCCGATCAAACTTTCAATCGTCGTGGCTACAAAAGCCGCGATCGCACAAATTCCAATGCCAATCGGACTGATCAATCCTAGCGACCAGCCGACGATCGCGATCGCAACCGATCCCACAACTCCTGCGATCGTGCCTTCCAAACTCACCGCGCCTTCTGTTCCACGGGGGACGGGTTTTAATGTCGTAATTAAGAAAGTTCTCTGCCCGTAAGCCTTACCAATCTCAGTTCCACAAGTATCAGAAAGCTTGGTGCAAAAACTCGCGACATATCCCAATGCCAAGAGTGGAATGAAATCGATCGCGAACTGCGTCACATTTAAACCCAACACCAATAAGGCACAAATCGCCCCGACTAGCGCCGATCCCCAAACATTTCCTGCCCCTCTTGCACCCGATCGCGCTTCTGCAATCCCCAACGCTTCTTTCTGCGCCTTGCCAACGAATGTTACGCCTGAACCAACTAGAAAATAAAAGACGACCAGCAAGTAACCTCGCCAACCCAAACATCCCCAAACAATCACCCCTAAAATCCAAGCGTTGACAATGCCGCCCGGAGTGAGAAGCTTCTTAGGCGCGATCGCTAGCAGTCCTAACAAAACCGCATTCAGCACGATCGCGATCAGCCAATCTGTCATCGAAGGAATTGCTGGAGGCATACGCACAGAAAAAAATTCGCCATAATTGATTCTGACATCAACGAGCGGCGAAATCATGAATTCAGTGCTATTTCATCTCGCCTTTCCAGTGCGGGATATTCCCACGACAAAGGCTTACTATGTGGACGGTTTAGGCTGCGGTTTAGGGCGAGAAAATGATCAAGCTGCAATTTTGAACTTATACGATCATCAATTGGTTGCCCATGTAACGCAGGATGAAATAACTCCACAAAAAGGGATCTATCCGCGTCACTTTGGGCTGATTTTTACCAACAAGTCCGATTGGCAAGCGTTGCTCGATCGCGCTCAGCAAAAACAACTCTCGTTCTATCAACAACCGAAACACCGCTTTGTGGGTATGCCGCTTGAACATTCCACCTTTTTTCTGAGTGACCCCTTTGGCAATTTGATGGAGTACAAACACTACACCGATCCGACTGCCATTTTCGGCGGCGATCTTAATCAGATTGGCGATCGCTGATTGCTTGAGGCAGGGCTTTCATCTGCGATCGACGTTTGAGCCAGAACAGTCCCGGCAAAATGACTAAAGCTGCAAACATAGGAGGTTCTGGGACTGTGGCTGTGGCATCGGTTCGAGTGATGCCGCGTACCGTCAACTGGGTTTCAGGCTCAAAGTGCCGCTGATAAAACCCGGCGATTTCGACCCCGAATCCACTGTCGAAGATAGAGTCAATGTGGATGAAGTCGCTACTGCGAACCAGATTAAAGGGATTGTTTGCGGATAAGCTTGCTTCAAATGAATCAATCAAATTCTCACCATTGAAGATGCCGAACGCGACAAGACTATTTGCGCTGGCGTACTCTCCTGGTTCAGTGGCAAATGCGATCGCAGCAAGTGCAGCCTCAAAATCGAACTGAAAACAGCCACATTGCGTATCAAAGTTAATTTCAGTAAAGGATGAGCTTTCAGCAGTTGCAAAATAGTTTGATCCCATCCCTGTGGCGAATGCTTCTGAGAATTGATCTAATTCGTCTACGGTTGTGAGTGCATCTGCGGGAGCCTCAGCGAACGCGCCAGAGCCAGGAGATGAAATTGTCTTGGTGGAAGTTGTGATACCTGAGTTGAGGTTATTTCCCTGCCAGGTAAAGTTGTTCAGGAGTAAACTGCTGCTGGATGCTGCAAGACTTGCCGCTTGGCTTGGTGCAATAGCGATCGTGGAACTTATCACGATCGGGGCTGTCAACATCAAGCCCTGCATAACGGTTTGGATAGTGAATTTCATTGAGCAACGCTCCTAATCATGGATCAAGTTTGAGAAGCACTCTTCTGCAGCAAGGGAGGGTAGGAGGTCAATACTGAGGGGAAATTACGGTCGTGTAATGTCTGAAAAAATAAATATTACGTGCAACTCTACTGAGTTTCTTAAGTAACATCAGGTACTTTGAAATCTGCTCTACAGTAATTTCATAAAGTTGAAGTGTAAATTAACACAATTCAAATATAAGAGTTGTGAGTAATCCGTAACGCTACTGAGAAATCTTCAAGGGTTTGAGCATCGATTTGGAGAAGGTGCTGGCTGAGAATAAGAGCGTCTTCACTGGAATGATTTCAACATGAAAAATGGGAGGCATAGATATGCCTCCCACTGCATCTGAAAATGAGGAAGTTCTAAGAATTTGCGATCGCAGCAAACAATTCGTCGTAATCTTTGGCAAATCCGAGGCGCACATCTGCAAATTCTCCTGAACTCACAGCTTGGCGCAGCACAGACATCACTGCCGTCGCATGACTTTGTGCAACATCCGCATCTACGCCTTCGCGCTCTGCAATTCGGCGATAGAATTCATCAACTTTGAAATGCTCTCCCATTTGTCCTTCACGCCCGCGCAGACAGTCTCCCAATTCTTTGGGAAGCTGTGCCGCAAGATGGCTAGCTTCATCTCCGAGTAATCTTTCTCGCATTGTTTCTAATGTTGCTTTCGTGGCTTGAATTGCACCTTCTCGAGATTCAAATGATGCCGACTCTTTTACTGCTCGAATGAACTGATCGTAATTCATCAATTAGTCTCCAATTAGTAACGAAACACTGCCGCGATCGGGGCAGGGGCGGGCATCACATCTGGCTCAACTGCGTAGACAATTCCTCCATTGATCAAAGTCTGAATTGCCGCGGCATCTAGCAAATCCTCGTCTCCCACTTCGGCATCGGTATGGATTTGAATCTCATTGGCATTCGGATCAAATCTGCCCCACTTCTGTATGCCTACTGCGACAAACAATCGATCGACTCGCCCATAGTAAGCTGCCGGAACAGTCTCTTCGAGCTTGGTCGAGATCAATTCTGTGTTTGATAAGTCGTGATAATCATGCGCTGCTTGTTCTTGTGCCTGCAAGAAGTAAGGCTCAACAATCGACCAAACTTGCTGATGCAACTCGGCGATTGCAGTGTCTTTGACATTTCCGGTAATGCCTTCTTCGATCAGATGGGGATAAGTATTTGCTTCCCGGTAAATCGGCATTAAATACTCCACACAAGCAAGCACTAAAGGCGATCGCTTGCCATTGAGAAAATCGTGCAAAGCACTATCGATCGCGTGAAAAAACTGACCATAGTCTTTTTTCACATCATCTTGCTCAGGCGCACCTTGCCCATGAAACACACCTGTTCCGGCTGATGAATTATTGTAATTCGCGGCTCCACTCGTCGTGCCAATGCGGAATTGTCCTCGCGGTTCATTGTCGTCATACTGCAAGACTTCATCCATCGACTGCGGCAAGTTGGGAACATTGATTTCCCGGAGATGGTAGCGATCGCCTTCAAACAATTTCACTTGCTTCTGGCTGAGTTCGAGCACATAAAATGTCCCGTCTCCCGTAAGCAGCGGCAAAAGCGGCTTGAGATGAAATTGATCCGTGACCACAACTAGCTCAGACAAATCGAGGGGCACTTTGTAGTAACGAAAAAAATCATCCGTGATGAACAGTGCAAGACCCGAATCTTGTTGCTGCCAAAAATCGTCTTCCGACTCAATCAGGTCAGTCACGGGGCGCAAAAAATCATTGGCTTCGTCCTCAGAGAGTCCGTTGTCCTGTAATTTTTGCAGCGCTTCTCGAAAAAGGTTCTTAAATCGAATTTCATTTTGTCGAGTCTCAGTTCCAGCGACAACGGTTGGCAGGTAAATCGAAACGCACCAACTCTTTGATCGCTCAACTAATCCTTTCACTTCCTCGATGGTTAAAACACTCACGACAATCTCCTATGATTTTTCTTGATTCTCTTGAGGTGCTTTCTCTGTAGGTCTTTCTAAAGCTGCTTCATTCACCGGAGTTATTTCTTGATCATCCCGGCTGTAATCTGGTTCAGTCGGTGTATCTCCAGGATTAGTATCAATCAGCCCGTTTTGATTCGTGTTGGTTTTCGTTGGGCTACTTCTATGGCTATATGAATCAGGCATAGCTATGTTCCTCATCGGTTCTTCTTTCCATTCAACTAATGTTTGAAGGGGCGAAATCTGTCGGAGGAAAGGTTAGCCGTTGTTAAGATGCACCTTGAGATTTTCGTAGAGCACTCACTTCAATAGAGGAAACTTTGGCGGTCGCGTTCCACAGTAAAGGAACTGTTCTGTAGAAGACACAGATTCTATGTTTTGCCAAACCACTGAACGCCAATTTACCCTAGAGGACTTTCAGCCATTTCTGGATCAGTTCAAAATTGACTTGTGGGAGTTTGGAATTCTGGCTTGGCTGCTGGCGATCGTTGATCGTACCTTTGCCCTCTTTTCGGGTGGATTTCCCTCTGCTGTCGAACTGATTCAACTCTTTGTCACAACCTTAATGGCAATGGGGTGGGCATTGCTGAGTCCTCGATCCGAGGAATTGGCGCTTCGACTGACCGAATTCTTTCAGCCCGTTTTTTCTGATCTACACTCGGTCAAATCTGTACCCTCGATCGCGCAATTGCAGAAACTGGGCTATCAGCAAACATTCTTCTGGCACAACTGGAAAATCAATCATTCCGTGATTCCCAATCCTAGAAGTCAAGTGCCTGTGATCTTTGTGCATGGCTTTGGTGGCTCGATCGGGCATTGGCGGCAGAATATGTCTGTGCTGGCAAAACATCATAGTGTTTATGCGATCGACTTATTAGGCTTTGGCGCGTCTGACAAGCCTGATATTGATTACTCGATCGAGCTTTGGGTCGAACAGCTTCATGATTTTTGGCGGACTTGCGTTGATAAGCCGGTCGTCTTAGTCGGAAATTCGATCGGGTCGCTCATCTGCTCTGTCACAGCTAGAAAATATCCTGAAATGGTGCGCGGCATTGCGATGATTAGCTTGCCTGATCCCGCAAGTCAGCACGAGATTATTCCTGCGATCATGCGTCCATTGGTCAGACTCATTCAAGCGATTTTTGCTTCTTCTTGGGTCTTATATCCTTTGTTTTACTTACTCAGACACCCGAAGATTATTCGCCGTTGGGTGATGTTAGCATACGCGGGTCGAGAAGCAGTCACCGATGAATTGCTAGAAATTCTATCCAAGCCTGCTCATGAGCGCGATTCTGCGCGGGCATTTTGTGCCATTCTCAAAGCCATGACTCATCCAAAATTTAGTCCGAATCTGCAATCGATTCTCAGCAATATTCGCGCACCGTTACTGCTCCTATGGGGCAAACAAGACCGGATGATTCCGATCAAATCAGCGCAGCAATTTCTTACCTACAATCCGCACCTGCAACTCATCGAATTAGAAGATGCCGGACACTGCGCCCATGATGAATGCCCAGAGCGAGTTAACGCTGAATTGATGCAGTGGATTCAAGCACAAGTCCTCACCCCTGACCCGATCAAAAATTCTCGCCGTTCCCTGCAATAAGAGCGATAAAATCAAACTGATGATGCAAGGCGAAGCTTTGGGAGTGGGGACACATGGCGTTAATTGTGCAGAAATATGGGGGAACTTCGGTCGGAACGGTCGAACGAATTCAAGCCGTCGCGCAACGAGTGAAGAAAACCGTTGAAGCTGGAAATTCTGTGGTGGTCGTCGTTTCAGCGATGGGAAAAACGACGGATGGATTAGTCAAACTGGCAAACGATATTTCTGCCACTCCGAATCGTCGAGAGATGGATATGCTGCTGTCCACTGGAGAGCAAGTGTCGATCGCGCTTTTGAGTATGGCACTCCACGAAGCCGGACAGCCCGCCGTTTCCCTCACAGGCGCGCAGGTTGGAATCATTACCGAAACGCATCATACCCGCGCCCGAATTCTGAAAATTGCTACCGATCGCTTAGAACGCCATCTCAATCAAGGCGAAGTGGTCGTTGTTGCAGGCTTTCAAGGCATCAGCAGTACTGAAAATTGGGAAATTACAACGCTGGGTCGAGGCGGGTCTGACACATCAGCCGTTGCCTTGGCTGCTGCTCTCAGAGCTGATTTCTGTGAGATTTACACCGACGTTCCAGGCATTCTCACCGCCGATCCCCGATTGGTTGAAGACGCGCAACTGATGACGGAGATTACCTGCGATGAAATGTTAGAACTCGCGAGCCTGGGGGCGAAAGTTCTGCATCCGCGTGCTGTTGAAATTGCTCGAAATTATGGGATTCCCTTAGTTGTGCGATCGAGTTGGACAGATGATCCTGGAACTTGGGTGCGATCGCCTCAACCGCAGCCTCGCCCGCTCGAAGGCTTAGAAATTGCTCGTCCGGTCGATGCGGTTGAGTTCGACACCGATCAAGCCAAAGTTGCCTTACTGCGAGTTCCCGATCGTCCGGGTGTTGCAGCCAAACTATTTGGCGAGATTTCCTCTCAAAAACTCGATGTCGATCTGATTATTCAATCGATTCACGAAGGCAACACGAATGATATTGCCTTCACAGTGGTCAAAAACTCTCTAACTCGGGCTGAAGCGGTTGCCAGTGCAATTATTCCGGCTCTAACCGCAGGCTATGCGATCAATCCAGAATCGGCTCCTGACGTGATGATTGAGCAAAATATTGCCAAAGTCACGATCGCGGGAGCAGGCATGATTGGTCGTCCGGGGATTGCCGCTCAAATGTTTTCAACTTTGGCAGAGGCTGGAATCAATATTCAAATGATTTCAACGTCTGAAGTGAAAGTCAGTTGTGTGGTGGATGAAGTGGATTGCGATCGCGCAATTTCTGCCCTCTGCCAAGTCTTTGAAATCTCACAATCTGGAGTTAAAGCATCGGCTCAATCTGCACCGAGTTCTGCTGCTGCTGTGCGAGGGGTTGCGTTAGATGTGAAGCAGGCACAAGTTGCAGTCCGCTACATTCCCGATCGTCCGGGCATGGCGGCAAAAATCTTCCAGCTTCTTGCCGGTCAGAACATCAGCGTCGATATGATCATTCAATCGCAGCGCTGCCGCATGGTGAATGGTGTGATGACACGTGATATTGCCTTTACCGTGGCGCAAATGGATGCGGATGCAGCGAAACAAACGCTTGAAGCTGCGCGATCGGAAATTGGCTATGGCGAGGTTGTGGTCGATAGCGCGATCGCAAAAGTCAGCATTGTCGGCTCTGGAATGGTCGGACAGCCCGGAGTTGCCGCTCGAATGTTCGAGGCACTCTTCAAGCACGAAATTAACATCCAAATGATTGCGACTTCTGAAATTAAAGTCAGTTGTGTCGTGTCAGAAGACCAAGGTGTGAAAGCACTGCAAGCGATTCATGCCGCATTTGAACTGGCAGGGACTCAGAGAATTCAAGTCTCTGCATGACCCAAACGCCTCACGATCACTTTGCCAAGGCGTATTTGGAAGAACTGCTTTCTCCGATCGGGCAAGTCACACCCAATCTCCCAATTAAGGCGGAAACTCGCTACGCCGATATCTGGTTCGTTCCTGAATCCGTCGAGGAATCTGAACGAGCCTACCTCGGCTTACTTGGAAAGCTGACCACTACGCCTTGTTTGATCGAACCCTTCCGAAATCCTGCTGACGAAGACCAAATTCTCGACTGTGTGGGCAAACTCATTTCACTCCGTCGAGAACTGCTCCGCAAAGCCAACCGCGAAAAACGAACGATTCCCCCAGAGTTCATGCCTCGGCTTTGGATTCTGGTTCCTTCTGCTTCTGTCGAACTGCGTCGTGAATTTGGAGCCAATCGCCGAAAACGCAACTGGGAAAGTGGCATCTATCATCACCCAAATGCTTATCGCACTGGGTTAATTGTCCTGCATCAACTTCCACAGACTCCGGATACTTTATGGCTTCGGATTCTTGGTCGCGGACGATCGCAGAAAAAAGCGATTCAGGAATTCAATGCTCTGCCAGATGATCACCGAATGAAAGAGATCGTTCTGGAATTGTTAACTGAATGGCGCACTATGATAGAGCTACGGCGCAATCTGACTGAAGACGAGGAGGAACTATTTATGAATTTGTCCCCAATCTATCTACAGCGCAGACAGGAATGGAGAGAAGAAGGGCGGGAAGAAGGACGAGAGGAGGAACGTCGATCGTCGATCGAGAGTCTGCTCATATCGCGGTTTAACGCTCTAGATTCAGAACTGGCTGGAATTGTTGATCAAATTGCAACCTTGCCTCCGAATGAATTTACGCCAATCCTCTTATCCGCGTCACGAGAAGAATTACTGCGTCAGTTTTCAACGATTGAACAGTAATTCAGGCAAGAATCGAATTGGGAGATTTTCTCTAGCGTTCGCTTCTACCCTTGTATCTGTTTCAGGATCTGCTTCAGGAGAAGAATTACTGACCTGATGATCGACGGAAGTCATTGCCCTATTAGATCAACTTCAGTTTTTTCAATGCGTCTTCAGCAGCACATTTCTCCGCTCTTTTTGTACTTGTCCCCTTGCCGCTGCCATACGCACTGCCTGCAACATAAACAGTAGATGTGTACTCTGGTGCGTTGTCCGTTCCACCTGAACGAATCGTTTTGTATTCAGGAGGCTTGCGATTTGGATTGCCAGAAAATTTAGGATCAAGTACAACCTTTTGCAGCCATCCTTTCGCATTATCTCTACCCTGAGCAACCTGATTCTCAGCAGGCAAGGCATCAAGAACTTTCTCAAACAAAGGCTGCACTAAAGTTCTCGCCGCCTCAACACCTGAGTCCAGATAGTACGCGCCAATCACTGATTCAAATACGTTGCTGAGAAGAGAAGATTTCGTGCGTCCTCCATTACTCTCTTCACCTTTGCCAAGGCGCATCCATTTTCCTAAGTCAAATTCGGTTGCAAATGTTGCAAGTCGCGAGGTGTCCACCAGATTCGATCTCAAGACCGTCAAATTTCCTTCTTTCAAGTCTGGATGGCGTTGGTAAAGATAATCGCCACTCAGAAAGGATAAGATTGCATCTCCAAGAAATTCCAATTGCTCGTTGTCTTCGCCTGTATTGGGATTCTCGAATTTGTAGGAAGTATGGGTCAAAGCTTGATTTAATAGACTGGCATTTTGAAATGGAATGCGTTTCAAAAGTTTTTCTAGTCGTTGTCTCGCCTGAGCTTCTTCGCGTTGCGAAATTGGTGTGAGGAGTTCATTCCCTGCTGAGGGTTGCGGCAGAAGTCGAAAAACTTCTTGTCTTTGCCGTGTCACATCTCCCATTTGCGGGGCTGATATGGACTTCAGAAGGCGAAGCGCACTGTCTATGGCTCGGCAAGTTTCATCGAGTGAAAATTCTGATTGGTGTGCCCAGTGATTCCTGAACTCAATTAACTCATTGACCACAATCTGATCAAATTTACTCAGATCATCCTTAAACGAATTGTTCCAGTCCTGACGAATGACTTTTAGCAAACTGGAGACATCTCCACAAATTGCATCACTTGCACTGAGAGAGGATTTCTCTTTCTGATGTTTTGGAATGAGTGATTCAAATTTCTTGCCCCATTCATTGCCATACTTCTGAAGCATTTTTTCGCTGACATATTCGGATAGACCTTGGCGTAGAGACTCTAAAACTTGACCGACTCGTTGATGGTGCGTGAATTCCATTAGAATCTCCAAACTGATTTGTATCCTGAAAATTAGCTACAAATACGATTCCCCAAGTCGATCGTGGCTGAACAAGTTCAAGCTGCTCCAATGTCGAATTCCACAGCAAAATGTTAGCCTAGAAGGGATTTTTGATGATGACACTCCGATGAACAAAGTTGTGGTGGGTCTATCCGGTGGGGTGGACAGTTCTGTTGCTGCTGCCACGTTGCACGATCAAGGCTATGACGTGGTGGGGCTGACCCTTTGGTTGATGAAAGGGAAAGGTCAGTGCTGCTCAGAAGGCATGGTCGATGCTGCAAAACTTTGTGAGGAGTTGGGCATCCCGCATCACATTGTCGATAGTCGGGATGTGTTTCAAGAAAACATCGTAGATTATCTGGTCGCAGGATATGGCGAAGGCATTACGCCCTTGCCTTGTTCGCAGTGCAATAAAGCCGTGAAATTTACTCCGATGCTGAAGTATGCGCGGGAGACTTTAGGCATTGAGAAAATCGCGACGGGTCACTATGCGCGAATTCGCTTCGATGAAACGACTGGGCGATATCAGTTGCTAAGAGCGATCGACCGATCCAAAGATCAATCCTACTTTCTCTACGATCTCGATCAAACCGTCCTGTCTCAAGTGCTGTTCCCCTTGGGTGAGAAGCACAAAACTGAAACGCGCCAAATTGCGGCGGGCTTTGGATTGCATACTGCCGATAAGCCAGAAAGCCAAGATCTTTGCCTCGTCGAAGCGAATGGCTCAATGCAGGCATTTCTCGATAAGTACATTGCACCCCGTCAAGGTGAAATTGTCGATCAATCGGGCAAAGTTCTCGGTCAGCATGAAGGAGTGCATCACTATACGATCGGGCAACGCAAAGGCTTAGGAATCGCGCATAGTGAACCCCTTTACGTGATCGGGCTAGATGCGGTGATGAATCGTGTGATTGTCGGAGAACGATCGCAGGCGCAAAACCCTGAATGTAATGTCTCGCGGATTAATTGGGTGTCGATCGCTCAACCAACAGCCCCAATTAAAGCAGAAGTACAAATTCGCTATCGCTCAACCGCGACTCCTGCAACGGTGATTCCTTTAGAAGGAAACCGCGTGCGGATTGTGTTTGATGAACCGCAATTTAGTATTACACCCGGTCAGGCGGCAGTTTGGTACGACGGTGAAGTGCTACTTGGCGGTGGAATTATTGAGCGCAGTTGAAGGAATGGCGCTAAACGGGATATCTCGAATCGCGTAATTCTGCCAGCCTTTTGCGTCAAAGTGCCACCATTCAGTAGAGAGCGGGATAAACCCCGCTTTCACCATCGCGTCTTCGAGCGTTTGACGATTTTTGAGCACGTTTGCGGGCAGATTTTTATAGCTGCGAGACGCTCGATCGCTAAAATCATCAAATCCGGTCGGCATTGGTAATTCGTTTCCAGCGCGATCGACGAGCGTAAGATCAACTGCCATCCCCCGATTATGGCGCGATCCATAGGCTGGATTTGCCACAAAACGATCGTCCGGTTTGATCGCCCAAAGTGCTCTTTGAATCGCTAAAGGGCGGTAGCAATCGTATACTTTTAACCCTAATCCTTGTGCTTCTAAAGCGGTTTGCACTTGGGATAACTGTTGTGCCGCTGCCGCGCGTAAAATACATCGCGCTTCAGGGTAAAGCTTTTGTTTGACAAAATTATTTGTTGTTGCGTAGCGAATGTCGAGCGCAATCCGGGGATTAATCGATCGAATGTCAACGAGAACTGTTGGATTGAGTTGAACTGCTCCAACTGGGTTGTGAAGGAACAGCGCGATCGTCAAAGCGACAACGAACGTAAATAGAAATTGAATTCGAGAAACTTGCATGGCGAGGGCATAACCAACTAATTGATATGGATTCAGCGATCGTACTCAGAGTTCCCTACGGCTGAATGATTTGTTCACACCATTCAAGCACCGGGCAGGTCGCACAGTGAGGGCGTTTTCCAGTACAAATGTGTTTACCAAATGGAACCAGCAGTTGATTGATCTCGATCCAGTATTGTTTTGGCAACTTTGCCGTGAGTGCGATCGTTGTTTTTTCTGGCGTTTTAGTTTGCACGTATCCCCAGCGATTCGTAATTCGATGCACATGTGTATCGACGCTGATATAAGGCTGATGACAGGCAATTCCTAGTGCCAGATGCGCGCATTTCACCCCAATTCCTTTGAACTTGAGTAATACGTCTAAATCGGCTGGAAGTTCCCCCTGGTACTCTGTGAGAATTTGCTGGGCGATCGTATGAATCTGCTGGGCTTTTTGCTCTGGGTAGGTACAGTCTTGAATTAAGGTTTGGATTTCTGCGATCGACAATTGTGCGATCGTTTCAGGGGTGCGCGCTCGATCAAATAATCGCCGCGAAACGGGTAAACTCACCTCGTCGTAAGTCCGAACAGAAATCAAACAGCTAATCAATTGCTCAAACAACGATTGATAGCCATCTTCGTAGAGTTCAAACATGGCAGCTTTGGGAAATTCTTGCACTGCCTCACGAATTCGAGCTATGACCTGCTCGATCTCAAACGGTTGTTTCGACATGTTTTGATAGTGCGGGTGTATTATGGAAGCCGATAGTCCATCGAACCATAATGCTCACATTACAAGGCAAAGTTATTTTAGGAATCGACCCTGCGATCGCAACGATCGGATATGGTGCAATTCAAGATGATCATGTCATCGATTACGGCGTAATTAAGACCGCCTCGACTTCGCTCATTTACGATCGCTTAAAGCAGATTCACGATGATATTCGCGAACTGTGTGAGTTGATCAAACCCGATGCAGTTGCTTTGGAAATGCCGTTTTTTACGCGTGAGACAACCTCTGCAAACAAGGTACTGCGCGCCTTAGGAGTGATTGAACTTGCTTTGGGAGAATATGGGCTAAATGAGCCAATTTTTTTACATCAATCGCAAGTGAAGGCTTCCGTTGCCAAATATGGCGCACAGAAATCAGAGATGCAGCAAGCGGTGATGATGATTTTTGGGTTATCTGAAATTCCTAAGCCAGATGATGCAGCAGATGGCTTAGCGATCGCGTTTGCTGCCCAATCGGGTGCGCGGGCAAATGTGAAATAGCTGCACAAAGGTCGAGGTTTCGATGGTACGCCTTTAGCAAAGTCGCAATTAGATAACGATTATTTGAGCAACTGCGAAATAATTTTACTAGCAGCTTGCTGAGTTTCTTTGAGTAAGCGCGGATCGACACTTTTATCACTCGGCGAATGGTAGTTTGGGTCTTTGCCTCGGAAAAAGAACAAGGTTGGAACTGCTTTTGCCTGAAAAGAAGCATGATCACTTCTGCCAAATCGACTCGATCTCACTTCTTCGCGCGTTGATTGCGTCGCTACCGCGCTTAAGGCTCCTGAACCATCAATCAATAAGCGATCGTTCACGCCAACCATGTCAAAATTGATCATTCCTTTCAAGCTCTTGAGCACCGCCGAGTCTAGTTGCTCGACAAACGCCTCTGAACCTTTCAGTCCATCTTCTTCGCCATCAAAGTTGATAAACCAAATTTGCTGCGCTTCAGTAGACTGAGCAAACTGACGTGCTAATGCCAAAATCACCGCAGTTCCAGAGGCATTATCATTGGCTCCGGGTGAGTTTTCTACTGAATCAAAATGTCCACCAATGATCAACTTGGGCTGCCTCACATTCGGCAAATGAGCAATGATATTCCGTCCGACTGCATTTGGGCGAGATTGCACATTTAGTGTCGCTTGTGCTTCAGTCGGTTGGGCGAGTAAGGGTGCACCATCTTTTCCAGAAATCGCGGCAGCAGGAATTGGAGAAGGTTGCATCAACATGCCGCGAACATTATCAGGTTGGTTATTCACAATCACAATCCCGATCGCGCCTGCTGCTGCCGCATGATCAATCTTCTGAGCAAATGTCAGCCCTCCACCCCGTCGAACCAGCGCGATCGCGCCTTTGACATTCACGGTTTGAAAGTCTTCAGATGTTCCATAATTTGGAACTATAACGAGCTTTCCAGAAGGATGACCCGATCGCGATCGCACCATTGCCCAAACTCGAATCGCAGTTCCATTGACGGTCAAATCAGAGCCGACATCTGCAAATTTCGGATAGCTGAAGGGTTGGATTTCAACTTGATAGCCTGCTTTGCGATACTCATTGACCAAAAATTCGCTAGCTCGTTCAGCAGCAGGCGATCCTGTGACCCGCGCTCCCATTTTGACTAAAGCTTGTACATCCGCAGTGAGTAAATCCGTTGCAAAATTTGGACTTCTCAAACTGAGGGAAAGCACGATCGTGAAAATTGCGATCGCAAGATTGAGCAAGGTGCGTCGCGACCTGAAAAGCATAGATACCTTATGAAGTTTGCGGAGTGGAGAGTGGGGGGATGGGGAGAAATAAATCAGACTCAGATTGCTGCTCCCTATCTCCCCATCAGAGCTATTGCGCTGAACCACTGGGTTGCAGTCTAGCAAATCGATCTTTCATTTCAGAAGCACCAATTTGACGAACTTGGCGAGCAATCAGTGCATTAATTCCAGCAATGAAACTGAGTTGACCTAGCAGCGCGCTCAAAACTGCGAGGGGGGATACAACCTCGGGAGATACACTCCAAAGAAAAGGCGATGTGAGGAGCACAATGTCTCTAAGCGGGATCGAAATTAATCCTCTAGAAGAGAGGAGCGCAGCGAATGCAGGCGGAATCAAGAGCAAGATGGTAATCAACGCGATCGCAATAAAATTCCGTTTGGACGTTTTCTGAATGACCAGCCATTGCATGATTGCAGCATAAAGTGCAATCGTTATGAGGCTCATCAAGACCAAGATTGCGCTAAGTTGTGTGCCATGCCAGATTCGCTCCTGCCCAAATACAGAGATACCAAGCCAAAGAATTCCAGCGATCGCTAAATTCACCATCATTGCAAGTCCGGCTGGGCTGTGGTCATGAAACAACAGATCTTTCAAAAGTGACGATCGCGGCGATTGAGTGTGACGGTATCGCGCCCAATCCATGACCGTCTGACGTTGGGGGGAGAGAATTGCAGCCAAAGGTAGAAAAATCAGCAGATTCAGGACAATTGGGAGCAAGACGGTTCCGAATGCTTGGGGTGCATCAGTGCCCTTACTCACATACGTTTGAAAGCTCAGACCTAGCACTAAGCTTTGCAGATAAAAGACTAATCCATAGCTTTGACGCTTGTGCAAAATTGTGGTGCTAGGTTGATGGAAACATCGCGCTAAGCCTTGCCACACCCATCCATTGAGAATCGCAATATTCAAAAGCGTAAACAGATGTGCGATCGCTGTATTGTTGCTAATTGGTAAGCTAAACCAAAACCAACTTGAATCAGGAGAAGTGATATATAAAATTGGCGCTGTTAGTAAGGTTTTCCAGACCGTTTCTGAATTCCACATGATGTATCCTGGAACAAAAATAGCTCCAACCATCAACACATAGAAGACGGTCACACCTAGCGCCTGAGCAGATCGCTTGAGAGTCGATTTACTAAAAAAGCCAAAGAGCAAAGTAAAGCTAAAAATCAGATATGAGCCCGCTGCTAGCATCATGTAGAAACTGGGCAAAAAGCTGAGATTTCCCGCTCTTGAGGTGACAAAAATATGTAAAGGCAGCAGAGATGCGATCGCACAATACACCAAAATCGGAACACCCAAGATTTTACCGAGTAAAATGCTTGATGCCGATCGTGGACTTAATCGAACAAAATCAAGCGTGCCTTGACGTTCCTCATTTTGCAAATCGCTGAGTAAAAAATACGTTCCTGAAAGCATTAAGACAAAGGGAATACAGGTATGCAACGCTTGTGCAAAGTGCTGCCACCACAGCATCCAATCAATCGCGAAAGTCTTGGCAGAAACATTCTCGGTGCAACCTTGAATAAACTCACCGCCGACCATGTGCCCACAGTAGGGATTATATTGATAGGCTTCTGGGGTTGGAAGTTGACCATAAAACCAGAGAAAGACGAGCACTTGAGCCACGATCGAGAGTGCGCCCACGATTAGAATATTGCGCCAAGTGAGCCGCCCTTTCAGTTCTCGTAAAAGTTGGGGGTTGAGATTACCAATTTGATCCAGCATAGTCATGATGCCTGTTGATGTCCAAGTTTGAGAAAAATCGTTTCGAGGTCTTCCTGTGTGCAGTGAAACTCGGTCAGCGGAATTCCGGCTTGAATCAGCGATCGTAGTAAGTCAGCACTATCCTCCTGATTTCCAGAAAACGCGACTTTGAGTTGAGTCTCTGAGACAGGTTCAACAGATTGAATGAAGGGTGAATGTTTAAGTTCTCGTGTGAGATCATCTAATGATCCTAAAGTTGAGAGCAGAATTTGCTGCTGACTCAGACGAGCATATAAATCTTGAAGCGATGCACTCTCCACAAGATAACCTAATTCCATCATGCCGATCGACGTACACAGTTCTGCTAGATCGCTCAACACATGTGAGGAAATCAGAATCGTCATGCCTGCGGATTGTAAGGTTTTAATAATTTCTCGAAACTGCATTCGAGCGATGGGATCAAGCCCTGAAACTGGCTCATCCAGAAGTAAAATCATCGGCTCATGCAGGACGGTACGCGCCAATCCTAAGCGCTGTTTCATTCCCCGTGAGAGCGTCGAGATCGGAGCCTTGTGCTTGTGAGTCAGTTGAACGAGTTCGAGCACTTCGTAGAGTCTTCGGGAGCGTCGCGGTTCACGCAGTCGATATAGCCGTGCAAAATAATCTAAATAATCCCAGACATTCAGGTCGTCATAGAGCGGAAAGTCGTCGGGAAGATAACCGAGATAGCGCTTAATCTCAGCAGTGTTATGGCGATCGTAGCGCTGACCGTTGAAATGAATTTCGCCGATCGTGGGTTCTTCGATCAGCGCCAGCATCCGAATTAAGGTGGTCTTTCCGGCTCCGTTCGGTCCGATTAATCCGTAGACATCGCCGCTCGCAATGTCGAGATGGACATCACTCACGACGGGACGACGATCGAATCGTTTCGTTAAAGATTGTGTAGAAATTGCCAGCGATCGCTGAATCGGCGCAGAGAGTTGCGGACTTGCCATACGTCAACGTAAGTCATTTGAACGATAGCTTAACCTCAGAATTTTCAGATGCGGAATTTCTTTACAAAAAACGGGAGCATAATTATGCTCCCGTTAATTTTAAATCAGAAGAATTTGTCTATTTGCTAATAAATTCTTTAACACAACCCTGAACAATCATGTCCATCTCCGCAGGTGCAGGTTTGCCAGCGCCTAAATCCGCATCAATTTTCGCAAACTGCTCAAAGGTATACTGTTCTTGAAGGGCGTCGATGCTGCAAGCGCAAATTTGTTGCATAACTTCAGCCGGAATTCCTTTGCTGCTACCTTGTTCAGTACAAGTGCTCGTGAAAGCTGCGACTGTTTCAGCCGGATAAGCCGTTGCATTTTCCGCGTTTGCCTTGTGCATCGGTGCAAATGATGCGGTCATCAAGCCTAGAGCAATCACGAAGCGAGAGAGAGATTGGGAAGCGCGCATAGTTTTGAGATTGAGTAAAGATATTTCCGCATCGTCAATGCGGTGACCTTAAGATTCCCAAATCGCAAATGCGGTGACCTTGAGACTCTCGATATTCCAGCAGAAGCTTAATAAATCGCTTGCCTGTATGAACTTTTGATAGAGTTTTTGGGGTGCGAATCGGCGGCTGAGGCTTACTCCACGATCGCGTGAATATGCCAAGATGAAGACAGTGTTTACCAGAGTTTGCCGGATGTCTTTGACTGAGTTTGATGCGACGCTACAACGCTTGGGACAAGTCCGTTTCGCGCTCTTACGGCTGCATAAAGCCCTATTGGATGGAGAGCGGATGGGCTATGAGCAAGAACATGGACGAGTCACGAATACTGAGTTTTTTCGCTTAGTGCTGGAAGACCAGCGGTTTGCTTGGTTACGACCGATTTCGCAGTTCATTGTGCAGATTGATGAAGCGTTGGATGCGAAAGAACCGATCACGATGGAGCAAGCAAGCGAATTGTTAGCGCAGACAAAACAGCTTCTTCGTCCCGCTGTAACGGGATCGAACCTTGAGCAGAAGTATGACCAAGCGATTCAACGTGATCCCGATATTGCATTTCTACATGCAGAAATGATGAATATGTTGGTCGGTAACTAATGCTACTTTTGTCTTAGCGATCGTGTAGCTGAAGCTGGGTAAACTGAGTCGCCTTCTCAGTTCTTGCCTCAGTTATCTATGCTTTTACACGATCGCTTAAAACAGTTCTGGGGCTATTCTGAATTTCGTCCGCCTCAAGGTGAGATTGTTCAAACAATCTTGAATAATCAAGATGCGATGATTGTTCTCCCGACAGGCGGGGGTAAATCTCTATGTTTTCAACTGCCAGCAGTGATGCGATCTGGATTAACGATCGTGGTATCTCCTCTCGTCGCTTTAATGGAGAATCAAGTTCAAGATTTGCAACAGCGCCGAATTCCAGCCGCATTGATACATAGTGAACTTCCAGCCGCAGAGCGTAAGCGGATTTTGAGCACGATCGCACGTTACCGTTTGCTTTATCTTTCTCCTGAAACGTTACTCAGCGCATCTGTTTGGCAACGATTGCTCGAAGTTAAAATTAACACGCTAATTGTTGATGAAGCGCATTGTTTAACCCAGTGGGGTGAGACATTTCGACCCGTTTACTATCGGCTTGGGGCGGTTCGAGCAGCCTTATCACACAATCGCGATCGTATTGCGATCGCAGCTTTCACTGCCACTGCGAATTCCTTAGCTCAAGCAACGATTGAACGGATTTTACAACTTGAAAAGCCGCAAATCTTCCGGCTTAGTCCATATCGTGCGAATTTGAATCTGCAAATTCAATCGGTTTCGACTCCGCGACAGCGCAGACAGAAATTACTAGCCGTGATCAATTCGCAGATGGGATCGGGTTTAGTTTATGTGCGATCGCGAAGCGAAAGTGAGGAGCTTGCAGAATGGCTCACACAACAAGGGCATCGAACCGGGGCATATCATGCTGGATTGAAATCCATCGATCGCCGATGCATTGAACAGGATTGGATCAGCGATCGCTTAAGGTTCGTCATTTGTACCTGTGCATTTGGCATGGGCATTGACAAAGCTGAAACTCGTTGGGTGGTGCATTATCATGCGCCGTTTCTGATGAGTGAGTATGTGCAAGAAATTGGGCGGGCAGGGAGAGATGGAAAAAAAGCGACAGCAGTTCTCCTCAAAAGTAGCTGGCTTGATTCAGAGGATCGCCAACGTTGGCAATTCTTTGCAACTCAAGAGCAAAATCAAATTCAGAAGGCTCAAACGTTAATTCAAAAGCTTCCGCAGCAGGGCAATGTCGATCAGGTGTCGAGAGAGTTCAAAGGAGCCGCGATCGCACTTTCTCTGCTTTACAGTGCTCAGCAGTTAGTTTGGACTGATCCATTTCACTATCAAATTCAATCGAGGCGAAGGCTAGCACAGGCTTCAAGCCTCAATTCTACTCAGTCGATGCAGAACTATCTGAAGACAAAGGACTGTCGATGGCAGTTTATTTTAAGGTCATTTGGCTTCGAGCAAGATGCTTTGAATTTTACTTGTGGTCACTGCGATCGCTGTCAACAAAATTAAGCGGTAATCTGTTTCAAGATTGCTAAAACCTTGTAAAGATCATTGCCAGGATTTAGCAGAGAATAGGTTGCAGAAAAACCGTAGGTTGGAGCTTCTTGCTGGAGCAATTTTACAAACAAAAACTCACCACCATTTGTCATCAAAGCATATCCGGGTTGCTCTGGTTGAGGTCGAGCAAGTAAATAAGATAATGCTTGTGGAATCGCAGCTTGCACTGAAAATCGTGATCGCTTAGACTCAACGACTAGAATCCAAAGCTGATTCCGAACAATCAACGTATCGATCCGCCCAATGAGCGCCATGCCATTGTCATCCGTTTCTTGAATTTCGATGCTGACTTCGGAATCGATCGTGAAAGGGAAGCGATAAAATCCAGCTTGATCCAAGAGTGGTGAGACCACGACCATTTTTACGGTTTCTTCGTTCAGAGACTGTACTTCGAGTTGACTGAGATAATTTTGCTGAACGCGATCGAGCGCAGTTTGTTCTGCTGATGTGATTTCTGGGACAGAGGCTAACTTTGCCCTGAAGAAATCAGGGTCAGTTGACCGCACAACTCCGAAGCGATCGCGCAACTGTGCAAGACTAACTTCATTCGCGATCAGTGTGATCATACGATTCCTGCATCAACAATTATGCCGATTTTATCGCATTTGCAGGGGTTGGGCGTTGGGTGCGAACACATTGGTACGATCGAAATTCTCGATCGCAATCCGAACATAAGCAGAAATCCATTTGAAGTGGTTTGCAGTACTCAGAGGAATAGAGACTTTACTAAATAAAATGACAGCAAAAAGGTTTCCAGAAGGTAACATTCCTCCAAATCCTAGAACTGACTGTACTTTGTAAGGAAGTACAAACTGCATTTGAGCTGGAATATGAGGACTCCCGACTGCATCAGCAACATAAAACACATTAAATGCTTTGTTTGATGCTTTTGTGATTAAAGTGGGTGCAGTATCAATCACCGCACTTACTTCTAGTCCAAACTGCTGAATCAATTGCAAAATCATCGGTGCGCGGTAGACAAAATCTTCATCGATTAATGGAATGGCTTGATGTCCAGTCGATTCTTGACGATCGTTCCAGTACGGTTCATCGCCTGCTGTTGCAAGCAAAGTCAAACACTTTGTCGCCCGCATCACAGAGCGACCTTTCAAAATAGCTTGAGCGGCTTCTTGCAGGTCGGGACTTAAATCGCCGTATGGATGTGTTTTGAAAAATCGAACTAGAGTGCAAGCACTTTCGCCAGTTTGCGGATCTACTAGATTTTCATACAGATATCGAACGATACGATTTGCGGTTTCTTCCATACTGTGCGATCGTTCTTCCATGTTGCGAAGTTTAATCGCACAGTGATTCATATCTTCCTTCGTGAAAGCTGCTAGATTGTACATCGAAGGTTACCTACTCAATAACTGTCTAACTTTGGTCTGTATTTTTCCATACTTCAAAGTTGCGTAAGCTATTGCCGGATACTTTTCGGATGGATTTTTACACAGCTAACAAGTGAAGAGAATCTATCGAATGTTCCATCGCCGCCGCCAGCTTGAGGTTGATTCGCTCTGGTTGGATTGCTGTTCTTTTGCATGTCGCTCTAAGATTGCTTCGGCTGAATCTTGTAAAGTGCGATCGCGATAGGGCACAGCGGCGCGGGTATTTAAATGCTCTTGCTCCATTTGCGATAGAGGATGCAAGGTTTCGGCTGTCCAAGCCGCGATCGTGCCTTGTGACCATTCATGCGGTAAATGCACTTCACCAAGCGGAATCGTGCCAATTTTTAAGCCTGATGCGATTAAGGCAGTGCGTACCGATGCCGATCTGGAATAGGTTGAAAGCTTCCCCGTTGGGGCTAAAGCGCGCGCAACGAGTTGGAAAAACTCGATCGTCCACAATTGCGGACATTTGCGGGGAGAAAATGGATCAAAAAAAATCGCGTCTGCTTGAAAATCAGAGAGGTGCTGAATCGTTTGTCTTGCATCTCCAATCAGTAATTTTGCTTTGATATCATCTTGGATACATTCATGGTTATGTGCTAATTGTTTGAGAATTGTTTGTACTTCAGGCGACCAGTATTCGAGTAGCTGGGGATGCGTTGCGCCAATGGGAACGGTTGCATCTCGTTCTAAAGCGTAGATTTCAATGATGCAGTTTGGATTGACTTTGTGAATGACTTCGATCGCTGCTGCTGTGTTATAGCCCAGTCCATAGCAGACATCTAAGAGTTTAACCGTAGATTGCTCTGCTGTTTTGTGAAGCTCGATCGCATCTGAAAATTTCTGAAATGCTTCTGTTTTTGCACCTTGATAGCTATGAAATGCTTCGCCAAATTCTTCTGAGAAGAAGGTAAATGAGCCATCTTGAGTCAGTTGCGGAATCCAGGCATCCATGAGAGTTTCAGAAATTGTAGACTAGATTTTAGCATCTGTTAAGTGAGAGGTTGAATGGTGTTTAAGGTTGTGACTCGAAATGTCGATCGAGACTTCGATCGCTGGATTGATGCGCTGGACTTTGCCAAGTCGCTGATGCCAGACTGCAAGTGGTTTCAGGATGTGCGGATTTTTGAGAAAGGGAATTTGGTCTGGGTCTATAGTCGATCGCATAAATTTCCGCAGTTTGTGGGAGCAGGAGTCTACGATCGTTTAGCTAAACGATTTTTGATTGAGACTCTAGAATCCGAGAATGCTCTAGAAGCTGCTGAAGATGAGGATGCTTCTACCTAAGAATTTATAGGATTTTAGCGTGGGTATAGGTGGCTTTAGACCCTCAAAAATCTGAATTCAATAAAAAAGCCGGATTTGAAACAAACAAATCCAGCTCATCTTAAATTGCACTTACGATTAATTACCGAACATGCGGAGACTGATAATAGATCTTGGAGCCATTATCTGCTACAAAATGACAAGCTAGATAAGACTTAAAGAAGCTTTTCCAAATCGGCTCACTTGACTTGCGGTAGTAACTTCCTAGCAAAGGCTTAATTGCTTCTGTTGCTTCTTGGAGCTTATAGTGCGGCATGTTTGAAAAGATGTGATGAGCTACATGCGTGCCAATGTCATGATGAATTGGGTTAAAGATGCCATAGTCTCTATCGATCGTGGATAAAGCACCTTTCAAGAAGTACCAATCATCACCCCGATACCAAGGAATATCATCTTCAGTGTGATGTAAGAAGGTAACTAAATCTAACCACATCACAAACACTACATATCCACCAAGATAGTACTTCAGCAAAAACAAGAAGCCAAACTGGAATGTTAATGCTGCAAGAAAACCAATCATTGCTAGCCAGCAAATTGTACTGACAATGATGTCATTGCGTTCTGAAGGCTTAAACAAGGGGCTATCCGGCATGAAGTGAGAGCCTTGTTTTCCAGGAGAGCGCCGAAACAAGTACAGCGGATATGCAATCAACGGCAAGTAGAACCGCATCAGCTTTTCTAGAAATCCCATTTCTGCATACTTCGATTCGGTCACAGGATACCAGCTTTCATCTGTGTCGATGTTGCCTGTATTCGAGTGGTGCGTCCGATGGCTGATTCTCCAACCATGAAATGGGACAAGAATCGGAGAATGCGACAAATGTCCAATGAGATTATTCAACCATTTGTGCTTGGAAAATGACCCATGTCCACAGTCATGTCCAACTACAAATAATGCCCAGAACATTGTGCCCTGAGCAAACCAAAAGATGGGGAAGAATAACCAAGAATCGAGATATGCTGCGATCGCAATCAGCCCTGCAATGATTCCAATGTCGAGGAAAAAGTAGGACAGCGATCGCGCTGTTGAAGGTTCAAAACAATGGTCTGGAATCGCGTCTCTTACGTCTTTTAGAGTGAATGGAAGGTCTTGAGACCGCGTAGCCGGAGTCTTGATTGAGAAAGCATCAGATGGACTGGGGTAAACTTGCACGATTTCTTTTTACGAAACAATAGTAGGTAGCTCGGCTATTTTACAGCCTTGTCGGGGGATATGTAACGGTATGTTTCGCAAATTAAGTGAGATTTCTTCCTCGGTATAGACAGATTTGACGTGAGCAATCCCTGAACAAATTGCCACGAATAAGACTCCACCCAATTACTTGGAACTAGGTGGAGTCAAAATTCAGCGATCGCCAAATTTAACTTTGAACTTAAGTTTGAGGTACTTTCGCCAAAGTCAACGGCACATCAGACTTCACGCCCGGCGCATAAACCTGCGCGACATAGTCTGCAATCATCCGATGCGTGTTGAATGCAGGGCAATTCGTCTTAATCGATGCTTTCATCATCTGCACCCAACCATGTGGAACCCCATTCTCATCCTGCTCGTAGTAGAGCGGAATGATTTGATTTTCCAACAGATCATAGAGTGAGTCAGAATCGATCTTATCTTGGAGAACTTGATCGCTCGTGTGAGCATCTTCTCCGATCGCCCAACCGTTCAATGCTTTGCCATTTGCATCGGTCAAGTAGCCTTCACACCACCAACCATCGAGCACGCTGCAATTTAGACCGCCATTGAAGCAGACCTTTTGACCACTCGTTCCCGAAGCTTCCAACGGACGACGTGGATTATTGAGCCAAACATCGACACCCTGGACTAATTTCCGAGCGGTGTGCATGTCGTAGTCTTCGATGAAAGCAACGCGATCGCGAACATTCTGATGAGTCTTACACCATTCCATGATTCGCTGAATGATTCGCTTGCCTTCTTCATCAGCCGGGTGAGCTTTACCCGAGAAAATGATCTGAACGGGTTTCTCATCGTTGCTAAAGATTTGTAGCGCTTTTTCTACATTTCTGAGCAGCAAATCACCCCGCTTGTAAGGGCTGAAGCGCCGCGCAAATCCGATCGTGAGAATCTTCGGATCAAGTAAATGCTGCGTTGCTTCGACTTGGCTCCAATCTTCGCCTCGGTTCTGCCGTGAATTTCTCACTTTCTGGCGTGTATGAGCGACGAGACGCTCTTTGAGGATTTGATGTCTCCACCAAATTTCTTCATCGGGCGCATTGTCGATCTTTGCCCAAGTTTGGGGATCAAGCACTTTCGTTGTCCAATCTTCGCCCAAGTACTGGTTGTACAAGTCTGCCATCATTGCAGAAGTCCAGGTTCCAGCATGAACGCCATTGGTGATGTATCCGATCGGAACATTGTCTTCGCTCTTTTCTGGGTAAAGCACTGTCCACATTTTGCGGGAAACGTCGCCATGCAATTCGCTGACTCCGTTTGCCGATCGACAAAGCCGCAAGGCTAAAACAGTCATGCCAAACGGTTCCCAAGGATCGCCTAAGCGACGTGCGCCCAAGGCAAGGAATTGTTCACGAGACAGTCCTAATTCTCCCCAGTATTTTGCGAAGAAAGAATCCATCAAGTCGGCGGAGAAGACATCGTGCCCCGCTGGAACGGGCGTGTGCGTTGTGAAAACGCAGCGATCGCGCACGCCTTTCTCAATGTCGTAGAAGGATTTTCCAGTTTTCAGGATTTCCTGACGACAGACTTCTAGTAGACAGAACGCCGCGTGACCTTCATTCAAGTGATAAACCGCAGGCTCGATCCCCACAGTTTTTAACGCCCGAACGCCCCCAATGCCCAGAATAACTTCTTGAGCGATCCGGGTTTCTTGGTTGCCACCGTACAAGTGCCCAGTCAGCCAGCGATCGATGGGATCGTTATCTTCTCGATCGGTATCCATCAAGAACAAGCTGACTCGTCCAACTTGCGCTTTCCAAATTTGTACTTTCACATGGCGATGCCGGACGAGAACTTCAAACACTAAAGGCTGGTCGTTCTCATCTTTCAGCAATTGCAGCGGTAACCGCTCGAAAGGATTGTTGATGTAGTAATCTTCCTGCCAGCCACTTTGATTGAGCTTTTGACGGAAGTAACCTTGACGGTAAAGTAAGCCGACGGCAACCAGCGGAACCCCTAAATCTGAAGCAGATTTCAAGTGATCCCCAGCGAGAATTCCCAGACCACCGGAATAGATTTGGAGCGATTCGTGTAAGCCGAACTCTGCACAGAAATAAGCGATCGGGTTCTGAGCCGTAATTTGTGGAGCGACGCGGCTTGACCAAGTATCACTCGATGCCATGTATTGCGTGAACTGCTCTGCCAATTTCTTCAGCCGTGCCATGTAGTTTGGCTCAACCGTCAATTGGGTCAAGCGATCGAAACTCACGGTTTCGAGCAGCACGATTGGGTTATGTCCGCAGCGCTCCCATTCGTCGGGATTGATCGACTGGAACAGCGAAATCATATCTGGAGTCCAGCACCACCAGTAGTTGTATGCGATTTCCGCCAAAGGCTTCAAGGCTTGGGGTAAACGCGCACTCAGTCTGTCAGCCGGATTGACAGTTGAAGTATAAGTCATAGATTTGAAGATCTCTTTGCTTTCTTAGAACGATAGGAATCGAAGTTCTGGGGCGTTTTTGCAGCTTAATCTGGGTTCCCAGAAGCTTCGTATGTGTTCCTGGACAGCGCGAAGTTACGCACTGTGAAACGGCGATCGTGTGTTTTGGATTGTACCCCGTTGAACATCAGACCTGGCTTATCGTTTTGTAGCATTATTTATCGGGATGCAACGACGAATTACAGATTGTCTTCAGGCTCTGGTGCAGATGGCGGCGCTTGACGCTCTAGATACAAATCAATAAAGTCTTCGGCTGCGGTGGTGTTAAGCTCTCGCAAGGCTTTAATCACATGCGTCACAGCTTCGGCAAGGGGATCACTGATCTCGTTGACCCACTGATGAACAGTCGATCGATTGATCCCCATCGTGACCGCCAATCGGTTTTGGCTAATCCCGTAGGTTGAGAGTACTTGTCTTAGTGCCTTTCCTGCTTTTCCCATGTTGCAGATCTTGGCAAAGCCAATCGCGTTCGTAAATGGTTGTAGTAACCAACATGCGTTGATTACATAGTCTCTGATGACGAGATTGATACTACGTTAGGTTTCTGTACTGTTGTGAAGAATTGTTATGAATTAAAGACGGGGCGGGTCATCGAATGGATTTTGATAAATTTGGGGACGAAGTGCGAAATTTTGCCCTCAAAATCGTTAAATTTTATTGAATTCAAATCTTGACCTGTATTGAGAATGAAGATAAGAAGAAAAAAGTAAAGGGCAGTTCAGAAAGCTGCCCTTTGTTGAAGATGAAAGCGAAATCGAAGTTTAATTTAAATCGAAACTTGTGCTGAACTGGGTTCAGCGATCGCTTCAACTTCCTGGGGCACAGGCTGGACTGCGGGCATTTCGCTCTGCATTTCTCGTTCTTGGAAGACTAAGCCTGTCAAATGGACGATCGACAATCCAAGCGCGGCTAACGAAATGACATAGCTGTGCAGCGTGTACATATGAGCCACGGTCAGGCTGCCGACACTTCCGCCTGTCAAAATCTCACGTAAGGTTGCACCAATGAATGGGATCGCTTCGATGGTTCCCAATTCGATTTTTAACCGCCAGAATCCGATCTGATTCCAGTTCAAAATCATAGCTGTCCAACTGAGTCCGATCGCACTTAAGGTAAAAAGAATTCCACTGACCCAAGCTGTCAGCCAACTGCGACGAAATCGCTCCCCCAAAAACATGACGAAAATCTGAATCAGACCGACTACAATCACAAGATTTCCAGACAAATTGTGCAGGGTGTGAACGAGCCAACCAAAAGGAATGGTCTGATCAATGGCTTGTAACGAGTCGTAAGCTGCACCCGCCGCAGGTTGGTAGTAAAACGCAATCAGAATTCCAGAGGTCGCAGCGAGAAGCGTTAACGTTACGATCGACACTGCAAGAATCGTGGATAACCGTCGCAGAATGAAGGCTGGAGTAAGCATGACGGAAATTCGTAATATGTATAGTTCTGTTAACTAAATTGTAACGAAGTCTCTCAGAATCGGAAATGATTCTTAATGTATTTGATAAAAATTCCCCTCCACTGTCCAGAATTCAGTATTTTTCCATCGCAGCAACTCGGTCGGACGCGATAAAATCATTGCCTGAAGCTTTGGGACAGAACATTGCCTACTCTCGGTGTCAACATTGACCATATCGCGACTATTCGCCAAGCCCGCCGTACTGTCGAACCCGATCCCGTCGCAGCGGCAGTTTTAGCAGAACTTGCAGGTGCAGATGGCATTACCGTCCATTTGCGAGAAGATCGCCGTCACATTCAGGATCACGATGTCCGTCTGCTCCGCCAAACCGTGCGAACGCATTTGAATTTAGAAATGGCAGCTACCGATGAAATGGTGGCGATCGCGCTCGATATCAAGCCCGACTACGTGACCCTCGTTCCCGAAAAACGTGAGGAAGTGACGACTGAAGGCGGACTCGATATCGCGGGGCAACTGAACCGGATGACGGATGTAGTGACGACGTTACAAAGCGCTGGCATTCCAGTCAGCTTATTTATCGATGCGGAACACGACCAAATTGATGCTGCGGCTGAAACTGGGGCGAAATTTATCGAATTGCATACCGGACAATATGCCGGGTCTTACTCAGAAGAGGGACAGGCGAAGGAATTGGAGATTTTGGCTCAGGGATGTGAAATCGCGATCGCTGCCGGATTGCGGATTAATGCGGGGCATGGATTGACCTATTGGAACGTTTACCCGATCGCGCGACTCCCTGGCATGGAAGAATTGAATATTGGACACACGATCATTAGTCGAGCTGTTCTCGTTGGATTTGAACGAGCGGTGAGAGAAATGAAACAAGCAATTCGTGGGCAACTTTAACGCCTGTCCTGACCCTTTTGAACTTAAGAACAGACCATCATGACAACCTACTATTACGTTTTAGCCAGCCAAAAATTCCTGTTACAAGAAGAACCGATCGAAGAAGTTCTCAAAGAACGGTATCGCGACTATGCAGAAAAGAACCGAGAAATTGATTTCTGGGTGATCAAAGAACCCGCGTTTCTTGAAGCACCAGAAATGGCAGAAAACAAAGCAAAATGTCCTCGTCCGGCAGTCGCGATCGTCTCGACCAAGAAACAATTTATTACATGGCTCAAGCTGCGACTAGAATATGTCATCACTGGAGAGTTCCAGCAATCGGAAACCATTCCCGAACCCCTGGCATCTCTTGAACCTGTCCCTTAAACCCGGAAATTTCTATGCCCCAGATGCCCTTTCAAACTGTCTTTAAAGCGATCGCCGGAATGACACTTGTATTGAATGTGATTCCGCCTGCTTCTGCCCAACTTGCAAATTGCCAAGCGCCGCGATCAAATGAGCCTCTTCTTCTGGTTGTGACGCGCACTCCTGAAGCCCAAGCGCGCCTCCGAAGTGTAATTTCTCGGGATGCAGAAGTCTCAGTTTGTAATTACTTTGGCGAAACAGTGACGCGCATCGGGGGCTACCGAGATACGGATACAGCGAATTCTTGGGCAGGTTACCTCAACGAGACGGTGAAACTTCGGACGTTTGTAGCGCTACCTGCAGGTGGGCAAGTTGCCAGTCAGCCAGAAGTTCCAGTCCAAGCGATCGATCTCTCTAGAGAGCCTGTACGGACTGCAACGCTTTCTCCTGAGCCGATTAATCCCAATCCATCGGGTTACAATCCTCGGGCTTTGGAAGACGGATTTGCGGTGATTGTAAATCACTATAATCGCCCTGAAGTTGCTGCTCAAATGCAGCAAGTTTTGAATCGCAATATTGGTCTCGTTTCGTTTGAGCAGCGTCCATTTCTGCTAGCTGTCCACACGCGCGATCGCGGTAGTGCTGATCGCATTATGCAAATTCTCAACGATCGCGGATTTGCCGCCATGCTCGTGAGCGGTCGCCGCTTAACCTTGCTGACTCCAGTCGTACAGACAGATTCTGCGATCGGGGGACGATAAGTAGATCAAGCCGTATTTGCTTACGGCTTTTTGATCGCGGCTAAAACAAACGCGATCGCGTCTTCTGTGTGCTTTTCAACCTTCTCAGGACTTAAGCGATCGACATCTGGCGTTAAATGCTGCCAATTTTCTTGCACTGTGAAGTAGAAAATGCAAACGCCTAGAATGTGAGTCAACATCAACATTGGATCATCAACAGGGCGAAAATCACCGGATTCGATGCCTCGTTCTAGAACTTTGATCACGCGTTCAAATATGCCTGACCAGTTTCCTTGCTTGAAATAAAGTCCTTGATTTTGGCTTGCTTCTTGAAACCACAGCATTTGTCGATAAGGATTGCGAAATTCGTTTGCGATCGCGACTCGAATAATAAAAGTAATCGCATCTTCAGGCGATAAATGATCGAGTTCTAACTGTTCTACAAACTGCTGATTTTCTTCCATGGGGCGCTGTAGAACGGCGCGATAAAGTCCTTCTTTATTTTCAAAATAGTAATGAATCATCGCGGTCGTAATCTTGGCTTGTTTTGCGATTGCGCTAATTCTTGCTCCTTTCAATCCATGCCGAGAAAACTCAATTTCTGCTGCATCTAGAATTTGCTTTTGAGTGATTTCTGCATCTCGAAATTGCCGTTTTTGAGATTGTGCCATCCATCACTCCTGCCATGATTCAGGAAATTGTGCTTCTAAATCTTGGCGACCATGCAGAATGCTAACCACTTCAACTAATTCATCCGTAACGATGTAGAGAACGATGTAATCGTTCAGTAAAACGCCTCGTAAATTGGGCGCGAGATATCCATAGCTTTTCCCGATATTTGGAAAGCTAACAATATTGCGACATTTTCGCTCAAATTCGTCTACGAATTTCTCACTAGCGTCAATGCTACGTTCAAGGAAATAATCCAAAATGCGGTTAAGGTCTCGACTCGCAGCAGGAGCAATCTGATAGCGGCGAGTCATTCTCTTGTACCACGAGCTTTAGCGATTTTGTCTCTCAGTTGCGCGATCACAACTTCGCCATCAATGCCTTCGCCTCTGTGCAGTTCTGCGAGTCCAACTTGGACATCTTCACGTGCATCTTTAAGCCATCGATCATACTGTTCTCTCTTCTCTAACAGCTTAAATGCAGCATCAACTACCTCATCGGCATTCTTATACTGTCCAGATTCAACTCTCGCTTGAATAAATTCTTGCTGTTCAGAGTTCAATGCCATGGCCATCATCTCGACTTACACTTTCTCATCATGATACAGCGATCATTAGTTGACTTTTCTAGACCGGATTTCTAAACTAACTAAAAAATTAATTAATTAAAATCTCATGAACATGCTGCAAGGATCGCTTTGGTTGCGGGCTCATCGATCGATGCTGAAGTCAAATCAGCCGAAAAAGGTATCGCTGTACGGTCGGGATTATGTCCTCTGGCAAGACTACAAAGGCGAAATTCATGCCTTGTCCAATGCTTGCCCAACATGGGTGCAATGCTGTCTGAAGGCTGGTGCGTGGCGAAATCTGATGGCAGTAGTACGATTGCTTGTCCTTTTCATGCACTGGAATTTGATCAGACTGGCTCAACGGTGCTACTAGGTTCTAATAAAGCAACGAAATCATTGTTAAAACCGCTGGAATTGATCATTCAGGGAGATTTGATTTGGTCTTATGGCGGAGTGGAGCCGAAAATGCCAATTCCAAATGTCTTGAATGAGTTTACAGCAGACTATGAATTTGCTGGAGTTGCAGGAGAGTGCAGTGTCAAAACAGATTTGCTCAGCATGTTGTTAAACATGCACGATTACAACCATCAAAATGGAACGCATCGACCTTTATTTGAGATTGAACGGATTGACTTTAAGCGGTTCATTGATCAACGCTTGCATTCTCATGCGTACTATGACATGCCAAGAGCTCAACCCAAGTGGCAAGACCTTCTCAAAAATCCTGCGTTACTCGAAATGCCAAAAGTCATTCGGGCACATTTAGAAAACTACTTTCCAGCGATCGTGATCTTTACATGGTGAAGCACCCATCGGAACCATTAAACAGTGTCATATCTTTGTGCCTGAATTTGAGACGCACACACGAACTTATGTCTTAGCTTATGGCAGATTCAAAAATCCTGTGTTTCGATTGTTGAAAAACAATGTTCTGAAACTCGCTGCAACCGTTGTCGAACAAGATGCAGATATTTTGGGCAAACTCTATGCTGACAGTCCGCAACATATCAAACTCAACAATGAAGTTGGTATGGACTGGGTAAGACGCAATTTTGCCAACTTTTCAGAGATGACAAATTCCAGATCTTAGCTGCTAAAACGGAAATGGAACGATCAATTTTGCATGGTTCCCGGATCAAAAGTCGATCTCTCAGCCCTAAGTCTAAGATCTGAAAATCTTTACAAAACTTTACAATTAATTTGATTTTCCCCACGCTCTCCACAGACAATCCACAAGTTTTCAAGTTCTTTTCCACACTTTTTCCACACCAAACTGAAAGTTTTCCACAGGAGATCGAGCTAAGATCGGCATTTTTCGGCGAACTGTGGATAAGTCATCGAATCCGGCGAACTGGGCTGAAAATCGCTCAATTTTGTGAAGCCATGTAACGAAAAAATGGCTGAAACACCGATTCTGCCGTTCAGTAACTTTGATCTAACCGACGAGCTTAACTTTTCTTGATGTTGATCTTCTTGCAGCGATCGCGCAGAATGTAGCGACTAACCGAAGAGCGCACAGCCGCACCGAAACACACGATTTCCACAACGCACATTTGAGAGGGGAAATCAAGCAGGGGGTCGGACTGGCGTAAGTTTCTGATGCAAATTTTCAGAAAAACGGATAGTTTCTTCACTCGTTTCACTTCTTGAGGTTTGATATGGATAGCAACATTAGTCTTTTCGTTGAAATTCCTGAAGCTCTGCATCAATCGTTTCAAACCTTTCTTGATACCCGTCCTGACTGGGATCAAGATCGGGTGATGTCGGCGGCATTGTCATTGTTCTTGTTGCAAAACCGTCCTGCAAACGAGCGTCAGAACGATCGACAAACCGCACGGATCTATCTCGATTCGATTTTCAAGCGTCCGGTTGAGCAACTCTAGTTCAATCTTTCAGTTTCGTGTTTTCAGCTTTTAACCTTGTTTGCCTTAGCCATGCCTTATCAGATTTCTGCCACAAAACTCCAGGCATATAGTCGCTGTCCTTATGCGTACTATTTGCGGTACGAGCGACGACTGACGAGTAACGATTTTTTCGGTTCAGCCGCATTGGGAACAGCGTTGCATCAAGCCTTAGCAATGGTTCATCGGGATTGGCACTACCACGATTCAGTCCCGGATCAAGCATGGGTGTTACGCTGTTGGGATGAAGCCTCCGAAGGCCTAACGACCAATCAGTTTGAAGATGGTCGATCAATGTTGGAGAACTACTATGAGACGTTCATCCAAAATCAGCCTTCGTTGCGTAAACCATTAGCGGTTGAAGGACGAATTCAAGCTTTTCTGCAAGTAGAAAGTCTCGAGTTTTGCATTACGGGACGCTACGATCGCATTGACTATCTCGACGATGGTTTAGAGCTAATCGATTACAAGTCCAGCCGGGAGTTGAAAGTGCCGGAATCTGATGAAATGGATTTGCAGATCGGATTGTATTACCTGGCGTTGGAGCAGACCTACCACCAAAATCTGAAGTACTTAAGCTTATTGTTTCTGAGATCGGCTGAGAAGGTTCGCTTTAAGGCAACTGATCGCCACAAGAAGCAAGTACAGGCTGTGATTTCAGATTTAGCTGTGCGCCTGCGTCAAGACCAGACGTGGGAACCAACACCCGGTAAACAATGCGATCGCTGTGCGTATTCTCGCTATTGTTCAGCTGTGAATCTTGATCCGGCTCCGTTGCCGACGACAGCTAGCGCATCTCCCGAATTGCAGCTAGCTCTCGGTCTGTAAGTTATTCCCTGTTGATGGTAGTTAGTACGATGAATCGCTTTATTACTTACGCTAGGAAGGCTACTAGCGCCCCGTTTCTCATTTCAATTTATCGAGATGATTGGACTTATAGTGGGTACCGCGCGATCGCTTGGGCAAATGTTCGATTTGTTCGGGCTGCTAAGGCGACCCGTCAAGTTACGCAGGATAAGATTACTGATCGTCCGAGAATTCGGAAGTTTAGTTAGAGCTATCAGGTGGCTGTTATTCAATGCCTCTACTGGTGTACATAGCAAATTTGCTAGGGTGCTCAGTGAGCAACAGCATCGATTTGTAGCTCGTATTGAACTGGGGTTGTACTTGTTGGTGCAACAATCAATTCATAGATTCCCGATCGCTGAATCTTTCCACTCCAGGTCGATTGGTTAGAGTTTTTAATGAGCGATGCTTCTGCTGAGAACATCCAAATTGCGATTTGACCCGCAGGTGCTGTTAGGCTTAGCTCAATAGTCTGCCCTTGTTTGAATTGCGATCGGTAAACTTTACCTACTCCCTGTTTGAGTGTTCCACTCATTTGAGATGAGATCAGTTCAGATTTAGCTTGCTTTGTCTGATCGAATGCGATCGCATACCAAACTTGTCCGAAAGTTCTTGGATTGAGCATTTTACCTTGCTGGTCAGGGAAAAGTGCGACAAACTGAGCATCGGTGAGTGTTTCAATAGCGCGATTGCTAAGGTTAACACTTCGCTTAGATTGCCAAGCATCATAGTTTACTCTCTTGTAAGTTCCCATCCCTCTACGAGCTTCTTTGCTGAGTAGCTCTAGTTGCTTGAGGAGTGCTTCTGAAGATTGAGAAGTTTCTTCGGTAAGTTGGGAAAGCAACTGCTGTGAAACGTTCAAGCGTTTAGAACGTTGCGCCACTGTTTCAGGTGGTGCTGAGTCGGCTTTTATTGCGATCGGAGGTGTGACGAGTTCAGGCTGTAAATTAGATAGGTGATTGATCAAGCGATATGCAGAAATTGCTGCTAGCCCGATCAACACAAAAGTAAAAACAATTGAAGCAATATCTTTCTGATCAGGTGTAAACAATGCTTGCATCACTTTTGCTGCAGAAGAATAGCGTTGATGCTCAGACAACATTCGATCGAGAACTTTTACAATGCGCGGATCAACCGATTCCCAATCCTGCCATTCCCATTGTCCTGTCGCTTCATTATAGAGATCTTTGGGTTCGCATCCGGTTAAGAGCACGATTGCGATTACTGCTAAGTAGTAAAGATCCTGATCAAATGTTTCCGCAAAATGAGCTTGTGTAAATTCTGTCAAAATCAGCGAACCATCTTCACGCTGAATGATTGAATTGAGTGAAATACTACAGTGAGCAATTTTCAGACGGTACAGCGATCGCAAAATCGACAAGACTTGTTTCAAAAAACGCATCACTTCCGTTTCAGAAAAGATGCGCTGCTGTTCTAATAATTCTCGATACGAGCGTCCTTCAATATAATTTCGGATTAAATAGGCTCGATCAAAATCGACGATCGCATCTTGATATTGCGCCACATGCCGCAGGTTTAATTTGGTCAGAATTGCCTGAAGCTCATTCAAATCTGTCGTCGTTTCTTCTAAAACATAAAGCTTATTCGTCGTTTGATCGATCGCTAAATACACCCAGCCTACTGTTCCTAGGTAAAGCAACTTGAGAATGGAATAGCGATCGGCTAAAACAGATTCAATAGACAATGGTGTTCGCATCGCAAATCATCTTGTCCAGGATTGAAGCCTAGACAAATATCAGTATTTATGTACTAAGCTAACACGGCTTTTTAAAAAAGTGATTATAAAAAAATCATGAAGCGGATCTGTTATTAAATAAAAACGCTGAGGCACTCTACAAATAAGGAAGTTACGTAACGATCTCAATGCCCTCGTGAGCGTGAATTGCTGTCCGAATACGATGACGAGATATTAGCGTAAGTTCTGTAACTTACATATCAGGTGGTCTTCTTACATGCGTCCTATTTCTTTGTCTGACTCCCGCCCCAAGATCAGCACGATGCCACGTCCCCAGACTGAAGCAACGGCTTATCTCAATCTGTACAAACTATCGATCGAGAAAAAGCGTCTCCAGTGTGAACTGGATTCGATTGAACAACGTCGTCATCGTATTCAAAAGCGCCTGTCTTTCCTCGAAAGCCAAGTTGCTGAGATGCAGCAATCCGCTCAAGTGTCTACTCCTAAGTTGGTCTCTGTTGAGAAAAATTCTGCTCCTGATTCAGCTTTGAACATGCTGTTTCTTGAGTACTAAGGTTTGAAGTCTGAGATTTGCTGCTGCGCGATCGAATGGAAGATTCGATCGCGTTTTTTGCGTCACTATTCTAAATTTGAGACTCATTTCTATCGCGTTGACATAAGATCACTTCCAATTTTCTACTCTTTAAGTCGGACGCATCTTGATGAAGAGCTGAAAATAATTATTCAAAATTGGTAAAGAAACGACCGAACCTAAATAAGACTCAGTGAAGAAGAACAGAACTTACGTAAGTATCACTTCCTGCGTGTAATAAATTACTGATGTTCCACTTATCTTAAATCCTCGCTGCTGCTCATCGACTGATTCCTCAGTGATAACACGTATTTTGCGAGCGATTTTACAAACTGCTCAGAACTCAGACATTGACAAGTTCAACCTGCTTTTATTTGCCGTTTCTGCTTAGCCCGCTCATGTCTGATCGGGTGAGACAGCGCAAGTTGACCCCTATCCGGAAAATGCGATGTTTACAGCGAAAGCTAGTCAAACCTACCCAGCTTCTTCAATTTCAATCTCTCCCTCTGCCCACACTAAAAATCATTCCGTTGATCAACCTAGAGTTTCCCATGTCGAAGCAACTTACGCGCTCTCTTCAATTCAGCAGGGTATGTTGTTTCATCACCGATACGAACCGAATTCTGGCGTAGATATTGAACAAGTGGTTTGCAGGCTACAAGAGAATCTGGAGGTTGATCGCTTCGCCCGGGCATGGCAGCAACTAATCGATCGACATCCCATTCTCAGAACTCGCTTCGGTTGGAACGCACAAAATGAGCCGATCCAGCAAGTCCTAGCAGTCGATGAAATCACGATCCAGTACCACGATTGGCGATCGAACACAGCAGATCAGCAAATTCGGAAATTCAAAGCATTTCTACGCTGCGATCGCCAAAATGGATTTGATTTCTCTGGGTCATTGATGCGATTTGTGCTTTTCCAAACCGCCCCTGATGTGTATCAGTTCGTTTGGACATTCCATCACATTCTGTTAGATGGGCGATCGATCACTCAGATTCTGCAAGAAGTCTTTGCTCTGTACGATAATCCAGCACAACCGCTTCTTGCACGTCGCTCTTATCAAGATTACATTGAGCAGCTTCATCAGCAAGACTGGTCGCATTCCAAATCGTATTGGCAAGACTTGCTCAAGGGATTCACAACTCCGACTCCTTTACTTCATGCTCCATCCCTGCATCAAACACAGACCCAATCTGGGCATGGAACTGCTCGATTAAACTGCTCGATCTCATTGACAGCACAACTGAAATCATTCGCTCAGCAACATCACATCACGCCAAATACTCTAGTTCAAGCTGCTTGGGCATTACTCTTACATCGCTATAGCAATGAAACATCTATTGTTTTTGGAGTAACAAGAGCTTGTCGCCGATCTTTACTTCCCGATGGCGACTCGATCATTGGATTAATGATGAATACGCTGCCTGTGCGCGTAGAGATTACAGACGAAACAACGGTTTTACCTTGGCTACAAGCACTGCGATCGCAACATCTTGCTGTCCGTCCTCATGAAAATACACCTTTGTCTCTGGTGCAGGATTGGAGTGATGTCCCCCGTGGAACAGGATTGTTTGAAAGTATTGTCGTCTTTGAACATGAGAACTTTAACGATCGCCTGAAACAAGGTAAACACCGCTCCTTTAAGCTGATTGAACAACCTTCATTTCCATTAGTCTTAATTGCAAGTTTAGGAACAGCTTTAGAGTTACAGATTTCTTACGATCGAGCAAGATTTACCCCTGAGACGATCAAACGCATGTTAGATCATCTTCAGGTGCTCTTGCATGGAATGATTGCCAATCCGCAGCAATCCTTGTCCGACCTGCCGCTAATTACGGCTGCTGAACGCCATCAACTGTTGTTTGATTGGAATGCAACGGCTGCAGACTATCAAGCGCAGCAATGCTTACATCAACTTTTCGAGGCACAGGTTGAAAAAACACCCAATGCGATCGCAACAGTCTTCCGACAACAATCGCTAACTTATGCTGAGCTGAATCAGCAAGCAAATCAGATTGCCCACTATCTACGATCGCTAGGAGTCGGGGCTGGACAGTTTGTCGCAGTCTTTCTCGATCGCGGCTTGGAAATGATTCCTACGCTGCTTGGTATTCTCAAAGCTGGAGCTGCTTATATTCCATTAGAAACAAGTTTCCCACCTGCTCGAATCGAATGGATTCTGGAATCGCTGGCTGTTCAAGTTGTCATCACTCAAGTGCGCTACGTTGCAATACTTGAGTCATTGTATTTGCGGAATTTACAGCATCTTGTTTGTTTAGATGTGAACTATCCAGTTTTTTCAGATGTCAAAGTTTCCACACAAGCAGACATTCAACAATCCTCGATCGAGAACTTGCCTCTGTACTGTACTTCTGAAGATACAGCCTATGTAATTTTTACTTCTGGTTCAACTGGGACACCAAAAGGTGTTGTGGTCAAGCATCAGCCTGTGATCAATTTGATCGAATGGGTGAATCGCACCTTTAACGTGAATCATCGCGATCGAGTTTTATTCATTACTTCCCTTTGCTTTGATCTCTCGGTCTATGACATTTTTGGATTGCTTGCAGCAGGCGGCTCGATTCAAATTGCTTCGAGTGATGATGTGCGCGATCCTCAAGTATTGATCAATCTTCTCAAAACAGAGCCAATTACGTTTTGGGATTCTGCTCCGCCAGCATTACAGCAGCTTTCATCGTTTTTCCCGTCCCTGCTCGATTGTCCCTCTTCACTGCGGCTTGTGTTTATGAGTGGAGATTGGATTCCAGTGACGCTCCCAACTGCATTGCAAACGACATTTCCAGGTGTTGAAGTCGTGTCATTGGGCGGTGCAACAGAAGCAACAGTTTGGTCGAACTACTATCGCATCGATCGCGTTGAACCGCACTGGAAAAGTATTCCTTATGGGAAACCGATTCAGAATGCTCAGTACTATGTTTTAGATGCCAAGTTAAACCCTTGCCCAATTGGTGTGACTGGCGAACTGTACATTGCAGGAGATTGTTTAGCAGTTGGCTACACTGATCCGGTTAAAACTGAAGAGCGCTTTTTGCCAAACCCATTTGTGCCCGGTACAAAAATCTATCGAACTGGGGATCTCGCTCGGTTCTTTGAAGATGGCAATATCGAATTTTTGGGACGCATTGATCATCAAGTCAAAGTACGAGGCTATCGAATTGAGCTAGGTGAGATTGAAGGTGTGCTTTCACAACATCGATCGATTACCGATGCGATCGTCATGGCACGAGAAGATCAACCTGGAGACAAACGGCTCGTCGCGTATATTGTGGCTCAAGCCAAACTTGATGCAAATGACGTTCGACAACATCTGCGCGAGAAGCTGCCAGAGTACATGGTTCCGTCTGCGATCGTATTTTTAGATGCAATTCCTTTGACTCAAAATGGGAAGGTCGATCGACGAGCTTTGCCCATGCCGGAAGCTGTTCGGGTTGAGCGTAATGATGTCATTGAACTCACTCAGAATCCACTGGAACGGCAGTTAATGTTCATGTGGGAAAAAGCATTGGACATTCAACCGATCGCGACCACGGACAATTTCTTTGATTTAGGGGGCAACTCTATTACGGCAGTGAAGCTGATCAACCAGATGGAAAAAGCATTTGGGCGACAGTTTTCTGTTGCTGCATTATTTCAAGCGCCTACGATCGCCCAATTTGCCGAAATTATTCGAGATGGGCAAGAAATCGATCCCTGGGCAATTATCGAAATCAATCCGTTGAATGGGAAAAAACCACCGCTCTTCTGGTGTCAGAACTATGGCGATTTACTTCCGCATCTTGATCCGGAGCAGCCATTTTTTGCGCTGGAATCTGGCTATCAGCAAGTCACAAACCCAGAGACTCATATTAAAGATTGGGCGGCAGGTTATGTCGATCGCATTCGGGATATTCAGCCTGAAGGACCGTATTTTATTGGAGGCTATTGTTTTGGGGGCTATGTTGCCTTAGAGATTGCTCAAATGTTGCGATCGCAGGGTCAAGAGGTTGCACTCTTGATTTTAGTAGAAACCTTTGGACCGGGTGTCCCTCAATATCAGCACCAAAAACTTACGGCACGCAATGTAGTTCTTTACACAACTAGTATTCGCCGTCGCATTCTCGGAGCCTTCGATCGACATTGGCACGCGATCGAAGATCAAAAAATCGCTCAGAAAACCGGGGGTCGAGTAGTGAAAGTCAATTTACCCCCTGCTAAACCCATTCAACGTGCTGTTCAAAGCTATGAGATACAGCCTTACTCTGGGCGAGTTGTGATGTTTGAGGCAGCATTGAGTTCGCTCAAGTCGAGATTAGCTCCAAGAGCCTTCTGGGACAATATTTTCAAGGGGGACTTCTCGATCGAGCGGGTCAGCGGAACGCACCACACTGTGGTGTATCACAACAATGGGCGCGATCTGATGCAGCGGATTCAAGCCTACCTGGAGCAATATCGCCTCAAGTGAAGTCCGATCCGCCGATGGGGAATCTTGCAGACTCGTTAAAATCCGTCCACTGACCAGTGCGGCGGATCGTACTCTAATTTGTACACCCCAAACGTTGCCCCAACCTCCCAGAGTGTGGCATTCTGACTTGCATCTCCGGTTCCTGGAACAGTCACCATTTGTCCATTCCCATTTTGCATTCGTAGTGGGGGCTTCCAAGTGACGATCCAATCGATCGCTAAAGCCTGAGTATGTCGAGACTGGAGTGCGGCTGGATTGCCTCCAATGCCAAATGCGTTCACCATGTCTCGTGCCGCTTGGTAAGATGCCGCATCCGTGTAATGCACCCAATCAATATCAACTCCCACCATCGGCGGCACATCCCACGGAGCAAAGTCTCGATTGTTCAATTGCACCGCATAGTGCATCATGTAAGCCCGCTGAGGGGGTCGGTAGGTATTCGTAACTTCGATCTCTGCTCCTGCATCTTTCAGCGCTTTTTCAAATGCGCGCACTCTTTGACGGAATGGAGATGCCAAATCATCGATCGACTGACTCGCGGGAAAAAATCGTACCCATTGCGCCCCGCTTAGCCTCGCTCTCTGCCGTCGAGCATACTCTGTCAGAATTGCTAGCCCCGGCGCATAATCGCTACCTAGCTTCTGTTTTGTTGCGGCTGAAAGCGTAGCATCTAATCGAGGTCGAAAATTCACATCCAAAATTTTGTAGGCTTCGGTCATGCCTTTCGTACTACCTAGCCCAAAATTTCCATCTAAGGTTAAAGCTGGATTGAGCCGCCCAATGACATTAAGGCTCCGCTGTAAATCCCGCACTTCTGCTGCACCGTAGTTCAAATAACTCAGCAACATGGCTGCGCTTAGATCGGCGACGCGATAGATAAATCCTTGACTCAGCGCTTTGGTATAGGTCGCATTGCCCACAATTCCATCGGCGATTAAACCGTTCTTTTGCTGGTAATCTTTTGTAACTCGATCGCTCACACTACCGAAGCCATTATCGACAGCCCCGATCGGGAAATTTTGATCTTGTAAAAATCGCTGCCATGCACCAACGGCTGCCCCAGTCGAGCCACGCTGAATCACGGGTAATCTTAAAGCATTGATATTAAATGCCATACTCTCTCCTGAAACCAATGCAGGCGTTTGTAAATCGCCTCGCGATCCATCATACTGAGCGGCTGAAAAAAAGGATGTAACGGTTGGTCAAAATACGTTACATCCTTGAAGGATTGATTCTTTTGTGGGGGAGTAGGGCGATAGAAGATCCCTAAAAATCTGCCGGAGCTGCCGATCGCATCTTCGCTTTGGCTTTTGCTGCACTCTTCTTCAGTGCATCCAGACGCGCCTGATATTTTGCGCGCTGTCTCTTTTTGGGAGTTTGATCAATTAAAGTCTTTAACGCGCTGCCCAAACTCTTGTAAGCATTCGGCAAAGTGTAGCCGAAGCGAGTTGCTAATTGGATAGCGCGCTCGTCGGCTTCGATCGCTTCTTTGACATTCTTCTCGCTGTTGTTCTTCTGATAGAGTCGCCAGCCAGCAACCCCCGATAATCCCATCGCTAACAGCAATAACAATCCATCTTGTACCCACAGTTCCCCGACTGCGCCGCCAAGCCCGATCGCTAATGCTGCCATCTCCCAACCGTCTTTCGGGATCGTGTCCGCTTGAACTCGCGCGACTTCATGCCAAAACAAGAGATTTCGTTGGTCGATCGCCAACTGATCCCATTTCGGCATATCAATTTGGATCTCGATCTCATCCCGACCGATTTCCTCACAGGTGATCAGTGGAGGATTGACCGCGGTCGTTGTTTCGATCGTGACCCAACTCTGCAGTTCCGGGGGTAGCAGGGTCTTCAAGCGACGTAACTCGCTCATGTCGGCTCTAGCGGACGAGGTTGCATAAGATGTCATGGACTTCAGCCTCAGAATGAACGCCTATCCTCATAATATTGCGATCTTAGCGATTCTACGGAGGATGGGTATAGGTGAATTCATTCTGCCTGATAAAAGTCTTATCAAGCAAGTCGTGCGAACCGAATCTTTTCAATTAATTCGATAGTTTGGTGGGTATGGGTTGGGGACTCTCTGGCGCGTAGTGGGAAATGACCACGATCGGTAAAATCAACGTAATCAATGCGATCGCAGTTCCAACAAGATTGACAACAAAATTGGCAGATACGGGATGCGATCGTTTCGGAGCGGTAGCCTCACTACCTATGTGCATAGAGCGTTTTAACCAACTCAATAAGGTTCAGCAGGAAAGCCCTGATTCTTTCCTAGTTAACCCAGGTCAGAGAAATACATTTCACTGTATGAATAATTTTAGCTAATTTTTCCCAGGTTTCTGTTGCTCATAAACAATCCTGATAACTCTCATGTAGCAACGGATACATAATGCTGTTTTGGGTGAATCTTGCAAGGATTTTTGTCTACCTCGGGGTAGATGCTGGTTGAGCGATCGAGTTTCTACTCTCAACATCGTTATTTCCGAACTTGGGCTGTACGGTTCTACTGACTGTGGCACAGCAAGTGCTTTGCTAAAGTAAGGTTAATCGAGATTGAAATTTGATCCTCAGTTGCGAGGTACAGACTGTGAACGATACTTCTAATCAACTTCCTGAGTTTCTTCAAGGTGCGGGCGATGCTAGCGGTAAGCTGCTTCAATATGTACAGTCGCTTGAGCCTGAAACGATCGCTCAACTTTCTAAGCCGTCCTCACCTGAAGTGCTGCAAGTGATGGAGCGCAACATTATCGGGCTGTTGGGCGGTCTGCCTCCTGAAAGTTTTGATGTGATGATTACGACGAACCGCGAGTCTTTAGGCAGATTGCTCGCGTCGGCAATGATGAGCGGATACTTCCTGAAAAGCGCTGAACAGCGGTTGGCATTGGAAAAATCATGGTCAGATGTCCAATAAGAAATCGATAAAGTCCTCTAGCTCGGCAGGGAGTTTCTCTCTGCCGAATTTTTTGGTGTCTGAATTGCGATCGCGCTTACTGGATTGGTATGCAACATCGGGGCGTTCTCTCCCTTGGCGCGAGACACGAGATCCTTATCGGATCTGGATTTCGGAAATTATGCTTCAGCAGACTCAGGTGAAAACGGTGATCCCGTATTTCGATCGCTGGATACAACAATTTCCTTCAGTGCAGAGTCTTGCTGATGCTGAATTGCAAACAGTGCTAAAAGCTTGGGAAGGTTTAGGCTACTATGCTCGCGCTCGCAATCTGCATCGGGCGGCAAAGCAAATTGCTGAAACTGGGTTTCCAACTGATTTGGATAGCATCCAAGCACTGCCTGGAATTGGACGAACGACCGCAGGGGGAATTCTCAGTGCGGCGTTTAATCAACCGATTTCGATTCTCGATGGCAATGTCAAACGAGTTTTAGCGCGATTGATTGCATTAGACAAGGTTCCAAATAAGGCTTTGACGCAACTCTGGGCGATTTCCGATCAATTGATTGATCCCGAAAACGGGCGTGACTTTAATCAGGCATTGATGGACTTAGGGGCAACGGTTTGCACACCGAAAAATCCAGCCTGTTTGGTTTGTCCTTGGCGATCGCACTGCAAGGCTTACAATCTAGGAGTTCAGTCGGAGCTACCTATGTCAGAAACTCGTACAGCGATTCCTCATAAAGTTATTGGTGTTGCGGTGATTTGGAAGGATCAGCGCATTTTAATCGATCGCCGAAAACCCGAAGGCTTACTCGGGGGATTGTGGGAATTTCCGGGCGGAAAGTTAGAACCCGGAGAAACGATCGAGGAATGTATTCAGCGAGAAATCCGAGAAGAATTAGCGATCGACATTGCAGTAGGCGAACAACTCATCGTCGTCGATCATACCTACACTCATTTTCGAGTCACCTTGAATGTGCATCACTGTCAATATTTAGCAGGCGAACCCCAAGCGATCGAATGTGATGAGATTCGCTGGGTTTCTATTGATGAGTTATCGGACTATCCTTTCCCGAAAGCGAACATCAAAATTATCGAAGCGCTGCGCTCAATGAGCTTTTCCGGCTCCTAGATAGAGTTCTGCCACTTTGGGATTGTTTAATAACTCAGAGCCTGCGCCTTCAAAGCGATCGCGTCCTGCTTCTAAAACGTAGCCGCGATCTGCCATTTCTAGAGCTTTCCGGGCATTTTGTTCGACTAGGACGATTGCCGTTCCATCGCGATTAATTTGGCGAATCTGCTCAAAAACGCTATTGACGAGAATGGGAGATAATGCGGCTGAAGGTTCATCGAGTAACAGTAAATCTGGTTTCAGCATCAGTGCCTTCCCCATTGCTAACATTTGCCGCTCCCCGCCCGATAGGGTTCCTGCCCGTTGTTTCCGGCGTTCTGCGAGGCGAGGGAATCGCATATAGATTTCATCTTTGAGCGGCTGTAAAGGCTCATCGCGGACAAATGCACCCATTTCCAAATTTTCTTCGATCGACAACGACGGAAATACATTTGCGATTTGGGGAACGTAACACATGCCTTGGCGGACGATCTGATCCGATCGCAAGCCAGTAATATTCTGACCTTTGAAATGAATGCTGCCCGTATGGGGAGTCAGCAAACCGAACACGGTTTTTGCCAGCGTTGACTTTCCGGCTCCATTCGGTCCAATAATCGCCACCAATTCACCCGGATACACCCGCATGTTTGCGCCTTGCAAAATGTCGAGATCTTTTACATAGCCTGCGTGAACATTTTGGACATCAAGAATTGGCGAGGTCATAAGAACCGAAATGCGGAAGGATCAATTAGCAACTCTAACATCCTTCGGCATTCGCGGAAGTTTGCAGATGACTTGAGGGCTTGTGGCAGTCCTAAATTGGGTGGGGAGTAGGGAGTAGGGGGTAATTTTTTCTACTCCCCACTCCCCACTCTTTTAGCCTTTACAACTCAAACATTGCGCGGTTTGAATTGCCGCTTACTGCGGTGTAGATTGCAGATCAGGGCGTTCTTCGGGCAAGATCGCGCCTTCAACCGGACAGACTTGGAGACAGATCCCGCAATCAATACAGGTCGTGAAATCAATCCAGTACCAATCTGTGCCTTTTGTATTTTTGCCAGGCCCTTCATGAATGCAGGCAACTGGACAAGCATCGACGCAATCGGCAACGCCTTCGCAGATATTTGTAACGATCGTATGAGACACAGTGTTCTTCTCTCTGAGCAAATCGACAGGTAGGACGGTTGTCCCGGATATCTATTCTCGTACACTTGTCACGCTTATGGGGCGAATCTGCATCGGATTCTCAGGCTTAGAAATCATCCGTACTGATAGATTCCGGAAGCTATCAGCGATAATGCAAGAATGTCAGCGATCGGTCAACTGTATGCTTCATCGCATCTTGATAGAAACTGTCTTTCAGATGAATTCAAGATGAACTTGGGTACGTTAGGGTTGACATTGGGACGGTCTGGCACAAACCTCTGGGGAGTGATCGTGCTCCAGCGAGTGGACTGGCTTGATTTAAGTCCGAATCAGGCAGCAAATTGTCCAGTTTGTTAAGCGATCGTATGAAAATTGATGGCGTAGGGTTGGAGAATAACGATTTATGAAAGCCATGATTCTGGCAGCCGGAAAGGGCACGAGAGTTCGACCGATTACCTATACGACTCCGAAACCCATGATTCCGATCCTGCAAAAGCCTGTAATGGAATTTTTATTGGAGTTGCTCCGGCAACACGGCTTCGACCAAATCATGGTCAATGTGAGCCACCTTGCTCATGAAATTGAGAATTATTTCCGCGATGGGCAACGCTTCGGCGTCGAGATTGCCTATTCGTTTGAAGGCAGTATTGTCGATGGTGAATTGATCGGGGAAGCGCTCGGCTCTGCGGGCGGAATGAAGAAGATTCAAGACTTTTCGCCGTTTTTTGATGATACGTTTGTGGTCTTGTGTGGCGATGCGTTGATTGATCTCGACTTGACTGCGGCAGTGAAGTGGCATCGAGAAAAAGGATCGATCGCAACCATTATCTCCAAGCCTGTTCCGCGCGAAGAAGTATCGAGCTATGGCGTGGTCGTCACCGATGAATCTGGCAAGATTAAGGCGTTTCAGGAGAAGCCTTCGGTTGAAGAAGCACTGAGTACGAATATCAATACTGGAATCTATATTTTCGAGCCGGAAATTTTTAACTATATTCCTTCCAATCAGGAATACGACATTGGGGGCGAACTGTTCCCGAAACTCGTCGAAATGGATGCGCCGTTCTATGCGCTGCCGATGGAGTTTGAGTGGGTTGATATTGGGAAGGTTCCAGACTACTGGCATGCCATTCGCAGCGTGCTGCAAGGCGAAGTGAAAAATGTTCCGATTCCGGGCAAGGAAGTTGCACCGGGCGTTTATACGGGTCTGAATGTCTGTGTGAACTGGGACAAGGTGGATATTCAAGGTCCGGTTTATATTGGCAGTATGACCTGCATTGAGGACGGGGCAAAGATTGTCGGCCCAGCGATGATTGGACCAAACTGCTGGGTGTGCAGCGGAGCGACGGTCGATAATAGTGTGATTTTCGATTATTCGCGGTTAGGACCGGGCGTGCGTTTGGTCGATAAATTGGTGTTTGGTCGGTATTGTGTTGATAAGACGGGAGCGACGATCGATGTGCAAGCTGCATCGCTCGATTGGCTGATTACGGATGCACGACATCAGTTTCCCAGTCATCCGACCGAGGAGCATCGCGCGATCGCGGAACTGCTGAATGTTGGCAAAGGTGCGCTTTGATCCTTGGTTGATCATTGAAAACCTTGCACGGCTCAATGCTGAAATTTAAGTCACAATGGCTGATGTTGAATAATTTTCTCAGGTCACAAATTTGATTCTCCTGCTTCTCCGTGAAATTGAGAAGCTCGGAGGATCTCTGAAAATGTGTAACAGGAAAAAAGTTATTCAGCATCAATTTCAGCATTTTTGATGACTATGATGCAGTTGCGTGAGAAAGTCGCTTTCTATTTAGAAGATATTGAGACACCTTTAGGGCGAGCCGTCACGCTTTTTATTACAGCACTTGTTTTAGTCTCTTCGGGCATTTTCGTCGCTCAGACTTATTCAATTCCGAGCGAAATTCGAGAAGCACTTTCGGAAATTGAGAACATAATTCTTGCGATCTTTGTGATTGAATACGGCTTAAGAATATGGTGTGCAGAAAAGAAATTAGAATTTATATTTAGTCTTTATTCAATAATTGATTTATTGTCGATCGCGCCTTTCTTGATCGGCGCAAATGCAGGCTATTTAAGATTATTCCGCTGGTTCCGAATCTTGAGGCTAATTCGGTTTATTCAAGGGAAAACGATTTTCGGATATGTCAGCAGTGAAGACAGCGCAATTTACACGCGAATTCTATTTACCGTCTTCTCAATTGTTTTTGTCTATTCTGGCTTAATTTACCAAGTCGAACATACGCTAAATCCGCAATTTTCAACTTTTCTTAATGCGGTTTATTTCTCAATTTCGACTATCTCAACCGCAGGACTGGGCGATATTACACCTGTTTCTCAAACTGGGCGGCTTCTCACGATTTCGATGATTCTCACAGGGCTAATTTTAGTGCCTTGGCAACTTGGGGAGTTGATCAAACGCCTCGTCAAAACAACGAATCAAATTGAAACGGTTTGCTCAAAGTGTGGGTTAGCGTCTCACGATTCTGATGCAAATTTCTGCAAAAAATGTGGGACTCAATTACAGCACAGTCAACGTGCAGAGTAATAGAGCCTCTGTCCATTCGACGATCGCTCCATATGTATCTCCGGTCTGACCGCCTAATTTCCGATTGAGCAAAGCTCCGACTGCAACAGCGATCGCGCTACCGATCACCATGCCCGGACGCACCATCAAGCTAAATCCCATCAAAATCAGCAATGTCGGAACTGCTTCCCAAATTGACTCAATCGCTTCTTTGTGAAATGCGCCTTTTCCAGTGGGTTTGAGATAGGGATATTTCGCGATCGCGACCAACTGTCCCCAACGTCCCCAGCCTGCAACCGCCATTAAAATCCAAACTCGACCCGTTGCAATTTCGCTCAATGCCACAGTTTTGAGCAATAACAAAATCACAGCAGTCATTGCGCCAAACGCGCCCGTAGCGCTATCTGCCATCACTTCTAAACGGCGCTCAGGATTCATCACGGCGAGTCCGTCGGCAGTATCCATTGCGCCATCCAGATGCAATCCGCCTGTAATCGCCACCCAAGCTGCAACATCGATCGCGCTGCGGGTCAATATCGGCATCCCGAGCCAAGCCAAACCCCAATCTAAACCGCCGATCAATCCACCAATTGTCAATCCGACCAAAGGCGCGAATCTTGCAATCCCCCGAAACTCTAAGTTGGCAGAGACTGGAAGCGGCAAACATGTATAAAAGGTAAGCGCTGCAAGGCATTGACTTAATACTTTCGTAAACATTGTTCAGAATTAATTTACATAACGTAAACTTCTAATACCTTCTGGCAGGATCGCATTTGCGATTTACAGCCATAATTGCTTTAGGAAGCATCTAACTGAAGTTACAGATCGAGCCTGGTTTCATTTGCCTGATTTGGTTTGTTGAGTGCGACCCAACCCCCATCGACTATGTTGCTGTCATGAGTCACGATTCACTTTCCCGCCCATCTCGAATTCCCGCTCCCTGTATTATCGATGACGGCACGATCGTCGATAAGCAAGATATGCAACGGGTGTTGACTGATCTTAATCGGGTTCGCTACATCCACATTCAAGACGGCAAAACCAGAAGCGAAGGAGAAGGCTGTGTCCTAGAAGTTTTTGCCGATCCGCATCGCGCGACCATGGTTGCGAATCATGCGCTATATCTCAATGTCCATAGTTTTGACTATTTGCAATTGAGCAAGCTTGAAGCGGACTCCTATTTTGATTTAATTCAAGACGATCGCCAATTGCGCTTAATTCCTTTGTCGAATCCGATGCAGGAGCAATCGAATCGCGGCATTAATGTGGCAGAACTTGAGGCAATGGTTGCTGAAGTATTGTCTGCTAGCCTAGATGTGCAGATTGACGACGAAGAAAATTTTTCGCTTTAGTTTATGAGAACTTCCGGTCGGCGGCAGTTTAACGCCTTGTTGGTAAGCAGTCTTGTAGCAACGTGGCTACATGGGTGTGGTCAATCAGAACGTCCCGCAAATCAAAAACCGCGCGTCGTTTCGACGAGTACAATTTTGACGGATTTGGCAACAGCGATCGCAACTGAAGCGATTGAGGTCATCGGCATTCTCAAACCCGGAGCCGATCCCCATACGTATGAGCCTGTTCCGGCTGACACCGCAGCAATGGAGAAGGCGGACTTAATTCTCTACAACGGGTATAACTTAGAGCCGGGCCTAATTCGTTTGATGAAGGCGGCAGGTGCCAATGTCAAACAAGTTGCGATCGGGGAAGTTGTGCCGCCGTTGCAACTCGAAAAAGAAGGTCAGAAAGTTCCAGATCCCCATGTGTGGGGAGACGTTCAGAATGTGGCAAAAATGGCTGCTGCAATTCGAGATGCGTTGATTCCATTAGCTCAGAACGATCGAGAAACAATCAATCAAAATGCCGATCGCTTAATTGCTGATCTAAATCGATTAGATACTTGGATCAAGCAGCAGGTGCAAACTATTCCGGCGCAGAGTCGGCGGTTGGTGACGACGCATGATGCGTTTCAGTATTTTGGCAAAGCTTACAACTTAACGATCATGGGCACTTTAATCGGCATCAGTACCGAAGAACAGCCGAGCGCGCAAACTGTGCAAAAACTGGTGCAAGTGATTCAGTCTGCTCGTGTTCCTGCCATTTTTGCAGAAACTACGATTAATCCTGCCTTGATTCAAACAGTGGCACAAGAAGCGGGCGTGAAACTGGCTCCAAACCAGTTGTATTCTGACTCAATTGGAGCGCGGGGTAGTGAGGGCGAGACTTATATCAAAATGATGGCAGCGAATACAACGACGATCGTTGAAGCACTGGGCGGGAAAATCACGCCGTTTAAACCATGAATGATGAAATCGTTTCGTTTCTGATTGGTGCGGGTGTTCTGATTCTGTATCTTATCTTTTCTGCTTGGACAGAAATGGGGACAAAAAATCCTTGGAAAAAAGATCAATCTGACAAGTAGTTGATGGTCTTGCGATATGATACTTTGCGCTACTCTTTTAAACGCGCACTATGACACAGCAGTATCGCATCACGCTTCTACCCGGTGATGGCATCGGCCCTGAGATTATGGCAGTTGCCGTTCGGGTCTTAAAAACGATCTCTGAAAAATTTGATCTCAGCTTTGAGTTTCAAGAGGCACTGATTGGTGGAGCAGCGATCGATGCGACTGGAGAACCTTTACCTGCTGCAACCCTGGAAACTTGTAAGAAAAGTGATGCGGTTTTGCTCGCTGCGATCGGGGGCTACAAGTGGGATACTTTACCCCGCCATTTACGCCCTGAAACTGGATTATTAGGATTACGATCGGGCTTACACCTTTTCGCAAATCTACGTCCTGCCACGATTTTGCCGCAATTGATTGATGCTTCTACTTTGAAGCGGGAAATCGTTGAAGGCGTTGACATTATGGTTGTGCGCGAATTAACGGGCGGAATTTACTTTGGTCAACCTAGAGGTATTTTCACAACGGAGACGGGTGAGAAACGAGGCGTGAATACGATGGCGTATACCGAATCGGAAATCGATCGCATTGGTCGAGTGGCGTTTGAAACGGCGCAAAAGCGATCGAAGCGGTTATGCTCAGTCGATAAAGCAAATGTCTTGGAAGTGTCGCAGCTTTGGCGCGATCGCATGACTGCTCTAGCGATTGAATATCCCGATGTCGAACTCTCGCATTTGTATGTGGACAATGCTGCGATGCAATTAGTTCGCGCGCCAAAGCAGTTTGATACGATTGTGACGAGTAATTTATTTGGCGATATTCTCTCTGATGCCGCAGCAATGCTGACGGGCAGTATCGGAATGTTGCCTTCTGCAAGTTTAGGAGCTTCAGCACCGGGTGTATATGAGCCTGTGCATGGTTCTGCGCCTGACATTGCTGGACAGGATAAAGCGAACCCACTCGCTCAAGTTTTGAGTGCTGCAATGATGTTGCGCTATAGCTTTAATCAACCGGATGCGGCAACTCATATTGAGCAAGCTGTGCTGAAGGTGCTAGACCAAGGCTATCGGACGGGCGATATTATGTCTGAAGGCAATACGCTAGTAGGATGTCAAGCGATCGGGGATGCTTTGGTTGCTGCGCTTTAAGTGATCTCAAAGCTGATAATTCCTCGACGTTCTGAGCCATAGAAAGCGAGCAATATCTTCTTGAGCTATACCTGCATCAATGAGTTGTTGAGCGGTTTATCGATCCGTTCCGTCCCATTCCAGCCAGATTTTGCCATTCTTGAGACGCAGATGAACAGGGACGGAATGGACTCGACCTAATGTTAGTCCAGCCATGAATCATAATAAATGTCATCTACAGGGTCACAAATAGCAATGACTTCCGCTGAGCTGTCACTGCTGTTGAGACTTGCATAATGATGAATGGTTTTCTGAATGATTTGGCAGTGAATGATAAATCCCAATTTCTCCCTTAATTCAGATTATTACGAATCCTGGCAATCTCAAAAGCGATACCATTTTTACAGCAATGTTGCGATCGGTCTTTTCGTTTTAAGTCACAATAGAGGCAAGCAATTCTGAATCGTACAAACCGACGATGCCAATCTCTAGTTCTCACGTGAATTTAACAGAACGCTTAGGAGTCACTTCAGAACAAATCGTAGCACTCTGCCAGCGCTGGAAAATTGCTGAGTTTGCTCTATTTGGTTCCATCTTGCGAGAAGATTTTCGCCCAGATAGTGATGTAGATATCTTAGTGACTTTTGTACCGAACGATGGTTGGTCATTGTTTGATCTGATGAATCTACAGCGAGAATTAGAATCGCTCATTGGTAGACCTGTTGACTTACTCGAAAAGCGCGACCTCAAAAACCCTTTTCGACGCTCTGAAATTCTTCGCACTCATCAAGTCCTCTATGCAGCCTAGCGATCGAGATTTTGCTGCTCTATGGGATATGGTGCAGGCAATTCAACTCATTCAAGAATTCATCGCACCGCTAAGTTACGAGGACTATCTCAACAGTCGGCGTGATCAAATGGCTGTTGAGCGCGGACTAGAAATACTTGGTGAAGCGGCTCGTAGAGTCTCTGGAGCTTTCCAGCAAGCCCATGCAGAAATCGATTGGCGTAACACGATCGGTCTGAGAAATGTTATCGCCCATCGTTATGAGCAAGTGCAGCAGGATCGGATTTGGGCGATCGTAACCGTAGAACTCAATATTCTCCTAGCTCAGCTAAAACTGCTCTTACCAGATGAAGCATAGGCTGCAATCTCAGACCATTCGGAATCTGTGAGGTCTCGCACTACAAGATTAATTTTGAAATGCTCTCTTGCTGCTTGAGTCAGAGTATTAGTAATTGCATCGATCGACATTCCTACATCAATCACATCAATCTCTTGCTCAAACACTTGAGCAAACAATTTTGCATCCGGTTTAATCCGCATCGAACCATGTTGCAAAATCGCGCCTTCTCTTCTCAGTTGAGCGCTCCCAATCAATTTCACGCCATCTTTCGTGACTAAATCGGCTCCAGTCGCAGTTCCAAAGCAATTCGGATTGTGAATGTAGCCGCGCCCTGCTTCGCCGTACTGGAGTTCAATTCCTAGCTGCTTCCATCCTTGGATCAAAAACTCACAAATCGCTTGATATGCCTGCATTCGATTGCTGCCGAGTCCAGACGTAATCACGGCATAAGTTAGATCTCCCTGATGTAAAACGGCTCTGCCTCCACTAGGACGACGAACTAGCTCGATCGCTTGTCCTTGCCAAGTTAAAGACTTCCAAAATTCAGGAAATTGACGCTGATGATAGCCTAAGGAAATCGCAGCAGGCGACCAAGTATAGAAGCGTAGAGTTGGTGGATGACGGTGCATTCGATGTTGTTCGAGTAACCAGGTATCGATCGCCATTTGCACCTGTCCAGAAGCTTCAATGCAAGGAATGAGCCGCCATTTATCCACACCAACCTCTTCTAATCATGCAGTAATGCGATCGAGCAATACTTCAAGATATCTTTGACGAATACAGCTTCTCCATTATGTTCGATATCGGCGATCGCATCTCGCCAACTTGTTCCCGGAAGTGCGATCGCAGTATCTTCCCAAATTTCCGCGATCGGGAGTTGTTCGACTTGAATCAAGCGACTGAAGAATCGAGGAGCAATGGTGACGATCGTTTTTTCTGAATCTTTTCTGGCAAATGCAATAATGTGATTTTTGAATTTGCCAGTTACCTCAAGGGGAAGGTAATCGCCGTTGAGAAAAGTCGAAGCATACTGATTCCGAAGTTTGAGAACTTGGGTAATGAGAAACTGCTTGATTTGTCCAGTTTGACGGGTTGCGAGTAGTTTCTGAATCAGAGACAAACGATCGGTCGAGGCTTGAATCTCATCGAGAAAAGATGCGCGTAGCTCAAAGTCAACCGGGCGACGATTGTCTGGATCGACTAAACTTAAATCCCACAGTTCAGATCCTTGATAAATATCGGGAATCCCTGGTGAAGTCAGCTTAATCAAGGTTTGAGACAGTGAATTAAACAGTCCGTAGTGCGCGATTTTTTGTTGGAAGGATAGAAACTCTGTGAGAAAGCGATCGCTGTTCAAAATAGCTTTGACAAAGTTCGAGCAAGCCTCTTCGTAAGGTTGATTCGGTCGCAGCCAAGCAGTATGGACTTTTGCTTCTCGAATTGATTTGATCGCACATTGTTCAATGCGATCGACAAATCCAGGCATCTCGCTTTCCTGAAATGGATATGCTCCTAAAATCGTTTGATAGAAAGCATATTCGTCATTTGCAGAAGGCATGTTACCTCTTTTGCCACGTACCTTATGTTCTGCATTTAGATCGCGCCATTTCTGTAGTTGAGCTTGCCACTCATCCGGAATTTCGGATAGCACATTGAGGCGGGCGCGAATGTCTTCACCTCGCTTCGTATCGTGGGTCGAACTTGCATTCATTGCAGTATGCCAATGCTGTTGGCGATACTGATTGAACTGATGAAATTCTGCTGCACTAATGCCAAAGCGACCCGGATCGCCCCCGACTTCATTGAGTGAAATTAAGCGATTGAAGACATAGAATGCTGTATCTTCAACACCCTTTGCCATCAGGGGGCCTGTGTACTGTTGTACACGCATAGCAAAGTAAAGCCATTTGTCTTTGTCGGTTTGAATCAGTGAGTCGTCATAGTCAAGTAGTAGTACTTTTTCAAGGAAATCTAGCTCTTTTTGAGAGAAGGGTGCGTTTTCTCTGGCAGTCTCGATCGCAGTTTGAATATAAGTGCGATCAGAGTCGGATACGCCTGCCTCGGTTGTATAAGTTCGATAGATTGAAAACTGAGTGAGAACTTCGGCGATCGCTCGTTTTAAGCCGTTAATTGTGAAATCATTTCCATAGCGATCTTTGAGCGAAATATCTTTCAAAAGTGCTGCTAAATTATCAAGATCTCCAGCTAGATTCTTATCGAGAATTAAATGTTTCTTCTCAAGCGCGACTTGCTCAAAATCAAGCGATCGCTCTTGAATAGCCTGATAAATTCTGTCAAATTTTTCCTCGTTCTCAATATTGCAGAAAACGCTATTGAGATAGTTCAAATAGTCATAGCCTGAAGTACCTTGAATATTCCAATTCTTCGGGATATCTTCTCCAGGCTGTAAGATTTTTTCTGCGACAATATAAGTTTCTGGATTCTTTTCTTTCAGGCGATCTAAATACTCTTTGGGATTATATAATCCGTCAATATGATCAATTCTTAGCCCTGTAAATTTGCCCTGTTCTACCATCTGGCTGAGGAAATTATGCGTCTCGTTAAAGACTTTTAGCTCTTCAACTTTGACAGAAATCAATTCGTTGACTGTGAAGAATCTCCGGTAGTTAATCTCTTCTGCGCCAACTTTCCAATAAGACAAGCGAAAGAACTGTTCAGAAAGTAGTTTGTCTAAGAGATCCACGCTTCGAGGATTTCCAGCTTCTCCGTTAAAGAATCGAATATTGTCATCGATAAAAGCTTTGACTTCTGAATTGCTTTCATACAACTCCCAAAGCATTCCTTTGACAAATTCGGATTGGTCTTGTCGCTGCTTGCCGCCTGATTCAGATGGCAAACTTCTCAATACAAACAGAACAGCTAGAAGTTTGACAAAATCGGGATGTCTTCGACCTAGAGATTTTGCGAGTTTCCCTAAGTTGCTTGCTATAAAAGTTGAATAGGATTCAAGCTTGAGCGGAATTTTTAAGCTGTAGTAATTTACAGTTAAACCGTTTTGATCGTATTGAATTTGAATATCGCCATTTTCTAGACAAGACCCATAAAAATCTCCAAGCAAAGGCGCTAAGATTGGCTCTTGGCTACTTCCAAACGGCGAATTCCAAGCCAAATCAAAATACTGTACGTAATCTGAATCTGAGCCATTCTCTAAAACATCCATTAAATAGAGATTGTTAGCGTCATAGGACATATGATTGGGCACGATATCTTGCAGCCACCCGAGTTGATGAGACTGAAGCTTTGAAACTAACTGATCAAAGGCTGCTTGTCCTCCTAGCTCAGGATTAATCTGGGTTGGATCAACGACATCGTATCCGTGAGTGCTACCAGATTTTGCTTTGAAGATCGGTGAGGCGTATAGCTCAGTAATGCCGAGTTTTGCTAGGTATCCAACAATTTTCTCAGCCGATTTGAATGGAAACTCTGAGCTAAATTGAATTCGATAAGTTGAGTTTGGAATTCGCATATTATCCTCTAGTACCGCTCATACACGACAAAGCTTTGCGATCGCACAGTTCCGCTTTCTCCCTCTTGCCCCTTCTCTGGTGCAAGCGAACCTGCTCCCATCCACTCTTGATCTGCTGAATTGAGCAAAGTTCGCCATTGTCCTACTGGAAACTCAAACACTTGGTCGCTCTGATTGAAGTTAAAAACGCAAATCACATCTTGCCGCTCTAGCCAAACCAGTTTTTTATCCTCCTCAGCACAAGCCGAAACCGAAGCGCGATCGCGCTTCACAAGTGCAGGATGCGATCGCCGCAGTTTCAACAATCTTTGATAGAACGTCCAAAGAACTTTGTGTTTGCCTTGCTGATGTAGCTCCCACTGCAACTTACAAACTTGAAATGTTTCGGGAGCTTCTGGATCAGGCGGTTCACCCTCAAGATGAAATGCCGCAAATTCAGCCTTTCTACCACGTCGAACCGCTTGAATTAGCTCAGGATCAGAATGGCTGACAAAGTAAGTAAACGGAACTTCCTCACCATACTCCTCACCCATAAACAGCAGTGGAATATAAGGCGAAAGTAACACAGCCCCCGCAGCTAATTTCAAACCTTCAAACGAAATCAACTGAGACAATCGCTCTCCGTGCATTTGATTCCCAATTTGATCATGGTTCTGAATGCAGACCACAAATTGTGTCATCGGACAATCCAGCGCAGGCGCACCATGAAACCGAAATCGATGAGGTGCATACTTCCAATCGTATACAAACGTGTTGCGATAAGCTTTTGCTAAGTCCTCGCAAGTTCCAAAATCTTGATAGTAACCAATGTCAGTTCCCGTTAGTAATGCATGTAATGCATGGTGAAAATCATCGCTCCACTGAGCATCTAAGCCATACCCGTTTGCACTCTTCGATCGAATTAACTTCACATCATTCAAATCGCTCTCAGCGATCAGGTATAGCTTGCGGTTTTGTTGTTGTGAAAGTTCTTCAACTCGATCAGCTAATTCTGCTAAAAAGTGCCGCGCACCCATATCATAGATAGCTTGGACTGCATCAAGCCTCAAAGCATCAATATGAAACTCTCTCAGCCAATACAGTGCATTCTCTAAGAAGTAACTCCGCACACAATGGCTGTAAGTATTATCAAAGTTGATTGCGCTTCCCCAAGGTGTTTTGTAAGTCTCCGTAAAGTAGTCACCAAACTGATTAATGTAAGCTCCTTCAGGACCAAAGTGGTTATAAACAACATCGAGGACAACGGAAATCCCATGCTGGTGACAGGCATTGACTAGCTTTTTTAAGCTGTTCGCATCACCATACGAATTCTGAATAGCATAAGGATAAGTGCCGTCATAGCCCCAGTTGCGATCGCCCGGAAATTGAGAGATCGGCATAATCTCGATCGCGCTCACTCCCAATTCTTTCAAAGTCTGCAATCGTGGAATGATCGCCTCAAAGGTTCCTTCTGGTGTAAAAGCGCCGACATGTAACTCGTAAATAACAAAATCTTCGAGCTTGATTCCCTGCCATTGCGAATCCTGCCACTCAAAACGGTGATCGACAACTGCCGATGCTCCATGCACGCCAGAGGGTTGAAATTGCGAAGCCGGGTCAGGAAAGGTTCCACTCTGAAGTCGATAGCGATATTCAGCACCCGGCTTGATTCCCGAAACGATCGTGCTCCAATATCCATCATCTTGTCGCTGCATTTCAACAGATCGATCGGATAACTCCAAAGTTACTGTTTTCGATCGAGGACACCAAACTGTGAATTCACAGCGATCGTCGCCCAAGTACCAAGCGCCTACTTTCATATTTCAAAAAAATATTAAACCCGCTTTGCCAACAGTACTCGATTCGCTCTGAGCGCCAATCTATCTCAAGTCAGAGTGCGAGGAAGAGATTGTCGCAAGCAGACTGTAAACGTTGTACAACCTGGAACGCTATCAAATGAAATAGTTCCAGAGTGTTTTTCGATCAATTGCTGCACGATCGATAACCCTAAGCCATTTCCTTCTCCGATGGGTCTTGTGGTAAAGAATGGCGAGAAGATACGATCGTGAATTTCTAGGGGAATGCCCGCTCCCGTATCGGTTACGGCAACTTGAATCCCATTCGAGATAGAAGTGACTCTGATCGTTAATGTGCCTTGATAATTCATCGCTTGAATGCCATTGTGGATCAGATTCATCCAGACCTGATTCAATTCATCCGCATAAGCTTGGATTAAAGTAACTTCTTCATAGTATCGGACAACTTCTACGCCTCGCTTGAGTTGATTGCGGTAGAGCGTTAATGCAGTTTCGATGCTATCAATGACGTTAACAAGAATAGGCTGGCTATCTGCGTTCTGTCGCGCATAGGTTTTCAGCGCGCGAACAGCAGTTGCAGCTTGATTTGATGCGATCGCAAGTGTCTGTAAGCTGCGCTTCGCGATCATAAGTTGATAAGCAGCATTCAGAATCGCATCGCGATCGCGCTCTTGCAAAAGAACAATGAACAATTCAATGCGATCGTACACTCCAATATCGATTAACGTATCTGCAATGATATCTGCTGGTTTAATTTGATAGCTCTTAAGTTGTTGGCTCAGGGCACGTTTTAGCTGACGCTTCTCGCGACTGGATAAGCGAGCAAATGTTGGAGCCGTTTCAGCAGCGTGGTCAAGCAAACTAAAAAAGTCTTGCTGACGTTGTACTGAAAGCTGCTGTAAAAATGTGGGCAATGCTTCTAACTCAGTTTGCATAAAGCCCGAAAGTGTCTCAATTGAAGATTGGATCGCACTCAATGGCGTGTTCATTTCATGTGCAACTCCAGCCACTAATTGTCCCAAAGCAGCAAGCTTTTCAGATTCAATCAGCTTTGCTTGTGTTGATCGCAATTCATCTAAGGTTTGTTTAAGTTCGTCATGGCTTTGTTGGAGTTGTTGCTCAGCACGCTTGCGATCAGTAACATTTCTCGATATCCAAATCACGGTCTGATGATCAATCGGAGAAATGCTCGCATCAGACCAAACTACTTCACCCTCGATCTCTAGCGTGTATTCAATATCGACAGTTTTCTGAGTATCGAGCGCCTGATGAATGTGCTGGAGAAAGTGATCGGCAATGTCCTGGGGAAAGACTTCATGAAGCGTTCGTCCAATCCGTGATTCGATTGGTTTATAGAAAATCTGCTGTGCGCGTTTTGCTGGAACTTTGAGATGTCGTCCATCGCGATCGAAGATAAAAATTAGCTGATCCATTGCTGCAAAGACGGCTCGTAATTCTGCATTAATTTTCTGGCGTTCTTCGACTTCTTGTTCCAGTTGGTGCGTCCGCGCTCGAACTTTCTCTTCCAAAGTGTGCGCATACTCTTCAAGTTGGGATTGCGATCGTTGAATCTCTTGGCTCATCAAATTAAACGATCGCGCAAGTCCGACGAACTCTCGAGCACCTCGGATTTTAACAATTTGATCAAACTCTCCTTTGGCAATGTTCTGGCTTGCTTCGCTTAACTGCTGCACTGGACGAGAAAGCCATCGTGCGGTGAGAATGCTCGTCACGATCGCAGTGGCTAACGCAGCTAGGCAAAGCCAGAGCATCATCCGCTGATTCGCTTCCACTTGCCCCAAAAAACTCGATTGCGGAACCATGATCACAATCAACCAATCCAAACCGTACTGATCCGCAAAAGGAGCGAGATAAACGTAATGCAGATCATGGTCGAATTGCAGCGTTAGAAGCTGCGGAGCGTGACTCTTAATCTGCTGCCCATAGCGCTGGCGTAGCATTTCGGCAGTCCTGCGGATCAGAGGATCTTGTACTGTGATCGAATCGATTCGTCGGCGTTCTGAGTCGAAAAGTAGCTCGTTTGAAGACGTAGCAATCAGCTTGCTGTTCCGCTCCATAATCAGAATTCGGCTCTGTGAATTCGGTTGAATGCTGCTCAAAAATTCATGAATGCCAGCTAGCGAAAAATCGGCTCCTAGCGCGCCTCGAAATTGCTGAGCCTCATAGACGGGACGTACAAAACTAATGCCGAGCATGGGTGGGGTATCATCAAAGGCATAGATCTCTGTCCAGCCTGTTTTACCGCTCTGCGCGAGTTGATACCAGGGACGAATTCGCGGATCATAGAGCCGCTTTAGCACAACTTTTTGCGGATTGCCTTGGGCATCGAGTTCAAAGGATTTTAACCGTTGTTGGCGATCGCTATAGCCATATCGAAATTGACGATCGCCATATCGTCGAAGTTCGCTGTACTCGCCTTGGGCTGACCCAAAATAGAGGTAGGCGAGGTTTTGGAACAGGTTACTTTGCTGAAAGAGATAACGATTCCAAGTGGAGAGACGATCGAGCTTCAGAGTTCCATTCTGAATGGCATTCGCATTGAGTTGAGTCGCAAGCGGTGGCGCTGCTGTATAAGTTGTGAGATAGTCAGCAATGCGATCGCTTCTTTCCTGAACGACCTGCTTTGCGAGTTCCTGGACAGAGGCTTGGCTGTTGCGAAACGAGAAATAGCTAATTAACCCTACAACACTCAGAATGTGAGCAATCAACGCAAGAATTAAGACATTCTGGAGTGAAGGATGAGGACGGTTCATGATGTGGGTAGAGTGAACCAGAATTTTGCACCTTGGTCAACTGCACTGATGACTCCAATTTCGCCGCCATGTGCCTGAATGATTTGCCGACAGAGGTAAAGCCCTAACCCAATCCCAAGCGATCGCCGATTGCGACTCCCCTGCTGATAGCGTTCAAACATTAGGTCACAGTCTTGCTGGGGAATGCCAACGCCATTGTCTTCAATCATACATTTGAGTATATGATTTTCAACAGTCGTAGAGATGCTTAAGGAAATCCCTGGTGCATTGTGTTTCAAAGAATTCGTAATGAGATTCTCGAACACTCGCCGCAGTTGAAATTCGTCAGCATAAACCGTGGATTCGGATGAGATTGTATGCGCGATCGTCACTTGATTTTCAGTCAAAATTGGCTCTAAATCCAAAATAATCTCATCTACAAAGGCTGCAAGTTTGATGGCTTGACGATCGAGCCTCATGCCATGTTCGCTAAGCTGTACTGCTAATAGAGAGTCAAGCAACTTGAGTTGACGCTGAGTGCTTTCAACCATGCGATCGAGCATGGATCGGGATAGCTGTACCGGATCATCAAGTTGTTTTTTCAAACGCTGAAAGACTAACATGCTGCCGATCAGAGGCGTTTTGAGATCATGACTGACCGCATGTAGAAACTCATCTTTGAGCGTGTTGAGTTTTTCTAGTTCCTGCATTTTTTGCTGAAGTTCTTCCGTGCGCTCTTGAATTTGTTGCTCTAAATAAGAATTGATCGCACGTAATTTTTCAGTCTGTGTTTCTAATTTTCGATCTTGCAAATAAGATTGAACTGCTTCGACGATCGTTAAGCTAATATCTTCCGGTGTCCAGGGTTTCGAGATGTAGCGATAGAGTCTAGCACTCCGCAAAGCCTGACTGACTGCGTCTAGATCAGCCTGCCCGCTAATCATCACATTGAGAGTTCGAGGCGAGCGATCGTGGATTTGTTTGAGCAGTTGATCGCCGTTCAGCCCTGGCATAATGTAATCTGCAAGTACTAAAGCGACTTCGTATTCTTTGCTGTTTTGCAGTTCATCAAATAGTTCTAATGCTTCTTCTCCACCTTCTGCCGTCTCGATTAAGCAGTTCTCGCCGAGCACCCGTTTTAATTCAATTTTGAGAGTTTCTAGTACTAATGGTTCGTCATCTACACAGATAATTACAGGTTTGCTCATGGGGGTCTGCCTCAATCGATGTCATGGCTCAATCTGAAATTTTGGGCGACTTGAAATTTTGGGCGACTTGCAGAATTTGATTATAACGGACTGCACGGTCTGACTAAAGTTCAGCACAATGACGATCGATAATTGTTTCAGGGAAAATTCGGGCAGCGAGTTGCGACTGCGCTGCACTTGTCAGGCTTAAATTTTGCTCAAATCGGGGAGTTTGAGTGTTAAGCGTCGTTTAGTGCGATCGCGCGCGATGAGATTTCACGGCAATTCCCTGATTTTTCGATAGAGTTCTGGCTAGGGCGCTATTTCTGTCTCTGCGAAGCTTCTACAATAGAGAGTTGTAGCTTTCATCATTTTTGTCCCTAACCTTGATTCAAACTGAGACTCTAGAACTTTTAGAATGGTCACGCCTCTGTCAGCAGTTGGCAACGTTTGCCTCGACCAAGCTAGGCGCGATCGTTCTGCGTGCGCTGAAAATTCCAACCACTCAATCTGAAACCGAACATCTGCTTGCCCAAACCAAAGAAATTTATGATTTAGAAACTCAACTCACGACTGGGCTAAGTTTTGAAGGGATTGAAGACATTGGAGATTCACTGGAACGGGCATCTTTGCAGGGGATCTTGTCTGGGGTCGAACTCTTGACGATCGCAACGACCCTTTCGGGTGCGAGAACGCTCAGACGCACGATCGACAATCAGGATGGCTACCCAATTCTGAACGAATTAGTGGCAGAGTTGCGGACTTATCCTGAAATTGAGCAGGAAATTTATCGCTGTCTCAATGACGATGGTAAAGTCAGCGAACGCGCGAGTCCAAAATTGGCAGGCATTCGATCGCAGCAAAAACAAGTTCGCGATCGCGTTTACGAAATGCTGCAACGTACTATGCAGCGCCAATCGACTGCGGTGCAAGAACAAGTGATTACTCAGCGCGACGGGCGATTTGTCATTCCCGTCAAAGCGACTCACAAAGAGGCAATTCCTGGCATTGTGCATGACGTCTCGATGAGTGGCGCAACCTTTTACATTGAGCCGCATCCGACGGTGCAACTCAATAATCAACTGCGTCAATTACTGCGCCAAGAACAAGCCGAAGAAGAAGCGGTTCGGAGAGTTCTGACCGAGCAAGTTGCGATCGCAAAAGATGACTTAGAACGATTACTCGCCATTTGTACAACATTGGATTTGGCAACGGCACGAGCGCGCTATAGCTTCTGGCTCAAAGCAAATCCACCGCGTTTTACAGAAAATACGATCGTGCTTCGGCAGCTCTGTCATCCGCTCCTGGTTTGGCAAAATCAGCACGAACAAGGTCGCGATGTCATTCCTGTCGATCTCGTGATTCAACCTCAGATTCGAGTCGTCGCGATTACAGGCCCCAATACAGGCGGTAAAACGGTCACCCTCAAAACGCTAGGTTTAGCAGTGCTGATGGCAAAAGTTGGGCTATTTGTTCCCGCGCGTGAACCCGTCGAACTGCCTTGGTTTGAGCAAGTTTTAGCAGATATTGGAGATGAACAATCTTTAGAGCAAAGTCTTTCGACTTTCTCTGGGCATATTCGCCGCATTAGTCGAATTTTAGAGGCATTGAAGGAGCGATCGCATTCTTTAGTGCTGCTCGATGAAGTCGGAGCCGGAACTGATCCGACAGAAGGCAGTGCCCTCGCGATCGCGCTGCTCAAATATCTTGCAGATCATGCGCAGCTTTCAATTGCAACCACGCACTTTGGCGAACTCAAGGCGTTGAAATATCAAGACGATCGCTTTGAAAATGCTTCAGTCGAATTTGACGACGTTTCGCTGTCTCCTACCTATCGATTGCTCTGGGGAATTCCGGGTCGATCCAATGCGTTAGCGATCGCGCGGCGGCTCGGCTTGAACTCGGAAGTGATTGAAAACGCACAAACTCAAGTCGGTGGCGCGACTGAAGATGTCAACCAAGTGATTGCAGGACTCGAAGCGCAACGTCGGGCGCAAGAAGCGAAAGCGAAAGAAGCCGCAGACCTGCTTCAGCAAGCAGAACGCTTTTATACAGAAGTATCGGCAAAAGCAGAAAATCTGCGCGATCGCGAACGTGGCTTGCAGCAAGCGCAAGAACGAGCCGTACAAGATGCGATCGCGCAAGCCAAAACCGAAATCGCGAAAGTGATTCGCAAACTTCAGCAAGGCAATGCCACGGCTCAAGATGCCCAACAAGCAACCGATGCCCTGAATCGCCTCTCGGATAAGCATCTACCTTCGCGCCAGCAACCCGCGAAACCCAAACCCGGCTATCGTCCGCAAGTGGGAGATCGCATTCGCATTCCTCGCTTAGGTCAAACTGCAGAAGTGCTGGAACTTGCAGGAGATGAGGAGCTAATTGTGCGCTTCGGCATCATGAAAATGACCGTTCCCGTGACGGATATTGAGTCTCTCACAGGCGAAAAAGTGACGAAGCCTCAACCTGAACCCAAGCCAAAGTCTGCTCCTTCTCCTCAACCTGCGGTTTCCATGCCTGCAGTTCGTACCGATCGCAATACGTTTGACATCCGAGGCAGCCGGGTCGCAGATGCGGAAATTGTGCTTGATAAAGCAATTTCAGAAGCTCGAACGCCGATTTGGATTATTCACGGACATGGCACAGGCAAGCTCCGTCAAGGGGTTCACGACTTTCTGAAACAGCATCCGCGAGTCCAAAGATTTGAGCTTGCCGATCGTGCAGATGGTGGAACTGGAGTGACGATCGCTTACCCTGTGTAAGTGGATTCCACAGTCAACTTCACTCAGACGAAACGGTAACATCGCCCAGGTTTAGCTTTCTTAGGATCTAACTGATTTGCGTAAAGATACTGAGCAATAGCTTGGTTTTGCCGATAAATCCTGCTAAAACTGGGCAGTTCCGCATAAAAAAGCCGTGTAAACACAGATGCAGAATTTAAAATTTCGTTAAAGTTAAGTGAAAGCGCTTACAGTATTCTTTCTGGAATGCTAATGTCAGAAAACGAGCATCATCAGGAATTACCTCACTGTTTTTGCAAACTGGTTTTGTAAACAGGTGATAGAAGATTAACCGAGCGCCACCTATCTAGTCGCGTCTCACCATTTGAAGTCAGCACTACTACCCTTTCGTTTCAGAGTCTTACCCAATCTGAAGCTCATTGATTGTGCGATCTAACCTTCAGGGGCATCCGAACAACGTTTTTCGTTGCTTCGTAAAATGCACGATCGCAGTTTTTAGCAGAAATTCACCCTGGCTCAGACTAAGAGCATGGATGGTGGAACCACTCAGGATGGCTAAAACTGAGTGAGCTTCCGGCTGTCTAGCTTTAGCTTGTCTAAACTTCGGGCGATGCGATCGCGGCGTTTCACAAAGCGACTTTTACTATCGTTTTCATGCACGAAACGAAATGCAGAACCTTTTAAATTCCTCAAGTGTGTTCGATCTCAATTCATCTCCTGTCGGCAGTCGTCCCTGGTTTGACTCGGCGAGTTCCCTCTCTCAATCAAGTGCTTCTCGCATCGTCTTCATCGATTCCGCGATCGCGCAAGCACATACGCTTGCCTCTAGCGTTATAGATGGCACAAAAATTGTCCTGCTCGACTCGCACAAAGACGGCATTGATCAAATTAGCCAAGTGCTTGCTAGCTATCAAAATGTCGAAAGTGTCTATATCGCCTCACATGGCAGTATCAACAGCCTCAGCCTTGGCAATGCGACCCTTGATCTTGCAACCATCACGACCTATCAAGATCGCCTTGCAACTTGGGCAACTTCACTGGCTCCGAATGCAGACATCTTGCTCTATGGCTGTAACGTTGCTCTCGGAGACCCTGCTCTAATTCAGCAACTGAGTCAGATCACAGGAGCTGATGTCGCTGCTTCTACAGATGCGACTGGAAATCTAGCTAGCGGGGGCAACTGGATACTGGAAGCTCAGACTGGAGCGATCGAATCACCGTTGCTGTTTGATCTCGATCGCCTAGCTGGCTACACTAGCTTGCTTGAAACCGGGAATGGGCTATTCGGACAGTACTTCGATAACATCGATTTTACAAATCTGCGGCTGACTCGTACCGATGCTACGGTTAATTTCAATTGGGGATCTGGTTCTCCTGATCCCTTGATCGGAGCGGATACCTTCTCCATCCGATGGACTGGACAGATTCTCGCACCCGTCACTGGAACTTATACCTTCTTTACGACCACCGATGATGGGAATCGTCTCTTCATCAACGGGCAGCAAGTGATCAATAACTACCGAGATCAAGCCGCAACCGAACGCAGTGGAACGATCAATCTCGTGGCAGGGCAGCGCTATAACATCGCGATGGACTACTACGAAAATGGTGGACTTGCCTCTGCCCGACTACAGTGGTCAGCACCTGGTATTACAAAACAGGTTGTCCCTCAATCACAACTGTTTAGCACCGCTCTACCTCCGGTTCAACCAGGTACAGGGAATGGACTACAAGGTGAATACTTCGATAACATCGATTTTACGAACTTAAGAGTTACCCGCACAGATGCTACGGTTAACTTTAACTGGGGAACGGGGTCTCCTGCTCCGTCGATCGCAGCCGACACCTTCTCAGTCCGATGGACAGGGCAAGTGCAGCCGCTTTATAGCGATACCTACACGTTTTTTACGACCACGGATGATGGTGTTCGCCTCTTCGTCAATAATCAATTAGTCATTGATAGTTTCATCGACCAAGCCGCAATTGAGCGCACAGGCACGATCGCACTGCAAGCGGGACTGCGATACGATATTCGCATGGAGTACTATGAGCGCAGTGGAAGGGCTTCTGCGCTGCTCGGCTGGTTGAGTCCCAATCAAGTGCGCCAAATTATCCCGCAGGCTCAGCTTTACAGCGGTCGAGTGACTGTCAATCCAGGGACGATCGTGATTGGAACGAATGCGGTGACAGTGAATGAAAGTGCAGGTACAGCAGCAATTCGCGTCGATCGCATCAATGGGAGTGACGGGGTTGCTACCGTTCGATACACGACTGCCAACGGGTCAGGAGCCAACGCTGCGATCGCGGGACAAGATTACACCTTAACTGAAGGAATCTTGACCTTTGCCGCAGGTGAAACCAGCAAAACTGTTACAATTCCCATTCTGAACGATGCGACGACTGAAGCAACCGAAGAATTTGGGTTTGGCTTGGGTGAAACAACGGGTGCAGCACTCGGAACAAATCGCACTGCTTTGATCCAAATTATTGATGATGATGCAGTTGATTCAAGCTATGCCTTTTCTAGTGAAAACTTTAATGTCAACGAGAATGCTGGAGCGGTCACCATTACTGTGCAGCGAAGTGGTAACACGACCGTAGCAGGTAGCGTGAACTATGCGACCAGTAATGGAACTGCAACGGCAGGTGCAGACTATACGACGAGCATTGGCACACTCAATTTTGCAGCAGGTCAGACCAACCAGACGTTTACCGTCCCGATCACAGATGATATGGAAGGAGAACGGAATGAAACGTTTAATATCATTTTGAGTAATCCCTCTGCTGGAATCTTGGGAACTCAGCAAACGGCAACGGTGACGATCGCAGATAATGATCCGGGTAGTTTCGCTCGTGAAGCAGTGATCACTGGATTGTCTCAACCGACCGCGTTTGATTGGACACCGGGTGGTGAGTACCTGTTCATTGCTCAGAAGAATGGGGTAGTGCGAGTCGCTCGCAATGGTGTATTGCAACAAACTCCAGCCGTTGACATTTCTGCGATCGTCAATAGTCCGCGCGATCGTGGATTACTGGGTCTTGCAGTGCATCCCCAATTCTTTAGCGGTAGTCCCTATGTCTACCTGCTTTATTCTTATGATCCACCTGAAACGGCTTCACAGACTGATCCAGAAGCAGTTCGAGATGGAGTTGGCAACCGAGCTTCTCGCTTGGGTCGATTTACTGCCACGATTACCAATGGCATTGTCTCGATCAATCCAGCCAGTGAAGTGGTGATTCTGGGTAAAAATAGCACTTGGCAGAATATCAGTCGCCCTGATGAGAATAGTACGAACAACTTCAACATTCCTGAGTCGGGTCGCAATTCTGATGGAACCTTTGTTCAGGACTTTTTGAACCTCGATAGTGAATCTCATGCGATCGGCACAGTCAAGTTTGGTACGGATGGGTTTTTGTATGTCAGTAATGGGGATGGTGCGTCTTACAATGCGGTTGATCCAAGAGCGGTCAGAACACTCAATATCGATAGTCTGTCCGGCAAGATTCTCCGCATTGATCCCATCACTGGCAATGCGCCTGCTTCCAATCCGTTCTACGATGGCAATCCCCAAAGTAATCGATCGAAGGTCTGGCAATTGGGCTTGAGAAATCCCTTCCGATTTACGATCAATCGCCAGAACGGACAGCCCTATATTGGGGATGTAGGCTGGACGAAGTGGGAAGAAGTCAATACGGGCGGTCCCGGCGCAAATTTTGGCTGGGTTGCTTATGAAGGAGGCAATGGTACGAGTAATAGAACCGGAGGCTATCAGGATCTCCCAAGTGTCCAAGCCTTCTACGCTGGCCCTCAAACTGGATTAACGGCTCCGATTTACGCTTATCAACACTTTGGTAGCGGTGGCAATGCGATCGCAGTTGGAGATTTCTACACTGGAAATACTTTCCCATCGATCTATGACAACAACTTATTCATCACAGACTTGAGTAAAGGAACCGTCGATGCTCTAGTCTTTGATGCGAATGGTGCGGTGGTTGGACAGCGCCGATTTGCCAGTGGGGTGTTTGGCTTGGCGCAGATTACAACAGGTTCAGATGGCAACTTGTATTATGCAAGTCTTGGATCGGGCGAGATAGGACGGTGGCGACCGATCGGTTAACGCTTGATCTGTCCAAAAAAAAGGGCTGAAGTAATTTTCAGCCCTTTTTCTCTGCAAAGGTAACTAAATTTTTGGTGTCATTGTTCGAGCATCAATGGCGATCAAGGCATCGATACCTTAGCTTCCAACGATTTGAGGAATTCCGTATTCACACCGGATTCACGGCTGAGAGCAATCTTGCCAGTTCGGGCGATTTCTCGTAACCCAAATTTCTGTAAAACCTGAACGATCGCCACCATTTTCCCTGGATCACCCACGACTTCCAGCGTCAAAGAATCTTCAGCCACATCGACCACCCGCGCCCGGAAAATCTGCGCTAATTCGACAATCTCCGATCGCGTCGAACTGCCTGCATTGACTTTGAGCAACATCAATTCGCGTTCAACACAAGGCACTTCTGTAATGTCTTGCACTTTAATGACATTAATCAGCTTATAAAGCTGTTTCGTTAACTGTTCGATAATGCGATCGTCTCCCGGCACGACCATCGTAATCCGAGATACTCCCATCTGTTCGGCAGGACCGACTGCCAGACTTTCAATATTAAAGCCACGACGAGCAAACAGACCTGCAATCCGAGTCAAAACCCCCGCTTCATCTTCTACCAACACCGAGAGCGTGTGCTTCATTTCTGTGTTCCGAATAACATTCAGTCCTTATTATGGTGCAACGTAGACTCCCACTTGTCCACAGCATAGAAAAAGAAATTCTGAAAAAAGTTGAGTTGAGAGAATTTCTTCGCTATGGTGAAAAGCGATCAAATTGCCACTTCAATGTCCTGCAATCCTTCCCTGGAGCGATGAACATTCTAGTGTTGCGATTGTTCAATCCACTGTGAAAGTCAAAAAAATTAGGAGCCGCTGTTATGGGTTGGTTACAAAGAATGTTTGGGCTAGAGAAGCCCGCAAATCCTGAGCAGGCAGTCATGGGTCAGCCTGCCCCTGATGCTGCAGCTTCTGCTCCTCCAGACGCAGGAGTGTCGGCAGGCGATACGATTCCGCCGGAGCGGGTCGGCTTAAATGGCGAATATGACCAGAGCGGTTTGGCGAAGCGCGTCGCGTTAGCTTTCGACCAAGATAGCCAGCTTGATGATGTGAATACGCTTTGGGTAGCGCAGTTGGGAACAACTGTAGTGCTGAAAGGCAGTGTTCCAAGTCAAGATATCTTGAACAAGATGATCGAAGTTGCGAATGGGGTCAATGGCGCAAGCGCTGTTGATACGAATCAAGTTCAAGTCGGTTAAATTTGGAGAGAAGTCGGAGCTTTTTGAAGACTCCGACTTCTGCATTTCAACTAACTTGCCCAGTCTTTTGCCCAGTTCAGAGTTTGGTGAACTTGCTCAAGTGAGGCTGCTTCACAATACAGTCTCAAGACTGGCTCAGTTCCACTAAAGCGAATCAGCAGCCAGCTTTGATCTTCCAGTCGGAACTTATAGCCATCATCGGTTTGACAACTGACGACTGCTTTTCCAGCGATCGCTTGTGGGGGCTGCGTTTGCAACTGCTCTAACAATTTAGCCCGAACCTCCATACTGGCAAGCGGCAGATCAATGCGATCGTATTCTGCGAAAAATCCCGTTTTCTCTTGCAATTGACGATAAAGCTCGCCGAGATCCGTTCCGGTTTGGACAACCGTTTCCAGCACATACAGTGCCGAGAGTAAAGCATCGCGTTCCGGAATGTGATGACCATAGCCAATGCCACCGGATTCTTCACCGCCGAGCAAGACTTGGGTTTCTAACATGCGATCGGCGATGTATTTATACCCGATCGGAGTCTCATAGACTGGCAGATCGTAGAGTTTTGCAACGAGTGGCATCAAATCAGAACCGCTGACCGTTTTGACAAATTCGCCTGTGAAGCCTTTCTGAATCAGATGCCCCAGCAGGATCGGAATGAGAATTTGAGAACTGAGGAAGTTGCCTTTTGCGTCAACGGCTCCGACGCGATCTGCATCGCCATCAAACACCAAGCCAACGGCTAAACTGTTGCCGTCAAACTCGCGAATTGTTTTCAAAATCTTGGGCAGATATTTCGGCAGAGGTTCAGGGGCGCCCCCTTCAAATAACGGATCGCGATCGCTGTTAATTTCTTGAATCTCAACGCCTAATAGTCGTGCGAGTCCAGTTGCCGCTGCGCCATGCATGACATCGGCAAACACAGTCACTTTGCCTTGCTCGATCGCAGTTTTAATCGCATCTGTGTCCACCAGCGATCGCAGTCCTTCACAGTAGCTTTCCCAAGGGTCGAAAGTACTGAAACTTCCAGGTTGAGCACTGGGCAGGGGTTCGCCTTTGGCTAACAAGGCTTCGATTCGCTTGGTCACTTCTGGTGGTACTGATCCCCCATGCGCGCTTTTCACTTTTAGACCGGAATAGTTTCCGGGATTGTGGCTGGCAGTAATGACGATCGCACCTAAAGCATTCAATTTTTTTGCTGCCCAGCTAAAGGCTGGAGTCGGAGCAAAGCTTTCCGAGAACAGAATGTCAAATCCTGCTTTGCGAATGGATTCTGCGGCACTGCGAGCAAATTCTTCGGACAGAAAACGGCGATCATATCCCACAATTACGGTATTGCTGCCTGTCTCTGCACCATACACTTCTGAGAGAACTTGAGCCGCAATCGGAGCGACGCTCATGACGCGATCGAATGTAAAATCGGCAGCAATCACGCCGCGCCAGCCATCTGTACCAAACTGAATCGGGTTAATCGTTGTAATTGTCATTGGCGCGTGTGCCATGATTGCACTTCTCCTCAACTCACAGAACAAATAAGGGCTTGGGACAAGACCAGTTTAACGGGGATAGTCTAGACTCAAGCGAGTTTTTCGATCGTTCCCCTGTTTCTTTACAGACGATCACGGAGATTACAGGATGGTTTTGGTTATTAATGTGACAGGTTGAAGGTGGGGAGTGGAGAGTAGGGAGTGGAAAGTCGATTGTGCCCGACAATGCAGAGAAAGCTTTAGCATGTTTTACATCTCTCTACCCCCTACTCCCCACTCCCCACCTCATCCATGCACTCTTCCCTCGTTTGGCTAATGGCGATCGCATCTGGCGCAACGGTTGCCAATCTCTATTACAATCAGCCCCTTTTAGCGATGATTGCGGTTCAGTTTAACGAATCGGCTGAGGCAGTTGGCGCGATTCCGATGTGGACGCAGATTGGCTATGCCATGGGCATTTTATTAATCGTGCCCTTGGGCGATCGTCTGGAGCGACGGCGGTTAATTGTGACCATGACAGGAATCACTGCGATCGCGCTTCTAGTTGCGGCGGTTTCGCCGAATTTAATCGGATTGAATTTGGCAAGTTTCGCGATCGGAGCGAGTGCAGTTTCGGCGCAAATCCTGGTGCCATTTGCTGCACAGTTATGTGAACCTGCACAACGCGGCAAAGTGATTGGCATGGTGATGAGTGGGTTATTTGTCGGAATTTTGATGGCGCGGATGGTGAGTGGCATTGTTGGAGCGAAATATGGATGGCAAGTGATGTATGAATCTGCATCCGGGATGATGGTGTTACTTGCGATCGTGCTTGCGAAAAGCTTGCCGCGCTCTCGATCAACCTTGGCATTAAGCTATCCGAACTTACTCCGATCCATGCTCGATTTGCTCATTCATCAGCCGATTTTGCAGAGTTCGGCTTGGATTGGGGCGATGTCATTTGCGGCATTTAGCGCATTTTGGAGTACGTTAGTTTTTTTACTGAGAGAGCCACCGTATCAGTTTGGCAGCGATGTTGCAGGATTGTTTGGATTAGCTGGCATTTCTGGAGCTTTAGCCGCACCAGTCGTAGGAAGAATCGCCGATCGTCGCAGTTCAAGTTTTACGTTGACCTTGGGAATTTCCATAACCATTGCTTCATTCTTAGTATTTTGGAGTTTGCAGGCTCAGTTACTCGGATTAATGCTTGGTGTCGTGTTAATTGAGTTGGGAGTCCAGACGACGCAAATCTCCAATCAAACGACGATTTATCAGCTTCCTGTAGAATTTCATAGCCGCTTGAACGCCATCTATATCATGCTGTACTTTGTCGGCGGTGCGATCGGGTCAAAACTAGGCACATCTGCCTGGAATGATTGGCAGTGGAATGGGGTCTGTGCAGTCGGTTTGGGGTTGATGCTAGTCGCATGTGCAGGTGCATTTTGGCGCAAGCGATGCATCAAAGCGTAAGTCGCCATCATCCAAACTCATCCGATAGGGGGTATCGCCCTGTTTTGCCTGGGAACACTGAGTGATACATTGTTCTTCGGTTCATCTACGTGCGATCGCACACCCGGTTAGACTATGACGAGATCTTTTGCAGCAATGGTTGGGCTAATCTGCTTATTCTTAGGTTCGTGTGGTTTCTTAGTAACGGCTTCTGATTGTTCTGGTTCGATTCGAGCAGGCGTAACTAGCATTATGATGTCCGCTCTAGCTTGGGGCTATTTGAAGCAAGCCAATGAAAAACCTGTTGGATTTTGGCTGAATTTGTACCGCACTGGCGTGGTGATTGCCAGTGCGATCGTGCTTTTTGCGATTGGGCGGATCATTGGTGCGCTGCAAGGAGTTGGCTGCGCAGTGGGCTAAGCCAAACTCTTGACGGCAGCCCTTAAGTTGCCTTGATGTTCTTTTAGTACGCGATCGCTGTCTGTTTTTGAGAGTCCTGTCCAATGCATCATCAGGGCTGTTTTTACAGAGCGATCGCTTTTTTCTAGTAATTCTGCTGCTTGGTCGCGATCGAGTTCGGTTAAATCGCTCAAGATTCTTAAAGCGCGATCGTGCAATTTCGTGTTTGTCACAGCGACATCAATCATGCGATTTCCGTAGACTTTGCCGAGTCGAACCATCGTTCCAGTGGAAAGAATATTCAGAGCTAGCTTCGTGACTGTTCCAGATTTCAATCGAGTTGAACCTGCGAGTACTTCCGCTCCAACGAGCAAGCGAATATCGACATCGACATCAATTTGCACCTGTTCTTTTGGCACACAGGCAATAAAAATTGTGGTTGCTCCGCGCTTTCGACCTTCTGCAATGGCTCCATGGACATAAGGCGTTGTTCCACCTGCTGCAATTCCGACCACGACATCCAGTGCGCTGACAGTGCGATCGGCGATTGCCGCTGCGCCTTGATCTGCTAAATCTTCTAGTCCTTCTGAACTTCGCACAAGTGCATCGGCTCCTCCTGCAATGATGCCTTGTACCATTTCTGGCGGGGTACAAAAGGTGGGGGGACATTCTGCTGCATCGAGAACACCTAAGCGTCCACTGGTTCCAGCCCCGACATAAAAGAGCCGTCCACCTTGGCGCAGCTTCTCAGCCGTAAGATCGATCGCTTTTGCAAGTTCTTCGCGGGCTTGAGCGATCGCATGAATCGTTTTTGCATCTTCTTGATTAAAGACATCGACAATCTCGATCGAAGAAAGCTGATCTAAATTGGCACTGGCTGGATTGACTTGCTCAGTGAGTAAGTGTCCTCGTTGTTGAAGCTGCATAGAAGTTCCGAGAAAAACGCAACCCGTATTTTACCGTTGTGCGGTAGGTGTTTGCGATGCAGATCCAGAACGCCAGCGTTTACTAATCAATCTAGAACGAAAGAATTATCAGGATTTTCATGCTGAGAGAGTGAAGTGAGTGATATCTCTTGAGCGACTCAATCCCCTATGCGTTTATCCCGGCTTCGACGATCGCGAGTCTATCTTTCTCTTGCTTGCATTCCCATCAATCTCTTGATCTGGCAAAGTTGGGAAACCGTAGATATTGCACTCTGGCAAACTTGGCGCGTGCCAACGCAGGATGAACGCCTTCGGTGGTTTTTGATCACTCAGGCTTCTCCCCTGCTGTTTGTGTTTCTGGGACTCGCGGGAATTGGTTTTGCTGCCTGGGGTGCAATGACTGAACGAGTTTTTCAAAATCGCTGGTGGCTTTCACTGCTCGCAGGACTGAGCAATAGTGCAATTTTTTTAGTTGGTTTAGCGATCGTGCTGTTCAAGTACATCATTCACTAACAACGGGGCTGAAAAGCGAATTTTTAAGCTGCCCCCACTCCGAAAATTTGAAGGTTCAGACTCTAAATCATCACAAAGGCTTTTAGCGCTTCGAGGGGCGATACAGTGCAATCACTTCCTCCACACTGGGATTTCCTTTCCCCTGCCCCCGAACTAAGACGATCGGCGCATCCTGCTGCATGACTTCATTCAGGCGCATCATGCCAGCAATATCACTGGGATTAGTGAAACCAATTGACTCAGTGCGTCGATGCGGAATTCCAGCTTCAGCTAATTTTGCGGCAAGGGATCGAGTTCGTTTTCCACGCGCAGTATTACAATCTGGACCAATCACCAAAACCTCATTGAAATCGGCTCCATCCGGCATGACCACAGGCACAAATCCTGACTTTGAGTTTGCAACGTGCTTGCCTGAAGTGGCATGACTCAAAAGATGCGTTGCACCCAACCCCAAAACACCAACCATCAGCATTAGTTTGAGAAACTGCATAGGAATTGCATTGGTGAGAATTTCTTCATTCTCGCCAGGAAATCCAGGGTAATGGTGCGATCGCAATCACATCAAAATCACATCAAATCCGCAATTCTCTGAATTTGCAGCGTATAGTCCATCGTCGATTGCACTCCGCCCGATCGCGTAACTTTCCCTACAATTGGTGCAGCATATTCCGGGATCGCACTTGCCGCGACTGCGATATGACGATCGCTCACTGCTAGTCCATGCGTGGGATCATACCCTCGCCAACCTGCACCCGGTAAATACACCTCAGCCCAAGCATGGAGATGGCGATCAGGATGATCCTCGTCTCCTTCTTGATATCCGCTGACAAATCGTGCGGCTAATCCAATCGATCGACAAACTTCGATAAATAAAACCGTCAAATCTCGACATGATCCCTTCTTCTGCGTCCAAGTCAATCCAGGTGGATAAGGATTGCCAGTCTCGCGAATCACATATTCACAATTGGTATAAATCTGCTGAGTCAATTCATATAGAAATTGAGTGACCTGATTGCTAGAACGTTCGGCGATTTCATACGCCAGTTGCAGCGCGATCGCATCAGTCGCTCCTAAGTAAGGCTGAAGCTGTTTAAACAGCGAAGTTGGATAATCGATCGGCAAACTCATCGCCCAAGGCTCCAGTAAATAATTAAAAGGATTTGCTTGATGCGTCTGAGTTTGCGACACGATTTGAACGGTCAAAGAGCCTGTGAGTTCAGGTGAGAACCAGACTTTGATCAAAGTGTTGCCATCGAGATCGCTTAATTCTGATTGTGCGATTGGGATTGGCATAACTTGCATCGAAAACAATTTGAGTGACTGCCATCCATCCGAACGCGGTCGTAACCGAATCAGATGAGGTTGCAAAATGACGGGATCGCTATAGGTATAAGTCGTCGAATGTGAAATTTGGTAAAGCACAGGCAGCTAGAAATTAAGGGAAAAATTTGCAATTCATTCTGAATCATCTTCCGGATCAGCGGGGTTTGAATGGCAACCAGTAGACATCAAAAATATTATCTTCACGATCACGGGAACTTCACGATCGCGAGAGCCGTCTACATTGCTCGAGCCTAATCCTGCTCTAGCTTAGCGCGATTGAGCGACCCGGAAATTTGTTCAGCGTGATACCGTTTTTTTGTGAAATATCCTTTAAGATCTTAGAGACGATGGCTCCGCAGGTTACGCCTCTAAAGTCTTGCATAACGCTAGTCTGTTCGTCCCTATCTTTATCTACTAACTGAATCTCACTTTGTTTACCTGTGGCTGTTTGGGGTGTTCCTATGGCACTAATTCGTGATGTTGTTCAACAAGCACTATCGACTGGACTCCTTTCGATCGAAGCCGAGAATCAACTGCGGCTTCTGCTCTCATCAAAATACGATCGTGAAGATTTCCACGCCTTCATGACGTTACAAAATGCAGCTATGACTGGCTCAGTAAAACAAGAATCTCGCCTGTTTCGAGGTTAAACTCAGCCAAATGGTTCCTTTCTATGGCAATCTGAAAGACAGAAACTCCCCCAGAGTGAGTTCTGTCTTTTTTGCTGTCGAGCCATTCTTCAGAGCGTTATGCAAACTCTCCCCAACCCGATCGCGTCAGCGACTCCTACCTCTCAGACTCTAACGGATACCACTATTCATCGGCGCAAAACTCGCTCTGTCCCCGTGGGCAGTATCTCGATCGGCAGTGATCATCCGGTCGCAGTACAGTCCATGATCAACGAAGACACCCTCGATATTGACGGCTCGGTCGCCGCAATTCGTCGCCTCCACGAAATTGGGTGCGAAATTGTTCGGGTGACGGTTCCGAGCATGGCACATGCGAAAGCGATGGAAGAAATTCGCGATCGCCTCTACAAAACCTACCAACCTGTGCCGCTCGTTGCTGATGTCCACCACAATGGGATGAAAATTGCGCTCGAAGTCGCGAAATACGTCGATAACGTGCGGATCAATCCAGGACTCTACGTTTTTGAAAAGCCGAAAACCAGCGAATATACTCAAGCTGAATTTGATGCGATCGGCGAGAAAATCCGCGAAACGCTCGAACCCTTAGTCATTTCTCTACGCGATCAAAACAAATCGATGCGAATCGGAGTCAATCACGGTTCGCTAGCAGAAAGAATGCTGTTCACCTATGGCGATACGCCTGAAGGCATGGTGGAATCTGCTCTAGAATTCATTCGGATTTGCGAATCGCTGAATTTCTACAACATCGAACTCTCGCTCAAAGCTTCTAAAGTTCCGGTCATGCTTGCCGCAAACCGTCTGATGGTGCAGCGCATGAATGCGGAAGGTATGGCGTATCCCCTGCATTTGGGAGTGACCGAAGCAGGTGATGGCGAATACGGGCGCATCAAATCGACCGCAGGTATTGGCACACTACTTGCTGAAGGTATCGGAGACACGATTCGAGTTTCTCTCACCGAAGCGCCTGAGAAAGAAATTCCAGTCTGCTACGGAATTCTGCAAGCGTTAGGATTGCGGCGCACGATGGTTGAGTATGTTGCCTGCCCATCTTGCGGGCGTACCCTGTTTAACCTAGAAGAAGTTCTACAAAAAGTCCGCGAAGCAACGAGTCATCTCACCGGACTAAATATTGCAGTCATGGGCTGTATTGTGAACGGTCCAGGTGAAATGGCAGATGCGGACTATGGATATGTCGGCAAACAAGCAGGCTATATTTCCCTATACCGAGGACGCGAGGAAATTAAAAAAGTCCCAGAAGACCAAGGGGTTGCGGAATTGATCAATCTCATCAAATCGGATGGGAAATGGGTAGAACCCAAGTAGGGAGCAGGGGGTAGGGAATAGGGGTAAAAAACTTCTCTCACTCCCCACCTCCCCACTCCCCACTTTTCCCTCCCCCGCGCTTTCTCCGCAAAACTTAATGACAAAAACTGGGCAATTATTACGGATTGCCCCTGAATGCCTGTGTTAAATTGGGCATAACCTTTTTTGTCACTTCTCCAGAATTTAAGCAGGTATAGTCATGACGAAACGCGCGCTTGTCTTAGGTGCAACGGCTGCCGCCGTAACAGCAGTGACCATCACCGGAGCCGGAATTCATTTGAACAAAGGACAAGCGTTCTTCCGGGACAGTCCCAAAGAACTCGTGGATGAGGTCTGGCAGGTCATCGATCGCAACTACGTCGATGCCACCTTCAACCAAGTGGACTGGAAAGCCATCCGTAGCCAATATCTCAACCGCAATTACAAAGACAAAGAGGAAGCCTATAAATCGATCCGCGAAATGCTGAAGCGTCTGGGAGATCCCTATACCCGCTTCATGGACCCGACTGAATTCCGAAATATGCAGATCGACACCTCTGGTGAATTGACCGGAGTCGGAATCCAACTGGCAGCGGACGAGAAAACGAAGAAACTTACGGTCATTTCCCCGATCGAAGGGAGTCCCGCCTCGGCTGCCGGAATCGCTGCGAAAGACATCATCACCAAAATTGATGGCAAAAGCACCGAAGGGATGGACGTGAACAAGGCAGTGACCTTGATTCGTGGACCTGTCAATACCCAAGTCAAACTCACCGTTCAGCGCGGAACTCAACAACTCGAGTTCAATCTAAAACGCGCCAAAATCGAAATTCATCCTGTGCGCGCCAGCGTTCAACAAAGTCCGACTGGCAAAGTCGGATACATCCGTCTCGTTCAGTTCAGTGCAAATGCCGCTCCTGAAATGCGAGCCGCCATTCAAAAACTGGAAAAAGACAATGTGACAGGTTACATTCTCGATTTGAGATCCAATCCGGGGGGTCTGCTGTATGCCAGTGTTGATATTGCTCGGATGTGGATTCAAGAAGGTGGAATCGTCTCAACCGTCGATCGCAAAGGCATTTCCGATAAAGAAGATGCCAATCGTCGGGCTTTAACCGACAAACCGCTGGTTGTCTTAGTCGATGGCGGCTCAGCCAGTGCCAGCGAAATTCTCTCGGGTGCAATCCAAGACAACAAACGCGGTACGATCGTTGGAACAAAAACCTTTGGGAAAGGCTTAGTTCAGTCGGTTCGCAGTCTCGGAGATGGCTCTGGAATGGCGGTGACGATCGCAAAATATCTCACTCCGAATGGACGAGATATCAACAAACATGGCATCGATCCTGATGTCGTCGTGGAACTGAACGAGCAGCAAAGACAAGCCCTAGTCCGCGATCGCGACAAGATTGGGACAACGAGCGATCCGCAATACGTGAAAGCCTTGCAAGTCTTGAATCAAGCGGTGAGTGCCAAACAAGGCACCCGCGCTCAGACCAAGAACTAGACCAAGAGCGAGTTAAAGGGAGGCTCGTCCGTCCTCTAACTCGGCTGGCACTTTCCAGATCGAATTAATCCAACGCGACGCGCAATCGCTTCTCCCTCTGAGGCAAACGGACCCCACTGTTCTGTGACCTCAGAGGGATTTGTCGTTTGTTGAGTCTCAAACTCATCCTGGGTCAAAATCTCACAATGAGCATTCGATCGCTTCACCACATACCAACGCGCAGATTCACTCATTCGCCACCCCACTTGATACTCGTTTACACCATCTGGGAACGCTTACTCATGTTAGAGGTCTGGCATCGCCGTGAAAAGGCTAAAACCGTAAAGATTTTATCCAAATCCTGTCGCCTCCAACCTGCTCACCCCTCAGGGATTTTATCAACGTAGGGATATGTCATCAGAAATTCAGAATCCGTTCGCAATGCCCACTGAAGTAACTGCACCGCGCCGTGAAGTTGCCCCACCGCCTGCCGCTCCCCGAACTCCCCCTGCGCCGCCCCCTGCGATGCGGACGATGCCGAATTTGATGACTGAGGTGACTGAAGCCGCTTCTAGAATCAATAGCACGACTGCAACTCAACCGAGTACGGATGTGACTGAACCGAATGCAGCTGCCACTCCAACCTTTGCAATGCCTGCGGCGAGCACTTCCACTGCCCCGGCTGCCCCCCAGCCGATTCCAGCAAGCTCGCCTTCTGTTCCTATTTCCGCAGGGACAACTCCGCCGCCCACATTAGGACACCGTCCGACGACTCCCCCGACCGCACCCAACACCCGCCGCTCTAGCAATGGGTCGCCAACGCTTGAGCACATTATTCGTACTGCTTATGACAAGGGCTTTTCAGATATTCACTTAGGTGTGGGTGAAGTGCCTCGCTTTCGTAACCGAGGTGAAATCGATACGACAGATTGGCCTGAGACAGATAAACCAACGTTTATGAGTTGGTTAGGTGAGGTTTTGACTGAGGCAGAAATCAGTCAGTTTGAAGAAACCTTAGATTTCGACGGTGCAACGCAATACGAATTTGCGCGGGTTCGGATTAATATTTTCGACTCGTTACATGGACCTGCGATGGTGCTGCGTTTGATCCCGCTGAAAATCTTGACGATGGAGCAGTTAAACTTGCCTCCGGTGTTTAAAGATGTTTGTCATTATCACAAAGGGTTGATCTTGATTACGGGTCCGACTGGCTCCGGTAAATCGACCACGATGGCAGCGATGATCGACTACATCAATAAGGAGATGCCGAAGAACATTATTACGATCGAAGACCCGATCGAGTTTGTTCACAAGAGCCGCAAATCCTTGATCAAACACCGAGAAGTCGGAATGCACACGCGCAAGTTTGACAACGCGCTCAAAGCTGCACTGCGGGAAGATCCAGATATTATCCTCGTCGGTGAAATGCGTGATAAAGAAACCGTCAACACTGCTCTAAAAGCGGCGCAAACGGGTCACTTAGTCATGGGAACCTTGCACACGAATAGTGCGGTGAAAACGATCGAGCGGGTGCTCAGTCTCTACCAACCGAACGAGCAGCCGACGATGCGGGTGGCACTTGCTGAATCGCTGGTGGCGGTGATTGCTCAAGGCTTGTGTCGGACAACGGATGGAAAGCGGGCTGCATTCCATGACATTCTGATCAATACGGATGCGATTCGAGACTATATCCGGAAGGGTGAACTGGATGAAATCGAAGCGATTATTCCTCGCTGCGGATTTGACGGCATGTGTACGATGAATCAATCGTTGTACAAACTTTACGAGAACGGTCAAATTACCGAAGAAGTGGCGCTCGAAATGTCGCCGAAGCAGAACGAAATGGCACAAATGCTACGCGGTCGCGTGTAGAACAGCGCCCCGATTTACACAATCCGAAAAGCCCTCTTGTCATTGCCAAGGTACAAGGGGGCTTCTCGTTTGCCTGAATTTTGGTTGTTTCAGGGGGTCATTCCATGCCAAACTACCGGATGATTTGCTCTCGGACTCGACACATGAACAATCAGGTTGATGCGCCCAAAAAAGAACGATCGCGGTTTTTAATCGGTTCGATCTTGTGGATTCTTGCATTAGGTGGAATTGCATTTTTTTATCGGCTCGGAAGTATTGGGCTAGTCGATGAAACAGAACCACTCTTTGTCGAAGCCGCTCGACAAATGACGGTGACAGGCAATTGGATTACGCCGTATTTTAATCAAGTGACTCGGTTTGATAAGCCGCCTTTAATTTATTGGTGGATGGCGATCGCATTTCAAACGCTAGGAGTGAATGAGTGGGCAGCTCGATTGCCGTCCGCGATCGCAGGCACGATTCTAACGGGGTTTTGCTTTTATATTCTGAAACGATTTGTTCCGTCGAAGATTGCGCCGTTTTTAGGATCTGGAATCGTTGCGCTGAATCTGATCACGCTATTTTTTGGGCGATTGGGATACTCGGATATGTTGCTGAGTGCCTGTTTTGGTGGATCGCTCTTTGCGTTTTTTCTGGGATACGCCTCGAATCGGCGCTGGTATTGGGCGTTTTATGCGCTCATGGGGTTGGCTGTGTTGACCAAAGGCCCGGTTGGGGTCGTCTTGCCGAGTGCGATCGTGATTTTGTTTCTACTATGGGGCGGTCAACTGCGCGCAGTTCTTCGCGAAATGAAGCCTCTGTTAGGAACGGGATTATTTTTATTGATTAGTATGCCTTGGTATGGGTTGGCGTATTGGCAGAATGGGAATGCGTTTATTGATTCATTTTTTGGGGTGCATAATGTTGAACGCTTTACCTCAGTTGTGAATCAGCATTCGGGAGCTTGGTACTACCATATTGTGATTGTGCTAATTGGCTTTTTCCCTTGGTCGCTCTGTTTGCCAGCCGCGATTATCAATATTCTCAAATCAAAATGGCGAGAAAAGCCGCGCTCAGAACAGCTTGGATTGTTTGCGCTGGTTTGGTTTTCGGTTGTGCTGATCTTTTTTACGATCGCAGTCACGAAATACATTACTTACACATTGCCGCTCTATCCTGCGGCTGCGATTCTCGTGACGTTGTGGTATGTGCATCATTTCTCCCAACCCAAACAATCTTGGGGCTTAAAACTCACGGTCTATCTCAGCGTGATTGTCTCGATCGCGCTTGGGATTTGCGCGTTTTATAGTCCAACTTGGCTCGATGATGATCCATCAATGCCGGATTTGGGATTCAAAATTCAGCAAGCTGGATTACAGCATGTTGCTGCATCAATTTGGATCACAGTCGCGATCGTGGGGTTAATTCTGGCACTGCGCTACCAATTACGCTGGTTTTGGGCGGTGAATTTGATTGGAATGGCGGCATTTATCTGGTTCTTTGTGACTCCTGCCGTGGGTGTGATTGACTCAGTTCGGCAGTTACCGTTGCGGCAGATTGCTCAAGCGACGGTTGAAGAGAAATTGCCCAATGAACCGATCGTGATGGCAACGGATGCTTTTGAAAAACCGAGTTTGGTCTTCTATACGCAAAACCCGATTACGTTTATTAATCGTGCCCGGTTGATTCAACCTTATCTAGAAGAATTGCGCCGAGATGGAAAAACCGAATCGATCGCGATGATTACCACCCCGACAGCATTAAAGGGTAGCGGTATGAAACCAAATCAATATCGCTTTCTTCAACAATACGGTAACTATCAACTCGTGCGTGTTCCAATTCGTTCCTCAAACAAATAAGTTATGCAAAAGTGGTGGTCAGATCAGACTCGACAAAAAATCGTTTGGATTTTATTAGCAGGGTTTTTATTTCGGAGTTTTATCGCGTTTTGGTTGCCGCCAGGATTCGATGAAGCGTATTACTATCTGTATACTTTGCATCCGGCTCTGAGTTATTTTGATCATCCTCCACTTGTTGCATTCGTGACTGCGATCGGGATTTGGCTCACAGGGGATGTGTCTCAATTCAGCATTCGCGTTGGCAGTCTCTTATTATTTCCGGCGACGTTGTATTTTTTATATCGTGCAACGGTTCATTTATTTTCAGTTCGCGTTGGATTGATTACCTTAGCGATCGCGTCAGTGATTCCAATTTTTCAACTCGGATTTGGGACGTTTACGCTCCCAGATTCGCCGTTGATGTTTTTCTGGGCATTGACTTTGTGGGTTGGCGCGATCGAGTTTTTTCCAAAACAGAGTGAATATCAACCGACCTATCGCGTTGCCTTGATCGGACTTTTAGTGGGGCTGGCTTGTCTTGGCAAATATCATGGCTTTCTATTAGGGTTCGGACTGCTCGGTTTCTGTATCACAAGCCGAAAGCACTGGGTCGTTTTTCGATCGCCTTGGACAATTTTGAGTTTTGTCTTATTTCTGGCAGCATTCTCACCTGTGCTGTATTGGAATGCTCAACATGACTGGGTATCATTTCGATTCCAAAGCGATCGTAGTATTCCCGATCGCGCTTACAATCCATTGCAAGCATTGAATGTTGCCATGATGGCAGCGCTATATCTTTTTCCAACGTTTGGACTTCCACTTTGGTTTGTGAGTATTCGAGAAATCGTCTCAGTATTAAAGTCAGGATTTACGAAATCAATTCACTCATTTATTCTGTGGAATTCTGCACCTGTATTTTTGATTTTTACTTTTATTGGCGGTTATCAGCAGATTTTACCTGGCTGGACAATGCCAGGATTCTTTTCGGTAACGCCGCTGCTCGGAGCATATGCTGCACATTGGCAACCCAAAATACTGAGACGTTGGCTGAATGGATCGACGATTGCGATCGGCACGCTGTTACTGATTGCTTTATCGCACATTGCGATCGGCACCCTCCAAAAGCCAGGGCAGTTTTCCTTTATGGGTGGTTTTGTTCCACCTCAAGAGGATGCTTCTATTCAATTGATTGATGTTGGGCAACTCCGCCGCGAATTTTCTAAATCGCCGCAACTCTTAGCGGCTCTGAAAGACGCTGATTTTATGTTCAGCAATCGCTTTCATTTAGCGGGACACATGGCAATGGCACTGACTCCGATTTATGGAACTCCGATCACGTGTTTCGATAAACGAGACATGCGCGGATTTGCGTTTTGGTCAACTCCAACGCAATGGATCGGTGGAGATGCGCTTTACCTGACTTCTAACGATTTTCAAACGAAGAGAGACTCCTCTGTCGAGTTTTCTCCGTATTTCCAGACGTTCACCAAGTTAGGAGAAGTCTCTTTACGGCGTGGGGGCGTGATTGTCGATCGTATTCACGTCTTTCAAGGGAAAAACCTGCTTAAACCGTTTCCTCGCCCTAAAGAGTAGGTTCACTAGATAAGCGAATTTCACACATGTGAATTCAGCCATTTCGCTTGAATTATTCACGATAAGTTTATTTTCACTAAAGTTAAATGATGGAATTAGAAACTTTTTTTTGACAGAATTGACAGACCTCAAACCCCTGCATCACGGGGGGTATACAATTTCCTACGTAGTTTGTCACATCAAATCGTATCGAAGATTACTTGCGATAATCCCAAATTCGCGTTAGTGTCTTCATCGTGACTTCATACGTAGGAGAGAGACGTAATGCTGAACTGCACCTCCAGCAAAACCGTACGGAATTTGGTGATGTCGATCGGAATTTTGACAGCATCGTTCAGTCATGGAGGAGTTCGAGCAGGAACCGTCCCGATTCAAGTTGCCAGCATTCGAGAAGCAGATTTCCAAATCGCGCAGGCAAGTTTGATTGCTGAAATGGAGCAAGAGATTTTGCGTCGCATCAATCAACATCGTGCCAGGAAAGGGTTGTCCGCATTATCTTGGAGTTCGGATATCGCTCATCAAGCGCGATCGCATAGTCGCAATATGGCGAAAAAAATTGTCTCCTTTGGGCATCAAGGCTTTTCTGAGCGCTCAAAAGCGATTAACAACTCTATTCAGTCTCAACGCACCGCAGAGAATGTCGCTTGGGTCGCAAGCCGACGTGATCCAGCAGGACAAGCGATCGAAGCTTGGTTGAAAAGCCCGAAACACCTGCAAAATATTGAAGGTAACTTCAGTATGACGGGCATCGGTATTAGTATTAGTTCGAGTGGCGAGTACTATTTCACCCAAGATTTCGCGCAGAAATGATGCTGGTGTGCATCGTGGGTCTAGGTTTCAGTTTGGCTGAACTCGCCAGCATCGTAGTGTAGAATGAGCGCTTGTGTTTAGTGCTTTAGCTTATGCAGCCGCGTGAATTTCAGATCTGCGATCGTGATCTTTCTTCGGAACTTTTACAGCGTTATCGGTCTGCGAGTGCGATCGCAGTGGATACCGAAACGATGGGGCTTCTACCGCACCGCGATCGTCTGTGCTTAGTGCAGATCTGTGATGAAAACGATCAGGTTGCAGTGGTGAGAATTGAGCGGGGACAAAAAGAGGCTCCGAATCTCAAACAACTGTTTGAAGCGGCAGAAATTACGAAGATTTTCCATTTTGCTCGGTTTGATATCACAGCATTGCGATATCACTTAGGAATCGATGTCAATCCGATTTTTTGTACTAAACTTGCCAGTAAGCTGATTCGCACTTATTCGCCTCGTCATGGGCTGAAAGACTTAGTTCAGGAATTGACAGGAGTAGAACTCGACAAAAGCGCTCAGAGTTCGGATTGGGGCAATGCAATGAACTTATCAGAAGCTCAGTTGCGATACGCTGCCAATGATGTTCGATATTTGATCGAAGCGCGGCAGAAATTGATTGCCATGTTGGAGCGTGAAGAACGGCTGGAGCTGGCAGAAGCTTGTTTTCGATGTTTGCCGACATTTGCTCAGCTCGATATTTTGCAGTATCAGAGTGTATTCGACCATTGAGCAGATGCCGAGGTATCCTAATGGGGGGCAGATTTGCCTCTAAAAATTCTGTTGTTTTGGATGTGGTGTCGTGCTTGACCTAAAGCTAATTCGTGAAAATCCTGATCTCGTGCAGACGAAGCTCAATCAGCGAGGGGGATCTTATGATCTTTCGACGATCGTGTCGCTGGATCAGCAGCGTCGTGAGTTAGAGGTTGAGCGATCGCAGTTGCAGGCGCGCAGTAATGAGGTTGGTAAATTAGTCGGACAGAAGATCAAAGCTGACCCGAAAAGCGATGAGGTTCAGGCATTGCGAGAAGAAGGCAATGCACTCAAAGCAAAACTGAGTGAGTTAGAACCAAGAGAGAAAGCAATTCGAGAACAGATCGAAACTCAATTGCTAGGGTTTCCGAATTTGCCGAGTGACACGACTCCGATCGGCAAAGATGAAACGGAAAATGTTGAGGTTCGACGTTGGGGCGACGAGTTCAAACCGTCGATCGCAGTTCTGCCTCATTACGAGATTGCTGAAAAGCTCGGAATTATCAATACTGAACGTGCTACGAAGATTGCTCAGACGCGATTTGTCGTGCTGATGGGTGCAGGTGCGGCATTAGAGCGGGCATTGATTCAATTTATGCTCAATCAGCAAATTTCCGCAGGCTATGTGGAGATTTTGCCGCCTGTGTTGATCAATTCGCGATCGATGACTGCGACCGGACAGTTGCCGAAGTTCTCAGAAGAGAGCTTCAAATGTGCAGACGATGATTTGTGGCTAGCTCCGACAGCGGAAGTTCCCGTGACCAATTTGTATCGGGATGAGATTCTGTCAGCCGATCAGTTACCGATCTATCACTGTGCTTATACGCCTTGTTTTCGTCGAGAAGCGGGGAGCTATGGTCGAGATACGCGCGGATTGATTCGACTGCATCAATTTAACAAAGTCGAGCTAGTAAAACTGGTGCAGCCTGAGACTTCTGAGCAAGAGCATCAAAGCTTAGTACGAAATGCAGAGGCGATTTTGGAAGCCTTAAAGTTGCCCTATCGCACGATCGAGCTTTGTACAGGAGACTTAGGATTTGGAGCGGCGAAGTGCTTTGATTTAGAGGTTTGGCTGCCGTCTTCGGGCACGTACCGCGAGATTTCTAGCTGCTCGAATTTCAAAGACTTTCAGGCGCGACGCGGGAATATCCGATTTAAAGAAGCGGGGCAAAAAGGTACTCAGTTCGTACATACGCTGAATGGGTCAGGACTCGCGATTGGGCGAACGATGGCGGCAGTGTTGGAGAACTATCAGCAGGCGGATGGGACTGTACGAGTACCGGATGTCTTGCAGCCTTATTTGGGACGTGAGGTTTTGTAGGTTTGCTTTAGAGGGGGTTAAAAGACTCTGCGCTCACCTTACTCGCTGCGGAGCAGAAGAATTCGGAGCGAGTAAGGCGAAGTTTCCTCAAAGGGTCTATGGAGCTAAGCTTGGGTAATTTAGTTTCCTTAAAGAAGCGTAGCATTGTTAGATCTAAATTCTATTCTGAGACGGGTGAATGCGGATCAGTCATACCTCTTAAAGCACCCTCTAAGGCTCTCATATTAACCTGGCAATGCTTGAGATCGCATTTACTAGTCTACATAATCAATTTCAGGATGTTGAAATAGTGCCTCACCCGCTGCGAAGCTCGTTTTAGTGGTGTAATCCTTGCTCATGGAGGCGGAGCGCCTATTATCGCAGATAGTCTGCGTCACCAGATTTTTAACAGTCGATCCTCAGGTTTCTTCGTGCTGTTACGTTTAGTAGTCCTCTTCTCTCGCCTGAACTCCCTTTTATTGCCAGATTAAAGGTACTTGTAGAGCGGCGATATTAATTGAGAAAATTCAGCATGTTTTGAATATTCAGAATGAATGGATAGCATTCAGCACTACACTAATCTGATACCCACTAGCCCTATTGAGACAAAACTAGTTTAGCTTACAGGGACAACGCTATTTGATTTGATTTAATCGTCGTTTGACCATAACTCGGAAAATCATCCCACGTTCTACCGTCTAAAATTCGACCATTCCGCTTCTTTTGTACACCTCCCCATTGCTTAAAGAAAAAGGGGACATTTGCTGCTGAACATTGCTCACGAATCTCTCTGACCCATTCAACTTTGATAGGTCTTGCACCAGCCCCGGATTCACCGCCCACAATGACCCAATGAATGCCATCAAGCTTCAGCTTCAGGTGACCCAATAGAGGTTCACAAGACAGAAAGCGAAGTTGAGCAGGAACTTGTCGAAGTACATCAATTCGAGTTGTCCATGCTTGCGATTCTACACTGACTCCTGCCCAAACATTTGGCGGCATCTCCCCAATTTGTTGAGCAATTTCTAGCATTCTTTCAGGACGCTTTGTAAGTAACTGAAATTGATGCCAATGAGCCTGCTCCATAACCAAGATGACACGCTTGATAAATTCATCTGGAACTTCTGGATGAAACAAATCGCTCATCGAATTAACGAAGATTAAGCGTGGCTTTTTCCAAGACAATGGTAGTGATAGTCGCTGATGCCAGATTCTAACGTCAAATCCCTGCTCGTATGGATGCCCCTGTACGCCCCGCCAGCGTTCAGCGAATCGCTTTGCATAACAATTTTTACATCCTGGACTAATTTCATCACATCCAGTTGTAGGATTCCAGGTAGACTCAGTCCATTCTATCGCTGAGATCATTGACATGATATCTCTCCTAAGCCCAGCCTATAATACATAATTATTATTGCACAATTCTCACCTTGCTTTCTAGTTTTGGAACGTTATTTCTTCCTAAAGAATCAGCCTGAATAATGCGTTCTTTAAATAGCTCAAGCATGATGATTCGATAATCAGATCTTTTTAGAAAACCCAGTCCGAACCCCTTAGTTGAAAGGGCAAGAATCACATCAGTAATGACATCATCTAACTTTTTCCATTGCCGATTTGTTTGGTTTAAAATCTTGATGATCTCAGGTTTAGCATCAACTTTTCTTTGATGTACCTGTTGATTCCATTTTTGCTCTAAAAAGTTTCGGTTTCTTTTGCTTTTGTCTTCTTCATAAAATAGGAATCTGTCCTCATCCACGAAGAAATCATTCAAAAAGTAGCCAAACGCTTTCCACGGATGATTGCTGCAAGCGACAATGCTGTACATTGGTCTTGTGTCGTTGTATCGCTCCTTGATCTCGTAGGTAGCAACGCCCTTAAATTGACTTTCTCTGGAGATACGGTGAACAAAGTAATGTAATGCCCATCGCTCAAATTCTTGGGACTGATCTTTTAGCTCCTCCCACTGCGGCTTCCACTCTTGATCAGAGTTTGGTCCTAGCAATGTTGTTAAATTTCTCATGTAAGTCTCAGCAGTTCTTTTCATTCTCTCGTTGTCTGACTTCGTAGTTAGAAAACCTGCATGACGAGCAACAGCGACATTATGAAACAGTAAGAAGAGTTCACCTTTGGCTTTACTGACATAATCGCCGATTGAACAAATCTGCTCAAAGCTTAAGCCCTTAACCCCGAAAGCATCTAGGAAGAAAACAGTAGGATAGCCGTTTAAGTCCTGAAGGATTTGTGGAAATGTATGACTGAAAGGCTGTGGGTCGTAAATTTTCAAATCTAAGTCAGTCGCGTGCGCTGAGCAATTCTCACGGAGTTTTTGATTAGTTCTCTTGTTCGCTTCTGCAAAAAGACAGCGTAAGTTGACTCGCTCTTCGGCACGAAATCCCTTGGCGCATTTAAGTGCAATTAATGGAGAACCATCTGTATCGAGTAAGTTGATGTCGTATCGCTTCCAGAAGTTTGATTCGTTGACAAAATCTTCGATGCCAATTCCTTCGTCGTAACTTCCCTCACCTGCAAAGCCATCAACATAGTTCAAATGCTTGGACTGAGATGCTTTTTCACCACCCAGGTTATAGCAATATGACTGAATATAACGCAGCATGATCCGATGTTTAGCAGCAGACCAAGAACGCTTGCGTGTAAAAAATTCCTGCGAGCTTTCTGAATTCTGACTGAAAAGGTCGAGTTGGATGTTAGACATTTTAGGAAAGGTGTTCGAGTTGTCGGTTCTCAGGAAGTTGTAGAACACCCTCTACTGAACTGTGATATCTGTTTTGATGTCAACTAATCCTCGAAATCTGAAGATAGATTTAATATTTCAACTGGAGTAATGAAGTGCGAGTAAACTTCATCCAGTAATACTTTTATATAACACTTTAATCAATCCATATATGCAGCAGCTAATCTAGCACAATTACTCATCTTCTTATTGAGGAAAGTTTGTAATGAAACGAATTTTGTAATAAAGCGAATACAGATGTCCATAACGTCTAAAGATACATTAGGCTGGATAGAGATTTGTAGAGATTAATATGCGATCGCGGTATCGATTAAATCAAGAACATCGCGATCAACTGCCAGATCAAACTTGCGCGCAAAATCAGCCTGACTGTTCATCAACGCTGGAAAATCAGTAGATTGGAGAATCTTAGGATGACCGTTCCGGGTTTGAGAAAAATCAAAATATCGTCTACTATCGTTGCAGAGCTTGAATTTCTGGCTATTGACTAATATCGTTTGGATGAAGCATTCATCAGGAATAGCTACTCCCTTGTAGTAATCAACAATGTCCGAATTGAGTTGCACATAACGGTGGAGATATTCCACACATGGTCTAGACAGCGTACAAAGAAATGAGCCGCCATAACATACAAAATGTTGGTTGAATGGCGATGAAGTCCTTAAGCCTAACGTAATTCCATAAGAGAAATTTACGCGAAAAAAAGGTTGGAGATAGTTCAAGAGTTTGACGGGCTTAAGCATCTCTTTCTGCCACTCTGCTAGATCGCGGTTCAAAGTTCGATATTTGTAGTGATAGCGAGAATAGCCTTCATTCCTTTTCCACGGGCTGTGCTTTGAGAAAACCTCAAAGTGATGGACAAAACCATCGTAATCAGTGTGAGATAAAGATTTCTCAACTTCAGCAAGCGGTCGGATCGGATAGTCTTGACCGGATAGATTGATCAACCAGCTAAAATCACTTCCAGAAGCGAGTAACCATGCGATCGCATCCAGATAACTCTGGACAATCTCAAAGCTTCCTCTGCCTCCGCGCGATGGAATCAGGTCAACATTCGGTAAATCCTCAAATGTCGATCGCGGCAAATCGCAGTTTGTAAAGTCATGACTGATCAAGATCTGAGCAGTTGGACTCAATGATTTAATGCGGCGAACCAAGCGTTCAACCTGTTCAGGTGATTTATGGGTTTGGAGAAGGTAGCAAACTCTCATCATTTCTAATCCAGCGATAAACGAACTGGAACTTCTGAACTTCCATGAATTGAAGGCTCTCTAGACCGTGTAATTGGCTCCATCGGCTGTACTTTTGGGAAAAACGAATGGGTTTTTGCCAAAGCAATATGGAACAAAAATGCAGGATTACCCAGTAAATAGCGGGTTGCTAGACGCTTAGGCTCCTGGCAGAGACGATATAGCCATTCCAAGCCTAGATTCGAGATCATCGGTGGACAGTTTGGAACAATTCCCGCTAGGCGATCGATGACTGCACCTCCTAGCATCATGACATTCACATTCAACCGCTCCCGATTGAGTTGAATCCAATTCTCTTGAGTAGGCATTCCCATGCCTACGACTAAAATCTTTGGCTTCACGTGATTGATCTGTCTGATGACTTGTTCGTTTTCTTGGGCGTTCTGCCTGTCAAAGTAGCCGTGATGACCATTGATGATCACATTGGGATATTGCTGTTTGACTTGCGCGATCGCGGCATTTAAGCATTCAGGCTTCGCGCCTAAGAGGAAAATTGAAAAACCATGTTGGTTGCAGTGAGCTAATACCTTTGGCATCAGAAGACTATAAGAAGCTCGGTATTCCAAAGGTAATTTTACTCCCATCCAGCAAATAGCTTTGAGAATACCCATACTATCGCAATGGGCGATTTCAGCACTTTGGAGAAAGTGATGAAACCAAGGAAGCTGCATTGATAAATTGAAGCTATGCACATTGTAGTTTGCGACAGTTAGCTTCCTTCCTTCAATACAAGCAATATGGATCGCATCGACGATCGCGGAAACTGTCATAAACGTAATTCGTCGTCCTAGTAAATCAACAGTCAAATTCGGAGGACTTTCTAGCTGATACATTTTATTTGCCTAGTTGTATAGATGCTTAGATGAATCCGCCCAATTTCGTCCAATAGCGATTGTAGCTAGCTCAGATTACAAGAGATGCTTCGTCTTCCAAGATGCTCTAGCCGAGTTTAAGTTCCTGAGTTTAAGTTCCTTTGGTAATGAATTCTAATCAGGTGATGAATCTCAATCACAGTCGCCAGACTTGCAACGAATGGTAAGAATCTCTAAATTCTAAGTTCATCTCTCAAAAGTAATAGATATCGATTTTCGACTCTGTGTAGCTGCTTCAGATGCTTGCTTAAGTCATGATTAGCAAGTTGTTCAGCAACTTGCACATAATTTTTCTGTTGTGTAGAGATCAACATAAAACTAAGGTTAATGTGTGAGCTTAGATGACTCTTTCTACCTTTAGAAAGAGTTACATAACGTTTCTTTTGCTTATACCTATAGGCTGTATTGGTTTACTACCTGGAAAGCTTTGTTGCGATTTTTACCAATCAATCTGAATGTTCAGGTTGCATGATGCCAAATGTAGGGAGTTTTCCATGAGTACTTATCCTAGAGTCAGCGTTGTGATTCCGGCTTACAATGTTCGCTCTTATCTTGAAGATGCTCTTATTTCCTTGGAGCACCAATCTTTTCAAGCATTTGAAGCGATCGTAGTCGATGATGGTTCAACCGATGGAACTGCCGACTTAGTTGAGCAATTTTGCCAGCGTGATCCCCGTTTTCGCTTAGTGACAAAGCCGAATGGGGGACTTTCATCTGCTCGCAATTATGGGATTCGTCAGGCGCAAGCAGAGTATATTGCAATGTTGGATGGTGACGATCGCTATGAGCCAGATAAATTAGCAAATCATGTGGCAAGGCTTGATCGTGATCCCCAGATTGGAGTCGTCTATAGTGCTTCAAAAATCATTCGCGATGATGGACAGCAAAGCTGGATGTCTTTGAGCGGAAAGCCGATTTTTTCAGATGCTCTCGTCTCACTGTTGTGCAAAAATTTCATCGGAAATGGCTCCAATGCTATGTTTCGTCGGGCTTTAGTCGATGAGGTGGGAGAGTTTGATGAAACATTGCGGAGTTCTGAGGATCTGGATTTCTGGCTCCGAGTTGCTGCAACACGGCGATGGCGATTTTATCGAGAATCTCAGGCTCTTTGTTGTTACCGGGTACGTCTTTCTGGATTGTCTTTTAATGTGGCACAGATGCAGCGATCGCATGAGCAAGTTCTTCAAGCTGCTTACCTGCGATCTCCGGAGCAGATTGAACCTTGGTTGCCAACAGCTTATGCCTATATGTATCGCTTGCTGGCTCGATTAGCGCTGACAGGCGGCGATACAAAGCAGGCTCAGCAGTTGATGCAGCAAGCTTGGGATTGCGATCACTCGATCTTTTATCGAGATCCGCGATCGCTGTTGACGTTACTTGCTGTGAAGTTCGCGCCGGTTGCGAAACAACTGATTGAGCGATCTCTGGGTAAGTCACAGCGTTTAGATATTGCAAAATCTATTCAGAGCAGAGAACTATGAAGACAGTCTCATTGCTCAGAGGTGGATTGTGGATTACTTATGCAACGTTTGTGACTCGAATTTTTGTCTTTTTGAGTAATTTGGTCTTAGCGCGGTTGCTTCAGCCTTCAGACTTTGGTGTGATTGGGATTGCCTATGTTTTTTGGTCATTTTTCACACTATTTACTCAAGACACAGCAGGAGCTTTCATTATCTACAAGGGAGTCGATAATCCTAAGTACGTGAATACGACTTACACGATTAGCTTAGGAGTAGGTCTGGGATTAGGTCTGCTCATGGCGATCAGTTCACCTTGGGTTGCGAGCTTTTTTAATGAACCTGCTTTAGTTGGCATCCTGATTGTCTTTGCATTCAATTTACTTTTATCTTCTGCGACCTATGTTTATTCGGGCGTAATGACGCGGCGAATGCAGTATCAGGCACTCGCAAATATTAGTCTGGCAAACTCAATCACACGACTACTCTGTACGACTGGGGCGGCTCTATTAGGGTTAGGGTACTGGTCTTTCGTGATTGGAGATACGATTTCCTGGATCGTCAATGCGCTGTTAACGCGGTATTACTCTAGGCATCGATTTCGGCTCCAAATTGATCCTGAAATTCGATCTGAAGTGCTGACGTTTTGCTTCGGTTCAGTGGGCGCAAGTTTGGGATTCTATCTCAGCTTTAATGCGGATAATTTTACGGTCGGAAAAGTATTAGGTAATGCGAGTTTGGGGTACTACAATCTTGCTTATCAGTTATCGATGACACTCTCAGGAATTTCCAGCGCGTTGCTGAACCAATTGGGAATGCCTGTTTTTGCTCAATTGCCGATCGACAAACAAGAGAATGCTTTGTTTAAGGTAGTTGAGCAAATTGCTTTTTTGACGGCTCCGATTTATGCGCTGATTTTCTTAATTCTTGATCCCTCAGTTGTGACGCTCATTTTTGGTTCTCAATGGATTCCAATATGTACCGTGCTACCGGGGTTACTTTTTTATGCTTACTTTCGTGTCGTGAATTCGCCGCTCTATTCTATGCTCGTTGCTAAAGGTCGTCCGGATCTCAATGCTAGAGTCAGTCTTCAAATTGCTCCGCTTGCAGTTCTGAGCTTTATTGCAGGTGCTTATCAAGGGGGGATTATTGGCGTAAGCATAGCTGTGGCAGCGGTACTTGGAATTCTTTGGACACTTTATTACTGGTGGATTGCTTGCAAGCATCTCCATTGGTCAATGAGTCGCTTTCTTCGCCCTTGCTTTATCCCGATTCTGCTGAGTATTCCAGGGCTGGCAATTTCATTTCATCTGCCTTTCATAGTTAAGCCATTTACTTTTCTATTTGCGTATCTTGTCTGTATTCGGGTTGTCGCTCCTCAGCAAATCGTTCAATATCAAGCATTAATTCATAAACTATACGATCGCTTATTTCACTAACTTAAGCACAATGAAGAAGATTATTTTTCTGATGCCTTATTTTGGTTGTTTTCCTGAATGGTTTGATTTGTATCTCGAATCATGCCGCTGGAATCCAACGATCGATTGGCTTTTCTTCACAGATTGTGGAGTTCCCGAAAATGCTCCAGCAAACGTGCGATTTATTCAAATGAGCTTTCAAGCATATCAACAGCTTGTTTGCGATCGCTTAAATATTAGTTTTCAAACTCATTCTGCCTATACCGTGTGTAATCTTCGTCCTGCTTATGGATGGATTCACCAGGAGCATCTTGCTGGATATGATTACTTTGGCTTTGGGGATATTGATGTCATTTATGGCAATCTCCGAGCTTTTTATACAGATGCAGTGCTTGACTACAATACGATTTCGACGCACAGCGATCGAGTTTCTGGGCATCTATTTTTGATCAAGAATAATGAGTATTGGGTGAATGCTTTTCGCAGGATACCGGATTGGCAAAACCTGATGAGTCAGCCGATCAATGTGCCGATGGATGAGGGTTACTTTACAAAGCAATTGCTTGGGCGCAAACGGCTGCCCAGTTTCTTACGCCGTTTGTGGGGAATTGTTGACCCGGATAAGCATCACCATCTGTTTCAAGAGCGCTTTAGTACGGTCTTATCTGATCGACCTTGGATGAATGGAACGTATGATTATCCGACTCAGTGGTTTTGGCATCGAGGCAAATTAACGGTCGAAACGGGTGAAGAGTTAATGTACTTACATTTTATGAATTGGAAATCCAGGCGATACTTGCGAAAACGGTATGGAGATCAAGCTGCTTGGGAAAAGCTCTCTCAACTGGTTGACCCAAACTTAACGGATTTGAGCCAAGGCTTTTGTATTAGCCCGTTGGGATTTACTCCGATTGAATCGACAGCCCCTATTGCGATCGCACTTTAAAACAATGGTGATACATCATCTTCTCGTCACAGGTGAATCGATATTTCTCGATCGGCATCAATGTCTATTCAAAGCCTTATCGAGTCATTTTGAGCAGCTTAGTTTTTCTCCGAGACAGAGCGAATGGTATGAAGCCAGACTACCTAGAACACTCTTGAAAAGTCTGCTAACGCTAAGAACAGGTTCTTTAAGCAAAGCAAATGCAGTCTTTCAGAAAAACAGCACTGCATTTATTCTCAAATCACGACGCACTGAGCGAACGATTCAACGCTTACAGCCAAAGCCTGATTTTGTACTCCAGGTCTTCGGAACGTATAGTCCGGTTTGGGATGCTGGCAATATTCCCTATGCCATGTTTCTCGACTACACTGCGGCGCTTGCTGAGCGAAATTGGTCTAGCTGGGCAACATTTTTAAGCGATCGCACCAGAACTGCTTGGTTTGAGTGCGAACGGTCAGCCTACAGCCGAGCCGAGCATATCTTTAGCATGAGCCAAGTTGTGAAAACATCGCTGATTGAAGAGTATGGAATTCCTGAAAACAAAGTCACAGTCGTCGGTTCGTCAGGCGATTTTCAAGTTCCTGATGTTCGAGAAAAAGCGATCGGAAGTCAGCAAATTCTCTTTAATGGATCAGATTTTGAGCGCAAGGGTGGAGATGTAGTCCTCGCTGCTTTTCGCCAGGTTAGGAAAGCTTTGCCAAACTCGAAGCTTGTTGTGATTGGTCGAAAACTATCGATCGAAGAACCCGGAATTGAGAATCCAGGACATATTGCCGATCGTGCAGAAATTCGTCGATTATTTCTGAACACAGATTTAGTCGTTGCTCCTGCCTACTGTGATCCCTTCCCAACTTTTTTGATGGAAGCCATGAACTATGGTATTCCCTGTGTTGTGTCCAATCGAGACGGAATGCCCGAAATTGTCGATCACGAAATCAATGGGATCGTGCTTCAGCATTTGACTTCTGAGCATTTAGCAAAGCATCTGATTGATCTGCTCACAAATCCTGCTGTGCTTTTCTCAATGTCTCAAGCAGCACAGATGAAAGTTCGGACTCAATTGAACTGGAATGCGATCGCGAAAACCATAGCGCAGACTCTAAAATCTGAGGCATATGATTATGTTTAACTTTGGCTTTGTCATAGAACACATGCTAGGGCATGTCACACACTATCAGAATCTAAAACACTGGGTCAAACAAGATAGCACTGTACGTCCGGTTTGGATGCCGATCGAGGCGGGAAAAAATGATCTATGGAAACATCTGCCGATTATTCGTAACAACTGGTCGCTCCAGTCTAGTCTTCGTGCCCGTGATGCGATTCGAGCGGCTCAGCCTTTAGATGCCCTATTTTTGCATACTCAAACCGTATCTTTATTCGCATCTTCATTTGCACAGCAGATTCCAACCATTATTTCTACAGATGCTACACCGCTCAACTATGACACTGTTGCCGCAGGATATCAGCATAAAGTTGGGGGACATTCCTTACTAGAACGTCAGAAATTTTTGTGGAATCGCCATTCTTATCATGCTGCTACTGCTCTGATTACATTCTGTCACTGGGCAAAAGACTCTCTGATCAAAGATTATGATGTACCTGCTGAGAAAGTCACCGTGATCTCATCCGGGATCGATTTAGAACAATGGCATTTTCAGCGAAATCAAACGATCGATAGTCCTGTACGTTTGCTATTTGTAGGAGGAGATTTTGCTCGCAAAGGAGGACATACACTGATTGAAGCTTTTCGCAGTGGGCTGGAGGGTTGCACGCTAGATATTGTCACCCAGGATGCACAAGTTGCTGAGGATCTATCAGGCGTTGAGCGAGTCAAGGTCTATCAGAATTTGGGGGCGAATAGTTCAAAACTCAAGGAATTGTATGCTAAAGCAGATATGTTTGTCTTGCCGACTCAGGCTGACTGCTATCCCAATGTAATTATGGAAGCGATGGCGGCAGGCTTACCGATTATTACCACTGATGTTGGCGCGATCGGTGAACAGGTAGAAAACGGAGTGAATGGACTGCTTGTGCCGATCTCAGATGTCAGTGCTTTGGTGACGGCACTTAAGGTTTTGATTGATGATCCATTAAAACGACGAGCGATGTCGATCGCGAGTCGTCAGCTAGCAATAGAACGATTTGATGGTCGCCGCAACTATAACCAGATTTTAGCCTTAATGAAAAATTTAACTCAGGAGCATCAAGCTTCTAAACGGTTGTCTTCTCCAAAAAATCTCTTGGTGCGTTTCTAATTATGGTGGTCAATCATTTAGCAAGTTCTTCTGAAATTCAGGTTAAGCAGCGAGTTAGAGTAAAGCCCGATGTTGCAATTTTTTTGCGAGGGCTATATGGTGGCGGTGCTGAAAAAGCAATGCTGAATCTTGCTCGTGGATTTATCGATCGTGGATTACAAGTTGATCTCGTGCTTGCTAGAGCCGCGGGAGTGTATTTAGAACAAGTCCAGCCTGAGATTCGAGTTGTGGATCTCAAAGCAGAATGGATGCCATCAAGTTTGCCAAAACTCACTCGCTATCTCCAGCAGACTCATCCCACGACAATGCTCGCCGCTTTGCATTATCCCTGTGAAATTGCTTTGTGGGCAAAACGGCTCGCAAGAGTTTCAACGCGCATCATTGTGTCAGAGCATAATCATCTTTCGCTTGAAGCACAGCGCATTCCTCAACGATCGGTGCAATTCACTCCGACTGCTGCGAGACTATTTTATCCTTGGGCAGATGGAATCGTTGCCGTTTCGCAAGGCGTTGCAGACGATCTCGCTGAGATTACTCGATTCAATCGCGATCGCATTCAAGTCGTTTACAATCCGATCGTGTTACCTGAATTGTTCACGCAAGCGCAAGAACCTGTGACCCATCCTTGGTTTAAGCCTGATCAACCTCCTGTCGTTCTAGCGGTAGGTCGGCTCTATCCACAAAAAGATTTTTCGACCTTGATTCATGCCTTTGCTCAAGTTCGACGGATTCGACCTGCTCGGCTTGTAATTCTGGGGGATGGTCCTGAACAAGAGCGTCTGACCACGTTAGTAGAAGAACTGGGATTAACCGAGGATGTCGCTTTACTGGGGTTTGTACAAAATCCCTATGCATATATGGCAAAAGCGGCTGTGTTTGTGCTGTCTTCTGCTTGGGAAGGATTAGGCAATGTTTTAGTAGAAGCGTTGGCAGTTGGAACGCCTGTGGTTTCGACAAACTGCGAGAGTGGCCCGGCTGAGATTTTAGCGCAAGGAAAGTATGGTGTGCTGACTCCAGTGGGAGACGATTCCGCGATCGCATCAGCAATCATTCAGACCCTATCAAGCCCGGCTCGACAGGTTGATCCCCAATGGTTAAAGCAGTTCACATTAGAAACTTGTACGCAACAGTATTTAGACGTTTTGGGGATTTGTGATTATTCTTCACCTACAAGAACAGTATGAAATTCAATAGTACCTTGTATCAAACCACAGCACAGCTAGTCGGTCAGTTGCCAAAAGGTCGATCGAAAGCGTTAGGCGCTTTATTTTCGCTTTGGAATAGTCATCCGAGCTGGGATCCTTGGCTGCTCAAAGATGGAGATATCTATCGACTTTTTTACTTGTTAGGTTCGAGTAAATCAGGACCTTGGTGGCTAGAAGGCAAAATATGCGGTGCAATTTCAACGGACTTAGAACAATGGCAAGACTTGGGAACTGTGCTAGAAGTCAGCCCTGAGCATTCCTGGGAAGCTGGAAGAATGCTGGCGGGTTGCGCGCTCAAAGAAAATGGGATCTACTATCTTTTTTATTCAGCCGCCGGAGAGGGTGCTGAGATTATGAATGAAGGGATTGGGTTAGCGACTTCAAGGGATGGCATACACTGGCAACGTAGCCCTCGCGAATTGGTGAAACCCGATGCGAATCATCGTTGGTACGGACAGTATAAGCGAAGCCTAGGAGGTTGTGACTATGATCATTATCAGTGGCGCGATCCCTATGTGGTGAAAGATGAGCAGACTGGGCTTTACTATATGTTTATCTGTGCTTATCGCAAAGAAGGCGGGAAAGGTGCATATCGAGGATGTGTTGGCTTAGCTGTTGCTGATCGCATTGATGGATCGTATGAACTGCTGCCGCCTGCGGCAACTCCTACGATCGAAGGAACTCAAGAGTCTCCTTTTTATGAAATGGAGCGTCCGCAAGTCATTTATAGAAACGGTCAGTATCATCTGTTTTTCTCTTGCTGGACAACTTGGTTAAATCCTAAGTGGTTGGGCACGGTCGATCGCGCACAAATTACCGATTCTTCGCTGTACTGGTATGTTGCTGATCAGATTACAGGACCTTATCAACCTGTTAGCCAGACTCCAGTTGTGAGTGGAAGTTCTCGATCGGGAATTTATGGAACGAACTTTTTTTCGGCTCCAGATGCGCCGGATGAATTTATTGCTTATGGTTGGTACTGCAAACGCATGACACTAGCCATTTCCCCGTTTGTTCGGGTCATATGGAATCAAGATTCGATCCGTTTGTCGATCTAACTTTCTCCAGATATCTGCTCCCAACTCGTCAAATTTGCCTGATGGGGTTGTACTTCATGCAAGACAGCCCCTAACCAAACGAAAAAGAACCAGAGATTAACTGCCATCCAACTGAGCGGAGTGGCATTACAAGAGATGTAGAGTGCAATCAAACTAGCAAATGCCCATTTACAGCCAAAATGACCGTTTACTGCTGGCGTATAAGTTGCGAAAAGCGTCAGAATCATTGCAGCGATCAAAGCAATGAAGCCGAAAATTCCGTTTAGATAAAGCACAGCCGCATAAGTCGAGAAGGAGCCAAGACCAATATAGCTATCTTCATATAAATGCGCTCTACCTCGAATGACTCCCCACCCGATCCAGGGCGATTCTTGCCACGCTTCGAGTGTTTTACGAACGACCAAAGCTCGTTCTTGCGAAGAGTTTGCGCGAGCTTGCGTAAATCCTTCCATTGGCTTGCGGAAGAGTTCTTCGATCGTGAGTCCCCAAATACTAGACATCATTAGCGTCAGAGCCGTACTCCAGAGCGACAACTGGCGAAATAATCCATTTTCAAAGCAGGTTCCGATAAAAAGCGCGATCGGTAAACACAGCCATGCGCTCCGACTGGCGCTCACAATTAATGCTGCAACCGCACCGAGTAAGGCGACATAGCGAAGTCGACGATCGCGTTCGCCTAAACAAATCAAAAAGCATAAAACAGCGCAGAGTCCCAGAATGGGAGGATCAGGCGTATACAGAACTGTTCTGGGTAATGGAATACCTAAAAAGCTTGAAAAATGAGCAAACATTACTCGCAAACTTCCTTTGTCGCCTGGCAGAATGCGTGCAAGTGGCGGCAGATAACCGTTCCCGCCAATTCTGAGGAACAGCATAGCAATTTGAATCGCGATCGCAACCAAATAGCCCGAAGACATCCAAGCGATCGCTCTAGTGACAACCTCAACGCGGACTTGGCTAAAAAAGGGTAATGCTAGACAGGCAAAAATCAAAAAATAGCTTTTGAGAAAGGTGACAACGGCTGCTGCTGCCACTTGTAGATCAAAGCCCATCTCGTTGATCCCCAAAGCTGCTGTCCAAAGCATCACGATCGACATCGCTAACCAAGACCAAACATACACCGGAAAAGGTCTTTGAATGAGTTGATCCCAACTAAAGTGAATTGCGAATAAGGTTAAGACAACAGCAGGATAAAAGAGCGGCTGAATTCCCATTAACCACCACAGTGGAGTCAGGATAATTGTCCAATAGATGATGCGCTCTGAACGTGATAAAGCATAAATCTGATGTTGGAGTTTGAGGAGCATCTCTCTCTACTGCACGCAATTTCTGAGGTACGTTAGCTTTAAATTCACTCTCGGACATCAATCGATCGGTAGAGAGAACTGACAGGTAACGCTAATTTAGTTCTACCTATTTATGTATTTGCAATTGATCGAAGGTGAATAAAATGTAGCTTGAATTCCTCATACCCGCAGTTGTTTAGGAGCGGTCTGAATGAAAAAAATAGCGCTCATTGCTTCTAGACATTGGAAGGCTTTGCTTGGTCTGAATGCAGTTGTAATATTAGGGACTATAGGAGCGATGTTGACCACTCCTAAAGTTTGGACTGCTCAGGCGCAACTGATTCTGCCTTCCTCGAATGGAGGCAACCTTGATGCCAATTTGGGAACTTTAGGGTCTTACCGTAACAGTGATCCGAGCTTTTCACCTCAAGTCAATCCCCTGAAAATTCAAGAGGCGATTCTCACCAGTGATGCGATTCTTGAAAAGGCTTGGGCAGCTGATCCTGAGAGAGATGCAGCGAATAAACCTCGCAATTATGGACAATTCTTTGAAGTGACTTCGCTCGAACAAACGAGCGTCATGCTGCTCTCTGTCACAGGCTCAAGTCCCGATATCGCCAAGCAGCGCGCAGAAGCAATTCTCAATGCCTATCGGCAGCGTCTGAGCGAGCTTCGTCAGGCAAATAACAATACGCGCGATGGCTTTAGCCAGAAACAGCTTGAACAAGCTCAACGCAGATTAACTGAAGCGCAGACTGCTCTAGCACAATTCAAACAATCGACAGGATTGGTAAATAACGAAGAACAAACGAAAGGGCTAGTTGGAACGATCAATACTTTAGAAGCGGCACAGGCCCAGGTTCAGGCGGAATCTCAAGCGACTCGCGATCGCGCAAATACTCTCGCGACCCGATTAAATCTTTCGCCTACTGATGCAGTTCAAGCCTTAGGATTAGACCAAAACGAAGATTATAAAGAGCTTCGCAGTAAGCTCACTGAAGTTGAGTCTACGCTGGGCAAATTGCGATCGACATTCACAGATCGCAGCCCTCAAGTACAAAGAGCGATCGTAGAGCGGGACACTTTGCGGAACCAGCTTCAGCAGTATGTTGGGCAAGCCGCAGGTCGAATTTCTGCCAATACAGATTTTACAACTGGGGCGGAAGGACGGAATACCCTAATTGAACAATTAGTGTTAGCTGAAACGAATGCGAATGGACAACAACGACAAGCAGAACAACTCCAGCAACAAATTGATCAACGGCAAAAAATCCTCAATCAATTGCCTGCAAATCAAGCAAAACTCAATGCTTTACAGCGACAGGCAGATGTTGCGGAAGGAGTTTATAAAGGGCTAGTTGCACAGACACAACAATCAAATATTGATGCTTTTAATGCGTATCCAAATATTCAGGAGTTAAACGCACCCTTTGTTGATGCTAAACCATCGAGTCCAAAGAAATCTCTGATGGCAATTAATGCGCTTCTTGCTTCTGTCATTGGGAGCATTGCACTAATATTGTTGCTCGAAGCTCGCAATCCATTGCTGACTCCCAAAGATTTGCAGGCTCTAAAATTTTCGCTTGTTGCTCGTATTCCCAAACTAAAGCGACTGGCAATAGAGCCGAATTCAAGCTTTGAAGGTGAGATCGAGTTTCAGCGAGTAGCGTCAGCGATTAGTCTTCAACCGCTGAAAGGGATACGACTGTTAATTGCAAGTGCGATAACGGGTGAGGGAAAAACGACAGTAGCACTGCAACTTGCTCATGCTTTAACCGAACTCGGATTTCGAGTGCTGCTGGTTGACGGAGATTTTCGTAAAGCTCAGTTAAGTCATCAACTTGGTTACTTGAGCGATCGCTCAGTTGGAGATCAGGTCATTTCGTTGCAACCTAATCTCGATTTTGTGCCAACGATGCCTCAGACTGGCAAGATTGTCGATTTAGTCAAACGGGGACGATTTGAACGTTACTTGGCAGTGGCGGAATCTCAGAAAGACTATGATTATGTATTAGTAGACAGCGCTCCAGTCAGCTCAACCAGTGAAACTGCACTAATGGCTGCGATCGTGCCTTATGTTCTTTTTGTCGTTCGCCCAGGAATTAGCGCTCGAAATGTTGTGAATAATAGTTTAGAGCAGTTAACGCAACACCATGCTAAACTGCTAGGCTTGGTGATCAATGGTGTCGAAGTTCAAGGTCATGCCTATTCGTATCACTCTAATCATGATGATCCTCGCCCATATCGATTATCAAATTGATTCTTTTCAGCAGTCTACTCAAAGCGTCAGTCTCATGAGCCAAAACCAGAACATCGCGACTGTCGATTGGAGTAAGAGCCAGGCAGCGAGTACGAATTTGGGTTATGGCTTAAATGCGTATCAAGGTTTTCGACCTGAGAGTTTTAGCACTTCGGCTTATCAAAGTAATATGTCTGTGATGAATCCGGGTTTGATTCGGTTTCATAATAGCAGCATGTTGCAAGACTCTAGCACACCGGATGGGCTGATCGATACGGCTCGTCGAGTTTGGGATGCGAAGAAAGTAAAAGCTGCTTTAGTGGCTTCATTTTCGTCTTTTAAGCGGGAACAACCGCAACGGATGATTAATATTCCGACTTGGCCAGATTGGATGGATGCGGATCGGGACGGATTTCTCGATCGCAATCAGTTTGATAACTATGCAAAGCTGTGCGCTGATTTGGTCAAAATTGTCAACCAAGATGCTCAATTGAAAGTGCAGTATTGGGAAGTGACGAATGAAAAGGATGATCACTACTTTACTCAGTTCTATACAGAGAGTGGCTGGGGTGGGTTGAAGGATGCAGCGAAGCCCGATCGCGTCAATGAACTGGTCACGATTTATAACAAAACTGCGATCGCGATGAAACAAGCAGACCCGACGATTCAAGTGGGTGGGATCGGTCTAGCACGCCCCGATCTGCAACCGTTTTATGTTCCGTTCATCAAGGGAACTGCAAATCATCTTGATTTTTTTACTTATCACTTTTACGCAACGGGAAGTGCTTCTACCTCAGACCAAGATGTGTTTCAGACCACTCGCGCGATTGGCGACTACACTCGCACGATTGTACAAACGCTGCAAAATGCAAGCCCAAATCGAACGATTCCAGCCATATTGGGTGAATATAACATTAGCTGGACATGGGAAACCCGCGATCCCCGCATGGTCAATCATAAAGGGGTTGTGTTTGATGCGTTAACGATGGTCAGTGCCCTCTCAAATGGTGCGACTGCAACCTTGACTTGGAACGAGAAAGATGGCGTTTACGGAAAAATGGACGACAGCAGCCAGATGCGTCTGGGAGGCAAATTCTTACAATTGTTGAATCAATTCATGATTGGCGATCGCGTCTCGACAAAAACTGCTCCTGACAGCGCTATTACGACTTTTGCTGTGAATAATGCTGCTTTGGGATACAAGTCTTACTTGCTGATTAACTCCTCAAATGATTTGCAGCAAGTTCAACTCGATTTTGCCGGATGGCAGCCCACTCAATCGACGTTAGAGACATATACGATCTCGGCTTCAGGCTATCTCAACAAAACTGTTAACTGGTCGGAACTTAACAGTGGATTTGCGATGCCTGCTAGCTCTGTGATGTTATTCACATTTACACAATAATGCGATCGCATTATTTTGAGTTGCTATTTTGATTTGCGCTTTGACTTTGGAGGCGTGCGATGTTCGCCAAAGTATTTCTCGCTGCGATAGCGTAGCCAGACTCTCAGAACTTGCGGAATTTTCTCTTTCTGCTCTTTCGTCAACGTGTTGTAAAGTGCCAAGGCACGTTCTCGCTCTCCTCGACAAGCAGCATTATTATGAGCATCCCAATAGCTACGAGCGACCCGAATTCGGCGGCAGACTTCTTTGATCAATGCCTCTCCAGTCAGAGGTTCTTCTTGCTTTGCCATCTTTTTTGATCAGAATTCACTCTAATCATTCTAGTAGGAATGAAGTCGAATCCCCCTACTTCCCACTCCCTACTATGCAATATTTACTTTAAACTGCCCAGGAGCATTAATCTTGATAATGCCTCCAAACGCACAGTTACAGATTGCCGTGTTCGGGAGAGCAGGGATTTTGCCGATTTTTACTTTAATCGCACCAGGTGACCAAGGGCTGACAATTGCAGGGATACAAGGCATGGGTGTCAGGACTCCAAAAGCAGCAGCAGTTGCAGCAGCCACGGCTGGATTTGCGATCGAACTACACATGGCAAACGGCAAAATATTCGCCATTGGAATATTATCGAAAATTGTTGCGGCGAGCATTCCATTCACGAGCACAGGAGCACCTTTGGGAATCACAATTAAAGTACTTGGCGCGGCTCCAAATGAACATTGTAAGGAAGCTCCCATACACACTTGTAATGGCATTCGCGATCGCTCTCTAATTCAGATTAATGACTGGGGCAGAAACCGTAACGGTTGCATCTCCTTTTACAGTTGTCGAGATACCTTTGACATTCACCATTCCAGTTGCCTGAACGGTAATACCAGCCGCCGCAATTTCAATTTTATTTCCTCCCATTTTAATGCTGATTCCTGAGTTGGAAATTTTGATTTCACTTCCCCCGACCTTGAGTGAAATGTTTTGCATTGCACTAATGTTTAAATCGCCAGTCGAACTCATCGTAATTTTTTTCGTTTGATCTTCAAATTTTAGAGAGTTCGAGCCAGGAGTTTTAATTTCAATCTGCTTGTTTTGCTCATCTAAACAAACTTCGTTCCCACTGTTTGTTTTCAGCGTGACTTGCTTATCTTTGTCATCGAAGTGTAAGAGATGTCCAGTACTGCTTTTGATTTGAACTCCCTTGTTACTACTCCCCTTATCTTCTTCAACAAACTGCAATTCATGACCGACTCTTGTCTTAAAGGTTCTGAGTCGAACTTTTCCATCTGCAACTGAATCATCTACTGATGTCGGAGGAGCATCTGTCCCATTCCAAACTCCACCAATGACAAATGGACGGTGAATATCTCCATGCTCAAATCCGACTAGCACTTCATCATTGACTTCAGGTAAGCAATCGAAACCACGATTTGTTCCGGCTCCAAGACTGATGACTCGCGCCCAGTTACTTTCATGTGCTTCTGTCAGAGTCGGAAACTTAACTCGAACTCGTCCCCATTTTTTTGGATCTTTATTGTTTGTCACCTTTGCGATCATCAATGTTTGTCCTGGCTGGAGTGGAGTCGTTGCACTGAGCATTGATAGTAAGTCATTGCCTCGCAATCCGCGGACACTAAATTCTGTTTGATAGACTCGCTCTTGAAAGACATGGCGGGTTTCCGTAATGTAATAATCGCCGCTATATTTGCCCATGTCTGCTAGTTTGGCGACTCTTCCGGGTCGTATTGCAGGATTGCCTTCTGCTTTCGCATCTGCATGAACGAGTTCGCCTCCCAATTCATCGACGAGAGCTTGTGCGATTTTCTCTGCTTCGGCAGTCGAATTGACAGGTTGATCCACAACAATGAGTTTAGGTTGTGTGTTGAAACTGGTGCTTGCAGCATTGCGATCGCCTGCTGCAATCGAAGTTAATGCAGTGGGTGAGTTTTTTGTGGCGACGATCGCTTCTTTTCTCTGATAGTCCCAACCGCGCACTTCAACGGAGCTAACTTGGTCAGCGCTACTGACGCGAACTCGAAAACTGTTGAGATCTAAGAGCCATTTTAGAGTTAAAGTACTGTCTGACCTTGGTTTGCGACAGTTTAGTTTGCCATCTTGAACGTATAGCTCAAAGCCATTTCGTGCAGCCCGTTCTCGTAGAAACTGCATGTGGGTTTGATTTTCCTGAAACACATAATCATGAGCAATGGCAGTGCTATCGATTGTGCCGAGTGTCAGTCCTGCACTTTGAGCGACTCTGCTGATAATGTCGCTATCTGTCATGTTTTGAAAGGATTGACTATGGCGACCGCGATGAAGTCGATGCGAAATATCATAGCCGCGAATGATGATCGGAGCTTGGGCATCGCTACTAAACTGAGTTTCGATCGCAGTAATTTCACCATCGATCACATATCCTTGCTCTGCTTGATGGTATTCCTGTGCTGCTGTGCTGCTTTCGACGAATCCGATTTTGATCGATTTCCCGATCGCGAATTTCGATTCGTGTTGCCACATTGCATCTTGTAATCGTCCTGGCTGACTTGTGTTTTTGATCGTCAGTGTGAACATACTAGGTAAGTGCAGACTTTCTTCGACTACGACCTGCACAATGTCATCTAGCAATGCAGCAGGCGCATCTTGACCATCGATCTTCAGCAAAACTTGAGAGACATATGGAACAGCAGGCATGGCTTTTCAGAGTGTAAGAAAAGATACTGATATATCTTACGCGCAGTTTTGATTATCGCGATCGTTGTTGGCGAGTATCTCTGGTTCGCTGAGATGAGGAGTTGGAGGCGGACATCCCAGGTGTTGTCGTTGTGGCATCGATTTCTTCTAGCGTTAAATCGACGACAGCGCGAACAGGAGTGCCATCTGCGAGAAACATTGTCAGTTTATATCGGAGGCTTTTGACGAAGCAGCGGAGGTATTCTTGGCTACCCCAGGTAAATAGATAAATGGGTGGACGAGCTGCTGAGGGTAAAAAGGCGACGGCGGCTCTAAATTTAGAAATGTGAGCATCGACGACATTGGCTCCTGTTTCGTAGGTATCGAAGATGATGTTGCCGATCGACAAACTGTAAGGTTCAGGGTAGGCAAAGCTGATTTTAGGGATTCCAGTTCCGGTGCGTGCGCCTTCAGATGAGTTGAGTTGTAGCGATCGACTAAAATCGAGTTGTGTCGGATTGAACATGAATTCGATCGTTTCGCCGCCATTTTGGGCGATCAGTTGAGCTTTAATTGGGGAGTTCAGGGACATAGTTTATTGACCGTGATTAGAGACGACTAGAGTAGTTGGAGCCACGCCGCTCCCGTTCGATTTCTAAACGTTGGCGCAGTAAGAGATAAACTTCTTGAGCGAGATGATCGAGATAATCAATTACTTCTGTTTCGCTTTCTGAGGTCGAGAGTTCGATGTAATCTGTCTCTTTCCTTTGGATCGTGGGTTGTGGTTGTGAGATTTCCGCAGTGCGTTGAATTCGAGGTAGGGAGCGCTCGATTGGTTTAGGCTTCTCAGCGATGCTTTGTACTAGATCTTCTAAGCTTGACCAAGAGGAATCTATTGTTTGGCTTGATTTTGAGGTGTGCTGTGGGTAAGCATCCTGTTTGGGCTGAAGATCAGGGGTTGGATTGAGCGATCGCAAGACGGATAATTCTTGGAGAACTGTAGGAATTACAGGTAATGATGAGTTTAGCGATCGTGAGATGAGTTCGGGCTGAGTATTTTCAGAGGATGTAACTAGTTCTGAAGGAATTGTAGAGGCGGAAGAATGATTAGAGTGATTCTGAGCAGGTGTAATTGAATCTTCAGAGGAGCGAGCAGCTTTTCTCTGAATGGAGTTAGAGGGAGATTCGACGGAAGATTCTGGTGTTACGAGTTGTTGGAAGGGTTCAGAAATTTGCTGAAAGTCTTGTTGAGCTATTCCGCTAGAAGCTTTTTCAGAAGGATCTAGGTTTTGAGATGAATTAGAGAAAATTTCTGAGTTTGAAGAACGGTTGAGATCCGTGTGCTCAGACGATGAGACAGGAAAGATTTGTCGATCGCTCAAGTTTTCTGAAACCTGACCATCAAATTCAGACATGTTGCTGTCTGAATTCATGGATCTTTGAATCCTTGAAAAATTTTCTGAATGAGCAAGATGATTCGATTCACTAGCCTGACCATCAAATTCAGACATGTCGCTGTTTGAATTCATGGATCTTTGAATCCTTGAAAAATTTTCTGAATGAGCAAGATGATTCGATTCACTGCCCGGATTTCTAGAAGACTTAAGATTGATCTCGGAAGACTCAAAAATTGGCTCTGCATTTGCAAGCTGTGGTGAATGAGTGGCTGAAGAAGCTAAATCGATCGAACCGTCTGAGTTTTGCTGAATGATAGTTTGAGAGCTTCCAGAATATGTTTGAGCAGCATCACTATCCGAATCTATAGATCTTTGAATCCTTGAAGAATTTTCTGAATGAGCAGGCTGGCTCGACTCACTTCCTTGCTGAATAATAGTTTGAGAGCTTCCAGAATATGTTTGAGCAGCATCGCTATCCGAATCTATAGATCTTTGAATACTTGAAGAACTTTCTGAATGAGCAGGTTGATTTGACTCAGTACCCAGATTGATAGAAGGTTCGAGCTTGCTTCCCGAAGAGCTAATTTCTGGTTCTGCATTTGCAAATTGGAGTGAATGAGTGGCTGAAGAAGCTAAATCGATCGAACCGTCTGAGTTCTGCTGAATGACAGTTTGAGAGCTTCCAGAATATGTTTGAGCAGCATCGCTATCCGAATCTATAGATCTTTGAATCCTTGAAGAATTTTCTGAACGAGCAGGTTGATTTGACTCAGTATCTAGACTGCTAGAAGGTTCAAACTTGCGCCCAGAAGAACTAATTTCTGGCTCTAGATTTTCAAGTTGGGGTGAATGAGTGGCTGAAGGAGCTAAATCGATAGCACTATCTGAGTTTTGCTGAATGACAGTTTGAGAGCTTCCAGAATGTGTTTGAATAGACGGCGCTTTGCTACCGTTACTCTCTCTCTCTGGAAGAGAAGTTGGCGTGGACAGTGTGAAGTCTGTTGAAGCTGATTGAAGATTAGATTCTGGCTGACTGTTTGTCGCTGCATTAGACTTTGTTTGGTTCCTTCCAAATTCTACCTCGGTAGCGGTTGACTGTGAGAAATGAGACGATTCAAACATGCTCTCAGGTTTGCTTTTAGTCGCCGGATCTGAGGAGCTATCTAGCTTAGGTTGAATGGTTTTGCTAGTAGAGTGTGATGAATTGAGTTGATTGTCGCTCGCTGAATTTGGAGAATTGACCACCTGAGAATCATGGTCTACTCTTGAAATCGTTTGCCGCGCAATTGTTGGTTTAGAAGATGGTTGAAGTAGATTAGAAGATGCTTCGTTCGATGTTGTACTGTTAATCAGGTTCTCGGGTTCAGATGTGATCTCAGAATCAAATGAGCGAGAAATAGATTCTGAATTTTCGGCGTCTGAGGAACGAGCAGTGAGCGGAATGGAATCATACTGTTGAGACTCTTGCTCTGACTGGAAGTTTTGAGCCGAATCTAGCTGTCGTTGAATCTTAGGGAATTCAGACGGCGATCGAGAAATTGAAGTTTCTTGAGAAGTTTCTTGATTTTGAGAAAATTCAGAACGCAACTGGGCATTGATACTGTGAGAACCAGATCCAATCTCTGGTGTACTCTGTCTTTGAATGTTGAGTGATTCAGATGGCGCTTGTGTGTTAAAAGGAATTTCAATGTGGTGAGAGGGCTGTTGTTGAGAGGCTGAGCTATTGATATCAGCTTCTATAGAAGGATTCTGAAAATTGTGTCCTAGCTGCGAGTTTTCTAATGGTTCAGTCTGTCTCTGAATGGCAGATGGTTCAGAAAGCGATTTTAGTTCTATTGTTGATTGAGAATTATCTGCTGATTCAAGTCTCTGCTGGAGAGAATTTCCGATAAAATCTGCTTCTGCTGTCGATTGAGAATTTGAGGTGTTAGAAGGGCTGTGGCTAACGTTAGGTTGATCGGATTCTTCGCTGCGTTGTATGTTGCTTGTATCTCCTAAATTCTCGATTCTAGAGGGCTTTGTCTCTTGAAACTCCTCAGGGATAGGAGGCAGTTCAGAGCCAGTCTGCTTGCGTTGAGCGATTAGATCATTGGTAGATTGCTGAGATGTTGGCTCTGATGTAGGCAAGGATGGTTGAGAAATGAAAGTGTTTTGGCCTTGATCGAGTTCTGAGCGCGATCGAGAATCTGAACTATCTGAGCGAAGCTCATGTTCAATCGACTGTGAATCTTCCGAATTAATTGCTCTCTGAAGCGTTGAAGATTCAGAAGAGAATTGTGGGGCGTTAATCGATCTTTCACTTGGATTTTGAGATAAGCTGCTGTGAAAATTAGGTTCTATAGTCTCCGGTAAGCTAGCTTGTCTCTGAATAGTGGGTATGTCGGGAGATAATTGTGGAGAGTGAGCAACTGCGTCATGATTAGCTGGCGATCGAGAATCTGAACTATCAGGATGAATCTCATCATTCATCGACTGAGCGTTTAAATTGTCTGATGAATCAGCTTGTCTTTGAATGATGGGAGATTGAGAAGACAAATTGTCAGATTCTTTGCTCAGAGTAGGCTCTGAAGTACTAGCATCAAACTCGCTAGTCGTGGGCTGATTGTTGTGCTCTGATTGTGCGCTGTCTGACGGATCAGCCTGTCTTTGAATTGCGAGTATTTCAGTGGAGGGCTGTAGAGAGTATTCTGCTTCGTTTTGAATCGGCTTCGACGGAGCAGACTTGCTATCAGAGCGCATCGATTGAGAAGAACTTAAATCTTCTAGATGTTCAGCCTGTCTTTGAATGCCTGAGGATGGTTGAGCTTGAATGTTTTGATGTTCATTTTTAGGTGTTAGCGGCTCATCAATGTGAGGTTTGCGAGCAATAGATTGAATATTGGATGCTAACTCGGAGATTTGAACCGATTTAGTCTGGTTTTGGATTGCTTCTAGTTCAGAAGATGAATGTTGAGCCTGAAGAGGTTCATTACCTTGGTCAAATTGCGATCGCAGATCCAAGGACTCAGTGCGAAGAACGCTCGCGGCTGGCTGAGACGCTTGTGGGGGTTGAAAATTGGCTGACAGATCAGTTTGTCTTTGAATTGAGGATGTTTCAGAAGATGCTTGAATCTCAGCTTCTTCAGTGAATGAGAACTCGGAGTTTTTCAAGAATTCTGAATTCTGCGAATTTTCATATTGAATTCCAGCAACTTGTCTCTGAATTTCTGAATCATCAGCGCTTATCTGTTGGATATTCAGATTGTTCTCACCACGATCCAGTTTCGTTGAGTCTAAACTCTCGGAAAGATGGGTATCATTTGTGAGTTGAGTAGGCTGTTCTGATAGCGAACGCTGTACAGTTGTTTGATCAGTAAATTGGACGAACTGTTGATGATTATCGGTTAATCGCAGCCGCTCAGTCGTAACTCCCGGCTCTGGAATGCTAGTTGCTGGGGAATCGGACAGATGATTGCTAGAATCTAGCTGCTTCTGAATCAGACTAGGTTCCTGAGATTGCGATGCTGATTCAATATTTGGCTCCTGAGATTGTGATGCTGATTCAATTGGATTAACAATACTCTCATTGTCTTGAATTTTGCTATTTGAGGAATCGGACAGATGATTGCTAGAATCTAGTTGTTTCTTAACAAAATTAAAGTCTTGAGGCTGAGATGCTGATTCAATTGCTTGAGTAATCCTCTCATCGATCTGAGAATTGCTCTGAATCATGTTGTTTGGGGCACCGGACAAGTGATCACTAGAATCTAGCTGTTTCTGAATAAGACTAGGTTCTTGAGATTGCGATGCTGATTCGATTGGTTGAGTAATCCTCTCATTGCTTTGAATTGTGTTGTTTGGGGCACCGGACAGGTGATCACTAGAATCTAGCTGTTTCTGAATAAGACTAGGTTCTTGAGATTGCGATGCTGATTCAATTGGCTGAGTAATCCTCTCATTGCTTTGAGGAGTGCTTTGAATCGTGCTATTTGAGGAATTGGATAGATAATCACTAGAATCTAGCTGTTTCTGAATAAGATTGAAGCCTTGATGCTGAGGTGTTGAGTCATTTGAGCGTGAAGAACTATCATTGAACGGTCTATTGTTCTGAAATCTGCTGTCTAGAGAACTAGAGGTACGATCGCCAACTTCTGCTTTTCTTTGAATAAAATTAGCTTCTTGAGATTCTGGCATCTCACCTGCTTGTACAGAGGTTGTATCTAGCTGCGTATTGCCTTGAACTGCGCTACTTGAGAAGTTAGATTCGGGAGCACCAAACTCCGCTGCATTCTGAGATAGTGATGTTAGCTCACTATATTTTGCAGCACTGGCATCTATTTCTGTGCTTCTTTGAATTGTATTATTTAGAGAATCAGATTCATGACGGCTAGCTTCTGCTTTTCTTTGAATAAAATTAGCTTCTTGAGGTTTTGGTGTCTCACCTGCTTGTACAGAGGTTGTATCTGGCTGCATATTGCCTTGAGTCGCGCTACTTGAGAAGCCAGATTCGGGAGCACCAAACTCCGCTGCATTCTGAGATAGTATTCCCGAATCATTTAATGATTCATTTAATTGTGTCGTCTCTTTGCCTATCTCCGTACTTCTCTGAATTGTACTGCTTGAAGAATCAGATCTACGATCGCCAAACTCCGCTGCGTTCTGAGATAGTGATGTTAGCTCACTATATTTTGCAGCACTTGCGTCTATTTCTGCATTTTTTTGAATTGTATTATTCAGAGAATCAGATTCATGACGGCTAACTTCTACTCTCCTTTGAATAAAGCTAGCTTCTTGAGATTCCGGTGTCTCGTTTGCTTGTACAGGGGGTGTATCTAGCTGCGTATTGTCCTGAGTCGCGCTACTTGAGAAGCCAGACTCGGGAGCACCAAATTCCGCTGCATTTTGAGATCGTGATGTTAGCTCGCTAAATTTTGTGGCGCTTGAATCATTTTTTGTAACATTTACATCTATCTCTGCACTTCTTTGAATCTTATGACCTAGGGAATCAGATTCATGACGACTAGCTTCTGACTTCCTCTGAACAAAACTAGCTTCTTGAGATTCTGGCATCTCGTTTGCTTGTACAGGGGGTGTATCTAGCTGTGGATTGTTTTGAGTTGTGCTGGTTGAGGAATCCGATCCCCGATCGCTGAAATCGACTACATTCTGAGGTGGGATTGCTGGCTCACCTAAATTTGTAGTCCCTGCGTCTATCTCCACACTTCTTTGGATCGTGCTACTTGGAGAATCAGATCCATGGTTTCCAAACCCTACTACATTCTGAGATGGTATGGCTGGCTCGCTTAATCCCGCAAGATTCTCATCTTGCTTCATATCTCTTTGAAGTGTACTTTCTGAAGGATTAGGCGGGCGATTGTCAACATCTAAGTTTCTTTGGAGAATAGATTCATCCTGAATAAATGTTGGAAAAGAATTCAAATCCTCCTCGCCCTTACTGCTCTCTCCTTTCGGAAAATTTGACTCGAATAATACTAAGTCTGTTTCAATAGACTGGAAATTAGATTCTGATTGGCTATTTTCTCCTTCAGGAGACTTTGTTGAATTAGCCTCAAACTCCATTCTGGGAGCAGTCGAATGTGATGAGCCATACGTTTTAGGTTGCAGTACTTCGCTCGGCTGCCTAGTACTCTTCTGTGTAGATGACTGTGCAAAAAAAGGAGACTTCTGAACCCACGGATCTGAGAAGGGTTCTTCCTCTTCAGGCGTTGACTTAGGCGAAAAAATGCCAGGATCGAGAATATTCAGTCGTCGCGTTCCCAATGGCACAATAAACTGTTGCCCTAACGGAGCAGTCAGATGCGGTGGATGACGCACCTCAGAAGAACTCGATGAATCGTTAGGCAAGTCAGTCATAATTTAGTTACTTGCAAAATATCCAGATTGATCTCGAGAATTCAGAATCGTTGCTCCACCGCCACCTTGATTTGCAACAATCTTCAAACCTTCATAGACGAGCGTCAACTCTTCGATCGCAACATTATTTGCATCCGCACTCAAAGCAGGTGCTTTCCATCCCGTCGGTACAGCCCCAATCAGTGTCCAACACTGCATCGTCTCACCCGCTTGATTAAACACCAAAATATTGATATTCCGCCGATGATGCTGGATTGCCGTTCCTTGATTGCGTTGCTCTAGTACCGCATTGATCCAATTCCAAAACACCAGATCATTGGTAATCCCGCGTTTTAGAGTCACTTCACTAAATTTCGGTTGACCCAGTAGAATTCTCTGCTGATCATTCACTCCGCCCTCAGAGATCGATTCATGTTGAATTTGGACACCTAACCCCTGACATTCGGTAAATGCCGCAGTTAAACTACTTTCAATCTCCACATAGAAGCGATTCGCTGTAACAAAATCTAGCCCAAACTCAGTCGTCCCATTTCTACTCATCTGTTGTACCTTCCATCTCGAATCGCTTGCAATTTGAGATCAGCTTGAAGCTTTTCGTAGACACGATCGCTAAATTCTTTCATCGCGAGCGGATCACGCAACAGCTTTTTCGCAACCTGAGATAAGATGACTGGATCAATAGATTGAGAATTCATCGTGTGTCGAATGTTGTTTAAGCTTACCAATCTCAAACACCCAGCGGCGGCGCTCTGAGTGATCTAAATTGAGAATATCTTCTAAAGACCAATGAAAAGCGGATGCAACACAAGCTACCTCTTCATAGAGCGCACCTGAAGGGTAGCTTACGGCTCCCCCGCAAGTTCTAGCTCCACTTGAAAAGCAGTGCTACAAGTGGGGCATTGTGCAGGAATATGAGCATTGCCCTGTTGATTAATTCGATTAAAAAATTCTCGTAAATAAGCTAAATCGCGAGAAAACAAGTTCTCTAAATTCTCTGGAGTCAGTGTAGATAAGCTTCCCAACTGCTTGATCACTCGCGATAGCATAATCAGTAATCCATAAGCAGTACTCTCTTGAGTGCGTCGATCGCGCTGTACTGCAATCTCATCTTTTGCCGTCGCCAAACGCATGATGCCCTGACGATGCACAGCACCATCAGTCCCGACCAAGCCACGCGGCAAAGTAAACTCAAACTCGATCGCATCCATAGGCTATGCAGGAATCGGAATAGACTCATCCATAGTAGATTCAAGTTCATTAATTGAACGATAAAATTTCTGCAAATAGTCCAGATCGCAAGCAAACAACCCTTCAATTACCGCGGGCGTTACTTCATCTAAGGCACCGAGCTTGATCATCACGCGCGATAAAATAATCACACTTGCATAAGCTGGATTAGCGCGCACTCGTGGATCTCTTAACGGGACAATTTCATCGATCGCTCTTGATAACCGCATGATTCCTTTGCGATGCACATTGCCGTCTGCATCCAAAAAACCCTTCGGTAACTCAAACTCAAATTCAACTTGCATCACTATTTGCCACCTTGACTCGTTTCAATTCTTCAACTGCGACTTCAATTTCTTCGACTTCCATCTCATCGCCCCGCGCATTCACATCTAAGATGCGATAGCCCATAGGAAAAGCTCCCTGAAATTCCAATCGAAACTGCTCCTCAGCCGCTTGATTGAAAATAATCAGAGAGCCATTCCGTCGTTGGGTTGCCCAATTTCCATCTTGAACTGCTGCAATCCAGTTCCAAAACGTCATAGAGCAGGTTAGCCCGCGACGAAGTACCAAATTCGAGTAACTGACATTTCCCGGTATCTTTGTTCCGACAATTCGCCCAACTGCTTTCCCTTGTGCGCCCCATTTTTGAGGCGTAACATGGTTTGTCTCAATCACCTGCTGCGAAGATTTAAAGCCGCTACATTCCAAGAAGTACCCATCTACAGAATCTTTGCTGCCATCTAAACGCAACTCTAGATAAAACCTGCAAGTTGTTAAAATCTCAGGAAAACCAGCCATAGTTAGGGATCTTTAATGGAGAACTTCAGGCGTTCGTATTGTAGTTCAAGTGTCCAAGTTTCAAGCTCGCTGCTGCCTGCATCACGAGCCGGAACATCAAAGCTACTGGGTAATACGCCTTGGAATTCATACAGAATGCCAACTTTTGCCTCTGTCCCAGAGTAGTAGACATTCACGGACATATCTTTACGCTGATCCCGTGCTTTGGAAGATTCCCCCAAGTTCGACTTCGAGGCGCAATCACTGTACCATTTCCAAAGCTTTTCGTCGTCACCTTGCTGATGTTTGCCAGGAACGAGAATGAGCTTTACAGATCCATATTTCGGTTGGCTCGGCGTACTCAAAACGAGTGCTTTACCTTTAGGTCCAGACCCGATCGAGTTGTCTGCACCAGATGGAGAAATATCCACCTGCATTCCGCTGACTTCTTTGACAATCAAGTTTTTGATGTCTGTAAGTTCGACAGAAAAACTGTCACTAGAGAGGAGTTCAATTGTATCTGCCATAAATGATTATCCAAATCAACTCAAGGAACACTTGCTTTCATAACTTAAGCCGGATCAAACTGGTCAACTTGCAGCGTGTAGGTTTCTTCGAGTAATCCACCCCCGATCGACAATTGCCCGATCGTATATTTACAAACCCAGACTCCACTCAGTTTCCAAGAATCGATCACTTCACCCGCAGCATTAAAGGTTTTGATCGTTCCCGTGGTTCTTGCTGCGTCCGGAAACCCATCGCCATTCTCTGACTTGGGCATACATTCTTTCAGCCATTTCCGCATCAGCGAGCTAGTACTTTTTGCGTTTCCACTTGCAATGGTTTTCACCGTAATTTGTACGGCAGCTTCCCGCTTTTTCGTAAACGTCTGCCGAACTGCCCCTTTATCTCCAGACATCAAAGCGTCCCCGCCTTGAATATCTGTTTTGTAAGCCGGAACATCAACGCTCTTGAACTTGAGCGCATCAAATTTATCCAGCTTGAGTTCAAAATTCTCAACGGTCACGATCGCCATTTTGCATCACCTCTACAACTTCGACCAAATTAATCTCTCTGGGTTACTTATGCTTGAGGTGATCTCCCCTACCTCTCTGTAGTTTAGGAGAATCAGGGGGATCAACCTTTACGCAATGCGCTACAAATTTGGCATTACTGACCCGGTGCCCACTGGCTGATGCGGAAGATGACAAACTCAGCCGGACGAACAGGACACACGCCCACTTCAACATACAAACGACCGAGCATCATGGTTTCATGAGTATTCAATTCACCATCGCACTTGACGTAGAATGCTTCGCTAGGCGATCCACCGACCAAAGCTCCTTCGCGCCACAGACGCTCAAGGAAGTTACTCACGGTGCGGTTCACACGTGCCCAAAGATCAGAATCATTCGGCTCAAACACAACCCATTGAGTCCCAATCTCGATCGACTTTTCGATATAGCTCAGTAAACGGCGAACACTGATATAACGCCATTGCACATTATCCGGCTCGACCAAAGTTCTTGCGCCCCAAATCTTAAAGCCGCGATTGTAGTTGGCAAAGTTGCGAATACAGTTAATCCCTACCGGGTTTAGCATTTCTTGCTCGCGCATGTTCGTTTCGTAAGCCAAGCCCAGCACACCGCGCGGAGTGTCATTTGCCGGAGCCTTGAAGATACCGCGAGATTCGTCTGTACGACACCAAACACCCATCATATGACCTGAAGGGGGAATCAAGATCGGACGACCGCCATTCCGAGGATTCGCAACTTTGATCCAGGGATAGTACAAGGCACCAAACATCGATCGACGATTGAACTCTTTGAGCCAGTTGAACACATCTTGAGGCTTCTGCTGTTCTGGTGCAACGGCTTTGTTGTCATTTTTTCCAGGCTTAACCGGAGGTGCATCGAGCACTGCCATCCGATAGGCTGGTCCTGGGAAAGAATTTTCACATAGGCTCAGCATCATTTCCATCACGCCATGCACTTGATCGATGTCCATGATGCCTTCTTGATACACACGCATCAAGTCAGGGCAGGCAATCATGGCGACTTCATCGACTTCAAAAATGCCTTGCATTCCGGTTTTGTCGCTGCGCTCACCTTGCAAGTCGCGTGCTAAATGTTCAAGTTTTGCGACATAGGGAGGGGGTGCAACTTCGTAAGAGCCATTTGCAGGACGGCGAGATAAAGGCTGTCCACTTTGAGCAATATCTGCGATCGCGACATATTGCGAATCTGCAAGTGCAGTCACAACATAGTCTGCAACCGCTGTTTCTGCTTTAGAGTTCATCGTCAAGTGATCATATTCTTCAAGAATTTGATCACCATTGCGCACGATGAGCTTAAAGTATTCGCCTGTGTTTAAAGGAGGATCTACATTAGCAGGAGCGTTACTCGGTAGCGGTTTGGGTGCACTTTCTAAAATTGTGACAGCTAAACGACCTTCACTAGAAGGCAGGGCAGGTGCAGTGCTAGCGCTCGCTGCTTTGAGATTAAAACGAAGTGTGGGTTTGCCGCTCGAAGTCAGCAATTTACATCCTGTTTCTTCAGCCGAGGGTGCAGCCGAACCCGGAAGTTTTGTTCCAATACTGACGACCCAGCAGCGACCTCCTCCATTCAAGAACCAACCTTGAACTGCAAAAGGCAGATAAGCATCAAAATCTGTGAATCCGTCTGAACCTGGTTTTCCGAAGCATTCTAAATACTGTGCCCAATTGGTAATGAGCATCGGCTTGAAAAGTTCTGCATCACCTCGAACATCTTCAGTGAAGCCAACAAAGCCTGCTACACTCAAGCTCACGCCATCAATGGGACGACTGCCACGATCGACTTCTTCGACGTAGACCCCAGGAGCAAAATAATCTAATGGCACAGGGAATCCTCCACAAACGATTTTTGAAAAGTTAAATCCGTCTTCGATCGACTTCTCAAAGTTGGAATCAAAGTTGAGAAAGCCAGTGTCATTACTGAGCTAAATCTGATGGCGTGAACTAGAAATTTAGCTAATTCCCAATTGTGCTGTTCTAATTCGCAACTAATTCTACTCTGCTCACCAGATACTAGAGAGTAAATCCACGAATCATATTCACTCAAGTTTCATAATTGATACATCGCAGAATTACGGATCTCTTTACTTAATCCTCATTTTCTAGGTTCGGAAAACCCTATCTGTCTTAGATCCAGTAATTTCACAGAGGCTCACTCTTTTAGAATTGCGTGTACCTTGTTGGGCAGAGGATGAATGTATGAGTAATTATTTAGCGATCGCAACTGTTACTGCCATTCTGCAACGGATTCTTCAGTCTGCGGTGCAACTAGATGTCAGTGGTGCCCGAGTGACAACGTTACAGCCTAGTAGTTTAGGAGGAGGACTCACTCAAACTGGAGTGAACTTGTATCTTTATCAAGTCAGCCGTAATCCAGCTTTAAATAACTCTGAAGGCTCACTCATGCGAAAAGGCACAGTTTCAAAGCGACAAACTGCTTTGGATCTGAACTATTTAATTAGCGTTTATGGCAATGAAGCAGAGCTAGAGCCACAGCGATTACTTGGAAGTGTGATTCGTGTCTTTAGCGATCGTCCAAATGTCATTCCAGAAATGATTCAGGAGACTCTAGCAGATTCTTCGTTTGCATTTTTAGCTCAGTCGAACTTAGCTGATCAGTTCATGCAACTGCGGATTATGCCCAATGATCTCAGTTTGGATGACCTATCAAAAGTTTGGACAACGTTTTTTCAAACACCCTATGCTCTATCAATGAGCTATCGAGTGACGACGGTCATGATTGATGGCGAGGAAACGAATCAACAGGCGTTACCGATCCGCGATCGCAGTTTTGGCGGGATTGTTCCTTTTCCCAGTCAGCCTGTGATTGATCAGGCTGTTTCGGAGACAGGATGGTTTGATCCACTTGTTGCGGAAAGTACTTTAGTGGTGAGAGGTAAACATCTTCAGAGCCAATCGGTTGCGATCCGAATTGGAGATGCAGAGGCTGCTCCGATAGACATGAATGAAACTCAAATTAAATTGCCGCTGCTCAATTTAGTTCACGACTTAAGACCTGGAGTTCAGCATTTACAGGTTCTGCACCGCATTGCTTCTGGTACTGGAACGACTAGCACGGTTGGATCGAATACGGTTCCGATCGTGATTCGTCCCGTGATTAAAAGCTGTCGTTGGATCAGTTCTAATCAGTGGGATGACTTAAAATCGGGTGAGATTGAGGTTGAATCTAATTTAGCGATCGCGCCTCGTCAAAGAGTTGTCCTTGTTCTCAACGAATGGACAGTCGAAAATCCTGCGGCTTATCTATTTGAAGCGACTTCACGAACTGAAACAACCCCATTAATCCGAATTCCTATTCGTTCTGTCAAACCTGGTACTTATCTGGTTCGATTACAGGTAGATGGGGCAGAAAGTCCCTTATCGATCGAAACTGACTCGCAGAGTCCAACTACAAATTGGTACAACAGTCCTAAAATCACAATTGGGTAAAAACGATGGATGAAGAAATGATGCAGCGTGAAGTTGAAGCAATGAGTATCAATCGCCTCAATGAGTTAGGCAATCGCGCGATTCAAGCAGGTCTAATTGCTAGGCACGGCTATTATCAGGGGCAGTACGAACTCTTGCATCAGGGTAATTCCGTTCTTTTATCGCCTGAAGAAGCAGAAAACTATCTGGAAAACCTCCTACACAAGGCAGCTTAAAATTAGTAATCGAGAGATGATTATGGAGAAGCAAAGTGCTCGACACCTCGGCAAATCGGCTCATCAAGTGAATTCCCGTCTGCAACCGAGAGCTTTTGCTCCACAGTCTACCTCGGTGAGCCAACCTGCTCCAAATTTACGATCGCATTCCTTAGCTTCGCTATCCATTCAGCCCAAATTAACGATCGGTGAACCAGATGACAAGTACGAGCAAGAAGCAGATCGCATTGCTACTCAGGTTGTAGACCAGATCAATACTCCAGTCGTACAATCTCAGCTACCTGTACAGCGCCGAGAAGAAGAAGAGGAACTCCAGGCAAAACTTGAGATTGCAGCAATTCAGCGTCAGGAAGAAGAAGAACTTCAGACATCGCGTGAAACAGGAGAGCCACAAGAAGCATCGGCGGCATTAGCATCTGCGATTGACAGTGCTAGGGACAGGGGACAATCTCTCGATGCAGGACTGCAACGATCAATGGGTCAGGCAATGGGTGCAGATTTCAGTCGGGTGAGAATTCACGCCGATGCACGAGCCGATCAGATGAATCGCTCAATTCAGGCAAAAGCCTTCACGACGGGGCAAGACGTTTTTTTTAGACAGGGAATGTACGAACCTGGGACTCGAAGTGGGCAAGAGTTGATTGCCCATGAACTCACCCATGTGGTTCAGCAGAATAGTGGAACGAGGTCGAACATTCAAACCTTTAGAGAAAAGAATAGCTCAGACCAGGCAAATCAAGCCTTTGATCCACCAATTAAACAGATGAGCTTGGAGAACATCGAAAATGTCATCATAAGAATCGAGCACGATGAGATAGAAATTGATGATGAAGAAATAGATGCGTTTCTGGAGCGGTTGGATGAACTAGAAGCGACGTACCTTGTGGAGTCAATGGCAGAAGTGTTGCCAAACTTGAAATGGGGACAAAGCACAATGACTGGTCTGCCATCAACTAAGAAGAACGCCGAGCAATATGACGCAAGCATGGAGGAAGCATTAAAGAAATCAGGTAAATCAAAAGACATGGCAGTAGCGCGGGTGGAAAAGTCGAGTACTCCTCTAGCAAGATGGCTTTATGCTGACGGACCAGAGCCATCTGTTGTTAACTGCTGGGAATCAGTACTGCTAGCAGCATTTCGGATTGGAATGATCGATAAGAAATACATTAAATCAGCGCTCGTTCATAAAGGAGGTAGACCCCGATACGTAGATGTGATGATGAAAAACAAGACAAAGGCAGTGACTCGCCCAGCTAACAAACAGCCGCGTGAACTCTATGCAGTCTTGGATGCAATTCCAGCGGGGATGGTAGTCGCATTTGGCGAGGTTCCTGGACATGTCGCACTATCTACAGGTAAAAGAGTACCGATTCAGAATGAAGCAGTCAGAACAGAAATCGGAGCAGCAGAAGGGAACGAAATTCTAGAGTTAGATGGTGGCGCTGCGGGATTAGGTACGGTGGAGGAAGCGATGGCACGCAATCGGTCTGAGTATTCGGCAGTTGTTACGTGGGGTGCGCTCCCCCGAAATCTCTCCTGAATCTACGCCCTATTTAATTGAAGCTGATCCCTGGGTATTCTAAATCCATGTTCAAGAGTTGGGATTGATCATGGACAAGCAATTTGCACGTAAGATTAGCAGTCAGACCGCTCCGATCAATTCTCAACTGAGAACTAAGCCCTTTGTTCAACCCAAATTAACGATCGGCGAACCAAATGACAAGTACGAGCAAGAAGCCGATCGCGTTGCTGCTCAGGTTGTAGATCAGATCAATACTCCAGTTGTACAACCTCAGCCGCTTGGACAACCTCAACCGTCTGCACAACCCCAAGAAGCAGAAGAAGAGGAACTCCAGACAAAACTTGAGATTACAGCAATTCAGCGTCAGGAAGAAGAAGAACTTCAGACATCGCGTGAAACAGGGGAGCCACAAGAAGCGTCGCAAGCATTAGTATCTGCGATTGACAGTGCTAGGGGCAGTGGACAATCTCTCGATGCAGGACTGCAACGATCGATGGGTCAAGCGATGGGTGCAGATTTCAGTCGAGTGAAAATTCACACCGATGCACGAGCCGATCAGATGAATCGCTCAATTCAGGCAAAAGCCTTTACGACGGGGCAGGACGTGTTTTTTCGGCAGGGAATGTACGAACCTGGAACTCGAAGTGGGCAAGAGTTGATTGCCCATGAACTCACCCATGTGGTGCAGCAGAATGCCTCTTCGATTCATCGTTCTGTGATTCAAAGAAAAGTGGGCTTTGAATTTGAGACATCATGGCGCGTTCGCGATATCAGCGAGGTGAATAACGAAGAAGGTCTGGAACAACATCAAGAAGAAAAAGATGCCTGGATCGCAAAAATCGATAAAATCTTGCTGACTCAGATGTTACCGAACCCAGTTCACGTCTTAAAAGTAGAGGGAGAGAAGAATAAGCCTCAAGAGGAACTTAAAGAATTATGGTTTAGCAAATATAATTTCCCAGAAAATCCGAATGACCCGAATGTGCTAAAAGAAGAGGGACTGAACAGAATTGCAAGGCTTCATGACCATCCTCAGTACCCGACATTCTTTAATGAACTTGTCCAGACTCTCAGAACGGGTAACAAAATCGCAGCTAAACCGCTGCTGGGCAAGAATATCGCCAAGGCGGCAAAGATAGTGACAGCTGCAAAATACGATCTAACAGCAGATAGTAGCCCTGCTGGAGGTTCTAACCTAGAATGGGTCACGGCTCCCCTGACGAGCGCGGCTGAAGTCAATGCAGTGATGACGAATCTGACTGCGATGGTTCATCAATTCAATGGACTCAAAAATCAAGAAGAAATCAAGCTGGACGAGCTTGGAGGAATACAAGGGGGAGGTGTAAAAGCAAAAGAAGGCTTAGTCATCTATCCTGAAGTGGGTAAGGAGATGATTTTTGAACCTCAGACAACCACAGGCATCAAGATCGACCAGCTTCCTAAATTACTTGAATATTTGAACGACCAAACCGAACATTGGTATGAATGGGAATCAACCTTCTTAAAAAGGAAGCAGGCTAAAAGTGATTTATTTGGGCAAGGCGGGCTAGATAAGCTGGTTGCAGCTGATGCTAGTGCTAAAGTAGCGATCGCGCAATTTAAGCAGACGGTACTGCCACAGCATGCGCCGCAACTTGTTCGCACCAGTACTAAAGAGTTAGAAGGACTAGCGATCTTGCTAGCGAGTTATCTCAAAACAGCCGATACTCTACCCGCCAAATCCAATGCAAAATCGATTGCCGAGGGGTTAATGTCTCGTACGGACTTTGCCCACAACTTCAAATTACTACCCCCTGCTTATCAGCAATTCTTCAGTGAGAATCCCCAGCAATTTGTTAATCTCATGTTGGATGCTGCAGAGATGAAAGGGACGGGAGGCAATAAGGTATATACCAACACGGTTGAGCGCGGTGGCGTAGACAATCGCGTTGAGAAAGTTATTCCTTTGACACGCCAGCAGTGGCTAGAAAATATTCCGTCTGGTGTTGATTTGCTCAAGCACTACTCGAATCTATCAAATGAGGCAAAAGAGATTGAAGGAGTTAGCGAAGACGATTGGAATCCCATTCATAAGTCGCTAGGCGCATTAGGCAGCGTCGATGATCAAGTTGGAGCACCTGGCAAGCAAACGGATGCTTTAGTTGTTGAATTTCGTCGTATGTTTGGGGGAAATATGACCGAAGCCGACCTGCTTCCGACTGCAAAAGCAATCTATGCATTAGTTGATCAACTCAACAAGAACGAAAATCTGAAGTATGAAAAACAAGCACCAAATTAATTGCACCTGAGTGCTCTTTTGAAGAGCAACCCTGATGATTGTAAAGTTGGCTCAAGCGCGTAGCTGAGTGAAATGAGATCACGAAAGCGCTGTAGAGATGAGTTGAATGGGAGTCGTGGCTGATACGGAAACTGTCAGCCTTACCTACGCTTGCTCTATTGGCTCCGATTCCTTATGAGTTCACATAAGGCGATCTCTTTCTTCATTTCACGTCTTTGCCCAGGTCTGAAGACGATGGAGCAGCGATTGAAAAGAATAAAATCCTCGCCCTTCACCCTGAAATTGAATTGAAAGGTAGGGATATCAATGCCGATCGCGTTTCAAAGTTCTACCCTAGGGTAGATGAGTTTAAGTCAATAATAATTTACAAATGCATCTTTAATTTATAACCTGGGCATGCTGAAGCATGAAATAGAGTTTAGCTGTAGCCGTATGACACTTGCAACGTCTCATAATATTACTTTGCCAGGATATCGTCTAACTGAGCAACTCTACTCTGGGAGCCGTACGATCGTCTACCGAGGGCACCGCGAGAGTAATGGGCAGCCTGTTGTCGTCAAGTTCTTACGAAATCAATATGCTAGCCTTGCAGAACTCGTGCAATTTCGGAATCAGTATGTTCTGACAAAGGATCTGAATTTGCCGTCAGTGATACGCAGCTACAGTCTTGAACCCTTTTATAACGGATATGCTCTTGTCATGGAAGACTTTGGTGGAGTTTCCCTAAAGCAGTATATTCAATCTCAGCCGCTTGAGTTATCTGAATTTTTCTCGATCGCACTACAGCTTTGTGCTGGCTTAAAAGGATTATCAAACCATTGCATTATTCATAAAGATATCAAGCCTGCCAATATTTTGATTCACCCGGAAACGAGGCAAATTAAGCTGACTGACTTTTCGATTGCATCTCGTCTACCTAAGGAAACCCAAGAACTCCAGAATCCTAACATTTTAGAGGGAACCCTTGCTTATATTGCTCCTGAGCAAACTGGACGCATGAATCGCGGGGTCGATTATCGTAGTGATTTCTACTCTTTGGGAGTCACTTTCTATGAACTGCTCACTGGGCAGCTTCCTTTTTCCTCAGATGATCCCATGGAGCTGGTGCATTGCCATATTGCAAAGCAGCCTATTGATGTTACTCTCATTGCACCAACAGTTCCACCCATCCTTTCTCAAATCGTCAGTCGATTGATGGCAAAGAATGCTGAGAATCGCTATCAATCGATTGTAGGACTCCAGCATGATCTACAAAGATGCTGGACACAATTTCAGGCAACAGGCACGATCGTTGCTTTTGAACTCGGTGAGCGAGATATCTGCGATCGCTTTGTGATTCCTGAAAGGCTCTACGGAAGAGAGGCTGAAATCGAGATCTTGCTTGCTTCTTTCGATCGTGTCTCTCAAGGCAGTACAGAATTAATGCTCGTCGCTGGTTTCTCAGGAATTGGTAAAACAGCAGTCGTCAATGAAGTGCATAAGCCCATTGTTCAGAAACGTGGCTATTTCATCAAAGGCAAATACGATCAGTTTCAGCGTGACCTTCCATTTTCTGCTTTTGTACAGGCATTTCGCGATCTGATGAGACAACTGCTCGGAGAAAGCGACGCTCAAATTGCTGACTGGAAGCGTAATATTCTCACAGCCTTGGGAGACAATGCTCAAGTCATCATTGATGTTCTCCCAGAGCTAGAAAGTATTATTGGCAAGCAACCCTCTGTTCCAGAACTCTCCGGTAGTGCAGCACAGATGCGGTTTAATCTGCTATTCCAAAAATTTATTCAAATCTTTGCGACTCATCAGCATCCATTAGTTATCTTTCTTGATGATTTGCAGTGGGCAGATTCTGCTTCTTTAGGATTGCTCAATGTTTTATTGGGTAAGTCTAAAACAGAATATCTATTAGTTTTGGGTGCATATCGCGATAATGAGGTATTTCCAAGTCATCCACTTTGGTTGAGTCTTGAAGAAATTCGCAAAGCAAATACTGTAATTCAAACAATTACATTGCCGACCCTGCCTCAATCTGATATTAATCAACTCGTTGCAAATACACTTAACACCACAATTGAGCTAGCTCAAGCATTAGCAGAATTAATTTATCACAAAGCAAAGGGAAATCCATTCTTTACAAGGCAATTTCTCAAAGCTCTACATGCAGATGGTTGGATTCAATTTAATCAGCAGGAACGAGTTTGGGAATGTGATATTACAAAAGTAAGATCGCTCACTCTCACAGATGACATCGTTGAGTTAATGACGGCTCAACTTCAAAAGCTTCCTGCTGAAACTCAAGAGGTCTTGAGACTGGCAGCCTGTATTGGCAATAAGTTTGAACTTGCAACGTTAGCGATTGTCTGTAAACAGTCGATTACAGATGTCGCTACGAATTTATGGTGTGCTTTACAGGAAGGGCTAATTTTGCCTCAAGCTCAAACTTATAAGTTCTTCCAAAGCGAAATCCATACTTCGAGTGCAACCGAACCAGAGCGTAAATTCCTCACAAACGAGATTTCTTGCGCGTATAAGTTTCTGCACGATCGCGTTCAACAAGCTGCTTATGAACTGATTCCAACGGATCAAAAGCAACTAACTCATCTCAAGATTGGTCAACTTCTTCTGAAGGTCATTCCCGAAGCAGCGCGAGAAGACAGAATCTTTGAAATTGTCAATCCATTAAATCAAGCGATTTCGCTGATTTCTACGTCTGCTGAAAAGCTCGAATTGGCGGGATTGAATTTAATTGCTGCAAAGAAAGCAAAGACTGCTACAGCATATAGCAGTGCGATGAACTATTTGATGACAGGAATTCAATTACTGCCTCAACAGTGTTGGTACTATCATTATAGTCTGACGCTATCACTCTATCAGCTAGCAGCAGAATGTGCCTATCTCAGTGGCGACTTTGAGCAAATGGAGTACTTGATTGGTGAAGTCCTTCAACATACTCTGCAATTGCTCGATCGTATTAAAGTCTACGAGGTGAAGATTCACGGCTTAAAAGCACAGAATCAATTTGAAAAGGCTCTAGACTTTGGGCTATCCGTTTTGCAAGAATTGGGCGTTCGCCTTCTCACTCATCCCAAGCCCGAAGATATTCCCATCGAACTCGCAGCGACTCAGGCTGCATTAGCCTCGATCCCAGTTGCACAACTGTTAGAGCGACCCGTGATGAGCGATCCTTTGATGATGGGTGCATCGCGGATGCTGCTCATTCTCAGTCCTGCCGCTCATACTGTTCGCCCTGCGTTACTTCCCCTTATTGCATTTAAGCAAATTCAGTTAGCTCTCCAGTATGGTAATGCTCCTGCTCATACCCATGCCTATGCTACCTATGGACTTATCTTGTGTAATGTTGGTGATATTGAAACGGGATATGAGTTTGGGCAGCTTGCCTTAAAGCTGATTGATCGATTAAATGCGCAACAACATGCGGCGGCGACTTTATTTGTAGCGGGTCATTTCACCTTGGCTTGGAAAGCACATGTGCAAGAGGCATTAGAAGTTCTCAAAAAAGGCTATACGATCGGGTTAGAAACGGGAGATGTAGAACATGCAGCATACTCGGCTCTGCGTTATTCTTACGTTTCTTATTTCTCAGGGTCTTGCCCTCTAACGGATCTCAAGCGAGAGATGACGAACTATGGTCAAGCGATGAGCCAGTTGAAACAGTATAGTATTTTAGAATTGCACAAAATTCATCATCAGGTTGTTTTGAATCTGCTGGGCGAAGCCAAAGATCCAACTCAACTCATCGGTGAAGTCTACGATCAAGAAATTGCTCATGAAATATATTTAGAAACAAATAATTTCATGGGTTCGACCTATCTCTATCTCAATAAGCTGATCTTGCACTATCTATTCGGCAACCCGATGAAAGCTGCGATGATGGCAGCGAAAGTCGAGAAGTATTTAGATGGAGTCAGTAGTCCTCTCATTACTCCTGCATTTTATTTCTATGATTCTTTAGTTCAACTCGCTTTATTTCCGACTGCGATCGCAGATCAGCAAGCAGTTATCTTAGAACGCATTGCTGCAAATCAAAGCAAGATGCACAAATGGTCACATCATGCTCCTATGAATTTTCTGCACAAGTTTGAGTTGGTTGAGGCAGAGCGATACCGGGTACTCGGAGAGATAACAAAAGCCGCAGAGCGATATGAGCTTGCGATCGCAAAAGCGAGCGAAAATGGCTATATTCAAGATGAAGCACTTGCAAGTGAACTTGCAGCTAGGTTTTATCTAGAAACTGATCATGCCGAGCAAGCCACAGTTTATATGAGCAAGGCATATTATTGTTACAGTCGTTGGGAAGCGAAAGCGAAAGTGACCCATCTGGAGCAGCAATATCCTCAATTGCTTGCCTCTATTCTTCAATCTGCCAAACGGATTAAACGATCGTCATCCGAAACCTTACATACGATGCAGTCTGTGCATACTAGCAGTACTACTGCTTCTACAGCTTTAGATCTGCATACTCTTCTCAAAGCATCTCAGGCGCTCTCTAGCGAGATTCAGTTAGATAAGCTGCTCACTACCGTCATTCATATTGTGATTGAGAATGCAGGGGCTGATAAAGCGGCGCTCTTCTTGAGATATGGAGGGGGTCTAAGACTAGGCATTAAATATTTTGATCAGGCAGTACAATCGCTAGAACATAAGCTCATTGATGAATGTATTCAGTTGCCAACTTCTTTAATTCATTATGTTGAGCGCACTTTGAGCACAGTGATTACAGATTATAAGTCTCATCCTAGTATCGTAAGTGATGCTTACTGTATACAGAATCAACCCCAAAGTCTGCTCTGTATTCCTCTGATAAATCAGAGTAGCCTGATTGGCATTCTATATCTGGAAAATACGACAACTCCCCACGCTTTTACCAATGCTCGCGTAGATTTGCTTAAATTGATCTGCTCTCAAGCTGCAATTTCATTGGAAAATGCCCAACTGTATCAACAGTCAAAAGACTATGCGACTCAGCTAGAGCAATCCCTGCAAAAATTGCAGCATTCCCAAGCCGAGTTACAAAATAGTCAAGCTCGCTTTCAACGAGTGGTCAATAATGTGCCTGGAGTGATCTATCAATTTCGACTTGCTCCCGATGGTTCGGCAAGTTTTCCTTATATGAGTGCGTACTCTCGGGTGATTTATGAGTTAGAGCCAGAAGCAATTCAAGCGGATGCATCGCTGATGATTGAAAAGATTCATCCTGACGATCGTGAATCTTTTGAAAGTTCTGTCGCTGCTTCTGCTCAGACTTTACAGCCCTGGTCTTGGACAGGACGAGTTCTGATTTCCGATCAGGTTAAGTGGTTACAGTGTGGTTCTTATCCCTACCAGCAACCGGATGGTTCAATTATTTGGGATGGGGTACTGACGGATGTGAGCGATCGCAAAAAAGCCGAGTTGCAGCTTCAGTTACAGGCTGATGCTTTAGAAAAAGCATTTCAAAATCTCCAGCAAACCCAATTACAACTGGTACAAAGCGAGAAAATGTCTGCTCTAGGAAATCTAGTTTCTGGCGTTGCTCACGAGATTAATAATCCAGTTGGGTTTCTCAAAGGCAATATTCAACCTGCCCTAGATTACGTCAGTGATTTATTTGGACTCATTGATCTTTATCAGAAAAGAATGTCTCCCCCTGATCCAGTCATTCAAGCAGAAATCGACGATATCGACTTAGAGTATATTCGCGAGGATCTTCCCAAGTTGATTAGCTCAATGAGAGAAGGCGTAGAACGAATTCGGAATATTAGTACCAGTTTGCGAACCTTCTCGCGCGCTGATCAAGATTATAAAGTTCCGTTTGATATTCATTCAGGGCTTGATAGCACGCTGCTGATTTTGAAACATCGATTAAAAGCAGATGATCTCCGCCCAGAGATCAAAATCATTCAAGAATATGGTCAGTTGCCTCCGATTGATTGCTATCCAGGTCAGTTGAATCAGGTGTTTATGAATCTGCTGGCGAACGCGATCGATGCCTTAGAAGATAGCAATAAGGGACGGAGCTATGAAGAAATTCAAGCGCATCCAAATCAAATTGGTATTTCCACAACTGTTGTTGATTCTCAATCAATTGAGATTCGCATTCGTGATAATGGCGTGGGAATGGATGAAACGACTCAGCAAAAAATCTTTGACCATCTATTCACAACGAAAGAAGTGGGAAGAGGAACAGGTTTAGGGCTGGAAATTGCCCGACAGATTATCGTGGAAAAACACGGTGGTTCGATCAAGGTTCGTTCAACGGTAGGACAAGGGACAGAATTTACGATCGTACTTCCCATTCACGAGAAGTAGCCTCTATCAAATCTGTTGAGGTGAACTTATAAAAGCTACAGTATAAATATGCAGCCAACTGTAATCAATAAGCTAAAAATTATACGATTAAACATCGGCTGTGGAATGAGACGATTAATTTTGCCACCGACATAGATGCCAATGATAATTCCGGGAATTGACCATAGAAACAAACGCCAAACTTGCGGAGTCCATAGTCCTGCAAATCCGTGACCTGCGATCGTAGCAATTCCTGAAAACAGAAAATAGCATTGCATTGTTGCTCTAAAATAGCTGACTGACCAACGACGCATCACGCCGTAAACCGCGATCGGGAGTCCATTAATGTTGTAAGCACCTCCTAAAACGCCCGCAACCAATCCAAAGAAAACGGCATAGCGTTCATGGTGAAGCTGCGGAAACTTAGGAGAAATAAGATTAAACAGCCCATACAAGATGAGAATGATTCCTAGCCCAAGCTTGACTGTTTTTTCAGGCGCATACTGTAATAGAAGTAATCCAAAGGGAACTCCGATTACTGTACTAATGATGAGCCTCCAAGCTGACTTGAGATCAATGCTATCTTGATCAAAAATTAGAATCAGTGAACTAATAATAAACCCTGTCAATGCGACAATGGGAGTTGCTGTTCGCAAACTCATAATCATGCCTAGTAGCGGCATTGCTAAAAGCGCATCACCAAACCCGATCGCAGAACGAATTGAAGTACAGACAAACAGGATTGATGCTGTTGCGATCGTTAAATCAGTAAGGTTCATGCAAAAGACTAATAAAGGATCTGAATCAATCCATAGCTAGAGATTGAAATGAATAACCAGGATAGCGCGCCTAAATACAAAGGTCTTAGTCCAATCTTTTGAATCTGATTTAATCTTGTTTCTAATCCCATTGCTGCCATTGAGATGGTTAAGAGAAACTGATTGACTTGTCCTGTCATTGTTTTTATTTGCTGTGGAATTAAGTTCAAGCTGTTCAGAAGAATCAACAGCATAAAATAAACGACAAACCAAGGAATAGTAATTCGTGATTTTGATTGAGGAACTTTAGAAATTGCTCCAAGCATGAGCATCATCGGAACGAGCCAAAGGACTCTTGACAGTTTTGAAATACTAGCAATCTCGCCACTGACTGAATCTACTTGAAAAGCCGCTGCAAGCACTTGGGCAACTTCATGAATTGAAACTCCACACCATAATCCAAATGCTTCTGGTGTTAAGTTCAATTGCCCGGAGAGTAATGGATACAAAAGCATCGATACTGTTCCGAACAAGGTAACAATTCCAATTGCATACGTGATATCTTCATCCCTGTTCTCAGTTGTTGCACTCGTTGCAATCACAGCAGAAGCGCCACAAATCGAAGTTCCTACAGCAATGAGGCGAGTTAAACTAGGACTCACTCCTAATTGTTGTCCAACCCAACAGGTAAACCAAAATGTACTCAATAAGGTTGTGATGATGATGAGTAACCCCGTGATGCCCACAGATAAAACCTGCGATAGGCTGAGTTGAACACCGAGCAGAATGACTGCAAATCGCAGAATTCTTCTCATAGCAAAGTGAATCCCTGCTTGGTGTTTCGGCGCTACGCCAATTGTATTTTGGATGAAAATGCCTAGAAGAATTGCCAGAATGAGAGGGCTGAAGAGAGTGAAGCCGGGTATCAATCGGATCAGATAAGCGATCGCTGTCAAGCCACAAACGAGCCATACTCCAGATTGGATCTTTACTAGGCTTATTTTGATTTGAGCAATTGCCTGAGAGAAAACATCACCTTGAAATGCTGTGACGATTTTTATTGCTACGAACGGTTTAATATTATTTGTTTTGTGCCGCATTACTTTGATTCAATTGACTGATGCAATTCAACAGAAATTCGCCTTGCTTTCGGGTAAGATTGCCAACAAAGCAAGGCAGTTACAGATTGGAAATCAACTCAGCATAGAATTGCGTCTGCTAATTTGTGGATTGAGCAGAATGTTTTGTCAAGTGCTGAAGCGATGTTGAGAAAGACTTGCCCAACAAATGATGTTGGATCAGTCAAGGTTACGGGTCTTCCAGAGTCACCCGCCGCACAAATTCGAGCCTCAATCGGAACTTGTCCCAGTAGAGGAGTTTGCAGTTCTTCTGCAAGTTGTTGTCCCCCACCACTGCCGAAAATCGGAGTCGGCTCACCACAATGCCCACAGCGCAAATAGCTCATGTTTTCAATGATGCCGAGTACTGGAATTCCGACTCGACGAAACATATGAATACTGCGGCGAACATCTGCGATCGCGACTTGCTGTGGTGTGGTGACGAGTAATACGCCACAGATGGGGCTTTCTTGAACGATCGTGATTTGAGCATCTCCTGTACCGGGTGGTAAATCAATCAGAAGATAGTCTAGATCGCCCCATTCGACATCTTGGATAAACTGAGTGATGACCTTGTGCAGCACAGGTCCGCGCCATGCGAGCGGATGATCGGGTTCTGCTAGAAGCCCAACTGACATGACTTTGATACCGTGGGCTTCTAAAGGCAGAAATCGCGTTCCTTCAGCAGTTTCGATCGTCTTCACCTCAGAATGTCCCAATCCCAACATCTGTGGAATATTTGGACCATAGATATCTGCATCCAGCAGCCCGACTTTTGCGCCTTGTAGGGTTAGCGCGATCGCAAGATTGACAGAAGTGGTTGATTTTCCAACTCCACCTTTACCACTCGAGATCGCTAATGTTGTTCTCACGCCTGGAATCGTGCAGAGTTGAACATAACTCTTCTTACACCAAGTGAGTTGTGAAAGCACAGTCTCAATCTGATGTTTCAAATCGTGCTGATGCTTTCCAACATACAGCCGCAGGTAAACATAGTTATCCACCACTCTGAGATTGCGAACCATGCCTAAACTCACAATATTGTTGTTGAGAACAGGTTCAATAATGGTTTTGAGCAGTTCAGTCACCGCTTGTTGGCGTGCTTCAGCAATCAGATCAGGTGGATCTGTTTCGGGAAGGTCATGAGCCGTCTGGAAGGGAGAACGATGATTAGGCATTAGAGGGTTCTTGTAACGCTTCTTGAATGGTCTGAATGGCGCGTTGAGCAAAGATGCAGACATCGCGATCGGGGTCGTCGAGCGATTGTTGCAACGGATTGAGAGCCGCTTTATTTTCCAAAATGCCAAGCGCGATCGCAGCGTCTCGTCGGACATCTGAATATTCGTCAGCGAGTGCTTGAATGAACAGAGGAAGAGAGCGATCATCTGGAATTTTCTGCAAGGCTTGCAAGCTGAATTTGCGAACTTGCCAATGATCATCTTTTAAGGCAGCTTCTAGAGGCGCGATCGCGGCTTTGTCTGCATGAATTGCAAGAGATTTTGCTGCATTGCGCCGAACTTCCCAATCTGGATCGTGAGTCAATGCTTCACAGAGACGAGGAACAACTTGCTCATCACTGAGATGTCCCAGCGTTAAAGCTGTTGCCCGTCGAACACTTTCATCCGAATCGGACAATAGCGCTAATGCAGGTTGACAGCGTTCGACTTGATTGAGGTAGCGCAATGTTGTCACCGCAGATTCTCGCAAAGCTGGATCGGGAGATTCAAAAAAAGGCAACACATACGGCAAGGATTGAGCGTCATGAATCTTCCGTAACAGGAAGAGAATATTCAATTGCAGGTTTAGATCATCTCGCAGTAAAGCATCTAGGAGCAGCAATAAATGATCTGGAGCAATCAGTTCACCTAATGCCGATCGCGCTTCGTCTCGGATTTCTTCATCCGGGGACGCAAGACATTCAATCAAGGCTGGAACGGCTGCTGGATTTGCAAGTTCCCAGAGTACAGTCACTGCTAACTTTTGGACGAGTAGACTTTCATCTGTTAGGGCTTCGATCAACGGGGTTAGAGCCTCTTCGTCTCCAAGATGCTGTAAGGTTTTGAGCGCAACTAGTCGATTTTCAACTTGTGGCGATCGCAGCATTTCTAACCAAGGAGCAAGTTCAGAATTCGTGTCCATTACTTTCCTCTAGCGCAACAGGAATGGAATTTGAACAGTAATCGCGTTGGTCGGGCATTCCTTTTCACAAGGTAAGCAGAACCAGCACTCGTCATACTTCATATAAGCTTTGCCTGTTTCAGGGTCTTTGGCTAAGACATCAAGCGGACAGACTTCAATGCAGGCGACACATTTTTCAAGACATTTTGACTCATCGACAATGACTGGAACATCGATTCTTTGAATTGCTAAAGCCATCGCAATTTACACTCTTCTAAATAACTTAACGAACAGCTACGTCGTACACTTCGGTTTCAACATTGACATCTACGATGTAAGGCTCGATCGGACGTTTGAATAACACCATGTCACCCGCATCATCTTTTTTCAGATGCACGTGGCAGAACCATTCATCATTGTTCTTGTCTGGATAGTCTGCTCGATAGTGATACAGTCCCCAGCGACTTTCACGGCGATAGAGGGAAGCTCTTGCTGCCATTTCTGCACAGTCGCGAATAAAGTGAACTTCCATACAGCGCATCAATTCATGCGGGTCACGAGCACCCATTAGCTCTAATGTGTCGTGGTAGCGCACAAAATTGCTGAGTCCAAGCTCCATGCGATTGGCTGATTTAGGCGGCTGGAGATAGTCATTGACGAGCCGACGCAGCTTATATTCAACCTGGGTATGTGGTACTCCGTTGGGTCGATCGAGCGGCGCATAGATTCTTGCTTTTTCGGCAGCTAGAAACTCTGGATCAGGGTCGAGATGATCGAGATTCTGACAATATTCAACGGCATGTTCTCCAGCAATGCGTCCAAAGACAAACGCACCGATCATATAGTTATGAGGGACGCTTGCCATGTCGCCTGCTGCGTATAGTCCGGGAACTGAAGTTTCAGCCCGCTCATTCACCCAGACTCCAGAAGCACTATGACCGCTACACAGTCCAATTTCAGAGATATTCATTTCGACGCCATGAGTGCGATAGTTTTCACCTCGCCCTTGATGGAATCTGCCTCGGCTCGGGCGCTCATTTGCCCAGAGGATTGACTCAATTTCAGAAATTGTATTTTCATCTAAATGAGTCATTTTGAGTTGAATTGGACCTTTGCCAGAGTTTAGCTCTTTCCAAACTTCTAGCATCATTTGACCGCTCCAATAGTCGCAGCTAATAAAGCGATGTCCTTGTGCATTAGCTGTGTAAGCTCCAAATGGGCTTGCAACGTAAGCACAAGCAGGACCGTTGTAGTCTTTCATCAACGGATTGATTTGAAAACATTCAATGTTACTCAGTTCTGCTCCGGCGTGATATGCCATCGAGTAACCGTCGCCTGCATTGGTTGGATTTTCGTAGGTTCCATACAGATAGCCAGAAGCAGGTAAGCCTAAGCGCCCGCAAGCGCCCGTGCAAAGGATGACAGCTTTCGCTTGAATGACGACAAAATCTCCATTGCGAACATCAAGACCGACTGCACCGATCGCACGTCCATCGCGCACGAGAACCCGAGTTGCCATGACTCGATTTGTGACTTGGGCTTTGTGACGTTTAACTTGACGCGCCAGAATCGTTTTTAAATCTTTTCCTTCTGGCATCGGCAAAACGTATTTACCCACGCGATGCACTTGTTTGAGGTCGTAATCTCCTTGAGCATCTTTCTGAAATTTTACGCCCCATTTTTCGAGTTCTTGAATGACAGAAAAGCCAAGTTTTCCAGTTTGATAAACAGCGTTCTGATTGAGAATGCCATCATTCGCGATCGTAATTTCTCGCACATATTGTTCTGGAGTCGAATTTCCAGGAATGACGGCAGTATTGACTCCATCCATTCCCATTGCAATCGCGCCACTGCGACGGATATTTGCTTTTTCTAGAACGAGTACCTCACCTTCGGGATTGGCTTGCTTTGCTTTGATGGCAGCCATGGTTCCAGCCGTTCCACCCCCAATCACCAGCACATCCGTCTTCATCCATTGAGTATTCACTCAAAAAGCCTCCTGATTGATGAACAGAATTTTAGTCTTACGCTGAAAACTGTCTCAAGCACTACAGAAAAAATCAGCGAAAACGACTTGATTAGAAACATCTTTGATCCAGAAGAAGTTTGCCTGAAAAAAGATGTGATTGAATCAACTGTTTTCATTGTGCAGCACGATTTTGAATTTCTTTATTGCAGTATTTTATGAACCAATAAATGAATTGAATTGATCAATTTGATATGATCAACAAACACCCTATGAGGTTGTAAAGCGATGGAAGTTTATCAGATTCGAGTTTTTCTAGAAGTAGCTCGTTACCTGAGTTTTACCGAGGCAGCCGATGCGCTGAATTTAACTCAGCCTGCCGTGAGCGCTAAAATCAAATCGTTAGAGTCAGAATTAGGAACTTCGCTGTTTTACCGTTTAGGGCGCAAGATTCAACTGACAGAAGTTGGGGAATTCTTGTTTGAAGAAGGTGCAAAACTAATTCAGATTGAAAATCAACTCATTCAGAAAATTGAAGATATTAAAAAAGGAAAATGTGGCAGTCTAAAAATCGGCTGCACAATGGCACTTGCTGAAGGTTGGTTGCCTAATATTGTGTTTGAATATCGACAGCAATATCCGAGTATTCAAGTTCAGTGTCTAGTGTTTGAATCTGCTGAATTGCTCTATCAAGCGATGACGAGCCAGACAGTAGATGTGGGGATTTCTGATGTCAATTTTGAAGAGTTTTCTGAACTTTCAACTACTGCGATCGACAAAATTTCCTATCACGTCTTTGTCTCTCATCATCATCCCTTAGCAAAACAGCGCTGGATGAGTTTAGCTGATCTGAGAAAGTATCCTTGGGCATTGCTTCCTGCAGGCACACCGAGCCGTTTAGTCCTGGACTCACGACTGTCTGAGTTAGGACATACGCTGGATGGATTTCTCCGGTTTGAAACCGTGGATACGATGAGCTTGATGCGAACCTACATGATGCAGGGGAACTATCTCGGCTTCGCAACTAACTTTGATTTTCAACCAGAGTGTGAATTAGGGACGATGACAGCAATTTCGCTTCAGGAGTTTGCTTTATCTGGCTCAGTTTACCTGGTCGTGCCTCGACGCTTAAACCAAGCGAACACAGTGGATTCATCGAGTCGGCGATCGCGCAATCTCAATCCGACTCAAAAGCTCATCAACCTGCTACAAGCCAAGACAAGTCCTGCTGTTTCTGCCTCGAACGTTGTTCGTTTACGATCGCCGAGTTTTGTGCGTCGCAGTCAGTCTTCTTCACGGTCTGAAGTGCTAACTCTTTCGATTGGAGTACAAAACGGGACAATTCCTGCGATCACAGCAGGCTTAATCATGCAGAGGTTGGGGCTGCTCGAACATTTCCTGCCCCAAGAAGGACGATATAGTTCGATTCAGTATCAGATTCAGTGGCAAGACTTCTCAACCGGAGCGCCGATTGTCGATGGCTTGCGATCTCGACAACTGAATATTGGTGTGCTCGGTGACTATCCCTTGCTCTTAAGTGCTGAAGATACAGTTCAGAATACTCGCCTGATTAGCTTTGTCTCGACCAATCCTGATGGGTCTTGTAATGCGGTTGTGGTTCCCCATCGTTCTCATCTTCATAGCGTCGATGACCTACGTGGACGAGCGATCGCAGTTCCCCTTCGGTCTTCTGCACATGGCATGGTGCTGCGATCGCTGAATGCGACTCGGCTTTTAGATCAAGTCAATTTAATCCCTTTTCAGCAACAGGCTGACCAATTCGAGTTTTCTGAACAATACGCGGATGGCTATGCTCACTTTGCACCATTTCACGACATCGCTTGTCGTCGCGGACAGTTCCGTTACCTCGAAGGGTGCAATTCCGAAGCGTTACCTGCTTTCTATGGTGTAGTAGTCACGAATGAATTGGCTGACCAGTATCCAGAAGTCGCGATCGCGTATCTTCGGGCATTATCCGCAGCCCAATATTGGTACGACACAACGCCAAGTGCGCCAGCTTTAGTCGCAAAATGGACGCATCTTGATCCAGAAGTGATTGTTCAAATTTTGAGCAGTTCGTATCAGAAAACTCAGCCGGGACGGTTTTTCTCAGAGATGCAGATTCGTCCTGACTGGCTGAAATTACACATTGATCAACTGAGTCAGATTCCAGGCAACCAGCATTTACAAGCGATTAACTTAAATCAATGGATTCATGCAGACTTTTTGCAGCAGATTAGAGCATAGCAATACTTGGAACTGATCTCGCGATCGACATCGCAGCTAAACAAGCTATACCCGTCTCTGTTGGTTAAGAGTGCGTCAGGCATTTGTCTGTTTAGCTGCAAATTCGATTCACCAATCGAATGTTCGGATTGGCTGAGTTCAAGCTGCTGAGAGAATGTTTTAAAAGTAATCGTTGAGACGCATTCACCCGTCCCGGAATGGCAACGTGAGCGAAGAGTCTGTTGATACCTTTAAAGCATTCTCTTAGCTTAGCTCCATGCTTTTCAAGGTTTCTTCTCGAATGAGTTCAAAAACCTCGCGATTTAATTGTAAAAATTCTGAAGTCACCATGATATCGATATGTCTCGGTCGTTCTAGAGGCACATCTACAATTTGCTTAATCCGCCCTGGATTCACGCCCATGACGAAAATACGATCGCTCAAGAACACCGCTTCTTCAATGTCATGCGTCACAAAAATCACAGTTGCTTTCAACTCGCTCCAAATGTCGAGCAGAAGCTCTTGCATCATATGTCGGGTCTGTGCGTCTAATGCTGCAAAGGGTTCATCCATTAACAGTACAGAAGGAGAGTTCACCAAAGCACGGATAATACTTGCCCGCTGCTGCATTCCTCCTGATAGTTGGTAAGGATAAGAGTTGCGATGCTTATACAACCCCACACGATTGAGATAGTAGTTGACAATCTCTTTGCGCTTTGCCGCAGGAATGCCTTGAATCTTCAGTCCAAATTCCACATTCTGGAAGGTCGTCTTCCACGGTAAGAGTGAATACTGCTGAAATACAAATCCGCGATCGGCTCCGGGACGCACAATCCGTTTGCGATCAACCGTAACAGAACCGCTGTAAGGTTTAATAAATCCAGCGATCGCATTGAGAATCGTCGATTTTCCGCATCCGGATGGACCAAGCAAACAGACAAATTCGCCTGGCGCGATCGTAAAGTCGATCGACTCTAAGACCGGAATTAACTGTCCTTTTCGTTGAAAACAAATTGATAGATCCTCGACCTCCACAAGTCCTTTGAGTACTTGTTGCGGAGTTCCTTGCTCGATTAACATTGTCACACTTACTATCCTCTAAATATGAATTAGTTGGCGTTCCCTTTCTTCGTGACGCGCCAGGGCATTAAGACATGGGTCAGTCGATCCACTGCATAAGAACTCAGTGACCCCATCAATCCGATCAGCAGCATTCCCATCACAATCGGAGGATAGTTAGAAGTCACATAAGACTCCCAGGTCAGATAACCAATCCCAAACCGTCCTGCCAAAATTTCAGCCGTGACTAGACAGAACCAAGAATTTCCCATGCCAATCACTAAGCCACTTGCAATGCTAGGCATGGCTCCCGGAATCACAATGTCTTTGAAGACGTGCCATTGTCTCGCGCCTAAGCATTGTCCAACGCGCAACAATAGTAAATCCGTGCCTTCAACGCCTTTGATCGTGCTAATCAAAATTGGGAAGAATGCGCCGATAAAAGTAATGTAGACCATTCCCGACTCTGCATCGGGAAACATCAGAATCGCCAGTGGAATCCAGGCAACCGCAGGAATGGGACGGAGGATCTCTAACGGCAAAAACACAAGGTCTTCGATCTTTTGAAACCAGCCAATCACAATTCCTAAGCTAATGCCCAGCACGACTGCGATCGCATAGCCCAAGAGTACCCTCAGCACGCTTGCCTGAATATGCACCATTGGATTGTTCGAGAAAAACTTCAAGGTTGCACTCAGAACTTCTACAGGCGAAGGAAGAAAGGCAAAATTGATAAAAAATTGAAACTTGATCGCGCAGAGAAATTGCCAAATTCCAAAAAATAAAACTAATGAAAGAACTCGGAACAAAAGCCTGATCGGGTTAATTCGTGAAGAACTGTCTGAACTCTGGAATAACTGTGAAAGTAGAAAACTCCAGCGATCGAGCATACGAGGTTTTGTCGATCGCGGAGAGGACGGACTAGACATAAAATGCCTCCAATCGGTAAAAGAGCACAGCGAGGAACACATTGTTCCATGTTCAAGCGTTCTTGACTGTATCAAAGCGCATCTAGCGTGCTGCTATGGGCTGTGAGGCTTGTGCGTAAAACTCTTGTAGACCTTTAAATCCAACGACTTGAGCATTATTCTGTTGAGCAAAAGTCTGAGCATCCTTCTCGGTCAAAAATGCAGAGATATCATTATTGTTGCGAACAAAGAAAGAATTCTCTGCAAAGAGCTTCCAACCGTTGCTACGATCGTGCACAAAAATAGCACTAACCGCCTGCTTACCCTCAGCCTGGAGCTTTTTCAACGCTGCCATCATATTTTGAATCGAAGCATAGTTTCTCACTTTCTCTTCGCCTTTGAGCCACAGTTGAGCTGCCAATTTTGCATCTTGAATCGGTTGCTTTGTTTCGGAATCTTCTCCTGTAATCACAAATTGCTCAGCCTCTGTTGCAACTTGTTGATCGCTCATGCCCATTTCTTGCATCGCCTGCTTCAGATAGCTGTTGTCAATGAATTTTTTCACATCTTCAGGTTTGACAGTGGCATCTAGTCGTCCTAACTGTTGCAGAGTCGTCACACTGTTGGTGAGTGCGTCTAGATTGGGTTGCTGAATGCTAGGATTGAGTCGCTGCAATCCAGATGGCCCGAGAAACATATACACGACTTCCTTTTCAACTCCTGCCCATTGTTCAACCTTGGCTGAAATAGCTTCGGGCTGTTCACGAAAGAGTTTGTTCGCTTCGAGCAAGGCTTTCATGTAGGCAACAACAACTTCTGGATATTGCTTAGCAAAGTCCGATCGCACGACCACACCATGAAATGTCGGAACACCGAGTTCTGCACCATCGAAGATCTTCCGAGCAAATCCTCGGAAGGGAAACATCTCACCAAAGGGGACAAAGTTTGCATGAGCGTCGATCTGATTGGTTCGCAGACTCGTGCCACCCACTTCTGGTGCTTGACTAATCAATTTCACATCTTTATCGGGTTCTAGTCCGGCTCCCTTCAGTGCTTTGAGTAACATTCCATGTGCAGCGGAACCGAAGGGCACAGAAACTTGCTTGCCTTTCAAATCTGCCAATGTTCTGACAGAACTATCTTTTGGAACCATTACTGCATTTCCAGCTCCGGTGGCACTGTAGCCCAAAGTCCCAATGTAGAGCGTATTGACACCCCCACCTTTCTGTTGAAAAGTCGTCATGTTGATCGTCAGCGGGAAATCTCCCATCATGCCAATATCAAGTTGATTGGCAAGCATTTTATTTGTAATAGGAGGTCCTGAAGTGTAGCTTGACCACTCAATTTTGTACTCCACATTTTCGTATTTACCTGTTTTTGGCAAGTATTTCTCAAGCAATTTTTCTTCGCGAATAACAGAGCCTCCAGTCGCTGTATTAATGACTTGATCTTGAGTTCCAATCGCGATGCGAATTACTTTTTTTTCACTCGTATTGCCTGACAAATTGCTTGTCTGAATATTAGAACACGCAGCAACAAAAGCAAATGAAATAAATGATAGAGACACCAAAAAACCGCGACGAGTGAACCTCCGTCTATTCATGATTGAAATCGCTCCAGCGCTTGTTGTGTAACTCTTATTTATTCAGTCCTAGCTTCTCTCAACTGTAAGCAAGGATACAAATATTGGCTTCTCTACTCTTTCTATTCATAGAGGGATCGATTGAATCCATAAAACAAATTGATAAGTTTATAGAGCCTGAGTTAAAAAGTGGCTTCTTTGATTGATAGTGATGTAATAAATATCTAAATCTTGATTACTTTTTAGAATTATTTAACTCATTCAAAATAAAAAGTAATTCGTTGTTTTGAATATGAATTTATCAAGAAGTATCTTTGTACAGTTGAATTTAGTGAGGGCTATGTCGGTGCAGTTCTATTGAAAGAACTGTCAGATGGTGCAGAGTCGTTCATCCGAATCGAGAAAATCGTTCTCTCTCAACAGTCAGTTAGCGTGCAATATGGGATCTTAAATGAGGTGAGAATTCCGAGTTTCACAAGAACTCGGAATTCTCTAGTGCTCAGTGTTATTTCTGGAGAGTTGCACCTGTGCTAAATTCTGAGCGACTGAAAGCGACGGCTCTAAACCGATGGGTCGAGGTTTATAGCATTCTGGCGATCGAAGGGTTTCTAGCCGTACTCATTGGGTTTGGGCTGGTCGTGCTTGGATTAACAGGTGTCGCTTGGATGCTTGGCGGAATTGCGGCGGGTGCGATCGTGATTTCTAGCTATCGAGCCTTGACTCATGAGCCGATTCAACCGAATCGCAATGCTCGAAAAGCAGGTCAATTACTCATCGGTTTAACGATCGGGTTATCGCTGCAACATCGCAATCTCAGTGCATTATCTGCTCATCTGCTCGTCTTTCTCGGCTTGCCTGTGTTTTTGATGCTGGCGGGTGCATTGATTGGCGTTATCTATTCGCGAGTTGAAAAGACTGACTTATTAACCGGACTATTAGCAACGACTCCCGGAAACATTGGAGTCATGGCAAGTATTGCCGCAGAGTACACCCAGAATACAGCATTAGTTTCTCTGGTTCAGCTCATGCGATTTACCACGGTTGTTGCTGGAATGCCTCTGCTTGCAAATGTGGCTTTTACTCGTTCGAGCAATGATGAGGTCGATGCGATCGTTCAAAGTATTATCAAAATTTCTTGGACTGATCTCCAAACTTCGTGCTTATTTATTGGAATTGCGCTCATTGCTGCTTATTTTGGAACAAAGTTGAGAATTCCGATCGCAAATTTTCTGTGCGCGATCGCGGTTGGGCTGATGTTTGAGGTCTTGTCATTGAGCTTTCCAGCGATTGCTCAACTCGATTTTCAACTCCCGATTTTCTTGAATCTGATCGGTCAAATCTTACTCGGAATTACGATTGGTGAATATTGGGGAATTAATCCAAAGTTGAAAATTTTATCGATCGTGCGGTCTATTGTTCCAGTGGTATTGATGTTGATCGCTGCATTGATCGCTGCGTTGATTATTCAATCTCTCACTCAATGGGATTGGCTCACTTGCCTACTTGTTGCGTCTCCAGGGGGTTCGCCTGAAATGATTTGGATTGCACTGAGCTTGCAGCAAGATCCTGAAATTATTACAGCAGGACATCTAGTTCGCTTACTAACGATCAATCTATCGTTGCCGTTCATCTTAGCACTCATTCCCATACTTCAATCTGAGAATGAACAGAGCTAATCGTTCACCCCAATACATCTGATAGGGCGATCGGGAGCACTCTAAGTTTAGATTCTCCCACTCCCCACCAAAACATGAATCCAGTCAACGACGACCTCGCATTTCAATTTGTGTCTTTCTGTTTTTCCTCACGGCGCTCCTCTTTTTTTTCTTCTTTCTGCTCTTTCTTACTCTCCTGTCCCGAACCAGATTGTCCCGAAGCTGGAGAAACCTCGGGTGCGGGAGTTGGGGACGGTGAGAGTGTCGGACTTGCAGCTGGCTCCGGATCAACCGGAGGACTCGTCGGGGGTTCTGGCTCCGGAGTCGTGACAGGAGGGAGCGGATCAGATTCCGCTTCTGGTGTGACAGAGGGAGAAGGAGTTGGGACAGGCGTTTGGTTCGGAGTCGCTTTTGGGGTGGCTTGCGGGACAACCGAAGGCGCAGTTATTTTTTCAGAGTTCTGTTTTGGACGAGATGACGGTTCAGCGAGCGGCGATTCAGTCGATCTCGGAGGTACGGGAACCGTTTGCTGACTTGTAAATCGGCTTGCTAAAACACTGCCAGATACTAGTCCTATCATTGCAAGACCACCCCAAAGCCAGGGCTGCCAGTTTTGGTTCTGGGGCTGCACGACTGGCGGCTGGGTCTGAATATTTGTTCGATCGCCCCGAGGCGAGCTAATGGCAACCGTTGCAACCTGGCTAATGGGTGTACTGGCAGCCGGAACCGATCTGATCGATGGCACTGAAACAGATGGTTTCTCAGAGTCTGGGAGCAAGGCTAGCCATTCATTCATGGTTGCAGGACGATGATGGGGTTCTAGCGCCATGCCTCGTAGAATGGCCTGATTGACTCTCGGACTTAAATCAGGACGGAATTCGCGCGGTTCTAGAAGCGGTTGACGATCGCGCAAAATGGACGCGATCGGAACCTGAGCCGTTACTAGAGAATACAGCGTCGCAGCAAGTCCATACACATCGATCGCGGCTGTCCGTTTGGTTTGGGGCAGATATTGCTCGATCGGAGCATAGCCTTCGGAAAACATACTCGTGTGCGTTTGAGTCATCCCCGGAGAAAATTCGCGCGCTGTACCAAAATCAATCAGAATGACTTGCCCTGTAACTTGATGCAGAATCAAGTTCTGAGGTTTCACATCGCGATGCAGCAGTCCGAGATGATGGACTGCATTCAATGCGGCTCCGACTTGATGAACATACGCGATCGCGGTTGATTCGGGTAATGGCGCATTCGGAAACACCACCTGCGCTAAAGTTGGCCCTGGAATATAGTCCATGACCATGTACGGTAAACCATCTTCCACAAAAAAGTCATTGACTCGCACAATCCCCGGATGAACAAACATCGCAAGCCGTTTTGCTTCATCTTGAAACTGACGTTGAAAATTTGCGAACTGCTGATCTTGACGCAGTGCATCATTGATTGTTTTAATCACCACGACTTGATTGAGCCAATGATGAGTCGCCCGGTAGGTGATGCCAAAACCGCCTCGTCCGAGTTCTTGATCCAGGGTGTATTTCCCGTTTTGCAAGGCTTTGCCCACAAAGGTAGTCATGACAATTCAGTGCAATTTGGTTGAAACAGACGGTTCTAGTTTAAGTCACGCTTGCGCGATCTCCGAGTTCCTTTGGGTGAACATTGAGTGAACATTGCCGCAAATGTTGTCCTCCAACCCAAGCCAGACCTCAATTCTCATTTAAATCGCTAGAATTTAATTCGGTCATTTCTCTGTGTGCCTAAAATGAAACAGTCCTACCCAATCGCGCCCAAGCATCCCTATGTGCATCAACTGCATGGAGATGAACGCATTGACGATTATTTTTGGTTGAGAGAACGCGACAATCCTGAAGTTATCGCCTATCTAGAAGCAGAGAATACTTACACTGAAGCACGAATGCAGCATACCGAATCGCTGCAAACCCAACTTTACGAGGAAATGCTCTCGCGGATTCAAGAAGATGATTTATCAGTGCCTTACCGCTACGGTGAGTTTTATTACTACACGCGCACTGAAACTGGAAAAGCTTATCCGATTCACTGTCGTAAATATCAAACATTAGATGCGCCTGAAGAAGTAATTCTCGACCAAAATCAACTTGCTGAAGGGACAGAGTACTTTAGCTTAGGTGGGTTTGAAATCAGCCCAAATCATCAATTATTGGCATATTCGACCGATACGACAGGCGCAGAACGCTACACTCTATTTTTCCTGGATTTAGCAACTCATCAACTGTATCCTGAATCGATTTCTGATATCGCTTCTTTTACTTGGGGCAATGATAATCAAACGGTTTTCTATGCTCAAATTGATGCTGTAAATCGTCCATACAAGCTATTTCGACATCAGTTAGGTCAGAGCGCAGAGTCGGATCAACTGCTGTTTCATGAAGCAGATGATTCTTATTTCCTCGGTATTGATAAAACTCGGAGTGAAGCGTATTTGCTTCTGAGTTTAGGTAGTAACATTACCTCGGAAGTTTACTATCTCGATGCGAATGATCCGAATGGGGAGTTTCGCCTAATTCGTCCCCGCGAGACTGGAATTGAGTATGAAATTGAGCATCATACGGATACCTTTTATATTCTGACGAATGACAACGCGCTGAATTTCAAACTCATGCAAGCTCCGGTGAGCAATCCGAGCGTTGAACATTGGAAGACAGTGATTGAACATCATGAAGATGTATTTTTAATGGGTATCAGTGCGTTTGCCGATCATTTAGTCATTTACGATCGCGAATCTGGACTGCCGAATATTCGAGTGCGTAAATTGTCCACTCAGGAAGAACATCGCATCTCATTTCCCGAACCCACTTATGAAATTTCAGAATCGATCAATCCAGAATTCAATACGCAGATTCTTCGGTTTGGCTACACTTCGCTAGTTACGCCATCTTCGATTTTTGAATACAATCTCGACACACAGATCCGCGAACTTAAGAAAGAAACCCCTGTTTTAGGTGGCTACGATCGCACTCAGTACAAGAGTGAACGACTCGAAGCGATCGCAGCCGATGGCGCGAAGATTCCTTTGTCGATCGTGTACCGAGGAGATCTCGATCGCAATGGACGAAATCCTTTGCTGATGACAGGTTATGGCTCTTATGGCGTTAACTATCCAGATGTTTTTTCGTCTACTCGATTAGCTTTACTCGATCGAGGTGTAGTTCTCGCGATCGCGCATATTCGAGGGGGTTCGGAACTCGGGCGCAAGTGGTATTTAGATGGAAAATTCTTGCAAAAGCAGAATACTTTCAGTGATTTTATTACCTGTGCCGAAACGTTGATTCAAGCAGGTTGGACAGATCGTGATCATTTAGCAATCTCTGGCGGCAGTGCGGGTGGATTGCTTGTCGGAGCCGTGATTAATCAGCGTCCAGACTTGTTTCGAGCTGCGATCGCACAAGTTCCTTTCGTCGATGTCGTTACTACGATTTTAGATACCTCGCTGCCTTTATCAGCAATAGAATGGGAAGAGTGGGGCAATCCGAATGAACGAGAGTTTTACTTTTATATGAAAGGCTATTCGCCTTACGATAATGTTGAAGCTAAGGCATATCCCGCGTTGCTTGTAACTGCTGGCTTAAACGATCCGCGTGTTTCTTACTGGGAACCTGCAAAGTGGACAGCAAAGCTCCGTGACCTCAAAACTGACACAAACGTTTTACTCTTAAAAACCAACATGGGAGCCGGACATGGTGGTGCATCGGGACGATATGAGCGATTAAAAGAAATTGCCTTTGAATACGCTTTTCTACTCGATCAGTGGAAGATTACCTGATGGCGTGCCAGCAGAGCTTGGTATGCTGTGAAAGCGGTTAGCGAAACTCGATCGATGAATCAAACTCAGAACTCTCCCAAAGTCGTTGTCGTCGGAGCAGGATGGGCTGGCTTAGGTTCAGCCTATCATCTGGCAAAACAAGGGTATGATGTCACGCTCTTAGAAGCAGGCGGGTATCCAGGTGGACTGGTTGCAGGTTGGAAAACGGCGCAAGGTCGATCGGTCGAAGCGGGAATCCATGGATTCTGGTATCCCTACCGCAATATTTTCTCGCTGGTTGAACAGTTAGGCTTGCAGCCTTTTACGGACTGGACTCGCTCTTCGCAATATTCTCCGAATGGTTTAGAAGTCGAGTCTCCGATTTTTCAGCAAGAGCCTCGTCTACCTACGCCTTTAGGGACGTTCTTGTACACTCGGTTTAAGCGATTACCTTTAAGCGATCGACTGTCTGCTTTGCCATTGCTTTATGCGGTGGTTGATTTTGATAATTCAGATGAAGCATGGCAGCGATATGATTCGGTCACTGCTCGTGAGCTTTTCAAACAATTTGGAGTCTCTGCGCGACTGTACAAAGAGTCGTTTGAGCCGATGTTGCTGGTGGGATTATTTGCACCGGGGGAACAATGTTCGGCAGCAGCAGCTTTAGGAATGCTGTACTACTTTATTCTGGCGCATCAGCCTGATTTTGATGTAGTCTGGTGTCGCGGTACGGTGGGAGATCAGATCTTTCGTCCTTGGGTTGAACAAATTGAAACCGCAGGTGGACGCGTACTCACTCAAAAGCGCGTCAGCGATGTGATTGTCCAAGATGGAAAAGCAACTGGAGTGGTCTGTGGAGAAGAGGTATTTGAAGCAGATGCCGTAATCTTTTCAGTCGGGATTACTGGGATGCAAAAGATTGTTAGCAGTAGTGCAACTTTGCGTCAGTTTCCTGAATTTTGTAACTTGATGAATTTAAGTGCGATCGATGTCTTAGCAACTCGGCTGTGGTTCGATCGTAAAGTGTCTGTTCCTCTACCCTCGAATGCTTGCTTTGGGTTTGATAACACAACAGGCTGGACATTCTTTGATCTGAATGCGCTGCATGACGAATGGAAAGATCAGCCTGGTAGTGTGATTGAAGCAGATTTTTATCATGCGAATCAACTGCTGCCGATGAGTGATGCAGACATTGTTGCGAAAGTGCATCGAGATTTAGCAACTTGTGTCCCTGAGTTTCGGACTGCGAAAGTCATTGATAGTAGTGTGATTCGACTCTCGAAAGCAGTGACGCACTTCGCTCCTGGAAGCTATCAGTCGATGCTTTCGGGAACGACGAGCATCGCGAATCTCTTGATGAGTGGCGATTGGATTATTACTCGGCATGGGTCTTGGTCACAGGAAAAAGCGTATGTGACTGGGCTTGAGGCTGCGAATCGAGTGATTGAGCAGTTCAGAATGGGTTCACCTGCACCGATTATTCCAGTTGAACCTGATGAACCTCATATCGATATTGCTCGCACCACAAACCGGATGCTGAGAGACTGGGCAAGTCGCGTTCTTCCATCGCTCTGGTTACCTTGACGCAAGAGTAAACCTTAAGAGACTTGTAGGATTAGCGCGATCGCACATAAGGTTCAGTATAATTGCAGCTTCGGAAGCAGCAAGGGTTCGAGAGATTGTCGCGGGGAGCAATCGCCTGAGTGTTGAACATCCGAGTAGCTCGCTCGTCAACCCTACAAAATCCTGAGGAGCATTATGCTCACGCTATTAGGCATTCCCCGCTTCGAGCAATATGTCTTGAATATGGCATTGGTTCATTTGTGCGATCGCGAAAGTCATGTGGGATATCTCACACGTCAGCTTAATGCAACGGATGGATCTGTGCAGCAAATTACAATTTACCTGCCGCATCCAGAGCAGCAATATGATGGCATGACTCTAGAGGCAGGCTTGACCCAAGGCTACAACATTGAAGTCGAAGCCATTCTCGATCGCTCTCGCATTCCTTATGTGATTCCTAGCGGCGCGCAGTTCGTTCGAGTTTTGCGACAAAAAGGCGTGGATCAAGGGTTTCAACTCGCTGCGATCGGGTTATTTATTCGTCCTCTGGCGATTCTGAAGCTCGACATGATTCTGAATATTGAAGCTGCGGAATATCAAACGATCGCAGTTCGGCATCCTGTGATTCGAGATTATCCGAGTGATTGGGAGCAAAAGTTGAATCAGTTTCTTCAGCAAGAGATTCCGAGTCAAGCTTTGCCGAATTTAGCAGGGTATGTCGATCGAGCAATGAATTCGGACTATACTCCTCCAAATTGGTTGCAGATCTGCCAGGCTTAACGACTTAGACAGAAAATTCCTACATGCTTTCCTGCCGTGTCTCTACAATTTCATCGACTGATGTTGACACGGTAGGTGGTCATGCAGGGTTAAGATCGCGGTTGCTTTGAGAGCGATAACAGATTGAATCGTTCTTGAAGTAGGGGGCTGGAACGTTCCAGACTCATCCAATTCGGATTGATTAAAGCTTTGATCGCTCTAAATCAGCGATGACCTCAATTCAATGACTGAGCAGGTCAATTTGATCATCCATGACCTCAATTCAATGACTGGGCAACTGAATCAAATCACTCCAGTTCTGATTGAAATGGGTGAGCCAGAGATTTAAATGACCTGATGGCTCAATTCAATCTCTGCACCATGCAGTCAAATCGCTGTTGACCTGAATTGGATCACTCAATTCTCGAATTCAATGATCAGCTCATAGAAAAGGAGCACCTTGACGATGCTCCGAACGCTGTATGAGTTGAAACCGAGTCGCTTTAGCCTGAAACTTTTGGGGCTTTTGCTTTGCGGGGTTTGCGAAAGTGTTGCCGCATCTCTTCGACGATCGGTTCTAAGCCATTCATTGTCACGCCGCTGGTCTTGGCATAGTTGTAGACGGTCAATGCAGCGCTGTAAGCTTCGCTGCCTACTAGAACGCAAGTGTCATCGACCATGTCTTGCAATTGGGTCAGACTCATCAATAGACGATCGAGGTCTTCAAACAGTTGCATGTCTTTCTGCATTTCGTCCACCTTAAAGGAACGGGGCAGAAAGTCTGGGTTTTGGCTGGCGACATCGAGGGCTTTGCTGACAAAGGTGCGGGTTTTGTTGCCGAGTTTGGGCAGGGTGGCGCGTTCTTCGGCGACTAAATCGATCAGAAAGGGTAATCGTTGCTGAATGGTGGCAATGGCACCTGCGATCGCGTCTCGATCGTCTTGGGATAAAGTGGCGCTAATTCTGGACATGGTGAATGATCCTGAGTATTTCAATATGGTTTACACATCTAAAGTGATATAAAGCACACATCATACGCAAAGGAGTGTTACCCCTCACCCTGGTCGGTGGGAGCATTTCGTTTTGTTGGGTGGATTGTCTTATTTTGTGAATGGGCGAGAGGATGGCATTGCACACTGGGGAGAAACGCGGCACAATTCAGGCAATTTTGTCCTGGCAAAGTTAAATTTTCTGTAAAGTTGCGTGAAATTACGGGCATTTCCGATAATCTTGTCCTTAACTCAGGTGCATTCAATTTTCGCGTCTGCTCGGCATTGCTAGCTCGATCGTGCCGAGACCCTTCATCTTTCAGCATTGACTGTCAGTTCATCTGCTGTTTTGCGACTTCAGCCGTTTGCTGCGGGTGCGGCTCAGACTTTGTCGCAGCAGGTTTTACATTGGCAACTATCCACCTCGATTTATCTAGTGACTGTTTGATCACCTATGTTTCAATCTGCTGTTCCCCGTGATTTTGGCTCGATCGTGACTCCAGATGCGTTTGCTCCGTCAGGACTTTCTACGGGCACTGCTGATCCGCTACAGCTTCCGAATTATTCCAGTAGCGCAGTTCGAGCCGTGGCGTTTATTGATGGCGGCTTATCCGACACGCAAACGCTGATCAATGGGTTAAAACCCGGAACTGCGGTGTATGTGCTCGACCCGACGGGGAATGAACTGGGTCAGATCACGCAAGTTCTTGCAGGCTATCAGAATCTCTCGGCGGTATCGCTGTTCTCCCACGGGAGCGATGGGGCGTTGCAGTTGGGCAGCACCCGTCTGAATACGGCAAACCTGATGGACTATGCCGGACTGTTGCAGTCTTGGTCGAATGCGCTCTCTGCCGATGCGGATGTGTTGCTTTATAGCTGTGATGTGGCGGCAGATGCAACGGGGCAGAGCTTTGTGCAGCAGATTGCGGCGCTGACGGGTGCGGATGTGGCAGCATCGACGGATTTAACGGGGAGCAGTGCCTTGGGTGGCGACTGGACGCTGGAGTTTGCGACGGGCAGCATTGAAGCCGCACCAGCGTTAGCGGATTGGGCACAGGCGGCGTATCAGCGTGTACTAGAAGGGTTTACTGTGACTACGGTAGCCGACACGGTGGATGCCAGCGATGGCTTCCTCTCCTTGCGAGAGGCGATTATCGCGGCGAATGGCAACATTGGAGCGGATGACATTACCTTTGATACAACCATCTTCAGTGGATCGCAAACGATTCGCCTCTCCTCGATGTTGCCGATCATCACCGATGACCTGACGATTACGGGCACGGGCACCAACAATCTCATCCTCAGTGGCGATGCGAATAACAACAGCAGCAACGATGCCGGGGATGTGCGGATTATGTTCATCAACCAGGGAACGGTGAATATCTCTGGATTGACCTTCTCCGGTGGTCGTGGCAAAGGCGGTGATGGTGGCGGCGGCGGCATGGGTGCCGGGGGGGCCCTGTTTATCAATGGGTTGTTTGATGGGAGTCAGGTAACGACCAATGTCACCCTGACGGATGTTGCCTTTACTAGCAATCAGGCGATCGGGGGCAACGGCGGCATTGGCGGCGGCGGCGGTTTCGGCGGCATCGGCGGTGGCCGAAACGGCGGCGGCGGCGGCTTCAGCGGCAATGGTGGCAATAACTTGGATGGCATCAATAACGGCGGCGGCGGCGGCGGCTTCAGCGGCAGCGGCACCGGTGGCGTCGGTGGCATCGGTGCCACCGGTCTCAGTAATGGCGGCAGCGGCAGCGGCAGCCCCTTTGGTGGGGTAGCGGCTCAAGCGGGTGCTAGTAGTAATGTTGGTATCGGTGGCAGTGGCGGCGGCATCGGCGGTGGCGGTGGCGGCGGTCACAGGGGCAGTCCCGGTGGCGGTGGCGGCAATGGTGGCACCGGTGGCGGTGGCGGCGGCGGCGGCGGCGGCACTGGTGCCAGCGGCAACTTCTTGGACAGTAACTTTATCCCCGCCGGCGATGGTGCCAATGGTGGCACCGGCGGCGACTTTGGCGGCGGTGGCGGTGCCGGCACCGGCGGCAGTGGCGGTAGTAGCCCCGGCGGCAATGGTGGCACCGGTGGCGGTGGCGGTTTCGGCGGTGGCGGCGGCACCGGCGGCAACGGCAATTCTGGCACAGTCAGTTTCGGCGGCACTGGTGGTAGCGGCGGCTTTGGCGGCGGCGGCGGCGGCGGCGGCGGCCGCAGCAGCAGCAGCGGCAGCGTCGGCAGCGGCGGCACCGGTGGCTTCGGGGGTGGTAGCGGTGGCTTGGGCGGCACCGGCGGCCTCATCGGCGGCGGCGGCTTTGGCGGCGGCGGCGCGGGCTTGGGCGGTGCCATCTTCATCCGCTCTGGTTCCCTTACCCTGGTTAACACCGGCTTTACTAACAACAGCGCCACGGGCGGCACTGGGGCAAACAACGGTCAGGGCATCGGCGGTGCCATTTTTGCCGTCACCTCAACCCTGGCATCCCAGGCTGGAGTTACCACTGCCCCTACAATTCAGGGAAGTAACGTGACGTTCAATGGCAACACTGCCAGCAATTCCACCATTGTCAGTTCCAACAATGCTACGCCTACCAGCAACGATGTTTATGGCAGCATTAGCTTCTTGAATACGGCTCCGGTGAACACCGTTCCTGGCACTCAAACCATCAATGAAGACACTTCCCTCGTCTTCTCCAGCGCCAACGGTAATGCCCTTTCTATTACCGATGACTCCGCCAGCCTCACCACCATCGTTTCCGTCACCAACGGCACCGGCAGCTTGAGCGCAACGGCAGGCGGCGGTGCAACGATTACCAATAATGGCAGCAGTTCTGTCACCCTGGCGGGAACAGTTGACCAAATCAACGCGGCTTTGGCAGGACTAACCTACACACCCACCGCCAATGCCAACGGCAACGCCTACACCACCCTCACCCTCAGCACCACTGACGGCACCTCGACAGACACCGACACCCTCACCATCAACGTGACCTCCGTCAACGATGCCCCTGCACTCACAGGCACTCCCGCAACCCTGCCCGCAGGCACCGAAGACACCCCTTACACCATCAGCGTGACCAACCTGCTCGCAGGCTTCACCGATGTCGATAGTCCGACCCTGTCCGTCACCGATGTGAAGGTAAACAACGTTGCCCTCACGACCAACGCAACCGGCGATTATGTCTTCAACCCACCCGCCAATGCTAACGGTCAATTCACCGTCACCTACAACGTTAGGGATGAGCAAGCTAGCACCCCGGCATCGCTAAACTTCAACCTCGCAGCCGTCAATGATGCCCCTGCGCTCACAGGCACTCCCGCAACCCTACCCGCAGGCACCGAAGACACCGCTTACACCATTACCAAAGCAAACCTACTCGCAGGCTTCACCGATGTCGAGGGAGATCTCCTCTCCATCACTGATGTGAAAGTAAACAACGTTGCCCTCACGACCAACGCAGCCGGCGATTATGTTTTCAACCCACCCGCTAATGCCAACGGTTCTTTCACCGTCACCTACAGCGTCAGCGATAGGCAAGCTAGCACCCCGGCATCGCTAAACTTCAACCTCGCAGCCGTCAATGATGCCCCCTCCGGTACGGATAAATCGATCACAATCGGCACCAGTTACACCTTCACGGTGGCAGACTTCGGCTTCACTGACCCCAACGATGTGCCTGCTGCCAACTCGTTGCAAGCCGTGATCATCAGTGCCTTACCCACGAGCGGGCGACTCACCCTCAACGGAGCAGCAGTCACCGCTGGACAAGTGGTTTCCCTTGAGGCGCTCACCGCCGGACAATTGCGCTTTACTGCCCCGACCTTTACCACCCTACCGACCACGCCCCCCGCTCCTGCTACCTTCACCTTCCGCGTGCGGGACACTGGCGGCACTACCAACGGCGGCATCAATATCGACCCCACGCCTAACACCCTAACGATTAACTTTGGGCTGAATCTCAATGGCGGCAACGGCATCGATACGATTCGTGGCGCAGCCGGCAACGATACTCTCCGAGGCGGCAACGGCAATGACATCCTTTTCGGCAACGATGGCGACGATACCTTGTTCGGTGACAATGGCGACGATCGATTGCGCGGCGGACTCGGCAACGATACCCTCACAGGAGGACTCGGCAACGATATCTTCATCCTGGCAACGGGTGAAGGCACCGATACTATCCTCGACTTCCAAAATGGCATCGACAAGATTGGCTTAACGGGTGGTCTCACCTTTGCCCAATTGACGTTCGGGCAGGATGTTAACCGCGTCACGATTAGTCAGGGCAGCACCGTGCTTGCCTATCTCAATGGCATCACCCTCAACCTGATTGACCTCACCGATTTCGTCACGGTCTAACGACTCGATGACATTCCGCGATCGCGCTTTCTATCCCAGAAGTGCGATCGCGATCGCTTTAAAGGCAGCACCGAACATTTGGTGCGAATTGCCAAAGCGAAAGCCTTAGTGAAACTCAAACCCTCAGGCGTTGTGGTCTAACCAAGCCATCAGCTCCTCGATCTGCGTGAAATCTAACAAGGCTTCGCCTAACGCTTCTACTTGCTCGATCGAGAATGCCTGGACTTGAGCCGTGATTTCTGGTGAGAGGTTGTCGAACCGCCGATTGAGAAGTTTTAAGATCAGCGATCGACCTTCTTCTTGTCGACCTTCCTGTTTTCCTCGCTGTTCTCCCAACCGTTCCCCTTCTCGCAAAATCTCCTGATACCAGGGTGACTCTCGCAGTACTGCCATATCCCACCTCATAATTTGCCGAACAATTTCACTTCCCAACACAAAACTAGCAAAAAATGCCAGTAATGATTCCAATTCGACCAATTGCTGATCCCCGCGCAATTGATTCAAGGCTCGCTGTACCACTGTAGTCTCCCCACCATTCTTCAACACGGGCACAAAGGGTAAGAGCGCATTCAGCGATTGCTCAAAGACAATCGAGGCTTCTATTTCCCATAGATTAATGACCTGGTAATCTTGCCGCGACTGTAGCCCCATGAAGTTGGATTCGTAGCGATCGAGAATCGTGACGGTCGAGGCAGGGGGCAAGATGTTGATTAAGACTGGATAGGTCGGGAGACTGTATTTCTCTTCAGCGAGGGCTGCATAGGCTCGCATTCGCACAGGCAACTTGTCGTTGTAGCGCAACTGCAACTCATTGAGAATCAGAAACTCTCCCTGAGTGGGGCTGTAAGCTTTAACCAAAACATCATTTTCTCGGCTGACCCACTGAAAATCAGATCCGAGGATTTCTTGAGCAATCACATCGGGTTGCTGAGTCACCCATTGCACCCAAGCAGTCGGTGCCAGACTAATGAGACGTTTACCACCAATATCAGCTTTTTTGACCACGGACTATCTTGAGAGAGTAGTTCAAATAGTCTATCAGCTTTTGATTGATGTATGGCTTGACTACTGAAAACTATGGCGGCAGCACCAGCGATAACCTCAGCTTCCGCCGCTAACTTCCCATCTCTCAAACTTATGCTTGCTTGCCACTTTCACCTTTAATCACAGCAGAAGCAATCAAATGTGCGAGTCGCAAAGGTTCAGGAACATGCCCTCGATCCGTGACTCGCGTGAGCACTTTTGCTGTAATTTCTGGAGTTGCACCACAAACTTGAAAGACAAACGGATGAGCTTCGTAGATTGTCCCGGCACGAGCAATCATGGCTAATCGACGTTCCGGGTCAGGAAGTCGTTTCAAAGCATATTCTACTTTTTCGAGTTTGGGATAGCGGCGCATCACGCTCACACAAGGAAGCGCGATCGCGTTCGATAAAGTTGGCAAATCCACAATATTGAACCCACCCAGCGAAATCCCATCGAGCAAAACAATGTGCAGTTGCGGTAAAAATTTGCTGTTGAGTAAAACCTTTGTGATTGTCTCAGTCGCATCCCATCCATCCGGTTGAATCTCACTCCAAACCATTCCCTCAAATCGAGTCCCCGCACAGACCACTCCAGCGATCTGCACAGGATGCTCAGATTTACGAATAAAAGGCGCATCGTCAAAGCCGATCGCGCGAATTAAACGATTTTGTTCGAGTAGAGTTTCGAGATTCATCGATCGAGGTATCACAGATTGTTTTTATCTTACTTGGGTTGTTTCTGACCCTCCCCACCAACTGCCCAGTATGATCTATGATTTTGACGGTTCAATTACACGAATTTATGAATTCTCGTCATCTGGAAATTTTTCTCGATATTGCCACCGAAGCAGCGCTTTCCGCTGGAGCAATCTTGCAACAGTATTGGGGGAATCTCCAAGAGATCCGGGAGAAAGGACGACCGGGAGATTTAGTCACAGAGGCAGATAAAGCGGCGGAAGATGCAGTTTTAGCCGTCTTGAAGCGGCATGTGCCCGATCATCCGATTTTGGCAGAAGAGTCCGGGCAAATGGGCGATCGACAAAGCGAGTTTCTTTGGGCGATCGACCCACTCGATGGCACGACGAATTATGCTCATCAATATCCCTTTGTGGCGGTTTCAGTCGGGTTGTTGATTGAAGGTGTTCCGCAGGTTGGAGTGGTGTATAACCCGATTCATCAAGAGCTATTTCGAGCCGCAAAGGGATTAGGCGCGACTCAAAATCGGAAACCCATTCAGGTGTCTCAGACCCAAGAATTAGACCGGAGCCTGCTAGTCACAGGATTTGCTTACGATCGCCGTCAAACTTCGGATACGAACTATGCTGAGTTTTGTCATTTGACCCACTTAACTCAAGGCGTGCGTCGTGATGGAGCGGCAGCGTTGGATTTAGCGTATGTGGCTTGTGGGCGATTGGATGGATACTGGGAGCGGGGATTGTCAATGTGGGATATGGCAGCGGGAGTTGTATTAGTTGAAGAAGCGGGGGGACTCGTGACAGCTTACGACCAGTCGCCTGTGCAACTTGAGACCGGAAGAATTTTGGCGACGAACGGCAAGATTCATCAGCAGTTAAGTCATGAATTGAGCCAAGTCAAGCCCATCTAAATTTAGGCACTCAATTGAGATTGACGAAGCACTGCTGTTTGAGTTGTGAATGCTCAAATGAATGGGGAGTAGAGAGCCACTAAAGGAACAATTCTCCACTCCCTACTCCCCACTTCGCAACGGGTCTAAGGCTGCTATAGATGTTTTAACTCATTCGATCGAGCAGTTCATTGCCGCTCTGATGCAACCTGTGCAAAAAATTCCGCACCTGTCATATTGTGCGTTTCATTTGCAAAAGAGTAGTAGTCGGGCTTTTCGTCAATAAAAATCTGATGCTCGAAGTACAGATCCTCTGCATCATCAAACAGTCCCACAGGAATAAAGTATTGTTGATTCTGCTTCAATCGGTAAAAGAGGTGAGTACCACAGTTTCGACAAAAGCCGCGTTCTGCCCAGTCGGAGGACTGATAAATGCTAATATCTTCAGTGCCTTCAAAGTTGACCTCGCTTTCACAGTCGATCACAAGTAAAGCGCTTCCACCCCACTTTCTGCACATCCTACAGTGGCACGCTCCAATCTGATGATTCATCTTCGTCGTAGATAAGCTGACAGCTTGGCATAAGCAGCGACCTTGGGCAACATTTGACATCTGCACTACTCCGATTTTGTCCTCAAATTGCTCAACAATCCTATCGAACAAATTTACTAATTTGTTCGATGTTTTCAAGAATCTTTATGATGATGCTCGGTTTTGCCTTCTAGTAAAATTTGTCTCAGATTGCAGATGAGCCGTCTTTTCGCTGACTCACCAGCACTTTATCCACACGATTGCCATCCATGTCCATCACTTCAAACCGCAGAGTGTTCCACTCAAAATGTTCTGCAGAAACCGGAATATGTCCTAATCGCGTGATCACAAAGCCGCCCAGACTGTGATACTGATGATCGTCTTGGGGTAGATCTTCTAGGTCGAAGAGGTCTTTGAATTCTTCGATCGACAACATTCCATCCAGTAACCAGGAACCATCTTCACGCTGCACCGCTTGCGGATTCTCGACATGCTCAGACGGCAAATCACCGACGATCGCTTCCATAATGTCATTCAGCGTGACTAATCCTTGAATCGCGCCATATTCATCGACGACAAAGGTCATGTGCTGTCCTGACTTCTTAAATAGCTCTAAAACTTTTAGAGCATGAGTGTTCTCAGGAATAAACAAGGGGGCACTGGAAGCAGTAGTGAAATTGATCGATTCACCTGTGCTAGAGCGAGTGAAGAGTTCTTTCACTTTCACAACTCCCAAAACTGTATCTAAATCTCCCTGACAGACAGGAAAACGTGAGTACACACTGTTGTTGATTCGCGCTAAATTTTCCGCATCTGGCAGATTCACATCAAGCCATACAATCTGTCGGCGGTGGGTCATCAATGCGCCTACTATCAGATCATCTAGCTCAAACACTCGTTCAACAATTTCTTGCTCTGCCTCGTGAAACGTACCTGCTCGGGTTCCTTGGCTGATTAAAACCTGAATTTCTGCTTCAGTGATGGGTGGCTCTTCCGAAGGTCTGACTCCTAAAAGCCGCATCAAGGTATCGCTGGACAAACTGAGCAAAGATACGATCGGGGCAGCGAACTTTGAGAGCGATCGCATTGGCTTTGCAACATTTATAGCAATTTGCTCGGGTGCATTGAGCGCCAGTTGTTTCGGTACGAGTTCTCCGATTACGAGGGAAAGATAGGTGATGCAAGCGACAACAATACCGAGCGCTAATCCCTGGCTGTACGGTGCAACGGCAGGAATCGTTCGCAGCACTTCAGCGAGCTTTTCAGACAGAGTGGCTCCCCCAAATGCACCTGCAAAAATCCCCACAAGTGTAATTCCGATTTGCACAGTTGCGAGGAAGCGATTGGGCGATTCTGCTAGGGCAAGTGCTGTTCTTGCTTTGGTGTCTCCGTTCTCGGCGCGCTGCTGAAGTCGAATCTTGTTAGCCGATACGATCGCAATTTCTGACATTGCGAAGATACCGTTTGCAAAGATCAGCACCAGGATAATGAGGATTTCAAAGACGACGGAGTTCATAGGGAGCAAGCCACTATAGGTATCAACTCTAATCAATATATTCTCACTGGAAGAGTTTGTCGCCTTTTCGCGCGCATCAGTTGCTCAGCCGGATTGCTCTAACTGCGATTTCCCGTTGTCAAATTCAGACTTGCGATAGATAGTCCACCTCACAAGTCAGTTCCTACCCAAATCGTTTCAATTTGTATCGTCTGTCTCAGCTTTGTGTAACTCCGCAATGCTGTTTCAATGGATATGAACTATCTGCGATTGAGCTTTTCGATCGCCTGTGCGGCTGTTCCAGTTCGTCTAAATTGAGAGAGCGCAACGGCTGCCTCGGCTCTGCTGACAGCTTTTTGCGGTTCATAGCGGGATCTCGCCCCGTAGACGCGCTCAAAATTCCTTCCACTCGCAGCATTGCCCAAATCAAAAGCAATATGGGTGAGGTAACGCTCACTCATGCGATCGGCATCCTGAAATCCTTTAGTTCGCTGAATGAAGTTCCGCAAGCTTTCGGCTGAACGGCTGCTATTGCCACTACCGCGAGAATCAACAGGCGATTTGAGGACAATCATCTCTTCACAGGTTAAGACCGCATCTGGTCGAAATGTCCCATCTTCATATCCCGCTAGAAATCCTGCATCATAAGCCGCTTGAATGTACCGAAAAGCAGGATGGGAGGGGGAAACATCCCGAAAGGCAGAACGAGATCGATCCGGCAGGCGAATCAGCGTCGGTTTGCGAACGTTGTGCGTTTGCAAGGCATTGTAAGACTTGACTAACCAAGTGATAAACTCAGCCCGTGTAATCGAAGATCGGGGTCGAAACCCACCAGAAGCGGGTTCGAGAACGCCTAATTGGGCAAGTTGGCGAATTTCAGTTTCGCCATCAACACCGCTAATATCTGTAAAAGCTAAGATTTGAGGCTGGATGCGTACAGATTGATTCAGCTGAAGCAGAGATGGAGAGGCGATCGCAGTCTCGGTCTGTACCAGAGGAACTAGCATTGAGCAGACAGAGCCAAACACAGCGATCGTAGTTATGAAAGATTTCATCGTATTTCTCCAAATCAACATTGGCTAGACTCTCAAAGTCAAATTGGCAGTCGTGTTAGGGTCAAGCTATTGTCTTGAGTAACTGCCACAGTCATTTCATAGGATTGATCGGTATGAATTATGCTGATCTCGGCTTATTGGATATATCAAAGATCGACTTGGACCTTAGATCCTCCGGAAATTTCTGCTGAAGAAGACGGCGAATTTATCGTCAAGGCATGATCAGCGAAATTGTGTCTTTTTTGTCTTTAAGGATCTTTTCAAATTAAGATTTGCAAGGGATATTCCTATCGCTAGGTCAGTTTGTGCCCAAGTCTTGTAGATTTGTCTCGTCTGTCTCGGCGTTTTATAACTACACCCCATCCTTCGCAGAATCCTTATGGCTACCCTTTCCAGCGAACTTGAAAGATTTTTCTTTGACAACGATCGTTGGCAGCAACCTGACGCTAGCGAACTCATTGCTCACTCCTCAAATCTTCCAACCGATCACCGTTCTAGCGATGTCAAAGTTACTCTGAACGACATTCTCGACCTCGCAGGAGAGCGTACTTTTGGGTTTCTCTTTGTGCTGCTGTCGTTTCCATCTGCTCTCCCGATTCCGGCTCCAGGCTATTCGGTTCCTTTTGGAATTGCGATGTTGCTATTAGCTGTACAGTTGCTAGCTGGACGAGATCAACCTTGGTTTCCCAACAGTTGGCAGAATCATGGCTTTGCATTGAAGCAAGTTCGCCAAGTCCTCAAAGTAGGATTGCCTTGGCTACGACGGATTGAATCGATTTCTCGTCCGCGCTTGACTCAGGTTTGTACCAGTCTTCCTGGTCGCACAGTCATTGGCTTAGCAATCTCTCTGATGTCAATTTCGATGATGATTCCTATTCCCGGCACCAATACACTGCCAGCGATGGGGATCTTTGTCACGGGCTTTGGCTTGCTAGATGATGACGGAGCCATTAGTCTCGGTGGACTCGTTCTCTGTGTGTGTGGGTTTATTCTGTCGTCTTCGATTTTGCTCGCGATCGCGTTTGGTGGCACTAGTCTCCTCGATATGATCAAAGGTGCATTAGGGCGTTAAGTTTTAGAAATTCATGCTTCTTCTGATTTAGCAGCAATTTTTTAATAGAAATTGATGCACCATCGCTGGAAGTTCTGCTTAAAATCAGAAACGGACGGGGCGATTCGATATTTGTAGAAAGACAAACCAAGAGGTCAACATGGCTGCAAATCAAATCAAATCGTTTGCCCAAACCGCGAAAACGAATGCTGAACTCCAAGAAAAACTGAAAACCTGTGAGCGGGCAAAAGAACTAGTCGCGCTCAGTCAGGAATACGGGTTTGCTTTTGCGGAAGAAGAGCTTTATCCGCCCAATGAACCGCAATTTGATCCCGAACAGTTACATCCAAAGCTAGTAAAAGCACTACTTCGGTAGAGAACTGGACACAATGGCAGAGAGGCAACTCTCTGCCATTGTTAGCATGAAATTTTGACAGGTTTAGTAGATGAGTACTAGGGTGCTTCTTCGTTCATAAATCTCTACTCTCTCTGTTGAGACGGTTTTGACTGGACGCGCTAGTGTAGTAGAACACGGTATTGGAGGCAAATAGGCTCAAATGGCTACAAAGCAGCAATTTAACAGCTTTGAGGAATTACTGACGGGTTCAGAGACACCGATTCTTGTAGACTTCTACGCGACTTGGTGCGGTCCTTGCCAAATGATGTCAGGGTTTCTCGATCTCGCAAAAGACGATTTAGACGGCACAGTAAAAATCGTTAAGATCGATGTAGATAAGTATCCTGAAATCGCTAGTCAGTACAGCATCACAGCATTACCCACCCTGGTTTTATTCAAGGAATCCCAGCCAGTCGATAAGATCGAAGGTGTGATTCGACCGAATCAACTCGTCGATCGCGTCCGGACGTTCCTCTAGAATCTCAGTTCGTACTCTAGTACGGCTTGGTTTTGACCAGAGAGGTCTGTTGAGCCTCGGAACAGGAAATTGTCGTTAATGCGGTAACGAAGACCGAATTGAGTGGGTTCATCCGCAGTCAGCACTCGCAATACTGATGCAGAAAGATTGCGAGTGATATCCACTCCCACCTCCGCGGCTAATCCAAGGCTCGATTCTCGTCGCTCTTCATTTCTCAATAACGTGGGAAACAATCGAAAATCGCTGAGTCCGATCGCATTGCCAATAAAGCCTTGAATATTCGTTAACAACGCTGAGCCTGCTAGGTTAGCAATTCCTAACGGACTATCTCCCCGTCCAAGCGTATTGACAAATCCACCGCCAATCAGTGAAACAATCTCACTCGTGCTTCGGCTAGGACTACTCGTGAGTTCTAGATTCTGAAAGATTTGGCTAGCAGGTCCTGTCACATTCGCTTGAACTCGCACAGTTCGGAATGCGCCGAGACTCGAAGCAAAGAGTGAATCGTCTGTAAATTCTGCGGTTCCAGGTGTGGCGATGCGACTACGCGTTACTTCTGGCACAGAAGCAATTAACCGAATATTCAGAATCGGATCTAGTCCGCGATCGCGCTCAAACACCGCCGTTTGAGGATAGCCTCGCTCTAATACAAATTGCGTTGTAAACAGATTCACTTGTCCACTTCTCAGGCGCACTGTTCCTTCCGGTCTGAGAGCATTCAGCGTGCCATTGACGCTCAAGGTTCCAGTTGCCAGAAAATTAATCAAGGGGGCGCTGACAATTTGCAGGCGATTGCCTAAGACAATGTTTAAGTTTCTGAAGGTTAGATTTGTCTGATTGTCCGGCTGACTAGGACTCGCAGGTGGTTGAGCAGAACTCGCAGCATTATCTGGGAGTTGAACCTGTCCATTTGCCAGTTCAACTTGTCCACCAATTTCGGGTGCAAAGGCAGTTCCGGTGACTGTGATATTACCCGACACTCCGCCTTGATACAGTCCTTTACGATTGATAGCTAAGCGATCGAGGACTAATTGCAGCGGATTTTCTGGATCAGCACTACTCTCTAGAAAAATCGGTAAGGTTCCTTTGGCAATCAGTTGTCCTTGATTGAACTGTCCTTGCAAACTGTCGATCGTCAAGCGATCACCATTCAGTTGAATATTGCCTGTTAAGCCTGTAATTGGCTCTTGCAGCGCAGTTGCTTCGATTGTGGCATCGGCAACCTGAATTGATCCAATGACTCTCGGACGCAGCAAGGTTCCACTGACATTCAGTTGGACGGTTCCTTGTCCCCCTCGCCAGGCAAGCTGTGGAACAAAGACATTCAGCACGGCTAAGCCTTCATTTTTGACATTGACATTCAGGCTGATATCACTACTATCAGGGCGAACACTATCGGGTAAGAACTGGTACGGAAAACTGCCTTCAATCAAAATCGGCTCAGTCGCAACTAAGCCAATGTTGCTGCCAAAGCTCAGTCGAGAGTTGGTATAGCTAAAGTTGCCAACCGCAGATTCAACTGTTTTGCCGTTGAGGAAACCATCTGTGACTTGAATCTGTCCAACTGCCGAGGGATTTGTCCGCGATCCACTGACGGTGACACTGGCATTGAGATTGCCATCAATCCCGAGCGGCAGCGGGTAGAACGGTTCAATCGCCGCGATCGGTAAGTTGCGTGCTTCTAACTGTCCGAACTGCGTTTCGCCCCCAAACTGCCCGGTTAGATTGATTTGAGAATCCCCAGATTGAATTCTCAAAGGCTCTAAGGTGACAATGCTATTGTCGAGCTTGCCGAGTGCAATCACACTCTCCGCTTTGAGTACGCGATCGTTGATCGGTTGCAGCTTGCCCTCTGTCACGGTCAAGAATGAGGGATAAGGGCGAAATTCAACCGCTTGCGCTCTGAGATCAAAATCGGCTTGAACGCCTTGATCCAGGGAAGCTGCAATTTTAATCGTTCCACCGAAGTTTCCGCGTAGATCAGCGATTTGAGGAATGCGATTGTTCTGAATGGCTTGAGCGTTGAGCTTCAATAGCTCGTTGATTTCAGCAAAGCGGCGCAGTTGATCGAACAAAGGAGCTTGAGGATTGCCAACGGGCACAGGGTTCAGAGCAGATGCGCGATCGTAACTTGGAGGCTGTGCGCCCCGTGTAAAATCTTGCAGATCGAAGAACTGTAAGCCACCGAGTACATCTTCGATTCTGCCTTGGGCAATGGCAATTTCACCATTAAATCTCGGTTGAGTTCTCAAGTCTACATTGCCGGAAATTCTGTACTGACTTTCTCCTCTCGTCAGCACGGTCTCGCTAAATTCAAAGACATTATTGCGATTGACAAACGTTGTTGCAGCTACATCGGTTTGGAAAGATCCGAGCCGGAAGTTCTGAATCGAGGCTCTCCCATTCAAGACGCGCAATTGGTCGAGATCAATGTTGAGTGTTCCCGCTAAAGTTCCACCGATGCCACCATAAGGCGCAAGATTGACTCCAGGTAGAACAAGTCCAGTGATCGGAAATTGATTAATCGCGACTTGGAAAACATTGCCAACGGTCTTTCCGGCTAAGGTCGATGCCCCGCGCTGAACATTGAGCGATCGCGGTCGGAAGGTGGGATCTAAATCCAATGCAATTCGATCTTGAATGCCTGCTACTTTGAGATCAAAGCCTCTGGGTAACAGATTTAATGTTCCTCTGAGCAATGGATCGAACGTAATCCCATTCAGCGAAAAGTTTTTGACTGCAACATTGCTCACCACGTTTGGACTATCCGGCGTGCCCGTAATTCGTCCGACTAAATCGATTGCACCCGTCAGTTGCGTCACAGGCGGACGGGGAATTGGCAGATTAGACAGCGCATAGTTCGTGGCTCGAATGTTCAAATCCAAGCCTGTGATTTGAGGAGTTCCCTGCACATTTGCCAAAATCGTGCCATTTGCACGAAATCCTGGAGCCGTTGCTTGGGGAATGTTAAGCTTCTGACCATCCCAGTTGACTTGCGCCACAAGCGGCTGATCAATCAATGAAATGCCTTGAGACAATCTCACTTGTCCATCCGCGCGAATTGCATTCGGACGCAGATCGTTGATCAATCCTGCAACTCTGACATTCCCACTTAGATCTCCTCGCAGATCTGGTGAAAACTGTCTCAGTGCAATGCCCGCAATCTGAGTGTCTGCCTGCCATCGTCCCGCGATCGCATTAAAGTCAGCATTGATAAAACTATTCCCATTGGTCAGTCGAGCTTGTCCCCGTGCCTGAATATTTTCTGGGCTAACATTCGTTAATGATCCAGCAAGCTGAGCATTTCCATTAATGACACCCTGAATCTGAGGCGAAAACTGGCTTGCTTGCACATTCGAGGCTTGCACAGTTCCTTGCCAACGTCCATTCAACGTTCGACCTTGAGCCGTGACCGTTCCGCCTGCAACTTGGAACACAGCATTGCGGACAATCGTATTGCCGCCTGTCACGACCACTTCACCCACGCCTGGATAAGTGGCTTCGGGGGCTTGAAACTGAGCGATTGTCTGCACTTGATCTAAGCGTCCAATCACCTGCCCACGGGCATTCACCCGTCCAACTGTGATCGGTAAAGTTCCAGAATTATAGAGTTTCGCGATCGCATCGCCAGGCAGGTTGCGAGCTTGATAATTGACTGCGATCGACTGGGGTGCATTTAGATCCAGCGCACCACTTGCCACAACTTCTCCGCCGACTTCGGGAATCGCTCGAATGTTATTCAGAGCGAGATTGAGAGTTTTGCTATCTAGACGAAAATCAGTGCTTGCTTGTGTGAGATTAATGCGATCGACGCTGGCGATTTTCGTTGTTCTCGCTCGACCTGTAATCACGGGAGCGTCAATGGCTCCTGTCACTTTTACTTCTGCGGTTGCTTCACCAGCCGCCGCAAAAGGCAGTTCGACGTTGAACGTGTCAAAGAAATCTGCAATGCTCACTGCCTTTACATTCGCAGCAACATTGAAGCCTTTCTCAGTATCGATTTTGCCGTTCCCTGTAATTGGAATTTTTCCAAGTTGAGAGGTGACTTGCTCAAGTGTGATTAAGGTGTCATCGATCTGTAAGTTTCCGGCTGACTTTGCAAACGCTTGAGGCAGTTGTGGAATCTGAACGGTCACATCTTTGAAACTAGCGCTGCCTTTGACGATCGTGCGCTGATCGGGTCGGATCTGAACATTGACCGCCCCATTTGCTCGACCTTGCGGTAAATTAATCGGAAGTTTGACTAAGCGATCGATCTCCGTGACTGAAAAATTCTGTCCTCGAATGTCGAGATTAGAATTCAAGCCGTTTTTGACAATGGTTTCGCCTTTGATATCAAACTCGCCACCTTTTGTCGATTTGCCATCTAAGTCATAAGCAATCCGACGACTGTTATCAAAGAAATTCGCCACGCCTTCAACTTGCGTCAATGTGACGGGAATTCTTTGCTGACGAGCTTTTGGAAATGGATCGAGTTCTACATTGGCATCTTTGAAGCGAATTCTCTGAAGCTCAGTTTTGATAAATCCTTCTTCTTCCTGGGCTTTGATCTGAGTTTTAACCCAGGCTCCATCTTTCTCCTGATCCAAGTACACATCCGGCTGAATCAAGGTGATATCCAAGTTCAATTTGCGAGCCAACAAGACTTGCAGCAAATTAAATCCGACTTGTACCTGATCGACTGAGGCGCGATCGCGATCATTTTTCGTGGCTGGAATCGAGCTTTTGCCAAACTGTAATCCGGTGAGTGACCAGCGCTCAACTCGTCCTAATTCCACCGGACGATCGAGCAATTCACTCAAGTTATTCTGAACGAGCGGCGCAAGATCTTCTTGTACAAATTTTGACCCATACCAAATTCCGTACGCAATTCCGACTGCACCCAGAACTGCGATCGGGAGTCCGACTCGTCCAAGCAGCGTGAGCCACAACCGGCGACGGGCAGGAGATTGGGGGCGATTATTTGGATCAGGGGCTTGAGTCATCGGCTCGAACAGAGATAGAAAGCCAATCTATAGTTACCACACCTCAAGAAACTCTGGTGCAAATAATTTGACAGAATCTCTTGCTACTGTCTGGCTTCGGGCTGATCGGAATGAACGCTCGTACTCTATCACTTCTGATGGATTGATGAGGATCTTGCACGTTAGGGGAGTGGAGAGTCGGGGAAATGGCGCTCCATCCCTACCCGAATCTACGACTGCTACACACGTTCATCTTTTTTCTTGACAACTCGAAGTCATTCCGAGTACGATTTAAGAGTAAAGTTAATAACCGCTAGGAAAAAAGTTATGGCATTCGTCGATCGCTCAGGGCAAAAAGTTCCAGATGTCACGTTCCGCACTCGAGATAACAATGAGTGGGTCAGCGTGACCACTCACGAGTTATTTGCAGGAAAAACCGTGATTGTGTTCTCACTTCCCGGAGCTTTCACCCCAACCTGTTCATCTACGCACGTTCCTGGCTATAACGAACTGGCAAAAGTGTTCAAAGCGAATGGAGTCGATGACATTGTATGCATCTCTGTCAATGATGCATTTGTCATGAATGAATGGTGCAAAGATCAAAACGCAGACTACATTCGGATGATTCCGGATGGGAACGGCGAATTCACAGATGGCATGGGCATGTTGGTCGATAAAAGCGACCTGGGATTTGGGAAAAGATCCTGGCGGTATTCCATGCTGGTGAAAGATGGCACGATCGAGAAAATGTTCATCGAACCCGAAGAACCGGGCGATCCATTCAAAGTATCGGATGCCGACACGATGCTGAAATACATCAATGAAACAGCCGAGAAGCCCAAAGCAATTTCACTGTTTACTAAAATTGGTTGTCCGTTCTGTGCAAAAGCGAAGCAGATGCTGAGCGATCGCGGATTCGACTACGAAGAAATTGTTTTAGGGCGCGATGCTAGCCCTCGGACTTTACGAGCAGTCACGGGTGCTTCAACGGTTCCGCAAGTCTTCGTTGAAGGCAACTTGATTGGGGGGTCTGAAGATCTAGCAGCTTATTTAGGCGCGAACTAAGCCATTGCGGTTTCAAGAAATGACAGGACTCGGTAAAGTGATGAACTACAATCGAGTCCTGTCATTTTTTGATCAAATTCATGCGTCAAAGTAGAACTTGGAAGACATTTGCGATTTTTTCGCTATTGGGGGTTGTCCTCAGTTGGCTGGTGAGTTGTGGCGGAGGTACGCCAAATGCGGGGACTTCAGCCACAGGGCAAATTGATTTTTGGACAATGCAACTGAGTCCGCAGTTTGATGACTATTTCAAATCTTTGTTTGCAAAGTTTGAACAGGAAAATCCTGGCGTTAAAGTTCGCTGGACAGATGTGCCTTGGGCAGAAATGGAGCGAAAAATTTTAACGTCGGTTGCGGCAAAGACGGCTCCGGATGTTGTCAATCTCAATCCTGGATTTGCCTCACAGCTTGCTGAGCGCAATGCCTGGATGACGCTTGATGAGAAGATTCCAGCCGATGTAAAAAATCAATATTTTCCTGGAATTTGGCAAGCGAGCACCTTAAATGGCAAAACGTTTGGGATTCCTTGGTATCTGACGACGCGCGTTGCCATTTACAACACGGATCTGCTGAAAAAAGCAGGCATTACAAAACCGCCTGCGACTTACGCTGAACTTGCACAAGCCGCAAAGCAGATCAAAGAGAAAACTGGAAAATACGCCTTTTTCGCAACCGTTGTTCCTAGTGATTCTGGTGAAGTGATGGAATCCTTTGTGCAAATGGGAGTGAAGCTGGTTGATGACCAGGGCAAAGCAGCTTTTAATTCGCCTCAAGGGAAAGCGGCGTTTCAGTATTGGGTGGATCTCTATCAGAATGGCTTGATGCCGAAAGAAGTGTTAACCGAAGGGCATCGTCATGCGATCGATCTTTATCAACAAGGCAATACGGCGATTTTGGCATCGGGAGCCGAATTTTTGAAATCGATCGCGAAAAATGCCCCGACGATCGCGCAAGCTTCAGAATCTGCGCCTCAAATCACAGGCGATACGCGCAAGAAAAATGTAGCGGTGATGAATGTCGCGATTCCCAGGGATACCGATCAACCCGATGCGGCGTTGAAGTTTGCACTGTTTCTGACCAATAATGCCAATCAGCTTGAATTTGCCAAAGCGGCGAATGTGTTGCCTTCGACTGTAAAAGCAGCCGAAGATCCTTATTTCACAAAATTACCTGAGAATGCAACTGGCATCGACAAAGCTAGAGTCGTGAGTGCTGGACAACTCAAAGAAGCAGAAGTCCTGATTCCTGTGATTAAGAACATCAAGACTTTGCAGCAAACCATTTACGAAAATCTGCAAGCAGCAATGCTGAAACAGAAGACCGTTGATCAAGCTTTGAGTGATGCAGCTCAGACTTGGAATGCTCGATCGTAAACAGAACTTTTTCAATCAATTTCCAGCAATGGGATGAACCCGCTTAGGCGGGTTTTGTTTTACGCATGAATCAAGTGATCTAAGGTCTGCAACAGGACTTGCTCGTTGTATGGTTTGGAGAAATAAGCCGCCGCACCAAGCTGATTCGCGAGCTGACGATGCTTATCTCCACTTCGAGAAGTCAGCATCGTCACCGGGATATGATTGAACTTCTGATTTGCTTTTAATTTTGTTAGTAACCCAAATCCATCTAACCTGGGCATCTCAATATCACAGACGATCGCTTGCACGGCTAAACCTGCTTCTAATCGCTCGATCGCATCTTGTCCGTCCTTCGCTTCTTCGACTTGATAGCCCGATCGAGAAAGCGTCAATGCTAGGAATCGTCGCACATTAATCGAATCATCGACCACGAGAACACTTGGCAAAGTCGGCAAAGAAACACTGGAAGCCGCACTCAATAAGGCAGGTAAAGAAGGTTGGCTAGGCGGAGCCGTAACCTGATATAAGAACTCTGGAACATTCACCAACGGCACCACGCGCCCATCGCCCAAGATTGCACAACCATTAAAGCCATAAGGCAGAGGTAAGAGGTTGGAAAGCGATCGTACAGTGACTTCTTGATCCGTCCAACAGCGATCGACTTGTAGCGCTGTCAGTTTTCCGCCTTGCTGGATGATGACGACACTTTCAGAGTGCAGCAGAGGAGGTGTTTCATAGCTATGCCGAGCACGAATACAGTTGAAGTTCAGATGTCGCTGGAGTCGAATTAGAGAAATCGGCTGCCCCTGATACTCGATCGCTTCGCCAATTCCAGTTTGAATCACCTGCTCTGGTTCAAAGATCGTAACTTCAGCAATCGCTTCACTCGGAATTGCTAGCAACATGCCATGACTTTCCGCAAGGACTACGCGCACAGTGGAGAGCGTCGCTGGAACAGATAGTGTAAAGGTTGTGCCGACTCCGACTTGAGTATTAATCGTAATCTCGCCCCGAATCTGTTGCAGATGTGTGCGAACAACATCCATGCCGACCCCGCGCCCGGATAGTTCAGTGACACGATCGCTCGTACTAAACCCAGGCTCAAAGATCAGAGACAGTAATTCTGTTTCACTCGCAACTTCAAGGAGAGCCGGATCGAGTCCGATCTGAGCCGCGCGATCGCGAATTTTGTCGATCGCAATGCCTTCGCCATCATCTCGAACTGTAATCAACGTCCGATTGCCTTGCTGCATGGCTTGAATCTCAATCCGACCTTCTGGAGATTTACCTCGCTCAATTCGAGCTTCCGGCGTTTCAATTCCATGATCGAAGGCATTTCGCAGCAGGTGCAGTAAAGGATCTTGCAGCGTTTCGATCACACTGCGATCGAGCAAAATCGACTCTCCTGTGATCGTCAATTTTGCCTGCTTGCCATATTCCACACACCAGTCATGCAAGGCTCGCGGAAAGCGATCGACCAATTCTGCTAAAGGTCGCATCTTCAGGCGCGTAAACCCAGACTGCAGTTGCTTTGAGGATTTTGTTAAATTTCGAGCATTCTGCTCAGTCTCGTCTAAGCCTAAACTGAGATCATCTGCAACTTCCTGCAATTGCACAATCGTTTCGATGACTTGCTGAGAGAGCAAATGAATGTCTGTGTATTGATCCATTTCTAGCCGATCAAACTCTGTGAGTAGCGAACTACTTCTCACAGATGCAACGGCAACAGGGGCGTTTGTCAAAGCAACAGAATCGTAAACGGTTCTTAGCTCATAATTGACATGCTGTAACGTCTGAAGTCGTTGAGACAACTGGCGGATTAGACCTCGGAGGCGTTTCAAATTCAGATCCAGCCCGTTGCGATCGATCGTCAATTCACCAAACAAATCTTGTAAATGATTCAACTGACGCAGTGAAACTCTCACAGTGGTGTTGGGGTCTTCCACGTCAGCCGTTGCCGAAATCGTTTGTACAACTTGTGCAGGGATCGTTGGATTAATTTCAACTGCATCCATTTCCAGAGGAATCTGATCAAGCTGCCCTGCTAAAATTAAAACCTGTGCACGTCGCCAAGTTTGCAGTGCAGCTCGTGCAACAGGAATGAGTAAATCATTTGAAGCGGTAGCAATCTGTTGCTCGATCGTGTCACAAAGCTGACTAAAATCATGCAGCTGCAACATCTCGCCTAATCCGCCTAGCTCTTGTGCGAGTAAGGTTGCTTCTTCGCGCAGGCAAGACTGATTCGGGCTGTCAAGGACAGTCTCAAGACGCTGAAGGCATTCTTCGACTTCTGTTTCAAACAGCAAAGGAACTAAGTCTTGATTGTTCTCCATCGACAAAACGGATGCAGCCGTTTCATCTTGAGGATCGCCTAAACGCGATCGCAGTGCTGTGAAAATTGGCTCAACTTCTTTACTAATCCAAGTTGGATTAATTGCTTCACCATAGCGCTCAAAATCAACAATCTGATAGAGACAGCTTACAGCTAGCAGCAACAAGTGCCCAGTTTCCGCATCTGGTAAGGTACTATCGTTGATCTTAAAGACTTTCAGCGCATCTTCTAGATGATGCGCTAGCTCGCTGAGTAACTTAAAGCCCATCATTGCGGCTCCTCCTTTGAGCGAGTGCGTGACTCGGAGTGCCGCATTGATAGTCGTCGCATTGCTCGTCTGAGAAATTTCTAAAATCGAAGCTTCCAAGCTCGTAATATATTCTTGTGCTTCATCTAGAAACTGCCGCCGGATTTCGTTTTCCTTTTCGTTTGGCATAGGTCAAGATTGAAAGTTTGATGTGGGTTTGAAAATTTAGGTTCTCGAAATGTCTAGGAGTTCAGTCAGGTGAATCAGGCTCAACTTGACAAACAACTAGTTCACCTTAAATGTCCCAACCGATTGTTGAAGTTCTTGAGCAATGTCTACCGTCTTCCGCAACGAATTCGACACCTCAACCGACGAATCAGAAGTCCGCTCTGCAATCTGAGCAATATCCTGCATCAAATTCGTAATCGTATGAGACGTTTCAACCTGGGAAACCGTCGCCGTTGAGATAGACTGCACCAACTGATCAATCTGATGCGAGACAGAGACAATCTGTTCTAGACTTTGCTTCGCGTTTTCGACATAGTGCGTCACCTCAACGACCTGAGATGTTCCCTCTTCCATCGCTTCGACGACATCATTCGTTTCTCTTTGAATCCCTGCAACTAACTGTTCAATCTCATGAGTTGCGTCCGCTGCCCGTGCGGCTAGCGCCGCGACTTCTTCCGCGATCGCTGCAAATCCCTGGCTGTCATCGCCCGCTCGTGCTGCTTCAATTCCAGCATTAATCGCAAGTAAGTTCGTCTGAACCGTGATTTGATTAATCAACGAGACCGCTTTAGAAATCTGCTGCGAAGATTCTCCCAACCGTTTGACTTTCTTCGCCGTATCTCCGATCGTATGCCGCAATCCTAAGGTTTGCTGTACCGTCAACTCCATTGCAGTTCCACCTGTTTCTGCGGTCACGGCTGCCGTTCGACTGACTTCTGCAGCTTTCTGCGCACTTTGAGCCACCGCTTCGATCGATTCCATCATTTTCTGCACCGATTGAACAGTTGCCGAGGTTTCCTCCGCCTGTTTCAGCGCATCATGCGCCAACTCGCGCACGGCATATTCGTGGCTCCCGAGTGAAGAATTGACCTGGAGCGACGCTTCTTTCACTTGCCCGACTAAATGCTGGAGGTTTTCTACGATCGAGTTAAAGAAGTCTGCCACCGTCCCAATCTCGCCCGTTGTCACATCCGCCCGCACAGTCAAATCTCCCATGGCCGCCCGCTCTACATGGCGCAGCAGTTGCAGGAGTTGAGTTTGTAAGGCTTCTTGAGTTTGCTGACGTTCTTCTGCTAGGGCTTGAATACTTGTCACTCGCTGCTGCTGCTCGGTGAGCTTTACTTGCTCCAGCGCATTGCCTAAATGCACTGCAATCTGAGTGAACAAGTTAATTTCCCAAGACTCCCAGTAGTGCGGAGCTGTGCAATGATGCCCAACTAATAGCCCGATCAAATTGCCATCGACAACCATTGGAGCAACAATGTTAGCTTTCACCTGGAACGCTTCCAACTGCCCGCGATAGCACGGGTCGAGATCTGCATCTGTGATATTCGAGATCGTTTGCACATGCCCTTTCCGATACTTCTCGATGAAATGCTCTGCAAAACAGGGATCTGTAATCTGAGTGCCTAAGGCTGCGGAAAACTCTAACCCAACAGATTCTGCGACAATTCGACCTTTCCAGTGCTCATCAAATAAGTAGACAATTGAGCGATCGACATCAATGAGCTTGCGAACTTCATTGACCCCCGCTTGCATAATCAAATTGAAGTCTAAAGTCTTGCGAATATTGAAAGTTGCTTCATTCAATCGCTGCAAGTTCTGTGAGGTCTGCGTTTGTTCAAAGATCAGCTTTTGCAGTTGCCCTGCCATGTAATTGATATTGCTCCCGAGCAAGGTAATCTCGTCATCACCAACCATTCGCAGTCGCGTATCGAGTTGCCCTTGCCCAATGCGCTGCACAGCTTTTGCAACTGACACAATTCGACGAGTGAGGCGATTTGCTAGGATCATTGCAATCCAACCGACAATCACAGTTACAATCACGCTACTCGTCGCTAAAGCAATGAGCAGAGTTTTACGGCTCTTAAAGGCATTCTCAACGTTGTTCCCGAGTACCAAATGCCAGTTTAGTTCCGGCAGATTGTCTAACTTTGTCCAAGGACTATACGTGAAAATGTACGCTCCTTGAGATTCACTCACCGATCTTGTATTCACTTTTGCCGCAGATGCAATCTGCGAAAATTCAGGAAATATGGCGGGCGCTTCTTGATTAAAGCGCTCTGGACGCGAGGTGAGAATGACTCGATTTGTCGCTGGATCAATGATGCTGTATTCTCGCCCAATCAGCGTGTAGGTCACGAGATGGTCAGACATTTTCTCGAGTGGTAAGGTCGCCCGCACAATCCCAATTGTTCTTCCGGTCTGAGTATCTCGCACTGGAGCTGTGAGAAAGACTTCAGTGCGTTTTCCATCCGCGCTTATCATCGGTTGACTAATTCCAGCACGGTTATTGCGAATGGCTTCTTGAAAGTAAGCTTGACCGATTTGATTGGAATTTGAGCGATCGCCCGCTTGCACAAGCACATTGCCATCGAGATCAAAGATGGCAACATCGCTGTAGTTGCCATAGGCTTGAGCGATGCGGGTGAGGGCAGCATTCCTATCTGCTTGGCTGGTTGCATTCCGGGGAGTAGTTTCGCTCAGCAATGGGAAGTTTGCCAACGCTTGAACTTCTGCATAGCGCTGTGACATGTATCGACTGATCAAATCGCTCAGTCGAGTTGCAGCTAATTGCTGTGCGCCAGTCACTTGCTGTGTGATTGCGTGATCCGCGAGAACGTAATTAATCGCGCCCATCGTCGCAATCGGAACTGTACTGAGTACAACCGCTAAGAGTGCAGTTCTCTGCTTTAAGCTCATGCGATTGAGCCAGTCGGGCAAGGCGCGGCGTGATTTCAATCGCGCAGCATCCGCCATTGTATAGGCAGATTGAGTCGGGAACACTCTTGAATTTGTAGAAGACAATTGATCAACCATGAGTCAAGTAAGTATCTTGGGGAGAACGTGAATCGGGCAATATTGTTGAAGCTTGATGGTTTAAGCTTGAGGCTGAAAGTTCGGCGACTGAACGATCGCTTCAGCATCCAAGACAAATAACACTTCCTGTTTTTGCAACACACACCCGCTTAAGTAATGTGAGAATCTTGCAGTTGCATGACTGAGTGAAGGCTGGATATCGGCAGCGGGAAACCAGATGGAGCCATGAATGTGTTGAACGGCGATCGCAAAAGAGGTAGAACCGACCCGCAGAATTAGCAAATCCTGTGCGGATACTGGAGAATGAATCGGGGCAGGAATTCCGCCAACATCGAGTAGATTCGCCAGATCAATCACCCACATCACCTGTCCCTGACGATGCATCAGTCCCAGCACATAAGATGGCATATCAGGCATAGGGGTGAGTTGTTGCAGCGATCGAGAAATCGCTTCTCGCACATAAGTCATTGGAACGACAACAGAAATCTTTGCACCCAAATCAAATTTGAGATACATCTGCCCCAAGCGATCTGGGATTGGGCGCAGAGTAATTGCTGAACTTTGCATGTCTTCAGCCTCCTACAGATTGAACAGCACGGATAAACTGGTCACGGGTGAATGGTTTCGTGATGTAGACATCTGCGCCCTGCTTCATCCCCCAAAGTCGATCGATATCTTGGTTTTTGGAAGTGCAAATAATGATTGGGACATCTTCGGTTACGGGATGTTTTTTGAGTGCCCGACAGAGTGCAAAGCCGCTCATTCCGGGCATGACGACATCCGTCACGACAACATCAGGCTTCTGTTCTGCAACTTTGTCGAGTGCTTCTTTGGCACTCACAGCCTCAATCACGATGTAACCGCTTTCTTGTAAGTAGTGGCTGAGAAGCTCACGTTCTGACGGGGTATCTTCGACAATTAAAACTGTACTCATCATCGGTTAGTAAAGCCTAGGCGGGGTAAAGGTGGGAGTGGGGAGCAGAGAGGTGGGGAGTGGGGAGGTGGGGAGATGCTTCCTGTATTTCTCTCTATCCTCTTGTTGGAAGATACTGAGCTACAGTTTGAAGTAGGTCAGCTTGCGTAAACGGTTTTGTTAAATATCCAGACGCTCCCACTAATTTGGCTCTGGCTCGATCGATGAATCCAGTGTGTCCAGTCACCATGATGATCGGGGTTGCTTGAAAACCGGGATGTCGTCTCAACATCGAACAAAGCTCATATCCATCCAAGTTCGGCATCCCTACATCTAAGAGAATCAGATCCGGCTTCTGCCGCATGATTTGCATGACGGCTTTGAGAGGATCATGAATCATGAAGACCGTAAACTGCTCGTCAAGATAGCTCTGGATCGCTTGCAAAATTGAGGGGCTATCATCAATGCAAATGATTTTGTACGATCGTGTACAGGCTTGAACAGGCTTTGAGGGAACTTCTAAAGTCTGAATCGGACGCTCCATCACTGGGGCAACAGCAACTGTTCGATCTCCAAGTGTTCGATCGCCAACTGCTCGATCACGAACTATCGTTGCCGTTGTTTTAGCAGGCTGATACCGTTGTGCAAGGAGCGGCAAAAGCTCAATTCGGCAAAGCTCTGGATAGGGATCAAACTCTGCACGTTCAATGACTTGAGTTTCACCTTCATACAGCATCAAAAATCCGGTGAGCACTTCTTGAGCCAACTGCTTGATCAACTGTTGGGCTTCACTGATCGATAGATATTGTTGTTCGACTAATCTTAAAATCGCTTGATAATCCGGGCTAATCCGACTGTGATTAGTGAGCGGCTTACGATCGAACAAAGCACGAACCTGCGATCGTACTGCACCGCCTAGGGTGGGAATATGCTGACTCAACCGCCCCAAATGCCGATCTAGTCTTTCAAATGGGCTAAGAGAACTGGTGGCAAAGGTCAGTTCGCCTTCACTGAAGTAGATTGACCAGTCCGCAATACTGGTTTCGACTTTCAAGCATCCCGTCAAACGCTGATGAATGAGACGAAGCAGTAATCGGTGAGGATGCAGGCTGGGATAAGATTTGACCATGGCGCTGAATCACAACTTCAAGGATTTTTCATCTTTTTCGCCCTAGATTTGAATGCATGGCAAGTTTGAGCCTGATCTCAGGACTCTGAAACCACATATTCTTAGGCGAGTGGAAGTGCAACCCTGTTTTAGATTCGTTTGAGTTAATCTAAGCCCCTGATATTGCCGCAACAGCGATCGATCAAAATTCTGATTGATTAGGATAAGCGATAGATGCTGGTACACACGACTTAACTTATTTAAGAGCTTACTGGTATTTACGGAGAATGACAACCTTCTTAAGAGAATCTTGAAGATATGATTTAGCGGGAACGCTCAACTTTTCTCTAGCTGCGTATCTTCTAAAACCTAAGTCTCATCGCATTTTCGAGAGCTAGAGGTTAAATTTTCTGCGAAAGCGATCGCTTTTGATACCAATTTTCCTGGCTGATATTTCAGTATTTACCCTGAGAAAAATCTACGTAGAAACACGGTGTTCGATTATGAGAACTTTATTAACGACAGCATCAACTCCAGCCCTCGGTTTTTTCTGCTTCTTCAAAATTCAGATCTCACCCTGTTGATCCCAATAATCTGACTCTTGATAGATGTCGCTTTTTTGTCTCCCCGAAAACTCCCCGAATTCTCCCCCGCAATTTCACCCGAATTGAGTATTCTGAATTCAGAGAAATCTGGGAAATCTCTTTGCGTTCAAACGACGCAAGAGCTTCGGTCGCTGGGAAAGGGAAGCGCTGCACTCTCCGTGAATGAGGAAATTGCAGTCGCAAACTAAATCAACCGAAGTTTCTCACCTGTTCGTAACGAGTTTCGCTTGATTCGTTGCGAGCAGGTTTTTTATGTCAAGGCTTGCCCTCCCTTCACCGCTCGCTATTTCAACTCTGACCATGTTTGAAGAAAAATATCACGGCTGGCTCATTGAGATTTTGACTGACGCAGAGGGGTACATCTTCAATTGCTGGCTTCCCGGCTGTCGTTTGGCGGTCAGCGATCGCCAAAATTACCCCACGCTGTTTTCGGCTCGCACGGCTGCCAAACGTCGCGCTGATCGCGAATCTGTGAAGTGGGCGTTGCAGCATTGTTATCAGACTTATCGTCAAGGCAACCTGAATTCCGAAGAGTTTCAGACTCTCGAAGAATTAATCAACCAAACCTTGTTGCCCAATTTGGAAGCTAACCTTGAGCAGAGGGTCTAACTCGCGTTCGATCGCTACAATAAGATCTGTCTTTTTTGGTTAGTCGATATTTTGAGCGCTACTTCTTCCCCTAAAATCGTTCTCGTCGATGGTCATTCGCTGGCATTTCGCGCCTATTATGCGTTTGCGAAAGGTCGCGATGGTGGATTGCGAACAAAATCTGGCATTCCGACGAGTGTATCTTACGGTTTTCTTAAAGCCTTGCTCGAAACGGTGGAAGCAGAAAAGCCGGATTATTTAGCGATCGCGTTTGATTTAGGAGGCGCAACGTATCGCCATGATGCAGACGAGACTTACAAAGCGGGTCGTCCTGAAACGCCGGAAGACTTTAAGCCAGATCTGGATAATCTCCAAGAAGTTTTGAAGGCGATGAATTTACCGATCGTCGTTGTCCCCGGATACGAAGCGGATGATGTAATCGGAACGATGGCGCGGCGAGCCAGTCAAGAAGGCTTCGACGTGAAGATTTTGAGTGGCGATCGAGATTTGTTTCAACTGGTTGATCCAGACGAAAAAGTCAAGATCTTATATATGAGTACCAGCTATGGCAAAGGCGCACCGCCTCCGAAAGAATTTGGAGTAGAAGAGGTGAAACTCAAGCTAGGGGTTTTGCCTTCTCAGGTCGTAGATTTCAAAGCGCTTTGTGGCGATACATCCGATAACATCCCTGGTGTAAAAGGGATTGGAGAGAAAACGGCAAGTCAGTTACTCAAAACATATGGATCATTAGAAAATGTCTACGCCTCGATCAATGAAATCAAAGGTGCAGTCAGAAAGAAATTAGAAGAAGGAATCGATGCCGCGCGGCATTCTCAATGGATGGCGCAAATTCACTTAGATGTGCCCCTAGAAATTGATCCGGCTGATTGTAAACTTCAGGGATTTGATGAAGAAACACTCCTGCCATTAATCGAACGATTAGAATTCAAATCGTTTTATAACAAGATCGAGAAATGGAAGCGACAACTCAGTGGCGAATTGAGTACAACAGAAAGTGCAGCAAAATCAGCAACGAATACACCTGTTGTTAAACAATATACAGATGAGGATGTATGGTTTTTCAGCGCAGAAGATACGGCAAATGCTGAAAAGTTTGAATTAGTTGAGATTACTCCACAAATTATTGATACAGAAGCGAAACTAAAAGAACTCGTCGATCGCTTAAAAACGACAAAAGAAACGATCGCTTGGGATACTGAAACGACCGATCTTGATCCGATTAAAGCTGATTTAGTGGGAATTGGGTGCTGTTGGGGTGCAGAATCCGATGCGATGGCTTACATTCCGATCGGTCATATCGAAGGCACAAATCTCGATAAAGCGATCGTGCTCGAAGCGCTGCGTCCCATTCTTGAAGACGTGAAATATCCGAAGTCATTCCAGAATGCAAAATTCGATCGCTTAGTGTTTCGGTTTCAAGGAATCGAACTGGCTGGTGTTGTGTTCGACACAATGTTAGCCAGCTATGTTCTTAATCCTGAAGCGAGTCATAAACTTAGCGATCTCGGATATCGCAATTTAGGAATTCATGCAAAAGAATATACTGATCTCGTTCCCAAAGGTAAAACCATTGCTGATATTGCCATTCCTGCGGTCGCAGACTATTGCGGAATGGATGTTTACACTGTGTTTCGATTAGTTCCACTTCTGCGATCGGAACTTGAAGCCATTCCTGCTCTCTACAAGCTGCTTTTAGAAATTGAACAGCCTTTAGAGCCTGTTTTAGCTGAGATGGAAGCGACCGGGGTGAGAATCGATCGAGATTATCTCGTCCAATTTTCAAAATCCTTAGAGACAGAACTAGCTGCGATCGAAGAACGCGCCTATGCCTCGGCAAATCAGAAATTTAGTCTCGGTTCTCCGAAACAATTGAGTGAGTTGTTATTTGAAAAACTAGGACTCGATAAAAAGAAATCTCGCAAAACGAAAACAGGGTATTCTACCGATGCTGCAACCCTGGAGAAATTACAAGGCGATCATCCCGTAGTCGATGCGATCGTGGAACATCGCACCTTATCAAAACTGAAATCAACCTATGTCGATGCGCTGCCAAATTTGATCAATCCGAAGACCGATCGCGTTCACACCGATTTCAATCAGGCAGTCACTTCTACAGGTCGGCTATCCTCGTCTGATCCTAACTTGCAGAACATTCCGATTCGGACGGCATTTAGTCGTCAAATCCGTAAGGCGTTCATTCCTGAAGACGGGTGGCTTATGGTTGCGGCAGACTATTCTCAAATCGAGTTGCGAATTTTAGCGCATCTGAGCCAAGAGCCTGTCTTGCTGGAGACCTATCGCAACAATGAAGATGTTCACTCTCTCACTGCTCGACTATTAATGGAGAAAGATGAAATCTCCTCAGAAGAACGGCGGCTCGGAAAGATTATTAACTTCGGCGTGATTTACGGCATGGGAGCGCAGCGATTTGCGCGAGAAGCAGGCGTTCCAACCTCTCAGGCGAAGACCTTTATTGAACGATTTAACGATCGCTATTCCCGCGTTTTCGAGTATTTGCAGCAGATGCAACGAGAAGCGATCGCCAATGGCTATGTTGAAACGATCAAAGGGCGACGACGCTATTTTAATTTCACGTCTGAGTCACTTCTCAAACTGCGGGGCACATCACCTGACACGATTAAACTCGATCAGATCAAGCTGCGTGACCAATTTGAAGCTCAAGCTCTCAGAGCCGCTGCAAATGCACCGATTCAAGGGTCTAGCGCTGACATCATCAAAATTGCAATGGCGAACTTACATGAAGTGTTGAAAGCTTATCCAGCGAGATTGCTCTTGCAAGTACATGATGAATTGGTGTTTGAAGTCGAACCGGATGCTTGGCAAGAATTACAGCCCAAAATTAAGTCCGTAATGGAAAATGCCGTTTCGTTGAGCGTGCCTTTAGTGGTTGATATTCGATCAGGCAATAACTGGATGGAAACAAAATAATTACCTGTATCCTCGACGTGTTTAAAGCTGCGATGAAGAAAAAGTGTACGATCGCATCTCTAATTTCGATCAGATTAACAACTGGCACATTTTAGCTTGACCTTAGAAGTTAGATTCTAGGGTCAATTTCCAATTTGACCCCCAAATTCCCGCAAGTAACCCTGTTCCAAAATTAGAAGTAGCACATATGCCAAAAGACAGAGTTTACTTTCCTTTTACATTAACCCCCGTGCATCCACCGCAATATTGATCACACTGTTGCTCAGTACATTGTCAACGAACTCTAAATCCATAAGTCTGTACGAGCAATCCTCTAATCAGGTTTTTATTGTGTTCCTTCCCTCATTGAGTCTTACCTTATTCAGACTCAGGCAAGTTTTCACAGTTGTCTAATCGGCGATCGAGCTTATCGCCCCAGGAAACCAATCTTCGTCAGATCTCAATGCGAGGTCAAATTTGGCATGAGGTTGCTTTCTGCATATTGTCATTCAAGGAAAATCAACATGATTATTCGCTCAGTTGACCATCTGAATCAAATACTGCAAGCAAACCAAGCCGCCTTCGGTGGACGCTTCCAAACTCAACTCACAACTCGATCGAACCTTACCCCGGTTCCATCCCAATCCAGCAGTCCTCCCCCTCTGCAACCCGCTCCTCCTGCCCCTGTTCAATCCACCAATGCAGGCTTTGGTGCATTTGAACAACAGGTTTTCGATCTGACCAATCAACAACGGGCACAGTTTGGCTTAGCTCCTTTGAGCCTCAATCTCACCCTGAATGATGTGGCTGAAAAACATAGCCAAGACATGGCAGGCAATAACTATTTCAGCCATCAAGGTCGCGACGGCTCCCAACCTTGGGATCGTATGCGGGCAGGAGGCTACAACTATTCCAGAGCCGCAGAAAACATCGCATTTGGGCAGCCGACTGCTCAAGATGTTGTTACAGCTTGGATGAATAGCCCCGGACACCGCCAAAACATTCTCGACCCCAATCTCCAAGAAATCGGAGTGGGCTACTATGACGGTTACTGGACGCAAAACTTTGGGACGGCAATGAGGCTCTCATAAAATTGTGACGCTCATAAAATTGTGACTCTCATCAACCTGGCGGATTCCATGCGCTAGGTTGATGTTCCAATCGGGTTGAAGTCAGATCTCCAAGTTCTCCCAGACCTTGGAGATTTGACCTACGATCGAACCGAACAGATTACAATTAAGTAACAAAGACTTAGATAGTCGTGAGTTATGTCACTGTCATCCGCCCAACTTCCACCCGCACTCGATCGTATTGTGCAACGTCTCGCTCGATCGACTGATCCGAAACGCAAATACGAACTTTTGATCACTCTGGCGCAACGCCTCAAACCGTTTCCAGAAGCGGAAAAAACACCAGAAAATAAAGTCGCTGGCTGTGCCTCTCAAGTCTTTGTCGTTGCGAATTTAGAAGATGACAAAATTCAATTTCAGGGAGACTCAGACTCGCAATTAGTCAAAGGCTTAGTTGCTCTCTTAGTGGAAGGTTTAAGTGGTTTAACCCCGCAAGAAGTTATCGATCTTTCACCTGACTTTATCAAAGCAACTGGACTTGATGTGAGCCTGACCCCCTCTCGCGCCAATGGTTTCTACAACATTCTCGCGAAGATGAAACAGAAATCGCAAGGGTTGATGAACTGATTAAATTTGCGCGATCGCTCCCTTTTTAAGGTCGCTGAAACTCTAATTTTGCGGCATTTCTGGCAATGTTCTCGAATGCAGCATTGTGTTATTGTTGCCGCTAAGCAAAATCTTGCCAGAAATCGATCGCTCTTCTACAATTCAGTGCTAAAGCGCGCTTGTTGAATCCGTTGGAATATTATCAGCCTACTATCCCCGATTTACCCATTCATCCTATGCGAGCGCGTCGTCAGCGGCGTAGTTCTGATCTCAATCACATTCGAGATCACGATCGTGCCGCTCACGATTGGTATCGCTTTGTATTATCGTTTCCGCCACATTTAGTTCAGAAACACCTCGAAGATTTTGCGATTCGACCCGATCAAACTGTACTCGATCCGTTCTGCGGGACGGGAACAACTGTCGTCGAATGCAAAAAATTAGGCATTCCCAGTGTCGGAGTCGAAGCGAATAAAATGGCGTGGTTCGCGGGAACCACGAAAGTGAATTGGCATATGGAAGCCGATCGCTTAATGGCTCACGCCACTCAAATTGCAGAACTCGCCCATGCCAATCTGGATCAACCGTTACGCACGTTAGACGAAGAGCGATCGCAGTTACTCCTGAAAAATTCCATCAGCGAATTGCCTTTGCACAAAGCTTTAGTTTTACTCGATCAATTAGAGCAACATCGGGATGAAAACTGCGATCGCTACGAAAAACTCGCTCTGGCAAAAATTCTGGTCTATTCGGTGAGCAATTTAAAATTTGCCCCAGAAGTCAGTGTTGGAAAATACAAACAAGATGCGCCCGTGATCGAACTGTGGCTGAATGAAATGCAGCAAATTTCAAGAGATTTGCAACATCTTCACCCATTGAAAGAGATTCCTGCAACCGTTCACCATGCCGACTCGCGCAGCTTATTGCAAGTTTTAGAGCCGAACTCGATCGATGCTGTGATCACGTCGCCCCCGTATCCGAATGAGAAGGATTACACTCGTGCTACCCGTTTAGAATCGGTCGTCTTGGGATTTCTGCAAACGAAAATCGACCTACGATCGATGAAACAGGGGTTAATGAGATCGAACTCTCGCGGCGTTTACCGAACCGATGATGATGATCAATGGGTCGCGAACCATCCAGAAATTCAGCGCATCGCAGCCGAAATCGAAGCTAAACGAATTGAACTCAAAAAAACCAGCGGTTTTGAGCGGCAATATGCCCGAGCGACAAAACTCTATTTCGGCGGAATGGCAAGACATTTAGCAGACTTGCGGCAAGCCTTGCGACCGGGAGCACAACTTGCTTATGTCGTCGGGGATCAAGCCTCTTACTTTCGGGTGATGATTCGCACCGGAGAGCTGATTGCAGACCTAGCCAAATCGCTCGGCTATGAAGTCGTCGATATTGAGCTGTTCCGAACCCGCTTGGCAACTGCGACCAAAGAGCAATTGCGAGAAGAAGTCGTCTTACTCAAATGGAACGGGAGCGAATCGCAGTATTAAAAAACCAGCGATCGTACATCCGATTGAAAATCCTAATAGCTTAAATTTTCCTTTCAAATCACCCTCAATGACGACGCTGAAAATCAAACTCGCGATCGTCATCAAACTCCCCAAGATCGTTGCTACTCCCCCGATCCAGGCTAAAATCAGCCACCCGATAATCATAAGCCCCTCCCTAGATGTACGGTTATCTCTGCAATTATTACCCCAGTGGCGGATGGTTATTTTGTCAAATGCTTGTTATCTTTTTTAATATCAAGTGTAGGATTTGAAACTGAGTCAGGGAATCCTCGAAGAATCATCCGGTTCGTTCAGGATAAACTACCTTGACAAAAGGGACATGTCATCCTGTAATTGGTCTACTCTCTTTCATTTGGAGTGTATTACGTATGAGTCAACCTGTAGAACTTTCATTGGAACAACAATTCAGCATTCGGTCGTTCGAGACCCAGGTGCAGCAAATGAGCCGTGAACAGGCTCAAGAGTTCCTCGTCCAGTTGTATGAGCAAATGCTGATGCGCGAAGCGATGTATCGTCACTTCCTGAAACAGCAATGGGGCTTAGAACCCGGCTCACCAATGCTCTAGTCTCCGCTTTCGTCGCGCGAGCGACCTCGAACTTTTGCTTTGTTCTCAAACGCAGAAAAGAGCAGGGGTGTGGGGCGTTCAAGCAAAACCCTTCCTGATATTTCGCTTCACTCGATTCAGTTTGTAAAATCTCACGACCTTCACACGAACTGCCAACTTCCAAATCATCAGTGCTTATCAGGCACATAGGAAGATAGCCTGCTTGATGATTTGAAAAAATGTGCCGCGTTATTGTCGTTTGGGGCAGAGTCTTAAGCGGTTTGATCACGCCTTTCCTAAAAAGCGCTTAAGGCACTGGCGACTTTTTCGACCTTCTCCATTTCTGTCAGCGCATTGCGGAAATCTTCTTGAACCTAGTCTGTTACAGCGTTAGATGGCTAGGACAAGTTGATTGCTATTTCCCTTCAGGCAAAGCACGTTGGATTTGAGCTAGCTTGAGCACTAGCACCCTTTGCCTGTTGTGCAGCATTGAAATTATTTCATGGTTTTGTGGGTAGTGCCACTCAACATACTCAATAAGTGTATCTAACGTGAATTTGGGATAAGGGATTTCGCCCCTGTGCCGATGCGAATAGAATTCGCGGCTAGACAAACGAAGTCCACCGTCGTGGACTAATTTTTGAAGAGGGCTGTGAGTGCGCCGCCGCGCACTTTGTCTGTTTAGGCGCGAATTCCATTCGCCAGCCGCCCAAACATTAACCCGAACTGACGTTATCTGTCGGGCAGAGTTGTGCGATCGTCTAGAAGCAATCCGCATTCTAACTTTGATTGCTTTAGCTCGATCGCTGATATTCCTGCCAAGCTTGTACGAGATTTCCTTGCATCAATCCTGCTACAGCATTGAGCGATCGTAGTTCTTTCAAAGCTGGATTGAGCGCGATCGCTGAATTTAAAGCTTTCTGAGCCGCTGAAGCTCGGAAGTCATACAAATTCACGAAAGCAAGATAAGCATAAGCGATCGGGTTTTTCGCATCTAATTGCGTAATCCGCTCAAATGTCTCGATCGCAGGTTGAACGCGGCGTTTGAGGACATTGGCGAGTGCTAATCCATAGGCAAACTCAAGATTATCTGGCTCTTGATTGAAGCGGTATTCGAGAATCTGCCGAGCCTGCGTTACATAGTCCTGAACCGGATCATATTGATTGAGTTGACCCACTTTCTCAAAGATACGATCGAGCGCTTTGATGCCCTGCGGCATCGTTGTGGCAAGTGAGCGCAGTTGAGTCACAAAATCTAACTCTGGAGCTTCAGTCGTCGCAGTCGGAGAAATCGTTAAGCGAATGTCGGGAACATCGATCGCATAAGTCGCTTTCGTTTCACGGTTTAGATAAGCGGCAGTTAACGTGTAGGTTCCTTGAGCATTGGGAGGCGGTAAAGCCGCAAGCCGTTCTGTAATTTGAAAAGCTGCCTGCTCAGGATGCGAACTCGGTTGTAGGTTGCCAAGCGCGATCGCATGGTCATGGAACCAACGTGTTGCAGGTGGATTTGCAACAGTCTTTGCATCGTCTGCAATTCGATTCCAAGTGAGTAACAGTAAGCCAGAGCGGAGCTGTTTCCAAGACCCTGACCAACGATAGGTCACAGGCATCGGTTTTCCAGGAGCCGCTTGATTCGGAATCCGGATTTGTTCGAGTTTGACTTGCTGAGTCGGTTGGGGATGGGGAGCAACGCGGATCGGCGCGATCGCTCGGCGGTAAAGTTGAAGTTGAGTTTGATCCGGGAGCTTCCAAATTCGATGCAATTGGAAATCTGGGTTTTCAGCGATCGCAGTATTTAAAGCAGCATACGCTTGAGGTCGTCGAATTGCTCCTGAAGCACCGTCTTTTGTGACATACCAATTCAGCGATCGTGCATCTTGTTCGACCTGTTTCACATTCGTTCCGACTTGCCGCCCGTACACCTGAAAGTTTCTCAGCGTGCCTTGATAGTTGAGATTGTGCTGATTAAATTCTGGTAGCGAAGGCAAAACTCCGATCGTCGTGACTAAAGCAGGGTCAGCTTCAATCACAGCATTCACGACATCCGCTTGATGCCAATCGCTCGCGAGTACTGCATGACGTGCATGAGGAAGTTGCAGAAATTTCGGGCTGAGTTCGAGCGGCAATAAGCTGAACATCATCAAAATGCTAGAAAGCGCGATCGCACCCCAGCGGAAAATCTTTAAGCGATCGGGAAAGAGCAGCAAGCCTTGAGCGAGCAAAATCGCTAATACGGGCAGTAAAGGTGTGATATAGCGATCGTCTTTATTCACATTCAACGAACAGAGCAGATAAGCGCCGATCAAAAAGATCAACAACCAACGCACCGACTGAAACCAAGCCTGATAAATTTCTCGTCTGTAGCCTCTGCGCCCCATACCTCGATAGTCCAGAGTTTTGAGCCAGCGCCCTTCGACTTGCGACCATTGTTGTTCGATCACCGATCGCTTCCAATAGAGAAGCAATCCCGCGATTCCCGCCGCAAATAAGGGCACAGACACTAAACCCGGCAGCGCTTTGAAGTAATAAATCCAAGCTTCAATACTCGTTAAAGCAGGATCACCTTCTGCGATCGCACTATCAACGGTTGCTCGTTTTCCCGCAGTCAGAATAATTAACCAATTCGTGCGATACCACGGTAAACAGATTGCAATGGCGATCGCAATTCCCACTGCTAACTGAATGAATCGTCGCCAAGCTCTTTTCCGAAGGGAAACAACACTCAGCCACACAATCGGAGTGAATAAGAAAAATAGTGCGGGTTGTTTCGTTAACAAGGAAAGCCCAAACGAAACCCCAAATCCTGCTGCATACAACCACGATCGCAAAGCAGAAATTTGAGGTAATGGGAAAGACTGCACGATCGCAATCGATTGAGTCACAGAAACAACGCTGGGCTGAGTCACGACTTGAGATTGCTGATCCGCAACCGGGCGAACCGTATCCGTCGCCCAAAGCGTTAATAGAAAAAATGTCAGTGTAACGATCGCGCTCAGTGGAAAATCGATCAAGTAATCCAATCGAATTACAGACAGTCCTGGTAGCAATAAGCACAATGCTGTTGCCCATCGGGCGACTTGGAGATTAAAGAGTCGAATGCTCAATCCATAAACGGATGCGAGTAGAATCGCACTAAACAATGAATTGACTAACGTAGATTGCGTTTCCCCGGTGCCAAATATCTGAATAAAAGGAGTAGTGATTAAATATACAAGCGGTGGAATCTTAGAAGTCAAAAGCCAAACGCTTGTCCACCACTCTTGCGAAAACCAGCTTGGTTGCTGGAAGGCTCGCCAGAAATTCATTGCACCCGTTAAATACTCAGCTTGATCCCACGCTGGAACCGATCGATCAACCCAAAACCAAACGCGATCGACAACAAAGCCGATTGCCCAGACCGTGACCACGATCGGAATTCCATTTCTCCAAGCCGAAGATTGCTGTTTTGCGAACACTCACACCTATCCCAATTCTCTAAAATGTATAGCTCATTTTGATGTGCGGAATTCCTGCTTCTTCAAATTCTTCTCCTTCAGAAATAAATCCAAGTTTTCGATAGAACTCAACCACCGCACTTTGAGCATGAATTTGCACAGTCGCGATATTTTTGTTAGCCAAAAATTCTAAAACGGTTTCGACAATTTTGCGCCCAACTCCGTATTTTCTTAATTCAGGTAAAACGGCTAATCGTTCCATTTTTGCAGTTTGGGGAGAGAGAAATCGAATTCTTGATGTTCCGACTGCATCTTGTCCAACCCAGGCTAAAAAGTGTACGGCATCTGCGTCTAATCCATCAAATTCTAGTGCAGCATCTACGCCTTGTTCGATTTGAAAAACACGTATCCGAATGCTTTGAATTGCCTCAAAATCGCGCCGAAAATCCGCGACTTTAATCGTAGGCTGAGCGGGAGATCGTTCGAGTATCATATGTCAACTCAATTTGAACGTAGCATTTTCTCACGATGAGACGACTTCTTCTCGCCATTTTCCCCGGAATTGCATTCTTTGCAACCGTATCACCTGCTAACGCTGCCAACCCGGATCATTTACAGCGGTTACTGAAGACAAATCAATGTCCAAATTGTGATTTGAGTAGCGCTGATCTAACAGACGCAAATTTATTCGGTGCAAATTTAACCAATGCGAATCTCAAAGGCGCAATTTTGAAAGGTGCGAATCTTGGCTCTGCCAACTTCACCGATGCCGACTTAAGTGGTGCAAATTTGCAGCAGGCTTATCTCGATCGAGCAACGCTCGAAAATGCTAACCTCACCCAGGCTAATTTGACCCAAGCCTATTTGAAGAATGCGACGACCACAGGCGTGCAACTTCGAGGTGCGACTCTGCGCGGTGCAAAACTTCAGAATCTTGATTTGATTGGTGTGAACTTACAGGGTGCAGATTTAAGCGAGACAAATCTCAGCGGCGTGTTCTTCAGTGGATTTCGATCGATCCGAAGCACTGCAATCCCCTTCTTTGGGTCTACGTACTCTCCTGCAATGTTTACTGCCCTAATTTGCCAGAACGCACCTTTCCCCAGTCCTGAGAAGGAGAACGAAGAGTTTCGGCGACTGGGGCTAGAATTTGTGCCTGCAAATTTGGTTGGGAGCAATCTCGCTGGAGCAAATCTTGCGGGTGCAGTCTTAATTCGGGGCAATTTGACCAATGCAAATCTCACGGGCGCAAACCTCAGGGATGCTTGTTTGATTCAAGGAAATTTGAGAGGAGCAGTGCTCGATCGTGCTGATTTACAATCTGCCTTATTAAAAGCCGCAATTCTAGAAGGGGCGAGCCTAAAAGAGACCCGCAATGCCAATTTAGCCGAGGCATTTCAAAACGAAACCGATGCCCGACAAAAGGAAGCCGAAGCCCAGACGCTTCCGAATGTACAAGCGATGATGCGCGCCCAGCAAGCTTACTTGCTGGAACATACCAAATTTGCTACTAAAGTTGACGAGTTACAGTTGGGATTAGAAGACTCTGAGCAATATGCCTATCGGGTCTTTTCTCAGGGCGATCGCACTCGTTTATCGGTCGTTGCTGCGGTTCCCAAAGCGGGCGGCTTCAAAACTTATATCGGTTTAGTTTCGACGTCTCGCGGTTCGCAGGAAAAGGTATCAATGACTCGTCTTTGTGTGAGTCAAGAAGCCAAGCCAGTTCTACCCAAGTTGCCTTTGAATGTGCCAAACAATCAGCCTGCCGCTTGCCCAACTGGGTTTCAAGCCATCAAGTAAACAACTGGATTAACGGTGGAGTCGGGCAAGTTGCCCGACTTCAAGGATTTCAGCGCTAGAATCGATCGCGTTGCGCTTCAACGTCACAATGCTAGAATCACTTCTCTCCACGACCTTATGGCTCTCGCGTCCGACGGTTGCCCAGGCTCCTGTACGCCAACCCACTTCTGAAGAGATCTACCAAGCGTGCACCCAAAATCGAGCTGAGACTCTGCCTAATCCCTTTGTCGATGTTTCTCCTCAAGATTGGGCATATAAAGCAGTTCTGACCATGCACTACTGCGGAGCTTTCCGAAAAGCTGCTCCGAGAAGTCTATTTGAGCAACCTGCTCAACCGAAATCCTCAACTTCGCAATAGCGTGATATCCTATCGCAGTCGATCATCACGCCCCCTATGATTGTTGAACAGCCCTCTTTGTTTACCAACGCTGATTGGTCAAACGAATCTGCCTCACGTGAGCATTTAAACCTCAGCGAGTCTGTGCTCAAAGACTGGAAACAGAGAATTTTCAACTATCAAACGGCTCTGACTCCCCAACAGCAAGTCTCACTCTTTGAGTCGATCGAAACTGATCCGTACGCGATCGACCCATTCAAACTTCCCCAACAAAACACCCAATTTTGGCGACAAAAGGCCGAAGATGAAGGCGTTGCAGCCCTCTACTTCGTGATTGATTACGAACTGCCGATCATTCTCTACATCGGTGAAACGATCAAATCGAATCAACGGTGGAAAGGCGAACACGACTGCAAACGCTACTTGCTCAACTATCGGCAAGCCCACTACGACTATCAACTCCCCTCCTCACTCGGCATTGCCTTTTGGTCAAACGCCCCCATCAAAACTCGCGATCGCCAAAAACTTGAACTCGCTCTGATCCAGCGCTGGCGTTCTCCCTTTAACAAAGAAAACTGGACAATTTGGGGGACACCTTTCACCTACGGCAAACAATAGCTTCGAGAAAAATTCATTTACAAGAAAATCCGATTGTCTGCTACCTAAGACACTACTCATTGTTCGAGTCTCTTGATACGATCAGAACTTTAAAACCCCGACTCGGTGCGAAGTGTCTATGGTCAGTCAGCCCAAACGTTCAACGCCACGTCCGATCGTTCTCACATCTCATCCCGCCAAATTTTCTAAATCGATCGCCATCCACTGGGGCGAAGCCGATCCGATCAAACGCGGTGCAATTATTGGCACACTCACCACGGCTGCCCACCGTAATGTGATCGGAACGCATTCTGGCTCTTATGCCGTCTATCGTGCTCTCGCTGTCGCCAGTGGCAAACTCGATGCCAACCATCGTGCTGATTTAACGAATACGGCTCCGGCTGCCCTGCTTCACGCCCACCCCGCTTGGTCAGATCCCGATAAAATCGTCTCGCTCGACCCCTTTGGGGCAATTGTCGGAGAAGTCTATCGCGATCTGTATGAGCAAGGCTACGACATCAAACCGACGATCGCAATTACCAAAGCGCACATCAACATGCCAGAACTGCAAGACGCGATCGCCAAAGGTCGCCTGCAAGAAGATGGCGAAATCATGAAAAAAGGCGGCGATTTAGTCGTAACTAAAGCCGCGATCGAGCCGGTTTGGTATCTTCCCGGACTGGCAAAACGCCTCCATGTTGAAGAAAGCCTGCTGCGCCGTACCTTATTCGAGCAAACGGGTGGCATGTTCCCCGAACTGATTACCCGTCCCGATATCAAAGTCTTTCTGCCCCCAATTGGCGGCATCACCGTCTATATCGTGGGCGATCCTGACGCGATTACTGACCCTAATCGATCGCTTACCGTCCGCGTTCACGACGAATGCAATGGCTCGGATGTCTTCGGGTCTGATATTTGTACCTGTCGCCCTTATCTGGTTCACGGCATCGAAGAATGTGTGCAAACTGCTCAACAAGGTGGCGCAGGCATTATCGTTTATCTGCGTAAGGAAGGACGTGCCCTCGGCGAAGTGACTAAATTCTTGGTTTACAACGCTCGGAAACGTCAAGAAGGCGGCGATCGCGCGGATGCTTACTTCACCCGCACCGAATGTGTGGCAGGCGTTCAGGATATGCGATTCCAAGAACTGATGCCGGATGTGCTGCACTGGTTAGGGATTACGCGCATCGATCGCTTTATTTCGATGAGCGATATGAAACACGATGCTGTGACGCGATCGGGCATTGAAATTGTGACGCGCGTGCCGATTCCAGAAGAATTGATTCCAGCGGATGCAATGGTCGAAATCGAGGCAAAAAAAGCGGCAGGATACTACACCGAAAGTGAAGTGCTCACCGAAGAAGCCTTAGCTGAGATTAAAGGACGAGGACTGAGTGACTAATCGAGTTGAATATTTGCGATCGCCCACCGCGATTCGAGAGCGCTGCAACGAACTCTTCGAGCTAGCCCAGGCTGATCAACTCCCTTATTTTCGAGTCGATCTGACGCAGCTTGATGCCGTTGCCGATTACGTGATCGCGGTGATTCGCGAACATTATCCTGATTTGGATGTGCCGTTTCATAGTCGATGGCGACACTTTGAAGTCGGCAATATTCCTCGTGTCCAGCAGCTTGAACAGGCGATCGAATCACGGTCTAAAATCGAGCAAGCAAAAGCAAAATTCGATCTCGTGATTCCGAGCGTGTTGCTTGATGCAGGCGCAGGCGATCGCTGGAAATATCATGAAGCCACGACTCAGAAAACTTGGGCGCGATCCGAAGGTTTAGCGATCGCTTCATTTGATGCATTCTGCCAAGGTGCTTTCTCGAAGCATGCTTATCAAGCGGATGCAGAAACCCTGAAACAGATTACCCCTGAGCAGATCGGGGCGTTTTTTCAAGTCAGTTCTGAAAATCCTTTGGTCGGCTTGGAAGGACGATCCGCGCTTCTACAAAAGTTGGGATACACGATCGAACAATCCCCCGATCTGTTTGGTAATGTGCCTCGTCCTGGCAATCTGGTTGATTATCTCATCGGTCACGCTGACCAAGGCAAGCTCTCTGCGGTCGTTGTGTTGAATGCCGTTCTGATCGGATTGGGCGAAATCTGGTCAGGGAGATTATCGATCGAGGGCGTGAACTTAGGGGACGTGTGGAAACATTCATCTTTATCAGGAGATCAGCTCGTTCCGTTTCACAAGCTCTCACAATGGTTGACCTATTCTCTACTCGAACCCTTGCAAGACTTAGGGCTGAAAATCATTGATCTCGATCAAATGACCGGGCTGCCCGAATACCGAAATGGCGGCTTATGTCTCGATCTTGGGCTACTTCAACTCAAAGATCCCAAACTGGCAGAGATTCCCCATGCTGCCGATTCCGAGTTGATTGTTGAATGGCGAGCTTTAACGGTTTGTTTACTCGATCTCATTGCCGCCACGATTCGCAAAAAGCTTGGTTTAACGCCTGAGTCTCTCCCACTTGTCAAAGTTCTGCAAGGCGGAACCTGGACAGCCGGACGCAAAATTGCCGCTGCTCTTCGCCCCGGCGGAACTCCCCCGATTCAAATTTCTAGTGACGGAACTGTTTTTTGACTATGGCTGAAAATTTAACGATTATCGAGCATCCCTTAGTTCAGCACAAACTTAGTTTGATGCGACGAGAAACGACCAGCACAGCAAAATTTCGATCGCTGATGACCGAAATCAGCATGTTACTGGCTTACGAAGTCACTCGCGACTTACCGCTGCGCTACGAAACGATTCAAACTCCCATGGCTGAAATGGAAGCTCCCGTCTTAGCTGCCGACAAAAAATTAGTCGTCGTCTCGATTATGCGAGCAGGGCAAGGCATCCTCGATGGCATTCTGCAATTAATTCCCTCGGCAAGAGTTGGGCATGTCGGAATCTATCGCGAACCGCATTCGCTTGTGCCGATCGAATATTATTTCAAAGTGCCTGACGATACCGAAGAGCGCGATATGTTGGTCGTTGATCCGATGATGGCAACGGGCAATTCTGCGATCGCTGCTGTCGATCGTCTCAAGCAAACCAATCCTAAATCCATCAAGTTTCTCTGCATTTTGGCAGCCCCGGAAGGAATTCGGCATTTTCAAGAGCATCATCCTGAGATTCCCATCTATACAGCCGCGATCGATCAAGGATTAGATGAACATGGATATATTATTCCGGGACTTGGGGATGCAGGCGATCGTTTATTCGGCACAAAGTGATATGATAGTAGCGATGCAATTCGGCGGCATCGCCAAGTGGTAAGGCAGAGGTCTGCAAAACCTCCACCCCCAGTTCGAATCTGGGTGCCGCCTTCTTAATAAAATCTGTTCTAGGACGACCAGATCTTTCGCTCTGTGAAAAGCCCCATTATCGACTTGAAGGATGTTCCGGCTATCGTGCAATCTCGTCATCTCGACGATTTTGAGAACCTTTGGCGCGGGATGCTGCTGGAATTAAATGAGGAGGACGCTTTTTGGAGTTGGGCGATGAAAAAGCGCCTCTCAAATAATGACGCTCGCTTTGAAGCCTATGCGATCGAGTACGAAGGACTCACACAAGGGCTGATGTGGCTCGAAACTCAGTGGCATCGTTCCTGGCCGAATCCTATCCATGGACTCGTTTACGTTGAAGCTCTTACCTCTGCCCCCTGGAATCGACAAAATCTAGAAGACCCGCTCTATCTCAAGGGTGTTGGCTCCGCCCTGTTGCTGTTCGCTCGGCAGCGAAGCGTTAGTTTGGGCTATCAGGGGCGCGTCGGCTTGCATTCGTTGCCAGAGGTAGAAGAATCTTACCAGCGTCAGAATATGCCAGACTATGAACAAGATCCAGACAAAGAGGATCTGCGCTATTTTGAATTTGGAGTCATGTGATTCAAGAGCAGGGGTTCCACGATGGATGACCAACGACTACGGCAGCAATACGAAGCAACTGGCAACCTGCTTGATGTGTTGTACGATTCTGAAGTGTTGCAAGAAATGATTGAGGCAGAGGACACTTGTGGTGGTGCGATTGGCGCTGGTTTCTCTGCTTATTCGCTCAATCCTAAACCCGTCGATCCCGCACTTTGGAAACAAGCAATGAAAAAAGTGCGATTACAGTCAATCTTGTTTACTGAGCTTGAGAGTTTGATGCAGGCAGCAAATTTGGGGGTGGTACAGAAGCTGCCATCACCGAAGCGAGAAGACGAATTCGTCACCAGTTAACCCAACTCAACGAGGAGCAACAAGCATTTTTCGCTGCGTTAGTTGAGGAAGACCAGTCACAACCTGCTGAGTTAATACTTCGTTCTCAAGTTAAATCCAAGCTCTATTCGTTCCTGACTCCGAACGATTGGAGTGCGGTCGGACAAGCTGCAACAGATGCCATTCAAGATCAGTGGTCTGAGTTTATTCAACCCTCCAAAATTGCTTAGGTTGAGAGTATTTTTGTCATGTCTGAGCGCCCCTATGATGTCGTCCTCTACGGTGCGAGTGGGTTTGTTGGTAAACAAACGGTGCAGTACTTTGCTAAAATATTTTTCTTCTGAGCAATTACGTTGGGCGATCGCGGGACGAAATCGCCAGAAGCTAGAAGTTGTTCGAGACGAAGTGGGTGTAACGGTGGATGTACTGGTTGCCGACAGTCAGGATCAGTCAGAGATCGATGCGATCTTATCTCAAACACGAGTGATCCTCACTACTGCTGGACCGTTTGCCCTTTACGGCAATACCCTCGTTGATGCCTGTGTTCGGTTCAAAACCCATTATGTCGATATCACCGGAGAAACGCCTTGGGTCAGGACGTTAATCGATCGCTATCATGAGCGCTGAGCGCTCGGCGGTACGCGGATCATTCCTTGCTGTGGGTTTGATTCTGTTCCGTCTGACCTCGGCACTTACTGGGTCGTTCGTCGCTTCCAAAAATTGGGATTGACTTGCAGTATCAGTATTCTGGGACTGTGGCAACCTGAACAGCAGTTCGATTATGCCCTTGCCCAAGGTGGGTTTGAGGGCGAGAGTTATCTCAAAGTCATGGACTGGATTGCGGACAAAGCAGCGGTGACTTTGGCAGAAACAGGATGGTTAACGGTCGTGGTGCAGGACAATTGTAAGATTCAAACATGCGAACTCGTCAAACCCCACTGGCAGCGATGGGAGACTCAGGGATTATTGCTATTTTTTCTGCCGCCCTACAGTGCTCATCTCAATCTGATCGAAGGTCAGTGGCATCAACTCAAAGCGCATGAGATTGCGGGACGGATGTTTGAAGACGAGTATGATTTAGCCAAGGCGGTGATCCAAGGCATGGAAGTCCGCAGTCAATTTGGGGGATATGCACTAGAGCGTTTTAAGTTTAATTCCGCCTAGCTACTTAAACGATGCACAATCAGATCGAACAGATCGAACAGATCGAACAACAGCGATCGTATTCTGTTGAAGTAGACAAAATCTCCGATCTCTACCCCCTGCGCCCTTTCTATCGGCTTCTATGGCATACGTGCCTCTCAAGTCGTTAGACAAAGCATAAGAAGAGAGGGTGAAATCTCTCTTCTCAACCAGCTCTCTGGATTGTTAATCCTTCAGGATAATGCTGCTAATTGCATCAGTCAACTTACCTACACCTGCTTCATCTTGGTTGGGATCATTCTCCCCAAGCTCAAGTGATTGATTCGAGAGGACTGCAATCACTGTTCCTTTTTCAGAATGAACTCGGAGATAAGAATTTGCACCATTCTGAGCACCGCTATGCTGAATCGTTTTGCGCCCTCTCCATAGGTCATCATAAGATTTTTGGGAGAGGAAGGACTGACCAGGAAGTAATCTCATGCCAAATCGAGCAAGATCGACGCTGGAAGTTTCGAGTCCGCCGCCGCCTATTTTCCAACTGATGTTGTCTCGTGTTGAGGGAACGTTTTTGGCAGCAGAACTGGTTTTGTCGCGGTAAAGAGTGGCACGATCCGGATTTGCTTGAGAAATCAGCTCAGGGCGTAAAGTAGAGAGTCCTAATCCTTGAGTAATTTCGCGATCGAAGATGCCTGTAAAAGATTGTTTAGATGCTCCTTCGATTGCCGCGCCTACGACTGTATAAGCATGGGTGCTATAGCAAGTTTTAGCTCCCGGAGAGAACATTAACGGATCATCACGGAACAGTTCAGTCGCTTGAGTTGAAGTGGCGTATTGAGTGTTGCTCGAATCCTTCCATGCTGAATTATTGGGAACTTCGCAATTTTTGCGGTTACTGCCTCGATAGTGCCGAATTCCTGACTGATGTTCTAAAAGTTGGCGAACAGTGTGAGTGTGATGTTGGGGAAGAATGGGCACATAGGTTCGAGTCAGTTTGTCGATCGACAACACATTCTGGTCGTCCAAGCGCAACGTCAAAGCTCTTGTAATGAGTTTCGCCACTGATGCGGTTCGGAAAACTGTGCCAGAGTGCGCAACCTTCTGCTGTTCGATATCTGCATAGCCAAAACCACGAGTGTAGACCAGTTTGCCGTTTTGTACGATCGCGACGCTAATTCCAGGAATATTGAATTGCTTTTGATATTCTGAAATTGCATTATCAACAGCCTTTTTCGGTTGCCAGGAAAGTTTTTCGCCATTTTGCCGCCAGATGCCTGCATAGCGAGTTCCTTGGGGGGTGTTGTAGGCTTCAAAGTCTACTAAACGGTAGCCTTCATCGGTGTAGGTTTTCCACCAGTTCGCGTATTGATTTGCCGTCATATCGCGTCGAGATGCCCAGGCTCTCCCATTGTTTTTCACCCAAATCGCGGCATATTGTTGCTCACCATTGCGAACATAGGATTCAAAATCTAGAGATCGATAGCCTTGCTCATTGAGAGACTTAAACTTCTCTGCATAGGTGGATTCAGACATATCACGAAACGCAACCCAGTTTACATTGTCTGTATTCTTGACCCAGATTGCACTGTAGAGCGTTTTACCACCGCTGGAGTAGGCTTCTGTATCAATCATGCGGAAGCCTTGATCGCTGTACTGCTTGAAGCGCTTGCCAAATTCTTCTCCGTCAACATTCCGATACGAAACCCATCCTAAATTTCCTTTGTTTTCTTCCCAAACGCCTGCATAGAAACGCTTTCCATTTAAGGTATAAGCTTCTTGATCAATCAGCCGAAATCCTTTGTCTTTGAAATCGTTCCAGCGTTTGGAGAACTCTTCGTCAGACAAATCTCGTAAGCTTGCCCAGCCTCTTTGATCTGTATTTTTCTGAAAGATTGCAGCATAATTTGCTTTGCCATTGATTTCATCGACTTCGAGATCAACGACTCGGTATCCTTCTGCTTTTTTCTTGTTGAAGTATTCGTTAAAATCCTTGCTGTCATAGCCTCGAATCGATGCCCAATCAATATTATTTGGATCGTCAATCGGGCTTGCTAAGGTCTTACTAGCAAGGGGAAATACAAGACCTAGCATTGTTAAAGTAGCGATCGCAATTCGTTTCATGGTCAGTAACCTTACAGAATCAAAGTGTGTTGTCGAAATGAATAGCCTTCACGACTGTGCAATGTGGAGGATGCAGTCGTCAGGTTGTATCTTGATGGCTCAATGTTTTGCAAAGATACAACCTGATTGCTCATCAAGCTAAACGAGTAGATTTAGAAATCTTGCGAGCTTACTGAGCTAGGGATGATGTAGAGCAACGTTATCAGACTCGTCGGACTCATTGACTAGCCGTGTTGCATCTGCTTTCAAGCGAAATGTTGTATCTTTGAGATCAACATCACTGGGCAAAATTTCACTTGCATTCACGAGAAAGTTAGAGGATTGATGCGGTTTAAACGCGGGAAGCTGCACTTCAAGCATTCGATTGACTTTTACTCCCTTGATTTGAGTAACCGTCAGTCTTAGGTTACTTGGTTTCGCGATCGCATTACCCTGATTGATAATTTGTACTCTAACAGATTGCGGCGCGCGCTCAGAAAACTGATATCCCCTAATTTTCAGATCAGGAAGTTGTTTTTTCAGAATTCCACCTCCGCTAGGGGACGCAATCTCACCTGGCATACATTCACCGAGAGCAGGATTCAATTCGGGGGGACGGGGAACCCAACCATCGGGGCAACCCGGCTGAGGATTGGGAGTGGCAGCGATCGCGCTAACAGCAGACATTGAGAGCGCAGCGACAGAACTCAAAGCAATTAAAAGATGACGTTTCATGGTGATTGTCCTCATTCATTAAATTAATAGGTGTCGCAAAGTCTATAGGGCAAACGAATTGTAAATATGCTTGCGCTTGGTGACCTTGTTACTGGCTATTGTCGGCTGAGGATTTGTTGAGTGCCAGGGGAGTAAAATCAGGCTTTTTGGACGGGTTGTACTGGAAAAATCAGATTAAATCAGGAGATGAAAATGATTAGCCGAGTGGGTAATCGTCAAATCCAGAGTGCATATTTAAAATAAGGTCAGCGTAAGAACAGCTATGACAAGAGGGAAACTTGACATGATGGAGCTAGAATCAGAGCTGTTGTGGGCTGACGCTAAAGCGATCGCAGATAATGTTGTGTTTCGTGCTTTCAATCAACATTTAAGTGATATTGAAATCAAAGTACTTCAAGCCTCGTGGGAAGAACAAACCTATGATGATATGGCGAGAAGCTACGGTTACAGTGCAGAGTACTTGAATAAAGATATTGGCAATAAGCTTTGGAGAAAATTGTCGATCGCGATTGGGGAGCGAGTGACGAAAAAGAACTTTAAGGAAGCTCTGAGAAGATCTCAACCGAGTAGAAGTATTGAAGTTACTCCAAATTTACCGTTTCCAGAAGGAGCAGTGGCATTAGATTCGCCCATGTATGTTGAGCGTACGGGAGTTGAGCTACTCTGCTATGAGACTGTTCTCAATCCTGGAGCATTGATTCGAGTCAAAGCTCCGAATTTAATGGGTAAGACCTCTCTGCTCACTCGAATTTTATCCTATGCAGCGAATCATAATTGTCAAGCTGTGTATCTGGATTTGAGCAGTGTCGATCGCGCAATTTTAACTGATTTAGATAAGTTTCTGCGCTGGCTATGCTGCATGGTGGGTCGGCAGTTGAAACTGAAAAATTGCTTAGATGACTATTGGGATACTGAGATTTTGGGAAGTAATGATAACTGCACAGCTTACTTTGAAGAATATTTACTCCCTCAAATCGATTGTCCGTTAGTTCTCGGTATTGATGAAGTCGATCGGTTATTCCCTTACTCTACAGTGGTTGAAGATGTCCTTGGAATGCTCAGAAGTTGGCACGAGAAAGGCAAGATTGTCGATTTATGGAAACGTCTGCGATTAGTGATTGCTCATTCGACTGAGGCGTATATTCCTTTAGATATCAATCAATCTCCCTTTAATGCAGGAGTTCCGGTAGAATTGTCGGAGTTCGATCGAGAACAGATTCAATCTCTGGCACAATTGCATGGACTCAGTTGGAACCCAACACAGGTTGAAGCTTTGATGCAAACGGTAGGCGGACATCCTTATTTAGTGCGGTTAGCTCTGTATTATGTTGCAACTGGGAGAGTGACATTAGAACAATTGTTGCAGGAAGCTGCTACAGAGTCAGGAGTTTATAATGCTCATCTGCGGCATTATTTGGAAGTTCTACAGCAGTTACCGCAACTATTGGAAGCATTTAAGACGGTTGTTCTCTCGCCGAATGCGGTGGAACTCGCTTCAATGCAAATTTACAAATTGCATAGTATGGGGTTAGTTCAGAGACGAGGCAATTTTGTTACACCTTGGTGCAATTTGTATCGAGATTACTTTGGTCGAGTGTTGGCTGCTGTATAAAGTCAGGTCATTGAATCAATAGATGGGATAAAGTCGGGTCTTTGCAGAGATCCAACTCAGTGCCAGAAAACTACAGTACATTGATTGAATCAGCATTGGTCTGGTGAGATTATGGCAGAGCAACTTCGACACTACGCATACCAGGTTGGTGGAAGTCTTCCAGCAACAGCAACAAGCTATGTCACACGCGAAGCAGATGCGGAATTTTATCGCGCGCTAAAAGCTGGAGAGTTTTGCTATGTGTTGAACTCTCGTCAAATGGGTAAATCTAGCTTGCGAGTTCAAACGATGCAACGACTGCAAGCCGATGGGGTTACTTGTGCTTTTATTGATTTGACTGGAATCGGGACGCAAGGAGTGACGGCTGAAAAGTGGTATGCGGGAATTGTCAATGCGATCGTCAGTAGTTGCCAATTAGGAAATAAAGTAAATTGGCGAAACTGGTGGCGATCGCAGCAAGATCTCCTTTCTCCCATTCAGCGACTCAATCTATTCATTGATGAAATTTTGCTGACTGAGATTCGCACTGATATTGTGATTTTTATTGATGAAATCGATCGCGTTCTCAGTCAGGATTTCTCACTTGATGACTTCTTTGCGCTGATTCGATACTTTTACAATTGTCGGGTTGATCATCCTAAATACCATCGGCTCACGTTTGCGCTTTTGGGTGTTGCAACGCCTTCTGACTTGATTGCAGATAAAACGCAAACGCCATTTAATATCGGACGAGCGATCGCACTTCATGGTTTCCAGGTTCAAGAAGCTCAAACGCTAGCACAAGGACTGTCTCATCTTGAAGATCCTGAAGCTGCACTAGCAGAAATCCTCGCTTGGACAGGTGGGCAACCTTTTCTCACTCAGAAAATCTGCCAACTTGTGACTCAGCATCCAGAATTTAATTCGATTAGCTGCTTGATTCAAGATCGAATTATTGACAACTGGGAAGCACAGGACGAACCAGAACATTTGAGGACAATTCGCGATCGCTTGTTTCGCAATGAACAGCGAGTCAGCCGCCTTTTAGGAATTTACCAGCAAATCTTACAGCAAGGAGAACTCATCGCAGACAGCAGCTCTGAACAAACAGAACTCCAGCTTTCAGGATTAGTTGTTAAACAGCAAGGTAAATTGCGAGTCTATAACAAGATCTATGCTCAAGTTTTCAATCTAGAGTGGATTGAGAAACAATTCCAGAAATGCCGCCCTTACGTAGAAGCTTTCAATGCGTGGATTGCTTCTGAGTGCCAGGATGAATCGCGATTACTTCGAGGACAAGCCTTAAAAGATGCGCTGGAATGGTCAGAATATCAAGATTTAAGCGTTTTAGACTATCGCTTTCTAGCAGCAAGCCAAGATCTAGAAAAACAAGCAGTTCAATATGCGCTTTCTGTCCAAGCAGAAGAGAGTCAAATTCTCGCGGAAGCAAATCTGACGCTAAACGCTGCTCAGAAGAAAGCGAAACGTACGATCGCAATTGGTTCAGCCATTTTAGGTTTATCGTTGCTCACGGCTGGTCTGGTTGCTTTCCAAGTTCAGCAAGCACGACATGAACTGAATGAAGCTGAACTGAGGCAACTCAATCTCTCAGCTCAAAGAGTTTATGAATCCAGCCCTTTTGAGGCGTTGCTCATGGCAATTCAAGCAGGGCATAAACTTCAAACTTTAGAGCGATCGCAATCGATCAAACCAGAAATCCGTCAACAGATTACTGCAACACTACATCAAGCAGTCGATGGAGTTCGAGAATACAATCGCCTAGAAGGACATGCGAATGGCATTTTAGAACTCAATTTCAGCCCAAATGGTCAGATCATTGCTTCAGCGAGTGAAGATGGCACAGCGAAACTCTGGGAAGCTCAAACTGGAAAGCTGATACGAACACTAGAACACGCAGATCGCCTCTGGAGTGTTCATTTTAGTTCAGATGGAAAGTTACTGGCTTCCGCGAGTCGAGATGGCATTGTAAAACTTTGGAACGTTGAAACGGGGGAACTGGTCAAGACCGTAAAGACTGAGCAAGACAATGTAAGAAGTGTGCGATTTAGTCCTGATGGTCAAATGCTCGCCACGAGTAGTTCTGATAAATTGATCAAGCTATGGCGAGTTTCGGATGGACAGCTTTTGCGATCGCTCTCCGGTCATACGGGTTGGGTAACGAGCATCAACTTTAGTCCCGATGGCACATCTCTCGCTTCAGCCAGTGCCGATCGAACGGTGCGATTATGGAATGTGCAGACTGGAAAAGCACGCCTCCAATTGCCGGGTCATCCTGATGTCGTGAGAGCCGTTCATTTCAGCCCTGATGGACAACAGCTTGTTTCAGCGAGTCAAGGCGGATCGGTGCGGTTATGGAAAGTCGCAGATGGTTCCCTGATCAAAGAGATTGATAATTCGAGTTCAGTTTGGAATGTGAGATTTAGTCCCGATGGCAAGTCGATCGTAACAGCAGATTCTGATGGAGCAATCAAGCAACGGAATTTGGTTGACATTCAAGATGAAACGACTCACCCTCAAATTCTCAAAGGGCACTATGGGCGAGTATGGGCATTGAGTTGGAGTCCAGACGGACAATTTTTAGCATCGGGAGGTGTCGATGGAGTCGTCAAACTTTGGAAGCTACAGGTTAGTGAACCGAAGTCTTTCGAGGTTTCGCAGAAGAATTTGATCAGCGTGAGTCTGAGTCCAGATAGTAGATTCTTTGCAGCAGGTGGAGGAGACCATTCAATTAAGCTTTGGGACGTTGAGACTGGAAGACCGATCAAAGAGTTGAAGGGACATCAAGATGCTGTGAGAAGTGTTCGATTCAGCCCAGATGGAACAAAAATTGCTTCTGCGAGTTCCGATCGCACTGTCAAGATTTGGGATGCTAAAACGGGAACAATCATTCGCAATCTACAGGATGATCATCGTTTTGGTAGTGTTCGGTTTAGTTCTGATGGCAAGCTTTTAGCGACAGGAGGTGGAGACGGTAAGAAGATTAATCTGTGGAATGTTGGAACTGGGCAGCTTGTCAGAACGATTCAAGATGATTCTAAAAAGCGGTGTGGCATTGGAAGCCTTGGCATGAGTGAAGATGGTAAGCGAATTGTAGCCGCTTGTAATCTTTTAACTGCGAGAATTTGGGATGTTGAAACGGGGGCAATGCTCAAAACCTTCGATCGACATAGTAATCAGGTTCTCACCGCCGATTTCAGCATGGATGGTCAGCGACTTGCAACGGGAGGCGATGATAGTCTAATTAAGATTTGGGATATTCAAACGGAATCCGTAATCAATACAATTCGAGGGCATCGTGGAAGTGTCAGACGACTCAAGTTTAGTCCCGATGGCACGATGCTTGCATCGGCAAGTAGTGACCACACGATTAATCTCTGGAAAGTATCCGATGGATCGCTTCTGAGAACCTTAGAAGGACATAGTAATCAGATTCTCAGTCTCAGTTTTAGTGCTGATAGTAAAACATTGGTTTCTGCGGGGTATGACAATACAGTGAAAGTATGGCGCTTAGATTCAGACCTCGATCGCTTAATGAAGTCAAGCTGTGGCTGGTTCAAAGGATACTTTGCTAACTCTTCAACTCATTTAGAAGCCCGAACTATTTGTCAACGCCTCTAGAGAATTGTTCTCTGAAACCTATTGAGCGATGAACGCCAGCAGTATCTCATCACGGTTAATTAAAAAATATAAGCTACTGCCGCCTAGTCATTCTCGGTTGCAGCAATTTCTGAGGGATAGGCTTTTGCGGCAGTTCTCGATCTCGCCACATAATCAGCGGAATGCTTAATCCACCCAACAGAATCACTGCTCCGGTCATAATCCACACCAGCGATCGATCTGGGCGATAATCACCGCGCTCGATCTGCCAAAAAACTTGGTTATATCGCCAAGCAGCAAGCGCGATCGTCACGATTCCCAAAACCACTAGACTTAGCCCCAAATTTTGCGAATTGAACAAGGGATGTGGGGGCGTATTCTGTTGAGTCAAACTCAGGTTCAACTGGGTGAGAAAAAGCCCAAATCGAGCCAGTGCAAACCCAAAGCCGATCAGTGCAATTGAGGTGCGAAGCCACGCGAGAAAGGTTCGCTCATTCGCTTGATGTTCACGCTGTCGATCGATTTTAGGCTCTTTCATCGCAATATTCACATAGCAAGCCGTATAGTCTAAAACTTCCGAAGCTCATTTACATCTTGCCGAAGAGAGAAAGTAGTTTGAAGGCATTTTGAAGCACTGTGACGGATTTGAGCAACCATTTGTCTTTGTCTTGGTGAATAGATTGAAACTGCTGAGAAATTAGCGATCGAGAAAGGGCGAAAACTCTGGCTCTGACCAGCGCAAGGGAAGGCTACCCTCCACTCGATATCCCTGCTCAAGTTGGAAGCGTAACAATCGCGCTGCCCCCTCATAAGCCCGTATCTCAGTCTCTTCCCAAATAACCTCAGCACTTCCTGTCAAGTACATCAAATCACCTTGCTCGAAATCTACAAACACCAATCCTGCGCGAGGATTCAGTTCTAGGTTGCCAAGCGTATTAAAGTGATTGTTGCCAGCAAAATCAGGAATCGTGAGCGTCCGATCGTCATCAATCCTGACAAACCCTGGTTTACCGCCCCGATGGGAAACATCAACACCACTCGCAGATCCTGCGGATTGTGCTTGATAAGCAGTTGCAATAAAGAATGTGTCGGATGCTGTGATCATCGATCGTTCTGATTCTCCAAACTGAATGATCGAATGGACGGGTTTGAGTGCTGTCGGATCAATCTCAGCAAATTGCGATCGACGAACTTGAATGTACTGAGGACAATTACCAAAGCTCTGTCTAACTTGTACCTCAAAGCTATCCTTTCCAGTTGCAGTCACAATTCCGTTTAATCGATTCCGGCGACGAGTTGATAAGTCGATGCCTAGTAACCCAATATCGATGCCATTTGCAAGAGTGGTTGCTAACGGATCGCCAAACAGAGGTTTTGCAGCAATGTGCAAAGTGCGATCGTCGGGAGTGGAGAGAAACCCTGGATTTCCGACCAATATAGAAGCCCAGGGATTGCCTGCTGTATCGACTGTCCCTACAATCACGTAAGGCAATTGAGCAAAGAACTGGCGATGTTGATCGGGAAGAAATTCTCGAATTATTCGCCGCCCTTGTTGATCGATTTGTTCCTGGACTCCCAGACGGGCTTGAATTGCTAATTCGCCTGCATGGAAAGGAGATTCAGTGCGCGTCCAGCCTGAGATTGCCATCGTGTTCCTCCTGTTTGACTTGAGTTGAGCAGCCTATAGCCCAGCCATCGAGATATAACCTGGCAATTGCTTCACCCGATCAATCCAAGCCAGCACATGAGGATAGGCATCCAAATCAATTTTTCCATCTCGTGCCAAGGCAACATAAGGAAACACAGCAATATCAGCGATCGTGGGATGTTCAAACTCTAACCACGTGCGTGTACTTAAGTGCTGATTCAGTTGAGTCAGGATATAGTCTGATTTTTGCTCAGCGCGTTCAATGTTGATGCTTGTCGTGCCGAACAGATGGTAGAGCCTCGCATTTTCTGGTCCCTGACGGACTTCTCCAGCAGTTGTAGATAACCACCGAATCACCTGAGCTAACGGCAACGCGTCGAGCGGCAACCATTGTTCATCACCGTACTTCCGCGCTAAATAAACTAAGATTGCCTGAGCATCTGCGAGCTTGACTTCATGATCAATGAGCAAGGGAACCTGTCCAAAGGAGTTGAGTGCTAGATACTCTGGCGATTTGTGTTCTGCTTTCATCAGATCTACTTTGATCCATTCATACTCAACACTGAGCAGTTCCAGAAAAAGGCGGACTTTGTAGCTGTTGCCAGACATTTCGTGCCCATAGAGCTTAATCATGATTGATCCTCGAAGTGAGAAAGATTTGTACCGTTCGTTCGGTCTAGTCAAACTGTACCGTTCGTTCGGTATAATGTCAATAGCATCTTTCTAAAGTTACTTTTCATACCTAAACCATGCCTAAAGACACTTACATCCCCTGCTTGCTGCAACTGTTTCGGCATTACGGCTACGATGGAGCGACACTGGCGAGGATTTCTGAAGCGACAGGGTTAGGAAAGGCAAGTTTGTATCACCATTTTCCTGGAGGCAAGGATGAGATGGTGCAAGCGGTGATGGATTATTTGGATGCATGGTTGGCAGAGCATGTATTACCGACATTGCACGGGGATGATTCTGCTCTGGAAAAACTACAGCGAATGTGCGATCGCTTGAGCGAACTTTATGAAGCGGGTCGTCAGCCTTGTATAACCGCCACTTTGCTATTAGGGTCAGCGCGCGATCTTTTTCACGATCGTGTTCAAGCTAGATATTCTGCTTGGATTCGTGCAGTGGCACAGGTTTTAGTAGATGCAGGACTGGATTTGACGACAGCTCAGCAGCGCGGAGAAGATATGGTAATTACAATTCAGGGCAGTTTGATTGTGGCGCAAGGATTGGATAATCCTGAAATCTTTCAGCGATCGCTGAAGCAGCTACCACAGCAGCTCTGCCAAAATCTAGGCACATGAATCTTGATGATGCTAGATGCGATTTGACGATCCTTGGTGATTCATTTAGCTTGGAGGTTGTCCTTCAACGATTCGATCAAAGGCTAGACCACTGGAAGCTTCGCCTCGTCCAGTTTGTTTACGTGCGCCTAGCCAAACCACTACCCGACCATCACGCCAGCGAGTTCGTTGGAAAGATTGCGTCACTCGCACTCCCGCTCTTGGAACTGTTTCTTCATGAATATAGTAGGCTTGTTTTTGATCGAGTCCGGGGCGCAGTAGATTGGTTCTGGGGCGGACTTTCAGCGGTGGGTTGGGATCACCTGCTAAAATTCGCGGCAGGGCAGCCCGTTGTAGTTGAATCTGGCGAGAGTCACCTGATTGATGCACGGGGATGAAAGGAATCCAGTTTTCGGGGACTGAGGTCATGACCAGATACCGAATGTTCGCTCGATCGAGAGGAGTTGGAACCGGATCAACCGCGAGTTGTTGATCGAGAAGCCGTTGATAGACATTGTGAAGTGCGATCGCAGCTTCATCGCCAGATTGACTGATGCCGCTAGCCGTCGGAATTGTTTTCTCAACTCCCCAAACCATATTCGCCATCTCATCGCGGACGAGCAAGACTGACTCTAGCGGACTGCTTTCTTGAATTTTGGGTACCGTTGGCAAGAGTAATAATTGATTGCTCGCAGGTTGCTGGTCTGACAAAGTTTTGCCCACGATCGAGGGCGTGTCGGGAGAATCTTTTTGGCTAATCGTAAAGAGGCTCCAACGCTGCCAGTCATTATCAGTTCCTGCTCCAGAGGGATCGATCCAGGTACGTTCTCCAAATACATTCGTGACAACTAGCCCACGTACTTCAGCCAGACTGCCAACTGGTAAAGTATAGGGAATCAAAAACCAGTCATTGGCATAGACCAAGCCGAACTCCATCACCATCAGTTTGGCAATGTCAGTGGTATCTGGCTTGATATCTCCAAAGTTAGTTTTTTGATCTTCAAAGCTCCACCAGCGCGTATTGGGCATTCCGGCAAAGCTAATCGGGTTAGGGATCAGTGTTTGGGTATCAGTTTGTAAAACTGAAGGTCGTGCTGGCGGTTCAGTAGACTCTGGCTTAGGCAGTAGGCTTTCAGCAGCAGGATCAATGTCGAAGTTGTACCAATCGAGATGTCCCTGGTAGTATTCATCAGCAACAAGAACTTGTTCTCTAGAGGTCGTTTCACTGGTTGCAATAGGTGCAGAGCAGGCAAATTGATATTCTAAGCGTGCAGAATCCCAGGCATCGTTTTCTGCGATCGGCTGATCATAGAGCTTCTGAAACCATTGCACAAATTTCACCACTTGCTCTGCTAGGAAAGTCTCGTCTCCCGGAGCAACAGCAATGCCGTCAGAAACTTGAGGCGTTGGCTCACCCGCAGGAGCAGGCGTTGTTAAATATTGGTACAACTGACCGCCATCTAATCGTCGTCCTGCGACTGCTGCAGCCTGTTGCCAAGTGTTGAGGTCGGCACAAATCGGGGCATCTGTCCGGCTCATTGGATCGGGTAAGTCGATCGGGTATCGGGTTTGATAAGCAGAACGATAGTCAGTGCCAGACGGCGGAGTGCGAATGAGTTTGAGCCATTGCCGCCCCATCAGGAGGCGCAAATCTAGAGAAAGGCGTTGTTGTCCTTGGGTTAAAGCGATCGCTCGACGTTCGACCGTGGCTTCTAGGGGATGTTGATCGGCAAAGTCGGTGGGAGGATGATTTTTGGCTTGATAGCGAGTCAGTCGAGTCGTCGCAACGTGCAGTTTGGCGAAAACGGGTGAACCCGCATCGTCTCCTTGAAATTCTCCAAGCTGCCATTGACGAGTCAGCATCCACAAGGCATCGCGAACCTCGGCTTTGAGCGCGCGATCGAAGTTTGCAGTGCGGGGGCGACCTTCTAACCGATTCCATAGGGTAATCGTGGGAAAGGTGCGACGGCTCAGGGCTTCAGAGAGATTGGCAATGGTGTATTTGTTCATGAGTCGCGGTTTAGCAGAAAGTCATGGACTTTGTTGTTGAGAGCAAGGTTGGCGGAAATCGAGATCTGGTAGAGGGTCGCTGCCATGATTGTGGCAGGGAGAAATCGGGCATAGGCAGTGTCGTCGAGTTGATCGGGTTCAACGGCGCGTTTTTTCGCCATCTCTAAGGTTTCGATCAAGGCTCCAGTCAGGTCAGACCATTGCCAATTGCCCGTAGCTCGTGGCGGTGTGACGAATAACCAGGTTTGGGGCGGTTCGCAGTTGGGGCGATCGTAGTGGAAAGCAATTCCGGTGGTTTCTGTCTCACCCGGAATCACTTCAGTCCATTCATCGAGCAACAGTCCGCATTGGCGCTGATTGGGATTGAATGGCACAGTGTAGTAGGCGCTATAGAGTAAGCGATCGCCTTTTAACTGTTCACCGAGTTGGAAATTTTCAGGAAATTGCAAGCCTAACCACGGATCGCCAGAACGATAAGGGAGTTGAATCGGCTGAAGTTCGGGTTCAGGTTTACCAAACGCACCGCTCAGCATAACAAGTTGTTCCCAATGGCGCATCTTTTCACGGACACGAGCAATGCCGTATAGCCAGTCATCGACGGGGAAGTCAATGCCAGCAGCACTCAGGTGACTGAATAGATCCTGGTTGAGGCTAGCTGTCATTGCGTTTTGCCAACTCGCGCCAGCGTCAGGAGCAAGCGTAAATTCAGGAATGAGCTTAAAGTCATCGCCGAACAGAGCAGCAGCAACAGCTTGAACAGCAGTTAAGCGGGTTTCAGGATTGGCGCTGTTGTCATAGGTCGTGAATTGGGTCTGAATCGTTTGTAGCCGCAGGACAATATCTTGGGCAACGGCTGTGACAATTCGCAGCAGATCTTCGGTGAGCGCGATGATTTGCTGTTCTGGAACGCTGAGATCTAGAGGCAAAACGTCGAAGTCTGCGATCGACACTTGAAGACTACTGAGCAGAGGTGCGAGATTCACTTCGCTCGTGGTTAGAATTGCCTGGAAGTTACTGAGTTGATTAGCAAAGAGCGTAGACTGATTCACGATCGCGCTTCGATAGTCCGCTAAGCTAGCAGGTAGGGTGGAGCTAGGTGTACTGGCAACTAGCCGTTCTAGAGCAATCAGGGCATCAATGCGATCGCGATCCGAAGTTTCAGGCGGCAGTGCATCATAAGCTGCTAACTGCAAGGTGAACTGCTGCTGTCGCTCTTGCCAGAGATTCACCCGCGATCGCACTTGCTCAAGGATAGACTCAAAAATCTGGCGTTTCTGATCGTAGGCTAGCCCCCAGCCTGTTTGCGGTAACCCATAGATGCTGAGTGCAGCCATGCGGGTTACAAAGGTGTTCAAATGGCTATCGATTTGGCTAAGAATTTGCGATCGATTCCCTTCTAAATCGGCTAGTAGCCCCTGAAGCAAGTTTCGGAATGGCAGAAGTTGATTCGTGAGTTCATTTTGCAGAGAAGTGACGAGCGGTTCGAGGCGAGGACGCTGATCAATGACAGTGCTTTGACTTTGAGTGCTGGTCGGAGGAGTCACATCACTGGCTTTGAGAGGTTGCGATCGCAAAATCAGCGATCGCAGATGGTTTAGCAGCGCAGACACCTCAAAGAAACTAATTTTGTTTTCTATTCGTTCTGTGTAGTGCAATGTGATAGCTGTATCCGGTCGTAAAGCTCCACTCGGTGGATGATCAAACAGCCATCGGCGCAAGCGATCGTCTAACTCGCCCATGCCTGCTTGACTATCAGTTTGATTGAGGTAAAGCAAATCGATCGGCTGCAACCCCAGATCTTGCTGTGTGACCGTAATCGGCGCGGATACGACATTCGTGACGGGATGACGGTAGCTAATCCGACAAGCAACTCGCTCTGGTTCGGGTAAGACCTGAGCTAACCAATGATTCAAAGCGGGTTCTGCCTGAGCGCGAGGTGTCATCGGCAAACCAGCGATAGGCGAGGTCGTAGAATCCAAACCCGGTTGCAATTGTAGCCCGACACGATGGGTGAGCGTAATACCACTGCGGGGAGTTTGCACAACTTCGGGTTCGGGTGGAAAATTTCCCTTGCTATAGGTGTCTAGTGTTGCTGCGGCTCGATCGTAATTGCCTTGTACCGCTTGGTGAACGCCTTCTGCTAGGGCGAGATCTGCAACCGCATCATGGAGATTGAGGAGTCGATCGACTTCGGCATTGATCGCAGCCGCTTGAGCAGAAGTAGCAGAGGGCAGAGCTTTGCCAAAAGGATAGACTCGTTGGGCAGGATTGGTCTGACGTTTAACGTGATTCACTAAACTCAGCCCATCTAGGACGTTTCGAGCTTCGATCGCTTCAATCGGCACGTTTGGATCAGTACGAGTGGGTGAAAGTCGATCGGCTCGAAGCGGAAATGCTTTGCGTAATTTGAAAATAAATTGATCGACTTCTGCCATGTTATGTCGATCGTGTAATCCTCGCTCTAGTTGGTAGCCGAGTAGTGCTCCTAAGCTTTGACCCTCGCGAATCCCTTCTAGAACAGCGAGCGCGACTCGTACTCGTTCAGATGAGAGATTTACTGCTAAAGTTTTGCGATGATCGGGTTGAGCAGTAGACAGATAGCCATTCCGCAATACTGCTGCGGTCACAGCATGATTGAGAGAAGGTGCATGGATATAGCCAGCATTTTGGTTGTCTTGCAAAATTGTCGATCGAGAAACGACCCGCGCGGCTGGCGCTTTCCGCTGAGGAGCCGTTACAGGGGGCTGTTGCACCGGTGCGGGATCAAAGATCTTTGCAAGGTCTGGACTTAGGTTTTTTGGGGTGAGAACTTTATTTTCAGGTCGAATATTTTCGAGCCAGCCGTAAGCTCCGAGATAAATACCTCGACGATTTGAGGGCTGAGACGCTACAGCTTCTTGTTGAAAGCGAGGAATAGGAAGAGGTGCAGGTGTTGGCGTTGGCGTTGGTGCAGACCGACTCCGCATTTCCATCCATTGAAAATTGACTAGACCAAGCTTCCAGGCATCGAGTCGATAGGTACAACAGTCGATATGTTCAGCAAAGAGGCGCTCTAATCTTGCGGTAGGGACATCTTTTAAGTGTTCTAGTGCGCGAAGTTGGTCGTTGAGATAGCGAGTTTCAAAGGCGAATTGCGTGAGGGCTTGAGGAATGAAATCTGCGATCGTGCGATCGCCTTCTCCCGTAATCCGAGCCTCGGTCTTATAGAGCAGTTGCCAGCGACTCTCACTCGTATTTGCCTGAGTCTTGACATGCACAAAATTTGGTTCTCGCCGCAGTTGCTCTAATTCATTCGCTGAAAGCACTTCTGCGCCGCGATGTAGCCGCCAACTCACATCCCAATAACCCAAGAGCAACGCATGGCGCAAGAACAGATATAAGAGGGCATTCGGAGCTTTGTTGTCGAGAAATCCTTGCTGTTGGCGCAATGTTTCTAGAGAAGTCGATGCTGCTTCTTGTAGCCACTGAATGTAGTTTTTACGATCGGCGGTATAGCTCCGAATCGGATCGACTTCTGATAAAGGGCGATCGTCAATGACTGCACCTTTCATCAGGTTTTGGCTGGAGAGGAAAAATTTCTGTAATACATCCGGTGTCTGCTCACCGCGATATCCGAGTTTTCGGAGTAAATCTAGACCGCTTTGGGTATAGCCTGCTGCAATTAACGCCGCAAAAAACTGACCGCCTAGCCCACCTTGCAAATTGAGTCGATTGAACAACTGCTGCAAGCTCTCGGCATAGCGCTGGTAGTATTCTACAGAGCTAGCATGAAGTCCAACAATATCTAAAAGCGTCTTGTGAGCATCTCCCGGTTTGCCAACCCAGGAAACCTTCGCAACCTGCGCTGCCCAATCAGCATCCATAATCTGAAGAATCTCATACAAGCGACTCAAAAACGTGCGAGAAATTTCGAGCTTCGATGTTCCTAATAGCTTCGGAAGGCGTTCGGGAGACACCCACTGAATTTGCGAAAAAGCAGTAGTAGGCAAGATTCCGTAGGGTTGTCGTCCAATTCGTAGAGCAGGAATGGAGCCGCGCCCACTGACGAAGCGATTGAAAAACCAGCGAGTATCGTCAACAGCACTATCTGTTAATACGGGATGCAGCATAGTTTCCAGGCTATAGCCCAGGGTTGCAGACCACAGTGCGGTATTCATCGCACGAGCTTCTGTTTGATCCGTACGATCGCAATTCGGCACAGTTCTCAAAATCTGCGGATCAATCCCAAGGGCTTCCGCTAACCACTGACCATCTCGTTTACGAAACATATCGGTTTCAGCAAACGGATCATCAGTAGACGTTGTGCCAAACACGGAGTCATAGCTTGCATCAGCATCTTCTGCTCGACTAAATCCAGCCCCTATCTGATCAGTATTGTTCGTGGGTGTCCCTTGAGGCAGGATACTCAAGCCACTGCGTCCCCAGTGATGATGCTGTAAGAGCGTTTCGAGTTGGGTTTGTCCTGCTTTTTCATCTGCACTGAGTTTTAGCCCCAGTACCGTTAAGCGATCGAGACCATTGCGTGCCTGCTCAGCATCTAGGGGCACTTTGAAGCCCATTCCCCACTCGACAGCTCGCTCAAAATCGACCATCCAACGCATTTCGTCACTGATCAATAGTTCGCCATTTTCCTGGCGCAACTGTTGTTCTGGAGGTGCATTGGGATCGGGGCCGACAACTAAGGGTGAAGGAATCGGACGACCAATTTGTTCAAAACGAATATCGCCAGCTTGTCCAATCAGAACGAAACAATCAGGCAGAATTGTAGTTTTGGGAGCCTGACTCCAGGATAGTTGTTTGACTGCGACATCTTCAGCGTTTGGAAAGACTACAAAGTCCACAGTGACCAAAGCATTTTCCTTAGTTAAGGGAGACTGAGGTGTAACGCTTAAGTTATTGGGAATGTATTGTTGAATGAGAACTTCCGCCCACGCTGCGCCGACTGTTCCATTTAAGGTATTTCGCGTCTGTTCAGTTTCTCCATTGAGCCGCCATACCGATTCCCAGTAGACCTTCAGTGCGTCTGCTTCTGGAGGCAGATTGTCGGTTGGAATGGTCAAGATGAGAGCCGGCGTGTTTTCAGCGTCGAATGTTGGTTTTTGATCCAGATTCATCGGGCGATAGCGATCGAGAATCCAGCGCGATCGCCCTGACCCATGACTGCTGACTAACCCGCGCCAAGCCGCTCGCTCTTGATCTTCGCGTCCTCCCGCTTGCCAGCTTTGAGTCCAATACGTTTGGGCGTTTTTTAATTCGGATTGAGATAGTAAAGGTTCAAACGTGTCGATCGCACAATCATCGGGATAGACTCGCACCCAGAGTTCTGTACGAGTCGTATTGTTAGTCGTAATGGTTTTGAAGCGAGTTTCTAAGCGCAGGGGCAGCAGGAGAATCGGATAGTCATCGGAGAGACGTTCTACCTGTTGGCGTGGATCAAGTAATAAGGTTTTGAACCGCTCAAAGCTTGAAGATTCTAGCTCAAAATTGCGATCGTAGCGCTCCTGATTTGCTTGCACCGTTTCTCTAGCTTGGATTGCAGCCCGATTTAGCCTTTGTTGCCGAGCCACATGCTCCTGATTTTGTGGATCAAAAATCTGGGCGAGTTGATCCAGTTCAGCCTGGATTTGCTGTTGCCGCTCCTGGCTCTTGAACAGGTCTAAGTGAGCCTGCTGCTTCTGGGTGCGAGCCTGATTCAGAGCGGTTCTAAAATCTTCAAACTCTGGCATAGGGGCTTCCTTGAGTGATTGTTAAAAGAGACGATTCTGAAGGGTTGAATGGGTTCACAGTTAAGGGGCTGACAACATTTCTGCTGCATGAACTGCAACTAAAACCGGAACTTGATAGAGGATGTAAGCCAGATCGGCAGCATTCGTATCTATATCCCATCGAATGTCGCGATCTTCATTGTGCTGAGTGAGTCGGGCAGGTCCTTCGGCATCCGCACCGGGGTTAGGAGCCGTCAGCGTAAAACTGCGGTTAATCTCCAGAAATGAGCCAGGAGGAGCGGGTTGCACATCTTCCCACGCGAGGTCATTCCAGAGATTCCAAACATTGGGCGCACCAGAATGGTCAATGTCTAGACCAAAGCGTGGTTCTCCAGGTCGCTCTTTGATCACAAAAAACCAGCCTGCTTTGTTCTGATCGCCCGGCTCAGTTCCCGAACCCCCTCGCGCCTCTAGAGCCGTAAGGTCAAAGCCAAAGAAATAAATATCAGGCGATACTTGTGCCTGGTATAGCGGCGTTTTCACCTTAGTGCGGGGCGGATTGGCAAGTTCGGCATCGCTGAGGGAAACAAGGCGACGTTCTTTCGTAAGATCGATCGTTCCATCATCCTTCAATGCCCATTCTGCTTTGTGAGCATAGATCACAGCCGTAGGATATTTCTTGAGTAGTTCACCCCGAATGACTAGGACAACCTCTTCTTCCTTGTCACCCTGAGCTTCTCGGTGATCGTGATCGCCCAATTTAGAAGTCTGTGACCAACGGTGTAACGGAGGAATGTCACGGAGCTTTTCTTTGAGTGCTGCATCATTGAGATTGCCAGGATTCAAGAAACTACTCACATCCCAAAACTGACGGAAATAGCTCCCGCGCTGATCGGTGGGATATTCTCGCCACAAGAGTTCGCGAGCAAACTCATGATTCAGCCCTACCATGTAAGCTTCGATAAACTTTTGGTTGGTTTCGAGCAGCGTGATACTGTTTTGTTCAATTTTGTTGATGTTGGGTAAGAACAGTTCTGAGGAAATGCTGACTAAAGGCTTGTACATGGGCAGATCGATCTCTGGATATGCCATTGCCTCGATAAAGGTTTCAGCGAGTTGCGGTAGGAGATCTTTGAGCCGTTCTGGAAAGAAGATTGTGGATTCTATACGGCGTGGAATCGTAACTTCGGGATTAATTTTCTCGAAAGTCGTGGTTCCTAAGTTCGGCAAATTAACCGATCCTCGGTAGGGCGTTTGACCGACTTCGCGACTGGCTTCGATCAGTTCGTAACTGTCTTTGAGTGCGGCTTTAAATGTGATGGCTTCTGGACTATCTGTATCACCCAGTTTCGGTCGAATCTCTGATCCTGGTTCTGCAATTTCAAAATTAGGATTGCGGGGAATCTCATCAACGGATGCGGGGGTTTGATCCGCTTCGCGAATCGCAACCGACTGTTGGACTCCTTGCGCCCAGCGTTGTAAGCGATCGTAGTACCGGAACAGCACCCCAAACGCGATCGCAGCAACCAGCACTAAAGGTCCACTCAGCCCCAAGACGAGGATTGCGAGCAAAAAGAGCAACAATAGCACCACCAAAGGCAACCAAGGAAAGCGACGCAGCAAATCTTTGATCGGGGTTGGAATATCATCCGGTTCAACAATGTCCGCGACTTCATCGACTGTGAGAACTCCACTAGGCGTTTGTTTGGGTGGAGCAGGGCTAACTTCTCCTGTGTTTACGCGATCGAGCAATGTTGTCGGTTGAATCGTTCCAGAGAAAGGCAGTGATTTCATGATCCGACCGCGCGATCGCAATACTCTTCTCATCGGCGTTGACATCAGCGCAGGCACGACTCGACTTGTCTGCAACTGGTGATGAACTGTTAATCCTTGCTCTGGATCGACGACTCGACGATGCAACGGGGCTGTAAACACAAGTACAGAGTTCAAACTCACCTGTCGCCAAGGGCGCAAATGTCGGTCATACCAAACCCAAGACACTTCTTTTGCTAATTGCGCCCAGCGAATCCGTCGGTTTGCTTCTAGCACATCGCCGACTTGCTCCCAAGCAGCATTCATGTAGTCTTCTTGATTGGTTCGCACAACATCTGTTCCAAAGCCAGCCGCGACTCGATGACGCGGATCGAGGTTCAACTCATGCACCCAGTTCTCTGAGTTCGGGAGCGGGTTTGATGCTCGATCGCTCAACAATCGTTGAGTCAGCGCGTGCCAGCGACCGTAGATGGGTGGGGTAATCAGCGGGTCGGCATCTGTTTCAGTCTCCGGCACAGGTTCAGACGATGGCTCTAGCTCGATCGGAGTTGTGGGAGGGACGGGCAACTGTTGATTTGCATCCAGCGCGGATTGAACAGTATAGTCATCCGCCAAGTTGATCAAAGAAGCTAATGCCGACTGAAACGGGTGAGGATAAGGCTGTGCCCAGTTTTCATAGGTCAACACTTCTCCTTGTTCTTCGGGGTTCAAACTCTCCAAGGGCACTCGTAACGCTCCACCGAGTTTGAGAATGCCATCTAAATCGAGAATTCCGGGGAGGTTAGCACCGGGTCTCTGCACATCTAAGTCTCGCCGACCAACGCTTTTATCCACAGGTTTCGGCTGCAAGAGCCGAACTAAGTATTCAAAATCTCCCTGACTCCCCGTCTGAAAATACCAGCGATGATAGTACGGGTAAGCGGTGGGATCGAGCCGCCCGCTATAGTTTGCTCCGGCAAAGGCTGTGACTGAAGGTGTTTTTGCTGGATCTAGCCCTAGCCCTGCAAGCCGACCAGACTCAAAGACAGGCATCAAGAAGGCATGATACGCCGTATTAGCAGCAAGCTTGCGTGGGCAGAGAATCCGCGAATAGCCAAAGTCTGGATTCTCATTGAGCGCCGTTTGTAACTTGGCTAAGAAGGCATCGGTTTGGGTCGATGACATTCCTTCACCTGTTGCTCCTAGATCTCGATTGACATGAACATGCGCCCACGCCCAGAGTTGATCAAATCGAGGAAGTACTGTCTCTGCTTGAGCAATCTCAATGTAAGAGAGCGGTCGATTTTGAATGTTCTTCCCCGATTCAAATTCTGATTCTGTCAATACGACGAGCATGATCCAGGGCGTAAGGCGATGCTTAGCAAGATCAGGAGCCGCTGGAGTGTAGCGCCAGGGAAAATCTTCGTCGTAGAACTCAATGTAGGGTAGATAGTTCGGCTCAAAGTTCGTAATCCAATGACGCGGTTCGACTTTGACGATCGCTCGTTTCTCAATTCCGACGACATCCCCAGGCCCATAAACTTGAATCGACTTGTTAATAGAATCACTCAAAGGGGACGGACTAATCCCTTCGCCTTTGAGGGTCAACTGCACGGGGATTTCTGCTCGCAGTTTGGAACTGCCCGACTGGATATAGTTTGCGATGCCCTGCCGTAACCAGGGCAAAAAGGAATAGGTAGAAAGGGCATCACTCATCGGTTCACCTCGTGCTGCGGAATCACATGTAAGCGATCGTATAAATCAGGGTTTTGGTTGACCTGCCGTTGCAGATAAGCCAGTGCTTGGGTCTGACTGTTGAATTGAGCCGTACTTTGAAAGGCTTGATTGTTCGCTTGAAATGCCACAACAAACGCTTCTTCTCGAACAGCAACTTTGTCCTTAAAAGGCTGTAGTTTAGTGCGGTAAGCCTTTGATAGTACGGATTGGCTGATGCTATTGCTGCCGAGGAAATGTATAAACAACACTCCGTTAAAAATGCGGAAGCGGCGGATAAACCGTTTGTAGTTACTATCAATGATGATTTCTTCGTAGCGCACTCGTCGTCGAACCAGTTTACTAGAGCGCAGTGCTTTTCCAGGAGCAGAGAGATCGAGTCCGCCCGTCAGCGGATCGTAGGCGCGGCGAGACAGTTTACTTGCATCATCTAGATTTTGGAATTGTGCGATCGCAAATTGTTCTGTGACATCTGCCGTCTTGGCTAATCCCCCACTTGCAACTTCAACCGAGAAGCGTTTCGCATCGCTCACTTTTTGAGTGCCGACTTTATCGATCGCCACATCCAACGGCACGGCTTTCTGGCTAATCCGAAGCATACCGACTGGATGTAAAACGAGTTCTACAGACGGATCGAGCTTGCGGAGAGAAACGAACAAATTGTTTTCGGGCGGTAAGATCGCGCGCCAATTTTGCAGTTTTTCAAACTCTGCCTTGAGAATCGGCATCGCAGGCACAGGGGGCAGCGTTGTATCCTTTTTCTCACCCCAGGTAATATCAAAGTCTGCCGAGATTTCAAAGAACAGAATCGAGAGATAGCCCGTTCCTCTCGCTCGCCAAGGCGTTGGCCCTTCGAGAGAAAACTGCAATCGAATCGTGAACACGCCTGCTCCGAATACCTTCAGCGATACCGAAGCAGAAATTTCAATAATGAAGTAAAAAGGCGAAAACTGAATCAGCGCATCATAGCCAATATGACCTTCCACGCTAAAGGCACTAAAGCCAAAGAACAATTCCGCACGTGCCCCAAACTGCACCGTGTTGCTGGTTACTGCGAAATAGTTCATCACCCGAATCCGGGCATTCGATTCGTTTAAGATATTGACTGAAATTCGATTCGGACTGGGGAACGGCAAGGGGGGTGGATTAAACCGAGGATGGAACCCGCCCACACTGACGACAAAGTTGGGATCATCGCCATAGGCAACGAGTAGCCCCATTTCCCCTTCAAGCGTCAAGAACAGAATCCGCGACTCAAACAGAGTGGCAAAGAAGTAAATCCGCTTTTTATCAAACTCGATCGCACCAATAAAACTAACCTGCAACACCAGCAACGCGGCTTCTTCCGTCGGCAGTGCGACTCGCAACACCCCCAAAATCGCAATGTTGCCCGGAATCTCGATAATGATGCCCAAGGACAGAGAAATCAGCGTCGGCGTTCCCCAACCGAGCTTCGCCATTGGTCCAATCAAAAATTTACCTTGCTGCGGTGGGAAAAACGTTCGTAAGTCACTAAGAATACGCGGGGCATTAGCAATCACATCTCGCGGGAACAAAATGCTATTCAGCGCTCCAGTCCGAACACCTTCAACGAGCGGCTGCAACTGCATCGTGCGATTGAGTCCTAACAATCCGCCGACTCCGAGCAACGTAAATCCAAAGCCTAGTTGTAACCCTGTCCCAAATTCCGCCGTGATGATAATCAAGAGCGAGAATCCCTTTGAGCCATCAGGCATCTTAGTCGTGATTAACCCGATCGCTTTAAGCGTCAGAAATCCACTGAACACTAATTCCAATGCGCCAGCGTATTCCTCTCGATCGAAGTCAAAGAACAAATACCCGCCACCCTTCACCACGCCAGCATCAACGGACAATCCGACACCATTGGGAGGCTTAAAGTCGATCGCTAAATCCGTCGATCCTAAATTCCCTTGCCGGAACACCAGCGCCGCCTGCACCCCAATATTCTCAACGACTGCCTGCAAGGGTCCCAAGCTGAGCTTCAGTACTGCTCCCGCTTCCACCTTAAAGCGATCTGCTGCTGGTTCTAATGCCAAACGTAATCCCTGAATCTGCAGGGGGCCGAGATCCAAATGCACAGCTAATTCTAGAGCGAGTTTCGCGCCTCCCTGGAAGGTAAACCCTGAAAGTAACGTGATGCCCAGGGCTAAACTCGCTTCCGCCTGCACATTCAAACTCGACAAAATCTGCTGGAGAAACCCATCTCCTTCGCCCCCAGCCACGACCAATCGCAAAGCACCAATCTCGGCTGCCATGCCCAGATCCAACTCTCCACGAGGATTTTGAGCAAACCAGGACACCCCTAATCCTTGTACTGCTAATCGCGTACCTCCGGGCGAACCGATTAAAACAATTTCATCTGCACGACTGGTCTTCTCTCGAATCGTAACGGCGGCGCGAAAAGCTCCAACCAGATTGAGAATCCCTTCAACACTCAGCGGCGGACGAACAATCAATCCCACGCCCTGGATATCGGCTGTAGACTCAAACACTAATTCACCACGATCGCACACCCCAAACTCAAACGCTGCTCCTCCGAGTAAATAGGGCAACAGTGCCACGCCTTTTGGCTTACCTGCTTGCGCCTGGACAGGTGCGATCGTAATTCCAAACTGGCTGTAAGTCTCTGCTGTAAATCCTTTCTGCAACAGTGGAAACCGCAAATCCTGCAAGGTTGTTGAACTATTGCCCAACACTGTTCGCGTGGTATCAGATTGAGTGTATCGTCCTCCCGGTAGCGATGCCGATCGCATCAATCGCTCCAACCGAGCTAAAAACTTATCTGAATCAAAGTCGCTCTCCCAAGCGTAGACTGCATTCGCGATCTGAATGGGGTCAGTAAAAAACGTTCCCAGCCTATCCCAGTTAATCCGCCGCATGGTTTGTCCAGCAGCAGGCGTTGGTTCATGCTCAATTAGCCCCAACAATAACAGTGCCTCATGGACTTGCGTCTTCTGCTGCATCAGATAGTCTAAGAGCAAAAAATCTGTCAGCCGCCGAGGCAAATCATCAATATTAGGAATCGATGCTCCCCCTGATGATTGCACCTGATTTTTGAATTGAGCGATCGCATCAACAGTCGTCCCGAGTCTGGCAAAAACAGTCGCGATCGCACTGGCGACTGCTCCTTCTCCACTCGCAGAGAGTAACTGTCGAATTGCCTCGACCAATTCTCCCGCCTGAGTCGCTAATGCGGTGAGTGAACTGCCTCCCGCCCCGGCTGGAAGTTCAAATCCGAGTTGCCGAAAAAACGCGATCGCTTGGTCTGGCGTTCGGATTGAGCGCAGGGGCGCGATCGCTAAACTGGTCTCGGTCAGAATCGATTGCAGGGCATCCTGTTGGGGCATCTCAGTTCTCACTTTCAAACAATCATGGGCGCAATCTTTTAGGCAGGAACAATGACAATTTTGGCGTGATATTCGGTCGTAGGGCTGACCACAAAAGGCGGAGTTGAGAGTCCGGTCGTCGCCTGTCGATTTTCGACAAGCCAAGGGGTGTGACGAGACTGGGCAAAGGTTGCCGTTGCCCCTAAGCCGCTTGGAATATTGCCTTGCCATTGAGCGCGAATCCAATATTTAATCGCGTCATTCTGTCGTCGATTTGCCGCCGCACCAGATGTATCGGTTAAGGCAATTAAGAGATTGTGATTCGCATTCGTTGCCGCAGGGTTATACAGCAGAAAGGGTAATCCCAGCCCCAAGTAATACCGCATCTTGGCTGGATTGCCCTGAACTTGAGCGATCGCAGTTGTGAGATAGCGCTGTACAGGTTGGAATTTAGAATTTGTGTTGCTATCAATAAAGGTCTTTAACTGGGTTTGATAGCCACTGAGTATTGCTACCGTCAACGGAGATGGCGCAGTCGCCGGAATCACTCGTTGGGCTGCACTGACTCCACCACCACTGCCAAAGCGCCGATCGACTGCTTCATAGATTGCTTTGAATTCCGTGAATCGCGTTGCGAGTTGAGCCGGAGTCGCCGTACCAGGAATTGCTGTATCCAGTTGAGTGATCCACGCTGCAAGATTTGGTAACAGAGCATTCATCGCACTGATCTGCGCAGTACTCGGCAAATTCGTGTTGAATAACAAGACATTCGCGATCGCAGCAAATACATCTGTAAATCCAGCAGACCGAATTCGATTGAGGCGATGGATGGGAATTCGAGCTTCAGGGATATTAGCTTGCCACTGTAGACGACAGAACGCTAATGCTCCTAATGCTAGAGTCGTTTGCCAAAATGTCAGATGAGCTTGTGTAATGCCAAATGCAGTTGCCCAATTTTCAAACTGTTGACGGACTTGTGTTGCGCTGTAAGGCGAAAACCCTGAGTTGTAGAGTCCGACGACTCCGGCATTGTTCGTGAGTCCGGTAATGTGACCAATTTCATTAAAATGTTGAAACCAGCGCGGCCCTGAGACAGTCGGTCGAACAGTGTCACTTGTGCCAAAGAACTGTTGAATTGCCCGTAAAAAATCTTGATCTCGACCGACCTGACAGCCGCGAATATCGATTTTGCTATTGCGATTAAACCGCTGCCTCGCTTGAATCAGTTTGGTCTGAAAGGCATTTCCATTTGTCGATACCAAGGTTGCGGTCACATTCGTCGCGTAGTCAGCAGGTCGGGCAGGTAGAGCAGAATTCAGAGTCACACTATTGCCTAATCCCACGATCGCAGTTTTTAAGGTCGTTAACTGACCTTGGCTCAGAGGATTGTTCTGCAATCGACTCGTCACATCTGCGAGTAACACGTCATAGCCATTATTTGCGGCTGTAACTGCTGCTGCGTTTGTCAGGACGTTTTGTTGCAGTGCCCATTGACTCGCTGCAATCTTGATAAAGTCCAGAAAATCTCCGCTCGGTTCTCCGGAGGCATCAGTCGGAATTTGATTGATAATCGTTGCCTGACTCGACCTTAAATGATTGAGAATCGGAGCAACTGCTCCTCGATGCATATAGTAAGTCGTCTCAACAAGAGGGACTGCTACCTCAAAGCTCATCATGGCTTTTAGCGCAGCAATCCGATTGCGAGCAAATCCCTCAAAATGACGTTTTAGAGAGAGCCGAGTTCCATTCTCTACAAATGGAATCAGCAGATTCGTGGGCTGGATCAGATTTTGGCTATCTACAAAGATATGGGACACAATTCTGATCCGGTTAATGATTCCCGTTCCCGTTTCACTGGGATTATTCAACAAATCTAAGAGATGTTCGATCGAAGTAACGGTTTTAGGTGCGAGTCCGGCGTTTTCATGATAGCGATTCGCCAGTTCGATAAACCCATTGTCTTGGGGCGAAGCTTGAGCAATGAAGGTGTACTGAGGAACATAGTCAGGCATACCAAAGAGGGGAGCGGGCGCACTGGCTTCTGGATCGGGTGGACTACTGCCGCCCGATCCGCCTGGAGAGCTACCTCGTTCGATCGTGCGATATCGATCTTGGGTTGCCGTTTGTGTTCCTGTTGTAGTCTTGCACATACATTCTGCTACTCATTGTGTCGAACTGCGTCAGATGGTGAAGTTATCAGGATCTCACGAGTGGTCCTTCTCGGTAGTGGCGCGTGATCCAGTGGGCACGGGTTCCAGACAGACCCGTTAGAACGTCGTTGAAGTTTGTGCCGCTAAAATAGCGATCGCGCAATGTCTCCAAAATCCGACCACAAAGCATGATATTGCTCTTGGGAAACCGAGCCAAGTTAAACAAATCAATCCGCCGATTTTCTTCTAAGTTTGCTAATGCTTGCCGTAATTGCTCATCTGCTAGCACCCGTTGATTCGGCACGTCAGGCAACTCTGTCCAGGGTAAGATCGGAGTCGAGCCTCCCGGTGTTTGAGGTAAGACCATTGCTAAGAGGGCTAAGCGAATCCCACACACTCCAACTCCCGACGCTGCTAGCGTTACAAAATCCCCAGTTCCATTCAAAGCAGCAGCTAACTGATTTAACTGCTGTTGTCGCGCTAAGCTTGGACGCTGCAACGCGCCATCATGAACTAAGCTAAAGACGAACTTCTCAAAGCCCTCCCCGCTTTCAGAGGTTTTTAAAGTTACTGCCTGATAGTAAGGACTTAAATCATTAATTAATTCCCGCAACACCTCTGGATTCGATGCACCTGCTCCGGGCTGATTTTGTGCTTCTGCAATCAGAGTTTCGAGTTCAGCATTCAAGACAATGACGGTCTGATTCAAGCTCAAACTGCCTTGCTCTGTATTGCCTGTGCCGAGCAATCGGACTGTCACAACTAACGTTCCGACAGTCTGTGGGCGATAGTTGACTTCACCGATCGTGGTAGTTTGAGTTTGAGGCGTGCCTCCGTTTTCGATAAAGCTCCATTCAAAAGATTGCACTGCACTGGCTAGCCCTGCATCAGTGACCAAGACAATATACCTGTTCTCCCGATCGACAGCTAAGGGCGCAGTCACAAATGATACAAGAACGGATCGTCCATCGATCGCGACAGCGGACTCCCCTAAATCACTTGCTTGAAAGTTAGTGGGCAAGCGGCTTTCAGTCTTACGAACAGTCATGCTAGAAACCCTATCAGACGTGCTGTATTGAAAAACTCATCCCTGTAGAATGAGTCTCTTATAACACTAATCAACACACTGACTGAGAACTTTAATGTTATTTTTTACATATTAGGGCTGACTATTCTGGATCTGCCGCACCATCAAGCAACTTGTGACATGATCATCAAGCAGAATCCTAAAATGAGACAAAGTGCGATCGCCTTAACAATGTCATCTTCACTCATTGCTACCTCCTGTTCTGTAATCCTGTGATGACTGGAAGTATGCGTAAGTCCAGTCGATTTATCATCCAATTTGGCGTTCTGGAAGTAGTCCATTCCAAGAGAATGGATTTCTCTCTTAATGTCATGAATTCAACATCTCTAGAATTGCAAAATTGAGACTCTAAGCGCCCTTGCTTTTTGCCCATAAACAGATACAATTAGGATTTATTCGCATTAAGAGTCCTCTTTTACGATGACTGCTACTCTCCCTAAAGCTTCTAAATCCCCCATTTCGCTGTTATTGGGACTCGGTTTAGGCTCAATCGTTCTGCTCATTGTTTTGATTTACAGTGTCACACTGGGTGCAAGAGACATTCCACTGCCGACGATTTTGGCATCGTTCACGACCTTTGATAACTCCTTTGATCATCTGGTAATCCAGACGGTGCGATTGCCACGATCGCTGATTGCGCTTTGCGTCGGTGCTGCTCTGGCGGTCTCCGGTGCATTGATGCAAGGTCTAACCCGCAACCCACTCGCCGAAACCGGAATCCTGGGGATTGAAGCAGGCGGTGCTTTAGCGGTTGTGATGAGTTTGTTTCTGTTTGGTAGCTCATCGTTAACAGTTTATGCGGGGGTAGCATTTTTAGGAGCCGCGATCGCGGCGATACTTGTTTATCTGTTAGGAACCTTGGGACGCGGCGGTGCAACTCCTTTAAATTTGACGGTCGCTGGAGCCGCGCTGTCTGCCTTGATTTCTTCCATCACGACTGCCATTTTGATTGTGAGTCAGCGCACGTTTGAAGAGATTCGATTTTGGCTAGCAGGATCACTCGCAGGACGGGATTTTGACCTGTTTTTACAGGTCTTGCCGTTCTTAGGTGCTGGATTGCTGATTGCATTCTTACTGGGTCGGCAGATCACAACGATTAGTTTAGGAGAGGAAGTCGCAACGAGCTTGGGTCAACAGACGCTTTGGATTAAAGGATTGACCGCAATAAGCATTGTTCTCTTGGCTGGAAGTTCAGTGGCGATCGCAGGTCCAATTGGCTTTGTTGGCTTAGTTGTACCTCACATGGTTCGATTCTTTATCAAAACAGATTATCGCTGGATTTTGCCTTATTCAGCCGTACTCGGTGCGATTCTGCTATTAGTCTCGGATATTGCAGCACGAGTATTACTGAAGCCTCAAGAGCTTCCGGTGGGTGTGATGACTGCTATTGTAGGCGCACCATTTTTTGTCTATCTCGCAAAAACGAAGGTGAAAAAATGAATGAGTGGCGTTCTCCCGTACTATCTTTTCGCCTCGATCGACGAGTGCCTGCAATCGGGCTTCTGCTTGCTGTCATTGGATTTGCAGCGATTATCCTCAATGTTGGGCGAGGAGAATACCCGATCGCAGGATTCGACATTGTAAGAACCTTGTTTGGTATTGATACAGGCAACCCGGATCATGCGTTTGTGATTCACACTTTGCGCTTACCTCGAACGCTGGTTGCTTTCATGGTTGGGGTGGCGCTTGCTCTTTCAGGTGCTATTTTTCAAGGCTTAACCCGTAATCCACTCGCTGACCCTAGCATGATTGGAATCAATACTGGGGCAAGTCTAGCCGCTGTTTCGGTGATTGTCTTGTTTCCAGATGCGCCGATCTACGCGCTCCCATTCTCTGCATTTGTAGGTGCGGCAGTGATGGCAGCATTGATCTATGGGCTGGCTTGGAACAAAGGAAGTTCGCCGATTTTATTGATTTTGATGGGAATTGGACTGTCTGCGATCGCCAGTGCCTTCACCAGTTTACTCATCACCTTTGGCTCGATTTACGATGTTAGTCAAGCTTTAGTGTGGCTTGCCGGAAGTGTCTACGGTCGCACTTGGGAGCAAGTTTTTTCACTCTTGCCTTGGATCATTGTATTTGTTCCAGCGGCATTTGGATTAGCAAGACATCTCAATGTGTTGAACTTAGGAGAAGACATTGCGAAAGGATTAGGCAGTCGAGTTGAATGGCAGCGGGGTTTACTTGTCATTGTAGCGGTGGGATTAGCGGGGGCATCAGTGGCAACTGCGGGAACAATCGGATTTGTGGGGTTGATTGCTCCTCATGTAGGACGGCAGATTGTCGGCAATCGACATGAAGAATTACTTCCAATTTCTGCACTGCTTGGGGGGGTGTTAGTGGTGTTGGCTGATTTTGTGGGGAGAACACTGTTCGCCCCGATCGAGCTTCCCTGTGGAGTCGTGACAGCCGCGATCGGTGCGCCCTTTTTCCTCTATCTGCTGATTCGCGATCGCAAGAAATAACCTGAGATTTTCAAGTATTCGGTGCTAACTGTTGAAGCAAGTCATTGAGAATCTGTGCTTCTGCAAGGGAACCCCGCAGCATTGTTAAGTGGGCATCCATAAAATAGACTCGCCCAGATTGGGAAATCGGCATTGCTTTTAACAGTGGAATTTGGTTCCACTGTTGTTGAAGCTGTTGCCAGTTTAAGGGACGATTGTCCGCATCGTTTTTATCCCAGCCTAGAACGATCAGAATATCAGGGTCTAGCTGCGGTAACACTTCAGCAGGAAGCTGAAATGCATCTTTTGTTGCTAGCAACGATTCATCTAAGCGAACCATCTTAAATCCCAATGTTTCTAGCAAATCGGAATAGATGCTGCGCTCTTGCCCAAACGCATAAAAGTTACTTGTTAGATCACCAGAACTCAAGAGTAATACACGGGGATGAGCATTGGCAATCTCAGCTAATTTCTGGCGAGCTTGGGTGATTCGCTCGTTTCGGGCAGCCATGATTTGCTGAATCATATTGGAGCGATCGAGAATGCTTGCAAGTTGTTGAAGGCTTGCCTGCCAACCTCCTTGTTGATCATCGAGCAAGAGAGTCGGCGCAATTTGAGAAAACAATTTGTCTCTTCCTTGGCTTCCTTGCCACGTTTCACCCACAATCAGATCTGGCTTGAGTAAAGCGAGTGCTTCTAGAGCAGGAGAAGCACGATCGCCCAAATTGATTGGCTGAGTCGTCACATACCGACCGAGATAAGGAACTTGCTCAATGGGATGATTGAACGGCTGCCGACTTGCAGAAACGCCTGCATAGGCAGCAGGCTGTTCTCCCAGAGACAACAGCAGATCTAATCCATAGGGACTAAGTACAGCAATTTTGCGAGGTCGATCGCAGTCTGTACTTGGTGCTGTCGGTTGGCAATGGATTGAGGGCAATGTGAGAGGCAGGGTGGTGAGAATAGTTCTGCTACAGCCCCATGTGAGCAAAGCGGTGAGGGCAAAGAGCAGTAGGGAGCGAATCCAGCGATCGAATTTCATCGTCTGCTGTTGACTCAAAACACTCAATTTGTAAATCCTGATGAAACGTTTTTGGCACAATGAACAGGGCAATGGTTCGAGCACTGTGAAGTTCTCTGGTCGTGATGATGCGTTGCAAGCAGTTTCTCCTAGCCAGCGATCGTAGTCCTCTGCTTGCGCAATTAGCTCAAGTCATCCTCTTCATCTGCATTTTGCTCGGTTGCCGATAGAGCAGGAATACAGGCAAACATCGCAGATTCTAACTGCTCTGGGAGTTTATCCCAGATGAATGCACCTTTGCGATTGCTGATATACATCTGAGTGAACTGGAGTAATGCGGAAGCATATTCTTCGTCGGGTGGTAGATCGATGAGTAAGTAAGTTTGTTTTTCCGGATGAGCAAAAGCAGTAACGCAACCGCGACTACAAGCCCACAAACACCCAACGGATTTGATTTCTAGGTCTTCTGGCGCGAACTGTTGAGCTGCTAAATTTGTCAAAGTATCTAGCAAGATTTTGCCATCACAAGCTTGATCTTCTGCGAGTTCTTCTTCAGAACGATGGCAGGATTTGCACACAAAGAGAGTATGTTTTGTCATAAACTTTGGCAATAGACTTCGCAGCAACAAGCTGAAATTGATGCAACTTATTCTCATTTAAAGTGGAACGATCGTCAAGAGGAGGAAATTCATGACAACACTTCGTCGCGCATCTATTGGGTTGCTCCTCTGGAAACTGATCCGCTATGCTCCAAGGCTGTACTGGACTGACACTTTGCTCTGGCTCTGCATTGCAGGACTCCCCGTGCTGGCGGGACTCGTCATTCGAGAGTTTTTTAATCAACTCACCCAGCAATCTCCTTCGGTGTTTTCTGCTCAAGGTTGGATTGCGCTATTTTTAGCGATCGGGGTTGCGCAAATTGTTGCGATCATTCTCGGACGCATCACCAAAACACAACATCGCTTCACGATGAACAGTCTGATCCAGCACAATCTTCTCACGAAAGTGCTAGAACGCCCGGGTGCTGAGAGTTTAACGATGGCTCGGGCGGAAACAATTTCACCGGGAGAAGTGATGAGCTTCTTTCGAGAGGATGCTAGCCAGATTGAAGATAATGTGGTGGGCACGAATGAGGTTTTAGGGGAAGGAGTTTTTGCGATCGCTTCTTTGCTGTTGCTCTTAAGTGTGAATGCAACCATTACGCTATTTGTCTTTCTGCCTTTGGTGTTGATTGCTGTGATTCTACATCGGGTCAGCGATCGCATAAAACGCTACCGCCGCGCGAGTCGTCAGGCAACCCAACAAGTAACAGGCATGGTTGGTGAAATGTTTACCGCAGTGCAAGCAATTCAGGTAGCGGGAGCCGAAAAAAGTGTGTTGGCTCACTTTCGGCAACTCTGCGATCAGCGCCGACAATCGATCGTCAAAGATCAACTGCTTACAGCGATCTTAGATTCTAGCTTTGATAATCTCATTAGTTTAGGCACAGGTGCGATTTTATTCTTTGCTGCTCAATCGATGCGGAGTAGCCAAACACTCAGCGTTGGGGACTTTGCGCTATTTGTCTACTACTTAGCCTACGTCACCTATTTTCTAGGTTTTTTAGGCGGATTTGTGGCGCTCTCAAAACAGAGCGAAGTGTCGTTTGAACGGATGCAAGCTTTAGTCAATGCAGAGGCTCAGACGCTCGTTGATCCCCATCCTCTCTATCTGCCAACGCTGACCGGACGAAAATCGCAGTTCCCTGTTCCTCGTCAGGACGAAACCTGCGATCGCTTAGAAGCACTACGAGCGATTAATTTGAGCTATCACTATCCGAATAGCAAGGTGGGTATTACTAACATCTCTTTGGAGCTTCAACGCGGCAGTTTTACAGTGATCACGGGATCGATTGGGTCGGGCAAGACAACGCTATTGCAGGTGCTATTGGGACTGTTACCAATGCAATCAGGGGAGATTTTGTGGAATGGTCAGACGATCTCTGATCCGGCTCAGTTTTTTGTCCCGCCTCGCAGTGCTTACACCTCCCAAGTGCCGCAACTCTTTAGCACCAGCTTACGAGAGAATATTTTGCTGGGGCTACAGAAAGATGATACAGAAGTGTTAGCCGCGATCTCGCTTGCGATGTTCGATCGAGATTTAGCAATGATGCCCGATGGACTCGATACCCAAATTGGCTCTAGAGGAATGCGCCTGTCTGGGGGACAGATTCAGCGCGTTGCTGCGGCGAGAATGCTGATTCGGCAACCTGAGTTACTTGTCTTTGATGATCTATCCAGTGCTCTAGATGTAGAAACGGAACAAAAACTTTGGTCAAAGCTATTTCAGCTCAGTTCACCAACGTGGAACCCTACTATTCTGGTTGTATCTCATCGCCGCTTAGTGATGGAACGTGCCGATCGCATTATTTTACTCCACGAGAGCAGGATCGAATTAGAGGGAACCTTTGCAGATTTGCCCTCAGCCCATACCAAGACCCTCTAAATTAGGCAAGCACAATGACAATTCATCTGGCCTCCGGGAAGCCGATCAAGTTCTAGAATAGCAATTGAGAATAAATTGCATTTGTGGTAAGATGCCTTCAAATTTTGCGATCGCGAATTGCAGCTTATGACTGTTACCCTTTCACAGCAAGACTATTGGGAACTTATCTGTCCTGAAATCTCCCAGACTGATGACTTAGAAGCGTCTCAATCGCGAGAGATAGATCGGACTTGGCAGTACTGTAGTGCTGTTGGAGAGGGATATTATCGAGAAATTCAGGTTCGCGATGGCGTTGAACTCGCGATCGCAGAAGACTGCTTCCACGAAGACTTGAGAATCATCACTTGCGATCGCGAGCATCCTTTAGAACTCAACTATACGCTGATTGGAACCGCAGCATCGAATTCAGACTGTGCGAATGCGGGACAGTACCTCTTTTGTGGAAGTGGCATGGCTCCAGGTGAAGTGCTAGATATTCAAGCAAAGCAACGCAATCTGAAGGTGATTATTCACATTGATCCTTCTGTTTTTTGCCAGCGGATGTCGGGACTGCCCAAGCAGACTCCAGACGAAATTAGAAATTGGTTGCGACCGATCGAACAACCTTACTACAGCCAAATCAGCCGGACGACAGCCGCGATGCAGTCTACCCTTCAACAGATTTTGCAGTGTCCGTTTCAGGGATTGACTCAGCAGATGTATTTAGAAGGCAAGGTGTGGGAACTCATTGCGTTGCACCTTGCTCAGACAGTCGAGATTAGTCCAGAGCGCGAGACTAAGTTGTTAAAATCAGCCGACATTGAGCAAATTCACTATGCCAAAGAACTGCTCATTGCTCGATTAGAGAATCCGCCCTCGCTGATTGAGTTAGCTCGGCTAGTTGGGATCAATGACTGTAAGCTGAAAGTCGGTTTTCGACAGGTGTTTGGGACGACGGTCTTTGGCTATTTGCAAGACTATCGAATGGAGCGATCTCGCCAGTTACTAGAGTCAGGGGATCTCAGTATTACAGAAGCAGCAAAAGCAGTTGGACTGAGCAATCGCAGCCATTTCGCGATCGCGTTTCGCAAAAAGTTTGGCGTAAATCCTAGAGACTATCGGCAATCCATCATGAACCGATGCAGTGCTAGCTAAACTCCGTCCACCATTCAAAAAAACTCCGTTCACCATTCATCAGGGTTACAAAACAACCCCGATCGTCCGATATGCTGTTGAGAATAGTTCTTAGTTAATAGCTATCAATATTGTGTGGTGGCAGAGTTATGGCAAACTATCGATCAATTCTTTTGGCTGGAAGTATAGTTCTACTCGCAACTCCTGGAATTGCAGTCGAGCCAGAGGTTAAAACGTTATCGGAATGGCAGCAACCTGCCACTACAGTTCAGGAATGGCGATCACAGATTCAAGCACAGCAACCAGAGTCTGAACAAGAGCTAGAAGAAGAAATCGTGATTACAGAAGATCAGCAGCCTAGCGGCTATCGCGCTCCGAATGCGTCAACTGCGACTAAAACAGACACCCCGATTCGCGATATTCCGCAATCGATTCAGGTCATTCCGCAAGAAATCCTGAGAGATCAGGGGTTAAATGCAACGAGCAACTCTTTAGGAAATGCAGTTCAAAACGTGAGTGGGGTCAATAATTTAGGGCTTTATCAGGGGTTTGAAAATAGTTTAAAGATTCGAGGATTTAGAGTTTCGGCTTTTGATGGTAATTACTTTCGAGATGGAATTCGATACTTTACCTTTGGTGCTTTAGAAACGGCTGATTTAGAGCGCGTCGAAGTGTTGAAAGGTCCAGCTTCAATCTTGTTTGGAGAAGCAGAACCGGGCGGAATCATCAATCTCGTTTCCAAGCAACCCCTCCGCAATCCCTACTATTCGCTAGAGGGATCGGCAGGGAGCTATCGCGCTGTTCGAGTTGGGGCTGATTTTTCGGGTGCGCTAAACTCAGACAAAACAGCTCTTTACCGATTCAATGGCTATTACAAAGATGCAGGAAGCTTCCGTGATTTTGTGTCGAGTGAAGGGGTGTTTCTCTCTCCTGTCGTACAGTTAGCATTCGGGAAAAACACAACGCTAACGCTGAACGCAACCTATCGGAATGAACGTCGCACTGCGGATGATGGCTTTTTAGCGATCGGGACTGGGATCACAGATTTACCACGCAGTCGATTTCTGGGCGAACCTTTTCAGGAGTTTAGTGTCAATGATTTTAGTGTTGGCTACCTGCTGACCCACCAGTTTAATGAACAATTGACTTTAAGAAACGCATTTCGTGCTCAATGGGTCAATCCAGAGCGATATTTTCCGCTCCGCAATTCATTCGATGAAGCAACGGGTGATCTAGAACTTGCAACCTATTTTGCTGCAGGGGAATATCAGACAATCACGACTCAGACGGATTTGATTGCTAGGTTTTCGACAGGTTCAGTCAATCATCAACTACTTGTTGGCGTAGACTACGGACGACAGAGGGATAAACCAAAATTCGCGATCGGTGATCCTTACCGCACAATCAATATTTTTGATCCCACCTACGATGGTGTGGAATATCCCAAAGAGGAACTTTATAACTTCTTCCGCGATGACACAATCAACAAACTAGGGATTTATGTCCAAGATCAAGTTGAACTTGCTTCTAATTTGAAACTGCTCATCGGTGGGCGCTATGATAGCTACACTCAAAACCGAAGTACCGAAGGCTTTGGAGAACCAAGACAAGAGTTTGAGCAGCGTGACAGTCGATTGAGTCCTCGATTTGGGATCGTCTATCAACCGGTTCCAGCGATTTCACTCTATGCCTCTTACACGACTGCATTCAAAGCAAACTCTGGAACAAATCGCAATGGGGACGGCTCTCCATTTAAACCGGAAATAGGTCAACAGTTAGAAGCTGGCATTAAAGCTGATTTAGCTCGTAATTTGACAGCGACCTTAGCATTTTATGATTTGCGTAAGAAAAATGTGACTACCGATGATCCCACCTCTAGCGATCCGAACGACCAGCTACAGACTGGGGAACAGCGCAGCCGAGGAATTGAATTTGACCTAGTTGGGGAGATTGTCCCAGGCTGGAAGGTGATTGCTTCCTACGCGCATACTAATGCGTTTGTGAGCGAGGACGAGTCAGGCTTCCAGGATAAACGCTTGGACAATACGCCCAGAAATGCAGCGAATTTATGGACGACCTATGAACTTCAGCGCGGCAGTTTGAAGGGATTAGGGGTTGGTTTTGGGATGAATTTTGTGGGCGATCGCTTTGGTGATTTGTCGAATACTTACGAAATTCCAAGCTATGTTCGCACAGATGCTGCTATCTTCTACAACCAAGATAAATGGCGTGCGGCAATTAACTTCCGCAACTTGTTCAACACAAAATACTTCACAGGTTCAGATGAGAGTCGTCTAGGTGTGTATGTTGGCGAGCCGTTCACAGTCACAGGCTCATTGTCTGTTGTATTCTAGGAGAATTGGATGAACCGCGTTGCGAAGCATTTTCCTCAGGGTCACTGTATCTTTTACTTATGCTTGGGGCTAGTTATAAGCGTATTGGCTGTAGCTTGCAATTCCGATCGCTTTGCGATACAGTCACAGGCTCGCGGCTCCTTGGCGGCTTCTCAACCTGCATCAGAGTGCCGTCTAATCCAACATAGTGCAGGGGAAACCTGTGTCCCGCTCCATCCTCAGCGAGTGATTACGCTCGGTTCGCTGAGTTTGGAGAGTGCGATCGCGTTAGGGATTCAACCGATTGCTACTGTCGATGTTGATTTAACATCCCCTCAGCTCAAACGACAAGCAGGCTCAATTCTCAGTGTAGGAAGCAATGGTGAACCGAATCTAGAAAAGATTTTGGCGTTGAAACCTGACTTAATTCTGGGGTATGATTACCAATCTTCCATTTACCGCCAAGCTTCTTACATTGCACCAACAGTATTAACCAAATTCAACCATAGCGGTGAGTGGAAAGATATGTTCACCTTCGTTGCTAGAACGTTGGGGCGATCGCAGCAAGCTGAACAAGTCATGGCGACCTACTATCAGCGTTTAGCAGAATTCAAAGCGAAAATGGGCGATCACGCGCAACCGCCTAAAGTCTCGATCGTCTACCTCTATCCTGAAATGATTACGGTCTATACGACTTCAGGCTTTAATGGCAGCATTCTCAAAGACGCAGCCCTCGCTCGTCCTGCCTCACAGGATATTGATACAGAAGCAACACAGCGTAAAGGCGGGATCAGTCCCATCCAATACGGAATTTCTAACGAACAATTCGATGCAGCCGATGGAGATGCAATTTTTGTGATTGTTGACCCGACTGATTCTAAAATTGGTAAAACCCGCCAGCGCCTGTTGTCTGATCCGCTCTGGTCAAAGCTGCATGCCGTACAGCAGGGAAAGGTCTATGAGGTTCTAGATTACTGGATTGGCAGCGGTCCTTTAGCGGCAAATGCGGTGATCGACGATCTGTTCAAGTATCTTCTTCCTTGAACTGGGTGTGCAAGCCGTAAAGTGCGATCGCAATCATACTTAGTGAACAACTTGTGTAAATCAAAGCAAATCCTGATCCAGGGCTAGAACCAAACATCCACCGAACTAAACCTGTTGAAGAAGTCATTGCAGGTTCGACAATCTGATCGCCGAGTGGTCCTGCAATCAGTGCCGCGATCGCGGATAAACACTGCCCTAACAATGAATTTGCAGCAAACACTCTGCCTTGCTCTCCTGGTTTCACATTGGTCATCCAAATCGCTGTTTCGGAGCTTTCCATCAGTGGAAAGTTACTAGACGAGCAGAACTGCGCCGGGAGCCAAACCTGCGCCGATCGCCCTAGCCCGACGGTCATTTTGCTCAATCCTGCGCCTAGCATCGAAACGAGAACGCCTCGTATCGGTTGCCGGAAGCCCCCCCAAAGTGTGACTGCGATCGCACCTGTGACTCCGCCAATTCCTGCTGAAATCCCAATTTGTCCTAAAACTGCTGCACTCCCGCTTGTTCTCGCTAGCACCATTGGTGTATAGAGATTTTCCCCTAAGTCATGCACAAATCCAAACGGCAACGTCAGCAGTAGTAAATTCCTTAAAGGAGGATGACTCAAGAGAAGCCGAAAGCCCACACTCAGATCTTGCCAAAGATCAACCGGAGTCTCAGCTTGCTCGGGTTGGGGAATTCGGCGCGGCAGTAATGTTGCGAGCGCGATCAAAAACGTGAAGCAATCTATTCCTAAAATGCCATTTATGCCGATGATTGGATAAAGACTAGCTGCGATCGCGGGTGCAATAATCAAGGAACCATAGTGCAATGCAGAACCCATACTACTGACGCGAGTATACTGTTGCTCTGGCACAAGTAAGCTAATGGATGCAGAGTACGAGAGTTCCTGTAGTTGGCTGAAAATACTCACGATGACCGTTGTGAAATATAAATGCCACAGTTGCAACATGTGAGCGAGCGATAGTAAAAGGAGAAACACGCTAGAGAGAACAGCGATCGTATCTCCGAGAATCATTAGAGATTTGCGGTTAAAGCGATCGACAATTACGCCAGAAACCAAGTTAATCAGAATGCGAGGAGCTTGGAAAAAGAAGCCCATCAAAGCGAGAGGAGTTGCAGAACCAGTGAGTTCCCAAGTCCACAGTTCGAGAGCAAATCCGGTCATGTAAGTCCCGATCGTTGAGACAAGCTGACCCAACCAGAGAATAATAAAAGTACGCACAGAGAAGTCGTTAGTGAATCAAATTGTCGGCTTTGCAGAAGAAAAAGAGCGTTAATTCATAGACTTGGATTCGGGGTGAGCAAAAGAGATGGCAGTTGTTCCAAAATCAGAAAGTTAGCGATGGGTGGCATTGTTGTACCAATCCAGAGGTAATAGTCTACGAAGTAAATGCGCTTTTCTTTCCAGGCTTGCGAAGCGTGGAGTAGAGGTTGATTTGCCCACCTGCGCTGGAGATTTTGGAAAGAGACGTTATAGGTCGATCGACCATCCCAAGGTAGCCAACTATTGACAAAAATGATATCCGCATCAATTTGAGCGAGGGTTTCTAAATCAATTTGGCTCCGTTCTGCCGATGAGGGATCAATCGTGGAGGGAGCCACAGGTTGAAAGCCGATTTCTTGTAGCAACTGGATCGCGTTACCTTCGTAATCCAGACTGATGTGATCCATCGTCGGACTGGTGATCACACTCAAAACCTTGGGATGAGTTTCAACCAATGAAGACAATTGAGTTCGGACTCGATCGAGGGCTTGCTGATGGGAAGTTAAAACAGCTTCAACGTTTTTCTCGCGATCGAGCGCTTGAGCGACGATTTTGAGATTACTTTGCCAAGTCTTTTCGATGTCGATCGAAATGGTTGGCGCGATCGTTGACAGCAATGGATTTTTCCGCCAACTGACATCCAAAATCAAGTCCGGTTTGAGTAACTTCAGAAGTTCTAGAGAAGGCGTATCGCGATTGCCTAGGTTGATCGGTTGACTGGTCACAAATTGACCCGCATAGGGGATTTGCTGGCTCGGATTATCGAACCGGGGCGATCGTACAAGATAGTAATCAGCATAAGCAATCGGCTGAACGCCGAGTGCTAACGCCATACTCAGTAACTTGGGTTCAAGAATGGCGACCTTCTGAGGTTTGCCACAGATTTGAGTCCGACCACCCTCATGTTCGACGTTACGACAATTGTTTGAAATTACCGACTGCGGTGCATTGTGCAGAACATGAGGGTGGCAGGCAATCAGCATTGCGACCAGAAAAAACAATCCCAGCGATCGCAGAATATGACGCATTACCAACTCCAGCGATAGGTTAGCGTATACGCTCGTCCTCTAGAAGCAGCCCCAAAAGAATCATCAAACCCTGCACTGAGTTGATTTCCAATATTGAGATATTGATTGTTGAGGAGGTTTTTCACCCCCAAACTCAGCGTTCCATTGCCTAATTTGAGGCTGCTGATCAGATCAACGACTAGATAGCTCTCGATCCCAACTGGATCAATGCCTGCATTAAAGGCGCGGTTACGGCGACCGATATAGACTGCCTGAAGTCGATTGTTCCAGCCGGGTAAAGTTTCATTCTCAAGATAAGCAGAGAGCTTTAGCGGCGAGACTTCGTATCCGGTAATGGCAAAGAATTCTCGTGTTTCTGGATCTTCGCGTTCTCCTTCACTCCAGGTCAACGTGCCACCCAGTTTCCAGCGATCGCTAGGCTGCCAATCCACCGCGAGTTCTACCCCATAGTTGCGCTGAGGAGAACGAATCACTCGAAACTCGTCGCCAATATCTGTAAATTCGACGGTTGTCCCTAAACTCGAATAGCTATAAAATCCAGCCAGAGAGGCTTGAACATTCCTCCACCGACCGCGAATTCCTAGTTCATAGCTATCGACTTTTTGCGGTGCAGATAACGTTACATCTTCAGCAAAATTAAACCCTGCTGCGGGTTGCTGTAAAATTCGGGACAGATTTGGAAGAGAAAACCCTTGAGCAAAGTTCGTAAATAAACTCACTTGCGGAGTGAGCTTATAGACAATCCCTGCATTAAACACAACATCACTGAGCGTCTTGTCTCCACCTTGGGCTGCAAATCCAGTTTCGCCATCAATCCAATTATCGACGACAGAAACATTAAAATTGTCGTAGCGCACGCCACCGCTGAGAGAAAGCTTTTCGCTCACATCCCATTGAAGTTGAGAAAAGAGTCCCAGATTTTTAATCGTAAAGGGTGCAATCCGAATCGCTGAGCCAATTCTCCGCGCTCTTCTCCCGCCACTGCTATCAAACTCATCGACATCAAAGACATCGTAATTTCCTTCGCTATCTTCGCTAGAGTAGTCTGCACCCCAAAGCAGACTTAGATTAGAAGCTAAGGGCGTTTCTAGCTGCAATCGTCCGCCAAATCGCTCTGATGTGACCACCGATCGCCCAAGTGCTAATGGACTATCTGCATCAAAGACGCGGTTATCAAACAGAGAGGCTGCGGTTTTGGTTTCTCGATAGTAGACTTGCGCCTGCAATTTACTATTCAGCACTCGATCGTGGCGATAGTCAAATTGAAAGAGCGTTCCCCGATTAAATGGATCGGTAGAATCAATAAACTCAACAGGTCTATCTAGAAACCGCGCCTTCTGAATCCCAGGGATCTCGCCGACAGTCAGATCGTAGTCTCCATTCTGGCTTTGGGCATCGTTGAAGTAGTTCGCTGTAATCTGGAAGCGCTGTTGTGGATCGATCTGAACTCCTAATTTTCCAAATAGATTCACCGAAGTACTATTCGCTTCGGAGTCTGCAAAGATTGGTGGACGATCGCCTTCTGCATCAAATGGTGTCCCAAAACTATCGCGAGTAATCGAAGCTGCAAAATCGACCTTACCCTGTTGTCCAGAGAAGCCGTACTGAAGCAGGTTGCCAAAACTCCCGGATCGCAGATTGCCGACAGAACGCACTCCAATTTCCGCAGTCGAGACAATCTGATTCTGACCCGCGCGTCGAGTAATAATGTTGATTACACCACCGGCTGCGCCATCTCCATAGATTGCGCTAGGTCCGCGCACAACTTCTACTCGATCGATTGAGGCAATGTCAATCCGGCGAAGGTTCGCAACAGAAGTATCGTTATCAATGTTCGAGCTAATTGGCACACCATCAATCAAAACGAGCGGCTGCCTGCCCCGCAGCGTTTGCGTAAAACTTTGCTGAGCTTCGGAACTTGCCCCTAAGCCCGGAACTAAGGTGCCAAGAATCGAAGTCAAATCTCGATTGACGTTAGACTGTGCCTGAATTTGTTCACGAGTGACCACTGTGACCGATCGCGGAACATTCTGCACCCCTTCCTCTGTCCGAGTGGCGGTCACGACCACTTCTTCTTCTTCGGATTCTTCTTCTTCGTTCAGGGCATAGCTCTGCTGTCCTGTTCTCAAAGTAACGAGCGTTTGAGGCAGAGCATTCTTACCGATGACGAACACTCGAATTTGATTACTCTCTTGGATAACCTGAACCAAGGCAATATCTGCTGTTGGGTTTTCTGCTTGAAAGCTCTGTCCTTCTGGTAATGCCAAGATTGCATTCGGAATTTCAGCAATTAAGCGATCGCGCTCTGCACGAATCGCACCGATTTGAAACGGTTCCCCCTCTGCGGTTTCGAGGATAATATCAAGTTCATTCTCACTGCGCTCTAGTTTTACCGCATTCACCTGCACCGTCGCCGCTTCAATTTGAGCCATCCACTCCATCACACTTTGTGCAGGTTGACGTGGATTCGGATCGATTTTCTCGGATGCACGAACAAACTGAGGTGTTGCCAAGATTGAAACAACACTCCACCCAGCGATCGCCAATAACTGTAACTTCATAACTCACACCATAAGAACATGTCAGATCGCTGCTGCACCTGAACTCGTTTTAGCAGGAATCACTCTCAATAACATACCGAAGTAGGAGTTTATGCCGAAAGCAAAAAACTCCCAAATTCGGATTATTTTCGACCCAAATCCGGATCAGCGGGCTAGACTGACGACTCCACACTGCTGCTGATACACTTTGGGAGTGCTGCCAAAATGCCGTTTGAACACGTCTGAAAACTGACTTGCTTTGCAATATCCCAGAACCTCTGCGACATCCTTCACCCGCATCGCAGAATCAATCAACAGCGATCGCGCTAATTTCATCCGCTCCGCTTGCAAATAGCCCAAGACCGTTGTACCAAAACAATTTCGAAACCCGGACTTCAATTTATAGTCATTCAGCCCAACTTGACGAGCTAACTCCAGCAGCGAAGGAGGATCACTCAGTTGTTCTAGCAGAATATCTCTTGCCCAATAGATTCGGTCAATCTCGTCTGATTTGAGGGGAGCTTGGGGGATCGGCTTCAATGGCTCACCTAGTGTTGCGAGACGCATTGCAATCAGTTCGATCGCTTTGGCTTCCAAATACATTTTGCGCGTTACGCCCTGATACGGACAATCCAGAATTTGCCGCAGTGTCGTCTGCATTTCAGGAGTCGTCTTCCCCATCTGCCAAAACTCGCGATCGCTCGGTTCTTGCAAGACTTGCACTAAATCGATCGGCAGCAAGCCAAAGTCTTCTTCTACCAAACGCTGCAAGAATGTCAAACTAAAATGGATGTCAAACTTGAGAATGCGATCGCCCCCTTTCCACCGCATCATGCTGCCATCAAAGACATCCCAGGAGATACTCAAAAAATTTTGTCCAGCCCGAATTCCTTCATTTCGATTCGTTCCCAGTAAGCAAAAGCTCAATTCCAACTCCGGTTCAGCACTGCGATCGCTGGCGGAATACTCTACAACCAAATCCTCGACCAGTTGATAGTCATCTACTAACAGATTGAGTCCTTCGCATAAATTACTATCCCATCGGTAAACCCTGCCACATTCAGGATTGTCAAGGCTTAATTCGCGGGTCGTTGGACTAATGAGAGGTACATCATCAGCAGAAATGAGCAGAGGCATGAATCTAAACCGCAGTGAACGTCTGTAGGTTTGAAACAGTCAGCAGAATTTGTACAGGTTAGTGTAGAGTTAAATGCAAATTATTGTCAAATAGTTTGTCAGAAAAAGACTGCAAAGTAGCGGCGATTGCAGTCGAAAAAATCTGAGGGAGAAATAGACACAAAGCCCAATTGCGATCATACTCAATGCATAACTCGTATAAGGCAGTTCTCCTAAATCTGGTTTAGAAAATCCGTTTAGGAGCCAAAAAACTCCCGTTAGCAGTCAAAATCATCTTTCTGTCGCGATCTCAACACGGTAGACTATGCTGTGTTCTTTTTGGCTGTTCCGTTAGTGCGACGATGCAGAATGCTCTTCAACAATACAAACTCCTGCTCGCTGACTATCTCATGCCTCAATGGAAGCGCGTTTTGGGATTAGCGATCGCACTGCTCACCAGTATTGCACTCCAAATCATCAATCCTCAAATTCTGGGTTACTTTATTGATACTGCTGTGCAAGGCGGATCGCAGCAAGCTTTACTGACTGCAACGATCGCGTTTATTGCGATCGCGCTTCTCACGCAAGGCACTGAGATCGCGGCAACCTTTCTCAGCGAAATTGTCGCATGGACGGCAACAAATGCACTTCGAGTGGATTTAGCAGAACATTGTCTGCGATTGGATCTATCTTTTCACAAAGCACACACGCCCGGAGAAATGCTTGAAAGAATTGATGGGGATGTGAATCTACTTTCTAAATTCTTTTCTGAGCTAGTAATTCATGTACTCGGTAACAGTCTACTTCTGTTTGGAATTCTCATTGTTTTGTGTTTTGAGAATCAGCTAGCAGGAATGAGCTTGACGGCTTTTGCGATCGTGGCTCTGATTGCGCTATTGGCACAAAGATCAATCGCGATCGCGCCCTGGGCAGAGTATCGCCAAATTAGTGCTGAGTACTATGGCACGATTGGAGAACACATTGCTGGACGAGAAGACATTCGCGCAAATGGGGCTGTGAATTATGTGATGTTTCGCTTTTATGAACTGCTGCAACGCTGGCTTCCGGTTTATCAAAAAGCGAGATTTGCTAGCACAGTCCTATGGTTTACCAGCGTGGGATTATTTACGATTGGCAATGCGATCGCGCTATTTCTCTCTGCTTATCTTTGGTCGAGAAATGCGATTACGATCGGAACAGCTTATCTCATTTTTCACTATACAAACCTTCTCGCAAAGCCAATCGAACGAATTCGAGAAGAACTTGAGCAACTCCAACAGGTTGAAGCAAGTATTCAGCGGATTCATCAGTTGCTCAACATAGAGGCAGTGTTAAAACATTGTGGGCAGGCTGTTTTAAGTTCCGGTGCTTGTGCGATTTCTTTTAAGCAAGTCTACTTTCGATATGAGTCTGAGAATTGGACATTGCACAATCTATCATTTCACCTTCCAGCCGGGAAAATCCTTGGAATATTAGGGCATACAGGCAGCGGTAAAAGTACGATCGCTCGGTTGCTGCTAAGACTATATGACATTCAATCCGGTGAGATTCGTTTGGGAGATTGTGTGATCGCTGATCTCTCACTTTCAGACCTGCGATCGCGAGTCGGATTAGTAACACAAGATGTGCAGATCTTTCAAGCGAGTGTACGGGATAATCTTACTTTTTTCAATGATCAAATCTCAGATGCCTACATTTTAGAAACGCTTGAATTATTAGGATTAACACCATGGTTACGATCGCTGCCGGATGGGCTAAACACTCAATTGGGAGCAGATAGCACAGGTCTATCCGCAGGACAGGCGCAGTTACTTGCATTAGTGCGTGTTTTTCTGAAGAATCCTAGTCTCGTAATTCTAGATGAAGCGTCTTCTCGGCTAGATCCGCAGACTGAAAAAATGATTGAAGGAGCAATGGATCGACTGCTTGAACATCGGACAGGAATCATTATTGCGCATCGCTTACCCACACTCCAACGCGTAGATCAGATTTTGATGCTGGAACAAGGAAAAATTGTCGAATATGGCGATCGCGAAACGTTAACCCAGCAAGCGCACTCACGATTTGCTCGCTTGCTGAGGATGAGCGCGAATTAGAACGATTCAGCATGAAGTCGATGAATTTGCCGCAGACTCTTACAACCCACATCAAACAATATATCTATGTCAAACAGGACAGGCTCTATTCTTGAGCTTTTGTGATAACTCGACACATGCGCGCTGCCATAGCTAAGAATTAATGGCAAGTATACAGGGGTAAAATTATAATCAGGCGCTCCGAGCACTTGCCTGATTGACCGGGTTCACAAAAGAGCAAAATTCTGATTAAATCAGACTTAGTTCAATTTAATGACAATTTTTCTCATGTCAAATCCTGCGACACTGATAGCTCGCGATCTTTCTCTTGCTTATGACGGAACAGTGATTGTCCAGGATTTAACTCTTGCGATTCCTACTGGCAAGATCACCGCTTTAATTGGCGCAAACGGATGTGGTAAATCCACGCTTCTACGTGGATTAGCCAGGTTGTTGAAGCCTGTGAGCGGGGCAGTGTACTTAGATAGCAAGTCAATTTTTCAACGACCTACAAAAGAAGTCGCGCAACAGCTAGGATTACTGCCGCAAAATCCGGTTGCTCCTGAAGGACTCACGGTCAAAGATCTGGTGGCTCAAGGACGCTATCCGTATCAAAATTGGCTGCAACAGTGGTCTCCTCAGGATGAAAAGATTGTTCAGCGTGCATTAGAGATTACGGATTTAACCCAATTTGCCGATCGTGCATTAGATACGCTCTCCGGTGGACAACGCCAACGCGCTTGGATTGCAATGGCACTCGCGCAAGATACTGAAATTCTGCTGCTAGATGAGCCAACAACATTTTTAGACTTAGCCCATCAGATTGAAATTTTAGATTTGCTGTATGACCTAAATCAGCAGGAAGGAAGAACGATCGTGATGGTACTTCATGATCTCAATCAGGCTTGTCGGTATGCAGATTACCTCGTCGCAGTTCAAGCAGGGCGAATTTTTGCAGCCGGAGATCCTCAATCTGTGATGACCGCAGAGATTGTACGGGCGGTATTTGATTTAGACTGCCAGATCTTTAGCGATCCGATCGCAGGAACGCCCATGTGTGTTCCAATTAGCCAGAAAGCAAAAAATATTGCGCGATCGTAAGCTCTAGCGCGATCGCACATGTTTTTCGTAATAATCCTGCATCACTTCGTCGCTAGAACGACTGAGCGTTCAATGACTCAATCGTTCTAGCATCAAAATTTGCTACCAGGTGAAACCATAGCGCACACTGAGCGATCGCCCGCGCCCTGCTAAGTATTGGGTATCGTTCGTTTGCAATTGAGAAACGACTGGGAAGTAATCTGCATTCAATAGGTTCTCGATCGCAACCTGTAGAGTGCCGCTTCCGACTTTGATCTGACTGACAAAATCTACAGTGATGTAATCGTTGACTGCCTGACGACCAAACGCATTACTATTGTTGAACTGGTTGCGAGTACCAGAGTACAGCAGTTGTAAACGATTGCGCCAGCCTGGAAGCGTTTCATTTTCTACATAAGCTGTGAGCTTCAAAGGTGGAATGCGAAAACCATCTAGGAAGTTTTCGTAATCCCCATCATTGTTCGCATCAATCCGACCTTCTGCTAAACTTGCAGTTAGTCCTAGATTCCAGTTTCGGCTGGGCTGCACATCTAAGGTTGCTTCTACGCCATAAATTTGTTCAGGAGCACGGATGATGTCAACAAAACTGGCAGCGAATGTAGTCCCTAGGTTTGAGGTACTATAGAAGCCCGAAATCGAGGCTTGAACGTTGCTCCATTCTCCACGCAGACCAATTTCATAGTTATTCACTTTTTGGGGTTCAGGTCGCACTCGCTCGAACTGGAAATTGTTGGGTGCGGCTCTTAAAACTCGTCCAATGTCGGCAAGTGAGAAGCCTTGAGAAAAACTAGCAAATGCACTGAGTTCTGGCGTAATTCGATAAACGGTACCCAGATTAAATAAGGTTTCATCATAGTTCACCTTGCCGCCTGTGACCGAATTATTTGCAATCGTTGCAAAGTCATCGACACTCACCGCAGCCCGTTCATGTCTGATTCCTCCCCGCACAAGGAGACGATCGTTGAGTCGCGCTTCGAGTTGTCCGAATAATCCTAAGCTATTCGTTGTAATTGGTGGTGTCCAAGTGCGATCGCCTAACTTCCGAAATGCTAAGCCATTGCTATTGTCGAAGGTGGCGGGATCAAAAAACGATACAGGCTGCCGAGAATTTTCATGACTAAAATCCAGCCCCCAGAGTAAGTTTACGGCTTTGTTTGCTGTGAGTGGAGTTTCAACATCAAAACGAGTTCCGAATCGTTGAGATTCAACTCTTGACTGAAAAATCAAACGCCCTAAGCTTGCAGTGTTGCGAGCATCGAAGGGAAAGAAGCGCGCTAGAACATCCCGATAGTAGATTTGTCCACGTACTCGACTCCCCAAAACATTTTGATGAGTGTATTCCAAATTGAAAATCGAGTTTTTAGTTCCGGGTTCATCTTCAAGATTAAGCCCCTCTAGAACTCGCGCTCGTTGACGACCTGCTAGGCGAGCGACGATCGGATCACTTGTAAATGCGGGATCTTGTTGATATTCAAAACGACTGGCTGACAGCACTAAGCGTTGATTTTGGTCTGGCGTGTAAACGAACTTGCCAAATAAATTGATCGAATCTGCATCGGATAGTCCTCCTTGTCCAGTCGGATCGAGTGCAATACGATCGCCATTGGCATCAAGAAAGCTACCAATGTTAGCGATTCCAGCACTGAGCACATAGCCAACATTCCCTTCTGTTCCGGAGAAGGTTTGCTGCACGGTTTGACCCCAAGCATTTTCTGATCCCGTCAGCGATGTATTGACTCCAATTTCGGTCGTAGCTGTGAGCCGATTCTGGGCAGGAGTGCGAGTAATGAGATTGATCACACCTCCGGTTGCACCATCTCCATAAAGAGCCGTTGCACCGCGCAGCACTTCGATCCGTTCGATGATACTCGGATCGATCGTTTGCAAATCCCGAAAAACATTAGGGGTCGTTGCTTGAGGAATCCCATCAATTAAAACAGTAACGTTCCGTCCTCGTAATGTTTGCCCAAAAATATTGTTTCGCTCGTTGGGTGGCGCAAGTCCCGGAACGAGTTTGCTCAACGCATCAGAAACATCACGAGAGACTGCAAACTGTTGCTGAAGTTGATTCCGATCGATCGTTGTAATCGATTGGGGAACATCGCGACGGGTTTCCTGAGTTCGAGTGGCTGTCACGACAACTTCTTCTTCGTCTTCTGCTGTTTCGGTTGGTGCGACGATCGCCAGTGTAATTCCAGCTTGGCTTGCTCGGATTGTTGCGGTCGGAGTCTCGTTTGTGCTCGTGATGCTTACTTGTACCCGATTCGGGGCGATCGATTGAACAGTGACTCGCTGAATGCCTTCTGCTGGAGCGTCTACCTGATAGGTTTGACCTTGAGGAAGTGCTAAAACTGCATTCTCAAACTCAGCAATGAGAGTCCGATCGCTTGTTGTTAACACAGGTTGGGCTAGGGGTTTTACAGCCTCCAGAACAACATCAACCCCGGTTGCAGTGGGCACGAATCGTACATCTGTAATCTGAATCCTATCGGTTTGGAGTTCTTCAGAAGACTGCGATAGTAGTGTTGCCGATCGAGAAACCTGCTCAAATTCTTGAAGCCGTTTCACTGGAGATTCTGCGATCGCAGTTGACTGAAACACTAACCAAAACAGCGGAAAACTAGAGTACCACAACGCCCGATTCATACCGCCTCACACAAAACTTTAGTGCGCTCTTATTAGGATTTAGTTCTAATAGTGAGCTAAAAATTAGCTTATCAAAGTCGCTAGAAAAAGTCTTACGCAATCGGGAGCTGACTTAATCAAAACGGAGCAATATTTGCAATAAATAGTGATTGAATCTCGATTAAATAAACTGCGATTCAACTGCGTCGGAATTTGTGTGGACTCATTCCAACTTGTCTGTAGAATGCGTTACTGAAAGCAGGTAAGCTGCTGTAACCAACCTTGGCAGCAATGTCCGTAATATAAAGATCACTTTCTCTCAACAATTGTTTGGCTCGTTCCATCTGGCAAGCTCTCAGATAGCCAAACACTGTCGTTCCGAAGAGCTGACGAAAGCCCTGTTTGAGTTTGCAGTCATTTAATCCAACCTGTTGCGCTAAATCGACCAGTGAAGGAGGATATTCGATCGAGCATTGTAGAATCTCTTTTGCCCGCTCAAGCTTTTCCAAATCCTGAGATTTCCAGGCTGTTGATGGTATGGGTTGTTGTTCATCTTTTGCCCAACGTGCAAGCTGTAAGGTTAGCAGTTCCAGAGATTTACTTTCTAAAAACATCTGCCGCAATGCACCTTGATAGGAACAAGACAAAATCTGCTGAATCATGGGTTGAATGGTACGAGCCGCAATCCCAAAGGTTTGGTGAAAGGGAGCAATCGGCTGTCCGTCTAAGAGTCGCCGAATCAGGAGGGGAAATGTTTGATCGAGAGCGTACGATCGTAAAAATTCAAGACCGACACTCAATGTTAGGCGTTGTAGCGGTTTTTGGGCTGGATAATATTCGATCGATCGAACATCAGGAAGATAGCAGATACAGCTTTCTCCATTCTCTTCAGAGCGATCTTCCTCTTTCGCTAAACCAGGATTCACAATCCGAAAATCACCGGATAGATAAAACGTTAGCGTAAGCTGAGGAAGTTGATACACATAATCTAAATGAATGGGTCGATCGTAGATCACGTTATCCAACCAGAGCTGAAATCCTTCTCGGAAAACCGTTAATCGTCTTTGCCCTTGCCCCAATGCTTGCGGTAATTGGCGCAGTCCTTCGTGACCTTGCCACGTCCAAACTTGATCTGCTTCTAGTGCAGCTTGCCACAGATCATTGAATTCGCCTTGCGTCACGATGTCCATTTTGATCGCCACAAACTTTGATAGAAACTTAGACGGTAGGAACTTCAACAAATTTGGTTGTTTAGTCTCTCGAAGATTTTAGCTTGTTTTGAGATACTATTCATATTAATTCTCAATAATTATGAAGTCTCAGCCGATTATTACATGTTCCAAGATTGTTTTTATGCCATTTTTGCTCGTTAACCTAACGAAGTGAGTGATTTAGAGTCAGATCAGAATAGATCACATTAATTCTCAAGAAAAGAGAGTAGTAACGTGTTTAATCCATCACGTAGCAGAGTAGTTTGACTAGAATTCGGGGAGAAGTCAATGTCTCAGTTTAGTAGGCGGCAGTTTCTTGTTACAGCGCTAGCTTCTGCCGCCGTAGCTTCTTGTACACGCCAAAATCAATCTCGCTCCAACATCTCAACAACTGCAAGCCGTATTGTCGCGCTCGAATGGGTGTATGTCGAAAATCTCTTGGCATTAGGAATTCAACCGATCGGAGTCGCAGACATTCGAGGCTACAAAACCTTTGTAGATATAGAACCAAAGCTAGCAGAATCCGTGGTAGATGTGGGTACTCGTCAAGAACCGAGTTTAGAAGCGATCTCTCAACTCCAACCCGATCTGATCATCGGCACTCAACTCCGGCATGAGACGATCTACGATGCTTTATCCGCGATCGCGCCAACACAGCTCTTTAATCCTTATCCAGACTCTAATACTCTGTCCCAGTTTGATGAGATGCAACAGACGTTTAGAGCGATCGCACAACGAGTCGATCGGCGGGAAGCTGGTGAAACGGTGTTACGTCAAATGCAAGATACTTTTCAGGCAGCCAGCGATCGTCTGCGTTCTTCAAAGCAAAACACGCGCTCTTTTATTCTAGGGCAGTTCAACGAAGCGACTCCCCAGATTCGGCTATTCACAGATAATGCAATGGCAGTACAAATCCTCAACCAGATTGGATTAAAAAATGCGTGGAAAGGACAACTCGATCGCTTCGGGTTCAATACTGTCGGAATTGAAGCATTCCCCAAAATTGAGCAAGCAAGCTTTCTCTACATTGCTGGAGAGAATAACACTCACCTCAAGCAATTGTGGGAGAATCCAGTCTGGAAAGGATTAAAGTTTGTCCAGGAGCAACGGTTGTACCCTATTGGCGCAGAAACTTGGGTGTTTGGCGGCCCTAAAAGCGCTCAATTATTGGTTGAAAAAGTGACTGCTACACTCACTGAAAAATGAAGATTCAAATCGTTTCACCTCTTAAGGTCTTTGGTTTAGGAACCATGCTGTTGCTGGTGCTATTCATGATTCACATTACCCAAGGACAAGCAAACTTAGATCTTGCTACCGTGATCGAGGCTATTTTTTCACCCAATGATACGCCCGAACACAACATTGTTCGCTATCTTCGGTTGCCTCGCGCCACACTTGGCATTCTTGCAGGAGCCGCTTTGGGAATGGCAGGCACTGTTTTACAAACAATGACTCGTAATCCCTTAGCTTCACCTGCGACTCTCGGAATTAATGCAGGTGCTTATCTTGCTGTTACGCTGGCTGTCATCTTTTCACCTGGATTATTTTCAATCTCACCCACACTGATCGCTTTAGTTGGGGGATTATTTGCTGCAAGTTTAGCTTATGCGATCGCAGGAGCAGTCAGAGCCACTCCAATCCGCCTAACACTTGCAGGAGTAGCAGTCTCTCTCGCATTGTCTGCCTTCACTGCTACTCTACAACTCATCTACGAAAATGAAACCAGTGATTTATTCTTCTGGGGAACAGGTTCTTTAGTTCAAATTGACTGGAGTAAAGTTCAGTATGCTGCTCCTAGAGTCACAATTGCCGCAATTTTATTACTGGGAATGGCAAGATCCTTAGATGTGTTGTCTCTGGGGGAAGAAGTCGCGCGATCGCTCGGTAACACAGTCCAACTCACCCGTATCTTCAGTACCTTGCTAGCTGTATTCTTAGCCGCGATCGTCGTCAGTATATCCGGCCCGATTGGCTTTGTGGGGCTTGTTGCTCCACATATGGTCAAACTCATGGGATGTCGAAAACACAAATTATTACTGCTCGGTGCGGCACTATGGGGCGCAATTATGTTAGTGGGAGCAGACATTATTGCTCAAAGTTTGACCACCAACTTGAACGATCTCCCAACCGGAAGTATTACCGCGCTCATCGGTGCTCCTTTCCTCATTTGGCTGGCTTCTACGTCAAAACAATTAGGAGGTGATACGCCTTCTATCTCTACTCAGCAGCAAACTTCTCCCCATCGGTTCTCCTATCCGGTGTTGCTATCGGGTTTGATGGGGCTACTATTCATTATTGCGATCGCAGGACTCCTACTCGGCAATCGCACGATCGGTGTTGACCAACTCATCGATCTGGTATCCGGTCAAGGCACTGCCTTATCTCAAACCGTGATTTTAAATCTTCGTTTACCTCGATTGTTAGTTGCGATGGTTGCAGGTGCAACATTAGCGGTGAGTGGATTGCTGCTTCAAGGAGTCGTGCGAAATCCGTTAGCCGGGCCTGAAATCGTTGGCGTAACATCAGGGGCAGGATTAGGAGCAATGATTGTTCTGGTTTTCGTTCCCAATGCGACTCCTGAGAGTCTTTCATTGGCTGCAATCGTTGGGGCTGTCAGTGCTTTTAGCTTGGTCTACTTACTATCTTGGAAAAAAGGAGTACTGCCAGCGAGGTTAGCACTTGTTGGGGTCGCCGTTTCTGCATTTTGTTCTTCTGGGATCAACGTGCTAATAGTCCTAGCGAAATTACGAGTTGCACAAGCGATCGTGTGGCTGTCAGGGAGTACTTACGCTCGCCAGTGGGATGAACTGTGGCGATTGATCGTCTTACCTGTTTTACTCTTGCCGATCGTATGGTTGTTTGCGCGCCGATTAGATGTTTTGGCGCTAGGAGAAGATGTGCCTCGAACTCTAGGAATGTCTCTGCAACGAGTTCGTGCAGCCATGATTGCGATCGCAGTGGTTCTGTCAGCCGTTGCCGTTTCCACAGTTGGCACAATTAGCTTTGTGGGATTGATTGCACCTCATGCAGGTCGGCTGTTAGTTGGAGGTCGTTACCGTCAACTTGTCCCTTTAGTTGCAATTTTAGGCGCACTTCTAGTCAGCCTTGCCGATGTAATCGGAAGAACTGCGATCGCGCCTAGAGAGATTCCTTCAGGGCTAGTAACCGCCATGATTGGAACACCTTATTTTTTGTGGTTGATTCTAGTCAAGCGAACAAAGTAGTCCCATAACTTATCTCATCAATTATGGTGTGGACGGCTCCGCAGGCGGTTGCGCAGGCGGGGCTTCTGCGGGAGCAGGTTCGGGGGGTGGAGCTTCTACGGGCGGGGCTTCTGGAACAGGTTCGGGGGGTGGAGCCTCTACAGGCGGGGCTTCTGCGGGAGCGGGTTCGGGGGGTGGAACTTCTACAGGTGGAGCCTCTACAGGTGCGGGTTCAGGGGATGGAGCAGCAGGAGTCGGAGAGGGTGAAGTCGTTGGGGGTGGTTGGATGGGTTCAGTTGCAGAAGCAGGGGGTTGTTGCTGTTGGGCTTCGCGTTGAATACGCTCTCGCTCTAAGCGTTCTTGTGCCGCGCGTTCTGCTTCTTGTGCTGCGCGCTCTTGTTCTTCTTGGCGACGACGACTAGCATTTTGCCGCTGGAAATCGGAGCCTTCTTGTTCAGAGGTGACGCGAATGCGTTGACCTTGAAAACCACTTTCTGAAGCTTCATATCTGCGCCGACGAATGGCTTCTTCCGCTTTACGATCGACTTCTGCATTCCCGCTCGATTGTCTCAAGCGGACATTGGTCACATTGCCATCTTTATCAACATCAAAATCAAATCGGGCTGAACCTTCTGCCCCAAGATATTCATCTAAGCCGCAGTTGTTTTTGCACTTTGGACGATTGCGGCGAGAACGAGCGGACGGGTCAGAGTCTTCACGCGGCGGAGCTTGGCGAATCGCAACAGGTTGAGGTGAAGGACTCGGGCGACCTTGCTGTCCGGAGCCTGTACTGTTGCCAGTTCCGTTACCCGTGCCATTGCCGATCCCGTTACCCGTACCCCGATTTCCGATCCCGTTACCCGTGCCATTGCCAGTTCCATTGCCAGTTCCATTGCCGATTCCGGTGCTAGTTCCAGGCGTTTGCTTGCTTGCTTGTGTGGTGGGTGAGGTCGTTGGACTCGATGCAGGGCTTGCAGAGGTGCTCGGAGCCGGGGTTGAACTCGGCGTTGGACTCGGACTGGGTGCAGGGGTCGGAGTTGGACTGGGTACAGGAGTCGGTGTTGGGCTTGGTGTTGGGCTTGGCGTTGGACTTGGCGTTGGACTCGGTACAGGAGTCGGAGTTGGATCAGGAACGGGAGTCGGTTCTATAATTTCTGGCTCTACGGTCGGAGCAGGCACAAGAACAGGTTCGGGGATCACTTGTGCAATTTCATTCGGTGGAGGGGTACTAGGATTTGGGTTAAAGAGTGAGAACTGTTCTGAACCACCTCCACTCCCTCCTGCTTCTACATCAGTAGAAGCATCTGTTTCAGGGGGAGCTTCATCAGGTTGATCCTCAGCAATGATTTCAATTTCTTGTTCTGCAATCGTCGCTTCTAAATTTGGTTTCCAAAACATCACCAACAACGGGATCAAGATAAGATGCAATGCGATCGCGCCCGTAAAACTAAAGGGCAAAAACCGCTTCAGTCCTAGTGCTTCTTTCTGACGCTGCTCGGCGATTTCTGGAACAATGCTCATAAAATATTGACAATAAATTGCATCAGATGATTTTTCTGATCTCAGGCTAGTAGCTCGCCTAACATCTGTCAATGGTTGATCAAGAATGAAATCATACTCTAAGAATGCCTGTTTTCAAATAAAATTTGGCGGTTTTCAGATCCGCAAGCAGGTAAAAATACTTGACAATTAGTTTCATTTGGTTCTACGCTGCTCTATGAATATTTTGCCGCTTCAGCACAGTTTTTCGCATTCACAAGCCTTTGAACAGTTATCAGAGTAGGTTGGAGTTTAGGAATGAGTAACGCGATCGAGATTCTGAAAGCAGGCGGGGTTGTTATGATCCCCTTGCTATTGTTTTCCATTACGGCGATTGGCTTGATCATTGAGCGATCGCGCTATTGGAGTCGCATTATCAAACGTCAACCGAAGATGATGCAGCGCGTGTTGATGCTCTATCAGGAAAATGATGTGGCAGAAGCGATCGCGGTTTTGAAAAAGAACCTTGATCTACCTGCGGCTCGGATTTTGCTATCGGCACTCTCGCTTGATCGTCCTACTCCAGAACAGTTTAGTTTGGCGATGAAAGCAGAAGCACAGGCAGAAGTGCCAGGAATGAAGCGATTTACCAACATCTTCGATACGATTGTGGGCTTATCTCCATTGTTTGGATTGCTAGGCACAGTCACGGGATTAATCGTTTCCTTCTCGTCGCTGAACATCGGCAATGTTGGCGGGAGCCAAACCGCAGGCGTAACGGGTGGGATCAGTGAAGCTCTAGTTTCGACTGCATCAGGACTGATTGTCGCGATCTTTAACTTGTTTGCAGTTAGCATCTTTCGCGGGTTCTTTACTCGCCAGACAGCGCTGATTGAGGAATACGCCAATCGGTTTGAACTCATCTACGATCGCCGCTACGAAACCCGCCGAGTCTCCTAACTGAATGAAGTCTTATGCTATTTCCTGAAGAAAACGATCAACCGCCTCAGATCAATATTGTGCCGATGATTGATGTGGTGTTTGCACTACTCACTTTTTTCATTGTTTCGACTTTGTTTTTAACCCGATCAGAAGGCTTACCGGTGAATCTTCCCCAAGCAGCAACCGCTAAGATTCAGCAGCAAACAAGAATTGCTGTTAGCATTCAGCCGGATGGAGAAATTGCGTTAAACAAGCTCCCTGTCCAGATTTCAGACCTCCAAGTTGGGGTAAGAACTTTGGTGCAAGCGAATCAGCAAGCGGTGGTCGTGATCAATGCCGATGAAAAAGTGCAGCATGGTCAACTTGTGGCAGTCATGGACGAAATTCGCAAAATTGATGGGGTAAAAATGGCGATCGCAACGAAGAAGAAGTGAACTTGATCACAGATTGTGAATCTACTACGCTGCGTCGTTTGACAGTCAGTATGCTCATCCTCTATATTTCGATTGACTGACGTTAAAACTTAATTTTTAGGTACGACGATCACAGATTCAATCACGAGCATCAGGCGATAGTCCGTCGATTCAAACATACTGATGCTGTCTTGTCTCACCAGTTCTAAGATGCAAAATAGAGCAAGCCTCGCAGTTATAGTTTTCTAGCGTTCTAGGATTTCACACAATTGCTGCACAATTAGCAGATTCGCCAATTGTGCAGCAATTGTGCATACCACCTTACGTACAGATCTACTTGAGGGTCGTTTTCATGAATTTCAGACCGCTCTGAAATTCTGTAAAAGAATTCGGTGCTGGCAGAGTTGCTGAATTTTTCCGGCTCGTCTTAGCTCGCTTAAAGACCGGGTCACAGTTACCCTCGTCGCGCCAATTAACTCGGAAATACATTGGTGGGTAAGCGGAATATCAATGAGATATCCCTGCTCATCCAATCTGCCAAATCGTTGTGCTAACCATTCTAAAAGCTTGACCAATCGAACCATCGTCTGCTTGATGCTCGTCACATTCAGCAAGGTCTCTACCTGGTGGAGGTGAGATAGAAGCAAGTGAGTGCAATCATCTGACAAGGGAATTTCTCTGACTAGCACTGGAGTCAAACATTCAATCTGGTAAGGAGTAATCGTTGAGAGCTGATGTCCGACAACCTCTCCAGTTCCCCATATCCCTAAAGCAGAGATCGTCCCTTCATCATCCCAAGTAATCGTTCGGACATAGCCTGATTCAATTCTCCACAAACCATCCCGAGTAAAGGGCAAGTGTTCTCGATACCGAAACGATCGCGCTTGAGTGACATCACAGGGAGGGATCAAGGAGAGATACCGTTCTTCAGAATGGGTCTTAGCGGTAGCGGTTGAAAGAGTAAAGAGCATGTTTCTTAGGTCTGGAAATAGCTGGACTCACAGAGCAGGGTTCAAAATCTCGACACTGGATAGCAGCCTCAGTCAGAGCTTCACAGGGTCGAACTGTGCATTTCAGGTTGTAATCTCCGGTGAAGTAAGCACAGCGACTACAAGGAATTCGATGCAGCCTCCTCAATCGCCTCATTCCGTCTTGTCCTGCCCAACTAAGACTAAAAAGGAAACCCGTTAACAGTGCAAAAATGCAAAAGCAGCAGAAGAAAACCTGGCAAAGTTGAACGAGATAGTTCATGATGGCTGTGTTCCTGACTAGCATTCATCCACTCAATTTTCGGTCTATGGTTCATCGGGTCTTCCTAAATCATGGCTGAAGTGCGATCGACGGAAGAGGAACAATCCTCCTCCATCATCAGAAATCAAAGTCTAGACTTGCACTGAATTCAATGCTTTCTCAATTCGCTTGAAGTCGAAGCCCATGGCTCGAAGGGCGTGCCAGAGATGCCCTTGTAAGAAGAAGAACGCCAAGAAGAAATGAGCATTTGCCAACCAAGAGCGGGGAGTATGAGCGCCCATGGGTAACTGAACGGTATCCGCAAAGTAAGGCGTGATTCCGAGCTTAACTTCGAGTGCAGGTCCGTAGAACTCAACCGGATAAGCAAGTGTATTCACTGCACAGAAGTAAGCCGCAACAAATCCAGCGAGCGCAATTCCACCCAAAGAATACGAGAGAATCGCCTCACCCGAAAAGATCAACAGATTTCTTGCCCACTTTAATGGTGGAACAAGAATATGCCAGATTCCACCCCCGATGAGCAGCAATCCAACATAGACATGTCCTCCGACCAAATCTTCCAAGTTATTTACACTAGCAAAATGCGTTTGATATCCATAGATGATTGCTGGATTCAGCGTTGGCTCAGTCACGACACGAACATCTTGAATCGTCGCATCATAGATTCCACCGAAGAACATTGCTTTGGTAACGAGCAACAATGCGCCGATCCCTAACAACAAGAGATGATGACCTAAGATAAATCCGAGGGTTTCAGGCTTTTCCCACTCAAAGTGGAACTTCCGTGCTTGTCCTGCTGCTTTTTTGAGATCTTGCGGCGCTCTGAAGGTGTGGAACAATGCTCCTGCTCCCAATACCGCAGAAGAAATCAAATGAACTGCACCCACAACAAAGTAAGGATAGGTATCGACGATTTGTCCCCCTTTACCGACTCCTAACCCCAAAGTTGCAAGGTGCGGCAGTAAGATCAATCCTTGTGCACCCATGGGAAGCTCTGGCGAATAGCGCGAGATTTCAAATAGCGTAAACGCTCCAGCCCAAAACGTAATGAGGGCAGCTTGAGCAACGTGAGCTGCAATGAATAAGCCCGATAGATTGGCAAACCGGGCATTTCCTGCCCACCAATCATATTGAACTTCCGAATTTCCGTAACTTTGCATGATTTATTTTTCTCCTAAGTTAGAGTGTGCTGAGATCTTCAGCATGAACAACGGATCACTCGACTAAATGCCAAAGTCTGTTTTCAGTTGAGTGACCCAAGCTTGAACGCGATCGTCTGTGAGATCGGATGGGTTATCTTCATCGATTGCGAGTCCGCAGAACGGATTCCCTCTCACCGCTTTCGATTGACTATGCTCATAGCCTGCGTTAGAAATATCCAAATCCACAACTGAATCGCCGCCAAATTTCTTTGAACTGTGATGCTAGTCATTCCATCTACCTCATTGAGGAGAGTCAAACAATGTCAATTTATTGACTATAAATCTCAATAAGTTCAAAACAGAGTTTAGCATTTTTACTGCGATAAATCCTCAATAGCTAATCATTAAATAATATTAAGATGGGTAGTATAGCAGCGAATAAATACAAAAAAGCTCCGGTTGTAGCGTGAGGGAGGAGAGTACCCTACAACCGAAGTGAAATTAGATTGAGCTGAATATGCTCATCTACGGTCAAATCAGTTGGGTTGGATTCTTGTTTCCAGAATCAATAGAAATTTGCGTCTGTGCCTTTTCTCCTTAAATAACGAATTGCGAATGAACGATCGTCCGCACAAATTCAATAGCAAGCTATTGAGAATTAATCTCAGATTAAATGAGAGACTGTAAAATGACAAGTATTGAGTGTGACAATTTCAGTTAGATGTTGCAGTCAGAGTCAAAATTGAAGATTAAAAGTTGGAGATGGACTGTTTATGGTTAAAAAGGACTTGCGAAAAGGGGAGCCGAATTCTGCTAATTCGCGAGCTTTGCAGCACCATTCTGCTACGTTTAGAGCGCTCTTGCTCACCCTTGGACTGATCATCGCATTAGTTCTCACCATGATTCTTGCCCTGTCCCAAGGCGCTATCAAACTGAATGTTATTGAACTATGGCAAGCTTTATTCCGACAAGGTGAGGCAACACAGCAAACAATCATCTGGGATTTGAGAATTCCTAGGATTATGTCAGGCGTGTTAGTTGGTGCTTCACTGGGTATGTCGGGAGCGATGCTACAAGGAATGCTCCGAAATAGTTTGGCAGACTCCTTTGTGTTAGGCATTTCATCTGGTGCTGGTCTGATTGCTGTTATTCTGATTACAGTCTTAAAAGCGCAGGCACTCGTTCCCATGGGTGCTTGGATAGGTGCGCTCATTTCAGTGACGATCGTGTTTGCCCTGGGCTATCAAGGAGGACGAATTGTGAGTGAGCGATTGATTCTGGGCGGAATCGCGATCGCGACTCTATCCGGTTCTGCTCAAACGTTGCTGCTGCTATTCGCAGATGAAGGACAGGTACAAGGCGTTCTGAATTGGTTAATCGGAAGCTTGAATGGGCGCGGCTGGGCAGAACTTCATCTGGTTGCGCCCTACGTTGCGATCGCGCTGATCAGTGGATGTTTACTGGGTAAGACGATCAACTTACTCAATTTAGGGAACGAGATGGCAGTGAGTTTGGGTGTGTCATTAGTTCGATCGAGAATTTTAATTGGAGCCACTGCAAGTCTACTAGCGGCAAGCGCAGTGAGTATTTCGGGATTGATTGGATTTGTCGGATTAGTTGTGCCGCATGGGGTGCGATTGATCATTGGCAATGATTATCGTTGGGTGTTGCCAACGAGCGCAATCGCGGGTGCATTAGTTCTGACATTGGCAGATTTACTTTGTCGAATTGGCTCGATTGAATTTCCAGTCGGTGCTGTGACTGCCTTGCTCGGCTCCCCGTTGTTCATTTGGTTACTTTACCGCCGTCGCCAAGGAGGATTTTGATGCAGATTCCACTTTTAGAAACTCAGCAACTGACCGGGGGATATGGTGATCGCACGATCGTACAGGATATTCACCTGTCTCTGATTGCGGGAGAATGGTTAAGCTTAGTCGGTGCAAATGGTTCAGGTAAATCTACTCTATTACGGCTGCTCAGTCGAATTCTTACACCGACGCATGGAGCCGTTTTGCTTGATGGTAAAGCAATTCATCAGCAACCACCGCGTATCGTTGCTCAACGGCTTTCTCTCTTGCCTCAACAACAAACCATTCCCGAAGGACTGACCGTAGAACAATTAGTCGCACTAGGACGTTCTCCCCATCAGGCTTGGTGGCAGTGGGAGCTAAACGCTTTAGACCAGCAAAAAGTAAGAACTGCGATCGAGCAAACTCAGCTTCAAGGTTTTATTGATCGTCCCGTCGAAGAACTTTCAGGTGGAGAACGACAACGCGCTTTTTTAGCCTTAGCATTGGCACAAGAACCTAAGATTTTACTGCTAGATGAACCAACCACTTATCTTGATGTCCACTATCAGTTAGAGCTATTAGAACTTTTACGCAGGTTGAACCGTGATCATCAAATTACAATCATCACGGTTCTGCATGAGTTGAATCTTGCAGCGAGATATAGCGATCGTATTGGTTTGCTGAAAGAAGGTTATTTGAATGCAATGGGTCAGCCGAATCAAGTGTTCACTGTCGATCGGTTAGCAGAAGTGTTTGGGATTCAAGCTCTGATTTTAGACACTCCTGTAGGACTGCAAATCTGCCCATTGCATTCTCTATCACCGGAAAACAGTCTCTTTTAGTTTTTTGCAAGCTTCTTCGATCTCGCGAATACTTCCAGGATTGACTAATCCAAAGTAATCCATTGTATAAACCTGCTGCTGCTGGACTGCTTTTAACTGACTCCAAAACGATTGCGATTTGAGTTGATTGATCTCACCTTCTCCCGTATCGATGAGGATGATTTTCTCTGGATTGATCTGAAGCAGCTTCTCCGGTGAGAGCGTCACATAACCATTAAATTCAGATGACCCCTGCAACTCTGCGGCTACGTTTTTAACAGCAAACTGATTGAGTAGATCGCCTGCCCAGCTTGACTTATTGGGCGAAAGGATCGGTTGCCGACTCGCTAAAACTAACACAGATGAAGTTTGAGCAGGCTTAGGCTCTAGCAAGGCTTGATAGCTTTGAATTAAGGGGTCGGGATTCGCATTCAGCGCTGTTGCGATCGTGCGAGTGAGTTCAGACAGCGATCGCCAACTATTCACTTCAGTTGCTAAGGTTTGAATCCCGGATTCTTGTAGCTTTGCCAACGCTTGATCGTGAAATCCTTTTGCGCCAATTACTAGATCCGGTTTGAGGGCGACAATCTTTTCTAAGTTCGGTGGCGTCCGTCCTTCACTGACTCGCGGCAATTGAGCAAAGTCAGGGTTTTGATTGACCAATCGGCTCCCAGAAATCGCAACTAGCTTTGTTTTATCCAACCGATTTACAATATCTGCGGATAAGGAAGTTAGAGCAACCACCTTAGAAGCCGTTTTGATCTCAGGCTGAGTTTGAGACGTTGGAGCCTGGCTGACAGGCGGCGCGGGTGTTTGACAAGCCGCTAGCAGCAGGACTAGGAGCAAGGGAGTAAATTTCATAGGTTAAAACCGATAAGTAAAGCCTGCACGAACACTTGTACCGGGTTGAGCGAATCGATCGAGATCTCTCGGTGCAGCAGCATTGATTAAGGTTCTCACATCCTGATATTCAAAATATTCTGCATTGAATAGATTGAACACTCCAACATTAAAGCTAATTAACGGCGTGATATTGTAGAACCCCGTCAAATCGACTACCGTATAAGCAGAAGGTGTAAATGAGCTAGCAGGACGACTATCACTGAGTCTTGGCTTTGCGACAAAGCTCCCAATCAACTCTGCTCCCCATCGATCCTCTGGCGCACGATAGCGCAATCCAACAACCGCTTTAAAAGGCTCTACACTGTCTAAGGGTTGATCCGTGGTTAAATTATCTCCCACAGTCCATCCTAAACTCGCGAGTAAGCTTAATCCGTGAGGTTTCGGGCTGAAGCGATACTGTCCACTGAGTTCAACCCCGTAGATTCTAGCTTTTGCTATATTGCGAGACTGAAACAGAGCAACAGGTAATCCCGGTACGATCGTCAAACTTTGCCCCACATTTGCTAATCGCTCAATGAAATTGTCATAGCGGTTGTAGAAGCCTGTCAAACTAAAGTTAAACTGCGAAAATCCACCCCGCAAGCCGAGTTCAAACCCATTACTTGTCTCTGGTTCTAGATCAGGATTTGAGAGCGTTTTATAGCGAAATGTTGGGCTAGTGAGATTCGTGAATCCAGCATTAATCTCACTGTAGAGCGGAGCACGAAATCCTCGCGCGTATCGACCCACGATCGCAAGTTGAGGAGTGGTCTGCCAAACAAATCCTAAGCTTGGCGAAACCGAAGACGAGGAGAGATCCGCAGAGACAGCACCCGGATTCCGGGCATAGAGCGCATCTGGGCGAGTCTCTAATCGATAAGCATCAAATCTTACACCCGGAATCAGGGTAAAAGCCTTACCAAATTCAATTTCGTTCTGAAGATAAGCTCCAAATCGAAAAGTATCGGAATCGGGAAAATCCTTAACCGGAAAGTTATCCGCACCAATCACATTCGTCGTTGCGATCGCAGTTCCAACTGCATTAAATCGCTGCTCAATCCCGTCACGAGTCCGCTCATTTCGAGTCGTTGAAACATCAATCCCATAGGTTAACCGATTTGCAACAGTGCCAAGATTGAACTGGCTCTGAAGCTGCACACCGCCACCCAACACTCGATCGACAAATAAATTCTCTAAGTTCCGCAATCGTCGTCGATCGACTCCCGCGCCTGTGCGTACAAAGTCCTGAACACGCTCCTCTTCAATTTTCACATTCTGATAGTAAAGCTGGAGCTTTGCTCCACTCAAAAAGCTACGACTGTTCGGATCATCAAAGTTGTAAGCTAAGCTGAAGCGCGATCGCGATGTCGTATAAGCGATCGTCTCATCCTGCCCCCGAAATCCGGTTGGGCTGATCAAATCTCGAACCGTCAACGAACTGACATTAAAGTCATCGAAGTTCAGAAATCGCTCTACAGTAAAGTCAAGGCTACTCGTCTCACTCAAACGATAAACTAGCTTACCCAGATAGTTATTTCGCCCCACTCCTCGATCGTCTACAAAGTCGTTATTTCCTGGAACTCTTGCTTCTTGACTATCGCGACGAGTATACCCGAGCAAAAGCTCTAAGTTTCCGATCCGATTCGCAGTCAAACCATTAAAGACAAAACCGCGATCGGCACTATCAAAGCTCGTTGATAAAACAGACAGCGAGTCCCGCTTACCAAACTGATTCAGCAAATCTGAAGGCTCGATCGTCCTAAACGTCACGACTCCACCCAATGCATCACTGCCATACAGCGCCGAAGCCGCTCCCCGAATCACTTCTGCTCTTTGCAAAGTTTCAAGCTCAACATAGTCCCGCCCGACTGAAGTTGTCCCAAAAGTAAACTGACTCGGAGCGCGAATCCCATCAGTCTGAATCAGAACTCGATTGCCACCTAGCCCCCGAATCGTAATATCCTGAATCCCATAGCGCCGATTGCTTCCGACTCCAACATTTGGCTCATAGCGAAATAAATCTCGCAAGTCTTGAACTAAGTTTTGATCAATTTCCTGATTCGTAATCACATTCACCGTTGACGGAGAGAGCCTTACAGAACGAGGGGTTCGGGTTCCTGTCACTGTAATCTCTTCTTCAGGGACTTCTGAAGAATTAGCTTCAAGCTCGATCGAGCTTTGAGAAAGTTGCTGCGCTTCAGTAATTGGGCGATCGAACTCTGATAGCTGCGTCGGAATTTTTCCCTTCTCAAGAGCTTCCTGATGCTGATTCTCATCTAGAGCAAGTACAGGGGCAGCAAGAAGCGCACTCAGAAGCAGCCCGTTCAACCCGATTAGATTGAATTTCATGGAGTAATTAAGTTCAGTAAACGACTGTAAGACAAGCATCTGAGGAAATTGAATAGCGCAGTGTGGAGAAGCACGATTCTTGCAGATCGGCTCCTCTTCCCTCCTTAATAAATGAGAAGAATTTTCATCAACTTAAACACAGAATTTCACAAATGAAACTAAATGTCAATAAGCTGTATCGTATTCGCTTCACTGACATGAATTATTCGAGTGTCCGATGGTCTGTATGCATATCCTCATCAGCTGTAAACGTAAACCTAACAAAGTTCTCTGCCCTACGATCATTACCCTAATCAAGGTTGAGTTATCCTATGGTATTTAAAGTATTCGCGCCTGTACTTTTAGCTGGATTGGTAGCAGGTGCAGTTTTGCCTGCAACGGCTCAAGTCTTACCCAAACCCATGACTTGCGAAGCCACGATTCTGCTCGATCAAGGCAGTAGTTTAATCTATCGACTCAATGGCATCGTGCCAAATCCCACGTCTGATCGCCCTCAAAATCCGATCGGAACCTCGATCAATATGACGGTGCAGCGTCGTGATCGCGCAGGAAACCTCCAAACTCTCTTGAATCGCGTCCGAGTCAATAATCTGGAGGACATTGCTCCAGATGCGGACTATTCTAAGTTACCCTTTACAGGTGTGTTTCGCGGTCAATCTAACAATGGGTTTCGGCTTTATTCTGTTAGCAGTTCTACACATGGACTCTACGCCAGCTTGCGTCCTACTCGTGGACAGCCCCAGCAAATGCAAATCGTTCACTATTTGAGCCGGGGAAATTTTGTACGATCGACTGCAGGCACTTGTCGTTGATCAGATGTTGCGTAATCTATCACTGAGGTCAATTTATGAAAGCGATCGTTCAGACCCAATATGGTTCATCCGATACCCTGAGCTTACAGGAGGTCGATTCACCGACGATGACGGATCAGAGTGTACTCGTTAGAGTTCATGCGACATCCGTCAATTCGGGCGATTGGCATCTGATGCGGGGTAGTCCTTTTCTAGTTCGTTTTATCTATGGATCGCTACTCAAGCCCAAGCTCAAGATTCTCGGTTTTGATGTTGCAGGACGCGTAGAAGCCGTAGGCAAAGCAGTTACTCAGTTCAATCCGGGAGATGAAGTGTTTGGGGATTTGTCGGAGTGTGGATTTGGGGCATTTGCTGAGTATGTCTGTTGTCCTGAAACGGCATTAGTGCATAAGCCGATCACGGCAAGCTTTGAAGAGGCTGCGACTGTGCCCGGAGCTGCGTTAACCGCTTTGCAAGGATTGCGGGATGTAGGACAGCTTCAGCTAGGGCAGCGCGTGTTAATTAATGGTGCGTCTGGTGGGGTTGGATCGTTTGCGGTTCAGATTGCAAAAATTCTGGGGGCTGAAGTGACGGCGGTTTGCAATTCGCAGAAACTAGAAAAAGTGCGATCGCTTGGGGCTGATCACGTCATTGACTATACGCAAATCGACATTACTCAAGCGAGACAGCAATACGACTTGATGCTAGATGCTGCGGGTTTCCGCTCTGTTTTCGACTATTTACCAACATTAGTTCCTCAAGGGACTTACGTGATGGTCGGTGGTTCAACAGTTCGACTGTTCCAGGTGCTATTGTTTGGATCTATCATTTCCAGCATCAGCCGTCGAAAAGTAAAAGGTTTTGCGGTCAAGCCAAATCAAACCGATCTACTCACTCTGAAGGCATGGATGGAAGCTGGAAAGCTCATGCCTCTGATTGATCAGTGTTATCCATTAAGCGAACTTCCTACCGCGATTCGCCGTCTCGAACAGCGACAAGTAACCGGGAAAGTTGCGATTCGAGTTTGAGCGAGAAGGGCATGGAACAACTGAGTAATGAATCAAACCGACGCAATCAGGTCGATGCTCGATTAGAAAAAGACGCTCAACAGTCCAAAACCCCAAAAGCCTACCAAAGAGATCATTGATTCGCTGAATCGCTTTGTGCTTTTCTCAATCATGCAATGGAGGAAACTTCAGAACTAGAATGGTCTTTGCCCGCCATTCTAGAATCGATCCAAAAACCGACCTTGACCGCAAGCACACGTCTTATGATTCAATCAGATGGGACTAACTTAATTGAGGAAGAAGCCAAAGCACAATCGACTTATCTCATTGCTCAAGTCATTGGAGCTTGGAGCGAGACATTTACGTTAACACTCAAAAGCTTTGATCCTGAAAGTGGCATTCTATTAGATTCTCTAAGCCTGCCGCCCGTTTTGTTTCAACTGTGTTTCAACCTTACTCAGGTCTGTTGCGATGTTATTGAAAATCTGGCGTGTTGAGCAAACTTGTTTATTCGAGCTAGTCTGGAATGAGGCGCACACGCTCAGCGCGAAACTCATCTATCCAGAAACCCTGACGACGCTCTATCAAACCTGGAAAAACACTTACCTCCAGTTTTATCGCTCAACCTTACGTGCCCGTCCCGGTCTCGTGCTGAACTTAGAAGAACCTGAGATTGATTGGCGCACTCGCCTGGTTCAAGCAGAAGCCACGTTTTTAGCAGAATTTCACTACTGGGTAAATAGCGCAGAACTACTAGAAATTCGACGACAAATTACTCGTTCTAAAACTTCAACCCTCTATCTGCGTTGCGATTCTCCAGAGATTGTTAAACTTCCTTGGGAATCTTGGCAGATTGGCTCAGAATTCGGCTCTGGTCAACCGATTCATGTGATCCGAACTTCAGTTGCTCTCTGTGCTGAACAAGCGAAACCCGTTCGTCGAACTAGAAATCGGATCTTAGTCATTCTTGGCGATGAAACTGGCTTGAACTTTGAAGCTGAACGTGCTGCCTTACAGCAGTTAGATCATCGCACTGAAATTAGCTTAGTTGGGTGGCAACCAGCGATCCGAACACCTGAGTTATTGCAACAGATTAAGACTGCGATCGCTGATCCCGAAGGTTGGGACATTCTCTTTTTTGCAGGACATAGCAACGAAACCGCGCTCACGGGCGGAGAACTCGGTATTGCTCCAAACACTTCAATTCTCATGAGTGAAATTGCACCGCAGCTAAAAACGGCTCAAGAACGCGGATTGCAATTTGCGATTTTCAACTCCTGTAACGGTTTGAGCATTGCAGAATTGCTGATCAAGCTAGGGTTGAATCAAGTTGTTGTGATGCGTGAGCCAATTCGTGATGATGTTGCAAAAGACTTTCTGATTCACTTTTTAAGATATCTATCGAGTCATCAAGATGCTCAAGAGGCAACGATCTCAGCGTGTCAGTTCCTCAAACTAGAGAAGAATTTAACTTATCCTTCAGCCTATCTCATTCCATCTTTATTTTCTCATCCTCAAGCTCAACCTTTTCGGCTCTTCACACCGAGTTGGAAGACACAGCTTAGACGATGGAAACCGAAGTGCCGAGAAGCGATCGTACTCAGCTTATTCGCAATTCTAAGTGGTTGGCTCCCGATCCAAAGTGCCCTGATTGATCAACGTCAACTCGCACAAGCCTTGTATCGCCAGATTACTCGCCAAGGAATTCAGGCAACCGCCCCTTCAACTTTGCTCATTCAAATCAATGAAGAATCCCTACAAAAAGATGGCATCAAATTAATTGAGCAGAATCTCGATCGCCGATATCTTGCGAAAGTTATCGATCGCATTTCTCAATCAGAGAGTTCTGTCATTGGCATTAACTATCTATTGTTTCGGCATCAACCGAGTAGCGATCGCATCTTCGCAAAATCTCTTCAATCAGCGACTAAATCCGGTAAGCAAATCGTTTTCTCAGCCACTCAAGATGTTCAATCCTATCAAGCTTGGGTGACAGCTTTACCAGAGTTCACGAAATTTGGTAGCAGTGGAGATATGGACTTGCTAGGCGATCCAGCCTTTTATGCACGATTGATTGGTGACACTTCAGCCCAAACTGAGATGCTCCCTTTCGCTTACCAAGTCGTGCGATCGTGTAATCCAAAAGCACTCAATCGGCAGAATGAACACCTCTATTTTCATCCAATCACTCAACTCTCTGCTTTATTTGGGCAAACCTGGCTTCACCCTTTAGTCGATTTCTCAATTCCGCCCAATCAAGTTTATGATGCAGTTCCAAGCTGGCAATACTTACAGAATCGAGATAATCCGAACAATGAAATTGTCTTGGTCGTTCCTGGTGGACAACTCGATGCAGGAGTTCTGCCTGGGGAAGATTATTTTAGTACTCCACTTGCCTTCAAATTTTGGCAGCCGAATGCAACTAGAAAGATGTCAGGAGGAACAATTCATGCTTATTTGATTCATAGTTTAGTAGCTCACCGTATGATTCTTCCAATTCCTGATCTTTGGATTATCATCATTGCTGCGATCGCTGGTAAAAGCACAATCATTTTAATCACTCAGAAAAAACTCAACTGTAAATGGTTTTTCATTGTCCCAATTCTCTACGGCTTAGTTAGCTTACAGTTCTACATTTCTTCCCAAGTTCTGATCCCGTTTCTACTACCCACGCTGACCTATCTTGCATTTCTAGCGCAACTCAATCTCAAACCTCAGTCAAATGATTAAACAAACTCTAGTTCTGATGAGCTTTCTGGTCGCATCTCCGGTTGTTGTGCTAGCGGATGCTCCTGTTCATGCACAACAGCGCTCAAATTGGCAAGAATTCTTTCAGCGAATTGTCTCCCGTTCTCCGCTTCCTCGCAAAAGAGGCGGCGGTCGTGAAGGTCTTTTGGGTTGGCAAGTGCTGACTCCTGGCAGTTTGTCACAACAACTATGGACATTGCAACCGATTTTAGTTTGGCGATCGCAGCCTAATGGAAAGCTAATTCCCGATCGTGCTGAAATTCTTCCGGCAGGTTCAGGCTCTCCCATTTGGAGCCAACGAATCCAGCCAAGTCGGACAACACCGATCACAGCTAAACTGGAGCCTGGTAAAACTTATGTCTTGCGATTCTCAAAGTGGAATGCTGACCTGAAGAAAGATGAGGTGATCATCGGGTGGGACATTGAAGTCATGCCAACTGCACAACGGCAGAAAGTCGCCGCAGCGCTCAATCGCCTCAACAAAAATCTCAAGCCTGTAGAACGATTGCAGCGAAGAATTGAGGTGCTCGCATCCTTCGGATTATGGTCTGATGTCGTTCAAGAGATTGAACAATCAAAGGTGTCTGCCCGCGATCGTCAGACCGCAATCAATGATCTACTCACACAGCTAGAAGATTCGGCGGGTTCAACCCGTATCAGAAAGTAAGTTCGCTGGCGGTTTTGAAAAGAATGATCTAATGTCCATACTGTCAATCGAACCAAATCGTCAAACACGGACACTGCACGGGAAAAAAGCGGTAGAATTGCATGAATTTCGGATTCATGATCCCGAAGATGGGTGAGAATTGGGCGCTGAAGTTTTGAAAATACGCACTATGCTCAAAGGAACGTTTTGTACCCGTCACTGAAGCGCCCTTGCAGTCGCTTCGTTGTGCGGTCTCAAATGATCTCAAATGAGAGAGAAAGAACTGCAACATCATCACTACTTACTTTGTAGAAAGAGCTTTCTGGCTGTCGATCGAGATCCGAAAGAAGATTGTCAATGGCATCAATTCCTCGCTGATCTGCAATCGTAACTGGAGTACGATGTGATTCTTCTGCTAGCGTTCTCATTTGCTGATAGGTTCTCGTCAATGGATTACGACTTGCAACAATCAAAGCTTCACCCCGTCCAGCAGCCGGAGGTGCGATTCGGAAAGATTCGCTTGGGTCAGGGATCAGTCGATTCGCTTGGGCAGAAACTTCACCACTTAAGCTTTCACGAATGTAGTCATTGGGGAAAATGATCGAGAAGCGACCATTTGGACTGATCAGGGCAATGAGTAAATAGAGCGGTACACGATCGCGGTTCGTAATTTGAAGTTGGCAAGGCGTTCTCGCACGAATTGGCTGACTTGGTGTCGGCAAATTTCTGTAAGTACTTGCTTTTGCAATAATCTGCCCTGGTTGACTTTGAGGATAAAGTGAAACTTCGAGCTTCAATTTAGAACTGTTAGGGTTGAGGGTTTGGCGAATCAGATGTGCGGCGAAGAGTCCCTGGAATTTTGGGGTAAGCCGGACAATCGCCTTTGAAAGCGATTCTCCAGGTTGCTCGAAAGAATCAGGGAGAAGTTCTAAGCTTGGTGAAAACAGCGCAATACTATTGCGAGGTGCAGAGGTCGTTTGAGCAGTGACTCGACTGAGAATGTAATGTACCGATTGAGGATAGGAACCATCAGGGCGAGCAGGAATAAATTCGATTCGGGAACCTTGACCTTGAGGAACCTGATTGCCTAGCGATGAATCTAGACCAATTCGGAGTTTTGTCGTCTTCGAGATCACTCTTGACGTTTCTTTGAGTAATGCACCCGGAACAAGATTTCCGGTCAGCGTTGCAGTTGCGATTAAGCCTTTTCGCTGAGTAATCGTAGCCGTTGCTGTTCCTTCTAAAGTTGAAAACTGAGACTCACTACCAAATGCTTCGAGCGTTTTTTTATCTAACCCTCCAAGCCAGAGGGTTGCTTGATTGCGTTGAATCGATCGAACAACTGCTTGAGCCGCTTGGTTTACAGGAGAAGTGAAGTAGATGGGCTGTGTTTTGACTTCTGGCTTGGAATCGAAAACAGGCTCTTGAAAGCCTGTAGCAGTGAGTAGAGATCGTGTAATCATTGCCTCTGCATCGGTTAAACTGCTCGTCGTTTCCCAAAGATATTGAGTCAGACAGTAAGTAAATAAGCCTGAAGAAACATCCGCTACATCGCTTTCTTTAGCAATTTGATTTGCAGTTGCAGCCGCTAAGACAATGCCTTTTGCTGTTCCTGCTTTTCTACGATCGCGCAATTCCTGTGATGAAATGCCTAATTTTCTCATCCAGTTTTTCTGATAAGCAATTTCATCAGCACTCGGTTGATAGAAAGCATGACTTGCATCGGCTCGAACTCTCTCACTGCCACGAGTTCCGCCACCTGAGTAGCAGCAATCCAGTACTGCGGTAACATTCTCTGTTTTTAGGGCTGACATGAGTAAGAACAATGTCTTACCCATGATGTCATCGACGCTCTGATCGGCATTGCGATAATCGGCTCTAGCAGGGACGAAAGCGCTATTTGCTTGATCTGAAGTGATCGCATCCGAATCAAAGAGTCGAGAACCGTGCCCTGAGAAATGAAAGACAACAATATCGCCAGGTCTTGCTTGCTGGATGAGGTGCGCTTCAAAGGTTTGGAGAATATTGCTGCGGGTTGCATCTTGGTTGATTAAAATTTTGATATCTGAAGGCTTGAAGCCGAATCGATGGATCAGCAGTTCGCGTTGAAGTTGGACATCGGTTTCGCAACCTGTTAGGGGGGAAAGTCCGCGATGATTATCCTGCCTAACTCCGAAGGAATTACTCGTTTCCAAATAGCTATTAATTCCAACTAAGAACGCGAGTTTGCGAGAACTTGATTGTGCCAAAACTTGACCATATCGGCTTGCCTGAGCAAGATATAGCGCACCTGCTGCTTGAAGAAAATGACGACGTTTCATAGTCTTTCTCTACTCAACGTTAAGAAGAGTGCGGTGGTGAGTGGATTGATTCGACTCAAGCATGTCAGAAAACGGCACATCGTCAGATATTCCTTAATCGGTTAGACAGGTTAGTATCAAGATTTTATTTTCCTTTCTTCTCACTTGAATTACGGAATTCCGAAAAGTTGTCGAGAATCCTTGCAATATGCATAACTTCCTCCGGGAAGTATAATTTGATTTCTCTGATTGCTAGGAATTGAGGTGAGTATGGATGATCTCGTCAAATACTGGACACTAATCTGCATCAACCCGGCAGGCGGTTACCGAACAGAGAAAAGCGCGATCGCACACCGCTATATTACTCAGAACTATTCGCACATTTCCGAATCGCAACACTTACAGCAGCAGTTGGTTTACGCCTATCAACAGGGCTTCACAGAAGCAGAACTTTGTCTTCGCTGCTTTATCTCACATTGCACACTGGAAGAATGTAGCTCTATCGCACGCCAGTTTGGTGAGTACTATCAATTTCATCAATTCGATCTGCTGACCTATGTGCTAGATGATGATGGTTCACTCTCGACTGAATACAGCCCATTGTCCAAAAGAATTCTAGCAAGCTACAATCCAGCGATCGCAACATTGAATACTTGGGCAACTCGATTGGTTCGACAACATCCAGAACTGAATCAATTTTTTAAGCAACAGGGTTTATTCTTAAAAAGCGATTGGGCAATTCTCAACAGTACAACCTCAAAACAATTGCAGCGCATCTTAAAAGAACGATTTTACTGGTCAGCAGAAACGATTCAAACTGCCATTCTGTATCTTGAAAGCTATCATGCGGTGTATTTGAACGATCGCATTGCTGCAGGAAGTCAAGGCAGATGTAAAGAGCCAACTTCTGAGCAGTTGCAGCGAATGGTAGAGTATTTGCAGCCGAAGATCGTTTCTCCCAATCAAATTTTGAATCAGTTACTTGCGATCGCGCATTGTCTTCGGCAACATCGGCTCAATCGGTACCAGACTGAATCGATCGAGGATAAAGCAATTCAAGCGAAGGCAGAACATCCGAGTCATTCGGAGGCTGATCCCGCAGAAGAATTTTTAAACTACTATCGCGCTCAATTCTTAAAATGTTTGAATGCGTCTTTAGAAATTGTGATTCACGATTACACCAGTCGTTTAAAAGGTCAAAAAGTTGATCAATTCTTGACAGCATTGAAACTGCTTTATTGTCAGCGCGTAACCATGACCCAGATTGCTGATCAGCTTGATCTCAAGCGTCAAGACAACGTTGCACGACTTTTAAAATTAAAAACGCTGCGTGCTGATGTCGGGTTGCATATGCTCAAAGGGCTGAAACAGGATATCCGAGAGACGGCGCAAACCTTCATCGATCCAGAGCGACTGACTCAGTTTGCAGAAGCGATCGATCTCGCATTGCGCGATCAAGTCGATGCTCTGCTAGAAAAGGATGCTCAACAATCCAAAACGCCAAAAGCCTATCAAAGCAATAATCTGTTTGCTGAACAACTTTGTGCCTTGCTTAATCATTCCGGAGCATGATCATGATTCCGTTAAACGCTGCTTCTACCCCACTTGACCTCACATCAGACCGAATTAATCGAGCGATCGCATTTAGCCAGACACTCCCGAATTCTCTCACTCGCTGGCAATCTCATCTTGCTTTACTCGCTCTAGAAGGTCTGGCGCAATATTTTAGTGAGCGATCGATTCCGATTCAGTTCGATCGAACTCAGGCAAGATTACTTGAGCCTTCAGAATTTGGCATACCCGCTGCGATCAATTCGATTTATGCCGATCAATTTCACCTTGCTTTATTTGTCGTAGACAACGAAATTGAGTTTCCGATGAGTTTAATGCAAAATCCAGCTCACTTCTATATTGCTGCTAGTGTGAATGAGGAAGCGAATCAAATTGAATTTTATGGGTTTTTAAGAGGAGATCGACTGAATCTAAGTTCTACTTCTGATGCAACTTGTCTCATTCCGGTTTCTCAACTTGAAACAAATTTTGAGCACTTGTTTTGGTACTTAGCAAGTTTGGAATTGAGTGCGATTCCGTTACCATCGTCAAGTTTAGCCATTTCTGCTCAATGGCTGATTCAACCGCTTGTCAATGCGGCTCAATGGGTTCAGACTCAAATTGATGAATGGTCTTGGACACTGTTTTCGTTGGAGCTAGCGCCTGCCGGAATGAGAGCTTCAGCAAATGCGTTTAGCGCAGACTTAAGTTCTGTGTTTACTGAGATCGAGCGGTCTGGACTTCAAATTCCTTCAACAGCACAATCGGGTTATCGATCGATTAAACTCAACCAGCATACATTCCGACTTTACATCACGACTTGGGCAGTAGAAGAGGCAGAATGGTCTTTACTGGCAATCTTAGAATCAATTCAGTCTCCCACTTTGCCAACTGGGACACAACTGGTGATTCAAGCAGGCGAAACGGTATTAGTAGAGGAAGAAGCAAAAGCGCGATCGGCGTATCTGATTGCTCAGATCATCGGAGATTGGAATGAACAATTTACATTAACGCTCAAGAGTGTTGATCCTGGCGATCGCATGACTATCGACTCTCTGAGCTTACCTCCGATCGTTTTCCAACCGGATTAATGCCCTACTGCTCAGAATCTAGCGCGTCGAAAAACTTATCGATTCGAGCTAGTCTGGAATGGCTCACAAACTCTCAATGCATCAGAACTGCATAACCTGCCAAACTGTGAAACCTAGACCGTCCTAGAGGCAAAAATAAACTTTCTGCCTCTGCATCGCAAATCTCGTGACTTTTATCCGACAGACCAGGTATAACAGCAATGTGCATCTCGGAGTCCTTCACAAAGTGCAGCAATGTCCTAAGCAGAAGCTGCACATGCACGTCCGAAAGTGGCGATATCGAGATCGTCGCACTGCCGAACTCATCTGCATCCTGATGAACCTGGCAAACCTAACAATTACAGCAATAAAGCATTATTGAAATGTCATTGAAGCCATTGAATTTCTTTTTCATGCTGGCGGCTATCTCTGTCGCCGCACTTGTCCCTTCACAAGTTCGTGCCGAGGGAAACTGCCCACCGGGTTTTTACCCGATCGGGGGTGGCAGCGGTGGTTGGGTCGGCTGTGCTCCGATGGATGGCGGTGTAGGCAGCGGACAAGCACAACCAGCTAATAATCCACCGCCCATGATTAACAATGGTGTCAGGCTGCCCGGGCTTTCTACCTATGATCCTCAAAAGTGGGCGGATTTCTTTGAACACCTGCGCCAGTCATCACTCAGAGACCAGAGAGAATTGATCGTTAAGCGCAATGGTGAGGCTGCTGGTAAAACTTTTGACGAGCTTGCTGAAGGAGTGTGGACGGTGGGTCGCTCTCCTGCGGGGCAGAGTACACTTGCTTGTGCGGCAACATTTTGGACGCTGAACGGTGGGGTTGTTTTGATGGACTGGAAAGGAGAGCAATCCGGCACAGCGATGATGTTCTTTGCCAGGTCTATGCCGCCTGAGAAAAAAGCGAAGCGGATGCGAGTCAGTCTCGTGCAATCCGGGGAGACGCAAACTGTCGAGGTCTTGGCATCACATTTCCCGCTGGCTCCCAAGATGGGCATGATTTTCTTCAAGGTTCCATCAAGCGAAGCACTGCTCGGATCGATCGAAGACACCCAGGACTTTGCCGTTCATCTGGAGAGCCGTAAACTTTTGAGCGGTGAATGGCACAGTGCCGCTCCAATGCGTAAGGATCTAGCCGAATGCGTGGCTCAGATTACGCGGGAAACCTCTCAGCCCAGAGGTAAGAGCGAACGATAGCACAGACATGATTCAGTAATTCAAGAGTTGACTTTACGATGCGTTTAATAGTTTCTCAATCTTGGTTGTTCGTATTGACAGCGATTTGGTTTGTTCCTTCTAGTATTCGTCCTGCATACTCAGCAGAAATTCAGCTTCCGATGATTCGGACAAGTTGCACAACCGATTCTCATCGACTGCTCGCGCCCATGCCTTTGAGGCTACCACCAACAGCTGTTTACGTTAGATCTGAGCAAGTGGCTCAGGCTAGAAAGCTTAAGACATTAATTGCAGCGAGACAATGGGAGCAGGCGCTGCAAGAGTTTCAGAAAGGATCGAGTTGGGTACAAGATGAGACAGCGCGATCGCTCTTTGTTGGACTGGTTCGAGCCAATGAAACGGCTCGTGCATCTCGGTTTGTGATTGAGCAGTTTCCGCCACAGTCTCGACAACGAGCGCGGGGAATCGGCGCGATCGCGGCTGAACTAACGGGTCGCAATCAATTGAATGATGCGATCGCACTTCTCAAAAAATTGCCTCAGACTTCCGAATATCTCAGTGATGCTGTGACTCCAGTTGTGGATACGCTTGCTGCAACCCATCAGATTCAAACCATTCCGCAAGTCATGACGTTGTTTCCTGTAACTGAGAAATGGACAATTTGGACAGATGTTGCGAATGCAGTACTATTTGAGCCAGCGCAAGCGAAAGCAGTTGCAGGCATGATCGAAGGGGAATATCTACGATCGCTCACCCTAAAAAATATGGCAACAAAATGGTTATCTGAAAACCGCCGTGAGGTTGTCAAAGCTTGGACAATTGCAAACGATATAGAAGATTGCTCAATCCGTATAGAAGTTTTAGTAAACGCCTTTGAACAACTGAATGCTTCAAACTTGAATGTGTCTAATCCTCAGAAAGCGAAAGCACTCGATCAGATAGAAGCTTTGATTGCAGTACTGCGTGATCCGAACTTAAACTATCAAAGTGATCTGATCAACTACCAAGTTTCGCTAGCAGGTCTAAATATCCGAAGCGGACGTAAAGCACATGGTTTGAAGTTACTCGAAAACGTTCAGAAAGGCTTGAAACAATTTGATTCGGATACCTACCGAGCAGAGACTTTGATCAAACTTGCGACTCAGTATCAGTCGATCGGAGATAACCGAACTGCAATTCAAATGCTAGATAATGCCGCGATCGCGGTTCGGGATGCTTATAATCCAAAACCTCAAACGAGTGGTCAATTTATCTTACCGCCGTTAGTCCCGGCTCCTTACTGGCGCGAGGAGAAGCTATATAAAATTGCTGAACGCTATCGATCGCTCAACCAAATCCGAAAAGCAGAGGCAATTGAGCGAACGTTGCCGCAGCGCGCAAAAATTACGCTTCCCAGTCATTTCAAGCAACGCGCTAATCCCGTTCGCAGGGTTCAGCCTTCTCAAGTTCCATCCTTAAAAGTTCCAGAGAGTCGCTAGGATGCGATTCACTGTGTTAATAGGCGCGATCGCAGTTTTGGGAGCTTCGATCGCGCTGAACGTTATCCTATTTAGTCAGGCAAAAAAGTACTATCTCGAACTGAATGAAACGCGACTTGATCCGGTTGGATTGAGCACTTATTCTACTTCTCCTAGTCCCAGTCAGAATCGACCTCGCGTCGTCTTTTTTGGAGACTCTAGGGCTGAGAATTGGACATTTCCAGAGATGAGTCAGTATGAATTCATCGATCGTGGAATTAGCTCACAAACCTCAGTGCAAGCCATTCAACGATTTCAACAGCATGTCCGACCCTTACAGCCTAGAGTCATCATTGTTCAGGTTGGAATTAATGATCTCAAGACGATCGCATTATTTCCAGAACGAAAAGCTGAGATCATCGAAAATTGTCGATCGAATATTGAGCGAATTGTTCAAGAATCGAAAGCTTTGGGCGCGATCGTGATTCTGACTACGATTTTTCCAGTCGGAGATGTGCCCCTTCAGCGTCAGCCCTTTTGGTCAGATGAAATTGGTCAAGCTGTGCAAGAGATGAATCGTGAGCTAGCAGCACTAGCTAGCGATCGAGTGATGATTTTTGATGCGTTTTCAATTCTCGCTGACTCACAAGGCAAGCTACGCTCAGACTATCGAATGGATGAATTGCACCTGAATCAACAGGGATACTCAAGGTTAAATCAAGCGCTGATTGAACCGCTTGAAATGCTCAAACTTTAGATTTTTGTTCTACTTTTGAAGCTGAATTGATTCAATTTGATGTTACGCAATCCTTTGAGGAGCAAGTTCTCAGCTTTTTACCTTGAGTTTATCTTTAGAGATTTTTGCGATCGTTTTTCATAGCACTTTTACAGGTTCTTCAATCGTGCGTAATAGTCTACGGTTTTAAGTCTGAGAGGTTATGCAAGAGCCTGTTCAGTTGCATATGCTCAAAACCACAAACGCTACAAACTAATGTCTTCAGCAAGGATTGCTCAGGCACACGCTTCTCAATTCACAATAACCATGACGAAAACAACAGAGAACAAGTTACCCGGTTCTAAAGGTGAACACTTAGCCCAAGCAAAATATGGCACAACTCGACGAGCCTTAGCATTTTACAACAAGCAAATGCTAACCTATCTCAATCCATTAATGTGTGAGTTTATTGGGCAGCAAGAACTGCTATTCATCGCGACATCTGATGCACAAGGAGAATGTGATTGCTCGCTTAGAGCAGGTCATCCTGGCTTTGTTAAAGTGCTAGATGAGAAAACCCTCGTATATCCAGAATACCGAGGAAATGGAGTCATGGCGAGTGTCGGCAACATTCTAGAAAATCCCCATATCGGCATGATTTTCATTGATTTTTTCCAACATACAGTTGGCTTACATGTCAATGGAAAAGCTTGTGTTGTTGAGAACGACGAGCTAGCTCATCTTCCGAATGTATCTTCGGAGGTTATTGAAGAAAGCAAAATTTGTGGCGGTCGTAGCCCTGAACGTTGGATTTTAGTTGAAGTAGAAGAAGCCTACATTCACTGTTCTAAACACATTCCATTGCTGCAAAAGCTCGATAAAAAGATTCATTGGGGCACAGATGATATGAAGCACAAAGGGGGAGACGCTTTCAAAGCAAAAGATTGTTCGCGTCCCTGGAATCAAAAGGTCGTAGAATCTGATATTGATCAGTGTTGTTGACCGTTTTCTCGGTGTGGACATTCTGAAGCGTAATCAATGTTTGAATGCTCTTTAAAAAAGTAGAGTTCATACTCAAACGTAAGAATATTCAACAGCTAGAGTGCTTTAGCTTTCTACTCATTGAACGCTTCAGCTTTAGTCTTGAGGTCTACTATGATTGATTGTCAGATCGTGATCTTTTTTGTTTGGGTAGAATCGCTTCTTTTCAGAGAGTTGATAAAAGAGCGTGCCATGAATGCCGTGAACTTCCGGCTTGTTTACACGCCTCTTCCACAGTCGAGCTAAAATTTGCCGCACTTCTTCATCGTCTTCAATGTCTTCGTTAAATTGAATATCTTGCCCTGGATTTGGGAAAATCTTGAGAAATTCCTCATCGGTTGCACTGTAGATATCATAAGCACAGTTGATTGCTCGATCGATGATTTGAATGTTTTTCATAGAGTGTCCTGCAAAAGTAAAAGTGCTGATTCTAGGAGCAGAAGAGCTTCTTGAGGCTGATTTGCTTGAGAATACAGTTTTGCGATCGCAACCAGGTTAGATCGAACAAACTCAGAATTTTTCAGATTTGCTCGTTTTGATAAGCGATCGCTGTTTTGCAAGGCATCGACTGCCAGTGCCAAGCGTCCCGCCTTCATTGCTTCTGTGAGCAAGTGATTCCAAGCCCTAATCTTGTGAGTGCAATTGGCATCTGGAATCTCAGCCATCAAAGCATAGGCTGTCGTGAAATCACGTGCAGAAGCGTAGGAATTGGCAAATGCTGCTAGTACAGCAATTCGATCGGATTGCCTGTTAGCTTGAGAAGGCGAAATCGGAGAAATCTTGAGTGGAGATTTTCGCGTCTGTTTTGTACGGAGAGGTGGATCTTTTGTTACAGGAATATATTGAGCAGCAGAAAAGAATTCTTCGAGCGGAGAGCGGGGGACAAATCGTGGAACTGGTGTTGGAAACGGATTGATGTTTAGGCGAGTAAGATTATATTGATTCTTCTGAACTTCGTATTCTGCATTGAGCAAGCTTCTTGCAGTCGCAAAATCCTCAATTTTGATGTATTTACTAGCAAGGTTGAATCGATTTTGATTTGAATTCAGTGATTTGAGCAGTGCTTGAGCCAGTGTGCGATCGCCGACTTCAATCAGCGCATCAATGACTTGAATAATATTGTTATCAGGCAAATCAGAAGAACGAATTTGACTGATTTCCTGAATGATTTGCTGGCTCACAGCCGATTGATTAGCTTGAGAGGCAATATGCGCGATCGCAGCAAGTGCTTGTAATTTATCAAGTCCATAAGTTGCTGAATTGGCAATGTGTCGAGCAGCTTCAAATTTTCTAGCCTTTGCAAAAATCTCTGCGACTTGGCTGACGCTATCCCGAACGTTCCAGGCTTCTCGAATTAAGCTGAGAGATTGTTGGGCAAACTTTTCATCACCCAGTTCAGCGGCTTGTTTTGCTAATTCAAAATATCCAAGCGATGCGTCATATTTCCTGAGGGTTCCAACGAGTTGCAATCCTTTGGATGATTGTCCTGCTGCGGCATAAGCTAGAGCCAGAGAGCGAGTGAACTCTTGCGAGTTTAGCCGACTTTTGTACTGCTGAAAACGCTGCTCAGCTTGAGTAATGTAAACAAGACCTTGCTGAGCTTGTCCTGATCGTGCAAGCTGATGACCCAGATCTAACCAATCTCTAGTCCCTCGATCGATTTGCGCTTGAGATGAGGCTGTGATGCGATCGGGCACGGAGGCTAGCAGCGATCGAGCAATTTCAGGTTGACCTGCTTTGCGGTAAGCGGTAGCAACATTGATCCAAGCTCTTGCAGGTGCTTTGTCTAAGTGCGATCGCGCTTTTTTGAGAAGATTTAATGTTTCAGTTTGATTGTTAGCTTGTTGATAGCTATCCGCAAGGTCTAGTATCCAGTTGATTGTTTGAATTTGAAAAGCTGGATCACGGTCTGACCATTGCTCTACTGCTGCAAGAATCCATTCTTTTCGAGTTTGCAGTGGGAGCCGCTGAAGCTGGAGAGAGAATGAATTCGCATAGAGCGAAGGATTTGTGATGAACGGAAGTAGGGAATTCGCATTTTTGCCAGCTTCTAAGTTCTGAATCGTTTCAAGTACAGCTTTATCAGCGGGTGAAAGCTTTAATCGGGATTGAATCTGCCGATTCAGTTCACTGCTGCGATCAGGACGATTTGCACGGAGAAATTCGATCGCGATCTCAGCCTGCCGAGTGGCCCAAGTTCTTTCACGATCGATAGGATGAGTCGGTAGCGCGATCGAGTTGATCCTGTCAATATCCTTGCAGGCAGGTTGTTCTGCGCTTGCTGGAATGCCGATTGAAGTCACCAGATATAAGCTCAGGAAACCGATCGTAACGCTCTTAGTCATTATAAATTTGCCTTCGGGTTGATTTGTTGATTACGTGCTCCCGCACAGGGTTTAAAACCCTGTGCTAACTGTGCGAAGTCCCTAAAGGGACTGAATCGCTGTATTCTGTTAGTCCCTTTAGGGACTTCGCACGGTTAGACCGTGATTTTCAATCACGGGCGGGAAAGCGCAATCAACGATCAACCGAAAATTTAGAGGTGGGAACTTTGATCGAGGCGACGTTGTACATTCCAAGATTTAACGGGAGTGATGACTACTGTTTTTGGTCAGGTTCGGATTGTGAAGGTTCGGATTGTGAAGGTTCGGATTGTGAAGGTTCTTGTTGTGAAGGTTCTTGTTGAGTGACCCAACCTTCTTTAGAACAGATCGCTATCCCTGTTTTCGGCTGCATTGTTGATAAGCACCAATAATCGTTGCCATCATAGACAACACCAGGTTTGATAGCTTGAAGTGAGGAAAGCGATCGCCATTCTTGCACACCTCCCTCAGTTTCATAACGGAAGCGAGCAGGTCTACCTGTGCCGGAGGCATCGCCTTGGACTTCTAGTGCCTGATCAGTTCCGCCGATCCAATATCGCCCTTCTACAATCTCTTCTACAATCTGAGGTGCTTCAGATTTGGTAGACTCTTTTACTTGGGCATTGATTTGAACATCGGGTTGAGTCGCTGCTTGAGTTGGAGTGACTTTGGCATCGAGTTGAAGATTAGGTTGAGTTGCTGCTTGGGTCGGAGTGACTTTGGCATCAATTTGAGCGTTACACCCTACGATCGCAAAACAACTCAGAAGCAAAACAAAACTGAAGTGACGCATTGGAATAAACCTTAGAAAATCATGTGCTTTTAGCAATAGGCAACAGACATGGAATTTTTGATCTTGACCCATTCTCGCATTGCAGCACGTTCATTTGGGCGAATCGGTGCGCCTCTTCTTCCAGGGTAGCGACTGTGAAAGACGGCATCTGCAAGACGCTCTTTTAGTGCCTCATCTTTATTAGGAAACGTCCAATCTGGCTCACCACATGCGCCTCCATTTGGACCGACTTTGGAGTAGCGCAAGCCACCTTGGTCAATCACACGGCGGATCGCATTCCATTCTCGAATATAGGCATGCTCATAATGCTGCAATCGGCGGCGATTTAGCCCAGGATTCAAATTCCCAAACAACCAATCTGTGACGCTATCCACTGATTGCTGGCGGGTTTCAGCATGGACACTGCTTGGACTACTCAGAATCAAAGGAATGCTTCCAGTACAAGCGATCGTCATTGCAAGAGTACTTAACGTAAAGAATTTCGAGATTGATTGCAAGTGTTGATTTTGCATGAGAAAAGCTCCAATTTAGTTAGCTACAAGGTTTTTCTATGATAGGAGAGTGGGGAATTCGACTGATCACTTTGAAGGATAAAATTGCTGGCGGAGGGTGTTGAGCCGTTGAGTAAATTGTTGTGCTTTACTCGAATGACCTTGAGCCGTGTAGATTGCAATGAGTTTTTCCAAAGGGGCAATCTCACTCAGATAGGTTTTTGCAGATGTCTTTTCGAGTAGACTCAACGCACGCAGATAGACAGTTTCTGCTTTATCGTATTGTCCTTGCTCAAAGTAGAGATCTCCTAGATCATGCAGTGCCGGAATTAAGTTTCGACTCTCTTGGCTGAACTTTGCCTCAGTTGCTTGAATCAGTTTTAAGAGCGTTGCTTCTGCTTTATCGTATTGTTTCGAGCCGCGATAAGCTTGAGACAAATGATGATAGCTTGTGACGATCGAAGGATGAGTGATCCCGAGAACAGATTCACCCGTTGCGATCGCAAATTGTGCTGTCAATGCGGCCGCCTCATATTCTTTTCGCGTCAGCAGTTCCACAACTTGCTGATTGTGATCATTGACCAGATTCTCAGTAACGACCTCATACCTGGGTAGAATGCACTCCTTCGCGTGAATCGGAATTTGATGAGCTAAACCAATGACGATGCCTACGGCGATCGCAATTGTGCTTTGAATGGGATGCGTCATGACTGATCACTCAACGTCTCATATAGGTTTAGGATTAACCACGATCGAGGTTATGCAATCTGCAAGAACTCCATCGTCATCCTAAATGCGCGAACGATAGACTGCCGATCTCTCGATCGCTGAACGTTGAGCATTATCGCCATCTTCTCTGGTGGTAGTCATTTGAACGCGAGTAATCCTCTAAACGAATAGTTCGAGTTTCGCCATTCTTCGTTGAAGTAAAACGATAGCGTTTGCCAGGAGTAAAGGTGCTAGATGAACTGAAACGAGAGCAGTCCTTGCAGGTCGTATTAAAGTAAAGCGATTGAGAGGAATCGGATTCATAGGTTCTAATGACTGCATATTCTCCTGGAGCGAGTCGATATTCTCGATGCTCAAATCGGAAGTTGAGCGTTTCTCCAGTGTCGTTGTAAACGCGGCTGACAATTTCAGGGTCATCAGGAGTCAATTCAGATTGCAAAATTCGCCCATCTTGGCATTGTCGAGCACGACGATCGCGAATATCAGCACAGACATCGAGTGAGACGGATCGATTGGCGCACACTTTGTCTCGAACCCAGGTTGCCGTCCGTTCTTCTGTGCGTACATTCGTTGTAATGTCGGAAGTAAAAGTTCCCGTTTCTAGAACCTTGTCCCGTTGCTGAATTGTGTACTCAAAGGTATTACTGCCTTCGAGTACTCCAAATTTCCGCATCTGATGTCGATTTGAGAAGGTCATTTTGGCAACTTCAGAAGTCGGGCGACGTTCGTCGTATTCACGATTAGTGTAGGGATGGGGGTTAGTCGAAACGCCTGAAGTCACATTTTTGATCAAGACGCGAGTATGAGGGGCAGGCGGAGTCTTTGCAGAGATAAAGGTGCCTGTAAGGTCTGGGAAGAATGGCCCTGCAGCACATTCTCCTGTGTACTTCACACCATTGAGCGTAATCTGATTGGGTGTGGTTTGTCCGTTAAACAGCCAACCTGTCGCGACGGGTTGAGCGATCGCAAAACTACCCGTTAAGATCATTCCTGTTGTTAAACAAGCAATGACAGCAGGATGCAGGCGAAATGAGTGGAAAAGTTGCTGAATGCGGGATAGATTGAGCCGTTTCATAAAGGTTCAAGAACAATGTCAAAGTTACGAAGGATGCTGAGGGTTACTCGATTCTGATGAACAAGTCACCTCGAACCCATCCAGAGACTTGATTGGGGAAAGTTACGCGGTACCAGAAGTAATTGCCTTCTCTAGTCATGCTTCTGTCATCGATTTCGATCACATCTCCGCCAATACCATAGTGTGCAATGCTTGATGAAATGCTAGGAGCCGATCGAACATTGATCCGGTTTTCTCGATCGCCCCGTAGCACTGCATGTCTCCAGTTACTTGGTGTGAAGCGAATCAGATCACTCCGCACCCAACCTTCTTCAGTCCCTTCGATTTCTGAGCGGACATAGTACCATTTCCAGCCATCCTTACCTTGGACAATGTTGAGGACTTCAACTGTGCCATTGGGTGCAAGAAGTTCTCGCACTGGAGCATTGAGAGATGCACCCGATCGAACATTAGCATGTGTCGTAACGATTCCAGGACGCGCCATTGCAGGCAGGGAAGTCATCAGAAGTGTGCCAAAACTGATCAGACCGAGAAGTTTTGAAACAGAAGAGAGTTTTGCGACGGGTTTCATCATTGAATTCAGAAGCTTGATGAGGGTTGATTCAGTGCTAAGTGGTATGTAAATCACCCTGAAATTAGATACAACTACAGCAGCAATTTCGGATTCTCGGAATTTTTTCTCAGTAGAGAGGTGAAGTGTAGTTGGAAGATACTTGCTCTCGTTTGCGTCCTGCCCTAAATTGATTCCGGGGCAGGTGAGCAACGAAGCGAGAGAACTCGCCGAACTGATGTTTAATTTTTTTGTGCCTGCTGCTTTTGAATTGCAAGCTCTGAGATGACAGCAACTCTCGCGAGATCCGCAGAAATCTCTTCTGCGGCTTGACGTGCTTTCACAGACTGTCCTGACCGAGCAAACCCATAAGCAATGCTAGTCAAAAGACGATCGCGCTGAGGAGGCAAATCCCAAAGACTGCTCTTTTTTAGGAATAATGCTACTTCTAGCGATCGATCAAGTTGTCCAAGTTTGACCTGTTGAGCGGCGATCGCTAACAGAAGAGGATGTCGATTTCTATCCTCTTTCAGTTTAAGAGAGAGTTGTAGGGCTGGCTCAACTTGTTTCAGCTCCACAAATTGCATCGCAGTCTCAACTAAAATTTGTGTCTGTGCATCTGATTGTCCGTCTAGTCTAGCAATCAAATTGAGGGCACGATCGCGTTGTCCAATTGCGACTAGCTCAGGTGCAGATTCAGGAGTCAACGCGGGGATCAATTTCTCAAACAAGGCATCTGCTTGAGCCGTGAGTCCAATTTTTTGCAAACGCTCAACGATCGCGAGTTTCGTTCTCGTTTTCATGGTGGCATCCGAAACAGAGCTTGCGACTTGCAGAGCCTTGTCGAGTTGTCTCGTGTGAGCTAGTTGAGCCGCAATTTCTTTACGAGCAATATCTTGCCGAGCAGGAGCACCTGCGAGTAACTGTGTCACTTGCAAAGCTGCTTCAAATTGTCGATTTTTAGCCAGTTTAAGGGCAATTTTTTGCAAGTTCTCCTGCCCCATTTCGACTAACAATTGTGGATAGATGGACATTCGAGTGTCATCTTTGATCCTGGAGAGTGTCGAGAGTTCAGTTGTGATCGATAAAGCGAGTGGGATTTCTCCTAAATCAATCAGTTTCTCGGCAAGCTCATGCCAAGTCATTAATCGCTCGACTGGATCGCCTGAAACATTCGGTGCTTGGGGCATTCGTTTAGCACTATTCCAAGTTTGTTGAAGTTGCCCAACCGTTCTCAGGTTGCTCAGAATCCCCAAGTAAGCCCAAGCTTGATAATACTGGGCTGAATCTCCTGATGCTGAGTTACAGCCCCATATCGTTTCAGCAACTTGTAATGCCTGATCTAACTCTGAAACTAAGCTCAAGCTTTTGGCAATGTCTGAGAAAACTGCAAACTTCTCATTTCCACAACTGCCATTCGATTCATAGGCATAGTCTTCTGTGTCGCCTTTTACTGATCGCACAGCTTCACTCAATAGTTCTCTAGCTTGTTGAGTTTTGCCTTGGTGTGCGATCGCGACTGCAATTTTGTTGAGCGCTTGCCCTTTCCGCAGTTTTAAAGAAATCTTAGTTCTGACAAACTGGAGGGCACGCTCAACCTGCCCGGCTTCTGCAAGTTGAGCGCTGATGATGGCTAAATCTTCCTGTTGTCGCTCTTTGCCATATTCATCTGTGGCTCGCTCTGAAGCGTGAGCAAGTGCAAGTTGAATCACACGTTCAATCAACTGCTGGGATCTTGAAGTTTGGTTGGCTTCGCGAAGCTTACGAGCAATGGTGAGCAAAGCTTGACTCCGCTCTGTAAGCGGTTGTATCGTTTCTGCGATCTGAAGTGCTCTCTCAAATAGCGCTTCAGCAGGTTGAGGATTTGGACTTGCAGCGACTTGAGTTCCAAGCGCTGCTAATGATTCAGATAGAGCCTGTGAGGAGAGATCAGGATTAACCTGAACTGCGAGAGTGCCTTGAGCAGGCTGACTAAATCTAAACAGCAAAAGTAGGGCAAGTGGAAAATGGATGGCTGATTTTGAGAAAGCTAACATCGTTATCACTTTTAGTGTGTAAATTTAAGTCTGACATCAATGATCTTCTAATCTTTAATCAAATCGCAGAGAACTCAAAACCGCACAGCTTCCGAGCCAGAACCGCATTCAATCGCCGGAAAGGCTCTGTTAATATGATGAATGACAGGCGTCACAGGTGCGATCGTAGAAGGGCGAAACGATTGGCAAAGATTTGCAATCGCAAGGGTTTGTGTTGTCTTGTCTTCCCGAAAAGGTTGAGTAATTGTAATTCCAATGTAACTTCTCAAGCCTGCTTTTTTCGGACGAGCAATAAGAGTTAATCGGTCATTTTTCACAGTCATCTCAAAGCGATAGTTCTGTGTAGCAGTATGACCTAACCCAAGTTGGGTCAACGTTATTGGAAACTGACCTGTTTCAAGTCGATAGATTGAGGCAGACCGAACTAAAGTAGTCATGACAAACTTTCCTTCACCCTCTTTGGATTGTTCTGCTTGGATCAATTGAGTGGCAACGGCTCCTTCACCTTGAAACGCAGCAACCATATGGTCTGAAACTCTGCTCAAATTCAACTCATCTAAAAACTCTTTTGGACGATCGCCGTTTAGACGAGTACCAGAGAGTTGAATTTTCAAATTTTGCGGCGTTGTAAATTGTGCGATCGTCGGCACAATCGTATTCGCCCCCATTGGCTTAAAGTCTAGGTCTAGGAATATTGGTTTCGGTTGTGGATTCAAGCTGTAATCAAATGTGAATCCTTGCAAGCCCTCTGAAGGAGCAGTGAGAATGATTGCCTTCCCCTTAGGTGTGAAGCGAAGCGTCACCGGAGTCGCTTCGCCAGCTCTTCCCAATATTCCTGTGCTGTCAATCCCCTCCCAGCGTCCGATGATTTGTTGACTATTCAAAGATTGTTCACGAGTTTCGGCACTCCTACCTTTTATCCCTCCAAATACCGAGATTGCTGTACAAACGCTCATGATGAGAAGCATTGCAATCGGTTTGTTCCTTTGATGCGGCATAGTAAAGGCTCTCCAAATAAAAATTGCGATGTAATTGATTCAATGTGTTTGCAGGCGGCTCCTTTTGTACGATCGTGTTTCTTGAATTTGAGCCAGTTGTCTACTCGCTTGCTGAAATCTATGCAGTTTTTTAGAGTCCCATCTTTGCCAGGATATGCAACTGTAAGCGGAATATATTGAGTACACAGTTGATGTTCTGAAACAGACAGAAGCATTTTGGCAAATTTACGGAATTCCGCAAATTTAGCGAGAAGAATGAAAAATAAAAAACCGCAAATAGATTCTCTTTTAAGATGGACTCCGGACGATCAAGGACTCATGATGCAACGCTCTCTCAAACTTCTCGCGATCGCGCTTCTCTGTATCGGCACAAATCCATCATTCGCGCTGACTCAAACGATTGCTCAAGTACAACCGAGTCAGCGCAAATTAGCAGCCGATCGCTTAGCAAAACAAGGACATCAGCAGTACAAATCTGAGCAGCATGAAGCTGCGATCGCCTCTTGGGAAGCAGCACTCAAAATTTATCGAGAAATTGGCGATCGACAAAATGAAGCAGAGCTTTTGAATGATCAAGGACGCTCTTATACACTGCTATCTCGTTATGCAGAAGGAATTCGTGCCTTTGATCAAGCACTCTCGATTTTTCAACAACTCAATCGGCGCAAGGATGCCGCAGTCGTTCTCATGAATCGAGGAAGTGCCTACTCTCTTATCTCTCGTCATGAAGATTCGCTGCGATCGTTTGATGAAGCACTACCCATTGCTCGTGAAACGAACGATCGCGATCTTGAAGCAAAAATCCTGCTGAATCGCAGTATCACTTATGCTTACCTTTCTCGCAATGACGAGGCGATCGCAGGTTTCGGTGCTGCCTTCGCAGTTTTCCAAGCGCTCAAGGACTGGGATAATGCAGCTTCAGCGTTGATGAATCGAGGAATTGTCTATCGTTTTCTCTCTCGTTACGATGACGCGATCGCAGCTTTCAATCAAGCCTTACCGATCTTTCGAGAACTTAAAAATCGTCGTGCTGAAGCTTCAGCATTATCTAGCTTGGGAGATACGTACCGTTTTCTCTCCCGATTTGAGGAAGCTTTAACCGTCTTCGATCAAGCTTTACCGATCTTGATCGCCATCAAAGACCGAAAAGGAGAAGCAGGGGTCTTGATGAATCGGGGAGTGGTCTATGATTTGCTCGATCGCAATGATGAAGCGATCGCAGCTTATACGGAAGCTTTGTCGATTTTTCGATCAATTCAAAATCCTCAAGGTGAAGCAGAAGCACTGAGTAACTTAGGAATTATTTATGGTGCAATGTCTCGGCACGCTGCTTCAATTCAGGCACATACAGAAGCTCTCAAAATCTATCGAGCGATCAGAAGTCCTGATGGAGAAGCGCTAGCATTGATGAATCGTGGAATTTCCTATGTTGCAGTCTCACGCTATGAGGATGCAATTCGAGCTTACACAGAAGCTTTACCCCTTTACCGAGCACTCAAAAACCGCAACGGGGAAGCGCAAGTTTTATTAAATCAAGGCAATGCTTATCAAGCTGTGCAACGCTACGAAGATGCGATTCGCTCATACAATGAAGCATTGCCGATTTATCGATCGGTCAAAGATCGATCTGGGGAAGCACGAGCCTTATATAATCTAGGCGCTCTTTACCTCAACATTCGTCAGTTTGCTTCAGCAGAAAAATCCCTGAAAAGCGCGATCGCAGTGTTTGAATCGATTCGATTGGATCGACTGTCTGAAGCAAACAAAATCTCATTCTTTGAAACTCAAGCTGTGAGCTATCGCATCTTACAAGAGGTGATGATTGCCCAGAAGAAATTTGAAGCAGCACTAACAATCTCAGAATGGGGACGAACGAAAGCGTTAGTCGAACGGTTAAGCCAACAGTTACAGCCGACTGCTTCACCCCCTTCAGAAGCACCGAGTGTGGATCAACTTCGACGAATTGCGCGATCGCAAAATGCCACCCTGGTTGAATATTCGCTCAATGAACGTAAGCAAGAACTTTACATTTGGGTCATTCAGCCGACGGGCACAATCGACTTTCGACAGGTGAAGCTTACAGATGTTTTACCGCAACAATGCGCTTCTATCACACAATTGATTGGGAATAGTCGGCAATCGATCGGGGTTCGGAGTGCCCAATCGGATTGGTTAATTGTAGAAGAAACAACCCAGAAAAATCCTTGTGCTCAGTCTGATCAAGACGCAAATTTTAGAACCCTTCACCAATTGCTGATTGAACCGATCGCATCTCTACTCCCGACTGATCCAAACCAACACATTGTTTTTATTCCGGATGGAACTCTCTTCCTCGTTCCTTTCCCTGCTCTCAAAGCTGCAAACGGTCAATTCTTGATTGAGCAGCATCCCATTCGGACTGCTTCTTCAATTCAATTGCTAGATAAAACTCGTGTGCTGAACTCTCGCTCTCAAGGCAATGGTACTTTAATCGTTGGCAATCCATTGATGCCGATCGATCCAAATTCTGCACAAGCAAAACGACTCTCGAATTTACCAAATGCAGAGCAAGAAGCTATTGCAATTGCGTCTTTATTTAACACCCAAGCACTGACTGGTCAGCAAGGAACTAAAAAAACAATTCTTCAGAAAATCTCTGATGCCAAAGTCATTCATTTCGCAACTCATGGATCATTCTCCGATCGCAATGGTTTCAAAAGTTGGCTAGCCTTTGCCCCCTCTGAAAATGATAGTGGCATCTTAACTGCTGAAGAAGTCTCACACCTAAAGCTAAATGCTGATTTAGTCGTCTTAAGCGCATGTGATACTGGTCGGGGGCGCGTGACAGGAGATGGTGTGGTGGGATTATCTCGATCGTTTATTGCCGCAGGAGTTCCGAGCGTAATTGTCTCTCTCTGGGCTGTGCCTGATGCTCCGACTGCTGAACTTATGCAGGCATTCTATCAACAGCTCAACCGCAATCCTGACAAAGCACAAGCTCTGCGTCAAGCGATGTTAGCTACGCTCAAGACGCATCCCAATCCCAAAAACTGGGCAGCCTTCACTCTCATTGGAGAAGCATGGTGAAATACCTGAATCATGAATCGCTAACTTCGAGATATTGGCTAGATTTTCAAATCCTGAAGATTGTTTTGCGTTACACCAGTAGGTGGTGTTTGAATGTTGGCTGAAGCCTGTGAAATTAAACTATAAACGCTTAGCACTCCTGGTACTCGCGATTCTGCTGATTGTTTCGTCCTGGTTGGGAATCGCATTCGCCCGATCCGGGCTGGACGTGCGATCGTTCCAAAAAGAAGGAGTTCCTCTGCTATATCTCGCTCCTCAAGGGGCAAAGACAATTCCAGGAGTCCTTGTGGCACACGGGTTTGCAGGTTCTAAACAGTTGATGCTCGGCTATGGGCACGTCTTGGCTCATGCGGGTTATGCGGTCATGCTCTGGGATTTTGACGGGCATGGCGCAAATGGAACGCGCTTAGAGCGGTATGAGCTACAGCAGAATCTGGAGAGGGCGTTGCAAGCTCTCCTGGAACAACCCCAGGTTGACCCAGGTCGTCTGGCACTGCTAGGGCACTCGATGGGCAGCGGGATTGTGATGAATGCTGGGATTCGCGATCGAGAACGCTTTGCTGCAACGGTTGCAGTTTCTCCAACGGGAGCGAATGTCACTCCCCAATCTCCGCGAAATCTGCAACTACAGGCAGGGAGTGGAGAGGGGCGATTTGTGGGGAATGCCGAACGATTGCTAGCACGGTCTGGGGGAGAAAACACGAATCTGGCAACAGGGCAGGGGCGGGAATTAGTTGTGATTCCGGGTGTGGAACATATCACCATCTTGTTTAGTGATGGGAGTCATCAGTCAGCCCTCCGTTGGCTGGATGCAGCATTTGGCAGAACCAATGATAGCCAGTATCGCGATCGCCGCATGGCATGGTACGGACTACACCTGTTAGGTTGGTTAATTGGATTCGCCGCAATCTCACCTCTCCTAACTCACCCTCCATTCATCCCCACAAAAATAGCTCCTATCCGACGATGGACAGGCTTAATCGCTGCACCACTGGCGGCAACGGCAGGGTTAGTACTGCTGAGTCAGCGGTTTGACCTCCAGAACTTGGGTGGCGTTCAAGTTGGTGGAGCGGTTGGGGTCTGGTTTTTGATTGCCGGGTTAACCTGGCTGGGAATACTGGCGCGTCTACCTCGCCCTACCCTGCGTGCCGTTGGGCTGGGAATTATGCTATTTGTCATTCTCTGGATTGCCTTTGGTGCAATGGCGCAGGTGGTTTGGCTTCAATGGTGGCTGATCCCAATTCGGCTAAGAGTGTGGTTGCCCGTGGCGATCGCCTGTTTCCCCTGGTTTCTGGCCGCGGGAATCGTGCAAGAAAATATTGGGGTCGGCAAACGCTTTCTCTGGTGGCTGGGGCAGAGCGTCGTTTTGATTGGCGGCTTCGTGTTGACGCTCAATTTCCTACCTCAATTGGGATTTATGTTTTTGCTGTTGCCACTATTTCCACTACTGATGGGGATCTTATCTCTGATTGCTGGTCTGTTCAACCAAGCATGGGTCTACGCGATCGGCTCTGCTTTATTCTTCGGTTGGTTATTGGCAGCGGGTTTTCCTCTTTCTGCCTGACCTGTATACTTTCAAATTCTCCCTTGAGAGCCAGTCTCTTTTGCAACGATTTGGTTACAGTGAGTAAAGTTATTCTCGTACTCCAATGCAGTCTTTAACTGGGCTTGTCGTTCTTTTGTCCCTGCTACAGAGCTGTGCTTCCGCCCAGCCTTTCATTGTTATGAGTGATTTGCCAAACCCTTCTCATGCTCAGTCACTAAAGACAGCCAATGTTGCAGCAAACCCCGATCGTTCCCAAAGAATTGAATTTAAGCTGAGCGACTATCAATGGCAAAACCGCATCTTGCTGGTCTTTGCCCCCTCAACCGATTCATCTCAGTATCGCCAACAAATGCAGGTATGGCAGGCGGATGAAGCAGGGACAGGCAATCGCGATCTGAAACTGGTGCAAATTTTGGGAACTGGAGAGAGCCAAGTTGATGGGCGATCGCTCAATTCAGCATCGGTGGAAAAACTAAGACAACAGTTTGGGATTACCTCTGAGGAGTTTGCAGTGATTCTGGTGGGTAAGGATGGTACGGAGAAGCAACGGAGCCAAGCTCCACTTGATTTAGCAGCGTTGTTTCGCACGATCGATGCGATGCCCATGCGTCAGCAAGAAATGCGTTCTCGACAATAGCCATTGGCAGGAATGCTGTTGCGATGTCTGATCAGTCTTCTGCCCGTCCCTAGGATGTTGTCCTTTACAATGTCAGTGGCTTTGTCGGCTTCCATCAATGATCCCTGCGACAATACTAACCCTTTGTTTTCCTGTTCAATGCGTTGTTCTAAGATGGCTTCAATTTCGCTATCTGCCGGAAAAGATTGAGTCGTCGTCATATCCTCAAGCTCCCTTCCGCCAGGCATTTGAGAATTCGGCATAAGACATCTGCTGAGCGCAGTATGACAATAATTTGTGGCACTCATGCAGTTGTACTGTAGATTGCTTGAAAGATTGATTGAAAATTGAAAGATCTATGTCTGTAAACAACAAGCTTAATTGATAGACGACATGGCTTAACTGGTTTTCCAACATGACTTCTTTCAAATCTTCGACAACTCGTTTATGGTGAGTTGGAATCTTCTCGTTCAAAAGAATTTGCAACAAGCAGTCGATCGCTCCAGGATGTCCAGGTTGGAGCGTTGCCAGTCGATAGGCAATTCGCCGTTGATTCGCCCAGTCTTTTGCTGTTAATAATCGTTGTTCTAATGTACTAATGAGGTGTTTTAGATCTTGCTGATTGGTTGTTTTATTTTGATGTTTTTGACTTGTTTTCTCAGACCTTCTCATTGGCTGAAGTACAGCATTTGCAACACTGTTTTTTGGGTCAAGGATGATTAAGTTCTCTGCGGTTCGCAGTCGCAATGTGGCATTTTCGGTTGAGTGAATGATCTGCTTCAGGGTAGCGATCGCTTTCTCATGACCAGGATTGATTTTTCCCAGACTATAAGCGGCTCTCCGGCGAATATTGTCCTCCTGGGTTGATTCCAGAATCTCCTCCAGAGCAGTAAGCACAATCGGATGACTTGGCTCGATTCTGCCCAGGCTTTCAATGACCTGTAATTTCAGAGCTTCACTCTGTAGGGTGTCAATGAGTTGAAACAGGGCAGCGATCGCCATTGAATTACCTGGATCAAGCGTTTTACCCAGGGTGTAAGCTGCCTGCCAACGAGCAAAGGGATTTTCGGCAATCTGGACAAACTCCTCTAGAACCGAAGTTGCAAGCTGGCGATCGGTTCGCAGCAACGCGATTCTGGCTCCTTCACAGAGGGAAGCAGGAAATACCCCAAATCGCCATTGGAGAAGTTGAGCCAGGATTTTTGAGGCATGACCAGATTGGGGAAACTCTGCCAACCCTGCCGCCGCCAAGCAGTAAGCTCGATGGGAATAAAAACCGCCACAGCGATCGTCAAAATTCATGAGGGCTGTGATCAACGCCTCTTTCTCAGCAACAGCAATATCCGTTCTCCCCAACCAGAGTAGAATCACCTCTCGCCAGGACGCATGAAAAACTGGAAAATCGTGAGCCGGATCAAAGAAAAACTGCCAATCTGAAATGGCTTGTGCGGCGAAATATTCCTGGAATGTGGTGTGGTAAAAGGCGTAAATCTTCTCGCCTGTGGTCACTGAAATTCCAACCTGGTTAAGCCAACCCAGTTGTAATGCCAGAGTCATTAAGTCTAATGACCCTGCAAATGCAATTTGAGCGAAGGAATGGGACAGTCGAAAGCGCGTTTCCCTTTGCAACAGTGCCCGCAGCGCAACCTGCCCTAATGCTTCATTGAGTTGCTGCCGCTGGGCGATCGTAGTGGGAAAGCGATCCTGCTTCCATTCATAGAGTGTTTCGACAAATTGCCGATAGAGCAGGGATTTTGTTTGCGGTAATGCTCCTTGAGCTAGTGACCAGGAGCGGCAAAGCAAGGCTAATCGGAGAGGATTTTTGACCGCATCCCTGACTCGCTTTCGCTGAGGGTTGTTCAATTCTTGTTGCAGGCGATCGCCCAACTCCAGATGATCCTGAAACCAGCGATCGATGAACTGACCCACCTGATCCCCATCAGTTCCACGTCCATAACTAAAACTGCGGTTGCAGTAAACTGTAAACCCATCGAGGGCATTTTTACCACTGTCCCAAACATTCGAGCGGCAGGTCAGCATGATACGAGCATTGGCAATCCATCCTCGCAGATGACAGGCAAGGCTCGACAGTGCGGTTGCCCCATCCATCGCCATCTCATCGATCGCATCCAGCAGTAGCCACACCCGCCCCTGCTCAAACTGTTGGACAAACGCTTCTTGAAGCTCTAGAGGAACACTGATCTTCCCGGTTGCTTGCTTCAGCCAGTCCTGTAAGAGGTAGTTCTCCAATGTCGCTCCCTGCAAATCTGCCAGGGAAATCCAGATAGGCAGTACCCCCTGCTCTAGCAGCCAGACGGCGATTTTTTGAAGTAGCGTCGTTTTACCTGCACCCGGTTCACCTACGATCGCGATTCGTTGTTTTTCGAGCGATCGCAGACGGTCAAAAAATTCCTCTAAAGAGAGGGTGTCTTCTGGCTCGTCTCCGTCCTCAACAGGTGAACCGACTGATGAGCGATCGGCTTCGCGATGCCGCTGCTTGCGTTCGATCAAGCCCAGAGGAAGATAGAGTTCATCCAGGTTGAAGGTTATGCCATCGCCGACCGTCAATGGATTAATCGTCAACCGTTCGTATTGCTGTAATTCCAGACTGTTACGGCAAAGTTGCCACCAGGAATCTTGCCTATCCGCTCCCGAAGCTTCTGGTTCTACAGGTTCCTTGCCTGTCACCTGCTTCGATTTCTGGGGGCGGCGTTTTTCCCATTCCTGCTCGAATTGACGCAGATTGGCTGGGCGATCGCTCCGCTTGTGCCAGAGGTTAAGGGTGAAGTGCCAAACTTCAGATCCACCCCTGTTGGGGCGATTGTCGTCTAGGATCTCTAGAAAATCCTCAAATCGCCGCAATGCCTCCTTGATCTGTTCGCCATTCAGCGGAGATTTCGCCAGGTTAGTCAAAGCCTCTAAGAACCGAACCTTTGTTCGCACCACTAACCGTTGTTCAGTCTGCCAGTGGGTCTGAATCTGCGATCGCAGCCCATCCAAAGCCACCTCATCACAGTCCAACTCGTCGTTTGCGTAGTCGAGCAGGGTTGTGAACAGGTGGAGCGATCGCTTTTTGGCTTCAGGTCCGTAACTGGGGCGTGCCATTGTTAGGAGAATCGGAATTTGGAGACAACTTGAGAATATCTCACGGTTCTAACTCACATTTTCCCCCAGAAGCCAGGGGAATTCCTTCGGTTCCACCATTCCCCTAACTTCAAGTCTGTTTTGGAGGAAGCCTTTCAGCCGTTTTTATGCCAATTCGCCTAGGGGAAGATGAACTGCCTATTCTGGATTCATCAAAGGGAAAGGAAACGAGAGAACGCTTCTCACCTCCTACCCTCGACTTTCAACCCTGTGGCGGCTAGCTCAATCGTAGAGCGCCAACGATTGCCCGAAAGGGACGCAGATTGAGGGTTATCGCTTTGGACGACTTCCCCCTTAATCGCCGGAGATGCGGGTGCAACCCCCGCGCCGCTACACCAAACACTGGCAGGTAGTTTAACAGTAGAACGCCTAAAACATCCTTATTCACATCTTGCCCGAAAGGGACGACGAATGAGGGTTATCGCCTTCCAAGCGGGTGATATGGGTGCAACTCCCATCCTGCCAATTTCCAAATGTTGCCCTGACGGGCTGAAGGAGATTGTGATGACTTACAAGTTTTTTGTCCAGAACAAGACGCAAACACCGCAAAGCCAGCCGATTCCTGGTCGGGAAGCAGACATGATTCAGGGACGTTCCGATGGTTGGATGTTCAAAGCCGACCTCTGGAATGTGCTGCGTCGCTGCCTGTTGATTGGAACGGCTCAAGGGGCTTATTACGCAGGCAAGCAGGAGTTGACGGGTGAATTTGTCGAAGTCTTGAAACAGGCGATCGCTCTCAACCCCGATCGCGTTGCCTCAGAGATCCTGTACGCCAGCGATGGACGGGCAATCAATAACAGTGCGCCTCTGTTGGCACTGGTGTTGCTATCAATGGGTGAGACAGTTGAAGCAAAGCACGCTTTTCAATCGATCTTTCCCCAGGTGGTAAGAACGGGAAGCCACTTCTACGAATGGTTGAGCTACACCAAAGCAATGCGCGGGTTTGGAAAGATTGTCCGAGAAGCGGGTAAGTCCTGGTTATCAAACCCTGATGCGAAAGGGTTGGCATATCAACTGCTGAAATATCAGCAGCGCCAAGGCTTTTCTCACCGGGATGCGCTGCGGCTGTTTCACGTTAAACCGCCCACGGAAGACCACAACCAGCTATTTCAGTGGGTCATTCAAGGTTGGGAGAACTTACCGCAAGAAATTCCCTCGGATGCTCTGGCGCAAATCTGGTGGTACGAGTGGCTGAAACGCAATCCGGAGAGAACTCATGAAGCGATCGCCAAGGGTCGGTTAACGCATGAAATGGCAGCCCCCGTGGGCAAAATGGACAAGCGGGCATGGCAACTCCTGTTCAACGATATGCCGATCGGCGCAATGCTACGAAATCTGGGATCTTTAACCGAACTAGATGTGTTGACGGCTGACAACCGCGACAATCTGAAACGAGTGGCGAAAGTCCTCAACAGTGCGGAACATTTGCGAAAAGGACGTATTCACCCGATCGATGTCTTGAAAGCCCTCAAAACCTATCAATCCGGTGGGCAGTTGGGACGCAGCCAGAAAACATGGCAACCTGTTCCCCGCATTGTGGATATTCTGGAGCAAGCTCTGGAACTCTCCTTTGAGGTGATGCAGCCAACGGGCAAGGTGTTTCTACATGCGATCGATGTTTCTGGTTCCATGTCTTACTACAGCGTGAGTTCGATCGGACTGACCTGCTGTGAGATTGCAACCACGATGGCACTGGCAACAGCAAAAGCTGAACCGCACTATGTCATTCGCGGATTTGCCACCGATTTCCGTGACCTGAAAATTACAGCACGGGATTCGTTTCGCGATGCGATCGCCAAAGCGAGCAACCAGAATTTTGGTGGGACGGATGCGGCAGTCGCGTATGAGTGGGCAATCAAACACAAGTTCAAGGCAGACGTGTTCTGCTTCTGGACGGACTGTGAAAGCTGGGCAGGACGCAAGCATCCGAGCCAGGCATTAGCCGAGTATCGCCGTAAGGTAAATCCTGGGGCAAAAGCTGTTTACGTCACCCTGGCTCCCTACAATATCTCGCTGATTGATCCACAGGATTCAATGTCGTGGGATATTGCCGGGTTTGATCCAGGAACACCTCGATTAATTCAAATGATTGCAGCAGGAGAGCTTTGACTTGCTTAAAGTTGGGAGTATTTTTTCAATTGAAAGTACTCCCAATTTATGGTTCAAAATGATGAGAAATAGGGAAGCTAGGCAGATGCTAGATTTTTAGTAATCTGCTCGAAAATTGACTCAAACTTATGCTTCGCGTTATCAAACTCTAGCACCTGCCAATCCGGGACAGAATCGCAATCCAGTTGTTTCGCATTCAGGTAAACCGGGTAGCGAACTTCAATTTGTAACGCTTCAACTTGCGGCATCTGACCGTAATGCCGTGTGATATGTCCACCACTAAACGCCTTATTGCGAACAACCTGATACCTCTGTGAGCAAAAAGCAGTGTCAACGACAGAAATGAAGTGTTCAGAACAGGTTGCCCCATTTCCGTTCCCCAAACAGACTTCATCCTCAATTAATCCAAGGAAACTGTGTAAATCCAGCAAATATACCTTGCCAAATTGCTCAATCTGTTCGTTCAGCAAAGTTTGAAGCTGTTGGTGATAGGGGCGATAGTATTGCTCCACTCGCTGTTCAACCTCTTCTCTTGAAGGCGGAGTTCGATAAATTGCGGTGTTGAACGCAGTCTTTTCAGCAACGACCGATTGCCAAAAGCTACCAAAGAGCGGTTCGCGGAGCGATCGATTGAGGTCAACGACGTAACGGCTATAGACAGCTTGCAGGACAGTAATGCCTAAACGGGGCAGAAAATCATAGAGTTTATCGAGATGCCAATCTTGATTGGGTAAATAGTGCTGGTAAGAAGCTTCTAAAGTGTTAGTAATCTCCTTCGGTATGAGCAATCCACTGTGAGGCAGACTGGCGATAACCGGAATGGTGTGAGCAGTAGGTAAGTGCAGGAGGAAAGGGTCTGGCATTGGTGGCTTAGTCAGTAGATAAATTGCTCGATCCTTAAATATGGGAAAACAGAGATCGCCACTTTTGTCTTTGAAAAACTCGCCGCTCTGGATTCAAGCCATCTTTGATGGGAGACCAGAGCATTCCTCCGTCATTTGCCACTATCAAGGTTGGAAGCACGCCTCGATGCCGCTTAAAGGGCGAGTGAGTTAGTCCAATAGGCGGTGGCAGATAAGCGATCGCTAATCTGTCCGGTGTTGTGCATCCAGGTCTGTAGTTGGTCGTAGTAGTCAGTGGTCATTGCAAAGTCGTAAGTGAAACAGGGAACGGTTGCCTGATAGATGGCTTGCCCGATCGCATCGTCAGCATAGGCTCCAGTGTGCTGGTTATAGATTGCCTGTGCAGCTTCGGGTTGCTGATGAATGAAGTCAATCCCGCGTCGGAATACCTTCAGGAAAGCCTGAAGTTCTTGCCGTCGCTGTTGCAGTAACTCTGGAGTCGTGATGAAAATGAGTTGACAGAAATCTGGAATGCCCCAATCCTTGAGGGCAAAAAACTGAGCATCGTAGCCCCGAAGCCGAGCTTCAATGACTTCAAAATTGTAGAAAACTAGCGTTGCACAGTCTGCTTTGTTTTCAACGAGTGCGTTCGTGTGGAAAAAGCCATTATCGACGGAGGTAATCGCATCATCGGTAAACTGACCGCCATCCGCCTCGATCATCGTTTGAGCGATCGCCTTTCCTAAAGCCGAGGGTGCGCCGGGGTATTGCAGTCGCTTACCCAGCATATCTTTAGGGCGCTCAATTCCTTGTCCTGCGAAGTACATGACCCCACCATTGGTATGTAAAAACCGTGCCCAACCAATGACCGGATGACCATTACTGCGGTCTTCAACCAGATGTACTGGCTCCGTAATGGCAATATCGAGCGTTCCGTCCTGGATTTGGGCGATCGCATCAATGTGTTCAGATGGTTCAACCAGTTCCAAATCGATATTCACATCTGCAAACCATCCCTGCTTCAGTCCCACCAGCAGAGGCACATGATCTGGATTCAAAAACCATTCCAATCCCAAGCGTAACTTAGCCATTATCCGCCAACTTAAATTTATAAGATCGCAATTGTATTTCTAAAGCTTACCGTCTTCCAAACCCCTGATATCGTAGAACCTGTGACCGAGCCATCAACTCGTCATCCATCCAGCAGCAAGTTAACGGGCGATGTGTTGATGTATGCCCTAGAACTCGGGATGCCTGTGCATTATCTGTCTGGATTTGGCAAACACTTGGGATCGGCGTTGCCTGCTTATTCGCGCAATGGGCAACTTCGATTAGCGCAGTATCGACGGTATGAGGATCAGGCGCAGAAGTTGGAATTGATGAAAGAGATCGTCACGACTAAAATCTACAATCAAGCGACGATTTTCTATCGGCATGGAGTGAAAGAGCATCCGTTAAAGCAGCGAAAAGCGAGTGTGGCTGCTCAAAAGACGATCGATCAAGTGAGGGGGATAGAAGGGTTGGCAGCGCGGGAGTATTTTGGTTATTGGTCGCAGATGTTGAAAGGGAATTGGCAGTTTTCAGGTCGAAATCGTCGTCCGCCGACTGATCCGGTGAATGCGTTGCTGAGTTTTGCTTATGGATTGTGATTAAAAATCGGCACAACTTCCTGAGTTTCGGCATCAATCCCAGCCACAAAGTTATATCGCCGCTCATTGCAACGCCGACAAGCCAAAGCTAAATTGCGGAGATCATCCGAACCGTTTAACGATCTCGGAATCACATGATCAACTGTAAAACGATTTGCACTCAAGCGTTCTGGTGAATGGCAATACTCACACAAAAAATTTGCTCTCTCTCGAACAGCCTGCCGAACATCATTACTGATTGACATTCTGAGCCGCCATCATTGCATTGATATGAGTGAAAATTCGATCAAGTTCTGCGGACACGCTTCACGTGAGCCGAAGGCAACGCGTCCAATTCACCAATTTCCTCCACTGCTAGTTGGTCAGATTTCTGCTTCTCTAGCAATTCTTTCATCCGAAGCTGTAAAGCGTCGCTAAATTTGAACAAATTCCATTCCCCCTTTTTCTCAAGTCGGATCTCGTGCAGAAACGAGGATAGCTTAATAGAAAATAAGTCCGTATGCGCGTCATCTGAGTTATTCATAATGCGTCCACATCCGCAAAATTTTCACCGTATTCTCAGGCTCGATGACTTCATATACTAATCGATGCTGAATATTGATTCGTCGTGAATATGCACCTTCCAAATCTCCAATTAGCTTCTCGTAAGGGGTGGATTTTGCCACGGGTTTTCCTGCAAGATCTCAAGTAATTCTTGTGCTTTTTCTCGTAAGTTCCTAGAAGCAAGTTTTCTAGCGTCTTTCTGTGCCTGTTTCGTGTACACCAGTTTCCAGTTCACCACTCTAACTCCCGATCGCACTCTTCGATCGGGGTTGCTAATCCTTCTCGGATCGACTCTCGCATTCCTGGAACAGAGAGCAGATAGAGAGTCTCCTGCACCGATGCCCAATCTGCTTCAGAGAGCAACACAGCATTGTTGTTTTGCCCTGCGATTGCGATCGGTTGATGGGACTTGCTGACGGTATCAATCAAATCTTGCAACTGCTGTCGAGCATCATCGACTGGAATCATAAGCTATTCTCTCGATCTGCCACAATGATATCTAATCCATCTTAAGTGCAGGTATTCGATTTCTTCGTCCGGTTGCTCGGATTCAGATTCTTGTCGGATTCAGATTCTTGTCGGATTCAGATTCTTCTGGTACGCGATCGCCTTCCTGTGAAAGAATCCGCTCAATTTCTTGAAATTCTTCTACAGGAATGTGAATCACATTGCCTTCGGCACAGCGAAAAGCGATCATGTCTACCAAAAAATATTGAATTAGACAAATATCTAATCGATAGATCGATCTATCGATTAGATATCGCTTATCTTGGGAGTAGATATCGAGGCAATGGCATGGACATCAACAATACTTTGAATCAGATTAATGAGTTGAGTATTGACGATCGTATTCGCCTGGTTCAAGCAATTTGGGATGGAATTGCAGCGGAGCAGGGTTTTCCTGAATTAACACTGGAACAGGAGCAGGAACTCGATCGTAGAAGTGCGGCTTATGATGCAAATCCAGATGATGTCATGACTTGGGAAGAGGTCAAAGCCTCGATTAAGAAAAAGTCATGAGTTTTGTTTTAATTGTTCGACCAGAAGCGCGGCAAGAATTGGACGAAGCTTATCAGTGGTATGAGGCACAACAAGAGGATCTTGGAGATGATTTTCTAGATTGTGTGGATGAGAGGCTGAATCAGATTTGTCAGATGCCAGAGTTGTATGAAGTGGTTCGCAGAGATATCCGACGGGCTGTTGTACGGCGATTTCCTTATGTAATCTATTATCGCGTTGTTGTCGATCGCGTGATTGTATTAGCGATTATTCACGGTCGGGCAAATCCGAAGAAATGGCGATCGAGAAATTAAGCTGAGGTCGAAGCATTCTGTGGAAGAAGCGATCGTATTAGCCCGAAGCTATCGCGCATCAGATTACCCTGAACTTGAGCCATTTTCCCTGCTTGGTTACACTGTTCCTAAACGTCAATCAGGAAGCTGAACGAGTTGTGCAACTTCTTCTCCCAATCTGACAAAGTGCTTAACATTAAATGTTAAAAGCATATCTACATTTGCTTTGAGAGCAGCATAGGCAATGAGAGTATCGTAAATTCCACCACCTGAGATATTCATCTGAACTACTTTTCTGAGTACTGCTTGATAATCCTCAGCCGTTAAACTGATTCTAGTAAACTGAGTCAAATCTTCTGATAAAAGGCGTTCGGCGTTTGCCGGACTAATTCGATAAGGTGGTGGCAGTCGTGTCAGAATAGAATAAGATTCTGCAAAGCTATGGGTTGAGATGAAACCTTCAATCGTTCGATCGATTTGTACTTGTGCTAACCAGGGTCTAGCGCGATCGTGCATTTCGTGAGCTTCAGACAGAGCAGCGACAATAATATTTGTGTCGAACAAAACTTTTACCATCCACCAAGTTCCCGAATCCGTTCTTCGCGCATATCGTCCACGATCGAAGCAGGAATCTTCGTGCCCTGAGATTTGATGACCAAAATCCCGTTCACGTATTCCAGTTCTGCTTCCGGTTGATCGGACTCATCTTGTGAAATGGGTTGCGGAACATTGCTAAGAAGTTGCTCAATCTGTCGAAATTGCTCAAGCGGAATTTGAACTGCGATCGCTTCTCCTTGCTCGTTGTAAACGTATTGCTTATCGACATCTAGCATTTCTGCAGCCTCCAGACGATCGTGTGTTGATCATATCTCGCGATCGGATAAACTGCCCAGAAGTACGATCGCTCAATTAGGTGGAGAGATGCGCTCGTGTCAGCCCGAAGTGATCGCATCAGATAAACAGAGCTACAGCTAAAAGCATCAATTCTATAAGAGCCTGAATTCGTTGTCGCCTTGGTGGTAGTAGCCATAGCAGATTGGGATAAATGTGAATCAAGCAAAGTAATCATTAATCTGGAGGATAGGCTAGTGAATAATGCTCAGCTTAGATTAATCGCAAGACCAACATATAGTAGGAAAGCAATTGTCTTCATACATGGGGGATGGTGTCAAGATTGGGGGAAAGACAAAGAGGATCTTAAAGATCTAACCAATTCCTTGAGAAGGGCAGGGTGGGAAGATTCGATTTATCAATTGTGGTGGGATTCATCGGAAAACCCTTGGTCTAATTTCTACAAGATCGGAAAGATTATGGATCGAGCTAAACACGTTGGCAGCAATTCCTTCTGTAGCTTAGTGTCGTCAGGAATTACTGAACAAGAAGTTTCAATTCTTGCTTACTCGTTTGGCGCACGTGTTGCTTACTATGCTCTTGAATCATGGGCAGGACAGCATAAATTAGCGGATGTAATTTTGTTAGGTGGTGCAATCAAAAGGGATAAAAGTAAGAATTGGGGATACGCTGCTTCAAAGTTGAATGGGCATCTTTTTAATATCTATAACAAAAGTGATTCAAGGCTTAAAATATTTCATCAATGCCAAGGTGGAATAAGCCCTTGTGGGCGAAAACCAATAAAGGAGAAACATTCTAAAATTGAGAATATTGATGCATCTGATATCGGGAGCCATCATAGTTTAAGAAGATACCTGGATTACTTACCTAGCTTTGCAAGTTGAAATGAGAAAAAGTTAAAAAGACCTGCACTGTTTTGTGCAGGTCTTTTTAATTGATTAATTGACTTAATTTAGAACTTAGTGAGTAGCAATACTCACAAAAAAATGCTCTCTCTCGAACAGCCTGCCGAACATTATTACTGACTGACATTCTGAGCCGCCATCATCGCATTGATATGGGTGAAAATTCGATCGAGTTCTGCGATCGCTTCCAATTCCCCAATCTCTTCAAGTGCCAGTTGATCCGCTTTCTTCTTCTCTAACAACTCTTCCATCCGAAGCTGTAGCGAATCGCTAAACTTAAACAAATTCCATTCACCAACTTTTTCGATTTGGATTTGATGTAGAAGCGAGGATGGTTTGTTAAGAACTGCGCTCATTGCAACCTCTTAATGCTTTATCGCTATTCTATCCGGTCGCTCAACAAAAAAGACCCGCACCGAATAGTGCAGGTCTTTCAACAAACTTCAGAACTTATACGACTTCGCAAGTTCCGCCAGCGGCTTCGATTTTCGACTTAGCGCCTTCAGTAAACGCTGCTGCTTTCACAGTCAGCTTCACCGACAAGTCACCATCGCCCAAAATCTTCAGCGGGCCGTCATCCTGAGTCACAATCCCCGCATCCATCAGCGAAGACAATGTAACTTCAGTTCCAGCAGCCAATTCAGCCAAATCACCAACATTGATCACCGTAAAGTGCTTACGATTGATCACCGTAAAGTACTTCAACTTCGGCAAGCGGCGATACAAAGGAGTTTGACCCCCTTCAAACCCCGGACGAGTCGGACGACCCGATCGAGATTTTTGACCCCGCATTCCAAAACCACCGCTCGCACCTTGACCCGCAGAAATTCCACGGCAAATGCGACGCTTGCGCTTGGTTGAGCCTTTTTGAGGCACAGCATCTTCTAATCTCATCAATGCCTCCTAAACGCCGTAAAGTTTTTCAACCGGAATGTCACGCTCTTGTGCAACATCCGACAGCGTACGTAGCCCACTCAAAGCAGACACAGCCGCACGCGCATTGTTCAGAGGATTGCCCGAACCGAGTTGCTTAGCCAGGATATTTTTCACACCCGCAAGCTCAAGCACAGTCCGAACTGCGCCCCCAGCAATTACCCCAGTCCCTGGAGCTGCCGGACGCATCATGACCTTCGCACCACCGCCAGAAGCAGTAGAAGGATGAGGAATCGAGTTCGCCTTAGTCAAAGGAACTTCGATCAGATGTTTTTTACCATCTGCTACGCCCTTCTTCACCGCGCCGATTACGTCACTTGCCTTGCCGACACCAACGCCGACTTGACCTTTTTCGTTGCCGACAACCACGATCGCTCTAAAGCTGAGTTTTTTACCACCCTTTACTACTTTAGTCACACGACGGATTTGGACAACGCGCTCCTGGAAATCAGATTCCTTTTCACGGGATTTCTTTTCTTTGCCTTTCGCCTTAGCCATATGTTTTGCTCCTAGAAGTTAAGACCAGCTTCACGGGCAGCATCCGCTAAGGTCTGGACGCGACCATGATACAAATTACCACCGCGATCGAACACAACTTGCTCGATGCCTTTTGCTTTCGCACGTTGGGCAATCAACTTGCCCACTTCAGATGCGGCCGCACAGTTTGCGCCCGATTCGATCTTGCCTTTCACTTCTGGATCAACAGTTGATGCAGAAGCAATGGTCGCTTGAGCGACATCATCGATTAACTGAGCATAAATATGCTGGTTCGATCGATAAACGGCTAACCGAGGACGCTCTGGAGTGCCAGAAACCCGGCGACGAATTCGCTGGTGGCGCTGGCGTGTAGATTCTCGACGACTTACTTTGCTCATGGTTTATTTCTTCCCTTTACCGCCAGTCTTACCAACCTTGCGACGAACCTTCTCGCCTGCATAGCGAATCCCTTTACCTTTGTAAGGCTCAGGCGGACGGACTGCCCGAATCTTCGCGGCTGTGTTTCCAACGATCTCTTTATCGATGCCCGTAACCGTAACGTTGACGTTGTTTTCAACCTGGAATTGAATCCCGTCCGGCGGTTCGATTAGCACAGGGTGGCTATAACCCATGTTCATGTTCAAGTTTTTGCCTTGAACCGCAGCCCGATAACCGACCCCTTGAATTTCGAGGCGGCGGCTAAAGCCTGTCGAAACTCCTTCAACCATGTTCGCAACAAGTGTACGGCACAATCCATGCCGCTCTCTTGCCATCCGAGAATCATTCACGCGATCGACGTTTACCGTATCGCCTTCAGTTCTGATGGTGACTCCCGCAGGCAGAACTCTTGTGAGTTCACCTTTGGGTCCCTTTACCACGACTTCTTGACCGTTGATCGTGATCGTCACCTTAGCGGGAAGCGTAATAGGACGTTTTCCAATCCGAGACATAGCTAATTTCCTCTATCGTACAGATGCGTTAAATTCACATCTCTAACGTTGGGCAACCCAATCGACCAACAATTACCAGACGTAGCAAAGGACTTCTCCGCCAACTCCCGTTTTCCGGGCATCGCGATCAGTCATAATGCCGCTTGAGGTGGACACGATCGCAATTCCGATCCCGCCTAAAACGCGAGGAAGGTCTTTACGGTTCGAGTACACGCGCAAACCGGGGCGGCTCACCCGCTTCAGCGCGGTGATGATCGGTTTGCGGTTCTTGCCTTTGTATTTCAAGCCAAGAACTAGGTTCTTTTTCGGAGCTTCGCCGACTTCTTCCACTGAAGAAATAAAGCCTTCAGAGACCAGTACCTCAGCGATACTGCGAGTCATACGAGTCGATGGAACTTCGGTGGTTTGGTGACGCGCTAAGCTTGCATTCCGAATGCGCGTCAGCATATCTGAAATAGTGTCATTCGCTGCCATAGTTGCCTCTGTGATTTGACTGCATTTACTGATCGCGGAAGGGCATACCCATTTCTTTCAGCAGGGCGCGTCCCTCTTCGTCGGTGTTTGCAGTCGTGATGATTGAAATGTCCATCCCCCGAATTTGATCGACACTGTCGTATTCGATTTCGGGGAAGATCAATTGCTCTCTCAGACCGAGGGTATAGTTTCCTCGTCCGTCAAAACTTTTCGGGCTAATACCGCGAAAGTCCCGAATCCGAGGCAGCGCGAGGTTCATCAAACGGTCCAAAAAGTTATACATGCGGTCAGCTCTGAGCGTCACCATCACCCCAACTGGCATTCCTTGACGAATTTTGAAACCTGCGATCGCTTTTTTAGCGCGAGTTACAACAGGTTTTTGACCAGTGATGATTGCGAGTTCGTTGACAGATGCTTCAAGCGCTTTCGCATTCTGTGACGCTTCGCCCAGACCCCGGTTCACGGTGATCTTGACGACTTTGGGAACTTGGTGAACGTTGGTGTAACCAAACTGCTCTCTGAGTTTGGGAACGACTTTTTCTTCGTACGAGGTTTTCAGTCTGTTGGACATTGTTTTAGTTCCTCCCTGGGCTTGGTCAGGGCTAAGTTAAGTTCAAGGGCTAATCAATGATTTCGCCAGTTTTGATCAGTTTGCGAACCTTGCGACCATCTTCGGTGAAGGTGTAGCAAACTCTGGATGCAACTTTTTGCTTTTCGGAATACAACATGACATTCGAGCTATGGATCGGAAATTCATAGGTCTCGATACTGCCCGATTCGCCTTCGCCTTTTGGCTTAACATGCTTGGTTTTGATGTTTACGCCTTTGACGATGACTTTGCTGAGTCTAGGGAAAGTGCGAACAACCTCGCCCACTTTACCCTTGTCGTTTCCAGAAATCACTTGTACAGTGTCACCCGTTTTAACGTGCATTTTCAGTGCAACGGGGGACTTTTTCTTCTTAAGTGCCATCTACAGCACCTCCGGAGCTAGAGATACGATTTTGGTGAAGTTCTTCTCACGAAGTTCACGAGCGACGGGTCCAAACACACGCGTGCCTCTGGGATTTCCGTCTGCGTTGATGATGACCGCTGCGTTGTCGTCGAACCGGATGCTCATGCCGCTGTCACGACGTAAAGTTTTCCGGGTGCGAACGATCACGGCTTTCACCACGTCCGACTTTTTCACTGCCATGTTCGGGGTTGCATCCTTCACGACAGCAACAATGACATCACCAATGCCGGCATAGCGACGATTGCCGCCCAACACGCGAATGCACATCAGTTTCCGTGCGCCGCTGTTGTCTGCCACATTGAGATAGGTTTCCTGCTGAATCATGTCCGTCTCCTAGTAGGGTTAGGCTTTGGTACTCAGGATCTCAAGCACAGCCCAGCGTTTGGTGCGGCTTAAGGGGCGAGTTTCTTGAATCCGAACGCGATCGCCTTCTTTGCACTTGTTTTCTTCGTCATGTGCTTTGTAGCGCTTGGTTCGGACTACGATTTTTCCGTATTTGGGATGCGCGGTACGGCTTTCGACCGCAACCACTACCGTTTTGTCCATTTTGTCGCTGACAATTACGCCAACTCTTTCTTTGACTGCCATTTGGGATTACTCACCTTTCAACTGTCGTTCACGTTCTACGGTCAAAAGCTGCGCGAGGCGGTGCTTAAGATGTTTGAACTGATGGGGTTTATCGAGTTGACGAGTCCCTTGCTGCATTCGGAGTTGAAATAGCTCTTTCTTGACAGCCAGAATTTGATCTGAGAGTTCCTCGTCTTTGAGTTCGCGTGCGTCCGCAATTTTTGGAAGTGCCATGATTTATGATTCCTCCTCGACGACTTGCTGACGGGTGATGAATTTAGTTTTGATCGGGAGTTTGTACTGGGCGAGTCGCATTGCTTCTCTTGCAGTTTCTTCGGGCACTCCTGCGATCTCGAACATGATCCGACCCGGTTTCACGACTGCAACCCAGTATTCAGGCGCACCTTTACCAGAACCCATCCGGGTTTCTGCGGCACGTGCAGTGACGGGTTTGTCAGGGAAAATCCGAATCCAGATTTGTCCACCCCGGCGGATGTAGCGCGTCATCGCTCGACGGCTAGCTTCAATTTGGCGCGATGTGATCCAGGTTGGCTCTAGGGCTTGTAAGCCGAAGTCACCGAAGTTGAGTTGACTTCCGCGTGTCGCCAATCCTCGCATCCGACCGCGCTGCTGCTTACGGAATTTTGTTCTTCTTGGGCTTAACATTGGTCGATACCTGTAAGGTCTGTGGGTGGGGAGTGGGGAGTGGGGAGTGGGGAGAGCAAGATTCCGCTTTGACAGTCTCTTGTCTCCCTACCCCTACTCCCCGCTGTTTCTACCCTTCATTCGATCGGTCTTCAAAACGCTGACGACGCTGCTGGCGACGACGGGGCTGTTGGTTCGGCGCAACGACTTCTGCTTCGCGCTCTTGTCCGGGTAGGATTTCTCCCTTAAATACCCAGATTTTGATCCCCAACGTTCCGTAGATCGTTTGTGCAGTGGTGTAAGCGTAGTCAATATCTGCTCTCAAGGTGTGCAGGGGAACTCGACCTTCGCGAGTCCACTCTGGACGGGCAATTTCAGCTCCGTTCAGACGACCACTCACTTGGATCTTGATTCCTTCAATGCCAGCCCGCTGAGCGCGTTGGATTGCTTGACGAACGACACGGCGGAACGAAACCCGACGCTCGAGTTGTTCAGCAATGTACTCTCCAATCAACATTGCATCGGCATCGACTCTCGCTACTTCCACCACGTTGATGCGGATTTGACGATCGCTGTTGCCCAATACTTGCTGAAGGTTTGTTCTCAACACTTCAATTCCAGCACCACCGCGTCCAACAACAACGCCGGGGCGAGAGGTCCGAATTTCTAAATCAATCTGGTCAGCTTTCCGCTCGACTCGGATTTCGGAGATCCCGGGCTTCTTCAAGTTGTCCAGATTCTTCGGATTCTTCATGAAGAAATTCCGAATCTTGTGGTCTTCTTGCAGCAGTTCGGGATAGCGATCGGCTTCTGCAAACCAGCGCGATCGGTGTTCTTTAATCACACCCAGCCGAAATCCATTGGGGTTAATCTTTTGTCCCATTTTGGTTGTTCTCCCTTATGAATCTGCGCCTGGAGCAACACCGATCGTGATGTGACACGTCGGTTTGCGGATTTGATATGCCCGCCCTTGTGCTCTCGGCCTAAACCGCTTTAGCACAGGTCCTTGGTCAGCATAAGCCTGACTGACAACCAAGCTTCCCCGGTTTAATCCTTCGTTATGCTCAGCGTTGGCTGCCGCCGATCGTAAAACCTTCAAGACAGGCTCACACGCGCGATACGGCATGAATTCTAGGATAATCAGCGCTTCCCGATAGGAACGACCGCGAATTTGATCCAGAACTCGACGCACCTTAAAAGGTGACATCCGAATGTACTTGGCTACTGCCTTAACTTCTCCTTGGATTTGTGTCGCCATTGTTTCTATCTCCGCGATTTCTTATCGCCGCCGCCATGTCCCCGGTAAGTCCGAGTCGGCGCAAATTCACCTAGCTTATGTCCAACCATTTGTTCGCTCACATAGACTGGAACATGAGTTTTGCCGTTGTGTACGCCAAAGGTCATGCCAATCATCTGCGGCAAAATGGTGGACGCTCTCGACCAAGTTTTGATCACTTGGTTGTCTCCTTTTGCCCGTGCTGCTTCCACTTTCTTCATCAAGTGGTCTGCAATAAAGGGACCTTTTTTCAATGAACGTGCCATCGTTTATCGTCTCCTTAACTACGATTCGCGTCCGCCACGTCCGCGCTTAGAAGTCTTACGACGACGACGCACGATCAAGGCGCTGCTGAGTTTCTTCTTGTTGCGAGTCTTCGCACCCAAAGCGGGTTTACCCCAAGGTGTAACAGGACCAGAACGTCCAATGGGCGCGCGTCCTTCACCACCACCATGTGGGTGATCCACTGGGTTCATTACACTACCACGAACTTCAGGACGACGACCTAAATGACGTTTCCGACCTGCTTTTCCTAAGCTCTGGTTGCGGTGCTCGGTGTTGCCCACCTGTCCGATCGTGGCGTAACACTCTTTGCGAACTTTGCGAACTTCAGTCGAAGGCAGTTTTAAGGTGACATAGTCGCCTTCTTTCGCGAACACTTGAGCCGCAGCACCTGCAGCACGAACAATCTGTCCGCCTTTACCCGGTTGAAGCTCAACGTTGTGAACGATCGTACCGAGAGGAATATTCTCTAAAGGCAACGCGTTTCCAACTTCGATCGGTGCATCTGCACCCGCTTGTACTTTCGTTCCCACTTGCAATCCGACTGGATGTAAGATGTAACGCTTTTCGCCGTCCGTGTAGTACAGCAATGCGATGCGAGCGTTGCGGTTCGGATCGTATTCGATCGCAGCAACGTTCGCGACGACTCCACGCTTGTCGCGTTTGAAGTCGATGATTCGATAGAGTTTTTTGTGACCGCCGCCCCGGTGACGACAGGTGATCACGCCTCGGTTGTTCCGTCCTTTCTTGCGGTGCTTGTATGTCACCAAAGACTTTTCGGGTTCCGATTTCGTGACTTCCGCGAAGTCAGTCACGCTGCGTTGGCGAGTGCCGGGGGTATAGGGTCGATAATTTCGGATGCCCATAACTTGCTCTCTTGGTGGTTATACTTGTTCGGGGAACAGCGTGATCGAATCGCCTTCTGCAAGGGTGACGATCGCTTTTTTGTAGGTGGGTTTGTACCCGATGTACTTGCCGACCCGTTTCTTCTTGCGAGGAAGATTCATGGTGCTGATTCCAGTCACCTTGACATCGAATAAGTATTCGATCGCGGCTCTGATTTCAGGCTTGGATGCTTTGGGCATCACTTCAAACGTGTATTGATTCAGTTCTAGTAACCGAGTCGCCTTTTCCGTAATCAGCGGACGGCGAATCAGATCGGCTAGGTTGCGGGGATCAGTCTTCACCGTACACCTCCTGGATTTTTTCTAATGCGGCAGATGTCGCAACAATATGATCTGCGTGCAGCAAGTCATACACATTGAGGTTGTTTGCTGAGATCAGCCTCAGTCTTTCAACGTTGCGAGCCGAGAGATAAACATTATCATCGCGTTCAGCCACGATCATCAAGACTTTCGATCCCGCTTCAACACCCCAACGAGACAGCGCTGCAACTAATTCTTTCGTTTTCGGGCGCGGCAGCTTTGCTGCAAAGTCCTGCACGACGATCAAATCTTCTGCGCGTCCTTGGAATGCCGTTCTCAGCGCTAGACGGCGCTCTTTCCGGTTCATTTTGATCGAGTAATCTCTGGGTTTTGGTCCAAAGATCACACCGCCCCCTCTCCACAGCGGAGAACGGCTCGAACCTGCACGGGCACGACCAGTTCCTTTCTGTCTCCAAGGCTTGCGTCCACCACCGCGCACTTCCGATCGCGTTTTGGTTGAAGCATTACCTTGACGTACATTCGCCAACTGACGAACCACAGCACGGTGCAGAATGCCAGCTGCACTTTCGGGTCTTGCGGTTTTTAATTCGATTGCGGCAGTTCCCGACTCTTTGCCGTCCCAATCTTTTACTTTAAAGTCTGCCATTGTCTATTTGCTCCCGACGATCGTAGCGGGCACGATTTCTACCAGCGCACCGGGTTTTCCAGGAACTGCACCTTTGATCAAGATCAAGTTGCGTTCTGCATCGACGCGCACGATGGTCAACTTCCGAACTGTGGTACGAGTTCCACCTAAGCGACCTGCCATGCGCTTCCCAGGATAAACCCGTCCAGGAGTTGTACCTGCTCCAGTCGAACCTGGTTCACGGTGGTTTTTAGAACCGTGCGACATTGGACCTCTGGCAAAATTGTGACGTTTCTGATAACCGGCGAACCCACGTCCGATGCTAGTTCCAACCACGTCTACAATTTGACCTGCCTCAAACAAATCAGCTTTCAATTGCTGACCGAGGGTGTAGTCTCCTGCGTTATCGACTCGATATTCCATCAAGTGGCGCAGAGGCGGAGATTCTGATTTTTTCAGATGACCAAGCGCGGGCTTGTTCAATGCTTTCTCGGTACATTCGCCATATCCGATTTGGATTGCAGAATATCCGTCTGTTTCTTTAGTTTTTACCTGCGTCACGGGGCAAGGACCTGCCTGAATGATGGTAACGGGGATTGCTCTCCGCTGTTCATCAAACACTTGTGTCATGCCCAGTTTCGTGCCGACAATTCCGACAGCCACTGTTTTTCTCCTGTTTTACACGTTATGCAGAATCAGCGAACCCAACGATCGCCGCTCTGCGTCTCAAGTCACTCCAACGGATCCACGGTCGGACAACCAGAAGAATCTTGCCCCAAGGAGATTGGAGGCAGCGGATTCCGCGTTTTTAAGTTGGTTTCTTCAAGCATTTATCGAAAAGCTGATAGTGCATCTGCTCTGAAAATGCGATTTCCGATCGGACTTAAGTAGGGTTGCTACTCAGTTTCCAGGAGTCGGAATCTACTCGCGAAGAAAGACTGATTTGGCTCAGCTTCTTGCTCGAAGGGTTGCAAGTTCTGGGAGGCTTTACTGTGCGCTCAAGCACACATAAAAATGCTCTCGGAGTTTTATCCAGAGAGATTTCCCGGAAATTGCCCAACTGAATTTTAGCGACAATTAAACACTATAGGACACAATTGGCAAAACTGTCTAGAAATTTTTCAGAGTGAGAACGGGAGGAAAATTAAGAAGTCACCAACCGTAAATTAGAAGTGTCGCGAAAGTCTTTGATATTCTATGTGGCTAGAGGTAAATCATGCCGGAGAGCTGTCGCTGCGATCCAGGCATCTTGGGGTGAAATGGGCCGTCCGATAACGTGTCGCTCAGCCCGAACTTTTGCCCATTCCTGACAAAGCAGTTCATCGCTTGGAATAATGATGTAATTCAGAAGAGACTGCTTTAGCTGCTCAAGACGACGTTCTCCCCACTGACGCAGAATTGCCCACTGATAGAGTTCAGCAACTGTCACAAATGAGATGGCTAAATCATGACCATTCAGAAGTGGAAGATATGGAGTAGCGTAGTCACTCGCCTTGAAGATGAAGGAAGCAATATCAGTGTCAATCAGAAGCAGGTTCATAGAACATTAGGTCGCTTGACGCTGTTGCTGTAAGAATGCGAGAAAGTCTTCAATCGAGTCTGCCTCAGGAAAGATACCTGCACCAAAAGCTTTCAAGTTACTCGCATTAAATGTTTGGGGGTTTTGACTCGCACGAAGTTGCTGAAGTGTCAGCCCTTGCCGAAATTGTTTGTCAAGTACTTTCAGATCAACTTGAGAGTCTTCTATCGTGTCATTTTGAAGAATTTGCAGGAGTTGTTGGCGCTCTGTAGGAGAGAGGGGTTGGATAGCCGCGATCGCGGCTTCGAGGTGTGGAGTCATGATGCAATTCTCCGTCAGTACTTAGGTCTATTTTAGATAAAGAGATAGCACTAGCCATTCTGTTGACCCTTGCAACGACAAACAGAGATTTGCTTTGCTTGAGCTAGACTACGATCGTTGTTGACGATCGCAATGTACCGTAAGTTACTCCCAGTTGTTTGAGCCACTTTCGGTAGGCGAGGGAAGCGCGATCGCTCGGCAAGTGAAATTCTGTCTGTCCATCCAGGGGCAACCGTTTTGGACGATGCGATTCTAAATTTCCGACATCTTGCAGCATGACCTCATCCTGAAACGCCTCCATCTCTGCTTCGGATAGGTGATGAGCATAGTTCAATGCTCCCCATACCCACCCAAGACATTCTTCTTCAGAAACAGGAGTCATGTAAGTTAAAAGCACCATCGTTTGACCATCTTCCCGTTTCTTCATCAGGGCAGCAGTTAAGGGGCGGAGCGTCCAATATTCGTAAGTAGCAATGCCTCCTTGCCCAGTTCCATCAGGATCAGGCTGCCAGACCTGAATATTCTTCATGTAAATGCCTGTATCGATCGAATGTACCTCATAGTCTTCGATCACAGGTTGACTAGGTTCTCCTAAAATTCCGGCATGGACAAACGGAAAATGAGCTACATCGAGAAAATTCTCAATGGCTCGCAATCCACTACAGCGACAGTAATGCCCACCGCTGAGGTAGGTCTGAAATGTCGGATCATTCCATTCAGGAAACGGAGCAACTGATGTAGGCGGGTTGCCGAGCGCAACGAAAACGACCCCATACTGTTCTTGTACCGCAAACGATTTCACACAGGCTTGTTTTGGTGGGACATAGTTGGGATGAGCCGGGACTTTAACACATTGTCCTGCTGAGTTGTAAGCTAAGCCATGATAAGGACAGACCAGCGTGTTATCTACTACAGTGCCATTGGAAAGTTGCACACTTCGATGTGGACAGCGATCTTCCCAAGCCATTGCACCTGTGTTCTGCCCGCGCCAAAGGACTAAATCAGTGCCAAGTAGCCGCGATCGCAGAATGGTTCCAGGTTTGAGATCAGTCGATCGAGCAACGGGATGCCAGTCATTCCACAGAATCGGATCAATCATAGGATTCGCTTCACTAATATGGTTCTTTGAGATGAGGAAATCCTGAATGCTATCAGTGTCTGACTAGCACCTTATCCACGACGGGTAGATTCGAGAGCCTTGGAATTGCTTTCATTGAGCACCGGGAATTTATGCAGGATGAAGTTACTAAAAGCAAATTTACTCTTTCCTCTGATTCTCTGTCTGTAAAGAAAGTAACGGGGGTTAGGCTTTGTTCTTGTTGGACAATCGTGCCTCTCGATAACTGATAGCACCCATTTGGAGGCTATCAGAGCAGCATAAATCCGCGCTAAAAAGTAAATTTCAGACTTCTGGTGGTGCTTCAGTGGGGGGTAGCTCCTCTTCACCAAAGGTTTCGGGCCAGGGGCGAGTTGTTGTCACATCTTCTTCGATCTCCATTGCAGCCGCAACAAAGAATTCTGGAGGGAGCGTTAATGTTGAAAGATTCGTCAGTTGAGCCAGATCCTCGATCGCGCTTTTTGCAGATTGATATCTTGATCGATAATCACGATGGACTAACTTCGACAGAATAGCAGCGAGGGAACCACTGACAATTGCGCGATCGCGCCAAGCAATTTCTCCTGTCTCTGGATCTTCTTGCAATTGGCTAGGAGGTAATCCAGTCAGTGCCTGAATGCCGATCATTCCGACCGCATACAAATCACTGTTTAATCGAGGATTCCCTGCACATTGTTCGGGTGGCATATACCCTTGAGTCCCAATCCCGATCGTCGCTGTTGCAATATCGCCTTCAGCCAGTTGTTGATGAAGTTCTTTAACGGCTCCAAAGTCGATGAGGACGAGCTTTTTATCGCGCGATCGCACAATGATATTACTGGGTTTAATATCCCGGTGAATCACATTTCGACTGTGAACGAAATCGAGGATTTGTAAGAGATCTTGCAGCAAAGGAACAATGCGAGATTCCGGCAGATGTCGCCCGATTGTGAGATCTTCACTCAGCATCGAACCTGCAATGAATTCTTGAATGAGATAAAACTCTCCATCCTCCTCAAAGTAAGCCAGCAATCGAGGGATCTGATCGTGTTCGCCTAATCGCTCTAAGCTCTGGGCTTCAGATCTAAACAAGCGACGAGCAAGCTGTAAATGTCGAGGATTGTTACTCGCTGGACGCAAATGTTTGACTACACAAGCTGGATTGCCAGGACGTTGACTATCTTCTGCAATGTAGGTTTCACCAAAGCCACCTGAACCGAGAACTTTAGTAATCTTGTAGCGTCCGCCAAGCTGTTTCCCTAAAATTTCTTGCTCATGCTCTTGGAGTAGAGTCTGAAACTCTTCTTGATCTCGAATCAGTTCTTGCACTAAGGGTGCTCTGGCAAATTGTTTGAGCGTCTTGCGGAAAGCTAATTTGTTGCGGTACTCATGCGCTAGACCCGTCCCCAAGAAGGAAACTCCGGTGAGGAGCATAGCCGCGATCGGCACAGCGATCGGTAAAATCATCAAGCCCTGCGTGAATGTCGCATATCCGATTCCTGCCCAAAAGAGCGCAATTGCTCCTGCCCAACCGAGTCTTCCTGTTGGACGTTTGGTTTGCATTTGCAAAAATCCAGCACTCAGGACTAATCCCGCGATCGCGAGTCCAGCAAGACTGGAATTCGGAAATGCATTGCGAATCGATTTATTCTCGAGCAGAGTTGCGATCGCATTGGCATTCAGTTCAATTCCAGGCATCATCCCAACGGCAGTATTCAAACTAGGGCTGATATTGGAAGCGGTAACTCCAATTAGCACAATTTTGTCTTTGAAAACCTGTCCTCGTTTGAGAAAATCGCTATTCCAATTCTCTTCTGATAAAACATTCCAAAATGGAATCGTCGTCCGACTGAATGTGCCATCACCGCCATGCAAAAAGAGATTTTCTCCTCGTGCAGTTGAAGGCGGTAGGTTCGCCGATCGCAAAACCGCATTTGCAAACGGCAAAATCTTTTCCTCATCAAACAATGCCGCCATTTCAGGAGACGATCGCACCTTCTGCACTGCCGCACTGCCTAAGCGATGAATCTTCTCGTTAGCCTCTTTTGGATACTCAATCAATCCATAGGAAATATTCGCGGCTCGGAACGGACAAAATGGCAGCGATAGCCGCATTTGTTCACCTTGGCGATTATCTAGACGGCTGGTTTCGACCGCTAAAGTAATTCGCCCACCATAGCGTTGTAAAACTTGCTGGAGTTGGCGATCGTCTTCTGCAAGTTTCTGATTCGGTTGAGTACAATCTGTCGAAACCTCAGTTTCACCAAAGCTCGGCAAATCCAGAATTAAGTCCACTCCAACAGCTTTTGCTCCAGATTGCATGACTCGATCAATCGCTTTTGCATAGGCAGAGCGTCGAGGTAAGCGACCTGATCCTGAAAGTTGCAGCAGCGTTTCATCATCGATCGCCAAAATCACAATCTTATCCGGAGTCGCAACTGCTCCTCGGATACGCAACATAGCACTCTGAATCTGGCGCTCCCAGTATTGAGCAGATTCGGGTTCGATCGCAGTGACCAGACCTGCAACCAATGCCCACAAAACCAGGCAGCCCTGCCCCAATCGAATAAATTTGGTGTCCTTCTTAGTCGGCGATTCTGTTGGGGCGATTGCGCGATCGATTGAATCGTCCTCTAGCGGCATGGTCTCAGTCGTCAAGTCTCCTGGCTGCTTCACCGTCGTCTGCTGAAACAAACCAGACCGTAACCCTGATTTTAGGGTGAGCGTCAACGCCTGAAATAATCCAGCAGGAGAAACTTTCTTTGACATCTTAGATACAGTCGCACTCAACAAACCGGGACGTTTGATCAATCACACAAAATCGCTTAAGTCAGGACGGTTTTCGATCGAACTTGTTCTATCCCTAATCATACGAGTAGAAGCTAACGCCTCGTCGAATGCAATACTGATAATCTGACTGTTAAGATCTATCTAATTGCCGAGGAACTGCCGCGATCGCTCACGTTCACTAAAGTAAAGGTCTATTCCCTATTGCTGTATAAATCTAATTTAAAATGTTAGGAAAACTCCGCCACATCCAGATGAATCGTGTCAGCTGTCCCTCACTTTGGTTTTATCTGTTACTAAAACAAAGTGGATTTATTCAAGGACAACTGACGATTGAAGCCGATTAGAAGCTGCGACCTATCGCACTTGTAACGGAGAAATGTCAGTATTTATCCATAAATCGAGTCGCGCACTAAATCTGAATTCCGTGGAATTCTAAGTTTTTTTAGTCCGCTCTCAGTTTTCCGTTGCTAGAATTAATTATTCACATATCTTGCTTATACAAGTTCTACGTTCTCTAGCTTCTATGCATTACTCAATGAACCGTCTCTCTATTTTTGTAGACGGAAACAATATGTTCTATGCCCAACAAAAAAACGGCTGGTTCTTTGATCCAAAACGTGTTTTAGAGTATTTTACTTCTGAAAAGAACGTTGAGCTAATTAATGCTTATTGGTACACCGGATTGAAAGATCCCCAAGACCAGCGGGGCTTCCGAGATGCTTTGATTAGTTTGGGCTATACGGTTCGGACAAAGATTCTCAAGGAGTATTATGACGATACTTCGGGTCGATATTCGCAGAAAGCGAATCTTGATATCGAGATCGTTGTGGATATGTTTAACACGGTCGAGCAATACGATCGCGTGATTTTATTCAGCGGCGATGGCGATTTTGAGCGTGCGATCGAACAACTCCGCTCGAAAAACACCCACATTACGGTGGTTTCGACAGAAGGAATGATTGCGCGTGAGCTTCGGAATGTCACCGATCGATATATTGATCTCAACGACATTCGCGATCGCATCGAAAAGGCTGAATATTAGTCAACATTTCATCACGCGATTCATCGGCGTACTACAAAAAGCGCTACAATCACTACAGAAATTCTGACAGGATCTATGCCCGAAGGCTGAAATGCTATTCGGGCATCGGTTTTAGCAGAATTTGATTGTTTCTCTACAAAAAATACACTCCAAAAAACAGTCGAGCTATGAACGCATCTAAATCTGACGATCGCATTCTGATTTTCGATACCACCTTGCGCGATGGCGAGCAGTGCCCCGGCGCAACCCTTAACGTGGATGAAAAACTTACGATCGCGCGTCAGCTTGCTCGACTCGGAGTTGACATTATTGAAGCTGGATTTGCTTTTGCTAGCCCTGGAGACTTCGAGGCGGTTCAGAAAATTGCCCAAGCCGTAGGTACACCGGAAGGGCCGACGATTTGTAGCTTGGCTCGTGCGATTCCGGCCGATATCAAAGCGGCAGCCGAAGCGCTCAAACCCGCTGCAAAACCTAGAATTCACACCTTTATCTCGACCTCTGATATCCACTTGGAATATCAGCTCAAGAAATCCCGCGCAGAAGTTTTAGCGATCGCTGAAGAAATGGTCGCTTACGCGAAATCGTTTGTCGATGATGTGGAATTTTCGCCAATGGATGCAGCCCGTTCCGACCCTGAGTATCTGTATCAGGTGTTAGAACGCGCGATCGCAGCAGGCGCAAAAACCATCAACATTCCCGATACGGTTGGGTACATGACTCCGAGCGAATTTGGGGACATGATTCGCGGCATCAAAGAAAACGTTCCCAATGTCGATCAAGCGATTATTTCTGTGCATGGTCACAATGATTTGGGCTTAGCGGTCGCCTGCTTCCTCGAAGCGGTGAAAAATGGAGCACGTCAGCTTGAATGTACGATCAACGGCATTGGCGAACGGGCTGGAAATGCCTCGCTCGAAGAACTGGTCATGGCGCTGCACGTGCGGCGATCGTATTTCAATCCTTATCTCGGTCGTCCGGTTGAATCGGAAACGCCTTTGACTGGAATTCATACGCAAGAGATTTACAAAACCTCGCGTTTGGTTTCGAGTTTGACAGGAATGTTGGTTCAGCCGAACAAAGCGATCGTCGGAGCGAATGCGTTCGCGCATGAGTCGGGCATTCACCAAGATGGAATGCTGAAAAATCGGCAGACCTACGAGATCATGGATGCGAAAACGATCGGGCTAAACGATACGCTACTCGTCTTGGGCAAACACTCGGGACGGAATGCGTTCCGCTCTCGCTTGGGCGAACTAGGATTTGAACTGACCGACCAAGAACTGAACAAAGCGTTTGTTCGGTTCAAAGAATTGGCGGATAAAAAGAAAGAAGTCACCGATCGCGATTTGGAATCGATCGTCAATGACGAAGTTCAGCATGTGCCGGAGTTGTTCCGTTTAGAACTCGTTCAGGTTTCTTGCGGCGATTCAGCTTGTCCGACCGCAACCGTGCGCTTAATTACTCCGGATGGAGATGAGCTAACGGATGCAGCTACCGGAACAGGGCCAGTCGATGCAGTTTACAAAGCGATCAATCGAGTCGTAAATGTGCCGAATCAATTGATCGAGTTCTCGGTGCAGTCTGTCACCGCAGGCATTGATGCGATCGGGGAAGTTACGATTCGATTGAAATATGGCGATCGTGTTTTCTCAGGTCGTGCTGCGAACACGGATATTATCGTGGCATCGGCTCAAGCTTATGTAAACGCCCTGAATCGTCTGTATGCTTCCTTGCAAACTGCGGATAGTCAGCAGGTGATTGCATCTCAAACGACGGTCTAAATAGACAATTGATCTTTGAATCCCCTCAAGTCCTCTTTGAATCAGGAGACTTCAGGGGATTCTTTTCAAGTTTGGGTCAGCCAAATCCTTGAATTGGGTATCAATCGCCATACCCTGATTCTTTCAAAAACTTCCGCAAGTTCACGAAATACTCTTCACGATCGCTTTCCTGATAAACCTGCCGTAACCGCTTCCAGCCGTCCTCTTGCTGACCAAGCAAATACTTATCTGCCAAGTAAGCTGCCAAAATCCCCCGCACATCGGCATCGTTCCCCTTCACTTCCTGATACGCTTGCCAGAGCCGATAGGCATGACTATGAATGAGCTTGGGATATGTGCGAGTCACATCGATCATCTTGCCATTCTCAAACCGCCAAATCTGAATCGGAAACGCTGAGGCTGCATAGCTCGTAAACGCATAGGCAAAGCTATCATTCGCGCTCATAAATTCGACTTTTCCATCTCTCTCCAAATCTTGCAGTTGATAGCCCAAATTCCCCCAAAATGCCCGTGACTCAACATATTGCTGCTGCTTCGCATCGTAGTGATAGATCAGCGAATACGTGCAGCAATGCGCGCCACCTGTAAAGAAATCGAGAATCACTTCAGGCTCTTGGTCGCCGTTGAGGTCACGCACCAGGAAACTATCTTGATCTTCTGCATTCCAATCCAGCAGGGGTCGATCGTATTCTTCAGAGCCAGGAGCCTTGTCAAAAACAGTTTGATTGGAGCGCTGAATTTTCAAGCGCAGATTTTGAACTTGCGGAAATTCGTCAGGCTTGCGATCGCGCTCATACGACAATTCTGCTTTCACATTGCCTTGCTGAACGGTCTTAGTGACCGTTTCTGCCCGAACCGAAGCCACCGCCATCCCAAACACACCAATTCCCGCCAACACGATCGCCCGGATAGTCATCATAAAAAAATGCAGTCTCAGAAACTGCATTTAACTACCATTCACGAGTTCGGAATTACGAATTGCGATCGTTCGGGTTGCGGACGAAATTTCCAGTAGTGTGACATCGCAAAATGCAGCGGTTTTACCAGCGCATACAGCAGAGTCAAAATGATGAACGTAATGACAATCGTGATCATCGGTTGTCGATCAAACACATCTCCAACCAGGCTAGCTGCCACATCGTTCCAATGCGTCAAAATATTCCAGCTATTGAAGCGTAAAAAGCGCCCGAGAAAAATCCCGATCGCGCTCAGTGCATGTAAAGTTAATTCCATCGGGAAAACATAGTGTCTTAACCCGCGCTGTTTCAAATAATATCCAGCATTCATTAATGACATCACATACGCTTCAAATCCCGCTGTCAGGAATACAACAAACAACGGAACATAAATGAGGGTAACAACCCAAATCGAAGCACCTGCACGCACCCAGTTCACAAAATGAATAATATCAGTGAGAATATAGGGCGCATTAGGAAGAAATGCGACAAAGACTGCAACTCCAAGCCACCAGAATAAGGAGCGGTGACGATATTCGATCGCCGTTTTCACGATAGGTGTTCGTCGAAACAGAAACACGCTCAAAACCAAAGGGATAAATGCTAGGAAAAGGTTCCAGCCTATCCAATCTGCATGATTCACGACTGTCCGGATCGCTTCTGAAACCAACAACTTGATCGAAAAGTCCATAATTCAGTATTGAGAAATTACTTTTGATGCAAATTTAACGGCTCGATTTGTCGATCGTATGACAACCCCATAAAAAAACCCCGGAGATTTTCCGGGGTTCCTCTGAATGATTAGAGATTGAGTTGGTTTCCGCGACGATATTGGGTGTAAGCGGCAACAAACAAACCTGCTAACGTGACAGGCACTAATCCCAGCACGATGCCAAGCAAAATTGGCTCAACCATGTCTGAACTCTCCTCAGTTTGTAAGATTTTGAAACTTAAATCATGAAGGTTTCTTTATTCCTATCTTAGCCCCTCTTGTAGCTCCAACGCTGAAACACCTTTTATTCTCCAGAACTTTTGCAAGATTACAGATTTGGGTGCAGCAGGGGTTCCCGAAAGTTGTTAAAATCTGTTTAGTAAATGAGTGAATATTTTTTACAGTCCTTTTCCTTGATATCCTCTTTTGAACGAGCAACTTGTCAAATCTGAAGGGTTATCCCAAAGAATTATTACGATCGTGCTAGTGGTCTGTTTTGCGATCGTAGTGGCGCTTTTGGGTGCAACCCGATTGCACCGACCTGACCCCTATGTTCAGGAGGTGTTATCACTGCATGGGGATTCAGTTCAAGGTCATGCGATTTTTCAGATTAACTGTGCTGGATGTCATGGAATCATGGCAGATGGCAAAGTTGGTCCTAGTCTGAAAAATGTTTCTGATCGAAAATCTCCTCCCCGTCTGATCAAGCAGGTGATCAGCGGACAGACTCCTCCCATGCCCAAATTTCAGCCTAGCCCACAAGAAATGGCAGATTTGCTGAGCTATTTAGAGAGTCTCTAGCAAGCTCCACAATCAATTGGATAGGGAGATAGAGAGAAATCTAAAATCATGGTTCTCCCCACTCCCTACTCTATAAAGTTCCGGATCAGAATAAAAAGTACCGCTGCGCCATCGGTAACACCGTTGCAGGCTCACACGTGAGCAATTCTCCATCTGCACGCACCTGATAAGTTTCAGGATCAACCTCCATCTGCGGCATTGCATCATTTAATTTCATATCCCGCTTCGTCAAGCTCCGAATTCCCGACACCGGAACTAACTGTCTTTGCAGATTCAGCGAACCCAATCCGCCTTTCTTGAGCGAAGCTTGTGAAACAAAGGTAAGAGAAATCGGCGCGATCGCACCTCCAAAACTGCCAAACATCGGACGCATATGCACAGGCTGTGGAGTCGGAATACTTGCATTCGCATCTCCCATCTGTGCCCATGCAATCATGCCACCTTTGATCACCAGTTCTGGCTTCACGCCAAACATTGCAGGTCGCCATAGACACAAATCAGCCAATTTCCCAACTTCGACTGATCCCACATGGTCTGCAATGCCATGAGTGATCGCAGGATTGATCGTGTACTTGGCGACGTAGCGTTTTGCGCGGAAATTGTCATTGCGATCGCTATCTTCTGACAAAGCGCCGCGCTGAACTTTCATCTTGTGACCAGTCTGCCAAGTCCGAATGATTACTTCTCCAATCCGCCCCATCGCTTGCGAATCCGAAGACAACATACTGAAAGCACCGATATCATGCAGGATATCTTCAGCCGCGATCGTTTCTCGACGAATCCGAGATTCTGCAAACGCCACATCCTCTGGAATACTGGGATCAAGATGATGACAGACCATCAACATATCCAGATGCTCATCCAGCGTATTCAGTGTGTAAGGTCGGGTCGGATTTGTCGAAGAAGGCAGAACGTTTGCCTCACCACAGACTTTGATAATGTCTGGAGCATGTCCACCTCCTGCACCTTCGGTGTGATAGGTGTGAATGACTCGATTTTTGAACGCTGCGATCGTATCTTCGACAAAGCCCGCTTCATTGAGTGTATCCGTGTGAATCGCAACCTGCACATCATACTCATCTGCAACGCTGAGGCAGGTATCGATCGCGGCTGGAGTCGTGCCCCAATCTTCATGGAGCTTTAATCCCATTACACCCGCCTTAATTTGTTCTTCGAGCGCATCCGGTTGGCTCGAATTTCCTTTGCCCAAGAAGCCTAAATTCATCGGAAATGCTTCAGCCGCTTGCAGCATCCGATGAATGTACCAAGGGCCAGGAGTACAAGTCGTCGCATTCGTTCCCGCAGCAGGTCCAGTTCCACCTCCAATCATGGTCGTAATGCCAGATGCGATCGCGACTTCAATCTGTTGGGGACAAATGAAGTGAATATGGGTATCAATTCCACCTGCCGTAAGAATCATGCCTTCTCCAGCGATCGCTTCGGTTCCTGGTCCAATGATGATAGTCACATTGTCTTGAATGTAGGGGTTACCCGCTTTTCCGATCGCATGAATTTTGCCGTCTTTGATGCCGATATCCGCTTTGACGATTCCCCACCAGTCGAGAATCAGCGCATTCGTAATCACTGCATCGACTGCACCCTCTGCATTCGTAATCGGAGACTGCCCCATGCCATCCCGAATGACTTTTCCACCGCCAAATTTCACTTCATCCCCGTAAGTCGTCAAGTCTTGTTCGACTTCGATGATCAATTCAGTGTCAGCTAAGCGAACGCGATCGCCCACAGTTGGACCAAAAGTTTCAGCATAGGCGCGGCGATTCATGCGATAGCTCATAGGGCAACCTCAGACAAATTCTCGGTTGTTTATTATCAGGGTAATTTTTCTAAGTTCTGGATGCCTTTAGGATTTTGACGGATTTTGGGGGAATGGGGAGTGGGGAGTAGGGAGCATGACTTGTGGCTAGATCCAGCCTGATGAGAGTGCTTGATAAATCGCTTGATATCGGGTTTTTGCTTGCAACTTGCTCAGTACGTTGTTGATGTGAAACTTCACTGTGCTCTCACTAATAATTAAATGTTCAGCCACATCGCGATCGCGGTGTCCTTGCGTGAGCAGCGTGAGAATCTCGACCTCTCGTTCCGACAAAATCGAGGGTGACACAATCGAAGTATAAGGAACACTCAGAACAATCTGAAGCAGTTTTTGGTCAGAACTTAATTGGGTTTGAATGTCGCGATGTTTAGAAGTGGGAAAAATGCGATCGAAAGATGCCGCTAACCATCGAACAGCATCTGGTTCAGCAATTTTTGCTGTGGGAACGGTTGCTTCGAGTGAAACTGCACTCTCACTGTAGATCAAGCGACCATAAGAGCAGTCCACAGTGCTGAGAACTTCGGCTGCTTTGAGAAACCCATAGACAATCGACGGTGCTAAACTTCGCTCTGTCCCTACTAGCGTCAATCGTGCTGTTTTCAACACAGTTACAAGTTGCTCAGACAGCATGAGTTCACTAGCTTGGCTAGTAGAAATCAACTGACTATGCTGTGTTTGCTGATACTGAATTGCAGTATCTAAAGAAATGGTGACAATCGTGCAGAGCGTTTGTAAAACCTCCAAAAATTCGGGAGCTAGCACATGGCGGCTAAACATCGCGAGTACGCCAATCACGCGATCGTGGGCAACTAACGGATAGCCTGCAAAGCCTTGAATTCGATTGTCGATCGCCCAGTCTCGATCGCCCACCCAAGACTCAGCAGGCAGATTGTTACTCAAAAAAGCAATGCGATTTTGCGCGATTTTGCCAACTTTGTAAGCGCCGAGCGGAACTCTAGCAAATCTGCCATCCGTGCGAGTGTGTAGCCCTGCGGATGCAACGAGTCGCAGCATCGCTTGATCGGTGTCGAGGAGCCACAATCGAGCCATTGCAAAGTCGAACCGATCAATTAATCCGGTGGTGACTGTTCGCGCAATTTCTTCCGGAATCAGACAGCCTGAAAGCGTTTGAGCAATCTCATTGATCTGTTGCAAATCGAGCAGAATCCTTGCCGAATCAGCGATGCTTGGCAGTTGGGGCATTAGAAATCTCGATCGAAGAATCTAGTGACTCGATTATACTGCCGGAAACTAATCTACTAAGGTTCAGTCACACTCAAATCATTGGAATTTGCCATTGCACCATGCTCGACAGGAATCACGATCGATTTCTGCCCGAAGCAATCTCTCAACAATCCCATCAATGCTGGCACGACCGTCGGAGTTAATATCGTTGAGAATGCTAATCCTCCCGTCAGGACAATCCCCAACCCTTGATACAGTTCTGAGCCTTGTCCAGGTAAAACAGCAAGCGGCAACATTCCCAAAACACTGGTTCCTGCCGACATAAAGATTGCTCTCAATCGATCCTTCGTCGCACTTAAGAGTGAGGAATCGTAATCTTCTCCTTCCTGCTGAAGTTGCAAAGCATGATCGACAAGTAAAATCGCATTGTTCACGACAATTCCAGTCAAAATCACAAATCCCAACGCAGTAATCATATCCAATGGAACTGACATCCCTGGAATTTGATTGACTAACACTAAGCTCAATAACGCACCACTCATTCCCATCGGAATCGTTGCCATAATCACAACTGGATAGAGAAACGAGCGATATAAGGCGATCAGCAATAGATATGTAATCAGAATCGCAAATACAAAGGCAGAGGATAATTGCGAAACGGTTCTGGCGAGTTGATCCGCCGTTCCAGCGAGTTCGATGCGATAGCTTGCAGGCAAGTTTGCGCGGGCTGGAGCTAATATCTCACGATTGACTTGATCGACGATGGCTCCTAACGATGCCGTGTCATTGAGAGATGCCGTGAGCGTAATCGATCGCTCTAAATCCGTGTGATTAATCACATCGGCTCCGGTAGTTTCTCTGACTTCCGCTACATCACTCAACTGAATCTGTCTCCCTCGTGCAAACAGGGGCAATTCTCGTAGCTGTTGAGGCGTTTGTACGAACGCATTTTGCAGTTCAACGGTGACATCGAGTTCTTTTTTCCCATCGACAAACTTAGAAGCTAGTCTTCCTCCTAAAGCCGTCTCGACCATTGAGCCAACTTCAGATTCGGAGAGTCCAACTTCTGCAAGCCTTTCGCGATTGGGCACGACTTGTAATTCGCCTGCACCGAGCACAAAGTTCGATCGCACATTCCGAATGCCATTCAACCCGCGCAACTTACCGGAAATTTCTCGATCGAGTTGCCCCAATTGATTCAAATCTGTTCCAACAATGTCCACCTCGAATTCTTTGCCCGGATCACGGAAGATGGATGGACGCACCGGAACCATGAATCGATAACCCGCGAAGTTATTACTCGCAGCGCGGAATCGGTTAACCATTTCTGCAAGTCCGCGCGTTGTCGCGTATTCAGGCTTGAGAATGGCTGAAATTGCTCTCAATCCTCCAGGTCGATCGATAAACATCACGCGATCGACCTCCGGTTGCGATCGCACAAAGGCTCGAACCGGCTCAGATTGCTTGATAGCTTCTGTAACACTGGTTCCGGGTAGCGGTTCGACTCGCCACTGAATCGTATTGCGATTTCCTTCAGGCAGATAATCCGCTGGAGGAAGCAGCAAGAAGCTCGCTACGAGCAATGACACCGGAATTGCTAGAACCATCAAGCGCCGTCCCATTCTTCGCCGCCCGATTGACCAGCGCACCGTTCTGACTAAGAAGCGTTCTAACTTTCCTTGAACGTGGCGAAATACAGTAGAAGTTTGCGCAATCGATCGCTCAAACCAATTGCCACCCCGATATTCTCCACCTTCAAACATCTGCACTGCTTCTGACTCTTTCAGAAACAATCCCGACAGCATCGGAACTAAAGTAATGGCTGCAAACAATGAGAATAGGGCAGAACAAGACATGGTAATTGCCATATCTGCATAAAGCTGTCCTGCTTCCCCTGTGACCATCAGCAGTGGAATGAAGACGACAACATTCGTGAGCGTCGAGCCGAGCATTGCCCCCCACACTTCTTGAGTTCCGTCGATCGCTGCTCGAAAGGCATTTTTTCCACGCTGCATGTGGGTAAATACATTTTCGATCACCACGATCGAGTTATCTACGACCATGCCCGTTGAGAATGCAATCCCAGCAAGGCTGATAATATTCAGCGATCGACCCAACCCCGACAGAACAATGAAAATCATCACTGAACTAATCGGAATCGTAATTGCAATCACAGCAACCGTTCGCATCGATCCTAAGAACAAGAGCAAGACGATTGTTGCAAGTAACGCTCCAGCGATCAGGTTTTCCTGCACGAACTTCACAGATTGACCAACATATTCGTTTTCGTCATAGTTAAAGACGAACTGAATTCCTTCTTTCTGCTCATCGAACTGAGCTTGCAGTTCAGAGATCGCTTCACGAACCCCTTTGGAAATCTCAGGGACATTTGCTCCAACCTGGCGAATAATGCCAACTGCGACTGCGGGCTTATCATTAAACAGAAAAGCACCATCGCGAAGCTTGCGCCCCATTTCTACCTTTGCCACATCGCGAATGTAGACAGTTCCTGCCGCATCTCGCCGCACCACAAAGCCTGCAATCTGTTCAATATCTTGCGATCGACTAATCGTTCTGACACGATATTCTCGTCGCCCTAGCTCCAGAGGACCCCCTCGAATATCGCGATTGTTTTCCCGCAGCACTCGCACCACATCACCGATCGTTAAATTGCGATCGGCTAATGCCTTGGGATCAACTCGAACTTCAACTTCTCGCTGCCGTCCGCCAGGAACAATAAACTGCCCAACGCCTTGAACTCGCCGCAATCGAGGTAAAACAATTTCTTCTGCTAAGTCCCGATAGTGATCAGGATTTGGCTCAAATCCAGGCTTTGTATCAAAGGGAATCCACATCATCGGAGAACTATTGCCCCCGACCAATTCCACATTCGACTCCGATGCTTCCGGTGGCAGACTCGAAACCTGCTGCAATCGATTGATCACATCGACCAATCGACGTTCAACATCGGTTCCTTCCTGAAATTCCAGCGTGATCGAACTCGCGCCAGCACGCGAAGCACTACTAATCTCTTTCACGCCCAGAACTTCTTCCATCTGTTCTTCGATCGGGCGAGTAATCAAATCTTCAACTTCTGTCGGAGCCGCACCTGGATAAGCTGTGCGAATTGTAATCTCAGGTCGATCGCCCCCTGGCTGCAATTCAAGCGGCAGTCGAAACAAAGAAAATACGCCAAAAATGGCAAGTAGACAGAACAAAACAAACGTTCCGTGTCTCCAGCGAACCGCAGTTTCAATCAATTTCATGATGGGTCTCCGACAATTTTGACGGGTGCACCTTCATTCAATCCATCTCCGCCTCGCAGGACGATCTCTTGTCCCGATCGCAGTTCTGAGCTAAAGATCGCGACTTGTTTGCCCATATCTGTGACAAGTTCAACCGGGATCGGTTTTGCTTTGCCATCTGCGATCGTAAAAACAAACCATTCATTTCGCCGCCGCGTCAAAACATCCCGTGAGACGACAAAGCTTTCTCGATTCGTCGGTAATGTCAAAGCACCCGAAATCGCCATCCCAGGCAACATTCCTTGTGGTGGATTGATCTGAACCCTCACGCGTTGCCGCCGAGACGTTGTATCCGCAGAAGGCACAACGGCTGTAATGGTTGCTTGCTGTTTCCACTGCGGCAAAGCTCTAGCAGTTAACGCGATCGACATCCCCGGCGTCACTCTCCCGCTCAAATCCTCCGGCAATTCCAAGAACACATCAACTTGATTCCCGGAAACAAGGGTAACAATCTGCCCCGAACTTTGAACTAAATCGCCTCGGCTCACATGCCGGGTTTGGACAATTCCCGATTCGGTTGCGACGATCTGAGTTCGTCTCTGAGCCAGTTGAGCCTGATTGACCGTCGCGATCGCTGCTGCGACAGTTGCTTTTTGTGCGTCAATCTCTTCTCGAATTGGACCTGCTTTTGCTTCTGCTAAGCTTGCTTCTGCTGCGAGTCGTGCTTCGGTCGCTTGATCGACGTTCGATCGCGCTTCGACTAACAATCGCTGCGAAATGGCTCCTTCTTTCACGAGTCCAGACGTTCGCTTGAAGTTATCCTGAGCTTCCTGTTCTCGTGCTTTTGCTGCATTCACCGTTGCCTGTCGCTGCGCGATGATCTCCGGTCGCGTTCCGACTTGCAAGCGAGCTAAATTGCTGCGTTGTTGAGCAAGTGCTGCTTGGGCTTGAGCAATCCCTAACTGTTGATCGGAATCATCGAGAATTGCGATCGCCATCCCTGCTGTAACGCGATCTCCAGGCTGGACTAAAATCTCCTCCACAATCCCGCTGGTCTGCGCCCGAATCGTCGATTGCTGACTGGCTTCAACTTGTCCTAGAAGTTGTACCGTTCGGGTTGGAGTTCCCGTTGCCAGTTTCGTCGTTTCAACCGCTCTGGGGGGTTGCCCTTGCGGTTGAGCTACGGCAGGTCTTTCTCCTACCGGACTGAACATTCGCCAAACCCCAAATCCACCTACAGCGACTAGCCCAGTGCAAAGCAACCAGATCCAAGGTCTGCGATTTGGGGTGGTCGGTTGAGCATCGAATGTTTCAGGAGGATCGATCGAGGGCTGATGTTGAGAGTCGAGGGATTCCATAGTTCAATGACGCGAAAGAGCAAAGCGGTCAAAGAGTACGCGAGACAAGCGAATGGACGATCGTCGAGGACTCGAAGCTAAATTTTTACGAATTTTTAATAATCATTGAGGATTCTAACCGATCGATATCGAATTTGGAAGGAAAAGTTATGCCGTAAAAAAGCCTTAGAATTTCTCTTCTAAGGCTTTTTCCAGATAATTTAGAATTCAGACGAAATACGAGTCGTGGGTCAACCCTCCGCCCCCACTTCTACGATTCCGTTGGATTCACAGCATGTAATCCACATTCCTTCTTCGTCGCATCTTCCCACCACCATCGACCTTCACGCTCATGCTGATTGGGTAGCACTGCTTTCGTACAAGGCTCACAGCCAATGCTGATAAAGCCCCGCTCATGCAGAGGATTGTAGGGAACTTCATACGCCCGAATGTAGGTCCAAACTTGAGCAGACGACCAATTCGAGAGCGGATTGAATTTGATTAACTCACGATCGCCAGAAGAAAACGCACCATCGACTTGCACGATCGGCACATCTGAACGAGTCGAAGGGCTTTGATCTTTGCGCTGTCCCGTAATCCAAGCATCTAAAGTAGACAGCTTGCGGCGCAGGGGCGCGACTTTGCGAATTCCGCAGCATTCTTTGTGCCCATCTTCGTAGAAGCTGAACAGCCCTTTCTCTTTGACAAAAGCTTCGAGTTGTGCGGCATCGGGAGAGAGAATGTCGATTGCAATTCCGTAGTGTTTTCTGACTTTCTCAATAAACTGGTAAGTCTCGGAATGCAGCCGCCCTGTATCCAAACTAAAAACCTGAATGTCCTTTTTCAAGCGATGTGCAATGTCAATGAGTACAACATCTTCTGCACCGCTAAATGAAATTGCAATGTTGTCATATAAGCTCAGTGCCTTTGCCACAATTTTCTGAGGACTGAGGCTCGATAATTCCTCATTTAAGCTAGGAATATCTAGAGCGGGTTGCGCGGTACTTTGCGCCATGATTGTGTTCTCCGGATCTTCGTCAGCATCCATTATCTAACTTCAGGGGACGGATTGTGTTGAGTTAAACTAGAGCATCTTGGTGGAGTTGAAAAATGACACAAGCGAAATCTCGATTTCGCACGATCGAGGATTATCTGGCGTATGACGATGGAACAGACATCCCTTACGAATTGGTTGACGGGGTGTTAGTCGAAATGGGCGCGGAAAATCCTGGGAATATTGCGATCGCAATTTTTTTGATCTCTGTCCTCCTCCAACTTTCAGTTCCTCACTATCTCATTCATCGCGGAACTGAAATCGTAGTTCCGAGTCAAAGTGTGACCAGTCGATATCCCGATTTGATCGTCTTGACGGAAGCATGTTGGTCGGCACTTTCTGGAGCGAAGCGATCACTCATCACACCAGAGATGCCTGCTCCTGCTTTAGTAATCGAAGTCGTTTCGCCCGGTGAGCCAGGAGAGAAAAACTACGACAGAGACTACATCGATAAGCGGAAAGAATACGCAGCGCGAGGCATTCCAGAGTATTGGCTGATCGATCCGTCTCGAAATGTCGTCATTGTTTTGCATTTGAGCGGACAACTCTATCAAGAAATTGGACGTTTTCAGGGTCAAGATCAGATTGTTTCTCCTACATTTCCAGGGCTAACTCTAATCGCAGAACAAATTTTGCAAGCAGGTGTTTAGCTCAAAGGCATCCCAAGCTGACTCAAATTCAAAACATGTCCTCCTACGACTAAATAAACGGTATCCGCGATCGCGCCCAACCGCCGCGTTAAATTCCCCAAGCGATCGCGAAACACTCTTCCTATCGGATAAGCCGGAACTACACCCCAGCCTGTTTCTTCTGCCACAAAAATGAGCAAGCTTTCTGTTTGTTCAAAACTCTGAAACAGATCGGCAATTGTCTTCTCCCATTCCGGTTCAGACTGGTCTAAAAGATTCGCCAACCAAGTTCCTAGCGAATCAATCAATAGACAATTCGATGAATTCGCGATCGCATCACTTAGCTCGACTGGAACAGATTGAGTCTGCCATTCCAAAGGACGACGTGATCGATGTAACTCAATCCGCGCCTGCCATTCTGGATCGTCAGAATTTTCTTGAGCTGTTGCAATATAAATGACAGATTGACCGGAATCCGTTGCCAGTTTTTCTGCCCATTCACTTTTGCCCGATCGCGCTGCCCCTGTCACCAAAATCACTTGTGCCATAAATTTTTCAGATAAAATCTTTGCTGAATCTGAATTCCCCGCTACAATTAGCCTTACTTCAACCTAAGACAGAGCAGCAATGAAGAAAGATCTGCGGCGAATTGAAGACACCTTACTTCAACTCAATAAACGAGTCCCCACGCTCGACACTGCTCCGACCCCAGAACCTGAACCTCTGCAAAAACCAGTCTCATTTGATCTTCACACAAAGCCGCCCAAAGTCGTTGAACCTGAAATCGCTGCACCTCCGAGTGTTAAACCCGCGCCAAGTTCAGACCCCAAGCCGCTCAATCTCCCTAAACTCAAAGCACCTAATTTTTCCAGCCATCGCAACGCCGCAAATCCTGCTTTGGCATCCAGCCTGCTCGCTGAAATGCAAGTGATCACAGAAAGCTGGCACACTGAACTGAACCAAATCTTACGCCAAATCCAGGATCTCTATTTAGAAGGCCCCATTGTCGATGGCTGGCTCGAATCCCACACAGGTGAACCCCTCGGTGATCTTTCCACGCTTCGTCATGCTGAAGTTGATCGCTTAATGAGCTACATCGAAGAAATCTGCGCCACCCCAATTCCAGGGACAAAAGACGCGCCCAAAGCCGGATATCGTCTCTGTGGCATTAATGCCGACGGTCAGCGCTGGTCATATCCCTGCCCGACAGAGCAAATTCCCAGCCTCAGCCTTGCGATCGCCCGATATCACAAACTTCGCCAACTGCTCGATCGCAAACAAACCTTAGAAAATCGTCTCACGGGACTAGCTGAAACGCTCGTAATCATGCACGGACAGATGCAAGATTAGGCGTTTCGGGCACTCTAAAGCTTGACTTGATTCAAGCCTGAGGTATGGTTGTGCCCACACTCCCCATTTCCGCCATCATTTGCACCCACAATCGCGATCGCTATCTCGGTTTAGCGATCGATAGCCTGCTTGCCCAGGATTTCGCAGACTTTGAAATCATCGTCGTCGATAACGCCTCCACCGATAGCACTCGTCAAGTCGTCGAAGCTCGATTAAAGAACCCGAAAATTCGCTACATTCATGAACCTGAAATCGGCTTATCCGTCGCCCGCAACACAGGTGCAAGAATTGCCCACGGCGAGATTTTGGCTTACTTAGATGACGATGCGATCGCCTCTCCGCATTGGCTCACCACCCTTTATAACGCCTACCTTCATAATCCAAACCTCGCGATCGCGGGTGGCAAAGTCACTTTAATCTGGACAGATGACATGACGGCTCCAGACTGGCTCTCGGATGGACTTGCCGGAAATTTAGGGGCATATGATTTAGGAGATTCGGTCGTTAACATCGATCGCCCCGGACTGACCCCACGCGGCTTGAACTACTCCATCCGGAAAACCTTTCTCAATCAGATTGGCGGCTTCGATCCGAATCTAGGACGAGTTGGTAAAAATCTTCTTTCTAATGAAGAACTTCACATGACCAATCGCGCCCTGCAAATGGGCTGGGAAGTTGCCTATATTCCGGATGCTCATGTTGCGCATCATGTCGCTCCGGAGCGCGTCAAACGACAGTGGTTTCTCAATCGCGGTTGGTGGCAAGGCATTAGCGAATGTTATCGCGAACAAATTGCAGGCGAAGCTGGAATCGGTCAATTTCGTCGTGGGGGAGAACGCTTAATTCGTGGACTGTACAAGTCCGTCAAATTTGCGACGAACCCAACTCAGCGGTTTGAAAATCTTGTTTACAGTTACGGTCAAATTGGCTATTTAATCAAAGCCTTGCAAGGACTTGTCTTTTCTTCTAGATCTGTAAAGCGATCGTAAAACTTATCCGTATAGCACTGACAGCAGTGTTTTCATTCGGCAAGAATATTACGTAGATTCCACATCTGTAAAAATCCTGATCGTAAGAATGTGGATCAGGACGTACCCTTTCTCGTCACAGCTTTAGAAATGACTGCTACTCAGGTATCTTCCACAACACCTCAGACCGCAGCCTCGGTTCGCGATCTCGTTCAGGACGCTTATCATCAGGGGGCTTCCAGTCTCTATATGCAAATTGGTCGCGCTCCTTTTTACCGACTACAGGGCAAACTCATTCCTCAAGATCACTTTGCGCTGATCACACCCGATCGCTACAACCATTACATCCAAGAAATTTTATCGCCATCGCAGCTGAAGCAATATCTCGAAACTCAAAAGCTAGACACGAGTGTGCAGATCCAGGGGTTCATCCAAGCCCGGTTAAATTGTGGTCTGACGACACAGGGCGTTCCAGCAATGAGTTTGAGTGCGATCGAGTTGGATCAGCCGAGCGAAGATTTGAAAGAATTTGGAACCATTCGCCGCATGGTAAAAGATGCATTAGAACAAAACGCATCCGACATTCATCTGCAAGTTGGCGAAACTCCGAGATATCGCATTCAGGGACAGATGCATCTGCAAGCGCAATACGGAACCATCACATCCCGCCAGTTTGAAGAATTTCTAGAAGAAATCCTCTCCCCTGAGCAACGAGAAGCTTTTCATACCAAGCAAGAATTAGACACTGCCATTTTCTATCCAAATCTTGTGCGATGCCGAGTTAATTGCGCTCAATCGTTGATGGGTGGCGTGATGGTGTTACGGCTCATTTCCCTAGAAGTGCCCACAATCGCGAAACTCCGACTTCCCGATCGTTTAGCCCAACTCGTTGAAGAACGCCAAGGATTGATCCTCGTCACTGGACCTGTCAACTCTGGAAAATCCACGTCACTCGCGGCAATGCTGCGTCATGTCAACGACACGTTACCTCGCAAAATTGTCACGATCGAAGATCCGATTGAATATGTTCATGCCTCCAATCAATGCTTGATCACGCAGCGAGAAGTTGGACTTCATACCCAGGAATTTAAAGAGGCACTCCGCGCAGCCCTACGGCAAGATCCAGATATCTTGCTGATTGGAGAGATGCGCGATCGCGAAACCGTCGATACAGCAATCCGCGCAGCACTCACCGGACATTTAGTTCTCGGAACACTCCATACCAAAGGAACCGTCAACGCCGTGAAGCGGCTCCTCAACTTCTATACCCCCGAAGAACAAGATTCGGTTCGCATTCAAATCGTAGAAGCTTTGAGAGCCGTCATTGGACAAGCCCTTGTCCCAACGATCCAAGGCGGTCGAGCAGCAGCACTTGAAATCATGCTCAATACCGATACCATTCGCGATTATCTACAAAAAGGCTGCATCGACGAAATTTATCAACTGATGGAAGAAGGCACAGACGGCTCTCAAACTCTGAACCAAGCGTTATTCGATCTCTATAAAAATGGTGAGATTACCGATGAGAATGCGCTATCAGCATCGCTTCATCCAGACGACTTAAATTACATGATCAAAAACGAATCGCGTCGATCGAGCCGCTCTGGATTGATGAGCAAGGCTTACTACAATCAATCGCCACTCTAGGACAGGGTTGTTTTCAGCTAGAAAAAATGATTTGATTCAGCGCGTTGTGACTTGGCTCAACTCTCTAGCCCAGGATCTCGATGGGTAGAGGAACGTTGAATGTCAATCCTTATGGAGGATGCAAAATCATTCATCGCCTGAAAGTTAAATCTACCGACTTTAGTTCGATCGCGAATTCAACCGCCAGAAGTCACGGAATTCCGTGACTTTTTTATTAAGTTCTTGAAAACCTTTGCTATGTAAGTACTTCAGCCAATTATTAAATTTTTGTCATATTTAACAGCGGCTTACTATAATGTGAACGATTGTAAAGGTTTCAGAAAGGCAACCACTTCAATCCGAAAGTGCTCTGAATCATTGAGAAGATTCAGAATGTTCAGTTGATAAATCTCTTTAGATAGAGGGATTCTATGTTCCACCATCTGATAGTCCAATCCAAAAACCTCTACATTCTGTTGTTTAAGTTCACTTTACTTAATAAAACCGGGGTAGAATGATTCCAGTAGGTAGAAATCCTCATTGGACATTCCTCCCTTCTACAACTTGATCCGCCAAGCACCTTACAAGTGTTTGATCGTGGGAATTGTGACCGCCGCCTCACTATTGAGACATTACCCCGCCGCCACGACTCCCGCCGCCCGTAGCCTCGCTTTTTGAATCGGGCAACTTTAGCGGATTGAGTCTAAACGGTTTAAAGCACCGATCCCCCTCTGATCTCTCTACAAACTGGTCACTGATGTCATGGTGAGTACTTCATTTCCTTGGTTAACGGCCATTATCGCCCTACCTCTTGTCGCTTCCTTCATGATTCCCCTTGTCCCTGATAAACAGGGTAAAACGGTTCGTTGGTATGGCTTAGGTGTCGGTTTGGCGGATCTCGTTCTCGCAATCTATGCTTTTTGGAAGCACTACGATTTCCAAAATCCGGATTTTCAGCTCGTCGAAAATTACGCCTGGATTCCCCAAATCGGTGTGAACTGGACACTGGCAGTCGATGGCATTTCAATGCCGCTCGTCATTCTAGCGGCTCTGGTCACAACACTCTCCATGCTGGCAGGCTGGAAAGTTACCAATAAGCCTCGCTTGTTCTACTTTCTGCTGCTCATTATGTACAGCGCACAAATTGGGGTGTTCTGTGCTCAAGATATGATTCAGTTCTTCCTGTTATGGGAAGTTGAACTGGTTCCCGTCTACATCCTGATTGCTATCTGGGGTGGGCCTAAGCGTTTGTATGCTGCAACTAAATTCATCCTCTACACCGCATTAGCTTCGATCTTTATTCTAGTTTCGGCACTGTCGATGGCATTCTACGGTGATAACTTCACCTTCAACATGCAAGAGCTAGGACTGAAAGACTATTCTCTGACCTTTGAATTACTGGCTTACGTTGGATTTTTGATTGCGTACGGTGTCAAACTGCCGATTTTCCCACTTCATACTTGGCTACCGGATGCTCACGGTGAAGCTTCTGCTCCAGTTTCAATGATTCTGGCGGGTGTACTTCTGAAGATGGGTGGGTATGCGCTGATTCGGATGAACATGGAGATGCTGCCTCATGCTCACGTTTACTTCGCTCCGATTCTGGCGATTCTCGGAATTGTAAATATTATCTACGGTGCATTGGCTTCCTTTGCTCAAAGAAACTTGAAGCGTCGGATGGCGTACTCTTCGATTTCGCACATGGGCTTTGTGTTGTTGGGGATTGCATCTTTCACCGAACTGGGTATGAGCGGAGCAGTTCTGCAAATGGTTTCCCACGGTTTGATTGCTGCGGCTCTCTTCTTCTTGGCTGGGGTGACTTACGATCGGACTCACACCTTGGATATGGATGAAATGGGTGGACTCGCGAAAAAAATGCCTTCGACCTTTGCCCTGTTCACGATTTGTTCGATGGCATCTCTCGCTCTGCCAGGAATGAGCGGATTTGTGGGTGAGTTAGCTATCTTCCTCGGTTTCACCAGCAGCGACGCTTATACTTCAGCATTCAAAGTCGTTGTGCTTTTACTCGCTGCGGTAGGCTTGATTTTGACTCCGATCTATTTGCTCTCAATGTTGCGTGAAATGTTCTACGGCAAAGAAGGCAAAGCAGTCAAAGAGATTTTCTTAGATGCGAACCCTAGAGAGTTGTTTATTACCGCTTCCCTGATTGTCCCCATCATTGCGATTGGTCTGTATCCAAAACTGATTACGCAGACTTACGATGCGAAAACGGTTCAGGTCGCTCAGAATGCTCGCAATGCGGTTCCGGTTGTTGCACAGCAAATGGTTTCCTTGCCTGGATTAGCAGCACCGCAAATTCCTGCTGCTCAGCCCAAACTGTTGGGCATGATCAAGTAAGAAAGAGTTCCCTCAAAGAATGTTCGTTGCCTGGGTAAAAGCCCAGGCTTTTTTTGTCGCTATTGTTTGACCTGATGCGCTGAACCGATCGCGGACTTTAAATCTGAAAATCCCGATCGCTGAAGTTTTTCTTCTAATCCCTGCAAGATCCGCTTTACCATGGTTGGACCTTCATAAATCCAGCCTGTATAGACTTGAATCAAACTTGCTCCAGCCGTGATTTTCTCCCAAGCGTCTTCTGCTGAGAACACACCACCGACTCCAATAATCGGTAAGCTGCCCTGCGTTTGTTCCCAGATCAAGCGAATCACTTCCGTCGATCGCGCTTTCACAGGTGCGCCGCTAATTCCGCCTGCTTCATCTTGAATCGCATTGCCTCGAATCGTCTGAGTCTTCAGACCGTCTCGTCGGATCGTGGTATTCGTTGCGATAATGCCAGCTAATTGATATCGCTGAGCGAGTTCAACGATCGCAGCAATATCTTCTGTTGCTAAATCTGGTGCAATCTTGACCAGCAAAGGTTTTTCCGATTGATTCTCAGTTTGCAGCGCCGACAGAATTGGCTCTAACTGGTCGGTCGATTGCAGCGATCGTAAGCCTGGTGTGTTCGGAGAACTCACATTCACGACAAAGTAATCACCTAGACTTTTGAGTAAGCGAAAACTACTCAGATAATCTTCTGCTGCGGATTCTAGTGGAGTAATTTTCGACTTACCCAAATTGACTCCGATCGGGATGTTAGACACTCGATCTTGCAACCGTTCTTGTAACGCTGCGGCTCCTTGATTGTTAAAGCCCATGCGATTGAGAACCGCCAAATCTTCGACTAATCTGAACAATCGCGGCTGCGGATTTCCCGGTTGAGCGTGAAAGGTGACGGTTCCCACTTCTACAAACCCGAAGCCAAAGCTAGGTAAAACATTGGTTGCAACGCCATCTTTATCAAAGCCTGCCGCAAGTCCGATCGGATTTGGAAAATTTAACCCCCAAAGCGTTTGAGATAGCTGAGGCGAGGTATATCCATACAGGCGTTCTAAATACGATCGCAACCAGCTTTGCTCCGGTGAACTGAGCCACGAGAGCGATCGCATTGCCTGAGAATGAAGAAATTCCGGATCAGCTTTCAACCCAGAAAACAGCACCGGACGCAGCATCGATCGATAAAAATCTGACACGGTAAAAAATCAGTTCTTACAAGAGAGCAAGGCTACAGTAGCGCATTTTGAGCGTGGAATATCGTGCAAAACCAATTCGCTCCGGGCACTCTAAAGAGCGAGTAGGCAACTGTGCCTGTCCGTGTTATCCCCCGACAGATCGCTCATGGGTTACTCGAAAGAGACAACACAATCCCAACATCAATTACTTGCCCTTAGCCGTGTATTGCAACAATTACGTGAGGGTAATACTGTCGCGATCGAAACAATTTATCTCTATCTCAATACTTGTTTCATGTTCGATCTCGTTTGGATCGGACTTTACGATCGTACCGAACATCGTTTAATTGGTAAAGGGGGAAAAAGCCCAATTTCAGATTCGCCGCTGCTCAAACAGCGATTTTCACTGACAGCAGGCGATATTCTTGAACAGGCAGTGATCCAGCAAAAACCTCTGACCCTTCCAGATCTCAGAGAAGAGCAGCGAGCCAATGAATGGCGTAGATTTGCTGAAAAAGCAAATATTCAAGGCACGATCATTTTTCCAATTACGTTTAAGGATCGGTGTCATGGAGTTGCCATTTTAGGCTCGCGGCTATGGGGAAATTTTCCAAAAGCTGACGAGCGATCGCTGATTTCGATCGCATTAGGTGAGTTTGCTGCAACGCTAGAAACCGCAGAAGTAGAACTCAAAAAGCAGCAAATTAAACCCATTGATCGCCCAGTTCTGGCAATGCTAGAAGAACTGCGACTTCTTAAAAACTTTGACCAGCGATTGGATCGGGTGATCGATCAGACGCAGCAATTCATTCAGCCTGCGCGAACGAGTGTGTATTGGTTTGAAAGAACTCATCGGTGTTTTTGGCGCAGAGCAACGAGTCAAAAAGGGACACGTTTGAGCGATCAAACCGCAGGGTTAACAGTCCAAGAAATGAGCAGCTTTTATCAGGCACTCAAAGCAGATCAGGTGATTGCGATCGGTGAATCGATGGGAATGGTCAAAGCTCACCTTACCATGCGTGTCATGGAATATATTCGAGCACGATCGCTAATTGCTGCGCCGATTTTGTACCAAGATGAACTCTTAGGATTTCTTGCCGCAGAAAGTGATGAACCGAGAGTGTGGCAGGATGCAGAAAAACAGTTGATTCGAGCAGCCGCACAACTGATCGCGCTGGTATCTCCACTCGAAGAAATGGAAGCTACGATCGAGCAAATCAAACTCGATCAGGCGTTGACCGCAAAAGTTGCTCAAGCAATTTACAGCATCAGCGATGGAAAAACGGCTCTACAAAATGCTGCGGCTCTACTGATTCAACGCTTGAAAATTGATCGGGTGCTGGCTTTGAGCTATAGCGCTGATCACGATGCATTTGAAGTTCACTATCAGATCCAGCCGAAGTATAAGAAAACATTACCCACTTGGTTCGCATCATTAAGTCCGATTGATTGGCAAATGTTAGAGAAATCGACCGATGCGATCGCGATTGAGAATTTAGAAGATGATTTGCGATTTGCAGCTTGGAGAACGCCCCTCCTCGAAATGGGAGTACGATCGCTGTTAGTTTGTAATACAGCACCCGGTCAATCTATCCAAGGACTCGTGATTTTGGCACATGAAGCTCCCAGAGTCTGGAGCCAAGTAGAAAGCGAATTAACCAAGATTGTTGCTCAGCAGATTGGGATTGTCCTGAGACAGTGGAAGTTGCAGCAGCAAAATGAACAACAGCAGAAAATTTATCAAACCATTCAATGGGGATTGACCACGATTCAGCAAACCCAGCATCTGGATTTGCTGGAAAAGTCAGCTTTGCAATACATTGGTCAGACGTTAGAAGCGCCATTAGCGATTTTGGTGGCTTGGTCAGCAGGGCGACGGGTTGGACGAATTGTGCAATCGAATCAGGAGCGCAAATTCAATCTTGATCCGGTGATGAAAGTCTCGCTCGAGACGGATACCTTTCTTCACCGCGTCCTCGCTCATGAGGGAGTTCTACCAGTCTCGATCGATGAAATTCCTATTGAAACTCGCCAATGGTTAAATGCTCCCGGAATCGGTCAGCTCCTCGCCATTACACTCCGCACTGCGCCAGAGCATGAGCCGACCGGAATTTTACTGGTGGCGGATAGTTTGGGGCGGCAGTGGATTGATCGAGAACATCAAGTACTGAATACGCTGGTCGCACAGCTCGCTTGGTCACGTCGCCATTTGATGATCTCGGAAAGTTTAAAGCGCGATCGCGAACGGCTAGAACGTCTGAGCTGGTATAAGCATCGGCGTTTAGAAGACATGTATCGCACGGTGAAATTTAGCGCGTCCAAGCTAAGCGAACTCCCAGAAACAACTCCACGCCATACCCAACTTGTGCGTCAAATCGAGGACGCGATCGAACCTGCACGCCAAGTCATCCGGGATGAACAGTGGCAATTAACCGTGAGAAACGAAACCGTTCAAATGATTGGATTAGTTAGACGCGCCCTCGATCGCGTCGATCATCTGATCAAACAACGTCAACTCTGGTCACAAGTTCATCATGAAATTAATCCGATGGTCTTTGGAGACATTACTAAGATTGAATTGGTCTTGTATGAATTGCTCCTAATTGCCTGCCAGCGAGCCAATCTAGGAGGACGGATTGACATCTGGTGTCGGCCGATTGACGCACAGTGGTTAGAGATTGCAATTACCGATGATGGCACGGTCGAGCCGCGTCTCGTCGAAGATCTAGAAGCTGGACGGGCTGTAGACTTACTTGCTCCTTCGACTTTAGATAAAGTCCCTGGATTGCATCTAGCCATTTGCCAATCTTTGATGCAGCAAATGGGATCGGAATTCAACCTTTACAAATTGGAAGATGGGCGCATTATGAGTCGATTAGTACTATCAATCGGGTAGGATTACGGAATTTCATAGACTTTAGTCTTCACAAACTAAAACTCCCGATACAATGTTCGCTGTAAGGTTTGAATTGAGTTCGACCTAAAAGACTTTTGACTTGTGAGGGTGGTATGGCTACGGCACTGAATTCTAGACGATCAAAAAAATTAGGTTCGGTGTCCCATTCATCTCTGCGGCAATTACCGAATCAGGAAAAACCCCCTCAATGGTTGCGATCGCTGCTTCTGGCTCAGCAGGCTTCAGTGATTGCCACATTTGTTTTGGCAGGTTCAGTACTTGCTGTTTATGGCTGGACAGTGTATTCTCAGCAACTCTGGGGTAGAGAATACAGCAAACTAGAACAATTACGCCGCAGTGAACGCCAAATCACTGAAAGTGGAGAAGTTCTTAAAAATCAGATTGCTGATCAGTCGGCTCGTCCCGGTGCGGGTCTGGTGCCTTCTAAACCAGAAAATATGATTTTTCTCAAAACGGCTCCGATGCGCCCCGATAATGCTGTTGCTCCCTCTTCGCAAGCTTCGCCCGTTGCTCCCATAGGATATTAGTCATGTCAAAACGAGGAAAGCCCACCTCCTCACCTCATCGTCCCCCAACGCCCAACCCACGGAGATCGAAACTGCCGTTGATGGTGGAACAAGCCTATGAACGTGTTTTTGACTCTTCTGCAACCGCACAAGCATTCGGGCGATTTGCGGATCATTGGGTAGAACGATTCCGGACGGCTCAAGCAAAACCCAGCGCACGTCGCCTCTTTATCGTCTGGGCAATTCTCGTCGGTGCAACAGGACTATTAGCCTTAAATCTCGTTCGACTCCAGGTGTTTCAGGCTCCTGATTTGTTGGAGCAAGCGCGATCGCAACAAACGACGTTTTTACGCCCCTTTGTCCCCCGTCGCCCGATTAGCGATCGCAATGGCAATACGTTAGCGATCGATCGTCCGGTTTATACCCTCTACGCACACCCGATCGCCTTTAAAGCTCCGAAAACGGAAATTGCCACCCGACTCTCTAGTGTTCTCGGAACGACCCCGGGCGAATTATTGCAACGGTTTAATTCAGCAGAAAGTGGGGTTCGCGTCGAATATGCGATTTCTGAAGCGGCAGCCGATCGCATTCAAGGGATGCAAATCGACGGATTAGAACTCGCTCAACAGCAGCAGCGCCTTTATCCACAGCAAAATCTCACAGCCGATGTCGTTGGGTATTTGGATATCGATCGCATTGGACAGGCAGGTGTTGAATATACGCATAGTAATCTTTTAGAGCGATCGGTAAAATCGGTGCGATTGAGCCGGACAGGGGCTGGTGTGATGATGCCAGATCGGATTCCGGGCGGATTTTTACAGTCAGATAATTTGCATTTGCAATTAACGATTGATAGCCGAATTCAACGCGCTGCGCTTGTAGCCCTGCAACCGCAGTTGAAGAAATTCAAGGCAAAGCGCGGGGTTGTGATTGTGATGGATGCCAGAGATGGAGGGATTCGGGCGTTAGTATCTGATCCGTCTTATGACCCGAATGAATTCTACAAAGCAAAAGTTGAGCAGTTTAAGAACTGGGCATTGACGGATTTGTATGAGCCAGGATCAACGTTTAAGCCGTTGAATGTTGCGATCGCGCTAGAAGCAGGTGCGATCCAGCCGAATCAAGTGATCAACGATGAAGGGGCAACCCAAATTGACGGATGGCCGATTCAGAATTTTGACTACTCCAGCGCAGGGGCACGCGGACCCAGCACGATTACTCAGATTTTGGAGCATTCGAGCAATGTTGGCATGGTGAGAATTGTGCAGCAAATGCCTCGCCCCACCTATTACGCTTGGTTGGAAAAAATTGGTTTAGGAAAACCGACCGGAATTGATTTGCCATTTGAAACAGCAGGACAACTTAAAGATCAGAAAACTTTCTCTGAATCTGCGGTTGATGCGGCAACCAGTTCTTTTGGTCAAGGATTTTCGCTCACCGCCATGCAGCTTGTGCAACAACAAGCCATTCTTGCCAGCGGCGGCAAGTTGTTAACGCCGCATGTGGTGCAAGGGTTATTTGATGAGAATGGACAACCTTACTGGCGGGCAACCTTGCCTGAGCCGAAACAAGTCTTTTCGCCGCAGACCACGCAAACCGTACTGCGAATGATGGAATCGGTTGTGCAAAACGGAACCGGGAAAGCCGCACAAATTCCGAATTATCGGATTGGTGGGAAGACGGGAACCGCACAGAAGGCAGGTCCGAATGGTGGATATATTGAAGGCGCGAAGATTACAAGTTTTGTGAGTATTTTTCCGATCGATGCGCCGCGTTATGTAGTAGCAGCAGTCATTGATGAGCCAAAAGGAGAAGATGCATTTGGTTCGACAGTGGCAGCCCCGATTGTGAAAGCGGTGATGGAGGCGTTAATTACAGCGGACAAGATTCCTCCAAGTCAGCCGGATGCACCTGCGCCGAATGCGATTCAGAATCCTGTGCCGAATCCAGCGGCGACACCGTAGTCGTCAACTCTATGAATTTTGGGGAGTGGGGAGTAGGGAGAACCAGGCTCAGATTGTGCCCTATCTCCCTATCAGATTGAGTGTGGCAGCCGATGCAATCTGCTTATTCTTCCGGTTTTACCTGGGGAAGACCCATGCTGTAGTTCAATACGCGGCTTTCTAGGTTGTAGGAGATTTCGCCTTTTTGGAGCAGCGATCGCACTAAATGCTCCAAATCTGACCCAATTCGGCGCAAATTGTAGTCCGTTAGGGATTCGCCGCTGTAAGATTCAACCAGTTCATCAAACTTGCTGTAGATCTTTTGCAGTGCATCTTGATTCCACAGCAGCTCATTGTCGGGATCAACGTCTAGTGTCAGAACCTTATCGCTCTCAACTAGCTCATTATTTTGCACTTCTGCCGTAAAAATATGAATGTGGCGAGTTGTGGATTTGAGTAACATAGGCTGACCTAAGATTCGTATAACCTGCTTTAAGCATTGTAAATGCACTTCCTGCGAAAAATCTTCATCGCCTCAAATCTGTCCATCGATCTTCCTCGCCCCTAAGAATTGATTTCTCATGTCGAAAGTCCTCAAACTCCTATTTATCCGCCACGCTCAATCGATCGGGAACATCGAAAAACGGATGCAAGGTCACGGCGATTACGAACTCTCTCCGCTGGGTCGGCAACAGTCAGAGAGCCTTGCCAAGACTCTTCGGACTGAATCGTGGCGACCTTCGCACGTTTATACCAGTCCGCTCAAACGGGCAGTGCAAACGACGGAAATTTTACTCTCTTATTTTCAAGTGCCGCATCTACCCGCAGCGGTGAGCGATTTGATCGATCCAGATAGCGAAACCACGATCGAAGCAGACGAGCCGAGCCCAAAAACAATTCCAGTCGAACACGCAGAAGAATTAAAAGAATTTCAGAACGGAATTTTTCAAGGGTTAACTTGGGCAGAAGCACAGACTCGCTATCCAGATTTGTGTCGAAAACTGGAAAGTTCGCCGGATTGGATCCCGATTCCAGAAGCAGAAACGCTATACGATGCCCGCGATCGCGCGAAACGATTTCTCGATCGAATTATGCAGCGTCATCGCGATGGGGATCAACTTTGGATTGTTAGCCATAGCTGGATTTTGCAACACTTAATCGCTCAATTACTAGGAAGCGATAGATCTTGGCGATTACGGGCGCACAATACTGCCCTGTTTGAGTTTTGGATTGATCGATCGCGATGGGAACTGCAAAATCAGAATCGCTTCAATACAGACTTATGGCAAATTCGTCGGTTTAATGATTCGCGTCATTTACATTAGAAATACTGACGTAAGATATCGGTCAGAATTGCGTTTTTTAGACAAAAAAATGTCCTTTTTGAAAGTTATGCTTGCTCTAATTACCAAAACACGAGATATATTATCGTAGAGCCTTCCGAGTCAGGGTTATTCGTTTACTTACTAATAAATCCTCATGATTGTAAGTCCGGTCAACGATATCTACAGGCAAGCTCATCAAGGGAGCGTTGCAGCGATCATTCAAGTTCTGAATGATAAGCTTTCAGATTCAGGCGTAAGAACTCGTGCGATTTTCGCAAACGGGGTTTTGCAACTGCTCTGTGAAGCGGCGACTGCGGAACAGCTCGATCGAGCCGCCCTTACCGAGCGCATTCGCAAGATTCTCGAGTCGATTTCGCCGCGCAATGTGCGACGAGTCAATATCAATTGTCGAATTGTGCGCGAGCAGCAGTTGCTTTGGTTTGAGGAAATCAATCGCGATCCCGATGGGCAGTTGCTTTGGGCACAAGAGATTGCGCTGCGACGACCGAACCCAATTAAAGGGATGTTTCAAGATTTACGAGAGACGTTCAGTGAGCGCGATGATCTGCCCCGAACGCTTTCTCCCCAAGCTGTACGCGAGAAACGGCAATTCAATCGCGGGATTTTGGGTGGAGTGGTGTTGACGGCAGGCTTGATGTTGGCGGGACTCGGGGTTTATGCCATGACCGGCGGCAAGATTCTGCCGGGGCAGCCTCCACAAGCAGCAGATTCTCCTCAATCAACCTGGAAAAGCAGTATTAAGCAAGATGGTGACTCCTTTGCAACCGCAGTCCGAGTTGCAGAACGAGCAGCCAAAGCGAGTAAAGATGCCAAAACCCCGGCTCAGTGGCAAGAAGTAGCGGATATGTGGGGAACGGCTTCACGGTTGATGTCTGAAGTTCCGAACAATCATGCTCGTGCGGATGTCGCTAAAAATCGAACTCAGGCTTACCGTAAAAACCAGGAAGTTGCTCTGCGGAACTTAAAATAATTTTGTGTTCGCAATTTATGTGAGGCTGTTGACAATTGCAACAATTGCATACAGTGCCATTTTTGATTGAGATGCTTTGCTCAAGCAATGTTGAGATCGCACTCAATCATTCTTGAGCCAGAGTCTTAATGTAATCTTCCAGGCTACTCTAAGTGCGATCGAGTTACCGTTGAAGGAACGATTGCTTCTGGCTGTTACAGAGTTAGCAGAGAATTTTTATGGCACAAAGTTTTGGTGTAATTGGTCTTGCCGTGATGGGCGAGAACCTCGCGCTCAACGTTGAGCGGAACGGATTCCCAGTTTCGGTCTATAATCGCAGCCGCGAAAAAACCGATGCCTTCATGGCACAGCGGGCAGGCGGCAAGAATGTTCAGGCGACTTATACGATCGAAGAATTTGTCGCTTCATTAGAACGTCCGCGCAAGATTTTGATCATGGTGAAAGCGGGTGCGCCTGTGGATGCGATGATCGAGCAGTTGAAACCGCTATTGGATGAAGGAGATATTCTCATTGATGGCGGTAATTCTTTATTTACCGATACAGCGCGTCGTGCTCGTGAGCTGGAAGCGGCTAAGTTTACGTTCATTGGTATGGGCGTGAGTGGCGGTGAAGAAGGCGCATTGAATGGGCCAAGCTTGATGCCGGGGGGAACGAGAACGGCTTATGAATATCTAGAGCCGATTTTGACGAAGATTGCGGCTCAGGTAGATGACGGGGCTTGTGTGACTTACATTGGGCCAGGTGGCGCGGGTCACTACGTCAAAATGGTGCACAACGGCATTGAGTATGGCGATATGCAGTTGATTGCAGAAGCCTATGATTTGCTGAAAAATGTGGGCGGATTGACTCAGGACGAGTTGCATCAGGTGTTCATGGAGTGGAATGAGACTCCTGAGTTGAATTCGTATCTGATTGAAATTACCGCAGATATTTTCAAAGTCTTTGATCCCGATACTCAGAAGCCTTTGGTTGAGTTGATTCTCGATGCTGCGGGGCAGAAGGGAACGGGTCGCTGGACGGTGACGGATGCGTTGGAATTGGGGGTTGCGATCCCGACGATTATTGCTGCGGTGAATGCGCGGATTATGTCGTCTTATAAGACGGAGCGGATGGAGGCTTCGCAGCAGTTGAGCTATGAGAGTCCGAAGTTTGAGGGCGATCGCAAAACGTTTATTGATGCAGTGCGAGATGCGCTGTATTGCTCGAAGATTTGTTCTTACGCGCAAGGGATGGCGTTGCTGAATGTTGCGTCGCAAAACTATGGCTATGAGTTGAATTTGGCGGAATGTGCGCGGATTTGGAAGGGCGGCTGTATTATTCGGGCGGGCTTCCTGGGTAAGATTCAGCACGCATTTATCGAAAATCCGACGCTGCCGAATTTGCTGTTGGCTCCGGAGTTTAGGCAGACGATTCTCGATCGTCAATCGGCTTGGCGTGAGGTGATTATGGCGGCGGCACGGCATGGAATTGCGGTTCCGGCATTTAGTGCGTCGCTGGATTATTTCGATAGTTATCGTCGCGATCGCTTGCCACAAAATTTAACGCAGGCACAACGCGATTATTTTGGGGCGCATACTTATCTGCGGACGGACAAAGAAGGTGTATTCCACACGGAATGGACGGCTTTGGCGCAGGAGTCGGCTTCGAGTTTTTCGACTCCGCAGAAGTTGGTTGCGGATCAGCCACGTCCAAGTGCAGATGATGTTGAGATAAAAGAAGTGCAGACTAATCGTTAGTCAGTTACACTGAGTCATCTAGCTTGGGAACGTCTGCAAACAAGGGTCGATCGAGGTTTCTCGATCGACCTTTTCGATTGAAGATTAGGGTAGCGATTCCTTCAAGATCGCATCTTGTAGGGGTGGATGTCTTCCAATTGCAAGATCAGCTTGGCGAATTGGGATGATGTGATCGATCGTGAATTGCACGTATTGCCATTTTTCTGAAGCGTGGCAATATTCGCATAGGAATTTAGCGCGTTCGCGGATCTGTTGCTGAAGTTCGGGTGAGAGTTTGTTACGAGATGACATTACGAGCGAAGGATTTTAGCTTTGAGTGAGGTGCAGGTTGCGAAGGGTGCGATTGACAAAGCCAAGATAGTCGTCCATTTCTTCGTAGCTGTCGAGTTCTTGAATTTCTTCTGGGGTGAGTTCGCTGGTTTGCTGTTTGCTGAGTAGGGTTTCGATACGGGTTTGAACGAGTTCAGAGGCTTTGAAGATGGGAATGCCTTCTTCAAGTTCTAAACGCACGGCTCCGTCAATGGGCAGTGCGTTGGGGAGAATTCGTAGGGCAGGAATGAGAGAATTTGTCATAAGCGGCGATCGTATACGGGCGATTTAAGTATGTGTAGATTGATCATACTGGCGAAATTTGCGATCGCTCTTCTCAAAACTACGATCGCTCAATACTGAATTGCAAGCGTGTCGTATGTTCAAACGCAACGTGCTTTTCAGTTGACCATCTTTCTGGGTGTGATGAGCTAGCCAGGACAGGGACTAGACAAATGTAGCGACTTCTACGGGGCGTTCTTGCGTTAGGGTTTTGCGATCGCGTTTGATGCGGTCAATTTGATGGAGGGTTTCGGCAGTGAGATAGCTTTCACCACAATCTGGGCAGCTAATCACGGGGACGTTCTCGATAACGAGCAGAGTTTCGCCTTTGCCATAGCTCCGAGAGATGTGTCGAATTCGAGCGTTTCCTTGTCCACAGATATCACATAGCATGGCAGCAGCAGGAGTTTAGAGAAGGTACACAGTGATGATGACAACTTTATCGGTTACTCCAAGTTTAGCAATGACTTCTGCTTCGGAGTTGTCTAGCGTGATGCCACAGATGCGATATTTCCATTCGCCTGTTACTCGATCACTCTGACGTTCCAGAATACTGCCTGTCAGGATAGCTTGCTCAACATCAAGAATGGAGAGGTTGTCGTCTTCCATTTCTTCTTCGGCGTGGAGCGTCATGACATATTGGTTTTGATGGATTTTTTCCTGCATTCGCTGCAAGATTTGTTCAAACACAATAAATCGTTGATAGGACAAAATTCTATTGAACTAGATAAAGTGTCCGCGATCGCGATCCAGATCTAAATTTTCTAGCTCTAAATCTCAATCGATTATCGCAAGTGCGATCGCTCTGCTCAAAACCGCGATCGCTGCTTTACTTCTCGCCAAGTCGTTGAGTGTAAGGTGGCATTCTGCAAGATTGTTTACGGATTGGCAAAGCGGTTTAATCAAGCAATCGGCTTAGTTGTTTATAGACTTCATCATCGTTGCGTTTGCCGACTAGAATCACTTCGACGAGATCTGCTTCTGGATCAAAGCGGTAAACAATTCTGTATTCGCCGGAGTCTACTCGATAATACCCCTCGTAACCTTTGAGGGCTTTGCTATCCGCAGGTAAGGGATCGAGATTTAACATGAGAACTTTTTTGGAGATTTGAGCCGCGATTTTGGGCTGAAGTCCTTTGATAAATTCGAGAACGGATGCTAGACCATCCAGTTTTGCCATCTTTGCTACTGGTCGCCATCGTCTAAGTTGGCAAGTTGCTGAAGTTCGGTGACAAATGTCTCGGTTCCGATCAGGGATGAGTTTTGGAGTGCAGTTTCAGCCTGTTTGCCGAGTGCGCGATCTTCTAGTTCGGTTAATCGATCGATGAGTTGTTGATAATTTTGAACGGATAGCACAACGTAGCTGGGTCGAGATTGATTGACTAAAATGACGGGTTCGCTGGTTGCGGAGTCTAGGACATCTTGAGATCGCTCTCGCATTTCTTCGATCGAATATTGCTGCATGGTGGCAAATGATTCACGGCAGATGCGACTATTTTAGGCGATTTGTTGAGGATGGCGGCAAGGGGCAAGGGTTCTCAGAGGCTTCTAGACGATCGCAGTTTTGAAAAGAGCGATCGCTGCTTTACTTCCTGCGAACTCTCCCAGAAGCGAAGCTACCGTTCTTTATTCTGATGCGCTTTGCAATTGTTGAAGGATTGATCGTGTCATCGGATGATCCGAGAGTTCGGAAATTTGACCCTTTCGCAGCACTTGATCTAAGAAATAGATAAATCCTTGGCAAGTTTGTTGAGTGTAAGGATGCGCTTCTCCGAGCCGATTGTAAAAGATGGCGATCGCTTGTCGATACAATTGCTCTGCTTCTACGTAGCGCTCTAGCTTTGTGTAAAGTCCTGCAAGATTTTTAAACCGAATTGCAACATCAGGGTGATCCTTTCCTAATGTTTGCAGTCCAATTTTCACAGCTTGGATACACAGCAGTTCAGCTGTCTCATACCGTCCTTGAGAGAAATAAAGTCCTGCCAAATTGCTCAGACTCGTCGCCACAGATGAATGTTGCTCTCCTAACAGCGTTCGCATTAACTCCAACGCTTGGAGGTACAGCGATTCCGCCTCTTCGTATCGTCCTTGAGAGAAATAAAGTCCTGCCAAATTGTTCAGACTCGTCGCTACCAATGAATGCTGATCTCCTAACAGCGTTCGATACAATTCCAACGCTTGGAGGTGCAGCGATTCCGCTTCCTCGTATCGTCCTTGAGAGAGATGAAGTTCTGCCAAATTGTTCAGACTCGTCGCTACCAATGAATGCTGATCTCCTAACAGCGTTCGATACAATTCCAACGCTTGGAGATACAGCGGTTCCGCTTCCTCGTATCGTCCTTGAGTGCGATAAAGTACTGCCAAATTGTTCAGACTCGTCGCTACCAATGGATGCTGCTCTTCTAGCAGCGATCGTGCCACCGTTAACCCCGCAGCAACCCAAGGCTCAGCATCGGCATAAAGTCCTTGTCCCTCATAAAATCGACTAATTCCAATAAATGCCCAAGTCAGATCATCATCGTCTGGAATCCCACATTCTTCCCGACTTTTCAACTTCATCAGGTCTTCTGCTACTGCTTGCAGATGTGGAATTGCAGGAGTAACCGAGCCAATCAATTCCAACGTCGGACTTTGCGGAATTTCTTTCGCGATTTCAATTATCACCATCGCCACCGCAGTTGTGATCCATCGCTGTTCCTCCTGCGTCATCTTGCTTCTAAAAAACTCCCGCAAGAGCGGATGGATTTGATACTGGTTTTCTCCCGATCGCTGAAGCAAACTCAACTCAACTAACTTTCTCCGCCCTCGCCGCAACGCCTTTGGCTCCAGCAACAAACACGCCGTTTCCTCTCGACAAAATTCCACCGCTCGATCGACCAACTCCCACGCGATCGCTGCTTTCCCAAACGTCCCCAACAGCATCGCCAACTGTCGTTCTGCCGCGTTCAGCCTCTCCCAACTCAACTCAAAGACTGTTTCGATCTGACTAATGCCATCCTGCTTCAACCGCTCTGCCTTTAGCTCCGCAAGAAGTTCCACGATCGACAAATCCGGCTCTACTTTCAGAAACTTCCCGACTAATTTGATCCCCAGTGGCAAATCTCCCACCCATTCACACAGTTCTGCGGCTTGCGTTTGCTCTCGCTCAAACCGACGCTCATCTTTAACTGTTTCATATAGCAATCGATACGCCTGCAACGGCTGCAAAGTCTCGATCGACAACACCGAAACTGCCTCGCTTTCAATCCGCGATCGCGTCGTTAGCAAAACCTTAAACCGTTCCTCAACCGGCGGCAGAAAATTCTCAATGTCCGCATAGTCCAGCACATTATCAAACACCACCAGACTCGACTCCGTTGGAAAATGTCCCCAACACCAAGCCACCAACTCACTCGAATCCGAAAACTCCGGCAACTGCAACCCCAAACACGATCGAGCAAACCCCAAAATCTGCGACCCAATCTCCTGTTGAGCATTCACCCAACACACCGCCCCCAAATAAATCCCCGCATTGCGATACCGCATTGCATACTGCAACACCAATTCCGTCTTGCCAATGCCCCCCATCCCCGACACCGCAAAAATCGCCAACCGACTTTCATCTTGCACACGATCGTGAATCTCGCGCAGTTCCACCTCCCGCCCCACAAATGTCTCCGTCTGCGATCGCGGTAAATTACTCGGTGTATGTTTTCCCCGTTCCCCACCGATGGGAACCTCAGACTTTTTTCCGCTGACGATCTCCCGCGCCCGTTGTGCCACCCGCAGCAACACCGCATCCTGCTCATGCTCCGGCAAACCGATCAGCGGCTTCTCCATCCCATTCGCCGCCTGAAAATCAATCAGCGATCGCACTTTTTCTTCACCCTGAGCATCCAAGTAATAAAACTCAGCCGATCCCAAATCAAACGGACTCAACAAAATCGGCAGTAATATCGTCTGTCCGGCATCGACTTGCTGAAAAATCTTCGGCATCTCTTTCTCGCAAACGTAATCCGACGCAAAAAACGAAGGACTCATTAACGCGATCGCCACCTTTGCCGAACTCAGTGCCGTATGAATCTCGTCATCCCACTGCGTTCCCAGATCGATCTTCTTATCACACCAAATCCTCGCCTTTCTCTGACGTTCCAATGGCTTTAAATGGTCGAGAAGTCGATCTAGCGATCGGCGTTTGAAGGCATCATCTTGATTATCTTTGCGAGCATAGCAAATGAAAATCAACAGCGGAGAATCAAGCACAGTCGTCTCATTCTGCATAATCAAACATCCAACCGGGAGACCTCTCTTTTATACTCACAGAATGAAAGAATTTCCGCAAAGCAAAGCCGAGTCAATCTCCTGACCCCACCAGTTCAGAAGTACGATAAAAGCATCCTCTTTCTTGCACCAACCTTTGGACTGCAATATGGAACTCACGTCTCCCCTCAAACTCGATTTCAACCATGTTCATCTCACCGACGAGCAGTTTTACCAACTCTGCCTCCACAATCCCGAATGGAACATCGAACAGAATGCAGAAGGAGTCTTAATCGTTATGTCACCCGTCGGCGGAGAAAGCGGTAAACGAGAAGCGGATTACATCATCGATCTTGGCATCTGGAATCGTCAAACTCGACTCGGAGAAGTCTTTAGCTCCTCAACAATTTTCAAACTTCCAAAAGGCGGGAAGCGCTCTCCCGATGCAGCCTGGGTCGAATCGTCTCGATGGCAAGCCCTCACTCCAGACCAACGCAAAAAATTTCCCCCGATCGCGCCCGATTTTGTGATCGAATTACGCTCCGCCACTGATGATCTGAAGACGCTGCAAGAAAAAATGCAGGAATATCTAGAAAGCGGAGTCCGACTCGGTTGGTTACTCAATCCACAAGATCAACAAGTCGAAATCTACCGCCAAGGACAAGCCAAAGAAGTAAAACCACTCCCCACAATCCTCTCAGGCGAAGATGTTCTCCCAGGATTTGAATTAACTGTCGATCGCTTCACAGACGACTAACCCACCCCCAATCCCCCAAATCTGCAACAGTCGAATCGCGATCGCCCCTCCCGCCTCATAACGGGCCACCTTTTCGATCGAGCAAATCGCGCTTAGAGTCCCCACTCCCCACTCCCCACTCCCCACTGATCGCACCAGATCTCCGTAGAATCCGGGCATCGTGAATCAGAACTGCGCCGTCAAAAAAGTTCGTGAGTATAATTCCAAACACGTAGTACGACCGGAATCGAAGATTTTACTCGAAAAACCGATCGTGAAACCCACGATCGCGGCAAAAAATCGCCTACTGAAAATCGATCCCATTGTTCTGGTTTCCAGAAAGTCCACATATCCGCCCTTGCACTCAAAGCTATGCCTCAAAACATCAGCGGCGCACTCGTTGCAACTCAACCCTCGATTCAAGTCGATGCCTACGCCGATCGACTCATGGATGATTTGTTTGAGGATGTGGAAGATCTCCTCTCCGGCAGCGTTCCCCCACCTGAACCGATTCGGGCGCAACCGCAGAAATCACCCGAAATCGTCATGCCTCCCGCACTTTCCTCGATCGTGCCGCGTTCCACAGCATCCCTGCCCCGCTTACCTCAATGGAATTCGGCAGGTTCCATGCCCGAAATGGATGAACTGATCGCAGCAGAACCGCTCAAGCCTCACAGCAATCGACTTCTGAAATTTCTGACGATCGCATTCGGCTTAACGGCAATCGCTGCCGCTTCAGCGTGGCTGATTCAACGAGGAACAATTCAGCGATGGTTCACAATCGCGACCCAAGAACCCTCTGCGATCGCAACTTCCACCACGATTAAAACACCTGCGAAAGATACAAACGCCCAATTTGCAAAATACATGCAGCGATCGCTCGAAACTATCGATCGCAAAGCTGCAAATAAGCCGACAAATCTCACACCCCTTAAGAATAGTCTTCCTCCGGTTGCAGTTGCAGGAAATCCCACTGCATCCAAACTCAATTCGCCAGTCGTGATCAATGTTCCTTCTGTTTCCAGTCCGATGCCCGTTGGCACAGCCGTCAGTAAAAATCCGCAAGAACTCAACCAAGTTCTCTCTCGGCTTTCTTCTGCGCTAGAGCGTTTATCGATCAATCCAGCCAGTAATCCCTTAGCAACCAAACCAAACGCTCCAGTGGCTCCAGTCATCCTGCCGAGTCAAGCTCCAGCAGCAGAACCTCAGCGATTATTACGCGGCATCGCGATCGCGACTGACCCCACCCAATCTGCAATTTTATTTGAAATGAATGGTGTGACTCAGCGCTATTACATTGGTGAGAGCATTGGGTCGAGCGGATGGAGCGTCGTCGATATTGACAATAATTACGTCACGGTGCGACGGAATGGCGAGGTTCGATCGCTCTCGATCGGACAAAAACTTTAGAATAGGGCAGGGGAGAATTCTTCCTCTGTCCCTTTCTCTTGGAGCAGTTTATGGGTTTGTTCGACGATCTTGGGCGTTTTCTAGAAACTCGCATCGATGAGTTTTTGAAGAACAATCCGCAGCTTGAATTACAAGCACTCGAAGAGAAGCTGTATGAACAAGAACAGGAAACGCGCCGATTGTTAGCAGATTTGCGGTTGCGAGAAAAACAAGTCGAAGCAGAAATTTTGACGACAGCGCAAGAAATTCAGCGCTGGCATGTGCGAATTGAGAAAGCAAGAACAGCAGGACGCAAGGATTTAGCAGAACCAGCCGAGGCACATGAAGCTTCGCTCTTACGCGAAGGCAATCAGAAATGGGGACAAATGCAAGTTCTCAAAGAACGGATTCAGCAGACAGAAGAGTTACAGAAAAAAATCCAGATTCGACGACAAGAATTGCAGACTGAGATCAAACAGGTGAAAGCAACCCAAGCCGCTCAAGCTTCACAACGCTGGGCAGTCGATGGCTGGAATCAGAGTGCAACTAAGATCGATGACCCGTTAGAGCAGAAGTTTCAGCAGTGGGAAACGCAGGAAGAGTTGGAGGAGATGAAGCGGAAGATGGGGAGATAGGGAGAGGAATTCTGTTTGCAATTGTAAATGCTAAATAAGAGTAGGGAGTAGGGAGTAGGAAGCTACCAAAGGAACACCCCCACTCCCCACTCCCCACTTCATCGTAGAGTAGTGCTAATAGACTTTTTACTCTACCCGTATGACTTATTGCCTTGGGATTCTCACAAAAGAAGGACTCGTAATGGCGGCAGACTCTCGAACGAATGCGGGAGTCGATTACATCTCGACCTATCGGAAACTCTTTGACTTCTCGATCGACAACGATCGCACCATCTTGCTCTGCACATCTGGCAATTTGTCGATCACGCAGTCCGCTTTGACTTTAATGCAGCAAGACATCACCGCAAAAGCAGAAGTCAGCCTGCACACATTGCCGAGCATGTTTGAAATTGCGCGGTATATCGGCAACATGATTCGTCAAGTTCAGGAACAAAATCGCCCCTGGCTTGAGAAAGATGGCATTGATTACAACTGCACCGTGCTCCTCGGCGGACAGATTCGCGGTTCAGAGCCAGAACTATTCATGATTTATAGTCAAGGCAATTTCATTCAAGCCTCGAAAGAAAAGCCTTTTTTGCAGATTGGCGAGGCGAAATATGGCAAACCGATTCTCGATCGTGTCTTGTCCTTTGAAACCTCGATCGAATCAGCTGCGAAATGTGCGCTGTTATCGATCGATTCGACCATGATTTCTAACATTTCAGTCGGCCCGCCCATCAACTTAGTCATGTATGAGGCGAATAGTTTCAAAGTTCGATATCGCCTGAGCTTAAACATTGATGCGCCTTACTTAACTCAGATTCGCCAACAATGGGGAAAATGTCTCAACGAAGCGTTTGAGCAGATGCCGAACATTGATTGGCAGCATTACTTGAACGGGGACACATAATTAGTGTTACTGTGAATTTCTGAAATTCTTTGGTTCTCTATGTCTCAACCTAAACTTACTAAGCGCGTTTCCACTGCTCTCGTCAATGCTCTGAGTGCAGGAGTTGTGCCACGTGTCGGTTTAGAGCATATTGCAGTCGGACGAGAAAAAGAGATTGCAGCCATTCGGCAGGATTTTGAGCATGTGGCAAATGGCGGAGCCGCATTTCGATTTGTGATTGGACGATATGGAGCCGGGAAAAGCTTTACCCTGCAATTGATTCGCAATCTCGCAATGGAACAGGGATTTGTTGTTGCAGATGCAGATATCACACCCGATCGACGGTTAGTTGGCAGTCAAGGCGCAGGCGTTGCAACTTACCGCGAATTGATGCGAAATTTGGCAACGAAAAGCCGACCGGAAGGTGGTGCGCTCACCCTCATTCTAGAACGCTGGATTGCAGCCATTCAGGCACAGGTGGCTCAGGACACAGGCATGAAGCCGAGTGACGAAGGCTTCGATCAACAGGTAGAAGCTCAGATTCGGTTAGTGACGCAAGATGTTGCAGATTTAGTCAATGGATTTGATTTTGCAACGGTGATCATCGCTTACTGGACAGGCTATCGATCGAATGATGAAGCCAAAAAAGAAGCCGCAATGCGATGGTTACGCGGTGAGTTTTCCACTAAGACCGAAGCTAAAGCAGCTTTGGGAGTCAGAGTCATTATTGATGATGATTCTTGGTATGACTATGTGAAGTTGATCGCTCGATTTGCAGCAGACATTGACTATAAAGGACTGATCATCATTTTGGATGAAGTCATCCACTTGTCGAAGATTTCAACCGCGATCGCGCGTCAAAACAACTATGACAAGCTTCTAGCAATGTTCAATGATGCGATGCAAGGGAAGGTCAGCCATCTGGGAACTTTGATTGGCGGAACCCCTCAGTTTCTCGAAGATCCGAGACGCGGATTGTATAGTGATCCAGCTTGGCAACGTCGCACGGCTGAAAGTCGCGTCATTCAATCCGATGAAGCAGATACAAGTGCGCCTGTGATTCGATTAGAGGCATTAAGTGAACCAGAATTGCAGTTACTTTTGCAGCGAATCTCGATCGTATTTTTCAATCATTACGAGATGCGGAAGCAATTCACTGCTTCTGAAATTTCAACCTTTATCAGTGCAGTCCGCGGCGGAAAAGTCGGCTCTGAGACGCGCCTCACTCCAGGTGAAATTATTCGCGATTTCATGACTGCTTTGAACTTAATCCAGCAGAATCCGAATTTGACCTTGAGCGAATTGATTCAAACTCAGAAGTATCAAACTCCGCCAACGTCAACCGAACAGGATGAGTTTGCTGAGTTCACACTTTAAGCTACAGAACGCGCTGTATCAGGAACCGTCATAAGCTTTCAACTGCCCTAAGACAGAGGGCTTATGACGATTTCATTAGGACTGTAAAGCGAGGTCACATCAGAACGAAGTTGCCGATCGCCTATGGTATTGTCTGAGTGATTCTAGGAATAGAGAGGTTCTTATGCAAACAACTTTCAGACGTATCCTCATCCTTTTCGTCGGTTTGCTAGTTCCATTGTTTTTTGCTTGTCAGTCTAATAGCCAAGTCGATGCGGCTCCCTCAGCAGCACCACAGTTGAGTGCTTCCCCCGCAAAGCTTGATCCATTGCCTTACGATTATGCTGCCCTAGAGCCTTACATTGATGCTCAAACGATGCGACTTCACCACGATAAGCATCATGCAACTTATGTGAATAACATTAATGAGACTCTAAAGGCTTATCCAGACCTTCAGAAGCAAAGTGTTGATAGTTTAATTCAGAATCTCAACCAGGTTCCGGAGGCAATTCGGACGAAGATTCGCAACAACGGCGGCGGACATGTCAATCACACGATGTTCTGGCAGATTATGGCTCCAAAAGCTGGAGGCACGCCGACTGGGGCTGTCGCAAAAGCAATTGATCAAACCTTCGGAAGTTTTGATGCATTTAAACAGCAGTTCAATAAAGCTGGAGCCGATCGCTTTGGCAGTGGATGGGCGTGGCTCGTCAGCGATCGCCAAGGAAAGCTCAGCATCACTTCAACCGCAAACCAAGATAATCCCCTGATGAGCAATCCTAATGCCTATCCGATTTTAGGCAATGATGTTTGGGAACATGCTTACTACCTGAAGTATCAGAATCGTCGCGCAGAATATCTAACCAACTGGTGGAATGTTGTGAATTGGCAAGCAGTCAATCAACGCTACGCGCAAGCGCAGAGAAAGTAATCATCGGTTTAAGCATCCGGCGGGAAAGCCAAGCAATATTGCTGAACCAGCCGGATGAGTTCCAAAGGATCAACGGGCTTAGTCAGGTAGTCATTAAATCCGGATCTGAGCGCAGCCTGGCGGTCTTCTTCACGCGCATAAGCAGTCAGCGCGATCGCAGGAAGCGTTTCACCTTTGGGGAGTTCGCGCACCCGCCCGATTAGCTCAAAGCCGTCCATTTCAGGCATCGCAACGTCACTGACTAATAGCTTTGGAAGTTCTCTTTCAAGTAGGGATAATGCTTCCTTCGCGTTGGGCGCAACGGTAACGATCGCACCTTCATCTTCAAGCATGAATCGAAGCAAATCCCTAGTATCGGGATCATCATCGACGACTAAAATATCCATCTGCGCCAGGGTTTGCATGTATGGTCAACCTACGGAAAATGGGCTTCAGAGGGACTCCCGATCTGAAGACAATCTCTAACCTATGCCTTACGATAGTTCATCGCTTCTATCTCTAGACTGAAAACAAGTTAGCTCTCTCCCAAGCTAGAGCCTCTGTCTAAATAATTTTTCTAAACTTGATTTTATCTACTCTCCTCTCTATATAAACATTTGATTATCGATATTTGATCAGTAGTCAAAAGCCTTCCCTGAGTCAAATTTGACTCAGGGTTTTGTTTGTTTACGCAAGAAATCGTCTAGGGTTGCTCGATCGCTCAGTGAGGATTGCGCGCCAGATTTTGTCGTTGACAAGGCTCCCGATGCCGCTCCCCATCGCACTGCTTCCCACATTGGATGCCCCTCAGCTAATGCGACTGCTAACCCCGCATTAAATGCATCTCCAGCCGCAACCGTGTCAATTGCTACAACCGGAAAAACTGGCATAAAGAAGCGATCGTCTTCGGTTGCACAATAGACACCTTGAGCGCCCATTTTGATAATCACGGTCTTCGTTCCTCGCTGTTGCAGAATTTCGGCGGCTCGTTTGGCATCCGCTTGAGTATGAATTGGAAATCCGACAAGCTGTTCTGTTTCAGTGGCATTCGGGGTAATGATGTCGATCGCACCGTACAATTCATCTGGAAAAACGGCAGGAGCGGGAGCAGGATCAAGAATGACAGTTGCCCCAATTGCTTTAGCAGAACGTGCCGCAGTTTGAACGATCTCGAACGGAATTTCAAGCTGAAGCAATAAAATCGACGAATCCGTCAGCATTAAGCGATCGAGGTCAGATTGATCGACGTTTCCATTCGCACCGGGAATCACGATGATGTGATTTTCGCTCCGGTCATCTACCGCGATCATGGCAACTCCAGACGAGGTTGAACGATCGATGAAAATGCGATCGCTTTGCACTCCAGCCGCTTTTAAACTCGCTAACAATTCTTGTCCAAACGCATCATCACCAACTCGCCCAACCATCTGACTGGAGCCACCCAGTTTTGCAACTGCAACCGCTTGATTTGCGCCTTTCCCACCCGGAACAGTTGAGAATGAATACCCAGTTAGGGTTTCTCCAGGCTTGGGTAATTTTGGAACTCGGGCGACGAGATCCATGTTGATACTACCGAAGGTGAAAATAGGTCGAGACATAATTGCGCCTGCTGAATTCTGAAGCGTTCTAAAAAGTCACTTTATGCAACTGAAATAGCTCTCCGGGGAGCGTTTTGACAATCTTGCCTCCTTCAGACTGGATCAGCTTCTTCCAATCCGCGAGCGATTCCAAAAAGACCTCTGTACCTAGATAAGTCTCCAAAATTGCCCAACTCTCAGCCAAAGCGGCATCCGGATCGAGCACATCAAACACAAACACTCCGCCCGGTTTGAGCACTCGTTTCACTTCCGTCACAACCGACTGCCAGTAATCCACATCTGAATAGCAACTTACCCCAGTCGAAACCACCAGATCAAACTGAGCCGCATCATACTCTAACTGATGCGCCGCCCCAAGTTTCACGCCTCGAAACAGCTTTGAGTTTAACTGGGGGGCACGAGTATTCATCGCGTCACAGGCGACCTTACTCACGTCTTGTCCCGCGTAGTAAGCATTCCAGTCGCGCCAGTTATAGACAAAAAAACCAACGCCACAGCCGATATCTAAGCAGCGTTGATTTTTTTGCGGCTGAGCAAGTTGCCAAAATGGAGAAGTCACTTTTGCTTGTAGCGTTCCCGCGACTCGATCGCGAAAAATCGGCATCGCTTCAACTTCGGCGGGCAAATCAAACGCCTCTCCTCGATACTCGCGATTAAAGCGTTCGGCGATCGCGACAATTCGTGGACTCCAATCCTGTACGCTCAATGTTTTTAACCTTTCAATGCACGGGTGAAATTTTGACGATAAGACCGATTAAACACTAAGGCGGGCCACAGCAGTGCTAAATAAATTTTGCCTTGGCTAAAGTTGGTGCGGCGAAATCCCTTCCAAAAGCGATAGACACCGACGACATAAACCGCTAAGGCGACAAATAGGAATAGCTTTACCATACCGGAATCCTTCAAATTCGTGATGTCAAGATTCTAGCAATTGGAGTGGGGAGTGGGGAGATGGGGGAGTGGGGAGATGTATTTCTACTCCCTACTCCCTACCTTCTTCCAATTGCTAATAATTGTGAGGGAGGTTGCCCGAAAAAAGCTAGCACTGTCAAATTAGGTAAAGATGCGATCGATTACTTTAAGGAGATTCTATGCGAGCGGTGCTAATGGCAGGCGGATCGGGAACTCGACTCAGACCGCTCACCTGTGATCTGCCAAAACCGATGGTTCCAATTTTGAATCGTCCGATCGCTGAGCACATTATTGATCTGCTAAAGCGACATCAGATCCGAGAAATAATCGCGACACTCCACTATCTGCCAGATGTGATGCGCGATTATTTTCAAGATGGCAGCGAGTTTGGTGTGCAGATGACCTATGCGGTTGAAGAAGATCAACCCCTTGGAACAGCAGGCTGTGTCAAAAATATTGCAGAGTTACTGGATGATACTTTTTTAGTCATTAGCGGCGATAGTATTACCGATTTTGACCTCACTGCTGCGATCGAATTTCATTACCGGAAAGGATCAAAAGCAACGTTGATTTTGACTCGGGTGCCCAATCCGATCGAATTTGGCGTGGTAATCACCGATGAAAATGCGAGTATTAAACGCTTCCTCGAAAAGCCGTCGAGTAGTGAAATCTTCTCAGATACCGTCAATACGGGGATTTACATTCTTGAACCAGAAGTTCTGCAATATCTACCAGAAAATGAAGAGGCGGATTTTTCAAAGGATCTGTTTCCACTGTTGCTCGACAAGGGCGAACCGATGTATGGCTACGTCGCAGACGGGTACTGGTGCGATGTCGGGCATTTAGACGCGTATCGGGAAGCGCAATATGCTGGACTTTCCCGCCGAGTGAAATTAGAGTTCGCCTATGTTGAGCGATCGCCCGGACTATGGGTTGGAGAGAATACTTATCTTGATCCCACTGCCAAAATTGAAACTCCCGTGATTATTGGCAACAACTGCCGCATCGGGTCGCGTGTCACCATCGAAGCCGGAACCGCGATCGGGGATAACGTGACGATTGGGAACGAAGCAGATTTGAAGCGCCCGATCATTTGGAATGGTGCAATGATTGGCGATGAGGTGCATCTCAGGGCTTGTGTGATTGCACGCGGGGCGAGAATTGATCGACGATCGCATGTGTTAGAAGGCGCAGTGGTCGGCCCGCTCTCATCGGTGGGAGAAGAAGCGCTGATTAGTCCCAATGTCCGGGTGTGGCCGAGTAAGAGCGTTGAAGCTGGGGCGACGCTGAATACGAATTTGATTTGGGGATATACCGCACATCGGAATCTATTCGGACAGCGAGGCGTTTCGGGCTTAGCAAATGTCGATGTGATTCCAGAATTTGCCGTGAAGTTAGGAGCGGCATACGGTTCGACTTTGAAACCGGGATCACAAGTCACCGTTTCGCGGGATCAAAGAACCATTTCGCGAATGGTATCTCGATCGATGATTGCCGGATTAATGTCCGTCGGGATCAATATCCAAAATCTTGAAGCTACAGCAATCCCAGTTGCGCGATCGGTGGTTCCAACCTTAGGAGTCGCGGGAGGATTGCATATTCGGATTCATCCTGATAAGTCAGATCATATTGTGATTGAGTTCTTCGATCGCAACGGGATCAACGTCTCGAAAGCGATCGAGAAAAAGATCGAAGGAGCATTTTTCAAAGAAGATTTTCGTCGTGCTCCGATTCATGAAATTGGCGGCGTTGTGAATGTGCATCAAGCGCTCGATATCTATAGCCGAGGATTTGAGCGACATCTGAATATTCAAGCCATCCAGACCAGCAGTTCAAAAGTGATCATCGATTATGCCTATGCGGTTTCGGGTGCAGTCTTACCGCAATTATTGGCAAAATTTGGCTGTGATGCGGTGGTCTTAAATGCAAGTCTGACGCAAACTGCGCCATCATTAAACGATCGAGAAACGCTGCTCAATCAATTAGGTCACGTTGTCGAAGCGTTGAAAGCAACCTTTGGAGTACAAGTTTCAGCCAACGGTGAGCAATTCATCTTAGTCGATGAAACGGGCAGTCCCATCCGAGGAGAAACGCTTACGGCTTTGATGGTCGATATGATTTTGACCGCCCATCCCCGTGGAACAGTGGTTGTTCCCGTTCATGCGTCGAGCGCGATCGAGCAAATTGCCCGTCGTCACGATGGCAAAGTAGTTCGCACTAAAGCGAACCCGACTGCGTTAATGGAAGCCTGTCATGCCCATTCCAGCACGGTCTTAGGCGGAAGTGGCGAGATGGGCTTTATCTTCCCGCAATTACATCCTGGCTTTGATGCAATGTTCTGCATTGCGAAACTGATCGAGATGTTAACGTTGCAGGATCGCACGTTGGCACAGATTCGATCAGAATGTCCGCGAGTGTCCCATAAAACCTATTCGGTACGCTGTCCCTGGACAGTCAAAGGCGCATTAATGCGGCATTTAGTCGAAAGCCATCCCGCAGAAATGTTAGAGACGTTCGACGGGGTAAAGATTTTCAACCCAGAACGCAGTGATAGCTGGGTGCTAATTTTACCGGATGCAACAGAGCCATTAATTCACGTCTATGCCAATAGCCCAAATCGCGGTTGGGTCGATGAAACACTGCGAGAATATCGCTTACGAGTTCAGGAATTTGTCTATCAAGAACAAGGGATTGAGGAGGCAAGGGTAGAGCATGTGTACTAAAATGTAGAGAGTAGGGGAGTTGGGGGTAGGGAGAGAAAACGAAACACATCTCCCTACTCCCAACTCCCCACCTCCCAAAATCGATTCGTAACAACCCATCGATCAACTGTAGAATAACGTTCACTCACTTTCTCACAGGTCTATGAACAGCATCATTCTGTTGGCGGACATTGTTCAAGAACCGCAACTGCGATACACCTCAGATAATCAAACCGCGATCGCTGAGATGCGTATCGAATTTTCTGGCTTGCGTCCTGAAGATCCGCCCACCAAATTGAAAGCGGTCGGTTGGGGCAATTTGGCACAGGAAATTCAGGCAAATTATCACGAAGGCGATCGCGTGATTCTTGAAGGTCGGTTGACCATGAATACCGTTGATCGTCCTGAAGGATTTAAAGAAAAGCAGGCTGAATTAACGATTCAGAAAATTTATGCATTGAATGGAGCTTCGGTATCGAGTTCTGTGACAGCGGCAGCGCCAGTTGCAACGCCGAGCGCACCTGCTCCCGTGGCAAGCGCGGCTCCGAAACGTGCGGCAAAAGCTCCAGCGGCTCCAGCATTAGAATCACAGCCTGAATTAGACGACATTCCGTTCTAAGATAAAAGGCGGATTTTTAGGAGACACAGTATGGAGCGCGATTTTCGGCAACTAGCAGACCTGTACAAAACTGCGCTCCTCGATAACGTCCTGCCATTTTGGGAACAGTACTCGATCGATACTGAATGCGGTGGCTACTTTACTTGTCTCGATCGCACTGGCAAGGTGTATGACACCGATAAATTTATCTGGCTGCAAAATCGCCAAGTGTGGACATTCTCCATGCTCTGTAATCGTCTAGAAAAGCGCTCCAGTTGGCTCGACATTGCAGAACATGGAGCAAAATTTTTAGCCAATCACGGGCGAGATCCGGAGGGAAATTGGTATTTCTCATTGAATCGATCAGGTCAACCTCTGATTCAGCCCTACAACATTTTTTCAGATTGCTTTGCGGCAATGGCGTTTAGTCAGTTCGCACTCGCATCGGGTCAGGATTGGGCGCGCGAGGTCGCACTTCAGGCATATCAAAATGTGTTGCGCCGTCAAACCAATCCAAAAGGAAATTACAACAAAGCTTATCCAGGAACGCGATCGCTCAAAGGCTTATCTGTTCCGATGATTCTCGCGAATCTCACTTTGGAAATGGAGTGGCTCCTTCCAAAAACAACGCTCGATCAAGTCCTCGAAGCCACAGTTCAAGAGGTGATGACCGACTTTTTAGACGAGAATCTCCTCTATGAAAACGTTGCTCCAGATGGTTCCCATGTCGATTGCTTTGAAGGTCGCGTGATTAATCCCGGTCATGGGATTGAAGCAATGTGGTTCATGATGGATATTGCCCATCGCAGCAATAATCTCAACTTGATCAATCAATGCATTGATGTGGTCATCCGTACTCTCAATTTTGCCTGGGATCAAAAGTACGGCGGAATCTACTACTTTCTGGATGTAAAAGGTCATCCACCGCAGCAACTAGAGTGGGATCAGAAACTTTGGTGGGTTCATGTTGAGACACTCGTTGCGTTAGTCATGGGATACCGCTTGACTGGGCGTTCTGACTGTTGGAAGTGGTATCAGAAAGTCCATGACTATAGTTGGTCACATTTTGCCGATGCAGAGTATGAAGAATGGTTTGGCTATCTCGATCGACGAGGTGAAGTCTTACTCAATCTCAAAGGTGGCAAGTGGAAAGGATGTTTTCATATTCCACGATCGATGTATCTCTGCTGGCAAGAATTTGAAGCGTTGGATCAAGCTGAAAAATTCTCCTGAATTCGAGGATACTCAACCATGAGCTTGGTTACTAAATATGCAAATCAGTCAATCTTGATGCAACGGAATCACGTTAACTATGGGCTGCTCAGGGGCACACTCTAAGTATTCTTAGATGCCCGCTAAGCCCCAGGGGCGTAGATAACGAAATCATGAGCTTGTTCAATAGATTTTTCGTTGCCTCTTGTAGTACAGGGTCCTGCTTGGCGACCAGAAGACCCTACCCACAAGAGAGTTATGCAACAGAGTGTTCCACGAAGAAAGTTTCTACCTGTTTTGAACTGGACTGTTTTTCTTGTAGCCCTGGCTCTCGGCCCAATTCACTACGGTCTGGTTAAATTGGGTGGAGCGTTGTCCTACCAAGGGGCATACACAGCACTCTGGCCGTCTTCTGGTGTTTTTCTGATTGCAGTTTTACTGCTGGGTTATCGGATTTGGCCTGCCTTGTTACTGATAGACTGGCTTTGCAATTGTTTACTTTTCTATCCTGATAATCCGCTGCTGAGTGCGATCACTGCCACAGGCGACCTCTCTGATGCCTTGGTGACGGCATTTTTGATTCGCAAGTTTATCAGACGCGAAAATCCTCTGGAGCGATCGCACGACATTTTCCGATTTGTGTTGCTGTTGATGGTGAACCCAGTCCTAAGTTCCACCATTGCTACGGGAGCATTATGTTTTTACGGAATCACACCGTGGACAGATTTTCTGTTTACTTGGCGAACCTGGTACATGGCTGTATTCGCTGGGATGTTGATTATTGCTCCAGTTGGCTTGTCCTGGTTCTATTCTTTCAAATCGTGGGGAAGTTTTAAGGGAGCTTATGCCGCAACAGTAACTAGAGTCACTCGTAACCAAAAACAAAAGCTGATTGAATTTACCTTCCTGTTACTGCTCTCCATTGCTGTGAGTCGAGTTGCATTTTGGGGAGGCTATCCAATCGAATATATGATGATTCCTCTTCTAATTTGGGCAGCCTTTCGGTTTGAACCACGGGAAGCAACTCTTTTAGTACTCGTCGTTTCTGTTATTTCAACGTTTGGAACTGCTCGTGGATTTGGCTCTTTTGCTAGAGAATCTGTTACACAATCCCTGAGTCTTCTACAATCTTTTATCTGTGTTCTTTCCGTCACAACCTTGGTTTTGTGTGCTGTACTCGCAGAAAACCGCAGAGCTAATATTCAATTACAGCAAGCCAACGATGATCTAGAACTTCGAGTCGAAGAAAGAACGATGGAGTTAAGGGAGGCCAAACTCCTTGCCGATCGCGCGAATCAGGCTAAGAGCGAGTTTTTGGCCAATATGAGCCATGAGTTGCGTACCCCGCTTAACGGTATTCTGGGCTACGCTCAAATTCTCCGGGCTAAACATTCAAATCATACAGATCACAAAGCGATTGAAACCATTTACCAGTGTGGTTCCTATTTATTGGTGTTAATCAACGATATTCTTGATCTCTCCAAAATCGAAGCCAGAAAAATGGAGCTTTTCCCAAAAGATTTGCATTTTCCATCTTTTTTGGAAGGGGTGATTGAGATTTGTCGGATCAAGGCAGAGCAAAAAGGGATTACGTTTTCCTATCAACCTGACATTCATCTCCCTAATGGAATTCATGCGGATGAGAAACGGTTACGTCAGGTTTTGATTAATTTGTTGAGCAACGCAATTAAATTCACAGACCAAGGGGAGGTTAGCTTTACCGTCCAAGTTGAGCATGGGATCAATTCAGCGATTTGGCAGGAAGCTGAAGATCACCCTCGCAAACGACTCAAAATTCGCTTCCAGGTCAAAGATACCGGGGTAGGAATGTCTCCTGAGCAGTTAGAAAAGATCTTTTTGCCGTTTGAGCAGGTTGGCAGTTCTGCGAAGCAAAGTGAAGGAACAGGGCTGGGATTAGCGATTAGCAAAAAAATCGTAACTCTGATGGAAAGCACGATCGAAGTGCAGAGCGAGCCTGGAAAAGGCAGCACTTTCTGGTTTGAGGTCGTGTTACCCGAAGCGCTGGAATGGAGAAATACGTCTAGAACAACACAGTTTGGAGAGATTAAGGGATTTGAAGGAAAGACACAGAAGATATTAGTCGTAGATGATCGCTGGGAGAATCGCTCAGTCATCCGACATTTGTTGGAGCCAATTGGATTTGAAGTTTTTGAGGCAAATCATGGCGAGGAGGGTTTGGCGATCGCTACTCAAATTCACCCTGATTTAATCATTTCAGATTTAGCGATGCCCATTATGGACGGATGGACTATGGTGAAATGCCTCCGCCAGTCTGCTGAATTGCAAAATACCATCGTCATTGCATCATCTGCCAGTGTTTTTGATTTTGATCGTCAGGAAGCGATCGATGCAGGCTGTGATAATTTCCTACCCAAGCCTGTACAAGCTGATGAATTACTCAGGCAACTGCAACAACTGCTCCATCTGCAATGGATTTATCAACCCGCTGATCAAATTTCTGAGATAGCAGCTCAACCCGCTGAAACAGAACTGATCATTCCACCTGCTGCCGAACTCGAAGACCTTTATGAAGCTGTGAAACGATGTCGGGTCGTCACGATTCAAGCAGAGGCTCAACGATTGCAGCAAATAAATCCTCAATATAGTGCTTTTGCCAGTAAAGTTTTAGCCCTCGTAGATGAATTTGAGATTGATGCGATCGCTCAATTGATGCAGCCCACTCTGATCCATAACAGTTTAGAACCATGAATATGACAGCTTCAAATTCCATATTGATCGTCGATGATACTCCCAACAACATCAAAATCTTGCTGGATGTTCTCAATAATGTAGGATTCGATGTTTCTGTAGCTAAAAGTGGTGAAATCGCCCTTGAGAAGCTACCTTTCATCCAGCCAGATTTGATTCTACTGGATGTGATGATGCCTGGAATTGATGGGTTTGAAACTTGCCGCTGCCTCAAAGCGGATGAGAACACCAAAAATATTCCTGTTATTTTTATGACAGCCCTTTCAGATTCTGTAAACAAGCTTGCAGGATTACGGATGGGAGCAGTTGACTACATCACAAAACCAATAGAAATCGAAGAGGTTTTAGCCCGCATCAATATTCAATTGAAGCTTAAAAATACACAGAAATCATTGATCAATGAGATTGAAGAACGACGGCAAACAGAGGCAAAATTAAAAGAAGCTTTACTCGATCTAAGACACACTCAAACGCAGCTAGTTCAAGCTGAAAAAATGTCGAGTTTGGGGCGACTTGTTGCTGGAATTGCCCATGAAATCAATAACCCAATTAGCTTCATTTACGGCAATCTCCGTCATACTCATCAGTATGCTCAAGAACTAATTGAACTCTTACAACTTTATCAACGAAAGTTTCCAACATCTGATAGCGAAATTCAAGCCAAAAGCGAAGAAGCCGATTTGGAATTCATATTGAATGACTTTCCGAAGTTATTGGCTTCTATGAAAGTGGGAATAGAACGCATCCGAGAAATTGTTTTATCCTTGCGTGTTTTCTCGCGTTTAGACGAAGCAGGCTTGAAGGAAGTAGATATTCATCAAGGGCTTGATAGCACGTTGACACTTTTGGAGCATCGGCTAAAAGCGAACTCACAAGTTTCTAATTCACAAGCTTCTAATATTGAAGTGATTAAAGATTATGGAAACCTGCCCCTTGTGGAGTGCTATGCAGGTCAGCTTAACCAAGTATTTATGAATATTTTAAATAATGCAATTGATGCATTACTAGAAGAAAATCAAAACCAGGCTATTCCAACCATTAAGATTTCTACAGATATTACAGATGATCAATATATCAGTATTCGGATTACGGATAATGGTCCGGGGATCACAGCAGACATAACACAACAAATCTTTGATCCGTTTTTTACTACGAAGCCTGTTGGTGTTGGCACTGGCATGGGGCTGGCTATCAGCTATCAAGTAGTCGTTGAGCGGCATCAAGGGATTTTGGAGTGCCGCTCTCAACCGGGAGAAGGTACGGAATTTTTAATTCAAATCCCCCTCAATCAAAAACCTATTAAGTAGCTCACCCGATGTAAATATAGAATCTCAAAACGCTATGGGTGAACTTATAGTTTTAGAATCCGTATTATGTCCGGCTTGTGGTAGCTCTAACATTGTGAAACATAGAAAATCAGCCGTAGGCAAATAACGCTACAAAGCCGTCACCAGAGCTTGCTCTCGCCATCATTTTTGTGGTTTGATTGCCATGAGCTGCTCAGAGGGCGTTTTAAACGTATAAAAACACCCTCTTAAGCGTTGATTGTTCTAGATTTAGCGGCAAGCCAGCGGCTCAATTCGCAGAAAATCAACTCTTTGCCTTCTTCACCCACAGCGAGCGTGGAAGCAAATTATGAATCGTTCTTGCACCCGGTTCAAGTCGTCCGATTCGCGTATCCATTGCTAAGCTTGCCAAGGCATAGCTATCAATTAAAGACAGTTTTTTCAGATCTGCAATTCGTTCAATCATTTGCATGGCTGAACTATTCATCGCCGCCATTGCATCCGCATTCGTCGCTGTCGTCACATAGCTATCGCGAGTATCTTTGACCGCAGCAGGCGCAACCTTCGGAGTGGGCTGCTTGGGCAGCATACAGTAAGTTCCTTTCACCTGATTCACCACTTCAGCAACATGGCACATGCCATAATCTTGCATGTACTGTCGGGCTTCCTTGCTGCTTAAGCGCTTCCACTCAGAAACAAATTTCACGGTTTCTTCTTCGAGTTTGTCGATCGCTTTGTTTAAATCGCGATCATAGCCCATTGTGATCCAATGCGTCGGTGTCTCAATGCGAGGAAAACTCAACGGCATTTTTTTCATCACTTCAACCGTGATATTCAATTCACTAAAAGCCGTCTCGATCGCCGTTAAATTAATCTCTCCATTGCCTTGCGCTGCGTGAGAATCGCCCGACCATAACAATGCGCCATCGACAAATACAGGCAGATAAATCGTCGTGCCTTGCACAAGCTCTCGACAGTCCAAATTTCCTCCATAAGCACCTGGTGGAACCGTACTATATTGACCACTCTCAGCCCGTGCCACGCCAATAATTCCAGGAAATGGGCGGACTGGAAGTTCAATACCTGGAAGGAATTCAGTCATTCCACGACCCAAATCGAGATAGAAATGTTTGACTTGAGCTTGAGTAAACTTATCTGGAAATTGACCGAGTTTTAAATTGCCCGGTAAGTTCCAATTTGCCCCGTAGCTGCGAGGAACAATGCGGTTGATTTTAATCTTCAAAACATCGCCCGGCATTGCACCTTCAACGAAAATCGGCCCCGTAACCGAGTGAGGGCCTCGACCCGGAAAATCGACCCGAAGTTTGGTAATCGCTTCGATCGAGCTTCCTGGCAAAATCTGATTCAACGATGCCATCATCGTCTCCATCACCACCGTATCCCCGGATTTGATGCGGGCACGAGGCGGTTCTGCATTGTTAAACCAACCCCATTGCACCGTTTCAGAATTTGCTGGAAGCAGATAAACACCGCCTTGATACTGACCCACATAGCCCTGTTGTAGAGCGTTGATTTCAGGGCGTTTAGAAGATTGAGCATTCACGTGAGGAAACATCGATACAGCAGTTGCAGTTGCAGCACTACCTAACAAAAAATCGCGACGCTTTGGCATATCCAGCAATAAATCGTAGAGAAATCCGCCTTACATTATTTCCAGGATTAAGACAGAAAAAATGTATTAATAATTACTGCAACCGAGGACACAATTTCATCTTACAGACAGGCGAGCCTTTTCCAGTTCCTCCAACAGCCTAGCTCGATGTTTCTCGCTGATAGGGCGGGCATCCGTCCTGTCCAGGTTTCATGCAGAGGAACCAGATTTGCTAGACTTACAGAAGAAAAGACACGTGAATTGAGACAGCATTGTGAACACTCAAAACAACTCATTTGAGATCAACAAAACGGAAGAAGAATGGAAGGCTTCTCTGACTCCAGAGCAGTTTCGGGTGTTGAGAAAGCATGGTACAGAACGAGCCGGAACCAGTCCTTTAGATAAGGAATACGGCAAAGGAACATTTAAGTGCGCGGGCTGTGGCACGCCGCTATTTTCGTCTGAAACCAAATTTAATAGCGGGACAGGCTGGCCTAGCTTTTATGCACCGCTCGAGAACGCGATCGAGGTGAGTATTGATCGATCGCTATTTATGACCCGTGTTGAGGTACATTGTGCAAAATGTGGCGGACATTTAGGACATGTATTTGAAGATGGGCCGCGCCCGACTGGACAGCGCTACTGCATGAACGGTGTCGCGCTAGAATTTGTGCCAGAAGGCGAATCTTAATGTGAGAAATTAGAGTTTTCCAAACTCCAATTTCGGTTGGGTGGCTTATTCCTTAGTGCGATCGCAACTTCGAGATCGCACTCAATATTGTTAGGGAGTTGCAGCACAAGTCGCCGTTGAAGAGATCTTTGCAGGTTGGGTTGCGACTATTTCGACCTTTCCAGTTTTGAGATTGCGATACCAAGTTGTGGCTTCCATCAATGCGATTGGTTGAAGCATTGCCTCAGCGTTGTGCTTCGCGTTGATTGCCAGTCTTGGAAAATGAGACAAATCGCGGACATCATTCCAAGTGCGATCGTGCCTTGTATCTTGCATCGGATTGATTGGAACTCCACCCCGTCCGGTGACGACGAAGCTGCTGCCTTGATTAGCAGCACAGGTTGCTGTGATTTGCTGAGTTGGATCGAGGATATCCGTAGACAGTTGAATCAGCCCAGAATTCGGATCAACCCCCGCATTGTTGACTTGAACCGTGCCATTGATGCCAAATTTCGAGCTTGCAGTAATGTCGTTCTCCGGCGTTAAGCGATCGCGATATTGCAGTCCAAGAATGTTCTGAGTTGTGATTTGAATATTTCCGCCACGTCCTTGCTCAGCGTTTGCCACGATGTCACTATTGCCCAGACCCAAAATATTTGGGGCATTGATGGCAATATTGCCGCCTGTAGAAAGCCCTGTCGCACTCGTAATGATCTTACTATTCTGTCTGAGCAAGAGTAATTCTCTTGCCTGAAGTTGAATATTCCCTTGATTTCCCCCGTTCACTTCTGCCTGAAGATTTGCCCCATTTTTGAGCAGAATACTACCTGCACTGAGATTCAGGTTACCTGCATCTCCTGTGCCGCGATTGCTGACCGATAGTTCTGCACCGTCTACTCGGATTATGTCTGCTTGGAGATTGACTGAACCAGCAGCAGAGGAACCAGCCGCTGCAGAAGAAATTGTACTCAGTAAGATACGCCCATCAGATAAAGGTTGAGAGACCCCTTGAACATCAATGTTTTTCGCTTGGAGGATAATGCTGCCCGCAGCTCCTTGCCCTTCTGCTGCACTAGTGATTTGTCCGCCATTGAGGACTCGCAAGTTGTCTGCAGTGAGGTTGATAGTTCCACCTGATCCCACCGCACCATTGCCTAGCGACGCTGTAATACCAGTCAAACTTCTACTAAAGCCATCAATCTTGACATCGCTAACCTGCACATCCTTGGCTCGAATCGTAATACTGCCTGCTGTGCCTTGTGCCCCCGGTCTTGGTCCAAAGAATGTGTTACTCGCTCCTGCCAATTCACTAGTAATCGATCCACCATTGGCTAGGATCAAACTTCCTGTCTCGATCGTAATCTGCCCACTTTGTCCTCTTGCTCCTGCTTCGATCGAAGCGAGTACAGCACTAGTAATTCCGCCATTCGGGTTTATCCCTCGAATTTCAAGGCTCTCCGCAGCCCGAATTGAGACTTCTCCTGCAGTGCCATTCCCGCCCAACAAACTGCTACTGATGCGACTCCCATCAAGCACGCGAACTCGTTGGGCATCCACTGAAACTCGTCCACTCTGATTATTGTTTCTAGCCGTAATCAATGTGCCAATTGAATTAACGATACTTAACGAAAAAGCTGTTTCATATCCCACTAAATCGACATCAGTAGCATGAATTGAAATATCTCCCGTTCTAGAGTTATTACCAGAAGTCGAGGACTGAAGCCAAGCACCATTGGCTAAGCGTAAGCGTAGGGTGTCGATCTTGATATCGCCTGCTCGACCAGTCATGGGTGGTCCTGGTGGTGCCAAAAAGCTAAATTGATTGCCCACCGAGGTGTTGATGCCTGATAAAAGAAGTTGTCCAGGAGAAGACATCCCTAGAAGGTCAACAAATTCTGTCGTCTGAATCGTGATGCCCTTACCTTGTCCAGCCGAGGTTGTGGAACTCATATTCGACCCATCCTGTAAGGTCAATCCCCGACCTCGAACATGGATTGCTCCACCATTTACTCCTCCTGCATCAATGCGTGAACTTTGCCGCAACGAAATATTGCCCCAGTTCGCCTCTGCTGTAGAACTGTTCAGTTGCCAGGGTTGCTTGTTCATAGCAATTTGAGCATTTTGTGCTGCCCACAGTTCAACTTGTCCATCTGGAGCTTTTAATGTCGCACCCGTCAGGTCGATTTGACTCCCTGCTAGGGCAAGAGTTCGTCCAGTCTGAACCTGTAAGCCTGACGCTGGATTCTGAGGTTGTCCTTGCACTTGAATCAATCCGGCATTAGCTCCTAATTGCAATCCAACTGGCACGCTGATCGTAAGTAAAGGCGGCTCTGTTGGATTAGTCACGTGGAACTTCATCCCATCTGCAAAGAAGATGCTATCCGCTGTCGTCGCAGTAAAAGAGCCACTGATATTCAGGGAAGCGTTAGAACCAAAGAGAATTCCGGCAGGATTAATCAGAAATAAATTCACAGCATTGCTGTTGTTGATGGTGCGAATCACGCCATCAATATTTGAGACACTTCCCCCAGTCACGCGACTGAAGATGGTAGAAATGTTAGGCGTATTCATTAGGTCGAAAGTTGCAGAGCCACCTGTGGGAATTGAAAACTCGCGGAAGCTGTGGAAGAGATTGCTGCCTGCTGCGCTGCCGTTGGTTATGGTAAAAGCGTTGCCTGATCGATCCACCTTGCTACCCAGTGTGTTATCCGGTATAATTTGCTGGGCTTTGGCCTGAGTTACGAACGTTAACCAACTGCCGAAGAGTCCAAGGAAAATCAGCAATCTCAGCATGTTTTTTCTCTCGTATGGGGATTAAGCTCAATATGCCCCCATTGAAGCTAAAATTTCTATGATTGAATTCAAAGCACGAGTGATAGTTGTACCGATTTTTTAGTGAAAACTACCATTTTTGCGACACAATCCCAACTTTTGAAATTTCTCTATCCCAGGCTAGATGCATCAACTTGAGTCATACTTGACAATTAACCAGCTTGCTCGGAAACAATTGCAATGTTGAACCGTTTGAGAATTGGGACAAAGATCGGCGCGACATTTGGGATTGGGCTAGCAATTTTTGCAGCGATCGGCATTGTCTCATATAGTGGAACCCGACAACTGATTGACACTTCAGAATCAGTGACGAAGACCTATCGAGTTTTGACCGCCTTAGATGAAGTTTTTTCCTTGGTCAAAGATGCAGAAAGCGCAGTCCGAGGATATTTGCTCAGACCTGAACAGGAATCCCTAGAACCCTACAATCTGGCTCGTTCAACGATCGAGAATCGCATCGAATCGCTTCGCCAACTGTCCTCAGATAATCCCGCTCATCAGCAGAGCCTCGATCGATTGGAGCCGCTGATTGAGCGTCGCTTAGCGATCATGGAAAAGCGAATTGAAATCCGAAGAAGCCAAGGGCTGGAGACAGCCTTACGACCTGACGTAGTTCCAAGTGCGATTCCTGTAATGCAACAGATTCAGACTGTGATTACAGACATGAAAAAGCGGGAGCAAGTTTTGCTCGATCGCCGATCGACAGCCGCAAATCTTGCTGGACAAAATACATTGAATAGCATTGCATATGGAATTCCGCTTGGATTTGCACTACTAGGTGTTCTGGGCTTTTTACTCAACCGCAATATCTCCAAACCGCTGACGCACGTTTCCCGTACAGCAGAGAAAATTGCAGATGGAGATTTATCGATTCAATTGCACCCATTACCGCGAGCGGATGAAGTTGGGGTTTTAATCCGGACGTTTAATCAGATGGTAGAAAATCTGAAAGCGAGCTTGGAAAAGAGCGATCGCCAAACCTGGCTACAGTCGAATCTGGCAGAATTTGGGCATTTGATTCAAGGCGAGCGAGACTTAGAAACCGTTTCGCGAATGATGCTCTCTTACATTGCTCCCTTAGTTGAGGCTCAGCAGGGCGCATTTTATGTCATGGATTCAGAACACCATGTTCTGAGATTGCTCAGTAGCTATGCTTATCACGACCGCAAGCATCTTTCTAATCAGTTTCATTTGGGAGAAGGGCTCGTTGGGCAATGTGCGCTAGAAAAACAGCGAATCTTACTCACTCAAGTGCCGAGCGATTATATTCAGATTCGGTCGGGATTAGGAGAAAGCACTCCAACGAATCTGATTGTCTTGCCCATCTTATTTGAGCAGCAGGTCGTATCCGTGCTTGAACTTGCTTCCATTCACGAATTTAGTGAGCTACATCTCACCTTACTCGATCGATTGACCCAGACGATTGGTGTCGTGTTGAGAGCGATCGAAGCAGATGCACAAACGCAGCGCTTGCTGATTGAGTCGCAAGCATTAGCCGAAGAACTCAGAGTTCGACAGCAAGAGCTTCAACATAGTAATGAAATTCTGCAAGAGCAAGCAACGGCTTTAGAAGAGTCAGAACTGAAACTGCAAGAGCAACGAGAAGAACTCAAAGTCTCGAATGAAGAATTACAGCAGCTCAATGAAGAACTAGAAGAAAAAGCAGAATTACTGGCAGTCCAAAAGCGTCAAGTCGAGCAGAAAAACGGCGAAATCGATCAAGCCCTACTAGCACTGCAAGAAAAAGCAGAGCAGTTAGAAATTTCCTCGAAATACAAGTCTGAGTTTCTCGCCAATATGTCGCATGAGTTGAGAACCCCGCTCAATAGTTTGCTGATTTTGGCGAAGATTCTGAGTGACAATGCAGACCAAAATTTAACCGATCGACAAGTTGAATATAGCCGTACCATCTATGCTGCGGGGAATGACTTACTCACACTGATTAATGATATTTTGGATCTTGCTAAGATCGAATCGGGTACCGTTGCGCTCGAAGTTGAACCTGTAAACTTAGCTGAGATTCAGGCAACACTCGATCGCTCATTTCGGCAAATTGCGACCAGTAAAGGCTTAGATTTTGCGATCGAGCTACAAAATCCAGAAGTGATCCACACCGATAGTAAACGCCTTCAGCAAATTCTCAAAAATCTGCTCGCAAATGCCTTTAAATTCACTGAACAAGGCAGCGTGAAAGTCCAAATCGGACTCACGCCAAATTCTCAGGTCTTCTTTGCGGTCAGGGATACCGGGATTGGAATTCCCCCTGAGAAGCAACAGCTTATTTTTGAAGCCTTTCAGCAAGTTGATGGCACAACTAGCCGAAAATATGGCGGGACAGGTTTAGGGCTTTCCATCAGTCGGGAACTCGCACATCGCTTAGGTGGCTCAATTCATCTCAGCAGCCAATTGGGGCAGGGCAGTACTTTTACCTTGACTCTGCCTTGCTCATTCAATCAAGAGCCTCAGCCGATTACATTGCCGACTCCCAAGCCTGTCCCCCTTGCTACACCCGCTCCGTATGCTGAGATAGAAGACGATCGTGCGGTCATTCATCCCAACGATCGCATTCTCTTAATCATCGAAGACGATGCAAACTTTGCCAAAATTCTAATCGACATGGCTAGGCAGCAGGGTTTCAAAGTGCTCTGTGCTTTGAGAAGCCAGCCAGGACTTGTACTCGCACAGCAATTCAAACCTCATGCCATTCTGCTCGATTTACATCTCCCTGATTTAGATGGCTGGACAGTCCTCGATCGCTTAAAACATGAGCCAGAACTACGCCATATTCCGGTTCACATTTTATCGAGTGATGATCAGCGACAACGAGGCCTACAGCTCGGCGCGATCGCTTACTTACAAAAGCCTGTGTCCTCTGAAGAGTTAGACACCCTGTTTAACGAGATTCAAGTGTTTATTGAGCGGCGCGTCAAGAATTTGCTCGTGATTGAAGATGATCAAGTTCAAGCCCAAAGCATCATGGATCTGATTGGGAATGGAGATGTCAAAAGTATTGCTGCATCCACCGCTCAAGAAGCTCTCGCCATATTACAGGCGCAGCAAATTGACTGTATTGTGATGGATTTGGGCTTGCCGGATATGAGCGGGTTTGATTTGATTGAGCAGATCAAGCATGACGAAGCTTTGTCTAAAATTCCCATCATCGTCTACACCGGAAAAGAACTGTCTCGCCAGCAGGAAACTCAACTCAAACGCCTAGCTGAAACGATTATTATCAAAGATGTGCGATCGCCAGAACGGCTACTCGATGAGACGGCATTGTTCTTACACCGAGTTCAAGCGAACTTACCTAAGCCGAAGCGTCAGATCCTCGAAGAGCTATATCAAGCCGATCCGGTCTTAGGGGGTAAGAAAATTTTGATTGTCGATGACGATGTACGCAATATTTTCGCGCTCACCAGTCTGCTCGAACAGCATCAAATGGAAGTTCTGTATGCTGAAAACGGACGCGAAGGTGTTGAGACTCTGCAAGCGAATCCAGAAATTGATATTGTGCTCATGGACATCATGATGCCAGAAATGGACGGATACGAGACGACTCGCGTGATTCGAGAGCAATCAGAGTTTCGATCGCTGCCAATTATTGCGTTAACCGCAAAAGCAATGCAGGGCGATCGAGAAAAATGCATCGAAGCAGGAGCATCAGACTATATTACTAAGCCTGTTGATACTGAACAGTTGCTTTCTTTGTTGCGGGTTTGGTTGTATCGGTAGTTGTTCATTTTGGGAAATGGGGAATCGTCCTATTGATACCCCGCTGCCTGAATTGCAAACAGATGGGCATATCGTCCGCCTAATTCAATCAACTGTTCATGGCTTCCTTGTTCCAGCACTGTTCCAGCAGACATGACGAGAATTCGATCCGCCATGCGAACCGTTGAAAATCGGTGCGAGATCAAGATTGCCATTTGATCGGGAGTCATTTCTCGAAACCGATCGAAGATTTGCACCTCTGATTCGGCATCCATTGCGGAAGTTGGCTCATCGAGAACGAGCAAATCAGCACTCGATCGCATAAATGCCCGTGACAATGCAATCCGCTGCCATTGTCCACCCGATAGTTCTCGTCCTGTTTTGAACCATCGACCCAATCGAGTATCAAAGGATTCCGGCAGATCTTTAATAAATGAAATCGCATTGCCTTTATCAGAAGCGACTTGCCAGCGATCGCGATCGTCTAAATTCAGCACATCGCCTACGCCAATATTTTCGCCAACGCTGAATTGATATTTCATGAAATTCTGGAAGATCACCCCAATTCGACGTTGCAGGGCTTCGAGATCCCAAGCTTGTAAATCTAGCCCATCAAGTAAAATCCGACCTTCAGTTGGCGTATACAATCGCGTCAGTAATTTGATCAGCGTGGTTTTTCCAGAGCCATTTTCGCCGACAATTGCTAACTTTTCTCCGGGCTGTAAATGGAATGAAACGTCTTTTAGTGCAGGCTTATCAGCTTCGGGATAGTAGAACGTCACATGCTCAAATCGTAAGCCATCACCCGGCAAACTTCCGCGAGTGGCACTGCCGAGCGATCGCGGAATTTCCTGACCGAGAAACTCATACAGATTCGACAAATACAGCGAATCCTCATACATTCCACCAATTGAACTGAGAATCGAGGCAAATGCACTCTGTCCTTGTCGGAAAACGACAAGATACATCGTTAGCTCACCCAACGAGATCTGACCTGCGATCGTTTCCCAAACAATCCAGACATACGCCCCATAAAATGCAGCCGAACTGACTAAACCCAGTCCATAGCTCCAAAGTCCGCGCCGAATCGTTAAATCTCGATCCTCAGCATACAGCCGATGAAAGATCGCCCGATAGCGATCGAGCAACATGCCTCCTAACTGATACAGCCGAATCTCCATTGCCGGGGACTCATTGCCGATCAACCATTCTAGATAGTTCTGTTCTCGCGTCTCTGGAGTTCTCCAGCGGAACAATCGGAATGCTTCTCCGGCAAAGCGGGTTTCTGCCACAAAAGCTGGAACAGCTGCAATCATCAACATCACAACTGCCCAAGCCGAGAATTGAATCAACAGCCCGCCATAGGTAATCAAGGTCAGCGAATCCTGGACTAATCCAAATGTTCGACCGACTAAGCTCAAGGGGCGAGTCGAAGCTTCCCGCCGAGCGCGCGTCATCTTGTCATAAAATTCAGAATCTTCAAAATGTGCCAGATTCAGTGTGAGTGCCTTGCCGAGAATTAGTTCATTGACTTTCTGCCCAAGTAAGACTCTGAGCAACGACTGAGAAAGCACTAAGCCTTGTTTACTACCCGATTGAATCGCAACCATAACCGCTTCAAATCCGAGATAGCCGATCGCTGCCATACGATCGCTTTCCAGTCTAGTCTGAGAGGCTAAAACAACGGCATCAACAATCAATTTGCCTACATATGCCACCACCGCAGGCACAAGCCCACCGACTAGAGTAAACAAGGCGAGTCCGATCGTTAAACGGCGATTCGTTGTCCAAACGAGTGCGATCGCTCGCCCACAATAGCGGAAAATAGATAAAAATTGGGAGATGCTTCCAATGAAGCGTTGAAATCGTCTAGTTTGCATTCTTCTACAATAGCGTTTGATGAAAAAATCGAGACTGGTCATTGAAGCAGGGCAAACTGAAAAGCAATATTGGCGGGACTTGTGGCAGTATCGTGAACTGTTCTATTTCTTATCCTGGCGAGATATCCTAGTTCGTTATAAGCAAACCGCGATCGGGATTGCTTGGGCACTGATCCGCCCGTTTCTGACGATGATTGTGTTCACGGTTCTGTTTAGCAATCTGGCGAACTTGCCGACACAAGAAGATACGCCTTATCCGATTTTGGTTTTAGCTGCCTTACTGCCTTGGCAATTTTTTGCAGCGTCCTTGGGACAGACGAGCCAGAGTTTGGTCAGTAATGCGAATTTGATCTCGAAGATTTACTTTCCGCGATTGCTGGTTCCAGCGAGTGCGATCGCAGTGAATTTCGTTGATCTCTTAGTGTCTGGAATGTTGCTATTGGGAGTGATGATTTGGTATCAATACATTCCAACTTGGCGAATTTTAACCCTGCCATTTTTTGTCTCGATCGCAGCATTGGCGGCGTTTGGAGTTGGCTTGTGGTTTGCTGCAATTTATGTCCGGTTTCGCGATGTGGCGCAGGTAATTCCGTTTCTGATTCAGCTTGGGCAGTATGTTTCTCCGGTTGGTTATAGTGTGGAAATTATTCCGGCACAATGGCGATTGTTGTATTCACTCAATCCGATGGTTGGTGTGATTGATGGCTTTCGCTGGGCAATTCTCAAGGGTGAACCGTCGTTTTATCTGCCGGGGTTTGTTTTAGCCTTGGGGGTAGTGGTACTGTTGGTGTGGACGGGAATTCGCTATTTCCGAAGTGTTGAGCGAACCTTTGCGGACATTATCTAGGAGTGTGATGTGTCAAATTTAGTACTTCAGGTTGAGAATCTGAGTAAGTGCTATCAAATTGCACATCAGTCGAATGCGCCTAATTTTTTGCTCAGAGATGTGATTGCAAGTTCCGTCAAATCGTTGTTCAATCGGAACGCTCAGAAGCGATCGACCGAAGATTTTTTGGCATTAGATAACGTTTCGTTTTCGCTGCAAGCAGGCGATCGTTTGGGAGTCATTGGGCGAAATGGAGCAGGGAAATCGACGCTCTTGAAGCTGCTGAGTCGAATCACCGAGCCGACTCAAGGCAGAATTGAGATGATAGGCAGAGTTACAAGTTTACTAGAAGTTGGAACTGGCTTTCATCCTGAGCTAACCGGACGGGAGAATGTGTATCTCAATGGCGCGATTTTGGGAATGAGTCGATCGGAGATTGCGCGCAAGTTTGAGCAGATTGTTGATTTTGCTGAGGTTGAGCGGTTTTTAGATACGCCTGTCAAACGGTATTCTTCGGGGATGTATGTGCGCTTAGCATTTGCAGTAGCAGCACATCTAGAGCCAGAAATTTTGATTGTGGATGAGGTTTTAGCCGTCGGAGATACCCAATTTCAGCAGAAGTGTCTGAATAAGATGGAAGAGGTGGGAAAAGAGGGACGAACTGTTTTGTTTGTCAGCCACAATATGCAGACGATTAGCGCTTTATGCAATCAGGCGATCGTGCTGGAGGCAGGACAGGTTGCGTTTCATGGAGAAGTACAAGCCGCGATCGACGTTTATTTAGAAAACTCTTATCAGTTGATGAGCCGGATTCCTTTGCTGGAAAGACGCGATCGTACGGGTTCAGGAAGAGTGAAAGTCTCTAGCTTTCGCGTCTTAGATGCACAAGGACAAGCTGTTGAAATTCTTCAATCTGGCGTAGATTATGAGTTTGAGTTTGGCTATGTCAACTACTCAGGTCAAGCTTTAGAGAGTGTGATTGTGAGCTTTGCAGTTTCAGACGATAAAGGACAAACTATCCTATTGCTCAGAACGAGTTTTACAGATAGTAACGTTGTTTTGAATGCGAATTCAGGCGTTGTGAGATGTCGATTAAATCAGCTACCGTTAGCAAACGGCACGTATCGCTTACCTATCTTCTTCTCTTATCGCGAATCTGAAGTACTAGATTATCTACAAGATGCAGTTTCGATTGTGGTAGAAGGCGGGGATTTCTTTGGGACTGGAAGTGCAGGATTGCCTCAGAAGTGTAAGATTTTGACAAAAGCAGAATGGCGGAGTTTTTAACTTATGGGAATTCGGTCAAAAATTCGGCAATTTCTGAAAAAAAGATGTCCCTGGAAATTTGTGCGATCACCTTTTTTAAGGTATTTTGCATTCCAAGATCCAATTGATTGCATTTTCTATGCTCTTTCGCTAACTCAGCAGCCATTTTTTATTCAAGTTGGAGCCAATGATGGGATTAATGGCGATCCAATTTATCCGTTTATTTTGAAGTGGAATTGGTCGGGAGTTAAAGTTGAACCTGTTCGTTATATTTTTCAGGAATTAGAGAAGAACTTTAAAGATTTCTCCAATATCATTTTGGAAAATAGCGCGATCGCTCATACAAATAATTCCCAAAAATTCTACTATTTAAAGCAAGACAATAATGCACCTGAATGGTATAGCCAGCTTGGTTCATTCTCGCTTCCAACGATTCTAAAACATGCTCAATGGATTCCAGATTTAGAAGAGCGATTAATGACAAGCGATGTTCCTTGTCTAACCTTTGAAGAACTTTGTGATAAACATCATATCCATCATATTGATGTTATCCATATTGATACAGAAGGATATGATTTTGAAATTATTAAACTCATTGACTTTGAAAAATTTAGATCTGCGATCGTGCTTTATGAACATAAGCATCTAAACGTATCAGATCAGCACTTATGCCGTCAGCATCTTGAAAGTTTCGGTTATCAGTTTATTTCAACTTCAAGAGATACGTTAGCCGTTTTAGAATCGCCTCAACTTCACAAAGCTTGGAATATCGTAATAGGTACAAGATGAGTATTCGAGTTTTTATTGGTTCTGGAGAAGCCAGTTTAGTCGAGCGCAAGGTTTTAATCTATTCCTTACGGAAACACACGCAGCAAGATTTAGATATTTACGTTTTGAACGGGACTCATAATGCGATCGAGCGAAATGATCAAGAACCGGTTCCTGCGCCGATGTCGCTCAAAATTAAATATCAAAATGTCACTGAATTTAGTTTGTATCGCTACCTTATCCCAAAAATTTGTAATTATCAGGGCAAGGCAATTTATCTCGACTCAGATACAGTTTGCCTCACCGATATTTCAGAGTTATATGAGATCGATTTAGGCATTCACCACTTTCTTGCTAAACAAGAATATGGTGGAAATTGGGGATTAAGCGTAATGCTGATGGATTGTGAAAAGTGCTATTTTGATCTCGATAGGTATTTTCTTGATATCGAAAAGCAGCGCTATACTTACACAGATTTTAATCGAATGAGTTCAGCCTTTCTGAAGCATCATCCTTTCGCGATCGCTGAACTTGACCCCAACTGGAACGTATTCGATTTTCACAATTCGGAAACGAAATTGATTCACTATACCAATCTATTTACTCAACCTTGGAAAGCTTACAATCATCCCTACGGCGAATTGTGGTTTCAATACTTTCATGAAGCGATAGATGCAGGGATTTTGACAGAACGGGATATTGAGTTAAGCGTTTTACGATCGTATATTCGCCCCGATATTCGAGAAGGAAACTTTTCTAGAAAATCTTTACTGAGCCGAATACTGCGATGAAAACTTCTGTTTTAATCAATAACTATAATTATCAGACCTATGTGATTGATGCGATCGAGAGCGTTCTCAATCAATCAGCCCAAGCCGATGAAATCATTATTGTAGATGATTGCTCAACCGATCAATCTGCCCAAGTCTTACAAGATTTTCTAAATTCAAAGTCCCCCAGAATGGGAGATTTAGGGGGCACGATTCCCTCTAATCGAAGCCCAAATATCAATCTCATCTTAAAAAAGAAAAACGAAGGACAACTTGCAGCATTTCAAGACGGATTCAACGCTGCCACAGGTGAGCTTATTTTCTTCTTAGACGCAGACGACGTATACCAAGAAACCTATATCGAAACCGTTCTAAACTTTTACCAAAATCATCCAGCTTGTGACTTTCTATTTACCAGTTCAGAACTTTTTGGTAACGAAGAAAGAATTGCAACTTGTTACACCCACACTCGTGATCTTGGCTATTCAAAAATCAGCACCCTATATCGAAGAACTTGGATTGGACATCGCACTTCTACCCTTTCGATGAGGCGGCATGTTCTCGAAGCAATCTTTCCCATTCCTTACTTAGAAGATTGGCGAATTCGAGCCGATGACTGTGTAACTTATGGAACATCGATCGCGAATGCTCATAAATTTTACCTCAATCAACCCCTCGTAAAATATCGAGTTCATGGCAATAATGGGTACTACGGACGCTTAAAAACACGATCGCCCGAATATTTTCAACAGTATGAACAAGCGATCGAGCGTTTGTTTAAATTCTGGATTAAAAAATTCAATTACTCCGAAGACATTGATCAATTTGCAGGTGAGGAGTTTCGTTCAATTCCTCACCCAACTCAACAGGAATTTGATACGTTTCAATCCATTATTCGGTGTACAAACCTACCTAAAATTCGCAAGGGATTCATGTTAGTGTTGGCGTATCTCTATTTCCTTCGTCACCGCAATCCTTCCGAATGTTCACCCCAAAGGAACTGATACTGCGCCCGAAACCCGCTTCACTCTCAGATTTCGACTTTACTCAGCCCTCAACTCGCATCATCGCCTGTCCTGATCCTCCCATCGAAGCTGTTCGAGCAGGTCACGCGATCTCAATTCCTGACAACACTTTCAACATTCGTCCCCTCCTCAAACAGCTTCCATTCCAACCTGATCTCGTCAGTCTGTCTGCCCGTGTCATGACTTTTCTGCCGCGCGGACTCCACACGTTGAACTGTCCAACTGTAATGAAATTGGGAGACACTTTTCACTTAGGCGATGGTGGGTTGAGTCGAATGGTGAGCTATTGCAAGCATCTCAATTGTGATTATCACTGGACATATCAAAGCCCTCAGCATCTTCACTTCTTTACTGAGGCAGGACTAAGAAATGTATTTTGGTTACCTGGGTCGATCGTCATTGATCCATATATTCCTCAACTCTCAGAGAAACAGTACGCCGTTATTTTTCGCGGTTCTGAGTCGGAATTACATCAATATCGAACTCATATTTTGAATGTAGTTCGGGCATCTGGGATCAACATAGATATATGCCAAAAAGATTACATTAGCTCTCTAGAAGACTATGCAAAAGCACGGATTGTTATCAATAGTAGTTTGAATGGAGATCTGAATCGGCGTGTGTTTGAAGTGCTGATGGCAGGAGGTTTTTTACTCACCGATCGCATTCGTCCGCAGTCTGGACTCTTTGAACTCTTTGAAGAAGGCAAGCATTTTGAATGCTACGGCAATGAGACAGAACTCATCGAGAAAATTCAGTTCTACCTTGCTCATCCTCAAAAAGCGAACCAAATTGCCCAAGCTGGACATGAGCATTTTCTCACTCATTACTCTCAACCAACAGTCCAGCAACAACTATATCGATCGATTTTCAACAAGCTCGAATTTCCCAAACACGATCGACGATTGCACACCTCAACCCGGCTTCAAACTCGTCTCAAACTCTACGAACTCATTCAAGAACTTCATCGCATCTATCCTAAACTCAAGATTCTGTGTTGGCGAACTTGCTCAACGATCGTCGCAGATCTTGCAGACTTACCTCGTGCTGAACTGACTCACGTTGTTGACTCTGAGCAACTCGTACAGACCCAAACAGACTATCTACAGGCAGGGCTGCAAGTCAATGTACAAGATCTGCAGCCTGATCCAGGTGGAGAATTTCAAATTGTAGTCATGAGTGGAGTGGATCGTGCCTTAGAGCAGCAGATTCAACAGAGTACAAATCTACTTTGCGATCGCGGTTTTTTCATCATTGTTCAGCCCTTTCACTTCTTTGCAATCCCACAATTGAATCAATGGATGAGAAATCAGAACTGTATTCCAATTCAGTTATCCATTCGCTTGTTCAATCAGAACTATGATCTAGCACTTGAACAGCATGGACTACTTTATCAAAAACTTTCTGCTCAAGCTGATTCAGCAAGGTTGCAGGACAAAGCAGACTTAGTAATAACTGAGATTCGAGCCAGTAGAATAATAAAAACTCAGATCAAAACGGCTCCAATCATTCGTTGCATTCTATCTCTAATTCGGAAGCTGCGATCGCGCTTTCGCTAGTTCTGAAGTCATCGTCACACCTGTCAATGAACATAAAATCGATCCAACCCTTTAGGCTTCTTGTTGTGATCCTATTGCTGCTTGGTATTTTTTTCCGATTTGCGTCCCTCGGAGAACGACCTTACTGGCATGATGAGGCACATACGTTACTGAGATCATCGGGCTATACGCTCACAGAAATTACAACTCAAATTTTTAATACTCAAATCCTCGATCGTGATCAGGTGCTCAAATTTCAACAGCTTTCATCTGAGAAAACTGAATTTGATGTTGTACGCTCTTTAGCAACTGAAGAACCGCATCGCGCACCTCTGTTTTATACACTTTTACATTATTGGATGCGATGGTTTGGCAACGATCTCACTTCACTCAGAATATTACCAAGCCTGCTAAGCTTGCTCGTTTTTCCAGCGATCTACTGGCTCTGTCTTGAGTTATTTGGTTTGCCATCTACTGGATGGATCGCGATCGCACTGGTCAGTGTTTCGCCATTTCAGGTTTACTATGCTCAAGAAGTCAGAGAATATTCTTTATGGGCGGCAACGACTTTGTTTACTTCCGCTGCATATCTTCATGCAATGCGATCTCCAAAAAAATTAGCTTGGAGCCTATATAGCGTTTCAATCATTCTATCGCTATATACGTCTCTGTTATCGCTTCTGATTTGGGTAGGTCATTGCATTCATGCGATCGCATCTCAGAAAGTGAAACTGACGAAACCTATGAGTGCTTTTCTCAAAGCTTCATTCCTTGGATTCCTTGGATATTTACCTTGGCTATTCTTTGTAGCCGTGAACCTGTCACAGGTCGAAAGAAGCAATGCTTGGATGTTTCAACCGACTCCGCTCCACACGTTGCTAGAGAGTTGGGTGACGAATTATCAATTTATCTTTCTGAAACGCAGTCTAGCGGGTTCTTGGAGCTTTTTATTTACAACTGCGATCGGGCTTCTCACTTTCCTTTCAGCCCGATCGCTGATTCTCCGTACCCGAAAAGCAACCTGGGTATTGATTGCACTTTTAGTTTTACCGTTACTTATTACTTTTGTTGTTCCTGACTTGATCTGGGGTGGATTACGATCGACAAATGGGCGCTACTTTGTCCCGTGCTATTTAGGGATTCAGCTTGCAGTTGCACATCTGTTTGCAACTCAGCTAAAAAATGGCTCAAATCTTCTACAAAAAGCATTTTGGCGGTTCGCATTGGTCAGTATTCTTACCGCAGGTGTGCTTTCATGTACGGTGCAGATGTTTCAAAATCGCCTGAGTGAAGATTTAGCGATCGCATCGATGATCAATCAAGCTGAAAATGCGATCGTCGTTAGTGCAGAAGAGTCTTATCAGGGAGGCGGCACGATCGGCGATATCCTAACATTAAGCCATCTCGTTCAGCCGAGTACAAAATTCCAGCTTGCGATTCGACATCAAGTTCCATCGCTTCCAAATCAACCGAATTTATATCTCTATAAACCTCTTACCTACCTAAAACAGAACCTCCAGCAAACTTATACACTCCAACCTATCTACAAAGATAAGCTCTTTCAACTTCTTCCCAAATGAAGCGAATTATCACCTGCCAAGGAAGTATCCAACTCATTGCTGCATTATCAGCGCTCTTGCATCGAGGGCAGTTGAGAGACTCCCAAAATTACCTCGTCATCTATGAGCTTTATGCTCCTGAACAGCAGCATTATGAGTTTGCAACCTTTATCGAGCAGATGGCGAGATCGATTTGTGAATGGGAGGAGATCGTCTATCTCACCCCTGATCAACTGAATGCAATTGGGCACAAACTCGACTCGACTCGACCCGCTCAAATTCATAGCCAAGTTCATCGCTGGCTCGGACTCGATCGAGCCGATGAAATCTATCTCTGTCGCAACTGGCAATTGACGAATCAGCTTTTACTCAATGCCTATCCCTCTGCTTATCGAGTCTGCTACGGTGACGGCATCGGGCTTTATTTCTCAGAGCATTCCGCCGTCGTTCGTCGCCCGTTTACGCCGCCTCCAACCCGTGATCAAATTTTCGATTGGACTTGGTGGAAACTACGATCGCTCTGGCATCGAATTCGCGAACGCCTGAAGTTAAAAACAAAGCTCTACTCTCTGCCTTTTGATATTGGCTACTTTGTGCTGCCTGACATTTTTGGAGAAACGCCACCCATGCCGAGTGTCAAACTCGCGCCAGTGCAGCTCCTCAAACTGTTTGAGCGTTTTACCTCATTTGTCGATGACGATCACGTAGCTGAAATTCAATCCATCATTCAAGATTCGCCAGTTTCAATTCTACTCACTTCCAACTTTTCAGAAGGAGAACGCTTACCTCAAGCTCGTGAAATTCACGCCTACTATGAATTTCTTAGCTCACACAGCATTCCACCCGATAGTGTCTTGATCATCAAACCTCATCCTAGAGATGATCCCAATAAGATTAAAGAATTGCAGAAACTATGTTCTCACTTATATCGTGAAGTCATTCTCCTGACTGATTCAAATCTGTTCTTTTTACCCTTTGAAATTTTCTTTCTCAAAGCTTTTACTCAAAAAAAGCAGAACATTCGTATCTTTGCCGTCAGTTCTGCTTTTTTGTCCTTACAGCTTCTCTTTGATCTACCAAGCTTCATTGGATTCGGAGCAGATTTAACTACACAATCGTTTTATCCAGACTTTGTGGATGCCCGCTTAGAGCATGAACAAACCTTACATGAAGCTTGCTATCGTTTACAGTCCGCTTTGAATTCTCAACAAGACGTGCTATGAATCGAACACCAGGTTTTGTGCGATCGCTATGATTAGTATTGTGACTCCTGTTTACAATGGAGAGCAGTTCATTGAGTCCTGTCTTCAAACCGTCATTGCTCAAGCGTGCGATGAAATTGAGCATCTCATTATTGATGGCGGTTCAACAGATAGCACAGTCAGTATCATTCAAAAATATGCGAACTGCTATTCTCACATTCGCTGGATCTCTGAACCGGATCGAGGTCAATCCGATGCCATGAACAAAGGCATTCAACTTGCAAAAGGCAATGTACTGACGTTTCTCAATGTTGATGACTACTATGAGCTAGATACTCTAAATCAAGTTAATCAGCGCTTCAAAACGCTACCTGAACCGAGCTTTATCGTGGGAAACTGTCGAATCTGGAACGATCACGGAGAAGTGATTGATATCAATAAGCCTTCTAAGTTGCGCTTGTTTGATCTCGTTCTCGGGTTGAATATCAATCCCTATCCTTGTAATCCTTGCGCTTATTTTTATCATCGATCGCTGCATGAGCGAGTTGGAAATTATGCGATCGAGGATCACTATTCGATGGATCTAGATTTCATCCTCCGCGTGATTCAAGTGGCTCACGTTTACTATGTTGATGAAATCTGGGGGAACTATCGCAGAATTGCAGGAACGAAAACGTTTATTGATATGGAAAGTGGAGAGTGCGATCGCCGAGTTCGACAAATTCTAAGAAAATATCGACAGCATCTGACTCCAGTTGAGCAATTTCAGTGGTACATCTGGAAAATTTGGCATCAATGCCGCACGATTGTCTTTTCAGCTTTAAGACTCTGTTTTAGAACGATTAAACGGTTCTTTCGTAGATAAATAGAAAATCCCCCATTGCTTCTGAGCCGAATGCAATGGGGGATTTTTGAAAAAATGCCTGAGCTATTCTCGCGCTGCCAGTAAGCCAAGACCTAGCGACAATAAAGCATTCACGCCGAGATAGCCCCGTGCGATCGCGCTGCTTCCTAACCATTGCATTTCGGGTAGAAAGACTGCACTCACGGCTAAGCAAGCTGCAACTCCGAAAGTACACCCGATCGCAAACCATTTCAACGAAGGATGTCCTAACAAACCAGCAAGCAGCAAGAAAGGAATCAGAACACTTGCAGAGATTGGATTCAGCAGATTGGAATTGAGAATCGTGCCAACCAACTCAGGAATCGAGCTACCTGCTAAGCGGAGTGGAAACTGAGGCAGATTCGTGATAAAGATGCCTCGCAAGAAGAACAATCCGCAACTTCCGAGCACCAAGCCCCAATATAGCGAAGCGCGATTTCGAGGCATCTGAGCAATAAATACTTGCGAGAATGCGATCGCAACTCCGAACATGAGAAGCTTCAGACCGAGGTTGAAGGCACTGCCATCAAACCAAATACGACTGAAGAAACCACTCCAAAGCTTCGGAGATAGCCACCAAAAGAAAGGACGGTCTTTCAAGGCTAAATCGACGGCTCCTTTTGCATCGAGTCTGCCTGAGCCATAGAAATTTTGCGGATCATCTGGAACTGCGATCGCGCTCTTTTTCAAAATTCCTTCAATCCGATCTGGGTCTTGTGTACCAAGCGAATGCACTAACGCTGCAACGCCTGCTACGTGAGGAGCAGCCATACTGGTTCCTTGAAAGTATTCCAACACAGATTCCCCTGTAGCTGGATTAATCGTGTTCTGCAAAATTCCACCACTCTTATTTGCAGAAGATTGAATCGAACCTCCTGGTGCAGCAATATCAATTCCCGTGCCATAGTTCGAGTAGGGCGCTTTCTTCGTTGTCGAATCGTAGGCTGAAACAGCGATTACGTGAGGATACCGGGCTGGAAACTCAGCAACACTCCGTCTCGAATTGCCTGCCGCCGCAACGATCGTCACTTTTTTACTATGAGCGTACTCGATCGCTTCTCGCATCAATTGGCTTTCTCCCCCACCGCCTAAGCTCATATTAATGACATGTGCCCCGTGATCGGCTGCCCAACGAATCGCTTCTGCAATATCTGCTGTCGTTCCTCCACCCCAGGCTGCCAGGACTTTCAAAGGCATAATGCTCGCTTCGTAAGCAACACCTGCTACCCCATAGCGATTGTTTGTAGACTGAGCGATCGTGCCTGCAACATGCGTTCCATGACCATTGTCATCAGAAGCGTTTGAGCGATCGTTGACGAAATCATATCCTTCAACGAATTGAGTTTCTTTTAAGTCAAGAACTTGGCTCACCCCAGTATCAATCACAGCAACGACGGTTCCTTTGCCTTGGGTATGTTTCCAGCTTTCTTCAATATTGATGCTTTGAAAGTTCCACTGTTTGTCGTAGTCGGGATCGTTCGGCTTGCCCGTCGTTTTGTAGATGTAGTTCGGTTCCACAAATTCCGTATACTTGCCGATGTCGGAGTTTTTGAGTTTCCGAAGCAGCGCTGCATCGCCTTTCATCACAAAGACGTGATCAGCTTGAGAAAATTCACTGTTTAAGCGAATGTCGCTACTGTAGCCAGATTTCAGTTCGCTGAGTTCGCTAGAGAGTTCGTCACTGGTCAGCGACTCACGGAAGTCGAGAATAATTGAATCAAAAGTCCCAGGTTCAGTTGCAAAGGCTTGGAAAGATAAAACAGATAGCAAAAAGCTGAATACGCATAACCCGATCAGCAGTAAACGTCGCATAATACTGGTTGGTGGGAAAGAGAGTCTCTCTCAAGATTCCCGTTGAAACGCTTGAAATTATCCTCGATTCGGTTTGAGGTATTGCATTAAGGCTTCGGTATAGCGAGTCGTTCCGTGTTCAGTGGTTGGGGCAAGTTTTCGCGATCGTGCTAAACAAGCCTGTGCCTCTTTGAGATTGTGCATCATCGCAAATGTCCAGGCTAATTCTGCGTAAATTTTGGCGCTGAGAGCCGGATTGTGTTTTACCAATTTCAGCACATGTCGATAGAGATCGATCGCAGTCGTAAAGTCTCCCTTGCATTGCAGCAAATCAGCATGGCGGCAATGAGTTTTTACAGCAAGTAAGATCTCATCATCAGGAGGAGTCTCGAACTCTGCGATCGCATCTGCTAGGCTTCCGCGCCATTGATTATACAAAATTAGGGTATAGCGCTCATTGCCTGTAGTTTGATCAGATGGGCATGGGGTTCCATACATTGCGATCGCTTGTGTGAAATTGTCTTCTTGAAGCGCGATCGCGAAATTGGTTCTCGCTGCCCAATAGCTCGGAGCAATTTGTAATGCTTTCTGAAAAAAATCTGCTGATTTGGAATGCTGGTTTAGACGATGCTGAATTACACCTAAATTGTTATATGCTTCTGCACTAGCAGCATCGAAGATCAAAATTGCATGAAATAGTGTTTCGGCTTGAGCGAGTTGATCGCTCTGATAACACCTAATTGCGCGTTGAAATAGAGCATCTAAAGTCGTGAGTCTACTATCTTGAATTTGCTCGAATCTTTCTTTGGCTCTTTGTTTTGCTGCTTGAATGAAGGTTTGAAGTTCATGAACGAGCCACCGTTGTTCAGTGGGTGAGAGGTATTGACCAAACTGATATACTTCTTGGGTGCGCATTCTGATGACACCGACACTCTCTCCTTTACGAGTTTTTTCGAGATGAATGTCTTCAATGTCCTCAAGAATGAATGAGATCTTTTGGTAGAACTCGAAGCGTTTTAGCATTCCTGCCAGTATGAGCGTGTAATCATTAACGCTCAAAACTGTGGGTTTGATTAAAGTCTGGAGATCTCTCGCAAAGCAGATTCCGGCTAGGGCTGTGACACAAGGGAAGGTCACTAAGATTAAACCGTAGTAGCCAACTTCTGACATGTTTAATCGACTGACAGCAACGATCCGAAAGAGAATGAATGCTGTGAGTAAGTACAGAAGAACAAGTCCGATTCTGATCCGGATTTTATCGGCTTTGCTCGATTGAAAGCTTTGCCCTGAAAAGTGGATGTGTAAGGCGCGATCGCTCTTAATTAACGAGACTTTTGTATTGCGCGGACGTTGCGGAGAGGGACTCGATACAAATTCTTCTTTCGGATTGCGACCTTGCAAAGCCGACAGTGCTAAAGCCGCAGAATTAAATCGGTCTTCCTCTGCTGCTTCAATACAGCGCTTTAACCAACGACTAAACTCAGCAGAAATCCTCAAATTCGGCGGAATTTGTAACTGGAGATCATCTGATGTTTGTAACTGATTGGGGTCTTTGCCTGTGAGTAAATAAAGTAGGGTTGTTCCCAAAGCATAAAGGTCTGTCGCGCAAGTTGCTTTTCCGCGAAACTGTTCCGGAGCCATGTAGCCCAGTGTGCCGACAACCGTGCTGCCTCCAGCTACAGTTTGGCGATAGGTATCTTGAACGGCTCCAAAATCAACGAGATAGATATTGCCTTCTCGATCGCGCAAAATATTCTGGGGTTTGATATCTCGATGGAGAATGGGCGGCAGAAAAGTTTGCAGATAAACCAGAATATCGAGTAACTGAAATGCGATCGCTTTCGTTGTGTCTTCGTCTGGTCGCCAACCTTTTTGAATCCATTGGGCTAGTGTTTTCCCAGGTGCGAGAGCTTGCACAATGCAGAATAAGCGATCGTCTTCGGTATCAATTTCAAACGAATCGATATAGCGAGGAATGGCAGGATGATTCAGTTGCTTGAGAACTTTCACTTCTCGCTCAAACAAATCGAGGGTTTTCCAATCTGGAGTTTGACGTAGTGACACTACTTTCAGTGCAACATACTGCTGAGTGTGGAGATCTTCAGCTTTATAGGTCGTTCCAACTCCGCCCTGACCTAATGTTTCTAATATTTTGTAGCGTGAATGAATAATATCCATAGGTTTAACGGTTTCGATTGTACTCACTGTTTCGTGAACTCGGTGCTGAGCCAATGCCCATGAGTTTGTTGCTTAGGTCTGAATCTTCGCGAGTCTGGCGCGGATACGCATTTTCGCGTTGCCAGTTTCTCTCAAATTGTTGTTCATTTTGCTGCCGAACTCTTTCCTCTTCTCTTCGTAGGGATGGGTTAACGCCCGCTCGTTCATTGAATGCCAGCCGGATTGCTTCTCGCATGGGTCGATTCTTGCCACCCATGCTCGCTCGTTTCAAAGGAGTGATCCCTTGTAAATTCGACTGATGAATGTTAGCTCCAACCTGTAACAATTTCCAAATCGTCTGTACGTCTTGATCAGACTCCACTCGGTCTACTAGAAAATTCAGTAAGGTATTGCCACCGCGATCAAGGGCATCCGCATAGGGCAGGAGTTCCAAAATTTCTTCAGGGGTTAGAAACTTGAGTTCATGGAAATGGATTTGATTGAGCATGTCTGGAGTGAGCTTTTGCTGTTTCGCAATCATTGAGCGAAACACGCCTGCATCTGAATTTGCTACAGCTCTCTGAAAGACTTCTGAGAGATTGACATAAGTACTAACATCTCCTTCTGTAAGGCTCTGCACCAGATTGAGCCAGCCTCGTTGGCTTGCAGTTTGAATCAGAGTTTCGATGAGTTGTTGCTTCTGATCTTTAATCTGCGATCTCCGACTGATGTGTTCTACAAACAGTTGAGCATTGGCTTCAGAATTGATGTAATCGATCGCGGTTTTGCCTTTCTTATCTTTTATGCTGATATCGATCTGATTCAGCGCGAGAATTTCTCGAAGCGCTTCTGGTTTGCGTTGTGCAGCCTCATGAAGGGGAGTTTGACCTTGACGATCGCGATACTGTAAGTTGCCGCCTTTCGCGATGACCTGTTGGATTGAGTCTGCGTCTCCTAGAGCGATCGCTTGATAGATCAAAGTTCTTCCTTCAATGTCTGTCGCATTTGGGTCTCCACCTTTACTTAAATACTCTTTGATGGATAAATCTCGATGATCGATAGAAGTATAAGCAGATTGAGTCAGTCCAACTTTATTGATAATTGCGTAGCGATAGTGATCGGTAACGACTAAAGCCATGAGTGTTAAGGCACTCATTGCCCCGATTCCGATGGAGAGCTTTGAAGATTGTTTGGGTGGAGGTTGGAGTTGAGCGATCGCGATTTCTGCTGATGCAAACCGATCTTTCGGCGCGGGTTCTAAAATCTTTTCTAACCAATCGGCGAAGTGCGGTGAGAGTTGAAGTTGCGATCGAAACTCAATTCTCAACTTTTGAACAGGTAAATCGGCAGGCGATCGACGAGTTAGTAAAAAGAGTAATGTTGTGCCTAAACCGTATAAATCAGTTGCCGCAACGACTTGACCACGAAACTGTTCAGGAGCCATATAGCCGTAAGTTCCGACGACTGTACTACCCTGCATGAATGTATTGTGATACGTACTTCCAACTGAGCCAAAATCAACTAGAAAAATTTGACCATCAGCGCGACGAATTAGATTTTGCGGCTTGATATCGCGATGAAAGACAGGTGGATTGAGGGTGTGGAGATAATTGAGAATCTCTAAGACTTGTAGCGCGATCGCTCGAATCTCTGCTTCTGTCCCGTGCCAACCTTGCTGTACCCAATCAAAAAGAGATTTGCCCTTGGCGAGTTCTTGAACGATGTAGAAATTGCGGTCACGCTCAGTCTCGACGACGAAATACTCTAAATATTTGGGAATGTTCGGATGATTGAACTGCTGAAGAATCTCAGCTTCACGTTCAAATAATTCGATGGTTTTCCAGTTAACGGCTTGTCGTAAAACAAGCGTTTTTAAGGCAACTTGTTTCTGTGTCGTCTGATCCTTTGCCAGATAGGTGATACCTGTGTTGCCTTCACCCAAGCGTCCCAAGATTTGATAACGCCGCTGAATAATATCACCAGACTGATGAACCATAGCAGAAAATTCTGGAGCATGATGTGAAATGTCACTCTCCAGAATTCCCGATTTTGCTGCTATTTACCCAATACAGAGGTCATAGCACGTCCAATATTGTGTGGTTGCATCGCGTCGATCGCAGCCGTTGGCTCATATCCGCAGTGCACCATACAATCTGCACAATTTGGATTGCCGCTCTTGCGACCGTACTGGCTCCAGTCCGTCTTATCCAACAGCTCTTGGAAGGTTTTGTAATAGCCATCATTCAAGAGATAGCAAGGCTTCTGCCAACCCAAAACGCTATAGCTCGGACTGCCCCAAGGCGTGCATTCATAATCCTTCTCGCCCATGAGAAAGTCTAGGAACAGTGGATTATGGCTAAAGTTCCACTTCTTCCCTTTTTTCATCGGTGCCAGGATTTGACGGAACAGAATATGCGTCTGTTCACGCTTCAAGAAATGGTCTTGATCAGGTGCCCATTCGTAGCTGTAGCCTGGAGAAATCTGCATTCCATCGACTCCCAGTTCGGTGAGAAAATCGAAGAATTCGTGCATTTCTTCAGGATTGGCACCCTCGAAGATGGTGGTGTTGGTATTGACCTGGAAGCCGCGTGCCTTCGCCGCTTTAATCGCTTTGACAGCCGTATCGAATACGCCTTTGCGATCGACACACTGATCATGCCAATCGCGCATCCCATCAAGATGCACCATAAAGGTGAAATAGGGCGAGGGCTTGAACTTGTCGAGGCTCTTTTCGAGCAGGATGCCGTTGGTGCAGAGATAAATGAATTTTTTACGATCGATTAATCCCTGAACAATTTCCCCAATTTGAGGATGCAGAAGCGGTTCACCACCCGGAATCGAAACCACAGGCGCACCACATTCTTCCGCTGCTCGGAAACAGTCTTCCGGGGAAAGATTTTGTTTGAGAATTTCAACGGGATGCTGAATTTTTCCACAGCCCGTGCAAGCGAGATTGCACCGGAACAATGGCTCTAGCATCAAAACCAAGGGAAATCGTTTTCGACCTAGTAAACGTTGTTTGACTAGGTAAGAGCCGATTCCGACGACTTGCTGTATTGGGACTCCCATCGCTATCTCCTCACTCGGTTTGAATTAAATTCTCTTGAAACCAGTCTACGGCATCTTTCAAAGCGATGTGAATGTGCGTTTGGGGAAGCCCCAATTCACGAATTGCTTTACTTGCATCGTAGTACATTGGCTGTTTGGACATTCTCACTCCATCGACTGGGATTGAAGGTTTTTTCCCAAATTTCGTGAGAATCGTTTCGTCAATCCAGGCGACAGACAGCGGAATCCAGACCGGAATCGATCGAGACGGGGCACTCAGTCCGGTAATCTGACTTAATTCATCAAGCAATTGTTTCAAACTCAGATTTTGATTGCCGAGAATATACCGTTCTCCAGATTTGCCTTTCTGCAAGGCGAGCAAATGCCCCCAAGCGACATCTTGGACATGTACAAAGTTGAGTCCTGTTTCGACATAAGTTGGCATTCGACGCTCTAAAAATCTCACGACAATATCGCCTGTCGGAGTTGGTTTGATGTCATAAGCCCCGATCGGAGTACTAGGATTCACAATCACAATATCTTGACCCGATCGTGCTGCTTTGACGGCTTCTTGTTCTGCCCAATACTTCGATTGTTTGTAATCTCCAATCAGTTTCTCGACTGGAGATTGATACTGTTCAGTCGTCGGTTGACCACTGGGATTAATGCCGATCGCGGCGACAGAACTGGTATAAACCGATCGCTCAATTCCCGCTGCTTTTGCTGCGGCTAGAACATTTCGAGTGCCCAGGACATTACTTTGATAAAGCAAATCGCGATCGCGCTGCCACAGTGAGTAATGAGCGGCAACATGAAATAAACAATCGCACCCTTGCATCGATCGAGCTAAATCTGGATCGTTCAAGTCTCCTGAGATGAGTTCAATCTCCAAGCCGTTGAGGTTATCTAATCGGGCATTCGGGCGAGCAAGTGCTTTGACCTCGTAGCCTTGTTGTAGCAGTAATCGGACAAGATTTGCGCCGACAAAGCCTGTGCCTCCAGTGACAAATGCTTTCATCGTTTTTTAGGTTTGAGATCATCGAGCAGAGTGTACACGACGGGTACAACGAACAAACTGAGTAATGTGGATGTAACTAAGCCACCCGCGATCGCAACTGCCATGGGAGAGCGGAGTTCTGATCCGGCACCAAGTCCAAGCGCGATCGGAACCATACCTAAAATCGTTGATGCAGTTGTCATCATGATCGGTCGCAGTCGAATCGGACCAGCTTCGAGAATTGCACTACTGCGATCGAGTCCTTGTCGCCGCAATTGATTGATGTAATCGACGATCAAGATGGCATTTTTATTCGTGATGCCGAGCAGAAACACAAAGCCAATCAGCGAGATCATGCCGAAATCGCTTTGAGTGATGAGCAGCGCGAGCATTGCGCCAACGAGTGCGAGTGGCAGAGAAAGCGTAACGACGATTGGGTCGATCAAGCTTTTGAACAGTAATACGAGAACAACTGCAATACAGAGTGCTGAGAGTCCCAACGTTCTACCAAAACTGTTAAAGATCTCACGACTACTTGCCGAATCTCCCCCTAAGTCGAGTGTGACATTTGCAGGTAAAACAGTTTTAGATTCATTGACTAATTTTTCGGTTGCATCACCCAAGGACAGACCTTTACCCAAGTTTGCACTGACATAAACGACTCGCTGTCCATCGCGTCTGTCGATCTGCTGAATGCCGTTGCGATTGCTACTCCCGCTGAGCGTCACATCTGCAATGCCTGGAATGGTCTGTACACGATTTTTCAAGTCGTTTCCAGCTTTCTCTAGCGTTGCTAAATCTTCCCCTTTAAGAGAGGCTTGCAGTGGCTTCTGGCTGCCTGCTTCGACAAAGGGAATGTCTTCAACGCTGGTAGTTACTCCGGAAATTTCCGGCAAGCGCGATCGCAGTTGATCCTGAAGCGTCGCGGTTGGTGTAGAATGTCCGGGTTTTAGCTTGACGTAGATCAAGCCTTTATTCGGTTCGCCTTCACGCGATCCCACGGTTGTAAATACAGTTTGAACCTCGGGAGCAGTTCTCACGGAGTCTTCAAGCTGTTTTGCAACATTGAGCGAATCTTGCAATGGATTAATTTGGGGAATCTGTCCGCCTGCTGCTAAGGTTGCTGCAATCTCTTCTTGAGATGGGATTTTCGGTAAGGGAGCCGTGTATCGAACGTTAAATTCTCCGCGATCGAGCTTCGGAATAAATCCTTGCGGAATCATCGGAATGATGGCAATCCCTGCTGCAAAACTGGCAAGCGCAATCCCCACGACGATCGCTCGATGGCGTAATGACCACTGGAGTAATTTGCGGTAGTTATCAGTAAACCAAAACCCAACTCTGTCAAACCGTCCCGAACTGGGGCGATTTGATTTTCTCAGCATGTAAATCGACATCACAGGCGATAATGTCCGTGCGACTAACAGCGACATGATCATCGCGGCTGAAACTGTGATTCCGAAGGGTTTAAAGAACTGCCCAATCACGCCTTCCATGAATCCAATCGGCAGAAACACGGCGACGGCTGTAAACGTGGCAGCGGTCACAGTTAAACCGACTTCACTAGTTGCTTTTAGGGCTGCTTGTCTGGGAGATTCCCCCTCTTCGATATGTCGGCTGATGTTTTCGACATCGACGATCGCATCATCGACGACACTTCCAATCACAAGCGCCAATGCCAGCAGGGTGATGGTTTCGAGATTAAATCCAAAAAATGCCATCACGATCGCAGTGCCGAGAAGTGAAATCGGAATAGCAAGGGCTGAAATTAAGGTTGCCTGCCAACTCCGAAGAAATGGATAAATTACAATCACCGATAATGCGATCGCTTCAATCAATGCCTCGATCGTTGAATGGGTTGCGTTCTGAATATATTCGGCTTGCGTGGATGCTAGTGTAATTTTCACATTGCTGAGATTTTTTCGCAGTGTGTCAATCTCTTGCTCAACTGTGTTTACGACTTCGAGCGTGTTTGCATCTCCGCGTTTCACCACTTGAATCGCGATCGCATCTTTGCCGTTAAATCGCGTCAAGGTTGCTCCACGTTCGTTGCCGCCTGCACCAAGCGTATTTACTTTCAGCACACCCGCGATTTTTTCTAAGGGCGGAACGATCTGGCTGGTTGTCAGTTGAGTCAGGTCTTGGAGATTACGCGAATCGCTTTCGATCGCATAGCTGATCGCTGCGGTTTCATTCAAATTCAAGGCGATGACTTTGAATTGAGTTTCTTTCGGCAGCGTTACCGATTTCATTGTGTCTTCAACCGTTTGACGCGCCTGGTCTAAACTCGTCCCCACTTCAAACGATAAGCTGACAGCCGTTTGATTGGGAAACGTTGACGATCGCAGATCATTCACGCCTTTCAGCGATTGCATGGCTTGTTCGATCGGTTGTGTGACTTGCCGCTCGGTTTCAGGAGTCGCCGTTAGTGGAGCTTCTGCACTGACCACAACGACGGGAAAGGTGATGTCGGGAAAGAGCGCATATTTCAATGAGCTTAGGGCAAAAAATCCGGCGACTGTGATGGCCAGCCAGAAGGAGATGCTTAACCACGGCATCGCGATCGCGATCCGGGAAATGTTGAAACGCTCCCGTGAAGTCGGTTTGGGCAAATTCATAAACTAGGTAAGGCTAAAAAGAACGTTGAGGGGATGTTAAGGTTGCTTGAGTAAATTCATCCAGTTTTTCAATGGTTCCGGTGATTCTCGTCCCCCAAGGTGCTGAATATCAGGCTGTCTCTCAAGGCGCAAGCGATGCGATTCAAGTTGTTGCAATCCCGGCTGGAATTGCGGTTGCTGATTTTCTCGATCGCACTTCGATTCCGGATCATTCGGCACTCCTCGTCATGGGTTTATGTGGCAGTTTATCCTCTCAAGTTGGAATTGGCGAACTGGCACTTTATCATTCTTGTGTCAACTTCTCAGGAGAAGAGATTGCGTGCGATCGCTCTTTCACTCAACGACTGCAAAATCATTTTAGAGTTGCCTCTGTGCGGGGATTCATCAGCGATCGTGTAATTTGCTCTGTGGCAGAAAAGCGAGCGTTAGGCGAGAAGTATCAGGCGGATGTGGTGGATATGGAAGGATTCGCGATCGCGCAACGATATTCAGTTGCGATGCTGCGAGTCGTTAGTGATGATTTGCAATTTGATCTGCCCGATCTGAGTGATGCGATCGTCGATGGCAAAATTCAAGGGCTGCGGATGGCAAAGGCGATGGTGAAAAAGCCGATCGCGGCGAGTCGATTGATTCAGGGATCGCTGGCGGCATTGAAGCGATTACGACAAATTGCGGCTGAGATAGAGACTTTTGGATGTTGATTGCAAACGACAGATACAGGGGAACGATCGTAATTTGCGACATTACAATGGATAGAGCGTAGCGAGCGTGATTCCAGAAGCGAAGGAGAGTAGCATGGACGCAATTTCAATTCTTGTAGAAAATGAGCCGAATGGGTTTCGTGCTAGTGTTTTGGGGCTGCCTGACTGTCATGCTGAAGGTGTTACCCGTGAAGATGCGTTAGCCAAGATACAGGAGGTTTTGCGGGTGCGTCTGGCATCTGCGGAAATTGTGACACTTCCCCTGAGTTCTCCAGCTTTGACGAAGTTGACTGGAATCTTTAAGGACGATCCACAGTGGGATGAGTTTCAAGCAGCAATGGCTTCTTATCGGCAAGAGATGGATAGTGAATTGGAGGCTGAGTATCGTCAGTTGGATAAGTCTGATGCGCGGCTGAACCAAGGAAACTCGGCTGCATGAGGTTGTGGGTACTGGATACGGATCATCTGTCGTTATGGCAACGTGAACATCCGCAAGTGAGCCAGCAAATCGCGAAACGAGGCATGAATGCGATCGCAATTACAATTATTACGGCGGAGGAGCAACTGCGAGGTCGATTGGATGTGATTCGGCGATCTGAATCTGGAATGTCGCGGGTGTTGGCTTATGCTAGGTTTCGCGAGACATTGTTTTTTCTAGGGCAGATTCGACATTTATTGGAGTTCACATCAGAAGCTGAGGATTGCTATTCTGAGTTGAAGCGGCAAAGGGTTCGGATTGGTGCTCAAGATTTGCGGATTGCGGCGATCGCATTATCTATCGATGCAGTAGTTGTTACTCGAAACAGACGTGATTTTGAGAAAATTCCAGGTTTGACGATCGAAGACTGGACAATCAATAAAGTGGAATAAACGACCCCATCTGCCTGAGCGGTAGGTAGGTCTATGCGATCGCACATTTAGGGAAAAGGACGATCGCTGTTTTCAAATCGATCGAGTTTATTCATTCGGAAGCAGTTCGAGGTCTTGGCGCACAATATCACTCCGGTAATGATCTCCAAACTCCATGTATCTTTCTAACGCCTGCTGATAGTTTGCTCTTGCTTCCGCATGCTGTTCTTCTGATTCTGCAAGTGAACCCAAGTTGTGGTACGTGCTGGCTTGAGAGTAGCGGTCGTTGAATTCGATTTTGATTTGGAGTGCCTGTTGATAGTAGAGTTTTGCTTCCTCAAACTCGCGCAATTCCTGCGCTACGATGCCTAATTGATGGTATGTGCGAGCTTGAGAGTAGCGGTCGTTGAATTCGCTGCAGATTTGGAGTGCCTGCTGATAGTAGAGTTTTGCTTCCTCAAACTCGCGCAATTCCTGCGCTACCATACCTAATTGGTGGTACGTGCTGGCTTGAGAGTAGCGGTCGTTGAATTCGATTTTGATTTGGAGTGCCTGCTGATAGTAGAGTTTTGCTTCCTCAAACTCGCACAATTTCTGTACTACGATGCCTAAGTTGTGGTAGGTGCTGGCTTGGGAATAGCGGTCATTGAATTCGGTGAAGATTTGGAGTGCCTGTTGATAGTAGAGTTTTGCTTCCTCAAACTCGCGCAATTCCTGCGCTACGATGCCTAATTGATGGTATGTACGAGCTTGGGAGTAGTGGTCGTTGAATTCGGTGAAGATTTGGAGTGCCTGTTGATAGTAGAGTTTTGCTTCCTCAAACTCGCGCAATTCCTGCGCCACGATGCCTAATTGACCATACGTGTAGGCTTGGGAGTAGCGGTCGTTGAATTCGCTAAAGATTTGGAGTGCTTGCTGATAGTAGAGTTTTGCTTCCTCAAACTCGCGCAATTCCTGCGCCACGATGCCTAAGTTGTGGTAGGTGCTGGCTCGGCTGTAGCGATCTTTGCGGGCTTCATTAATTGCTAAACTTTGAGCATAGAATGCTCTTGCTTGCTCAAACTTGCGTTGTGCTAATGCCACATCTCCCAAATCCGCAAGCACTATTGCAACCTGTTGAGATTGATTCAGTGAACGCGCAATCTCAAGTGCTTTTTCGTAAGCCGTAACTGCATTCTCAAACTGCCGTAACTGTTTATATGCGTTTCCTAGTTTACGATGCAAACTCTGAATTAGGATTGGATCGGGACTTGCTTCTATAATCTTCAAGCCCTCTAGCAAGTAATCCCTTGCCTTGTCTGCCTGTTTCTGAGTGAGATAGGCTGAGCCAATTTTGTAATAGACCTCGCAGCACAGTCGCACATCCTTTGATGAAGTCGGTTTCCCAGACGGACACAACTCCATCAAAAGCTGCTTGAGTTGGTTAATCTGAGCCTCATTCTCAGTTGAGGCAATGTGAGGCAACGGCTGTTCAAACGCCTCGACTTTCAACTGTTCTAGACTTTGTGCTGAAGTCTTAAAGGTAAAAGAACCAGACTTCCAAGCCCAAAAATCAGGAGCATACTTGCTTACCCGAGTAATTGCATAACTGGGCAACACAAAGAGCAAGGGATGTGGCACACTCTGACGGTAGGCATCTCGAACAAAATTCAAATCCTGCAAAATCAGTGGATACTCGCCCACTCCATCCGTTCCGATCACACCCTCCAAACCCTGAATCAGCACCACTAGCTTTTGCTGCGTCTGAACTCGCTTCAGACGTTGGATCAAAGCATCTCGCAGAAATCGTAAATCGTGCTCCTGGGAAAAATCCATCACTTCCAGCCGCACCTCCATCTCCGAGAGATGCGATCGCAATGCTTCTACTAACGTTGCTTTATCCCGTTCTTGATTAATTTCAATAAATCCGATCGTCAGCCCCTCTGCAAAATCAATAAACGTCAGAAGTTCCGCAAACTCTTGCTGATTTTGCTCTAGAAACTGTTCTACAGTGCGATCGCGATTAGTCTGCTCCAGCATTTTGACTCAGAAGATCCCGAAGGGCAGATTGAAACAAAGCACTCTGGCGCACCGCTGGATTCGGGTAATTCCAACGATCGAGTCCGTTGTACTCCAACACCGACGTATTAAACAGCATTAACTGTCCAGTCTCATCTTTGGTCACGTTTTTCGTCAGACACACTTTCGCGAGCAAAGGATAATGCTCATCCCGGACAAAGCGTTCAAAATTGAATTGCTGCTGCTTGATGGCATACTCTACATCCTCAGCTTGAATCTTGGCATGTTTACGAGTACTTGCCGTCTGACAAGCACTCCGCACCATCTGCATCAACTGCCGCACATGTCCCCCACTTGCCTTCGCCAATGCTAAAACCTCTTGCTCCGACTCAAACAAAAGCTCAGTATCGACTCGTTTCTCAATGATTTGCTGCAACTGCTTTAGGCCTTCAGCATCATAGTCAAGCTCACAGCGCTCGCGTACGAGTTGATAGGTTCGCACCATCGAAACAACATGAGGCTCACCAAATGTATTGACGATATTTTTTGAAGAACACAAGACAGAAATCGGAACCGTATAAATAATCGTACAATTCAGCTCTTGAAGCTGAGCCGCATAATCAAAAAATAAATGATTGCCAACCTCAGGCGGAACGCGATCGAGATTATCGAAAATTACGAGAAAGCCTTTGGAATATTGAGACTTAATCTTTCGATAAGCGTCTTGTAGCAACAAATTAATATCTGCTTTCAGCCGAGAAATATCTCGCTGTAACGTCTGCCGAATCACAGTTTTTTGTTTATCCGCACCCTTAATCTGAGCTAAAAGCTTCACAAGCAATTTTGCAATAAACGGAGCGCCACTTCCCAGACTTGCTTCACTTTCTACACTGACCGAGCTTTCAACCGTTTGCTCGTTTTCCTTTGTGACATCCTTAAACCAATCTTCAAATCCCTTGAGCAGCCTTTTATCAAAGCTCAGCCCCATTTCTCGTAAGGCAAATTCGACTTGCTTAATCACAACAAGATAGAAGTCAGTATACTCAGCATCATTAATATCGGTTTCGTCGTTTGCTTCTAAATAAATCACCCGATAGTCTTGCTCCCATTGGTGGCAAATTCGCTTCAGCTCAGTACTTTTGCCACAACCCCGATGACCTGTAAATAGAATCGTGCAAAACTCTCCTGGGTATTGAGAGTCCAAAACGAAATTGACCCCTTCGATCGCTTCAGTCTTACGCACAGACGACAAATCGACATAGTATCGCTCTAATCCTGCACCAGAAAGAGGATCAATATTGCAAAGCCGAAAAGCTTCTTTTAGAGTCTTAGCGCGATAATCATCCATAGGTCTTGGAATACAGGGTCAAGTCTAATTCGGCTCCCACTTTATCAGTTTACATTCCCCCTTCAAAGTGAGAACTTCCCGCTCAGAATTCACATCCGCTGCATCTAACCCCCAATAATTTAGAATAGTATCGATGTATTTATCTCATCGCTCATGCCCGATCCCGTTCCCCAATGGCAAATCCATCAAGCTGAGATTCCAGACGCATTCGTTCAGGCTGTGAAGCAGCAAGCTCCAGGAATTGAGGGACGCTACTTGCCGCAATTGCTCTGGCAGCGAGGCATTCGAGATATCGACCAATTAGCCGGATTTCTAAATGCCGCCAATTATCAGCCCATGAGTTCGGTTGAGTTTGGTCAAGAGATGCAGTGGGCAGTGCAGCGGTTGGTGCACGCGATCGAACGAGAAGAAGCGATCGCAATTTGGGGCGATTTTGATGCCGATGGGGTCACTTCGACAGCAGTACTGTGGGACGGATTAGGACAGTTCTTTCCTCAAAATCAAAAGCTGTTTTACTACATTCCCAATCGCTTTACTGAATCACATGGACTCTCTAAGACCGGGATTGATCAGCTCAAGCATGTTCATGTCATCGTGACGTGCGATACGGGCAGTACAAATTTAGACGAGATTCAATACGCTCAGAGTCTCGGCATTGATGTGATTGTGACCGATCATCATACCTTGCCAGAATCCCGTCCTCCTGTGATTGCGATCGTCAATCCTCGATCGCTCGAAAAAGACCATCCCTTTGCTTCATTGTCTGGCGTTGCAGTGGCGTACAAGCTCGTTGAAGCGATGTATGAAGCTTTGCCAGATGTGCCAGAAAAGCCGATTGAGAACTTACTCGATTTAGTCGCGATCGGTTTAATCGCAGATTTAGTTGAACTCAAAGGAGATTGCCGTTATCTCGCTCAAAAAGGAATCGAGCAGCTTCAGAAACAGTCCACCAAAGCAGCAACTCGTCCAGGCATTACCAGATTGTTAGAACTGTGTAAGCGATCGGGCGATCGACCCACCGATATTTCTTTTGGGTTAGGGCCTCGAATTAACGCAGTCAGCCGGATTCAAGGCGATGCACACTTCTGTGTCGAGCTATTAACCAGCCAAAATGTCCAACGCTGTAAAGAGCTAGCTGACGAAACAGAACTGGCAAACACTCGCCGCAAAGCTCTGCAAAAAGATGTCTTACAGCAAGCAAAAGCAAAACTCGCACAACTGGATCTCTCAACGACGGGTGTGATTGTGCTGTGGGATGAACAATGGAGTGGCGGGGTTCTGGGATTAGTTGCAGGTCAGATTGCTCAAGAATATGGCAAACCAACGATTTTACTAACAGTAGATGAGGAATTTGCTCGTGGCTCAGCTCGATCGACAAATCAAATCGATCTCTATCAACTCGTCAAAGATCAGGCTCATCTCTTACATCGCTTTGGTGGGCATCCATTTGCCGCCGGATTGAGTTTAGCGATCGACAATCTCCCTCTATTTGCCCAAGCAATCAATCAGCGATTACTCCAACAAAGTGATCCCCCTACTCCAACGATTCAAGCGGATCTTTGCGTCACGGTGAGCGAACTCAATCTCGAACTCTACAAAGAACTGCGATTGATTGAACCTTGCGGAATGGGGAATCCAATTCCAAAATTATTGATTCAAAACTGCTGGTTTCAAGCGGGTAGAAATACCAAAATTCAAGACCTCTACGGACGCAAAGTTGAATACATTCGCACCCCGTTTATGATTTGCGATGAATCAGCCGCACAAGGCTTTCCGGGCATATGGTGGGGGCATTATGCCTATGAACTTCCAACCGGACGCTGTGATGCCATTGTGGAACTTGAGAACAATACTTTTCGGAAGCGATACGAAGTGCGATTAGTTGCAGTACGATCGTGCGAAGAAATCAAACCGACTCAAACGCAATGGCTTTTAGATTGGAGAACTCAACGCACTGAAGAAAAAGCAATTGAGCTAAAAACTGTTCCGACTAGTTGGAATGAATTAAAAATCTGGTACAGACGAGCTTTGGCTGAACAATGCCCTTTAGCGATCGCCTATCCTCCCCCAACCTTGCTTCCTGCTGCTGAGATCTGGCAAACCTTCGTGGGCATTGCAAAATATCTCAGTCGCACCGGAAAGACTGCGACTCGGCAGCAATTGTACGATCGATTGATGATTGGTGATATTGCATTAAAAGCTGGAATTCAAACCTTAGAATCACTTGGCTTTCATGTCACGTATTCAGATCAGGGCTTCAGCTTCAGCTTCAAGGAACAGGCAGCTTCTAATCTGATGCTTGAACCTTTTTTCGCTGCGATTCGAGAAGAACAATTCTATCGACAGTACTTTGCCCAAGTTCCATTGACTACGATTCAAGCGATCGTAGGACATTAGCGACGATCGCGAACCGAGAACTAGATGCTGTCGCTGTGCCAGGTAGCACAGAAGTTAGAGGATGTTTCAAAGGTATCAACCGTTTCCTCGCTCCGTTCTAGCTCGCCCCGGATTGGAAATCCAGGGACGGGTGAGTGCGATGAACGATACGTTTCAAACATCCTCTTAGGAAGGTTTAAATATCGCTAACTTCCAGTTACTCGGCTCCTCTAACTGATTTAACTGCCCTTTTGAGATGACCCATAATGTTGTTCGAGTTCTAAATAGCCCGAAAACTTTGCGATCGCCTTTGGAGGTCGGAGTCGATCGGGTCACAGTCCCACAATAAGGATTTGAACCCTTGAGCGTGACCACAAAAAACTGGTTCGCTTCATAGCCCTCAGGAATTTTGAAAGTGGCAAAAACATTGTGTCGCCCCTGCCAAGGTTCAACCACAACTTTTTCTGGATGAATCAAATTCTCTGAAGTTTCAGTTTGCGATAGCACCCAATCTGGGCAGCCAGAAGCAACACTGGGTCTGCGCGATTCCAGTTTTTCCGCCCCCAATATCACGATCGGCAAACTCATCAAGGCAATTAAGATTAAACCAGCCCGCTTAGTCAACATCCTTACACTTGGTTAGAAATATCACGTGAATCTAGGGTAGATCATTCATCTTCAGTTTGACAAAAATCACTGCAATTGCCTTTGAGCAAACCATTCTGTTACTCCATCTGCCAGGGTCGCTGCAAGTCTCTTTTGTTCTACGGGGTTCGTGATCCACTCAAATTCATCGGGATTGATCATGAATCCCAGTTCTAAAAGCACAGTCGGCGCGACGGTGGGGCGAGTCAGAGCAAGATTGTTCCAGTACACACCATAAGAAGGTCGATCGAGCTTTTTCACTAGATAGTCATGCAAGAATACGGCTAAATCATGAGCCTGAGGCTGATACCAGAAGGTAGCAACGCCTTTTGTATTGATGGCATCACCATCATCTGGCAGCGCATTGTAATGAATCGAAAGCGCGATCGTTGGTTCAGTCTCATTGATTTGCTTCACTCGCGGAGCTAAATCGAGATCAATATCTGCCTCACGAGTCATCACGACTCTTGCACCTCGCTTGACCAATTCCTCGCGCAGCAATTTGCTGGTGATTAAGGCAACTTCTTTCTCTGGATATCCGGTTCCCCCTCTTGACCCTAAATCTTCGCTGCCACCATGTCCTGGATCAAGAAGAATTTTCATACCAGACAACGAATTCTTCCGCATTCGTGGCGGGTGCTTCAGCGATAACACTAATGTTGTGCCTTCATATCGCACTTTATAGCCCCACTGCTGATTCGATTTGAGATTGAAGCGATATTCGATCTTTTCAGGTGCAACTTGTTGCCAATCTAATCGAGCGATCGCGGGATCAGTACTTAATCGAATCGTATCGGTTTGCGCTGTTGTGTTGTAAAGCGTCAGAATGAACCGATTTTGATCTTGAGCAACCGTAATCGGTACAGGAATTTGCAGCGGAAAACGGACTTCTGTCCAATCTTTCACAGTTCGAGATGTGATGCCACGAATCAGCGATCGTACTGGAGTAGCTCCCGGAATGATTTTGACATCGCTCGATCGAATCCATCCCCCATACTCCAATCGCAACCAATCGCCTTCGCGCGCGGTAATTGTTGCTCTTGTTCCTCTCGGCAAGGGCGTTAAGCGAGAAAAATCTGTACTGGCTCCGGTTCTTGCAGTTCCTTGCTCAGCAGTTACTTCTGCGATTTCTAATCGAGCCGGATCGAGGATCGAAATTTTTCCAGGCGCTTCTTGACTCACATTTCCCAACAGATAAGTGACTTTTCCTAAATCTCCGCTCGTTTTCGGAGTCACACAGCCTGCATACTGAGTCGATTGCGTTGGGGTTGGTTCAGTTAACCCGGTCAACACACCCGAATTGGCAGGCAATGTTGCGATCGCACTTTGCGCTATCAACGGCAACATCTGATCTGCAACTTTGACATTGACGATCGAATTGGGAGGTGCGATCGCGCTGAGACAAATCGCTTCTCCCGGCAGTCGAGCTACATCGACCGTAGGAGTCAGCGAACCTTCTGCAAAAGATTGTCCAACTGGAGCAGGAGGCTGATTCGATTTGCGCGTGACTTTAATCTGAAGTTCCTCTTCCCCATAGCGAACCGAGAACTGATTCCCGCCCATTTGCAGAGGGAAACTGGGCGCAAAATGTCCTCCACGACTACGCTGAATGCGTTTGCCATTGACAAGCACTTCTCCTTGAGGGGGAGCCGAACCGATGAGAAAGATTTGTTTTGCGATCGTTTCATGTTCGCCCGGTGGATACACCACAGTTAAGGCAGGCTTTGACCAAGCGATCGAAATCGTCAAAATCACAGTCAAGATGGCTAACACTAACGCGCTGAGAAATCGCTTCATTGCTGCTGGAACCGAAATAAGGCATACCGTATCACATCCCGCCTTCGTTGACGTGAGAGTTTAGCTCACAGTTGCCGAATTCCTTGAGAAACTCCGGATATTCTCCCCCTGGGCGATCGCAGTTGTGGCAGAATAGACCGGATAAGTTTTGGTAGATATCGGCACAGAGCATTATGACGAAATTTGTATTCGTTACGGGTGGCGTTGTTTCTAGCATTGGGAAAGGGATTGTAGCCGCGAGTCTCGGACGATTACTCAAGTCGCGGGATTACTCAGTGTCGATTCTCAAGCTTGATCCCTATATCAATGTTGACCCTGGGACAATGAGTCCGTTTCAGCACGGCGAAGTATTTGTGACTGAAGATGGCGCAGAAACGGATCTCGATTTGGGTCACTATGAGCGGTTTACCGATACCTCAATGTCACGGCTCAATAGCGTGACAACGGGATCGATTTATCAAGCAGTGATTAATAAAGAGCGTCGAGGCGACTACAACGGTGGCACGGTGCAGGTGATTCCCCATATCACGAATGAGATCAAAGAGCGAATTCTCAGAGTCGCTCAAAATACGAATCCTGATGTTGTGATCACTGAAATTGGCGGAACGGTTGGGGACATTGAATCGCTGCCGTTCTTAGAAGCGATTCGCCAGTTTCGTAAAGAAGTAGGACGGCAAAACGTCATGTATATGCACGTCACGCTGATTCCTTGGATTCCAGCTGCGGGTGAAATGAAGACGAAGCCGACTCAGCATTCGGTCAAAGAACTGCGATCGATTGGGATTCAACCCGATATTCTGGTTTGCCGCAGCGATCGTGCGGTGCCACCTGGCATGAAAGAGAAAATGTCAGAATTCTGTGATGTCCCTGTTGAATGCGTGATTACGTGTCAGGATGCGCGCAGCATTTATGAAGTGCCGCTGCGATTGGAAAAAGAAGGACTGGCAACTCAAGCGATCGATTTACTCAATCTCGAACAGCGTCAGCCCAATCTCAGCCAATGGCAGACCCTCGTTGAGCGGCTGTATCAACCAACTCAAACGCTGGAAATTGCGATCGTTGGGAAATATGTGCGCTTATCAGATGCTTATCTCTCAGTTGTCGAAGCCCTCAAACATGCTGGAATTGCGACCGGAAGTGCGCTGAATCTGCGCTGGATCAACTCAGAAGAAATCGAAGAAAAAGGAGCCGCACACTATCTCGCGGATGTCGATGGCATTGTAGTTCCCGGCGGATTTGGGATTCGCGGGGTCGATGGAAAAATTGCCGCGATCGCGTATGCCCGTGAGCATCAGATTCCGTTCTTAGGCTTGTGTCTAGGAATGCAATGTTCGGTGATCGAATGGGCGCGAAATGTAGCTCGTTTGGAAAATGCTCATAGTGCAGAGTTTGTTCCAGAGGCGAAGAACGCCGTCATTAACTTACTGCCTGAGCAGCAAGATGTGGTCGATTTGGGTGGAACCATGCGGTTAGGGCTGTATCCCTGCCGTCTGACTCCGAATACGCTCACGTTAGCGCTGTATGGAGAAGAAGTGATCTACGAACGGCATCGGCATCGCTATGAATTTAACAATGCGTACCGGAATCTATTTTTAGAGTCTGGTTATGTGGTGAGTGGCACTTCGCCGGATGGTCGATTGGTTGAGATCATTGAGCTTCCAGGGCATCCATTCTTTATTGCAACGCAGTTCCATCCAGAGTTTCAATCTCGTCCAAGTAGCCCTCATCCGTTGTTTAAGGGATTTGTGCAAGCGGCACTCAGCCGAGAAACTGAACTCTCGCAGAATAAAGTTGCAATTGAGGCGTAGAGCGCCTTTTTACACGTTTAACCCTTGACGATTAGCCTAACGAACCCGATTCGTTAGGCTAAATCTTATCTTCTGCTAACTCGCCTGTCCCCAAGCGACATAAGGCAAATTCGCCGCTGTTGCCCGAATCTGTTCTGCCTGTGCGACTAACTGCCCACACGCATCCCAAGTTCCACAAGTCAGCATTTGTCGTGCTCCTTCTGGCATCGAAATCGCGCCTGTAAACTCACCGCATCGCACCTGCATTTGATCCAAATCTACCGTCACCTGAAGCTGCGGATTCTCTGCTAACAAGGCTTGAAGCTGGCTAGTGACACTCGGCTCAGCCGTCACACAAGGAATCCCGATCGCAACACAATTGCCAAAAAAGATCTCAGCAAAGCTCTCACCTACGATCGCGCTAATTCCCCACTTAGCGATCGCTTGCGGCGCATGTTCCCGACTCGATCCGCAACCGAAATTTCCATTGACGACTAAAACTTTTGCACCTTGATACTGCGGCAAATCAAACGGATGCTGACCATTTAACTGTTTGCGATCGTCCGCAAAAACTTGCGCTCCCAATCCATCAAACGTCACACAGCGCAAAAAACGAGCCGGAATAATGCGATCGGTATCAATATCATTGCCTACCAATGGAATACCGCCACCTGCGATCGTTCTAACTTCGCTCACCATACTGTTTTACCTTGCAACGAGTCTTAGCTATTGTCGCATTTTTTGACTAAGCAGAGACAGTTCACTCTTTCTCGGACGCAGTGGTATTCAATCTCCCATTGATGCTGATCGCGCAGCTTCTTGAACAAAGTCCCGCCCCAATGCTCGCTATGCTCTAAAGGATTCGGATACTCTTGTTCAACTTGATCGAGCAGGTCTTCTAGATCAAATGGTGAACCTTGATCCCAAATCCGAATCTCCAAGTGATCCGGATACAACCCGGCTTCTAGTTGAATGAGCGTATGGAGCGGCAGAGCAGTATGGGCATGACGCACCGCATTCGTAAAGCCTTCAACTAAAGCAATCTGACCTTGCAGCCAAGCTGCTTGAGAAAGCGGCGGTCGTCGGAATTGTTCAAACCAGCGGAGAATTTGAGCAATCGCAGTTAAATCGCTTTGCATCATCAATCGATCAAAGTAAATCGCACCCCCCATCGTTTTTAAATGCGTCATAGCTGATACCTGTTCAAGATTAAAATGCACTGCCTTTCTTTAGTAGAACAGCTACTGTTTTCAAGATCAGTTGTAAATCATATTTCAAGCTCCAGCGTTGCTGATAGCGTAGATCAAGCTGAATCACCTCCTCAAAGTTGCGGATCTGCGATCGACCATGCACCTGCCACTCACCTGTAATTCCCGGTTTCACATCAAGGCGCTGCCAATTCGGAATTTCATACCGCTCAACCTCTTCGGGTAAGGGTGGACGAGTCCCTACTAAACTCATTTCACCCCGCAACACATTCCAGAACTGCGGTAGCTCATCTAAGCTTGTTTTTCGCAAAAACTGTCCGACCTTAGTAATTCTCGGATCTTTCGCATTCTTGAAAAATGCGCCTTCATTCTCATTTTGAACTTGAGATTTTAATTGTTCTGCGTCAGTGACCATTGAACGAAACTTCCAAACGCGAAAGTGCCGTCCCAAATGTCCACAGCGAGTTTGAGAAAATAAAACCGAACCCGGACTATCTAGCTTAATCGCGATCGCAATCGGCACAAACACAAGCGCTGTAATGGTCAGCCCAACTAATGCTCCAGCAATATCAATAAGTCGTTTGGTACGAGACTGAATGGATGGATGTGTCGATTCGACCGCAGGCTGAATCAGAACAGGGTCTAAAGGAGCAGTTCCAGGCTCGATAGTAAATTGTCGATCGAGATCCGCTAAAGCGAAAATTGCTAAAATCTCAGGCCGAACGCTCCAAAGTGCCATCTCAATCTGACGGCTTTTCGTTGCTTTAAGGCACATCACTAAAGCACCGATCGCGCTACTATCAATGAAAGTCGTCTGCGCAAAATCAAGAATCAGCTTTGTGACAGTTGGATGGGCTTCGATCAATTCCCGACATTTTGTCCGGAAAGCAACTGCTTCGACAACAGTGAGCATGGACGGAAGTTTAATCAGATACGTACTATCTGTTTGGGTGACGACAAATTCAATAGGAGAGCGCTGTTGAACCATATTGACCTCAGAGATTAGGCGACGATTAGGGGACAGCAACATGGCAAGTCAAGCCAGAAATCCTGCCTCGCTAACCGATCATCCGTGTCGCAAAAACGATGATCGAATCATGCCTGTCATTGAATAGGCGACGGATTTAGAAAATCGACGATGCACCCGATTAGATGAAACCGTTTGAAAATCGACACTCAACTGATAACAGAGTGCCTGTGTTGAGCGAATCGATAACACTCTAGATATTTCTCTCGCTTGTGCGACCCCAAATCGTGCGCGATCGCGAGTTCAATTTGGGGATCATCCATATGCTTGTGGAATCGCACACTCCTTTAAAGTTCTGTCTAAATTAGCTTCGTAAGTTCCATTAAATCAATCGCCTTCTGGAATCGAAAGTTTAATGCGATCGCCAAGAGAGAGCGGTAAACTCCAAGCCTTCAAAGGATAGAGTAGCAATCCAGATAGCAGTCATCCCGTGACTAAACTCACGTTAATAACGTTCCAAGAAGCAGGCGAGAACGTGTTTTTTATCATTGCGAGGTTCTCAGCTTGAGCATTCTTTAAGGTTTTCAAATAGATCTCTGAATTTACACCTAAAAGATAGTGGCTATTTTCTCGATCGATATAGGTTGAAATTACGGAATCGCAATCAAATCCGTCTCCGTACGCGGCAGTAAAAATCTGAAATTTTACATAAGCAGCTTCTTCAGCGATCAGGGCTATATGATCTAGGTTTTTCCTATCTGATCCATCACCTATTCAGTGAGTTAGTCATCATTATGAGTTTACCTGTCAAAGTTATTCAACTCAGTGGCATTCTGAGTCACACTCAGGCAAAACAGTTTAGACAAGAAATCGCTGATCTGATTGAAGCAGGCACGGTCGAGGTGTTGATCGATTTTGAGCAAGTGACTTTTATGGATAGTGCTGGATTGGGAGTGCTGGTCAGTATCCTGAAGCTTGTGAATGGAGCAGATGGAACCGTTTCACTCTGCTCCATTCGACAAGAGGTCAAGATGCTGCTGGACTTAGCAGATGTGGCTCAGTTCTTTGAAATTTTTCCCAATCAAGAAGCGTTTTACCAAGCCAAAGCAAACTATTCCCCAATCTGATATAGAACTCCAGAGGCTTCAAAAACTTGGAGTTCTTGCGTTACTTCAATTTGATCTGAAGCAACGAGCAATCATCATCAAAATCTTTGCTTCCTGTGAGATCTTGAACCGTCTGAATGATAGCTTCTGAGTTATCGATCAAGTCTGAGCGGTGACACTGATTCACGACATCAATAAAGCTATTGAGATTCCAGATTTCGCCATTCGGCTGCATGAATTCATAGATGCCATCACTAAAAAGGTAGAGAGTACTTTCTTGCTCTACTCTGAAGAATTGAGTTTTGTACTTAGTGTCTGGAAACATCCCGATCGGAGTTCCGGGTGTTCTGAGACGATGTACTTGATGATGAGGAGATTGCCCAGACAGCACCAGTGCAGGAGGATGCCCTGCACTCGCGTACATCAGAAGTTGCTTGGAATAGTTGTAGACTCCATACCAGATTGTGAAATAGCGCTCCGGTGTGTCAGCGTCCCAATTGTCTGCCTGCCCGGAAGCAAAAGCTTCGTTTAAGGCAGTCAGCACTAATCCGGGTTGATAGAAGTTAGTTCCAGGTAAGATCTGTGCACGGAGAATATTTTGGATCGACACCGACACTAGAGCCGCTCCTAAGCCATGTCCAGAGACATCCAGTAAGTACATTGCTAGAAAATCAGCATCGAGCCAATGATAGTCAAAGCAGTCTCCGCCAAGCTGTCGAGACGGAAGAAACTGCGATCGCGTCATGACCTTATCATTCATCGGCGTGGGTAAGAGCGATCGCACATAGTCCGCTGCTTCAGCAATTTCTGACTCTAAGCGCTCTTGCTGAACTTTTAATGCTTGAGTGAGTCTCCGCTGTTCTTGAAATGCCTGGTAAACGCGCAGCCCTGCGCGTAATCTAGCACTGAGTTCACTGATCTGGAACGGCTTTGAGAGAAAATCATTGGCTCCTTGATCGAGAGCTTTAATGTGATGTTCTGCTGATGGCTGAGCATTGAGTAGAACAACATAAATATCCGACCAATTTGGATCAGCTTTTAAGGCTCGACAGACTGAAACCCCATCAATTCCGGGTAAATCCCAGTTGCAGAGAATCAGTGCAGGACAAATCGAGGAAATGAGTGTTAACCCTTCTTCTCCACTGGTTGCCTCAAAGACTTCATAACCTTGATTTTGCAGAAGTTTTTTTAGAAGTTTACGGATTAATTGATCATCGTCAATCACTAGGATTCGGAACATATGAAAACTCAGCGGGGCGCTTCTCTTAATGCCTAGAATGCCCGAACCTAGTTCGACTTAAGCATGAGATGTGACATTGCATTCATGCGCGCGCCCGCTGATATTTTTGGCTGGAGTAATACTTTCGGCGAGTACTAGCCTAAATCGGATTTTGACCGATATTTTCGCCACATCCCTAAGCCCATGACAATCATTCCAGGGAGAAGGGCGGGAGAAGGAACCGTGGCTGAGGAAGCTCTAGCACCTCGCATCTGTGCGATCGCAAATCCATTTGCTGTCTCCGGAGCACTAATCTGAATCGACTGAATTGGATCAAGCGGATCATCGGAGTAAAAGCCGAAATACTGTGCCCCTGCGTTGCCATTGATCGACTGAGCTAGGACATCAGAAACGACCCCGCTTTGGGCGATCGCAGAAATCGTAAACGAATCCAATACGTTCGGCTCAGCATAAAAATCAAACGCGATGAGATTGGGTAACTTCAGGTTGAGCGTTGTGGTGTTATAGGCCGCATAAACTTCGCCCTGATAGCCATTACTCCAAGTGAGCCAATCTGTTGCTTGATTGGGACCGATGGGTCGCTTAACAACACTGGGGCTAAATTCAATGTCACCGAGTGGTGAACTGATCTTGTCTAAATAAACTCCAAAGGCTTCTGCACCATTTGGGATTGAAACGAGATTGAGTCCTAAATTGGCTAGGGTATCTGTTCCATTGATCCAATTACCAGAATTATTGACCGTGACAATCGCGGCATGGGCAGGTGCGATCGTGCTTAAACTTGCAGCCGCCGTGAGAAACAGGGCAAATCCGCCTTTCTGAAGCGAGGTAGCCATTTCAACGTACTCCATGTGAGGTGGACGATAGGCTGCCCCTGATGAAGCTCAAGAGATTCGGAAATCGAATCGGATAAAAAATAGACAGAGCGTGAAGGTTGTATAAAGTTAAAGTGTTGGTAGACACGGTGCCTTAATTATTCTGCCGGAATTCCGGGATTGTACGGAGCGCTTTACAAAAAATTCATATAATTTCAGTGAAGCAACCTGGAGATCGAACTGTGAAAAAACGAGTCACCCTAACGTTTCCGAAACGGTCTGTGCAAATGCCCGTGACCTATCGATTAGCTAAAGATTTCAATGTGGCAGCGAATATTATTCGCGCTCAGGTTGCGCCGAATCAAGTGGGTAAATTAGTGGTCGAATTGTCAGGAGATATTGATCAACTCGATGCCTCGATCGATTGGATGCGATCGCAGGATATTCACGTCTCATTTGCCAGTCGCGAAATTACGATCGATGAAGATATCTGTGTACATTGCGGACTGTGTACGGGAGTTTGCCCGACAGAGGCATTAACGCTCGATCCACAGACGTTTCGATTGACCTTTACACGATCGCGCTGTATCGTCTGTGAGCAATGTATTCCAACTTGTCCAGTCCAAGCGATTTCTACAACGTTCTAACCCGTAGCATTTGATTGCCACCGCGCTGAAATTCATAAGGCACTTGCTGAATTGTGGCAGAGTAGCCTTGAGCTTGCAATGCTTGAATGATGGGATCAACAAATGGAGACATTTCACCCGTCATATTCAGTAGAAGTGGAAAAACTCTCACATCAGCAGATAGACGGCACATTTCTAAAATAGAGGCTAAATGAAATTCTAGTGACAACTGGTCAGAGTATAGAAACAGTAAATGAGAACACAACGCTAAATCAAACTGTTTCGATGCAAAAGGCAGATTCGGTAATTCGCAGGTTTGATAGCGTCCTTGCTGAAATCCAATCGGAAAGTCTTGGAGAAAATTCTGCATCGAATTCATCCGAGACTGTCCCATTTCTTTCGGCGATCGAAACGTCTTCCAAATAAAATTGTCTCGCGTTGCCTCAACCTTGCTCAGAACGACATCATAAGTTTCATCGATTCGCTGCTGAATTTCTGCCACTGAGAATTGATAAATCGGATCACAGGAAATGACCGAATGCCCCTGCTGAGTCAGTTCTGCATTGAAACTTGCAGGCCCACCGCCACAGTCTAGAATTTTGCCCTGAAGATCGGTTTCAGAAAGATCAAACATCTGAATATATTCAGCAAGCGATCGACCCCACGGTACAATCTGCTCCAGTCGTAATCCCATGCTAACCTCGCTCAACAATCAAGATAAAATTCTGGCTCCCACATTTGCGGCAGTTAATTGAGTGGGAGCGTCTCAGCCCGAGACGATTGAACGGATCAAGCTTCGTATAGCGGTTTCCCAGGCATCTTAGTCTAAAGCTGCTAGCGAGAGATTTTTCGACGCTGCCTGGCTTGTGCGAGTCAGAAGCGAGAGCTTTTGTAGCAATTCTTGAGCTAGCATTGCAAAGGCTCTTGATCCTGAAGTTCCTGGATTATTGAGGACAACCGGAGTAAAACTATCGATTGCTTTCGAGACATTGACATCGGATGGAATTCGCGTTTTAAACAGCTTCGCCTCACTAAAATCTTCATTCAATCGCTTCATTACCTGTCCGTGGTAACGGCTCGTCAATAGATTGCCAGAGAGCGAAAAGGCAATGCCGAGCAGTTCTAATTCCACTTGCTCGGTATCTGTTTTGTGAGTTTCTTTGAGCTTAGCAAGACGACGTTCTAGAAGTTGAATTCCAATCAGAGAAAGAGGTTCTGGCTTGGCTGGAATCAGATAAAAATTACTCGCGAGTAATGCACTCCGAGTAATCAAGTTATATCCCGGCGCACAATCGAGAATGATCAAATCGTAATCTTTCGCGATCGGGTCTAGTACTTGCCGAATCAGATTCTTTTCAAATTCATTCCAGACTTGCTCAAAATCTGCTTGACCTTTCTGCACGGCCGTTTTGTGCAACATTTGAGAGACTAAAAACTCATCATAGAGATCAATATCTCCTGGCAAAAGATCAAAGCCTTTTACTTGACACACATACTTGTGGATGGCATCGGGAACGATCTGGGGGAGTTTCGGATCAGACAGAATCGCACGATGAATTAAATGCCTCAAGGTACGCTTATCATTCCGTAGCTTGGCAAAATCGGCAGGAGTCATCAAACTCAAGGTCGCGCTGATCTGCGTATCCAAATCGACGAGCAACACCCGCTTCTGGTGAAACTTTGCTAAACAAGTCGCCAAATTCACAGACATCGTGGTTTTGCCCACGCCGCCCTTCATGTTGGTCATTGCGATCGTATAAGTCATTTTCTCCTCCCGCAAATTGCTTGTCAAAAATGCCACCGAAACATGCGGCACATCATACCGTACTGCGTTGCCTCAGACACACAAATCCCTAGAACAGTTCGTGGGGAGAGCTAAAGATCAAGGATAAGTATTACGCTTAAGCGAGACTCAATTCGCATGATATTTCGGATTGCGGGAACTCTAGCCTATTTCAGCGGGAATGTAAACTTTTCTGGTATTGGTCATCACAACAATGAATGTGATCTAGGCAACGTAAACGCTTCAGACATCTACATTATGGTGAATAGGCGCTCCTGCAATCGTTAGATATGCTGTTTTATATTCACGCTAGGAGGAGAGAATTCGCATGAAGACAGGGAATTTGTTAAGTCAGCAAATTCAAACAATGAACGTGAAGATTCTTGATCTATATAAAAACTCGAAACAGACTCCAACGGGTGATTTTTTCTCGATCGCCTTAAAGGAACTAGGCGTTGTCTCAGAAGAACTTGAAGTTGCTGTCGAAGAATTAAATCGTCAGAGTGAAGTCTTGGACAGCAACTATCATGACATTTATGCTGAGCGCTTACGATATCAAAATTTATTTGAATTTGCACCTGACTGCTATCTTGTTACTGATATTCAAGGCAAAATTCAAGATGTTAATTTAGCAGCCGCAGCATTGCTAAATCGACGATCGCAACATTTAATCGATAAACCGTTTTCAGTTCTCATTGCACTAGAGGATCGGCATCGATTTCGCACTGCGCTGACCGATGTTGTAGGGTGCGATCATATTCAATTCTCAGCCAAGCTTCAATATAATGCACATCAGCAGTTTGATGCGCGAATTACTGTAGATACAATTCGCGCTCAAGGAAAGCTCTTGGCGCTACGCTGGATCATCAGTGAGCCGCGAAACTGTGAGCCGGAAGCAACGACCGATGCACTCAGTCCAGCAAATTTTGAACCGCGATCGCTGCTCCAATACAATCGCGGTGAAATTATTCCTCTAGCAGCCCAATCGATTTGGTTAGTCACACAGGGAGTTGTTAAGCTTTGTAGTTTTACAGAGACCGGAGAAGAAGTTTTAGTAGGCATTGTCGCAGAAAGAATGGTCTTTGGAAAAAGTTTAACCAGTCTCCCTATCTATCAAGCTATGGCTCTTTCATCAGAAGTAAAGCTTGTCTCTGTTTCTCTCTTGGAATTGGGTCAGTCTGCAACTTTAGCACAAGCGCTTGTTCCGCTGATTACCCAACGATTACAGCAAACGGAACGGCTACTCACGCTGCATGGACAGCTTCGCGTCAGCGATCGCTTGATTGGGCTGCTCACCCTATTCGCTCAAGAGATTGGTGAGCCTACTAGCGAGGGGATTCGGCTCAAAGCTAGATTGACTCACCAAGATATCGCGAATGCTTGTTCGACGACACGGGTAACTATCACTCGATTGCTCAATCGACTTCAAGAAGAAGGTACGATTCAGTATGATTCGAGCAATCACATCATCCTACGAGCAGCAACATAAAAAAACTATCGAGATTGATATCCTGGCTACATCCAGGTTTTACACAGATCTCCGTCTATCAGTAGAATGCGATCGCTGTGTAAGCCACTAAGCTCAAAGCTAATACTTAGTTGCCGTAGCCGCTTCTAGAGCCTTCCCTCCCGGAAATCTAGAAGCTTTTTCGTGCAAAATTGTATTTGCTAACACAATCTAGATTTAACGAAAGTTCCCCCCATAGACATACCAATTGAGATAGCTCCACCGCTAAATTGATCAGCTAATACTACTCCGACTTTACTCATCCCATAAGAGTAGGTAGAAACTATGGCAACAAAATTTCCAAAGTTTAGCCAAGACATTGCGCAAGATCCAACGACACGCCGCATCTGGTATGGAATTGCGAGCGCGCACGATTTTGAAACGCATGATGGCATGACTGAGGAGAAGCTATATCAAAAGATATTTGCGACTCATTTTGGTCATGTTGCAATCATTTTCCTCTGGGCATCTAGTCTGTTGTTCCACGTTGCTTGGCAGGGCAACTTTCCTCAGTGGATCAAAGACCCGATCCATCTTCGCCCCATTGCTCACGCGATTTGGGATCCTCAATTTGGTAAACCTGCGGTCGAAGCGTTTAGCCAAGGTGGAGCGAGCTATCCAGTCAACATCGCCTACTCCGGCGTGTATCACTGGTGGTATACGATCGGTATGAGAACCAATGCGGATCTCTATCAGGGATCTATTTTTCTACTTTTGCTAGCAGCACTGTTTTTATTTGCAGGATGGCTGCACCTGCAACCGAAATTTCGCCCGAGCCTAGCTTGGTTCAAAAATGCGGAATCTCGCCTAAATCACCATTTAGCTGGCTTATTTGGTGTCAGTTCTCTCGCTTGGGCAGGACATCTCATTCACGTTGCTATCCCTGAATCTCGCGGTCAGCATGTGGGTTGGGACAACTTCCTCACAACCCTGCCGCACCCGGCTGGTCTTAGACCCTTCTTTACTGGAGACTGGGGCGTGTATGCTCAAAATCCAGATACAGCAGAGCATATTTTTAATAGCTCGGACGGTGCGGGAACTGCAATTCTCACATTTCTCGGAGGCTTTCATCCTCAAACCGAATCGCTGTGGCTGACCGATATGGCGCATCATCATTTAGCGATCGCCGTTATCTTTATCATTGCGGGGCATATGTACCGCACGAATTTTGGCATTGGTCATAGCATTAAGGATATTCTCAATGCTCGCGGCAAGGGAATTCAAGGACAAGGAAACCTTCCCCACCAAGGACTGTACGATACTTACAATAATTCGCTGCATTTTCAGCTTGGAATCCATTTAGCTGCTTTAGGAACAGCGCTATCTGTGGTCGCACAGCATATGTATGCAATGCCACCCTATGCGTTTATCTCCAAAGACTTCACGACGCAGGCAGCACTGTATACACACCATCAGTATCTAGCAGGGTTCTTTCTCATCGGTGCATTTGCTCATGGTGCAATCTTCTGGGTTCGTGACTATGATCCAGACAACAATCAAAACAATGTACTAGCTCGATTACTAGGTCATAAAGAAGCGATCATTTCGCATTTGAGTTGGGTTTCTTTGTTCCTTGGTTTTCATACCTTAGGGCTGTATGTTCACAATGATGTACAGGTTGCCTTTGGTGTACCAGAAAAGCAAATTCTGATTGAGCCTGTGTTTGCTCAGTGGATTCAAGCGTCTCATGGTAAAGCGCTGTATGGTTTCAATACGTTACTGTCGAACGCGGATAGCTTGGCAACGACGGCTTGGCCGAATCACGGTAATGTCTGGTTACCCGGTTGGCTCGATGCGATCAACAGTGGGACAAATTCGTTGTTCTTAACGATTGGACCGGGTGACTTCTTAGTGCATCATGCGATCGCATTAGGATTACATGTGACGACGCTCATCTGTCTGAAAGGTGCGCTCGATGCTCGTGGAAGTAAGCTAATGCCAGACAAGAAAGACTTTGGCTTTAACTTCCCCTGCGATGGTCCTGGACGCGGTGGTACTTGTCAGATTGCTTCTTGGGAACAGTCTTTCTACTTAGCAACTTTCTGGATGTTGAACACGATCGGCTGGGTGACTTTCTACTGGCACTGGAAACATTTAGCGATCTGGTCAGGCAATGTCGCACAGTTTAATGAAAGCTCAACTTATCTGATGGGTTGGCTGCGCGATTATCTCTGGCAGTACTCGGCTCCGCTGATCAATGGTTATAACGTTTACGGAACGAGTAATTTGTCTGTTTGGGCTTGGATGTTCCTGTTTGGTCATTTAGTGTGGGCAACTGGCTTTATGTTTTTGATTAGCTGGCGTGGCTATTGGCAAGAGCTAATTGAAACCTTAGTCTGGGCACATGAACGCACACCGCTGGCAAATTTAGTTCGATTCAAAGATAAACCTGTTGCTTTATCGATCGTTCAAGGTTGGCTGGTTGGCTTAGTTCACTTTACGGTCGGCTATATCCTGACGTATGCTGCTTTCTTGATTGCAGCGACAACAGGTAAATTTAGCTGACGGTGGCGAAAAATGGAAAGCGATGAATTTGCGGCTCGTCTGATCGCTGTGATTTGCTTCCTAAGCTCACGATTTGTCTCTGCTGACTACAGACTAAGCAATTCCTAGTCGAAAAAACTCCGAGTTTTTACAAAAGCTCGGAGTTTTGCAATTTTCATCGGAAAATTATCGCCCTGCTCCTTGAGGTGTAATTTGTAGTTCGACTCGCCCTTCTTGGCTGCCTTGAACTGCAACCTGCTGATCATCGAGTTTTCCAGATGCTTGCGGACCTGCAATGCTAAAGGGCGGATTGCTCTGTTGATAGCTCACATTGCCATTGGCTTGAAATTGCTGCGTGATCAGATACCACACGACTCGATTGGCGCTCAACCGCGATCCATTTTTCTCCCCGACCCCTTGCACATTGCCCGTTAAGGTTGCCACTTGCTGATCGATTTGCATCTCTGCTTGGTTCGCGGTCAATCTGACTTGTTGAGCCGAATTGACGATCGTTACAGGCTCACTTGCCACCAAAGTTTTTTGATCAATGTTCCAATTCAAAGCATTGCCCGTAATCTGAGTGCCAGACTGTTTGAGTGCAATCCGAGCATTCTGACGCAGATTCACGACTTTCGCTTTGAGATCGACTTCGGTTTGTTCGGCGCTGCCTTGATCCGTGAGCTGTTTATTTTCATAGCGATCGACTTGCAGAGGACGATCGCTCTTCAATTTCTGATTCTGAATCTCCCAACTCAGTTTTTCTCCCCGCATTTGCATCGTCGGCTCTTTCACCTGAGCGACAATCTGCCCCATGACATCCACGCGACGCGCCCGAGTGAGAAATCTTCCTTCTTTGGCAGCTAACTGCACCTGTTTGTGATCTCCTGTAAAGCCGTCCCGAATGATCAACACATCTTCAGCAGGCTTCCACTCTAATTCCTTGCCTTTTAGGACAGAGCCATCTCGAACATCGGTCGCCGTGATTTGTCCTCGCATCAAGATCGATTTTCCATCTTCCTTGATTTCACTGCGCGCTGCTTCAATCTTAAAAACGGTTTGCCCATCTTGAAAAAGCTCACCTCTGGGTTTCTGAATGGTTGCCGTCTTCTTATCCTTCGCGTAAACGGCTTCCTCGGCATTCACTTTCCACAAAAGTTGTCCTTTCTCGTTCGCCTGCTCCAACGTAATATTCTTAAAGGTCAGATTACTATCAAACTTCTGAGCCTCTTTGGTTCCCTCTGCCAAACGCTCTGCCGCTCGGTTACGATTTCCGCAGGCAGTCGTGCTCATTAAAAGTGTGATTAACGCTAGATTCAAAAGAATAAAACGACGCAAAATACAAGCCCTCAAGTAAAAAATCTGGGGAGCGATCGAGAATTTAGACGAATCAATCTCGATTCTGCTCCCCAAATTATCACTTAACTTTAGGATGAATGTTGATCGTCGTGTTCATCCATCAAGCCAATTCCTGACAGCGGACGATACGTGTAGCTGCGCGGTGTTTTCTGGATATCCTCTTTAATATTGTCGAGATCAATATAGCGATCCGCAACATTAATCAAACTATCGCTGGTCATTGATCGTAAGCTCACAACCTCAACTCGCACCCCACGATAGCTGACAGCGTTCACTGCATATGCCAAATCCCCATCGCCACTGACTAAGACAGCAGTATCATAAGACCCTGCCAGTGACATCATATCGACAGCAATCTCGACATCTAAGTTTGCCTTTTTCGAGCCGTCTGGCAATTGTACTAAATCTTTAGAAATGACGCGATACCCATTGCGTCGCATCCACAAGAGAAACCCCTGCTGTTTCTCGTTGGTACGATCGACCCCAGTATAGAAAAACGATCGCAGCAATCTTGATCCAGAAGTTAAGCGCACCAGCAGCTTAGTGTAGTCAATCTCAATGCCAAGCTGAAGGGCTGCATAGAACAAATTTGAGCCATCAATGAAAATGGCAACTCTCCCGCGATTTTCTAGGACGTGCTCCGGAGAAAATACCGTCTCCGGCTCATGATTCAGATGATTCAACACAATTGATATCCTCAATTTTTTATGAAAGGTTTTGAACGAAATAAAGAAGCGACATTCAACAGAGACTTAGAAAACTAAGATGAACCTTCAATCGGAAGTTCAAGTTTTTGAAAGACAGGTTGGGGTTTCTGAAGTTGTTGTTTAGCTCGAAGTATTCCCCATCTTGCTTGATTGGGGAAGGAGGTTGACACATCAATTAAGCTACTGTTATTAAAATCAATACTAAAACCTAATTGTTGATAAACCGCAGTACTCGTGTGTGGAACAATAGGGGCGAGCAAATACGCTGCAAGCCTGACTGATTCCAATACTGCATAAAGAACTTGCTCTGCTTCTTGGGGTTTCCCCTGTTTGTACAATGACCAAGGAGCTTGTTCATTGATATATTTGTTACCTGCTCGTAAAAGAGTTAAGGTTTCTTCACAGGCTGTATCAAACCTCAAGGCTTCGTAAGCTTGTGCAACTCGGTCTTCTAATCCTTCTGCAATCGATCGCAAAGGATGATCGATCGCAATCTCCGCCTCAGGAACCACTCCCCCACTGTTTTTGTGAATCAGTCCCAAAGCGCGATTGAGTAAGTTTCCGAAGTTATCCGCCAAGTCGGCGTTGCACAAATCGACAAAGCGAACTTCATCAAAGACTCCATCGCGTCCGAATTCGATACCTTTTAGAAAATAGTATCGAAAGGCATCGACTCCGTAGCGCTCAACCAAAGCGACCGGATCAATCGCATTCCCCGCGCTCTTGCCCATCTTGACACCATCTTGCACCAAGAATCCGTGACCAAAGATTCGATCGGGCAGTGGCAATCCGGCAGACATGAGCATGGCTGGAAAATAGACCGCATGAAAGCGCAGAATATCTTTGCCAATGATGTGAACGTTGAAGGGATACCACTCAGAAATGGCATTTTCTAAAGTTGGCGCTTGATCCGGCTCCAATAATGCTGTGATGTAACCGAGTAGCGCATCGAACCATACATATATTGTATGGTTCGGATCATTCGGAACCGGAAAACCCCAATCAAAATTAACGCGAGAAATTGAGAAATCCCGCAAGCCTTGACTGACAAAGCTCAGGACTTCATTGCGCCGAATGTCCGGCTGAATAAATTCAGGCACCTCGGCATAAAGCTTTTCTAATTTCTCTTGATACTTAGAAAGTCTGAAGAAGTAGTTCTCTTCATCGCGCCATTCCACTGGTTTATTCACGTGGATCGGACAGTGCTTGTTCTCTAATAAGTCGCGCTCTTCTTTAAACTCTTCGCAGGCAACGCAATACCAGCCTTTCTGCTGACTCAGATAAATGTCGCCATTTTCCCACACTCGCTGAAAAAATTCTTTGACGATCGCAGCATGTGGCTCATCGGTGGTGCGAATAAAGCGATCGTATTTCACATCTAACTGCGCCCACAGCTTTTTGAAGCTTTCAACGACCAGATCACAGTGCTCCTTAGGAGTGCGTCCTAAGGCTTCTGCAGTGCGCTGAATCTTCTGTCCATGTTCATCACTCCCGGTCACAAATCGCACGGATCGACCTCGAAGCCTTTGAAATCGCGCTAAAGCGTCCGCCGCAATTGTTGGATATGCACTGCCAATATGCGGTGAATCATTCACATAATAGAGTGGAGTGGTGAGCGAGAAAGTAGATTTTTCTGTGGGTTGAAAATTCATAGATTATCTGGAAATAAGCCTTGTAAGTGATCCGGGCAAGGCTTGGATTGAATTGGCTAAACAACAATAATAGAAAAAGCGTACATCGAGTAAAAGCACTTTCCAATTCTAACCAGCAACGTTGTGCAAGATGTGCTGTCAAATCTTAAATCTTGCCAGGGCAATTCAGGGAATGTTGGGCACTTCTAACTTTGCCTCAGTGACTCTCACTATAAAACCATCTCTGGAAATCTGCGCAGATTTCCGGAATTTATCTGCACTGTTTACCTTTCCCGCTTCGTGGGGATACGAATTCTCATATGAAGGTCAGCATAAACTTCTTTAAGTTGCTGAAAAAAATCAGTAAAACTGGGGAAACAGTCTTCAAAAATTCATGCTCGCTGCCGAGAACTTTTACGGATCTGTGTCGCGGTTCTTAATTCAAGGTTTACAAATCTCGGCAGATCACGTTCTCGCAAAACTTCAGTACATTCTCTCAAAGCTTCCATCTTGAGTCGGACAAATAATGGTCGCATAGAGTTAGTGCGTGAAATCGAGTCTATGAAATTTGTCAAAGGTTTACTCTCGGTTACGGCTTTGTCGGCGATCGCAATTATCAGTCACACGGGATCGGCTCAAGCGATCAGCTTCAGCATTACCCACGGTGCTCCTGGAGCGGGCGGTGTTACCAATCAAGGTGCATACTCTGACTTGCAACTTCCAGGAACGAAAACTGTAGATTTCAACTCTGGCAGTGTGCCGACGACGGGATTTGCAAAATACAGCTTTCAGAAAAACAATGGGTCTAGCAGCGTCCGTTCTGATGTCTGGGCGCCCGCAGGTGTCAGTGGACAAGTAAATACGAGCAAATACCTCGCTGTATTTGCTGGTAACGATGTCACGATCGATTTAGCCAACCATTTGGATTACTTCGGAATCAACTGGGGCGCAATGAGTCCTGGCAACGTGTTCTCGTTCTTCGATGGCAATCGTCTGATTCAGACGATTGGCTACAACGATGTGAATCCGCTTGCGGAAGTGCGGGCATCCCAACATGGCAATGAAGGAAATGGGTTCGTCCATTTCACCGCTACCCAGAAGAATCAGTACTTCAACCGGATTGTGATTTCGCAAATCGGGGGCGGCGGGTTTGAGTCGGACAACCACTCCTTCCGCATGGCTTCGGTTCCTGAACCAACTGCAATTTTGGGCTTGACCGCGGTCGGTGGCGCGTTGCTGCTGAAGCGCAAAAAACAAACTCAAATTGAAGAGTAAGTTCGATCGCCTTGCTTGTGAGTTGGATTACATCTAAAAGTGTTTAACGAGTTTCACCCCTCTTCAATCGAGGGGTTTTTATTTTGCGGTTTCAATTACAGGGGAGCGGTCGCCGTTGAAAGATTGTGCGATCGATCAGAGGTCGCAGTATTGCGTTGAGCGCGAAACATACCAAATCGGCAAAGACCTGTGCCAAAAGCAATTCGCATCAGGATCAAGGTCGGAACTTCTCGCAGGGATTTGATCAAGCCTGATGCCCCAAATTTGATTAAGCCTTGGGGTCGGGCAATGCCTTGCCAAATCGAATCGAGCCAGGATGGCAGCGTCGGTTCTGTCCAGTCTGCGGTGATCACTTCACCTGCCACGAATCCGGTTGCCGCCAATTGTTCAGAAAATCCTTCAATACTCGAAAAAGCGGGATGTGCCCATTGATCGAGAAGTTGTTGCATCACCGGGCGCTCCCAAAAATTGAGCGGAATTTGACGATCGTCTCTCTGGTTCCAATCCGCCACCACTAGAATGCCGCCGGGTTTGAGAACGCGCATTAATTCTCTAGCAAAAATCGCCTTATCTGGCATGTGCGGTCCTGCTTCAATTGACCAAACGACATCGAAACTGGCATCGGGATAAGAAAGTGCCATCGCATCATCGACTCGAAACTGTGCGGTGACGCCCGCGGGCGTTAATTCTTGAGCGCGTTTGACTTGTTGGGGGCTAATTGTCACCCCAGTGACCTCGAATCCATAATCTTTTGCCAGAATTCGGCTACTGCCCCCGATTCCACACCCGACATCGAGAACAGTTGTGCCAGGGGGAAGCTGATCTAATCCACCCCAGCGCACCATTTCATGCACAAAGTCAGATTTTGCGACAAGGAAATCTTTGCGGCGAGGCGGTACGCCATAATGCCCCAGGTGAATATGTTCGCCCCAGTAAAACTCTAAAATGCCATCTTCTGTCCATGCGTCATACGACGTTGCGACCGAATCAGAAGATTGATATCGACGAGGAGTGATCAGATAAATAGCAATGCCGAGAATGGGTAGGGCAATCAAGAGCCAGAGAACGAGAGATAAATTCATGAATTCAGAGATGGTTGCCTGCAGCGAAGCGGATCTACTACGTTTGTACTTCTGTCAATCTAACGCAGTTCAATCTCAGAATTCAAATTCAGCCAGTTCTCGCCCCAGATCAGCACACAAGATCAACAGCTTACGTCGGGGCAGCGGACAAATTTTGCCTTGTTGAGCGAAGTCATTGAACATCCGCGTTACCGTGACTCTCGTCGTGCCAAGCATTTCCGCGATTAACTGATGAGTGAGAGGTACATCAAGCAGATACCCTTGATCGACCTGGGCGCCAAATCTTGCGGCAAGCCAGTACAACAGTTTGAGTAATCGCTGTGATGTCGATCGAATATGCATGAATTGCAGCATGATTTCGGTTTGATTCGTGTAGCGCATCCATGCTGCTTGGGCTTCCGCGTTTGAGGTCGGAATTAATTGTGCGGTCACGTCTGTGAGACATTCGAGTTGATAATGCTTGAGTCGAGACAGCGGTTTCCCAATCATGTCACCTGCTCCCCAAATTCCAAGGGTTGTGACTTCTCCAGATCCAGTCCAAGTTACAGAACGCACATATCCTGTTTCGATTTCCCAGAGACAGTCGGGACGGAGCGTTAACAGTTTTTTGCGCTGAAACTGCAGCTTAGGCGATCTCAAAAGCGACAGGGTGAGGGGTGAGTTGAGGGAGGAGGAATGAACCAGGGGCATAAGAATTTGGGGATAGGGGAACGAACAGGCTAATGTGATGAAAGTTACACTCAAATCTCAGGATTCTTTGGGATTTGTAACTGCAATTTTTTAGGACATAGACCCGAGGAAAGAGGCTGTACGCGGCTAAAAATTAATGCAATTATTCTCACTTACTATACCGGGATCGCCCCGAAAAACGTTCCTTTTATTATCACTATCGTTTAACTTTGAAAATCTTATGCTAGGTCAGTTAATGATATTTAATGGCGATAGATAGATTCGATTATCACGGGCATTGATCTCGCATTTTTCCGTAGTTGAAGGGTTAATCAAATGTCTCAAAACCTAGTAGAGTGGTGCGTAGGTCATGTGTGATCATTGTCGATTCCACAAGATTAAAACTAGGTGGTGAGCTAGTGATGAACTCCCTTCGATCTTGGGCGCAACAAATTCAACACGTGTGCAATGAGTCGGGGAAGCATCTTAAGCAGTCCGCGTCGATGCGATCGTTGCAGCGAGTCAGTGCGCTGCAAAAACAGTTAGGGAAACAGCCTAAAGTCCCGAAACCTGTGACGATTGTGCTCACTTCGCTGGTGCTATCTGCTGCATTGGGACAGCGATTTTATGACCAACCTCGTTTGAGTATAGGTAAGATTGCGCCTGAAACGATCACAGCGCCGAGAGATGCCCAAGTCGAAAATAAACAAGCGACAGAAGAGAAACGCAGAGCAGCGCGCAGCATTTCGACTCCGGTCTGGATGCCCGATGTGGCTCTGTCCGATGAAATTCGCAAAACGGTGCAATCCCACTTAGATGCAGGACTAAAACTGCGGAAAGACGCTGGAGAGTTTCCCTATGTCGAACTTGAAAAGCTGTCAGAACCGACTCAACGATATTTACGCAAAGCCGAAGTCTGGGAATGGAAAGCGATCTTAGAAGCGACTCAAGCTCCGAATACTCAACTCGTCGATCGCATCAGTGATCCAGTCCAACGCCGAGCAGCAACAGAGCTATTTCGGAATAAAAATCAAACAACTCTGGATGGGCTATCGGGTCTAGAAGCGAAAATCACAACGGCCCAGCAGCACTATGTCACGGCTCGTTCACAGCTTAGTGCGCCTTACGATCCAACTTTGTTTGATGTTTCTGACGTAGCGTGGCAGAAAATGCAGGGCGAAGTGATGGCAACGCTCGATCGCATGTTGATGCAAGGGATTGCACCTGGGCTAGAAGAAACATATGTGAGAAATGCGATCACACTGAATTTGCAAATTGCGACTCCGCCCGAAACAAGAGCGATCGCAACCCAAATCCTCGTCAGTGCGCTGAAACCGAATTTAGTCAAAGATGAAGATCGAACCCGCCAACAAGCCGAACTTGCGGCAAATAATGTTGAGCTTGTGATGGTGAACGCTTACCGGGGTAGAGCGATCGTTCAGCAGGGAGAAGAGATCACGCAGGATGCGTTTATTTTGCTTGACTATTTTAAGCTGAGTCGCCGCGAAACAAATTGGTGGGGGTTAGTGGCACTCTTTGGCTGTGTCAGTGGCTCCGTTGTTATTTTTTGGCGATTAGAACAGCGCTATCATCCCAAAGGATTGCGGAATCGAGACTACTGGCTGGTGGGCTTGATGTGTCTCAGCACGCCCTTGTTCATTTTGGTCAATGTGCCTTCAACGAATTTACCTGCGATCGGGGTGTTGATGGGAACGTTCTATGGTTCGGTTTTAGCTGTCACTGGGGTAGGATTACTGACGATCATTTTGCCGATCGCCATGGGATTAACTTGGACGCAGTGGTTACCGAGTGCGATCGCTGGACTCACGGTGGCACTGTTCGCTGCAAGAGTGCGATCGCGCGAGGAGTTAGCTTTTCTAGGATTAGGGGTTGGAGTGACTCAAGGCTTGCTCTTTCTACTGCTTGGCGCTCTTTCTGGAGTTGCTTGGTACAGTTTGCTCGGAGGAGCCGTCTTAGAAGGCTTGTTGGGATTAGGGTGGAGCATTATTGCCATCGGGATTAGCCCCTATCTTGAACATCTGTTTGATGTGGTCACCACCTTACGCTTGGTCGAACTTGCCAATCCTAATCGAGCGTTGTTGAAGCGGTTGGCAGCGGAAACTCCGGGCACGTTTCAACATACTTTATTTGTTGCGAATCTGGCAGAAGCCGCTGCACGGAAACTGGGGTGCAATGTGGAATTAGTCCGAGCGGGAACGCTCTATCATGACATCGGCAAAATGCATGACCCCCTCGGATTTATTGAGAATCAAATGGGGGGCGTGAATAAACATGATCTGATTGATGATCCGTGGCAGAGTGCAGCCATTATCAAGAAGCATGTGACAGAAGGCTTAGTCATGGCACGTCGCGCGCGATTGCCCAAGGTCGTGCAAGCGTTTATCCCAGAGCATCAAGGGACAATGACGATCGCATATTTTCATCACCAAGCCCTACAACGCGCTCAGCAGGATCAGACGATCATCGTCAACGATGAGGATTTTCGCTATGACGGACCTGCTCCCCAATCGCGAGAAACCGGGCTTTTGATGTTGGCTGATTCTTGTGAAGCGGCACTGCGATCGCTCAAGGATGCCACACCAGACGATGCCTTAAATATGATTAACAAGATTTTGGCAGCCCGGTGGAAGGATGGGCAGTTGAGTGAATCCGGCTTGACGCGATCAGAAATGAGCGCGATTGCAGAAGTTTTTGTGCAAGTCTGGCAACAATCGAATCATCAACGTATTGCATATCCGAAAGCGAAGTAATTTCGATACCTAATATTGATGAATTGATGAAATCTTGCTGAACTTGGAAGCTTTTCCAGATCATCTCGGCAATTGTATGGAGAATGAAGCTAGGTGTGAGAATGTTAGGGTTTTACCTCTGCCTGAGGATAGATCTCTGCTCAGAGTTATTACGTATTTTTAATCAGTCCTTGAAAAAATCACGAGCAAGGCATGATTGACAGAGTTTTTCCCAAGAAACGCTTCATGATTCGTTGGTTATCGTCTGTTTCCGGTAGTTTTTCCGTTACGGCTACCTGTACACTGCTGAGCTGTGCGATTTTGCTGCCTCGCGTTGGCATTACCCCTCAACCTGTTCGCATCGCTCAAGCTGCTGATCCAATTGAGCGGTCTCGGGTAGCGCGCCCAGTCCCAGTTGTGGAAAGAAAGATTGCGGGAGTGCCGATCCGCCTCGTCACGATCGATCTAACAGACCCGCAGACTTTTATTAATATTGGGCTGGCAAACGAGGCAATTCGGGCAAATAGTGCCCGATCGACTCGGGGCGATGAAGCGTTTGAATCTCTGGTGAAGCGGCATCGCGCTGCGATCACCGCCAGCGGAACTTTCTTTAGCATGGATGAGCAGAAGCGCGTCATGGGCAATATGGTTGCCGCTGGTCGCTTCCTGAAATACAGTCCTTGGGAAAATTATGGAACCACTTTAGGACTCAAGCGCGGCAATCAGCTCGAAATGGTGACCGCTCGAACGGAGGGAAAGCCCAAGTGGGAGCGGCATTGGTTCTCGTTGACGGCGGGTCCGCGATTGTTGAAGCAAGGCAGAATATCGATTCGTCCCCGGCAGGAAGGATTCAGTGATCCATCGGTTATGGGAGTGGCGACGCGATCGGCGATCGGCTTTCCCAAAAGCGCGAATCGGTTGTATTTGGTAACTTTCCACAAGCCGATTACCTTGCAGAAAGAAGCGGAGATTATGAGAGCGATCGGGGCACATGAAGCGATGAATCTCGATGGGGGAACGTCGGTGGCATTGGCGGCAGGCAATCGCGTTTTACAGTCGGCGGGTCGAGATTTGACGAATGTGATCACGGTTTACGACACAAAATTTCCAGCGCCGGAAGCGTTAAAGCGATCGTGGCAAACCTTTCAGCAAGATGATCAGGTTGCACTCAGGTTTAATCCAGCTAGCCCGTAGCCCTGTCAATTCAATCAGGTCAGACGAATTGAATTCGGGGTGCTTAGCTGTTCTGAATGCTGAGCGGCTGAGATTGTTTGACAGGAGAAGGCGCGATCGATAAATCTGCATCCGTTTCCTCTATTTCTGCAAACGGATCTAACCACGGCAACCAAATCCGAAACGTACTGCCTTTATCTGGAACCGACCAGAACGACAACGTGCCCCCGTGCATTTCTGCTAATCGTTTTGTCAGCGCTAGTCCTAATCCTGTCCCTTCATGCTTGCGAGTCATGGAAGAATCAATCTGCTGAAAGGGTCTAAACAATAAATGCCAGCGATCTTTGGGAATGCCAATGCCGGAATCTTCGACTTCTAGACAAAGATAAGCGGTCTCTTGATTAATCGGACTGCGATCGGGGCGAACATCTTGAACCAGTTGATAGCCATACCCAATCCGGGCAATCAGTGACACTGAGCCTCCCTCGGGCGTAAACTTCACGGCATTCGAGAGCAGATTAATCACCATCTGACGAACCCGCCGTTCATCGAGGGGAACACGATCGAGATCATCGCCCAGTTTCATTTCCAATTTCAGCCGCTTCATCTCGGCGCTCGGCTGCACCATTTTCAGACATTGCTCACACATTTCTCGAATGTTCACAGGTTGCAGACTCAGCTCTGCTTTGCCCGCTTCGATTTTGGCAATGTCTAATAAATCATTGATGATTTTCAGCAAATGAATTGCCGCATCATCTGCTTGCTGAAGAAACTCTAATTCTTCTTCACGATCGTCACAACAGCCATCGCGCACCAAGCGGACACAGCCAATAATTGCATTCAAAGGAGTTCGCAATTCGTGAGAGGTCGTTGCCAAAAACTCGCTTTTGACTTGGTTCGCTGCTTGCGCTTCTTGCCACGCTGCTTCTAACTCACTGGCTCGTTCTTCTAAACGCTCCACCATATTGTCGAGTGCTTCAGCGAGATAATTGAGTTCTCGAACCTTGAAATTCTTGGGGGCGCGCTCACCATCAAAACGCTGGCGGATTTTCAGTGCGTATTCGCTCAATTTCTCGATCGGACGAGCCAAATCGCGTGTGAGATAGAGGGTTGCTAATAAAATTGCAGTTAACAAACCCAAGGTGAGGATAATCAAAACCTGCTTGATATCCCCTAAGCCAAACAGCGCACTGTCAACCGAAGTTGCCGCGAGCACAACCCACGTCGAAGTCTCTCCATTCTTCAGCGACACCTGAATCGCACTGCTCCCGGCTAGCCACTCTGCACCGTTCTCTTCAAACAGGACAGGTGCAAGCGATTCGCGTTCATTTGAGGCGCGTGCTCCCACGGTACTGCTCGCCATTGCCTGTTCAAACACTCGTTGTAGCTGCTGAGAGTTTGCTTCTTGGCGAATATTCCGCCCGATCCGTTCAGGAATCGGATGCGCCAGAATTACGCCCGTATCATCAATGACAACGGTATAGCCCGATGAAATTGCATTCACTGCTGGCTCTGGTTTTGAGTAAAGCGATGCCTGCACGCTCAAGGCATAACGCTCTCCAGATTTGAGAACCACGGGCGCGCTCATGACTAAGCTCAATTGATGATCAACCGAAACTTCTGTGCCAACTTTAGCAGGCTGTCCAGGCGATACCTCAATATTGTTGGAATTGACCACATTGGCAGGAGTCTCTCTATTTTGCCAGGGATCTCGCGGAAACTGCACGATCGGTTGATTGCCACATGTACTGGACTGAACAGTTTGAGTTTTCAAGTTCAGCAGTTGGATACATTGCAGCGAGAGTGGGGAATTGCGCTGCAACTGCTCGAGAAAGTCATAGGTTGCTTGAGGAGAATCGAGTTGAAGTGTGGCAGACGTGGTTGCTAAAGCGAGATTCGATCGTAAAGTGGCGATCGAAGTTTGTAGTTCTTCTGCTTTGCGGACAGCGCTAGCTGTGAGGGTAGACCGCGCTGTTTGAAGGAGTCCTGATTTTGCTTTCTTATACGCAACAACTTCGCCTGTCAATAGCACCGGAATACTAAGGAGTAACAAACGCCATAGCAGGATGCGACGAAACGAAGATTGACGTGACTTTGCCATAAGCCCTAGGACTGGATAGGGGACGAAGACAGGAAAGCGGCAGAGCAGAAGAGCGATGACAAGTTTCTAGAGCGATGAGCGGAGGCAAGGCAGAATTTTGCCGAAACGAGTAGTGAACGATCTTATCGGCATAGTTCGAGATGATTCATCCGCTATATGTACGATCTTGAGCGAATTCGCACCAAAAATCATATTTTTACTTTAACGGCGATAGAGCGTTCTAACCAGTTTTGCGCGAATTTCTTCAAAATGGCAGTACCCAGGCGGGGGATATGCTGCGGACTGATATGCCAGATTTGAGCAAATTCTATTACCCTGTATGAAGCTACTGAACTGTGGATATGGTTGAACAATTCCAGCCCCGAACCTCGATCGCTTGGATCAATAAGATTTCTGAAGTTCCGCAGCTCGCCTGGGATGCTCTGGCAATGCCGCTGAAAACGCCGTTTCTCGAATGGGACTGGTTGCATACTCTGGAGACATCGGGCAGTACAACGGCTCGCTCTGGCTGGTTACCGAATCATTTAACGGTTTGGCGAGACCATGAGTTAATTGCTGCCGCGCCGCTGTATATCAAAGGTCACAGTTATGGTGAGTTTGTTTTTGATCACCAATGGGCGGATTTAGCCGATCGCTTAGGGATTCAGTATTATCCAAAACTCTTAGGAATGTCACCGTTTACCCCGGCTGAGGGGTATCGATTTTTGATTGCACCGGGAGAAGATGAGGACGAGATTACCGACCTGATGGTCAGCGCGATCGATCATTTCTGTTCGCGAAATCGGATCTCTGGCTGTAATTTTCTCTATGTTGATCCCGATTGGCGTGTGGTGATGGAACGTCACGGGTTTAGTTCTTGGCTGCATCACAGTTTTATTTGGTCGAATCAGAACTATCAATCGTTTGATGACTATCTAGGCGCATTTAATGCGAATCAACGCCGCAATATTAAGCGTGAGCGGAAAGCCGTGACAAATGCGGGCTTATCTTTCAAGATTCTGACTGGGGATGATATCCCAAAGTCAATGTTTTCGCTGATGTACAACTTCTACAGTGATACTTGTGACAAGTTTGGCTGGTGGGGGAGTAAGTATTTAACCAAGAAATTCTTTGAGCAGCTTTATACGAGCTACCGTCATCGCGTTGTGTTTTTTGCGGCTTATGCAGAAGGGGATGAGCATCCGATCGGCATGTCGTTTTGTCTGACGAAGGGCGATCGCTTATATGGTCGTTACTGGGGTTGTACTCAGGAAATTGATTGCTTACATTTTGATGCTTGCTATTACGCGCCGATCGAGTGGGGCATTCAAAATGGCATTCAACTATTTGATCCGGGTGCGGGCGGGCGGCATAAGAAGCGGCGAGGCTTTCCGGCAATGCCAAATCATTCGCTGCATCGGTTCTATAACAGTCGGCTGTCGCAGATTTTGCGATCGCATATCGAGCAGATTAATGATCTCGAACAACAAGAAATTGACGCGATTAATCAAGAATTGCCGTTTAAGCAACAAACAATCGACTTCAAAATTTAGAATGGATAAGCTGACACGGGTTGGACTCTCATGACTCAAGCGGTTTTTAATCCCACTGCTTTGGATGACAAGCTCTCGAATCGGTTTATTGAACTCGATCCGAGCGGCTATTTTTTGATTTATCTCGATCGATCCGGCGGGGTCATTTGCGCCGATTTTTACACGAATACGATTAACGAAAAAGGGTTAGCCTGCGACCCAGAAACGGGTGAACCGTTACCTTGTAGCGGCGGGTTGAAGCGACAGCCGAGCGCAGTTTTTCGGGGTCGGACGGCGAAAGAGTTGTGTATTGAAGTGTTTGAGAAGCCTGAAACTTGCTGTATTACTCGATTGGATCATGCAGCGTATTTGGGTCGGGAATTTGTCCGGGCAGAATCCTGTTTGTTTGGCGATCAAGAATACGTGCAAGATTAGAATCGGGTTCGGCTCCGCTGGTGCTGAGGTTGGTGAAGGGGAGCCGAGGTTTGCAACCTATAGAAATTCCTCGATCGCATGGGCTAACGCATCGATTTCTTCTTCGGTAGTGAAGTAATGTACACATGCCCGAACACAATTCGGATTCAGAATCACCCGCAGAAAGAAATTTCGCGCCTCTAAATATTGAACCAGTTGCGGATGCTTGCCATTCTCTAACTGAAACGAGACGAGTCCAGAAGCAGGAGCCGAGGTTTTGAGGCATTTCACATTCGGCAATGCTTTCAATCGTTGCCAGAGGTACGCACTGCGATCGCAAATCATTGAATATCTTGTTTCGGCAAAGGGCTGATGAAACGCGATCGCCTCTCTCAAAGCTGGATACAGCGGAATCGCAGAAGTGGCAATCTCAAAAGCGCGACCATCGGATTGAAAGCACTCGGGAGTTCCTTTGGCATCGGTGATCACACTGCGCCAGCCAATAAAGGTTGGATGTAAGGTTTCTCTTGCTTCAGGGCGAACGTACAAAGCACCAACTCCCGCCGCTCCACACCACCATTTATGACCAGTGAAGGCGTAGAAGTCTGCGTTTAATTCAGTGAGATTTAGGGGTAAAACGCCTACAGACTGAGCGGCATCGACGAGAACTTGTACTGATCGCGCATGACAAATTTCCACCATTTCTTGAAGTGGTAAAACTTGCCCCGTGTTCCAGAGAATGTGGCTAACCACGAAGAGACGAGTATTGGGTTGGAGAAACTGTTCGACGATCGCGCTTGGATCACCCGAATTCAAAGTCTCTAATAGGGGACAAACCGAAACCTCTAAATCAAATCGTCTCTGAAGTTCTTGAACGGCTGCCACGATTCCTTGATGTTCGCAATCGGTGAGCAGAATGTGATCGCCTGCTTGCCAATCGATTCCCCACAGGGCAATATTGCAGCCAACCGAGACATCTTCGGTGAGAGTAATCGTGTCTGCAGTTGTGCCGAGTTCTTTCGCGATCGCTGCTCGCGTCAAATTTCCTTCTTGCACAATCCAGGAATTCGCTGCACTGGAAAAAGGACCCAATTCCTGAAAGCGAATATTTGCATCTTGGAGGGCTGCAATTGCCGATCGCGGCATCGTTCCTTGTCCGCCGTAATTAAAATACGCTTTCCCAGCGAGATATGGAAATTCAGCCCGATGCTGTTGTAAAGACATAACGCAACTCTAAGCACTCTCTTCATCCTACGATGAAATATTCGTGACTCTTTGCGGATTGCGCTTGCTCCTCTAAGATAAGTATTTGCAGCACATTACACCTTAAACGCAATGGCAGAGACAATCTTCTTTAACGCCCTTCGGGAAGCGATCGACGAAGAAATGGCAAAAGACCCGACAGTATTGGTGATGGGAGAAGATGTCGGGCATTATGGCGGCTCCTATAAAGTCACCAAAGATTTGCATAAGAAGTACGGCGATTTGCGATTGTTAGATACCCCGATCGCCGAAAATAGCTTCACGGGTATGGCGATTGGTGCAGCAATGACTGGATTGCGTCCCATTATTGAAGGGATGAATATGGGATTTTTGCTGCTGGCATTTAACCAGATTTCAAACAATGCGGGCATGTTGCGCTACACGTCTGGCGGGAATTTCAAAATTCCGGTTGTGATTCGCGGCCCCGGTGGAGTCGGAAGTCGGCTAGGTGCAGAACACTCTCAGCGATTAGAAGCGTATTTCCAAGCGGTTCCAGGTTTGAAAATTGTGACCTGCTCAACGCCATATAACGCGAAAGGATTACTCAAATCTGCCATTCGTGATGACAATCCTGTTCTCTTCTTTGAGCATGTTCTGCTGTACAACTTGAAAGAAGATTTGCCAGACGAAGAGTACTACTTGCCGCTCGATAAGGCAGAAATCGTTCGCAAAGGTAAAGATGTGACGATTCTGACCTATTCGCGGATGCGTCACCACGTGATGCAAGCGATGAAAACGTTGGAAAAAGAAGGCTATGACGCGGAAGTGATCGATTTGCTTTCACTGAAGCCCTTAGACTTTGAAACGATCGGTGAATCGATTCGGAAAACTCATCGTGTAATCATCGTTGAAGAATGTATGAGAACGGGTGGAATTGGAGCAGAGTTGACCGCTTCGATTAACGATCTCTTCTTTGATGAGTTAGATGCTCCGGTGTTGCGGATGTCCTCGCAAGATATTCCGACTCCTTATAACGGAACACTGGAAGCGTTAACGATCGTGCAACCGCCGCAGATTGTGGAAGCAGTTCGGAATATGGTTCCGCTTAAGGTGTAGCGAGAAGGGTCAATCGATCGAAGAACAGCGATCGATTGACCTTAAACTGATTCACCGATGTCAATCAAGTCAGCATCAACTTGGTGATTAAGAACGGGATCGCTCATACTAGACGGTAAATCCTGTTGATTCTGGGAAAGTCTATGTTGTCACAAGAACTAAAGGCACAAATCTTCAAGTTGCCGCCCAGCGATCGCCTTGCACTAATCTCTGCCATTATTGAATCTCTGCAAGATACTTCAGTACCCCAACCTGTCCGCTCTGGTGCAATCCAACGAATGAGAGGTTTGTTGAAAACAGACCAGCCTGCCCCAACTGATGAAGAAGTGGCAACGATGCTGGAAGAGCGACGGTTGGAGAAGTATCTTCAGTGAGAGTTTTGATTGATACCAATATTGTTCTAGACTTTGCTGCTACAACGAGAGCCTTTTTCCCAAGATGCAGAATTGCTATTTCAGGCGATCGATGTGGGAGAGGTTATCGGATACGTTACAGCGACAACCTTAACGGATATTTTTTACATCTCACGTAGGCACACCCGAAGTATTGAGCAAGCGCGGCAAGCAGTCTCAGAAACACTGACTGCCATGATGGTTTGTCCGGTCGATCGTGTCGTTCTAGACTCAGCTTTCAACTCTGGTGTGCTTGATTTTGAAGATGCTGTGCAAATTTTTAGTGCGGTTGCTCAAGGATTGGCAGCAATTGTGACCCGTGATGTTCAAGGGTTTTTGAATTCCCCTATACCCGTGTTATCCATTCAAGAATTGTTGCAGCAAGTCAGGCAGCAAAATGGTGATTAGGGTGCGATCGAATTGTCAGCTTGTTGCAAATGTTCTAACCCCGGAGCAAATTTCTTAGCGGCTTCGTAAGGCTATTTTTATTACTCGAACCGTATCGAATGCAACGTCCTGCATAGAAAGCGCTATCATAACCTTTGTCATAACGGGATTTGCTATGGGACGGCAACGAGGATTATTAATACTCATTTTGGTGATGGTGCTTGCCTCCATTTACATCATTGTGGATGAGCGGCACTTTCCAACACTATTAGGATTGGACTTACGCGGCGGGTCGCAAATTACGATTCAGGTCAAACCCACCGCAGAGATCAAAAACATTACATCCGAACAGCTTGGAGATGTCCAGCGCGTCATCGAAGGGCGGATTAATGGACTCGGTGTATCAGAACCGCTCGTACAAACAGCAGGCGAAAATCAGATTCTCGTCCAGTTACCGGGAGTTAGCGATCCCGAACAGGCAGAACGAGTACTCGGCGGAACCGCTCAACTCGATTTTCGGGCACAAAAACCTGGAACAGAACAGCAACTCCCGATCGAATATCAAATTCGCCGAGAATTGCTCGACAAACAAAAAGAACTGCGAAAATCAAACGACGAAAAAGCGATCGCCGAAAATCAGGCCGCTCTCAAGCGTAGCAATGACGCGATCGCCGCTTTATTCGACTCACCTGCATTAGGTGGTAGAAACTTACAGAATGCTCAGCCCGAATCTGCCCCCGGTTCAAGTGCTTTCAGTGTCGCACTGAGATTTGATCAAGAAGGCGGCGATAAATTTGCCCAACTCACCAAAAGCTTGGCAGGAACAGGTCGCTCCCTCGGAATTTTCTTAGACAACGGCTTAATTAGCTTTCCTAGCGTCGGTGCAGAATTCGCACAGACTGGCATCACAGGTGGAGGTGCAGTCATTACCGGAAACTTTACAGCCCAAGAAGCGACAGACTTAGCTGTACAGTTGCGAGGCGGCTCACTCCCGCTGCCTGTTGAAGTCGTCGAAAACCGGACAGTCGGTGCAACTCTGGGACGCGATAGTATTCAGAGCAGTATCTACGCTGGACTGGGTGGATTGCTCTTTGTGTTGGGCTTCATGGTTGTCTATTATCGGCTCCCTGGCGTGATTTCAGCAATCTCGCTTGTCATCTATGCGCTCCTCACCTATGCCGGATTCAAACTCTTAGGCGTAACGCTGACCTTGCCTGGAATCGCTGGATTTATTCTCAGTATTGGCATGGCAGTCGATGCGAATATTCTGATCTTTGAACGGACTCGTGAAGAATTGCAGTCTGGTAAAACCCTGTATCGATCGGTTGAGTCTGGATTCTTCCGTGCCTTTTCCAGCATTCTCGATAGTAATGTGACCACCGCGATCGCTTGTCTTGCTCTGATTTTTCTCGGTTCTGGGCTAGTTCGTGGATTCGGAGTTACACTTCTGCTCGGTGTCGCCATTAGTATGTTTACGGCTGTGACTTGTAGCCGCACCCTCCTGCTGTATGCCTTGACCTTTGCCGGATTACGCAAGCCTGAATGGTACAGCCCCAACGTTCCCAAAGCTAATCAATCGATCTCGGAGACCGCTTCATGAAACTGAATGTCATTCGCCAGCGAGGACTGTGGTGGGCGATTTCTGCAATCTGTATCCTCGCAAGCATCATTGCCATGCTGATGCTCCAAACTCAAATCGGCACACCCTTACGTCCGGGACTCGACTTTAAAGGTGGAACGCGTCTGCAACTAGAACTCGATTGCAGTCAGCCTGGAAATTGTGATAAGCCCATCAGCCTCGACGCAATTCGTGAAGTGTTGAAGACTGAGAATTTAGGCGACTCGAGCCTTCAACTTGTCGGTCAGGATCAGCGAGCAGTGTTGATTCGGACGAATACATTAAGCGTGGATCAGCGCACCAAGCTGCAAGCAGAACTGCAATCGAAAATTGGCAAATTTGATGCGGCGAAAACGCAGATTGATACTGTCGGTCCGACGATCGGGAAACAGCTATTTCAATCTGCACTCTTGGCGCTGATTGTTTCCTTTGCAGGCATCACGTTCTACATGACAATTCGCTTTGAGTTGGACTATGCGATTTTTGCAATTCTCGCGCTTTTCCACGATGTGCTGATCACCGTTGGTTTCTTCGCAATTCTGGGGTTAACGTCTTTGAGAACCGAAGTCGATAGCTTGTTCGTTGTGGCGCTACTGACGATCGTGGGTTTCTCGGTCAACGATACGGTTGTCATCTACGATCGTATTCGCGAGACGATTCAACTTAACCCAGGTCAGCATATCAATGAGATTGTCGATGATGCAGTCAATCAGACCTTAACGCGATCGATCAACACAACTTTGACGGTGTTATTGACGTTATTTGCGCTGTTTTTCTTCGGAGGCGAAACGCTGAAGAATTTTGCATTGGCGTTGATTATCGGATTTGCTATGGGAGCGTATTCAAGTATCTTTATCGCGAGTACACTATTGGCACTGTGGCGTGAGAAGCGGGGTCGAGCCTTTGCCCCGGTGAAAACGGCAGCAGTAGAAGCCGAGTAACGATAAAGTATGACACCTCCAGATTTCATTGACCCGAATGCACCCAAACTTGACCCCAAATTTCAAGCCGCTGTGCAACGCTTGCATCAATTGACAGTATTGGGTCGGTGGCTGACCCTCATCGGACTGTGGTTGACGCTCGGGGCACTGAGTCTCTGGGGGTTACGATATCCGATTTCGTTGATGCAAGATTACTTTACCTGGGCAGCATTGCGGCATGGGTTAGCGAACAATTTGGTTGCTGCACTTGGCTTAGGGTTGTGTATTGGTCTAACGGTGAGTGTCCTGGTTTGGCAGAGCCGAAATATTCTGTTTGGTCTGCCCAAACCTGAGCAGGAAAGACTGGAACGAATGGTGTTCAAGATTTGGCAACAGGGTGAAAGTCATCCGCTCTGGAAGTGGATTCAGCCCAAGTCATCGAGTAGAAGTTGAAGTGCAGAAAACCCGCTACGCTAGATCAGTGAATTCTAGAAAGCGATATGCAAAATTCTGAGCGCAATTCTCCCGCTGCACCGCTGCTTCAGAGTGCAACCTTGATCTCAATTCTCGCGGCGATCGTGATTAATGCGCTTTCCAATGTGTTTCCGTTGCGAGGCTTGAATATTGGAGCGATCGCAAATCAGGTTTTAGGCGGAGTTTTGATCACGCCAGCGAATTATGCGTTTGCGATTTGGGGTGTGATTTATCTTGGTTTAGTCAGCTTTGGCATTTATCAAGTGCTTCCGGCTCAGCGATATAATCCCCGTTTACTCAAATTACGTGCTCCGATCATCTGGGCATCGATTTTTCAGATTGTTTGGGTGTATTTATTTCAATTGCAGCAGTTCTGGTGGTCTGTTGTCTTCATGTTGGGGATTTTATTGAATTTGATTGCTGCATATTGGTGGTCAAGATTTCAAAATACTCGGATTTCACGTGAAGAAAAATGGTTGGCTCAGATTCCAATTCGGATTTACTTGGGTTGGATTAGTGTTGCAACGATCGTCAATGTTGCCTCTGCTTTATACGCTTCTCAGTGGAATGGGTTTGGCATTGCGCCAAGTGTTTGGACAGTGTTGATGCTATTGATTGCAGCGGCGATAACGGGTGTGATTATTCTGCAATATCGAGATGTGGCTTTTACGGGTGTAATCGTGTGGGCATTTGTGGCGGTTGCACTGCGGCAATCTGCGCAGCCTGCGATCGCGATTACTGCGCTGGGTTGTGCGATCGGGCTTTTAGTGTTGCTGTTGTTGAGAGTGTCAAAGAGACAGACAAACTCGCTACGGGGATGAATTCTAATTGATTCGGTATGCGATCGCGAAAGTTTCTGTAATTTCTCTAGATCATCCGTGTAGAAGCGCGATCGCAGTGTATCAATGAGAGAAAGCCTCCTATTGATACCTTATGACGATCGATCCTATCTCGCAGGCAGTGATTACGAATCTGATCAAACTTGCGATCGAGACAGGCTGGAAACAAGCTGGCAACCAAATTGATAAGAAAATCCAGCAGCAAGTGGGTCATGCGATCGAAGAGTATGTCCGAACTTACGAAAAGCGACACTGTACGCTGAAATATGATTGTCTGCGGATGGATAATCCGCTGACTTTGGAAGAGATCTATACAGATGTCCAGGTTTTGAATACCCGTGAGAGCCGTCGGTTTGAAAGTCCTGAAGCGTTGAAAGAATTGTTTCTAGAGATGGGACGAGGATTTATCTTTGAGAAAACGCCTCGGCAAGAAGGCATTGCGGTCGCAAATCTTGAGCCTCGATTGATGGTGCTAGGAAGTCCGGGAATTGGCAAATCGACTTTTCTAAGGAAGGTCGGACTCGAAGCGCTCAAGTGGGAAACGGCAAGGTATCGACATGAATTGATTCCGGTATTTATCGAGTTAAAGCAGTTTGGGGATCAACATAGTGAGATTGAAAAGCTGATTGCTGAAGAGTTTGAGACTTGCGGTTTTCCCAATGCGGAAGTGTTTACGCAAAATCTTTTGAAAGCAGGGAAGCTTTTGATTTTGCTGGATGGTTTGGATGAAGTGCCGACCGTTTATGTCGATCGGGCAATCAGCCAAATTGAAACATTCGTCGATAAGTATGACAAAAACCGCTTCATCGCTTCCTGTCGAATTGCTGCGTATAAAGGGGGATTCCGGCGTTTCAAAGATGTGACGATGGCGAACTTTAATGATTCGCAAATGCAGACTTTTGTGCGGCAATGGTTTCGACGAGAGCCGAAAGTGGCAGAGCAGTATTGGCAATTGCTCGATAGTTCAGAGTACAGAGCAGTCAAAGAACTCGGTCAAACTCCTTTACTCTTGACTTTGCTTTGTGCCGTTTATGACGAATCGCAGAGTTTACCGAAGCGAAGATCAGCGCTGTATGGTGAAGCGCTAGAGGTTTGGCTGAAGAAATGGGCAGCAGAACGACGAGTTCACCGCGATTCGATTTATCAAGAATTGCACCTTCAGCTAGAACAAGTCTTACTGTCTGAGATTGCTTATCAAAGCTTTGCAGAAGATCAGCTATTTTTCTCGAAGCGAGAACTGACCGAGCAAATCCGAGCCTTTCTCGTCAATAATCTCAATGCACCGAAGCATCTTGATGCGGAAGCTGTACTCTATGCGATCCAAGTGCAACAAGGAATTTTAGTCGAACGTGCCAGAGATACTTATTCGTTCTCGCATCTGACGTTTCAGGAATATCTTACGGCTCAATACATTGTTGATGAACAGCAAATCGAAGCCCTCATCACTACAAATCTAACAAAGCGGCGTTGGCGCGAGGTTTTCCTGATGGTTTCAGGCTTATTAAAAAATTCTGATAGAATGCTGGAGCTTATGGAGCGCGCGACCAAAGACATAATCAGTACAAGTACTGATCTTAGCAGACTGATGCTTTGGTCAAGCTTGATTACAACAAATACCGAGAGTGATTATAGTTCTACTACTAAGCGTGCTTTAGCAATTTTCCTTGCCTTAGCCCACGATATCACTCTTCAGACAAACCTTGCTGAAGACCTAGTGCTTGCTCTCGATAAATCTCAGAGATTAAATCACCTCTTCAGACTTGCTGCTGATTTAGCTCGCGAGTTTATGCACTACCGTTCCGTTGTGCCTATTGCAAATGTTAGTGGCTCGGTTCGCGACATTCATAATGTTTCTCATCTTCTATTTGAAGAGATTGAAGGAACGAAAATTTTTGAAAATAGATTTAGCAGTTCGCGCTTCTTTGAGGACATAGAATCTTTTCAAGAACCTCGAATCACTAAATCTATTGAGCAACTCTCTACTGAAGAATATTTAAAGTCTGCAAATTTCATCTTGAACAGTTGGTGCGCTCAGCTTCAATTACCAATAGAGGTAGCTGTTTTGTCTCAGCTTGATGTTCGGCTTCTGAGAGATTATCTCTACGCTAACCAATTAATAATTCAATGTAAGGAAACTGCTTTGCGAGTGTCGCCACAGGTGTGGGACGCGATCGAATCCCGAATGCTGACCGTAAGCGATAATGAAATCAACTTGTAAAACGTGATCATTTGCCTCCATCCTTGCCAAACCTGTATAAGTAATTTATTTACAAGAGCGCGATTGAAAATTATTTATCTTGGATAAAACAATGCAAATTACGATCGAGATTCCTGACATCCTGGGAAATCAGCTACAAACCAACCCAGGAAATTTAGAGCGAAAGATGCTCGAACTTTGCGTTATTGAAGCTTATCGAAACGCATGGATTAGCTCAGGCAAAGCGAGAGAACTCCTTGGATTTTCAACCCGGTTGGAACTTGATGCTTTCTTCAAGCAGCGAGCCGTTGATCTCAATTACGATCTGTCTGATTTAAAGAAGGATCTAGACACTCTGGAAACCCTTCAATCAGAAGGTAATCTAGCTACACCATGATCGTTATCTCTGACACTTCTCCTCTTTGCTATCTCTTACTGATTGATTTGATTGACTTACTCCCAGAGTTGTACGATCGCATCGTAATTCCCGAAATCATTCGAGATGAATTAGCCGCTCCCAAATCTCCTGCAATTGTTCAAGCTTGGATTGCCCAACCTCCAAGCTGGGTAGAAATCAGAGCAGTTACAACCTCAAACAATCTATCTGCTGATGAACTCGACCCAGGAGAACGAGACGCGATCGTATTAGCTGAAGAACTGCAAGCCGACTTAATTCTCCTCGACGATCAAGCTGCAAGAGCGGTCGCTACACAAAGAGGCTTAGCCATCGTCGGGGTTTTAGGTATCTTAGTCAAAGCAGGTCAACAAGGAAAAATCGATTTTCCAACTGCAATTGCTCGACTTCAGCAAACAACCTTCCGTGCTTCTGCGAGTCTAATCCAAACATTAATCGATCAATTTGAACAACTGTAAAACCAATGGCTCTCAGAGAAAGCCAACGGCAACAAATCTCGGTTGCTTGTTAAAACATCAATTTCTTCAAGAACTTGCCCAAAACTTCAATGCGCTATCTGAATCGCGTAGATTAAGAATTTGCTAAATGCACACCACATTGGCTTAATTTCGTCACCCAAAGATCCAAATCCGAATCAGGAATACTCGATCGCATTCTTTCCCGAATTTCTTCCGCTTGCGATCGCGATTCCGCCAAAGCAAACACAGTCGATCCCGACCCAGACATCATCGTTCCAATCGGATTAAACTTCGCAAACTGATCTCGGATCTGTTGAATTTTCTCAAATTCTGGTAACACGACCAATTCCAAATCGTTGTATAAGTGCTGTCCGATTTGTTTGAAATCATGATGAGCGATCGCATTGAGCATTTCTCTCGATCGCGCTTTCTTCGCTTCAATCTCTGATGGCGATTTTGGATAAGTGCCACCAAACTTTTGCCGATAGGTTTTATACGCCCAAGGGGTCGAAACAGGCAGATCCCGATATTTTGCTAAAACGACATAGAGATGATCCAGGCTAGTCAGCGGGGCAAGCTGTTCTCCTCGTCCTGTTGCCAAGGCTGTCCCGCCTGAAATGCAAAATGGAATATCCGATCCGAGTCTGGCGCTAAGTTCTTGCAGTTCCCACTGCGTTAACCCCAAATTCCACATCAGATCAATTCCAACCAAGACCGCAGCCGCATTACTCGATCCGCCTGCCAAGCCTGCCCCCATCGGAATCCGCTTCTGCAAATCAATTTCCACACCGCCGAATCGAGCAGCCATTTCAGGAAATTCTTGCATCATCAATTCTGCGGCTCGGTATGCCAAATTTGTTTGATCGACCGGAACTGCCGGATGATCGCAGTGAACCCGAATTTGATCCGTGCCGATCGCGCGAACTGTGACTAAATCCGCCAGTTCAATGCTTTGCAGCACCATGACGAGTTCATGGAAGCCATCGGGGCGATCGCCCACAATTTGCAGATAGAGATTAATTTTAGCGGGAGCAACAAGAGAATACGATCGCATAAGATTCGCTGAGTCAGACCTATACCATTATCGGGATTGTAGGGACACCTTCACACCAATAATTTTTTACGGGTGTTTCCGTAAACTCTCCCAAACAGTTGAAAACAGAAGCAATCGCAACAGCAGTCATCTTGATTTACGTAGAACAATGAAAACAACATTCCTGAAAAAAGTGCTTGGTCTATTTGGATTCGCAGTGATTGGACTAATGGTTGCCGTAACGTCAGGGTATGCCCAAGATCTGCCCATGGTTGGATTTCTCTTTTCAGGTCGAAGTGTTGGCAATACTGGTCAAGCAACCGTTCCACTCGTCGGAATTCGCTACACAGGTGAATGTCCCGGCGAACAAGTGGCTTCTGCGCGATCGCGATTTTACTCAAAGACAACTCGCCCTGCCCCAGAACTTCGGGCAGTCATTAGAAATGTGACATTTGGATTTCCGGGAGAGACGAAACCGTTTACCGATCGAGAATATTTCAACGGAGATGTTTCAGAAGATTTTGATATCCGATTTGGGGATGAGCACAAAGGTCGATTTCTAGCTGTACGCCCTGGAGAAAATCAGTTTGAATACGAAATCAAACGGGGAAATCAGGTACTTGAATCAGGCGGGTTTACAGCCTCATTTGAAGAAAGAACGATCGAGCAAAATCGCAGCGCTCGAAACGTTTGGCGCGAGAAAAAATACTGCCGAAGATATGACAAGAAAAAGAAACGTTGCATCGATGAAGATGTGCACGGTTACTATGAGCGCACGTGTGGGCAGTAAATCATTAAGTGAGATCAATTTACGAGTGAGTTGTATTTTGGCTTCGCTCAACATGAGAGATCTGCTATCAAATTTCTTGCCAGGTTGAGCGAAATTCAAGCCGTTCGCTAGGGACAAATATCACCTAACAAAGGCATTGCTCAATGTCACCCATTCTTCCACGCTCAAATCTTCGGCTCTTGCTTGAGGATTGAGATTCAAACGCTCAAGCAATTGATTCAACTCTTCAACCTCAATTAAGCTCTTCAAATTGTTCCGCAGCATTTTCCGCCGACTTGCAAATCCTAGTTTCACAAGCGTCTCTAATTTTCTCGGATCATTTGCAGGAAGCTCGATCGCTCTTGGCTTCAGACGAATCACTGCCGAATCGACTTTCGGAGGAGGTGAAAATGCCTTTGCTGGCACATCACAGATAAATTCTGCATCTGCCAAATACTGTACTCGAATCGACAACGCCCCATAATGACTCGAATTGGGATTCCCGCAAATTCTTAAAGCAACTTCTTTTTGAAGCAGCAAGACAATCGATTCAAAAGGCTGCGGATTGGGAGCTGCGATCGTACCTAGCAACTTTTCGAGAATTGGACCTGTAATGTTATACGGAATATTAGCAACGACTTTTCGAGGCTGCTGAAATGCTGGAAAAGGCTCTAATAATTCATCAATATCGAGCGTGAGAAAATCGCCTTGAAGTAAGACGAAATTCTCAAATTGCCCAAACTTTTGAACTAAAATCGGGCACAAATCTCGATCAATTTCAACCGCAACAACTGCCTGAGCTTGCGATAATAATTGCCGCGTTAAAATCCCCGTTCCTGGTCCAATTTCTAAAACGCGATCGCTTTCGTTCAATTCAGCGGCACTGACAATTTTGGCTAAAGCTTTCTCACTCTTTAGCCAATGTTGCCCAAACTGTTTTCTCGCTTTTGGCACGTTATTCCGGTAATCCTAATAATTCACCCGAACCTGGAACGACTGTTCCAATTCTTGATGGTTTCAACTCGTGAGTTGTGAAAAATTCCAAAGTACGATCGACACTTTCTTCTGGAACAATCACAACATAACCAATCCCCATATTAAAAGTATTAAACATGGCATTGGGTGCAACATTGCCCTGACTCGCTAACCAATGAAAAATCGGTAAAATTTCCCAAGCATGGGGATCAATTTCAACCGTTTGATTGGGCGCTAAACAGCGCGGCAAATTCTCTGGCAAACCGCCTCCCGTAATGTGCGCCATGCCATGAATCTCAATTCCGGCTTTCAATGCTGCCAAGATCGGTTTGACATAAAGCTGAGTCGGTGTGAGTAAAACTTCACCTAAAGTCGCACCGCCCAAATCACTCGGTCGATCGCTCCAATCAAATCCGCGATCGACCACGATTTTCCGAACCAAACTGAACCCATTACTGTGAACACCTGAACTCGCAAGCCCGATCGCGACATCGCCAACTTTCACGCGCGAGCCATCTAAAATTTTGCTCTTTTCAACAATTCCAACACAAAATCCTGCCAAGTCATACTCATTCGGCTGGTAAAAACCGGGCATCTCTGCTGTCTCGCCCCCCATCAGGGCACATCCTGACATCTCACAGCCTTGAGCAATTCCATCTACTACATCTGCAAGCTGATCCGGTAGCAATTTTCCTGTTGCGACATAATCGAGGAAAAATAACGGTTCGGCTCCACAGGTCAACACATCATTCACACACATCGCCACTAAGTCAATGCCAACCGTATTGTGAACATCGAGTTGATGTGCCAATTTTAGCTTCGTCCCAACTCCGTCCGTTCCTGAAACTAAGATCGGCTCTTGATATCCAGACGGCAATTGAAATAACCCGCTGAATCCACCTAAGCCTCCTAAAACCTCAGAACGATAAGTACGCTTGACAGAATCGCGAATGCGATCAACAAACGCCCGTCCTGCTTCAACATCAACTCCTGCTTCCCGGTAATCCATGAACCTGCGCGTGAATCTGCAAAACAACAGCATACCTCACAAAATGTATGAAGTTATCGTAAAGTTATCGTGAAGCTGAAAAATCCTCAGCCTGCCTATAAATCCCTAAAAGCCTTTGTATGCAAGACCTTCGTCTTTTGTCAGAATTTGAAGCTAATATGAAGTTTCATTTCGCACTGATAGCACCCTGATCCCCTGGGTAAAAACTTCATGCTAGTCTGTTGCAGTTCTGAACTCAGGAGTGAACACGGAGCGAGTACGAGTTAGCACAGCTTAAGTTGTGTCAGTTGGCAGACCGCCACATCTCGGACTCAAGGTTTGAAGTGAATCTCATATAGGATGTATGAACCAAAAATTGATTAGCGGATTGACTGCCGCGTTACTGTGTTCCAGTACGGTCGGTGTGACCGCCGCCCTTGCGGAGTCCACCCAGGCAGCCAGCCAAGGATCGAAAGAGTCTACTGAGGCTCCCCGACCGTCTTCTCCAACCGTGGTGAAGATGGGCGAAGAACAAAAAGTCGGTGAACAGCTGACCCCCCAAAGCCAGGAATCGATCGCGAAGATTCATTCGCACGAAATCTCTGGGCGTAAAGCCGCTACCCTCTATGTCCGTAATATTCCCGTTGTTACGTTTCTAGGTCAGTCCCGGATTTCCTCAGACGAAGTGAAAGTCGGTGAGGTTGCTGACTCCTCTACCCAAGCCGCGAAACTGAAATACGGTGCGTCTAATTCCCAAGTTGATACTCGCACTCCATCGCGCCAGAATTCCTCTGCTGATCCAGTTAGAAGAGCCACTGAGATCGCAGCAAAATTAAACCAACTCCACCGTGACGGTATTAACGCAGATCAAATCACCGTCCGATGGAACGAACAAAAGTCCGGCGATCGATTTGTGATCGAGGCAAATAAAAAAACGATCGTCGCGGTCGATCCAGAAACGATTCTGCCAAACTCAACGCGTGATCCTGAGCAAGATGCGCTCCAGGTTGCAAATCGTCTCCGCCGATTGCTTGGAAATGCAGAACCCCTGCGCCAAGTGTCGAATCGTCCGCAACGTGCTCCTCAAGAAGTGGCTCTCGGTCCCATTCGGTTCCGCTCTCAGGGGATGGCGTCTTGGTATGGACCTGGCTTTCACGGCAATATGAGCGCGAGTGGTGAAGTGTTCAATCAGAACGCGATGACCGCGGCTCATCGAACTTTGCCCTTTGGTACGCTGGTGCAAGTAACCAATTTAGACAATGGTCGAACAGTGACAGTGCGGATTAACGATCGTGGACCGTTCTCCGGTGGTCGCGTGATTGATTTGTCTGCAGGTGCGGCTCGTGTGCTCGGATTAGTTCAAAGCGGCGTTGCTCCCGTTCGCCTTGAAGTTCGAGACAGAATTGCAGGAAATTAGAAGTTTAGGACATTCGGATGGGTGAATTGTTCACTCCTGTTCAATGCTGCAATTGAAATTTCGCGGTTGATTTGCAGCACCCATCTATGAATTTCTAGATTGAGTTGATTTTTCTGAGTACAGACTCTGATCCTCTATCCTCGCTGAATCAGTGAGGATAGAGGATTTATCCTCACTGATTTACACCTACAGGTGATTCGGCTCAATCGTGGGTTAGCCCTTTTAGTTTGATGTCTGCATTTAGCCCTTTGCTCTGAATCAAAACCTCAAATCCACCTAATCCCATTGGATTCATCAGTTGATGCAATGCGTCGCGGCGCTGCAATCGATTTTGTAAATCCTCGCTACTGGTCGGTTCGGTGAGAGTCAATTGCGATAATCGATCGCCCAAGCCCAAAGCCATTAAAAATAATCCCTGCTGAGTCAATCCCACAGTCTGCAATCCTGACAATTCTCCCTGTAATTGCAGCGCCGTGAAATTCACATGAGCCGTAATATCTTGTTCTCCCACATATATATAGGGATCGTTGTGATGGCTGTGTTGGTAGTAGCATTGCAATGTTCCCCCTAATCGCATGGGATTGTAATACCGCGTCGCTGAATACCCATAGTCGATCGTTAAAACGAACCCAGATTTTAGCCGTTTCGCGATCGCATCCATCCAATCGAGCGCAGCTAAATTCACTTCGGTGCGATACCCTTCTGCATAGCGAGAAACATCAACGCCCACAAAATCAAAATACTTCGTGATTCTCTCGCTTGACAGCTCAGCGATCGCTTCACTGAATCTGTTATCGATGAGTTCAACATAAATTTCTTTCAGTTGATGATCCTGAACCGTCACCAAATGTACTGGAAAGGCATCGACTAATTCGTTGGAAAAGAAACATCCCACGATCGAGGCTTCTGGAATATTCTCGATCGTCGTCCAATCAATACGTGCGCCTTTTTCAATCCAACGTCCTAATCGCTGCCGCTGTTCAATCACATGGGCTGCCGACTTCTCAAGGATTAAATAAGATAGCGCAGAAAAACAATCTAAATCTCGGCGCTCCAGATATCGCAAAATATCCACAGCCAGCAATCCTTGACCCGCACCCATTTCTACCACAGTGAATGGATTCGGCTGACCCAAGGCCTGCCACATGTCGATCAACTGTTCCGCCAGCAGTTCCCCAAAATCAAAAGACAAATGGGACGAAGTGAAAAAATCACCCTTCGCCCCAATTTTCTCGCGCTGTCGCGTGTAATAGCCCAATTGCGGGCAATACAGCGCAAGATCCATAAATTCGGCAAACGTTAACCGTGAACATCCGCGAATTCGCTGCGATATTAAATTGTAAAGAGGACTCGACTCGTCCAAAGATTGATTGTCCTGAGCAAACACAATTCACCTGAATACTAGAAACGATCGTCCTTCACTCTATTGCATTTTTTAGCTGGCTACAGTAGAGTATCTGTACTAAATCGCTATCTAAACTGAAATCTAGGATTCAGGAAGGAGGGATGCACGTCCACTAAAAATCAAAAACTGCACCACACTCCGCCTAGGGTTTACGCTTTTGCCAAAGCAGGTTCTTCTGCTGCGACATTCGTTGTAGCCTGCGGAGCATCAAATGCTACGATGAACTTCGCGTTTGGACGGGTCTGAGTCAGAACCTTCAAATACGAATCTGCATCGTTACGACGACGGAACCGAATGACAACCTGACGTTGGAGGTCAGAAGTCAACTGATATACAACCCAGGGAGTTAGCTGCTCTTGGTACTTCATAATTCAACCGTGGAGAATAAGGGCGTTACAAGAAATGAACAATCACTCGAATTAAGCTTAAGATCCGGTTTTGGAGAGAAACGCTACATCTAGGGGTCGCGCTTCAGTTCACATACTATTGATAGCGTCTAAGTTGAAAAAAGTCAATCTTTTTGCTGCAAGAGCGTCTGTCCGTGCATTCGCTCAGTGTTATTGCTGAAATTGGCGGACGAGTGGCTAGAATGGAGCACCATTTCACAGCAGAGTAGGCAAAGTAGAAAAATCTCCTACTTTAGTCGAATAGCCAAACGCTCTCACAGAAGTATAGATTGTTAATCCAGATACGCTACAAATTCTACGAAACTCCTCGATCGAATCCTTGAACTCATTAGAGTGCTGCGAGCCATAGAATCGCCTGAAATACATCCCTGAAAGCTACTCCAGCATACGCACTAGCTGAGTCTCTAGCAGGAATATCCGTAGACAGACGAAAATAAAGTCACGCTTCTCAAACAATATCTAGCACTGAGCTGTTGACGGAAACTGATTTTGGGTTGCCTCCGTGTGAGCACAGAACGAGATTAAAAAAAGTTTATTGAAAGCTTAAAATCTAGCCGCAACTCATACTAGCTTAAAATGAAGCATTTGAGGACATCATGTTGTGTTTTATCAAACGCGATACAGAATGCAACAAAAAAGGCAGGTTCGTTACCTGCCTGGAGTTGATGAGGTCTGGGCAAGGAGTTTAGCGATCGACTGATCCCATAATGATGTCGATACTACCGAGAATCGTAACGATATCTGCCACCTTCATGCCCTTGACCAAGTAGGGGAGAATCTGGACGTTGTTGAAGTCTGCTGCCCGAACTTTGAAGCGCCACGGGAAGATATGATCCTCTCCCATGATGAAGACACCCAATTCGCCTTTGCCGCTTTCGAGTCGAACGTAGTGTTCTCCTTTGGGGATCTTGAACGTCGGTGCGATTTTTTTACCAATGAATTGATAATCGGGTCCATTCCAGTCGGATTTGGGACCTTCGAGCATCCGCTTCGCTTCCAAATTCTCAAATGGTCCACCTGGCAAGCCTTTAATTGCTTGTCTGATGATTTTGACGGACTCACGCATTTCGCGAATCCGCACTAGGTAACGCGCAAAGCAATCTCCTGCGGTTTCCCAATGCACATCCCAATCTAGCTCGTCATAGCGCTCGTATTTGTCAACTTTCCGCAAGTCCCAGTTCACGCCAGAAGCGCGCAGCATTGGACCGGATAAGCTCCAGTTAATAGCATCTTCACGAGTGATGACTCCGATACCATCGACGCGACGACGGAAGATTGGATTATCAGTAATCAGCTTCTCGTATTCATCGACTTTCGGCATGAAATAGTCGCAGAAGTCTAAGCACTTATCCACCCAACCGTACGGCAGATCCGCAGCAACACCGCCGATTCTAAAGTAGTTGTGGTTGACCATGCGGTAGCCTGTTGCTGCTTCCCACAGGTCGTAGATCAGTTCGCGTTCGCGGAAGATGTAGAAGAAAGGAGTTTGTGCGCCGACATCTGCCATGAACGGACCAAGCCACAGGAGGTGATTTGCGATCCGGTTCAATTCCAGCATGATCATGCGGATGTAGCTGGCGCGTTTCGGAACGGGGATCCCAGCGAGTTGTTCGGGAGCATTGACCGTGATGGCTTCGTTGAACATGCCTGCCGCGTAGTCCCAACGGCTGACATAAGGCACGAACATAATGTTGGTACGGTTTTCGGCGATTTTCTCCATGCCGCGATGAAGATAGCCAATGACAGGTTCGCAATCGACCACGTTCTCGCCGTCGAGCGTGACGATTAAGCGCATTACCCCGTGCATGGAGGGGTGATGCGGACCCATGTTGAGAACCATGGGTTCTGTTTTGGTTTCGATCATTGCCATCGGTGTTCTGCCTCTCGATTCACAGATTTTGGGAAAAGCTTAGATTTCGGGCTTTTGGGCGCTTGTTGCACTTTTTTAATTATAGAGAATCATGCCTCTTCGTGCGGTTTGGAATCAATTTTGTCAGGATTCAATTTACACTTAGACCCGGATAGAATTAAGTCGATGGCGCAGTGATCGCCCTTTTTTTCATGACTTTAGATTTTCACCATATTCCAGTTTTGAGTCGCGAAGTGATCGAAGGTTTGGCGATTCAAAGCGGTGGACATTATTTGGATGCAACGGTTGGTGGTGGTGGGCATAGTGCGTTGATTTTGGCGGCAGCGGATCAGGTGCGGTTAAGCGCGATCGACCAAGATGAAACTGCGATCGCGGCGGCAAAAGCGAAATTAGGCGAGCGTGTTACGTTCTATCACGAAAATTTCTCAGAATTTGATCCCGGTGATACACGATTTGATGGAATTTTGGCGGATTTGGGTGTGAGTTCGGTGCAGCTTGATGTTGCCGATCGCGGGTTTAGTTTTCGGCAGGAAGCGGCACTCGATATGCGGATGGATCGCAGGCAGGAGTTGACGGCTGCCGAGATTATTAATCATTGGGAAGAGTCGAAGCTGGCTGATATTTTTTACACCTATGGTGAGGAGCGGTTGTCGCGGCGAATTGCCAAGCGGATTGTCGAACAGCGACCGTTTAGGACGACGACGGAATTAGCGGATGCGATCGCACACTCCGTTCCTAAGCAATATCGATATGGTCGAATTCATCCGGCAACTCGCGTGTTTCAAGGATTGCGAATTGCAGTGAATCGAGAACTTGAGGTGTTGGAGACGTTGATTGCGAAAGCTCCGATGTGGCTAAAACCAGGCGGGCGGATTGCAATTATTAGTTTTCATAGTTTGGAAGATCGGATCGTTAAGCATCGACTGAAAGAGTCGGAACTTTTGACAGTACTCACAAAGAAGCCGATTATTGCCCAGGAGGATGAGATTCGGGAGAATGTCAGATCTCGATCGGCGAAGTTGCGAATTGCAGAGAGGAAAGCGATCGACCATTAATTGTTCTAGTTCTTCCTCGTCTCAGGCTTTAAAGAGTTTGATAGACTCAGATCTCTGCCAAACTCTTTAATTTTTTGATCATGCTTGAGTTCATTCGCTCCGATCTGGCTGAATTTGCGGCATATAACACGCAGCATACAGATAATTCACATCTGGATCATCCCGATCGCTTAGATGTGAATGAAAATCCATACGACCTCCCGGATGAACTCAAGCAAAAATTAGCCTGGACTTGGCAAAATGAAATCGAGTCCAATCGATATCCAGATGGCGGATATTTAGCGCTGAAAGATGCGATCGCGCAATACGCTGGAACGCAATTCACCAACTCAAATATTTCAGTGGGCAACGGCTCAGATGAATTGATTCGCTCGATTCTGATGTGTACTTGTTTGAATGGCGAAGGGTCGATTCTCGTTGCCAATCCAACGTTCTCCATGTATGGAATTCTGGCGAAGACTTTGGGAATTCCAGTGGTGAGTGTGGATCGTTCTCCTGAGAATTTTGAGATTGATTTGCAAGCGGCTCAGAATGTGATCGATACTCAAGCGATTCGTGTTGTTTTTGTTGTTCATCCGAATTCGCCGACCGGAAATGCGCTGACTTCTGCCGAAATTGCCTGGTTAAAAAGTCTGCCGCAAAACATTCTAGTTGTGATTGATGAGGCTTATTTTGAATTTAGCCAGACGACTTTGGCGGATCAATTGCTGGAACACCCGAATTGGATCATTTTGAGAACGTTTTCTAAAGCATTTCGATTAGCAGCGCATCGGGTTGGATATGCGATCGCGCATCCTGAAATGATTGAAGCGTTAGAGAAAATGCGCTTGCCGTTTAATTTACCAAGTTTCTCGATCGCTGCGGCGCGGTTAGCTTTGGCAGAACGGGATTCCCTTTTAGCAGTCGTGTCAGAGATTTTAGAACAAAGAGCGATCGTTTATCAAAAACTCGAACAACTGCCAAATCTGCAACTTTGGCAGAGTGCAGCAAACTTTATTTACGCGCGATCGAGTCATGATTTAGAGCAATTAACTGAACAATTGAGACAGCAAGGAACGATTATTCGGCATACAGGTGGCGGGTTGCGGATTACGATTGGAACACCGGATGAAAATATACGAATGTTCGATCGATTAAAGAATGCTGTGACCTAGCTCAATTTCTATGCGAGTCATTAGTCGAAGCACCCTGAGAAAGTTTTGGGAGAAACACGCGAATGCTCAGACCAGTTTGCTAACTTGGTATGAGCGTGTGGTGTCGAACTCGTTTGATACCTTTGTTCAAGTCAGAGAGGTGTTTCCTTCTGCGGATTTAGTCGGAAATTTTATCGTCAATATTGGTGGTAACAATTATCGATTAATCACGTACTTGGATTATCGGTTTCAGATCATTTTTATTCGAGCAGTTCTGACTCATGCAGAATACGACAAGGAGGATTGGAAAAATGACGACTGGTTTGAAGATGCCGAGTAGTTATTATATGCAATTGATTAATGCGTTTCCTCCTCGTCCGATTACTGATGATGCGGAACTGTTCGCAACGCAAGCTCGGATTAATGCGATTCTGGATCGCAGTCCTTTGACGCAGGATGATCAGGATTATCTCAAGGTTTTAGGGACGCTAGTTTATGAGTATGAGGAAAGGACGGAAGTTTTTCCAAGGCTGACGGGACTTGCATTGCTTAGGTCGCTGATGACGGAGATGAATTTGCTGCCTCAAGATCTAGTGCCGATTTTGGAAGATGCATCGATCGTAGATGGGATTTTAAGCGATGCAGTTCAACCCTCGAAGCTTCAAGTGCAACAGTTAGCGACGTTCTTTCGGGTGTCTCCACAGTCTCTAGAAATGCGATCGCGAGTGTAAGAAATGCGATCGCGCTTTGTTTCAGATGCGATCGCTTTGTGGCGTGAAGCGATCGTTCCATTAAAAACAGCAAATGAATGAAAAAGTAACGAAATTCAGCAGTCTCGATTGCAAGTTTGCCTACGTCCTAGATAATAGGTCTGGTGACTTGCGCCTCTTGTATTGCTTATGAAGTTCCGTTCTTTTCAAAACCTTGTTTTTGCGATCGCTGGCGTTCTCTTAGTGATTGGAGTCGTTAGCTTGGTCTGGATTTTTGCTCAAAGTCCACTTGGCTTATTCCAAGGCAGTCGGCTAAATGCACCTACTGCTGCGATGTTTGTTCCAAAACAAGCTCCAGTACTGGCATCGCTCTTGGTGAATCCAGATCAGTTAGAAACATTGCGTCAATTGTCCGCAAAACCAGGAGATCGAGCTGCAACACGCGCCGAATTTGAACAATTCAAACAAGGAGTTTTAGGAAGTTCGGAACTGAACTACAAGCGAGATGTGCAGCCCTGGTTAGGCAATGAAGTGACGGCTGCAATTACAACGTTAGATATCGATCGCGATGAGACAAACGGCAAAGAAGCTGGATATTTACTGGCTTTAGCGACGAAAGATACTGAGCGATCGAGAGAATTTCTGCAATTGTTTTGGCAGAAACGGGCAATTGCTGGAACTGAATTAGTATTCGATGCGTATCAAGGCACAAAAATTATTTATGGCAAGATTGAATCAGAATCGGTTCCCATAACGGTTGCAAGTGCGGTTGTGGGTCGCCAGTATGTCTTGTTTGCCAATAGTCCGAAAGTGCTGCGGGATGCGATTAATAATGTGCAAGCGGCGGAATTGAACTTAGAACATTCGAGTCAGTATCAGGCAGCACTCGCGGCGCTCGATCGAGGACGAATTGGAGTTGTGTTTGCAAATTTGCCTGAACTTGCAAAGCTCAATGGTAAAGAACCTCCAACTGCTTCCACGGCTGCAATTTCGCTAAGTTTGGATCGCAAAGGATTAGTTGCAGAAACCGCGATCGTGCGAGATGGTGAAACATCCAAATTAAGCGACAAAGCAGTTGGCGCATTGAATTACATTCCTGCGATCGCTTCAATTTCGGCTTCGGGGATCAATCTCAATCAATTATGGTCAGGGCTTTCAAGCGAGAGCAGTTTGGCAAAGTTGGTTAATTCTCCAATTGATACCTTGGGTCAGCGATGGAACCTCAATTTACCGAAAGATATTTTTAGTTGGGTAACTGGAGAGTATGCGCTGGCTTTGATTCCGGATTCTGATTGGGTGTTTGTGGCAGAGAAGACAGAAGGAGCAGAAAGCGCGATCGCGCATTTAGACGAATTAGCCAAAGCTCAAAGAATCAGTACAGGTACGATTGATGTCGGCAATCAGTCTGTTTCAGTTTGGACGAAGTTCTCGTCGGGTGCGGCAACGAAGAAAATTGAAGCAGATGTAGTTGGAGTACATACTACGATCGGGAAATACGAAATTTTTGCAACTTCCATCAATGCGATGAATGCGATCTTGACGGCGCAGAACAATACACTCGCCAACAGTCAAGAATTCACAAATGCGATCGCTGGATTACAAAAAACGAACACGGGTTATCTCTATATTGATTGGGATGCAGCACAGCCGATTTTAGAGAAGCAATTGCCGATTTTGAAAATTGCTGAATTAGCAGGTGGATCGATTTTTGAGCACTTGAAATCACTGACGATTAGTAACTATGGCAATCGATCGGGTATTCAACGCGGCGGTGTTTTCGTGCAATTAAGTTGAAGCAGCCTTGGAGATAAAAATAAGGGTGTCGGCTCAAAGAAAAGCTCGACACCCTTATTTTTTCAATCATTCTTGCGTTCTAGTTCATCATTCCGCTGAAAAACTCGATCGTGCTTTTCAACGCTTCAATAAACTGATCAATCTCTTCGTGAGTATTGTAAAAATACAAGCTAGCTCGCGCTGATCCAGGAGCATTCAACAATCGATGCAAAGGCTGTGTGCAATGATGCCCGGATCGAATCGCAATGCCTTCGTGATCGAGCAGAGTCGAAAGGTCGTGAGGATGCAATTCTCCAGCCGTAAAGGATGCTAAAGCCGCTCTGCCTCGACCCCGTGCATCTGGCTTAGTTCCATAAATCCGCAGATTCGGAATCTCAGCCAACCGTTGGAATAGATGCGCTGTTAACTCTTCTTCGTAAGCATGAATCTTATCCATGCCAATGTTCGTTAAGTAATCAACGGCTGCACCTAAAGCGATCGCTTCTGCAATTGCCGGAGTTCCCGCCTCAAACTTATGCGGCAAATCTGCATAAGTCGAATGATCCAAGTACACATCCGCAATCATTTCACCGCCGCCGAAGAACGGAGGCATCGATCGCAGAACGTCTAACTTGCCGTACAGAAATCCAATTCCAGTCGGTGCACACATTTTATGCCCCGATGCCACGAGCCAATCACAATCGATCGCTTGCACGTCAACTTGCATGTGCGGCACAGCCTGACATGCATCAATTAAAACTCTCGCCCCAACTTTGTGAGCTTCTGCACAAATCTCATGAACCGGATTAATGCATCCCAAAGTATTCGAGACATACACCACTGAAACCAGCTTAGTCTTCTCAGACAGCAAGGATTTGAAATGCTCAAAATCAAAGCCTTCTTCTTCGTTCAGTTGGACATGCTTAATCACAGCACCTGTTCTTGCCGCAATGAGTTGCCAAGGCACAAGGTTACTATGATGCTCCATCACCGTCAGAATGATTTCATCACCTGCCTGCAAGTTATTCAAGCCCCAAGCATACGCCACGATATTGATTGCTTCACTCGCATTTCGCGTGTAAACAATCTCTTGTCGGGATGCTGCATTCACAAACGCTGCTACCTTATCGCGTGCGCCTTCATAAGCATCAGTCGCTCTCGCACTCAGCGTATGTGCGCCACGATGAACATTTGCATTGTCATGCTCGTAGTAATGACGCAACGCATCGAGAACCGCGATCGGCTTTTGTGAAGTCGCGGCATTGTCGAGATAGACTAACGGCTTATCATGAACACGCTCATTTAGAATCGGAAAGTCCGATCGCACTTGAGCAGCGAGGGTTTTTTCTTGCAGGAAAGTCATGGTTAGGTGTGTTGGGAACGAATAAACGTAGCGAGTCGATCGCGCAAAGACTCAACGGGAATTTGATCAATTACTTCAATGGCAAACGCATAGGTCAACAATTTCCGAGCCGATTCGTGATCAATGCCTCGACTCTGAAGGTAAAAGACTTCATCTTCTTCGAGCTGGCTGACGGTCGCACCATGAGCGCATTTCACATTGTCTGCAATAATTTCTAGCTGTGGCTTCGTATCAACTCGTGCTTTCGGAGAGAGCAATAAATTTCGGCTGAGCTGTCTCGCATCGGTTTGCTGAGCCGCTTGAGGAACGAAGACTTTGCCGTTGAAAACAGCATGAGCACGATCGCTAACAATCGTCTTATTCACCTGATTTCCGACCCCATAAGGTCTGCTCAGAGAAAGCAAACTGTGCGTATCCCCAACGCGATCGCCATCTAGCACAGTCAAGCTATTCAACGTTGTTTCAGTTTGCTCCCCGGTCTGGTAAATCTCTAGATTATGTCGAGACACCTTGCCGCCGAAGTGAACTGCGGTACAGGAATAGCGAGAATCTCTTGCCTGAGAAACAGCGGTTTTGCCAATGTGAAACGCAGCAGTGCTGTCTCGCTGAACTCTAGTATGGCGAATTTCTGCGTTTTCCGCGATCGCGATTTCCGTAACTGTATTGGTGAAGTATGCGCCCTCGGTTAAGGTGACAAAATCTTCAACCACTGTTGCGCGGCTGCCTGTTTCCGCAACGACTAAGCATCTTGGGTATTGAGCCGTTTCGCTTTGAGTTGAAACATAGAGAATATGAATCGGTGCTTCAACGTCTTGATTTTTCGGAATAAACGCGATCGCGCTATCACTCAAATTTGCTGTATTCAACGCGGTGAAAACTTCCTCTCCACCGGGCAATTTTGCCAGATGAGTTTTGATATCTGGAATAAATTCTGCAACGTTTGCGAAGTTACTCACGACAACGCCATCCGGCAAGTCGTCTATCGCAGAAAGATCAGGAGCAAAAGCACCATCGACAAAGACTAAGCGCGAATTCACGGCTTCTTTCAGCAGAAAAGCTTCAATTTGCGGATAGCCTAAGCTTGCAGGTTCAGCAGATTTTAAGCTGAGAGAAAGTAACCCAGATAAATCTGTGAATCGCCATTCTTCATCACGAGTCGAGGGAATTGCTCGATCGTGAACAATCACAGCAGCGCGATCGCGGATGTCCTGCAATTCGGGGGCAAGATTCGATCGCAGTTTGAGCAAATTGGCGAGATATTCAGCCCGATCAACTTTCGGGACTGTCCCTAAATTTCCAACTTCGGGAACGGTTGAGACTTCAATCATCATGCACCTACCGCTTCACCTTCTACAACCCAGTCGTATCCTCTTTCTTCAAGCTCTAGCGCTAATTCTTTTCCGCCGCTTGTGAGAATCCGCCCATCTGCCATCACATGGACAAAATCAGGTGTGATGTAGTTCAGTAACCGCTGATAGTGCGTAATCATTAGCACTGCATTCTCTGAAGTCTTAAGAGCATTGACACCCTGCGAAACGACTTTCAACGCATCGATATCCAATCCAGAGTCAATCTCATCCAAAATGCCTAACTTCGGCTCTAACAAAGCCATCTGTAGGATTTCATTGCGCTTTTTCTCCCCGCCTGAAAATCCTTCGTTAACACTGCGAGTGAGAAAGCCTGCATCCATTTTCAATAGCTCAAGCTTAGAATGCACGATATCGTCAAAGTCAAATGCATCTAGCTCTTCTAAGCCTTCCTGTTTGCGCTTTGCATTGTAAGACACTCGCAAGAAATCCACATTCGTTACGCCTGGAATTTCAAGCGGATACTGAAACGCGAGAAATACGCCAGAATTTGCGCGTTCGTGAGGTTCAAGCTCGAATAAATCTTTTCCTCGAAACAGAACTTCTCCACCCGTTACGGTATAAGCGGGATGTCCTGCCAAAATTTTAGAAAACGTACTTTTCCCCGATCCATTCGGGCCCATAATCGCGTGAGTCTCACCAGCTTTAATTTCGAGATTCATTCCTTTTAAAATCGGAGTCCCATCAATCTCAGCCGTGAGATTTTTAACCGACAGAATCACTTCACCATTTTCAACAATCATTCGCTCCCTCCTAACTGTGCCCTATGCCAATTAATATTCGGCGCGATCAGGAGCTTCAAAACTTGACTAACCTCGATCGCTAAAGTTCAGCAGAGCAAGGGTGTCCCACTCTGCTGAATCGATTTTCTTAACCCACGCTACCTTCTAGCTTGAGGCTGAGCAGCTTATCTGCTTCGACTGCAAACTCCATCGGCAATTGGTTAAAGACATCCTGACAGAAGCCGCTAATCATCATTGAAATTGCGTCTTCTGGAGAAATGCCGCGCTGAGCAAAGTAAAACAACTGGTCTTCGCCAATCTTAGAAGTCGAGGCTTCGTGTTCGACTTTGCCCTGATTATTCTGCACCTGGATGTAAGGGAAGGTATTCGCCTGAGCGCGATCGCCAATCAGCATCGAATCACACTGCGAATAGTTCCGCGCTCCAGTTGCTTTCGGTGAGATTTTCACCAAACCGCGGTAGCTATTCTTCGACTGACCCGCTGAAATCCCTTTCGAGATGATCGTGCTACGAGTATTCTTACCGATGTGAATCATTTTCGTACCCGTGTCAGCTTGCTGATGATTGTTCGTCAAAGCAACCGAGTAGAATTCACCGACAGAATTATCGCCGACTAAAACACAACTCGGATACTTCCAAGTAATCGCAGAACCCGTCTCCACCTGTGTCCAAGAAATCTTAGAATTCTTCCCTTGGCACAATCCACGCTTGGTCACAAAATTATAGATTCCGCCTTTCCCGTCTGCGTCTCCTGCATACCAGTTCTGAACGGTCGAATATTTAATATCCGCATCGTCTAGCGCCACTAATTCGACAACTGCTGCATGAAGCTGATTTGAATCGTACATCGGTGCAGTACAGCCTTCGAGATAGCTGACTTGTGCGCTTTCTTCCGCCACAATCAAGGTGCGCTCAAACTGTCCTGAATCACCATTATTGATGCGGAAGTAGGTCGAAAGCTCCATCGGACATTTCACGCCTTTCGGAATGAAGACGAATGAGCCATCACTGAACACTGCCGAATTCAAAGCAGCAAAGTAGTTATCGCCAACGGGGACGACGCTACCCAGATATTTTTTCACCAGCTCTGGATGTTCCCGCACTGCTTCTGAAATCGAGCAGAAGATCACACCATCTTTCGCCAGCTTCTCTTTAAATGTCGTTGCGACAGAGACACTATCAAAAATCGCATCGACTGCCACATTACTGAGCCGTTTTTGCTCCGAGAGTGGAATTCCAAGCTTCTCAAACGTCTCCAGCAATTCAGGGTCAACCTCATCGAGGCTTTTCTTCTTCTCGCTGACTTTTGGAGCCGAGTAGTAAATGATGTTTTGATAATCGATCGCGGGATATCCCACCGCCGCCCAATCTGGCTCGGTCATTTTCAACCATTGCCGATAGGCGCGCAACCGGAAGTCCAGCATCCATTCCGGCTCTTCTTTCTTCGCAGAAATCAAACGAACTACATCTTCGCTCAATCCACGTGGAATTGTGTCGGATTCGATGTTGGTGACGAATCCGTATTTGTAGGGTTGGTTAACGAGCGTTTGAACAGTTGCACTCATGGTTGAATTTATCGATCGTGTTCTCTGAATCGGATCTTTTTAAGGAGGGACGAAACCGCCCCTGGGTGCGACCTAGATGTTACTCGTAGCTTTACGAATCTCATCAAAGGTAATGTCTTGCTTCTCTCCGGCAAAATCGTTTTCGGGCGTGAGGAACAACATACAGTGACACTCTTTGCGTTCTCGCATTGGGACACAGGGGCAATTCCAGTACGCCGCCGCGACTTCTGCTTCTTTGTCTTCGTAGTGACGACAGGGGCAGAGTGGCGATCCTAAGTCTTCTTTATGCTTCGCGAGTCCTTCGATCACAACGGCGGTTACGCCCGGATCGATACAGAAATACGTGCCTGTGCGCTTCGCATATTGCTCGGAAAAGTGGCGCATCGCTTCAAGGTTTTTGTCTGATGCTTGTGTAGCTTGAGGGTCAGTGTTCATGAGTCAGATCAGCAGTACATTTAGAGGATCTTATTACTAAAACAACACCTGTGTTGCGTTGCGCGATCGAGAAAAGCGAGCCAGAACAGGACGAAGCAGTTTATAATTAAAACAACTTCCGTGTTGCTTAATCCTATTGTAGAGTACTTTAGCAACATTAGAGTTGTCAAAGTCGGTTAGGAATTGATGACTTGAGGCAGGAGATGACGACGATTCAGCAGCCTTCGACGAAACAAGATATCCTGCGTCACCTTTTGAAGCAGGGCGAATCGACCGCGCAAGATTTAGCAGAACAATTAAATTTAAAGCCCCAAGGAATTCGACGGCACTTAAATGAACTCGAAGCAGAAGGCTTAATTGTTCACAAAAAGATTCAGGCTGGAATGGGTCGCCCGAATTATGTGTACGAACTGAGCCGAGAAGGTCGATCGCAGTTTCCCGATCGCTATGACGAATTTGCCGTTTCTCTGCTGGGGACGTTGGCAGAGACGGTCACGAAAGATCAAATGAAATCGATCTTGCAGAAACAATGGGAACGTAAAGCGATCGAATATCGCGATCGACTCGGTTCTGGTTCTCTCGAAGAACGAGTGGCAAAATTAGTCGAACTGCGGGTCTCAGAAGGCTACATGGCAGAATGTCACACTGTTGAAACGGGTGGATTTATTCTGACTGAATATAACTGTGCGATCGCGCAAATCGCCGAGTCGTTTCCGAGTGTATGCGGACATGAGTTAGAGATGTTTGCGATCGCGCTTCCCGACTGTAAAGTTGAGCGAACTCACTGGCTTGTGAATGGTGAGCATCGCTGCGGATATTTGATTCAACTGAAAGGATAAGCAGATCGACTGCAAGATGCTGAGGTTCGTGAAGTTGAATTGCAGGTGTGAATGTGCCTCAAATTCTCAGGAGCAATCTAATCAGAGAGCAATATTTAGAGAAAGGATTAATTACGCTCGTCAAGGGGATGAACCATGAAAATCAAAGCAGTAATCTGGCAAGAAGATGATGTATGGTGTGCTTCTGTTCCAGCGTTACCAGGCTGTCACACTTGGGCAGAAAATCGTGAACAGTTAACTGAAATGCTACAAGATGCGATTCAAGGATGGTTAGAGGTAGCAAGTGAGCGAGAAGTACTTGAACCTGAGAAGCAATTAGTCGAGATTTCTGTATGAAATCTATTTCGGGGAAGATGCTTTGCAAGATTGTGGAGCGTCAAGGTTGGGTGTTGAAGCGAACGACAGGCAGTCACCACATTTATTCTAAGGAAGGAGTAGATGTGATTCTTTCAATTCCAGTTCACGGTAATCGAGATTTGCCCAAGGGGACACTGAGAAGTATTTTGAAAGATGCTGACCTGACCGAAAACGACTTAGAGTAATCCAACTTTTTATGCAACCAGATTCAGAATTTCTCACACCAGAAGAATGTCTTGAAGTGGATAAAGCGCTTTTGACTTCAAGAGATAAGTTTTCTGCACGAGTTGCGATCTACTCACTGCGATCGCTGAAACAAATCGCTCAAGCTTCAGGTAAAACGATCGCGAACCTTGACTCGACTCAAATCGAAGATTGGATCTACCAGGATGAGAGCTTACAAGGTGGAATCGACAACGAATTTAAGAAATTCTTCTCCAAACTTGTGATTGCGTCGATTAATCCGTTGAATCAAGTTGCAGCAGCGAACGGAAGTCCGATCGAAGAGCTGAACATTCAGCAAGTAGTCGCTTGGTTTGAGGCGAAAGCGAAAGCGGAGATGCAATCAAAGAATTAAGGATTGAGGGAGATATAGCGATCGTTGGCCCATCTGAGATCAACGAATACGATTACCCAATCTCGCTTGATAGTCTGAGAGAATCGATCTCCTGTGCAACCAGAAGATCGACACGCATTTTAGAACTGATACGTTGCCCAGTCTGGATTTCTCACATATTCCGTCATGTTATTAAACTTGCGGAATTCAGCTTGATGAATCCAAAACTCGTTCTCTGGATAATGATCCAGCCATTCCTGATGCAACTCATCAAAGGTCTGACTTAACTGATCGCGATCGAGATTTTCTGGCAGCTTGCCAAAATACCCCAACGTAATATGCGGCGTAAAGTAATACTGCTGCTCAATCCCAATCTCAATGAGGTCTGGATTCTGATAAATTGCCCGACGGCACTTCAAAATCCGCTCATATCCCGCACTATCCGTCGTCGCCAAACAGACCGCGATCGCGCGAGCCATCACCATCAAGCCCACCACTTGAAATCGGATCGATTCCCCCGTGGAACTCAACTGCGACTGTCGAAAACTGCTCGCCACTCGATCGCGCAACCGATCATCAAAACCTGGCGTTTCTTTTGCATGAAGATACGCCTCATTCCAGATCAAATCCGCGATCGTCAGATGAAAACTCTCAGCCGGAATCGGCACAAACATATCTGCGCCCAATTTCTCCACAATTTGCGACTGATACTGTTTCAGGGACGCATAAATGCCACGATTCTTGCCGTCCTCCGACCCTGGAGGCGTAATCACCGTGTACCCTGGAAAAGCAGTAGGTTGCCAGCCCTGCCCCGGCACAAGCTGGAACTTCGGAGACTCTTGGATATGCTGCACCTGTGACTTATACGTTTCTGGTAAAGTCAGCCGCATCACCCGATTGAGGAAAGTTTGATAATTCTCGTCCAATGTGCGATCGCCTCGCGCCGTAAATCGATAAATTAGAAATCCATTCTTAAATCTAACGGTAAAGTGTCATCTCGCTGCGAGAGAAATAAGAACTTGGAATGCCAGGGATTAACTCTAGGACTAAGGGGAGACTAAATTCGGTATGGGGATTTACTTTTATTGGGGGGAAGATAGTTTCGCGATCGCTCAAGCCGTGAAAGCCCTGAAACAACAGACACTTGACCCCATGTGGGAAAGCTTTAACTTTGATAAATTTTCCCCGGAGCAAAGCGATGCGGTCGTTCAAGCCCTTAATCAAGCGATGACTCCCCCCTTCGGCACTGGAAATCGTCTTGTCTGGCTCTCTGAGACGACGCTAGCGCAACGATGCCCGGAAGAGATGCTATCTGAACTCGATCGCACATTGACTGCTCTACCAGATACCACAACGCTGCTGCTGACAAGTTCCTCAAAACCAGACGGACGGCTCAAATCCACGAAACTTCTACAGACTCACGCCACGATTCAAGAGTTCTCACTGATTCCGCCCTGGAAAACTGAATTAATTCGGACTCAAGTGCAGCGAGTGGCGCAGGAATTTGACCTCAAACTTACGTCAAAGGCGATCGATTACATCACTGAAGCAGTCGGCAATGATACGCGCCAGCTTTACAGCGAATTAGAGAAACTGAAAGTCTTTGCCGCTGATTCTAAGAAACCTTTAGATGAATCTGCGATCGCGCCTCTGATTACCGCCAGTACGCAAAGTTCTCTGCAACTGCTCGCTGCAATTCGGCAAGGGAAAACGGCTCAGGCATTAGAACTGGTGGCTGACTTGTTACGCCAAAATGAGCCTGCTTTGCGAATTGTCAGCACTCTCGTGGGGCAATTCCGGCTGAGATTGTGGATCAAGCTCATGCTCGAATCAGGAGAACGCGACGATCGAGAAATTGCCAAAGCCGCAGAACTAGGCAACCCGAAACAGCTTTATTTTCTCAAACAAGAACTTCAATCTGCGTCACTTCAACAATTGCAACAGGTTCTCCCAATTTTGCTGGAGTTAGAATTTAGCCTAAAACGAGGTAGCGATGAGACGATCACGCTGCAAACAAAGGTGATTGAACTTTGTCAAATTTTCCAATTCAGAAAGTGATCGAAAATTTCTCACTTCTTTTCTGGTTCGCGGAACTTCTTGCAAGTAAAATAATTCAGATTATTTGTACCTCTCTTGTGTGCTACTTTGCCGGATGTCACACCGCCTTATGATGATGAATCGTGAACCCTCTTCTCTCTCTCAAATGCTGATCAAACGCTCTCTTGCAATCGGTGCCTTTTCGACGATCGCTGTTTTAGCAGGCTGGACACCGAATCTCTCCGCTCCAGTCGCAAAAATGTTTGATCAATCTGCTTTTGCACAGGAAACTGCCTTTACCCGGTACGTTCGGTCTGCGGTTGCGCTAGAACAACGCCGACTTGAACTTGAAAATCAACTGCGACAAGTCACAGGTGGCAGCGTGCCTAAAGGGGTGTGTCAAAATATTAATCAAGTGAATTCTGGTGCCCGTGATCAAGTGCGTGGGCTATGTCAGGAGTTTCGTCAAAGTTTTTATAAAATTCTTGCCAGCCAAAATCCTCAATTGAGTTTGGATGAATTCAACTCCTTCCAAAGTCAAGTCGGCAGTCGTGCAATGTGCGATCGAGTGGCTCAAGAAGCTCGACGCTTGAAAATTGGCGATATTAGCTGTGAAGGCACGAAGTAGTTTCACAAGCATTTCTTGATCAGGCTAAAAAACCGGGGTAGTGAAAACTGCCCCGATTAGTCTATGAACAGAGTTTCAACAGACAGTCACAGTTGAGACACATAGCTTCTAGCTTGCCTAATCCTGTGAATGTCGATCGATCAACTCAGCGACGGCAGCCATTTCGGCTCTAGCACTGACTCTCGATCGTCTGCTGCATTTAACTGATTAGGCTTCAGCCTGCTTGATGAATGGCACGAGGTGAATCATGTAATCGCGTTTACCAAGGGGTACACCAGCCATACGAAGAATGTCATACGCTGTGACCAAATGGAAGTAAAAGTTTGGGATGAGAAATTCATTCACATAGGCGCTACCAGATAGCTCGATGTATAGGTTCTTGTCATAAATGCGTGTCATCTCATCTAGCTTTATATCTTCAACGTTAATGCTCAAAAGAAGTTCATTCGTGTTTGCGATAAGTTCGTATGCTTGTGCAAGAGATGTGACATTTGGATCTAAATTATCCGCAGACTTACCATCACACCAGAGAGCAAAGTTGCGTGGCTGATTACAGGTGAAAGCAATCTGAGTCCCGAAGGGAAACATATCAGCCGCGATGCGCTGTTGAAGAAACGATTCGTCATCACAAAAATGAGCTTGAGCGGTCTTCAAGAGATGCTCAAGAGTTGCTAAGCGGCTTTGAAAGAGGGTTTGAATTAAATCTATATTTTGCCGTTGCATGTTGTAATTTTTAAGACTTGTTCTGTAAATCCTAGCTGTAACTCAGATGGATTTCAGCCTAACAAGCTTATCTCATATAAAAAATCGGGGTAGTGAAAACTACCCCGATTAGTTTATGAACAGAGTCTCAGATTACAGTTGAGGCACGTAGCGCTCTTTGTCAGGAACTGCCGTGTACTCAGCCACGATCTGACGGAATTCGTCACCATCGATCGTTTCTTTGTCCACGAGTAGATCAACCAATCGGTCAATTACTTCCCGGTTTTCGCGAATGATCTTGCGAGTGTCTTCTAAGCAATGTTCAACAATGGAACGGACTTGAGCATCAATTCGAGCCGCGATTTCTTCGGAATACTCCGATCGCGTCATCCAACCACCACCCAAGAAAACTTCGCCTTGCTGACTTTCTAGCGACAGAGGCCCTAAATCCGACATGCCATAGCGAGTGACCATCTGACGCGCCATGCTTGTGACTTGCTGAATGTCACCGCCTGCACCTGTCGTCACTTCAGCATCTCCGAAAATCACTTCTTCTGCTGCGCGTCCACCCAATGCGCCTTTAATCCGCGCCAAGATTTGCGCCCGCGAGATCAATCCTTGGTCTTCACTCGGCATAAACCAAGTTAAACCACGAGCCTGACCGCGAGGAATTAAGGTTACTTTCTGAACGGGGTCGTGTTCTTTCACCAAAGTACCGACGATCGCATGTCCAACTTCGTGATATGCAATCAACCGTTTGCTCTTGCTGTCGGTTAGCGGTGTGCCTTCCATCCCTGCAACAACCCGGTCAACTGCATCATCAATCTCGGACATCGTAATCGCATCTTTGCGGCGACGTGCGGTGAGAATCGCAGCTTCGTTCAGCAAGTTGGCTAAGTCAGCCCCAGAGAAGCCAGGAGTCCGACGCGCGATCGCATCCAACGAGACTTCTTCGGAAATCTTCTTGTTGCGAGCGTGAACATTGAGAACTTCTAAGCGACCTTTGATATCAGGGACATCGACGGTCACTTGGCGATCGAAACGACCCGGACGGAGCAAGGCGGAGTCTAGAACATCAGGACGGTTTGTTGCCGCAATGATGATGATGCCAGAGTTGCCCTCAAACCCGTCCATTTCAGTGAGAAGCTGGTTCAAGGTTTGCTCACGTTCGTCGTTACCGCCACCGATACCTGCTCCACGTTGACGACCCACTGCGTCAATTTCATCGATAAAGATGATACAAGGGGCGTTTTCTTTGGCTTTTTTGAACAGATCGCGAACTCGGGAAGCCCCGACACCCACGAACATTTCGACGAATTCAGAACCCGAAATCGAAAAGAATGGTGTACCCGCTTCGCCTGCGATCGCTTTTGCTAATAAAGTTTTCCCGGTTCCAGGAGGTCCAACGAGTAAGACTCCTTTGGGGATTTTCGCGCCGACTGCGGTAAAGCGTTCTGGCTTCTTCAAGAAAGTGACAACTTCTTGAAGTTCCTCTTTGGCTTCTTCGATGCCCGCGACATCATCAAACAAGACCCCTGTTTTGGCTTCCATTTGGAACCGAGCGCGAGACTTGCCGAAGTTCATCGCTTGTCCAGGACCGCCCGGAACATTACCAGAGCGACGGAACAAGAAGAACAATCCACCTAATAAGAGAATCGGGAAGACCAAGTTACCGAGTAAACCCCAGACTGCCCCATCGTTGCGAACTGGGTGCGAATCTAGGTTAATGTTCGAGGAACGTAAGCGTGTGATGAGTTGGGGAGTGTCGCCTGGAAGATCGACCCGTAACCGTTGTAGCCGATTGTCCAAGTCTGGATCGACGGCTTCGACGATCGCGGTACGACCGCCATCATATAAGTCAACGCTAGTAATTCGATTGGCATCCAAATACTCTAGGAATCGCCCGTAGGTCATGCGTGTACTAGCAGTATTTTTCCCAGTGTTGGGTGCGGCTGGAGCGATTGATCCTTGCCACAGGAAGAACCCAACGACTAGCGCGGGAATCGCCCATAGCAGGATGGTTCTCCAAGAAGATTTCATAAATTGGCAACCTCGTGATATGGCTACAACGGTAATTTTATCGATCGTGCTTCAAGTATGGGATTTTCCATACAGCTTGGGATTTAGCTTGAGAATGAGGCTCAGTTGCGTCCCAAGTACTATGACGGATTCTCTATCAAGTGATTAATGAGAAGAATCTTAACTAAATTTAACAGAAATTGTGAGATTCAGGCAATGAAGGTGGGAGATGGGAGAGTGGGGAGATGGGGAGTGGAGGCAAGAAGCAATTTTCTCTTTATTCCCCCATTCCCCCATTCCCCTATCCAGCATTCGCGATCGATAACGCTTGCTCAAAGCGAGATCGATCGAGTCCTTTCTGATTGAGTAACAGCCAGGATTGAACGAGGTCAGGACCTTGTAATGCTCCAGTTAGAGCGGCTCTGAGAGATTTCATCACGATGCCTTTTTTCAAGTTTTGCTCTTTGACCACTTGTTTGATGACATCTTGAGTTGCAGTCTCGGTGAGTTCAGCAGGCATGGCATCCAAAATGGCTTGGATAGCAGTTGCAGCGCCGTCTTGTTGCATTTGTGCCTTGGCATCGTCGGTGTAGTCCAACGATTGGAATAAGTAGCGGGTCATGTCGGCTGCTTCGTTTAATCGAGCCAGACTGGGTGCAACGAGCGCGGTAATCTGTTCGAGCCAAGCGCGATCGCGCTCTGCATCAAATTCATATCCTGCTGATTTCCAAACCGGAATTAATAAATTTGTTGCCTCAGAAACTGGCATGGCATGAATGTATTGCCCATTAATCCAGTTGAGTTTGTCCCAATCGAATTTTGCACCGGCTTTGTTGACGCGATCGAAGCTAAATTGCTCAGCCGCTTCAGCCAAGGTAAAAATTTCAGTCATCGGTTCAGGGGGCGACCAGCCGAGCAGGGTCATATAATTCGCGATCGCTTCTGCGGTGTATCCCATCTCTTTAAAGTCAGAAATTGAGGTCACGCCGTCCCGCTTGGAAAGTTTCGCGCCTGCTTGGTTGAGAATCAGCGGGGTATGTCCAAATTCAGGCAGAGTTGCGCCTAAAGCTTCATACAGCAGAATTTGCTTTGGAGTATTTCCGATATGATCTTCGCCTCGAATCACATGGCTGATGTTCATATCAATATCGTCAACCACCACTACAAAGTTATAGAGGGGTTGTCCGACTTCTTGACCTTCTGCTGCACGGGCAATCACCATGTCACCGCCTAGATCGCGACCTTTCCAAGTCACCGTGCCGCGCACGAGATCTGTCCAGGAAATTTCTCGATCGTCTTCGATTTTGAATCGAATTACAGGTTTACGCCCTTCTGCTAGAAACGCTGCTTCCTGTTCGGGGGTGAGGTTGCGATGGCGATTGTCATAGCGCGGTGCTTCATTTCTCGCTTTTTGAGCTTCTCGCATTGCGTCGAGTTCTTCCGGCGTATCATAAGCGCGATACGCCAATCCTCGATCGAGCAACTGCTGAATCTTCTCGCGATAGAGATGCATCCGAGCCGTTTGATAAACGGGTTCTTCGTCCCACGTCAAACCGAGCCAGGTTAATCCCTCGAAAATATTTTGCGTGAATTCAGGTTTCGATCGCTCTAAATCAGTGTCTTCAATCCGTAGGATAAACTTGCCGCCATGATGGCGGGCAAATAGCCAATTAAATACCGCAGTTCTAGCCGTTCCGATGTGGAGATTGCCAGTAGGACTGGGTGCAATACGAACGCGAACGGTCATGAGTAAATCGCCCAGAGTTTTTTGTGCATTCTCCATTCTAACGGAGTGCAGCAACTCCAACGTCTAGGCGATTCAACGATTACTGCAAGAAGGCTTGAACGGTTCCATCCGGTTTGTACAACACTCGGAAAGTGGCTGAACCTCTTCCCTTGAGCGGAGAAACTAGATTCTCTCCAATTTTCGGAATTCCAGCGACATTCGCAAACTTTCTTGCAGTATCGTCTAATGGCTGTCTGTCTGTAATATTTCCGTTCTCATCCACAAAAATCACAAATTCAAAATTGCTCTTAAGATCGGCTGGCGGTTGCCAAGCCTTTTGTAGTCTCTGCTCTGCTTCCTTCGCTTGAGGAATCTGCACAGCGGCAGGAGGAGCAGCAGCACGAGACAGAGAGGAAGGTTGTGGCGCGCTCTCAGCAGATGGAGATGCTTCACGTGCAGCGCTTGCGATCGCGGCATCACCCGCATTTTCAGGAGGGGTTGGTGCTTCGTTAGGATCTCTTGATCGAGCAGCTTGGTTGCCAGTAGTATTTCCTTGGGCGGGCGATGGCTTAGTTTGGTCAGGAATCGAAGCTACTGGAACATCTTGTAGCGGAGGCGTTTGAATTTGGATTTGCTGTTGAGGAGGAGCTTCAACAGCGGGTTCTTGAGCAATTCTCAGTTGGGGCGGCTGACCAGGCTGTGCTGGGAGACTACCAGGATTTAGATTAGGAGCGGTTTGGGTTCCAGGAGAACCAGAAGGCAAGGGCACTGGGGAAGTGGGGAGCGCTCCAATCGTATTGGGTGCAGGAGTGCTTGGAAGGGGTTGTACTGGAAGGCGCTGATCGTTGCTGCTCGGAGATTGGGCGGTTTGGGGTGCAGGAGATGAGTCAAATAGAGGTCTAAAGGCTGCCATTACGCCAATGGCGACAATGAAACCTGCTGCGATCGTGCCCCATGCAGGAGCGACCTGCACCCAACTCGGTTTTTCAAGATTGGGAAGTGCAGTGACATCAGCAGAATATTCATCGAGTGCAGAGGCAAGATCTGCGAGTTGAACCGCACTCAATTGCAACGTTGATCCGGTTGATTCGTTGGCAAGCGTGCCTAAATGTAATTCGTGCGAGATTAATCCTCTCGGTTGCAGGTGAATTCCGGCCGAATTTTGCTCAGTTTCAGGCATGACAGCGGTGTTAGGTTCTGTCGCTGTTGCAGAGTCACGATTTCCAAATCGGCTGGACTGGCTGAGAAAATTTTGGACGTAGTGGCTGACCGCATTGCAAAGGGCTTCGAGCTGATTGCGATCGCCTCTAATGGTTGTCCACTGTTCTTCACTGACTCGTGGATCGTCAAAGCTGAGTTTGAAGCGCAGATGTTTGAGAACAGATTGACCCATCCAACGCGAAAGCGGCGAATCCTTCGCAGCGATTTCTAAAGTGCAGGTGGGCGGTGTGTAACGTCGAATCACAGAGTTGGGTGAGGACATGAGTTCAAAGTTGAGCGCGTCAGGTCAGGTCGGGACAGGTTAATTTGGAACCGTGGGCAATGAGCGATCGAGCAGGGTTAACCACAGGCGGCGTACACCTTGCGGATTGCCATAAAACAGCAGGTCAATCAGCAATTTTAACGCCAGATTGGTGAGTGAATCAGTCGAAGCTTTTTCGCCTTCTTCCATTCGCTCTTGATAGGTATTGTGAAATGCATCTAGATAGTTGCCTAGAAGGGCAGCTTGATGGGGTTCGCGATTCTGTTCGGTCAATTGTTCGAGAAGTGCAACAGCGCGCCGAATCAGCTCACTGTGCTGTTTTGCCAGATGACAGATGATTAGAGTTAAAGCGCGAGCTTCATCGACATCGAGCTTTTTGCGTCCGCCTTGTCCTTTACGTAAAGGACTCGATTGCCTCAACCGCCAAAGTGAGACACGATCGCTGATCATCGATTCGAGATTCAATTCGGTTGCAGCTTGCAGCATGGCTTCCGAGGAGAGATTCGCGATCGCTTCGAGTGCCAGCAGAATGAGATCGAGTTGGGCTTTGATGTTGTCCAACTGATCGGGGCTTGGCTGGGCTGAGAGGTTGAGGTCTTCCCAATTTGAGGGAGAGGAGGCGGTTGGCTGCACGATCGATGTCATATATTCAGCGTATGGGAGAACTTTGACAGTGTGGAGGCGGTTTCAAGACTTGAAACATGCGACTCGATCAAAATTCGTTTTGTTTCCCCGCCTAAATTCAATCACAGATTAGGCTACGGAGGGTAGCGCAGGGGGAACTTCTATCGGGAGGTAGAGATTGTGGGGAGTGGGGAGTCTTTAATCAAACAACGCTTCCCAATAAATTTCCCACTTCTGCTTGTTCATGCCGAAGGAGCCATTGTTTACGATCGACTCCTCCTGCATACCCTGTTAAAGCTCCATTGGCTGCGATGACTCGGTGGCAGGGAACGACGATCGCGATCGGATTTCGACCGTTCGCTGCACCGACCGCGCGAGATGCAGTAGGATTGCCAGTTTGTTTGGCTAATGTGCCATAAGAGATAGTCTGACCAAAGGGAATCTCTGTGAGCAATTGCCAAACTTGTTTTTGAAATGGGGTTCCTTGAGGCTCAAGTGGCAGATCAAACTGCTGGCGCTGATGTGCAAAGTATTCTGTCAGTTGTTCTTGAACTTGCACAAACAGATCGAGCGTTGATTCTTGCCAGTCTTCAGTTCGATTAGGGAAATATTTTTGTCCGTGCAGATGCAACCCGGTCAGCGATTGACCATTTGAAGTCAGCAGCACTTGACCTAAAGGACTTGTGAACCATTGGTAGTAAATCATTGCAATCGACTCCACAATCTCAGAAGTCGGAGTTTAGAACGCTCCGACTTCTCGGACATTACATCGATCGTAATACGTGGCTCAATCGTTCCACCATCTCATCGATATGATGTTTTTCCAGAATCAAGGGCGGGGACAGCGCAATAATGTCTCCGGTGGTTCTAATCAGCAAGCCTTGCTCAAAACAATTGACTAGCGCATTGTAAGCTCGAACTCCGGGTTGTCCTGGAATGGATTCCAACTCAATTCCTGCCACTAATCCTAAATTCCGCACATCAATCACATGCGGCACGCCTTTGAGCGAATGCATTGCTTCTTCCCAATATGAAGCAAGACTGGCAGCCCGATCGAATAACTGCTCCTCTTCATAAATATCCAGCGTCGCCATTGCTGCTGCACAGGCTAAGGGATGTCCTGAATAGGTATATCCATGAAATAGCTCGATCGCACTTTCCTGCCCATGCATAAACGCATCATAAATATACGATCGTGCAAACACAGCCCCCATCGGAACCGCAGCATTTGTAATGCCTTTTGCGACACAAACCAAATCTGGCATGACTCCAAAGTAATCAACCGCAAACGCTTTGCCCAAGCGCCCAAAGCCTGTGATCACTTCATCAAAGATCAAGAGAATGCCGTACTTGTCGCAGATCGATCGCAGTTTCTCTAAATACCCGACAGGCGGAATCAGCACACCCGTCGATCCAGCAACAGGCTCAACAATCACAGCCGCGATCGTGGATGGATCATGCAAGGTCACAATCCGCTCTAGCTCATCAGCTAAATGTGCCCCCCAAGTCGGCTGTCCTTTACTAAAGGCATTCTGTTCTAAATTATGCGTATGCGGAAGATGATCAACGCCTGGAAGTAAACTGCCAAAGAACTTACGATTTGGAGCAATTCCTCCCACGGAAACGCCCCCAAATCCGACCCCGTGATAGCCTCGCTCTCGTCCAATTAACCGAGTTCGGCTTGCCTCACCCCGCACCCGATGATACGCCAGCGCAATCTTCAGCGCAGTATCGACTGCCTCTGAGCCAGAATTTGCAAAAAACACATGATCCAAATCGCCGGGAAGCATTTTGGCTAAGCGATCGGCTAAGGCAAATGGACCAGGATGTCCCATCTGAAACGTGGGCGAAAAATCTAAAGTTGCGGCTTGCTGATGAATGGCATCGACAATGCGATCGCGGCAATGTCCTGCATTCACACACCACAGCCCCGCAGTCCCGTCTAAAACCTGCCGCCCATCGACTGTGATGTAGTGCATATCTTTGGCAGATGCCATCAGACGAGGATTAGCTTTGAACTGTCGATTTGCAGTAAAAGGCATCCAGAAAGCATCAAGGCTCTCTGGTAGAGAGATATCTAACATGGCTAAATTCTTCTAGGGAATGAACGATCGACATTCAGCGATAAGACAGGTTCTTGCTGAATGTCGATCGCGGAAGCTGAACGACAACGATCCGTTAACTGGCTGATTTTTTGCGAGTGGTCGTCTTCGTCGTTTTTGTGGACGTGGTTTTTGCTTTTGCTGCGGGTTTAGTTGCAGCTTTAGCAGGTTGCTTCGCAGGCGTTTTAGGAGCCGATTTGGTTGCTTTTGGGGCAGCTTTTTCGCGCTTGGGCTTCTCTTCAGAAGCTCCTGCTTCGCTGTCTAAAGCATCCGATCCGTTTTGCAAAGTTTCGGCTGTCATCGACAATGTTCTACGACGACGACCTTTGGTGCTACTTCCATCTTCTTTACGAGCAGAAGAGAGATAGTACTTCAACGTAGAAGGGCTAATCTCAACACCTTTCGAGGAAAGCATCTGCGAAACCTCGGTATAGGTATACCCACGATCGAGTGCCAAAATGATTTGATCTTTCAGCAGGCTAATGGCTTCTCTCAGTGACCAAATTTCTTTGGGCTTTTCAGGCAGATCCTTGAGCGCACTGGAAGCTCCGCTGATCGAATCTTTAGATACAAGTGTTGAGGTCGGCGATCTTCTTTTCGTTGCAACCATTGTGTTCTTCCTAATTCGTAAATGGGACACAAGTTTAGAGTTCAGATAAAATTTTTCAAGCATTCGATCGTGATCGAAGTGCTGATCGATCTGATGCTCTTCCGGGTCGGTTTGAAGTAGTAACAATCCTGTTATCACTATCGTCGTCAATTATAGAGACATTTTTGAATTTGGTAGCAAATCTTAAAAAACCTTGATCAAGCTGCAGTCATGCATCGTTTATATGTACGGATATATTATCGATTTCGGTTACGCCAACCACTCGATGATTGCACAAAGTAATGGCGCAAGCAGCAGTCCTGGCAGAAATGCAGCAATGCTTAATTCTGCGACCTCTAAAAGGTTTAAGCCAAGTCCCATCACAATTAATCCGCCGACTCCAGAGGTGAGTAAAACGGATGGATTTGTCGCTGGCTCAGATAGGGATTGCGCTAAAAAACTAGCGGCGATCGAGAGTCCGCCTTGATAAACCACGATCGGCAAGATCGAGAACGCGACTCCAATGCCATAGCTGCTGCTCAATGCGATTGAGGCTAAGCCATCCATTGCAGATTTGATCGAAAGGAGTGTATTGTCTCCTGACAAGCCATTGTTCAAACTCCCAATCATTGCCATCGGGCCAACGCAAAACAGTAAACTTGCCGCCACAAATCCTTCTGTAAAACTTCCGCCTCCTTGAAAGCGATGTTTCAACGCATCCCCGATCGTACGAAGTCGAGCATCAATTCGCCACCATTCACCGAGTAAGCCGCCGATGACGATCGCAATTAACCCAATAATCACGCCATCGAAAATGCCAAGCTTGACCTTGAGCAAACTTCCTGCCATCGTTACACCGAGAAACAAAGTCAGCAATCCGAGCGCTTGAGTAATGATGCGCTGCATTCGGGTGGGCAGATTGCCTTTTAGCACAATGCCGAGTCCGCTTCCAATGAGCACGGTTGCAACATTGATCCAAGTGCCGCTTGTTTTTACGAATACGCCAAGTGTTGCAGGATGAATGAGCCAGATCAGGGTTGTTAGCATTCGTCGTAGCGTTATCCTAACCGTAAAGATGATATTGCTCTCGCTCCCAGGAAAGAGCTATCGAATGATAACGTTTACCCATACGGGAGAGACATCTTTATTAAAGCTTTAGATATTCTTTCAGCAATCGCATCGGAAACGGTTGAAGAAGGAAGCAAGGTTGCAAGGTTGTATAGAGGTGAAGAACATGATCGCCGTGAAGTCAGTCCCAAAATTTAGCCCCGATCAATCCGTGCGGTTTATTGGTGGTGAAGGAAAGGTGAAAGAGTATCGAGCAGAAGCAGGAAACTGGTCGTACTTGGTTGAGATGGAATTGGGCGAGGAGCCTGAGATGGGTAGAATCGGCTACGAAACAATGATTCTGCTCTCCGAAACAGATTTGAATGCGCTTGAGGAGATTTGGAGTTAGTGCGTCAGAAAAGTTTACTGTGTGGTCATGGGCGGTTTCAGCGATGAAGCCGCTTTTATTTTGGGCGCTAGAGGTTGGATTGCGAATCGAGTAGAAAGTGTTGAAGCCGATCGACAAATTCTTCTGGTTTTTCAAAATGAACGTTATGACCGCAATCTGAAACGATTGCGAGTTCTGCCGTTGGACAGAGTTCTGCCATTTCTTGATTGATTTCGATGAACTTACGATCGCATTCTCCCACAATCAACAAAATCGGCTGCCGATGCGATTCTAATGTCTTCCATAAACTCGGCTGCATTCCCGTTCCCATTTCTCTGAGCGATCGCGCAAGTTCAAGCGGATTATTCTTTGCTCTCTCTTGTACGATTTGCTCGAAGTTCGGATGCGCAGCAAATGATCGAAACAGCGGCATGTTGTACCAATCTCTTAAGAACTGCTGGAAATCTGCTTCTAATCGATTGGCTAATTCGTGATCGTGCTGGATTCTCTGCGATCGCTCTCTGTCTGTTTTCAGCCCTGGTGAACCTGATTCGATCACAACCTTCGGAAATCGATCAGGATAAGTCAACGCCAAATAGAGCGCTAAGCGTCCGCCCATTGAGTATCCGACCAAATTGGCTTGATCAATTTGTGCCTGTGTTAAAAGCTCAACGATCGCTTCAGCAGTGTTCGGCAGACTATACTCCCACGTTTCTTGAGTTTTGCCATGACCGGGGAGATCGATCGCCATGCAGTTAAACTGCTCCAGCCGCGAACTTACGGAATGAAACTCTGTATGGTTCCCAAGAAACCCATGTAAAAACAAGACAGCAGGTTGGCTTGACGCAGACGTGAAATTCAGCAGCATTTCTGTAAACTTCTGGGGAACAATATTAAAACCTAGCTCGAAGCAGGATCGCTTACCAGCAGTTGATCCCCTCATGTTGACACATCCATGAATACAGACCAGGTTTTTCAGCTTGTCGATCGCGTTTTGCCCTTTGAAGCGTGCCTCTTTCACCAGATTTTGCCCCTCTCGATCGAGGAGGGCAAACTTCATTTGGGGATGGTGATGTTAGATGATGTGGCTGCCCTAGAATACGCTCGACGCATGATCGGCTACCAAAATTACTCGCTTGTCCCTCAAAGCATTTCGTCAGAGGCGCATCATAAAACGCTCACGGCTTACTTAAACTACAATCAAACTCATCCCAAGACTGAACGATTCACCAAGGCTCCGGAACCCGAAACGCCAAGTTCTCACGCTCAAGAACCGCTCCCCACTCCAGTGCTAGAACTCGAAAAGCCAAATCTTCACGAGAAAGAAACGCTAGTGCTTGAAGAAGATCCGGCTGAATTTGAAACCGAGCCGGAACCGAGCCAAGTTCCTATTTCTAATCTTTCCTCGAATCCATTGCCTGATTTAGCCGTCAGTACTCGATATTCAGAAGAACCGATCGCGCTGCTTAGCCAGCTTCCGCCCGCACGGCTGTTACAAGAATTACTTGGACGAGTGTTGTGTGAAGGTATTGGACGGCTGTACTTTGAGCGACAAGCAAGACATGGGCGCATTCTTTGGAGCCAAAATGGAATTTTACAGGCTTCGATCGAGGGTGTTCCTCTTCCCAAATTCCAAGCTTTATTAGACGAATTGAAAGAATTAACCCACCTTCCCCCGAAATTGGTGACTCAAGTTCGAGAAGTGGAAATTGAACGGCTCTATCAGCGCGATCGCGTTTTGCTACGACTGCGGCTGATGCCAACTGAAATGGGAGAGCAAGCAACCCTACAAGTATTACGTGGAGCCGCGTTGAAATTCCATCAACGCCAACAGGTCACGAACTTTAACCGCGACGCTCACACGATCGCTCAAAAACTCTACGAGAAAATGGATGAATTGCTCAATGCTCAAGCGGCAAGTTCATTCATAACCGATCAATCTCAGTCCGATGTTGTGCCTGCACTCGATCAAGCGTTGCAAATCGTAGAGCAGCACCTCAGTCAACTCCGTACTCAAAATGGTCATAGATGAGCAGTACAGTTGAGCGATCGCACTTCCATCGCATCAGAAACATAGCAAGATCCGCCGAATCGATTCAAGATGGGTCGGATTTTTTCGATCGCGCCTTTCACCTGTTCCGGCGTACAAAATGCAATGATATACGCCATATCAATTAGAGTGGCATCAGTTTCATTTGTGCCAGAAACCCCACTACTTTCAACATTTCGGATCACAGTGTAGCGATGAATTTCTGACTGTTTCAGGCTTTTGAGGATTTTAGGAAGCTCGATCGAATCTGAAAGAATCTCAATCCGTTTGACAGCGTGCATAGGTTTACCAAAGTAATGTAATTCCGTATTCGTACAGGGGAATGCCGAGCAAAATATTAAATGGAAATGTGATTGCAAGCGCAGCAGAAATGTAAAAGCTAGGATTCGCTTCAGGAACCGTGAGTCGCATCGCTGCGGGAACTGCAATATAAGATGCACTGGCACAAAGAACGGCAAATAAAAGTGCATCACCCGCAGAAAGCGCGATCGCTTTTGCTAAGAAAAGCCCGATCGTGGCATTCAACAAAGGAATCAACACGCCAAACGAAACCAGAAAGAAGCCCGACTTCTGTAAATCCTGGATTCGCTTTGCGGCGACCAATCCCATATCCAATAAGAAAAACGTCAGCACTCCGTAAAACATATCTTGAGTAAAAGGCTTCAACGTGTGCCAGCCCTGTTCGCCCGTGATAAACCCGATCGCAACACTGCCAATTAACAGAAAAACTGAGCCATTCAAGAATGCTTCTTGTAGGACTTCCGACCATTGAATCGATTCAGAATCCCCGCTGCGATCGGTAAACACATTCACTAAGATTAATCCAATAATGATTGCTGGCGACTCCATTAATGCTAACGCTGCAACCATATAGCCATCATATGGAATCTGCAATTGATCCAAAAATGAACCAGCCGTAATAAAAGTAACGGCGCTAATCGAACCGTAAGTGGCTGCGATCGCGGCTGCATTGTAAGGATCTAAACGAGTTCTTAAAATAAAAAACGTATAGATCGGAACCAGAATTGACATGGCGATCGCGGCTGCCAATGTGATCACAATTGGCTGTGTAATTCCGCTTCTCGCTAGCTCGACACCGCCTTTAAACCCGATTGACAACAGCAAATAAAGCGAAAATAACTTTGGAATCGGTGCTGGAATGTCGAGGTCAGATTTCACCAACACTGCCAGCATTCCTAGAAAAAAGAACAAAACAGGCGGGTTGAGAAAATTGGAAATGATCAGGCTAAAATCCATTCAATTTTTCGATTGGGGTTGCCCGTATAGAATACCGCGTCCACTTGTTCCGACATAGACTCTGCCAAAATTTCAGCGATCGTCATCAAAGATTTTATGAAAAGCGCTAGCCGTCTCTAGATTGATCCCTCAGAATAGACTTATGCTTTCAGTCCTCTTGATTCTCGCGATCGCGCTTCTTCCGACGATTCTGACGTTTCTGCTCCGGCATCGACTGGAACTGCAAGCTCAAGAACGTCTCCAAGCCGCAATGGCAGCAGCCGAACGACAGCAGCTTCAATCTCTGCTACGACTTCCGCCTGATTATCATTATGTTGAAGGTGTGGGCGCGCTGATTGGCGATTTTACCTGCATTTATAATGCGCGATCGCCGTATATTCGCTGCGCGGTCAATCCCACAGGTCCTTGTGAAACATGCCGATTGTATGAATCGAAACTCTAGCCCGCTTCCCACGCCTCACAGTGGTTATCACTGGGATGGCAGTTCCCGCCGCTTTTTTGAGGGCTGGTACTACCGTGTAACGCTGCCTGAAATTGGGCAAACGTTTGCCTTTATGTATTCGATCGAAGATCCGCAAGGGGGGCAACCAACTAGCGGCGGCATGGCGCAAATTTTAGGCATTGATGACGAACATCTATGGCGCACTTTCTCGAATCCGCATGATTTCTGGGCAGCAAAAGATTGTCTGGCGCTCGGACATGCGAGACAGCCCACCGGATTGCTAGCTCCAGATCAGTTCGATCGCACGATTTCCGAAGGCTATCAGGCGACGAATACCTGGCATCAAGGTCGGCTGAAATCACCGGACGGCAAGTTTGCGGAATGGCAGTATTCAATTTCGCCGATTTACGGTTGGGGCGATCGTCAATCGACCGCTAGCTGGCTCTCTTCACTTCAGATTTTTGAACCGGGCTGGCAGATTCTCATGGCGCATGGGTATGCCACCGGATGGATCAATTGGAATGGGAAAGACTATAAATTTGTCAATGCTCCAGCATATGGAGAGAAGAATTGGGGTGGCGCATTTCCAAGTAAATGGTTTTGGCTAAACTGCAATGCTTTTGATAACGAACCAGATTTAGCACTCACAGCGGGTGGTGGGCGGCGCGGCGTGCTGTGGTGGACGGAGTCGGTTGCAATGGTCGGCATTCACTACCGAGGTCAATTTTACGAATTTGCGCCCTGGAATGCCGAGGTCAATTGGGTGATTCGTCCTTGGGGCTATTGGCGGATGGATGCGCGCACTCGGGATTATCGTGTGACGGTTATTGCGACAACTGATCTACCTGGAACTCCACTCCGCGCACCGACGATCGATGGAATGCAGTTTGTTTGTCGCGATACGATGCGAGGACAAGTGACGATCTCGCTATGGGATAAAAGCGATCGCTTAATTCTAGAAGCAACCAGTTCTCTCGCCGGACTTGAAACGGGCGGCTCACCGTGGGATGAGACTTGGGCTTCGGGATGCGGTCAAGTTTTCTAAAAGATTTCATGTGCATCTCAAAATTATCTTGCTATAATCTCGACTTATCCGGGGCTGTAGCTCAGCTGGATAGAGCGAGCGCCTCCTGAAACATCGGGCACCGTAGAGGAAACTCTGCGCGTGAATGTGGTCAAAGTCGGTGAACCCTAAAGGGTAAGCAAACCGTGGTCAAACTCCCAGTGATGGTTAGGACAGAGAGCCACTAGATTGTTGAGGTCATTGATGATAGCAATAGGTGTGAGGTCTGAAAATTCCTGAATAGGTTTAATGTGGCAAACTTCGTAGTGTTTGTCATATTCACAGACAACACAGCATTTTGGTCTATTAGACTGGCGGTAAATATGTCTAGCGACTTGACGAACCCTAGCGGAATGCTGGTACTTCGCTCTTGCTTTCAGTTCGCTGAGAGTTAAGCGCGTCCAATCTACATATGAAGGGTTACAGTCATCGCAGGTAGTTCTTCTACCGAAAATCTGAATCCTACAATGTTTGCAGCTTTTTGCCTTTGCGGTTTTCTTCTTCGGAAATTTCCGATTGTTGAAGGAAGCAGCACACGAAAGACTACAAAATGCTGGATTGGTAGTTATGCGATCGCAATGTTTGCAATTCATGGGAATACCGAGCCAAGCCTAATCGAAAGTTAGGAAGGTGTAGAGACTAGACGATCACCACCTAAGAGCATTTTTGCTTAAGGTGAAGGTATAGTCCAGAGAGTGGGGAAACTCACACAAATCTGAAGCGCTAGGTCGAGGGTTCGAATCCCGCCAGTCCCGTTACATTTTAGTTCCATTGCATTCAAGGGCTTGCAGTTGGAGAAGCATCAGGTGTTGGAGCGTCAGATGTAGATGGAGTTGGGCTGCTTTGTTCAGGTGCAGTATTGTTTGGCTCTGGGCTGGATTGAGTGTTTTCTGATTCTGGCGGAGCAGGATCTCCAGAATTAGGACTTGCTTTCGGAACCCGTTGAGGCTGAAACGGAGAGCCAGAACGGAAGGGAGAACGATCGCTAGAACCAACCCCGATCGCGCTCATCACCGCTGACTGGGTGACTCTCTCTCCGGCTGCGTTTTGAGCAGTCAAGGTCACAGTTTTACTTTCTCCTGCACGTAGCGTATAGGAGGTAGAACCACTTGGCTCAACATTTCCCGAACCAGGCAAAAGCTGGACATCGGTGCTCCCTTGAACTGCCCAAGACACAACAATCTGTGCTGATTCTCCTTCTCGCACTGAAAAACTATGTGTAGGTTGACTGGTGGCAGGTACGCCATTGATCGAAAATGCCAGCGAAATTTGTGCAGGCTGTGCAGAGGGAAAGCTCGGTTCAAACTGAGGCTCATTACTTCCTGGCTTAATTGCGATCGCGTTGGTTGTATATTCTGCGATCGGCACTTGAGCATCGGCTGCTGATTTTGAGAACAGCTTCAGCTTATATCTCAAAGTTCCCGCCTGATTTGAGACAAAGGGGATATTCTGACAAGTAATCGTCGTTGGAGTAGGAACTTGCTGGAGAGACGCAAACCACGGCAAATTGGGCAATGGCAACTGCCACAATGCAGAAGAATTATTTTTCGCAGCAGCAGTGCGACATCCCTGCTTCGAGTCAGCTTTGACTTTCAACTCTTGCGGAATCGAAGTTGAGAAATCATAGCGAACCGTCTGAACTTCTGCCCCTTCATTTAACTGGGAAATGACAACTCTACCGAGCCTTTCAGGATTGTTCAACTTCCAATTTAATCGCACGGTATCACTTTGCCCGGTCGCATTGAAACTCAAGATTTCTGGTGCTGCGATCGCGGGACGATTAAATCGATACAACACACCTAAGGCAAACAGAGCAGGAACTGCTCCCATCAATGTCAAGAGAGCGAGCACCCATTTCGGTTGCGGGAGCCAAACTAGCTTGGATTGAGTCAAATAGCGAGAACCTGCATCGGCTAACCCATCCACTGGAATTAACGTCACTCCAACAAGCGATCGCACTGGCTTTCCTCGGAGTGGACGCTGCCATGAATGATGAGGAAAAACTTTTAATGTGATCGTCTTCTCTTGACCTGGTGCAAGTTTCAAAACGTTGTCTACTAAATCCGTTTCAACTCGAAATAGGTTGCGTGAATCTTTTACTTCAAGTCTCAAAGTTCGAGTCACATTGCCTCGATTCCGAACCATAAAATCGAAGATGGCAGATTGGTTCGGAATGGTTCGACTTTCAGGAGTCAACCGAATATCGAGATGCGTATCCGGTAACAACTGAATATAAATCACATCCAACATGACCAGATCCGGCGCACCCATTGAGATGAGTTGTAAGGTCGGAAAGTAATTTCCAATGGCTGCATCAGCGGGTGGATGCAATGTGAAGTGAATCTCTCCATGGGCTTGAGGATTCAGCGCCAGCTTCTCAGTCAGTTGAATAATTCCAGGGGCATCCTCAGTCGCTTGGCTTAGATACTCGATCGTGAACCAATTCGTCGGAAGTTCCGAACATTTTAAGAAAATTAGATCTGCACTCGCAGATTGATTCGTGACTTGGATCTTAAAAACGACAGATTTTCCCGGTTGAAGTTGATAGGGTGCTTCAGAAGTTGTTTCAGGCGCGATCGTGAAACTCAAAGCTTGCTTTAGCAGACGATGGCGCTGAGAAGGTTGTCTTTTCATCACGTGATTTCCTCCGTGCTCAACGTCGAATCAGAAGCAATGCGGTTTAACTCTATTCCTACCAAAATCAAGTGAATCTGTCTCAAGAACATGGCATAACACCCGGAAATACGATCGCTAATTCTGTTTACAATAAATAGCCATACCATCAGGAACCATGCTAGGGATTGACATTCCGCACCTGAATTCTGATGACCCGTCTCCAAGCAGTTTCGTCATATAGATCCCACTTGTTATGAGCAACGATAACCTCAACCATTCTCGATCCGCTCCCGTCCAATCTCAAACCGAGCAGATCGAGAATGGTTCCACCTCGCTTGAGGGAAAGATGCTGAGTGGTAGAGAAGGACAATATGCTATTCAGCATCAACTTCAAACTCGTCCTGGCGTGCGAACTTATACAGGTAAAGATTTACAGACACAAACTCCAGTCATTATCAAAGAGTACTACTCCTTCTGGTGGACGATTTCCGACATTCAGCAAATCGAATTACAACTTGAACAGCTAGAAGCGATCGACTTTCACAGTGGGGGCGTTCAAGATTTTCGACTATTGGTTCCTCAAGAAAGTATTGCGTCTTCAAAAGATCATCGTTGCTATTTAGTTCTGAAATCGCCCCAATATCGACCGCGATCGCTGCGAAGTTATCTAGAAACACAAGACTATCTCCCGCCGAAAGTCGTTCACCATTTCCTCTCTCAAGTTTTACAAAGCCTCTGGTTTCTACATAGTCTGCCTCTTTATCTGGAAGACAGTGATGAGGTACAGAAAGGCATCGCTCACGGCAATTTAAACTTAGATAGCATTCTGATTGCGATTGATCCCGCGATTCAGAATACTCAAATCTCGCAGTTTCAAGTGTATCTACAGGATTTACAACTTTGGGAAGCGGCAATTTGGCATACGACTCAACCTCAAAGCCAACCCGCCTTCAAAATCAAAAAACAAAAGGATTTGCAAGATCTGGGTAAAATTGCGGCTCAACTGTTGCTCGGAGAACTTGATCTCCCAGAAGCTTGGAATCCGCTAAACGATCCGCGTTGGCAAGACATCCCCCACGACCCCTTAAAGCAATTCATTCAACAACTGATTGGCTCAGAATCTTCCACTTTCTCTGGTGCAAAAGCTGCACGCAGTTGGCTGCTTTCAATTCCTGTTGACGTTGAAGCTTCTCCCACTCCATTCGAGGCAGATCCATTAACAGAAAGAAATTCGGTTCCCGAACTCGAAGAAGATATAGAAGAATCCGATGCCCCCCCGACTTATTTTAAGGTGGCATTCGCGATCGTCTTCTCTGCCCTTATTCTCAACATTGGTGTTCTCTGGATGAGAGGCGAACCTTTCAAAGCTCCAACGTTCAATCAGGTTGGAACCACCCGCTAATTCTCGATGGCTATTTTTTCTCTTGCTGCCCTTGAAATTGTTCAAAGAGCGACATAAGACTGCCTAGCTGTTCTGCATCAGCGAGTGGACTGCACATTGTCAGAGTGCGTTCACACTTCACCAACTAACTCCCCTACAACTTCCGGTTTCAAATCCTGAACGTTATCCAAAACGATGTGCGCTCCTGCCTGCCTCAATGTCTCGCGATAATCATTCTTTCGTGTCTCCGTCTCCTGCACATGTGGCGGCAAAACGCCCACGGCAAACCACGATCGCGCATGATCTCTTTCCCTCGCCTGCGAGATCGTGTACATATCCGCCACCGTATCCCCGACATAAATCACCGGGCACTCACCACAATCCAGTCGTTCTAGGGTCAAAAACAACCCCGTCGGATCTGGCTTGCCGGGTGCATCCTCCATCGCAATCAACACAGGCTCTACCAACTCCAATCGCTGCTCAAGCACATACCGAGCCGATCCCTGGGTTGCCCCACTAAAAAACCCCCAAGCGATCCCTGCCTTCGTCAGCGACTCCAAATAAGCGGCTTCTAGCAACAAAGGCTCCCCGCAAATGTATCCATTCCAGTTCACCGGATCTGTACCTCGATACCGAGACTGAAAAAATTGCACGATCGTCGAATACGCTAATGTCACTTGCTCGCGCGCCTGTCCTTGCGCCTCAAAATGCCGAAAAATTAACTCTTGTGACGCTTCCCAATCATTATTCCAGACCCCCTCGCCCTTCAGCGCATCAATCTCCTGTGACGATGGACGAAATGCCCCATCGGTAAAATGCTCCACCGTATCTGCCAATGCTCGCCGATACGACCCGCTGACATCTCGCACAACCCCATCAATATCGAATACCACAGCCACCACAGTTTTCATCCCCCAGAATTCTTCTCAAGAGATTTCTTATCATCTATCAAAACAGTACGGTAGAATAGCTGATCGTAGTAATTTACGCTTGGGACTGCGCTGGAGGTCGGATTTGACAAAGTTTATTCTAAAAGTTCTGTGGCTCGACGAAAACGTTGCGCTGGCAGTCGATCAAGTGGTTGGAAAAGGCACAAGCCCGCTCACCTCTTATTTCTTCTGGCCCCGGAACGACGCATGGGAACAACTCAAGACTGAATTAGAGAAAAAGCACTGGATCTCAGAAGTCGATCGCGTTGAATTGCTGAATAAAGCAACTGAAGTGATCAACTACTGGCAAGAAGAAGGCAAAAACCGCCCCATGGCGGAAGCCCAATCGAAATTCCCAGAAGTCACCTTCACGGGTAGCGCCTGAGCTGAGCTATCTCTAAACCTAGCTTTGTAAGAAAATAACTCCTAACTTCAATTTCGCAAGTTAGGAGTTATTTTTAGAAATCGCCGCAAATGCAACAATTCTGTCTATGATTCAGAAGAAGCTTGTGACAAAAGAATTGTGAGTTTTACAATGATTTGCTACCGTTTATTACAGAACCTTTACATATAGAGTTTCACAGCGCTGATTTCTCACGGTTATACACAATTTTAATTTAAGGCAGGTAGCTTCATGTCAATGACGATCGCCCCAGACCAGGTAGAGCGGATTGTATGGAACCAGCATCACGACCCCTTCGAGGTGCTTGGTCCTCATGCGATTGAGCAAGATGGCAAAACCGTCTGGGTCGTGAGAGCCTATCAGCCGAATGCAGATTCTGTTTCAGTCATCCTGCCTGAATCTCGCACCGAATACCCGATGCAATCGCTGCATCATCCGCATTTTTTTGAATGTACGATCGATGTGCCCGAACTCGTCAACTATCAGCTTCGCCTCAAATCCAGCGAGCACGATCGCGTCATCTACGATCCCTACGCCTTCCGCTCTCCTTTCTTGACTGAATTCGACCTTCACCTCTTCACCGAAGGCAATCACCACCGCATCTACGAAAAACTCGGCGCACACCTGACGACCCAAAATGGGATCGCTGGAGTCTACTTTGCCGTCTGGGCACCTAACGCCCGCAACGTCTCTGTTCTCGGCGACTTCAACAACTGGGACGGACGACAACATCAAATGCGTCGTGGCTCGACCGGAGTATGGGAACTCTTCATTCCCGAACTGACTGTTGGCGCTCACTACAAGTACGAGATCAAAAACCAAAACGGTCACATCTACGAAAAATCCGATCCTCACGGTTTCCAACAAGAAGTCCGTCCCAAAACTGCCTCGATCGTGACTGATCTCGATGACTACACCTGGCACGACGAAGACTGGCTCGAAAAACGTCGCCACACTGACCCCTTAACCAACCCAATCTCCGTCTACGAAGTGCATCTCGGCTCTTGGCTCCATGCCTCCTCTGCCGAACCTGCTCTTTTACCGAATGGCGAATCCTCTCCCCCTGTCATCGTCACCGACCTCAAGCCTGGGGCACGGTTCCTGACCTATCGCGAACTCGCAGACAAACTTATTCCTTACGTCAAGGAACTTGGCTTTACCCACATCGAACTCCTACCCATAGCCGAACATCCCTTCGACGGCTCGTGGGGTTACCAGGTCGTCGGACACTATGCCTGCACTTCCCGCTTCGGAACCCCCCAAGATTTCATGTATTTTGTTGATCAATGCCATCTCAACGGCATCGGTGTCATCGTTGATTGGGTTCCCGGTCACTTTCCCAAAGACGGACATGGACTTGCCTTCTTTGATGGAACTCACCTCTACGAGCATGCCGACCCCCGCAAAGGTGAACATAAAGAATGGGGCACTCTCGTCTTCAATTACGGTCGTAACGAAGTTCGCAACTATCTGGTTGCCAATGCACTCTTCTGGTTCGACAAATATCATATTGACGGAGTGCGAGTTGATGCTGTTGCCTCAATGCTCTACCTCGACTACTGCCGCAAAGACGGAGAATGGGTTGCAAACCAATACGGTGGACGCGAGAATATCGAAGCCGCGGACTTCCTGCGTCAGATGAATCATCTTCTCTTCAGCTACTTCCCGGGTGCATTATCGATCGCTGAAGAATCTACGTCTTGGCCGATGGTTTCCTGGCCAACCTACGTCGGCGGTCTAGGATTCAATCTCAAATGGAATATGGGCTGGATGCATGACATGTTGGACTACTTCCACATGGATCCCTGGTTCCGCCAATTTCATCAGAACAATCTAACGTTCAGTATTTGGTATCACCACAGCGAAAACTTCATGCTGGCGCTTTCCCATGATGAAGTCGTTCATGGCAAAAGTAATATGATCGGCAAAATGCCTGGAGACGAATGGCAAAAATTTGCCAATCTTCGCTGCCTCTATGGTTATATGTTTGCCCACCCTGGTAAAAAGACGCTATTCATGAGCATGGAATTTGCTCAATGGAACGAGTGGAATGTTTGGGGTGATCTAGACTGGCATCTCCTTCAATACGAACCCCATCGCAAACTCAAGCAATTTTTTACTGTTCTCAACTCTCTCTACCAATCTGAACCCTCTCTCTATGCCCAAGACTTTTCTGAAGCAGGCTTCGAGTGGATTGACTGTAGTGACAACCGTCACAGTGTAATATCTTTCATTCGCCGAGATAAAGATTCAGGCGATTTCATCGTTGCTGTTTGCAACTTTACTCCTCAACCTCACAGTCACTATCGAGTCGGTGTGCCTGAAGCGGGATTCTACACTGAACTCTTAAATAGCGACGCTCGTGATTTTGGGGGGAGCAATATGGGGAATCTAGGCGGTAAATGGTCAGACGAATGGGCTTATCATAATCACCCTTATTCAATCGATCTTTGTCTTCCACCCCTATCCACCCTGATTCTTAAACTCGATCGCCAAAAATCACGAACCCTAAGCTCCTGATAAACAGCTCATTCACAAGGGTTTCCTTGCCGATTGGGACGATTCTCTCCTAACCGAGTCGTCCCAAGTAAGTTAGAAACAAATACGCACCGTTTGCGTGAGCCACCAGATATAGGCAACAGTGTTACACGTCCACCGAGGCGCCCATTCGCTGCTGACAACTCGCCACGATGATTGAAGACCATCTTGTAGACATTGCCATCTTTGATCAATGTGGTGTCTGCATCCGCAAGCGAGAGCTTGACACCATGATTAAGAGTCTGCCAAGTTTGTGCCATAGGACTGGAATTCGCCGGATGTATCGCCCATTCAACCGGATAGTCTTGTCGCTTAAAACTTATTTGGTAATCAATATGCTTCTGTTTGGCTGTACTCTGTGCTTGCCGAAAAACGCTTTCCACCTGGCTTTGTGCTGAGGTTAACTGTTGATTGCTCAGCCATGCCAGCAAAGCTGGCGCTCCAATTACAGCTAGAATACCAGCAATCACTAGGACTATAACTGCTTCAAGCAATGTAAAACCATGCCTAGAAATCTTATTCCTACTCTTCATGAAAGCAATTTAATTCTTAAAATCTTGAAATACAGCTAAATTTAGGCTAGTCATCATAAATAATTGCCCTTAAATTTATTTAATATTGATGGTCACGATGTTCTATTAGGCGGGCACGCACTGTCTGATGCTTCTTCAGTTGCACCTAGCAAAGTTGTGACTCTAACACAGCGTCTTGGATTCGCGCTGCGAGTTGTCCCAATTGTCACTGTATAGAGTGGTTGATCTAGCGCTGCCGTTGGCAGATTAGTAGTGATAACACTGCCATAGATATTAAATATTAATGGAGGTGGAGAAGCAAAATCGCCCTGCGCCACTGAAAGCCTGAGTGCAGAAGCATCTCCTATATTTTCCCATGTCTTAATTTTTGTACGATCGACCACCGGAGCGTTAGTGTCGGAGATAGGAACAATAGCATATCTAAGTGATTGCCCAATTCGATTCTCAAACACGATTGCTTGAGCCACTTTTGTACGGCTCGCTTTAGATTGAGCGTTCCGAATTGCTTGGGAAACCTGAGTTCGAGCGGCGCTGACACGCTGTTGGTTAACAAAGGCGACCCAATTGGGTGCAGCGATCGCAAACAATATGCCAGTGATGATGACGACCACTAAAATCTCAATCAATGTAAATCCATCTGTACTCGATCGTGAATTCAATACTCTTCGCCTTTTCATACCTTTAATCACCATTGATTTAGTGAGCGAACTATTCTGCTGCTTTATCTGTTACACCACGAGTCAGCACACGAGTTTCCAAAGAGATGGGGATAACCGGACGAGCCAGATTTACCCCAGCAACACCTGGTCTCCCAGCAGCATCACCTTGAATCCGAATGACCACTTCCTGGTTGAGTGCGCCTTTATTCTCAGTTCCTTTTACATAGACGTAAAAACCACGGGGCGGTTCGTTACTTGCCGAACTTTCTCGCCTTGGAGTTACTTCATATCCATTCAGAATTGGGGGCTGCGCCTTGTTGCCTGCTCCGTCATACAATCCAATTCGATCGACAAAATCTGTGAGCACAAAATTACTTGTCGTTCTACCAGGTCTACTAGCTTGTAGAGACAAAGGTGAAGATGCCGTTAATGTGGATATATTGAGTGGCCAGCTAAAGAAATTCGTTTCTTTACTAACCGGATCGACCCATCCCGTGTTGATCTGAGGAGGAATTTGAGCACCACCTTGAGCAGTAAACTGCGGTAGCTCATAGCGCCTAATCCTAGCACGACCGACTGCACCTGTTGTCTGTTCCGAATTTAGAGAATAAACAACAAGACTATACATTCGCCCTGACAGACAGGGAACTCCCCGAACCTCTGCTGGAAGATCTCGTGGATTAGCAAATCTATCTGCATTATTTTTGCAGCGATCTCTCAATATTTGAGGTAATGCATCAACTCGCCAAAATGCCAATACCGGAGTATTACTAGCGTTTTCAGAAATATTCTCGGGTAAATACCTCCTTAATCCAGGACACTCTAAAGTACTGCCTGTAGGGCGCTCAAGAAGGCAGTTACCGTCATATACATAAACTGCTTCTCGTACATCTCGTGCAATGTAATCAATAGCTGCCTGCAAATCTCTCTGGGTATCGCTTCGGGCAGCTTCTCGTGAGTTAGCCTGAATTAATTGAACGACCAGAACAAGCAGACCAGCCGAAATTATGCCTCCAATCACCATCGCAACGAGCAGCTCTAGCAATGTAAACCCACTGCGTTGAGTTTGGCGATAGAAAAAACGTAGCCAGGTGTGCTGTTGAAAGAATCCTCTAGACATAGTTTATCTACCCAGGGTTGACAATTTCTAGCAAATGCCAGTGAGTTGACCGTCTGCTGGTTGACACAGTTTTTGATAGAGTTCCAAATGACTGCCTTCAGTACTCCGAACGACTGTTGAGTATAAGACTGCTAAGGGGCGATCTAGTTGATTCCCCAATCCGTTCGTTGCTCGCAACGCAGCAGGCTCAGTTTTGCCTCTTCCAGCAAGTAATGCTGGCTCTGCCACAGCAGCGTATACGCGAACTCCCATGACAAATGCAGCAAGATTTTGAGTGCTTCTACCCTGGAACTGATTTCCCTGCTGATCTAGACCTTGGCTACGAAAAGTCTGCATCAGATAATCTGCAATACAGTCGCCGTTGGTATCTACTCGGATGAAAGCATTGATTGAACGAGATGGAGTGCCGTTCCAAGTAGATCCATTTGAAGTTACGTCATCATTGCCGCTCGTTCCAGTACCACAATCACGGGTCGAGATAACTTTTTTGCCTGATGCTTCTGTATTAGGTGCAGCAGGAAAATTACTCGAAGTTCGCTTTCTTACATCTGATTCTGTTGCACCTGCTGAGTAGGGAGGAAGTAGATTAAATTGAGCAATTTTCACTTCATTCCTCTCCACTAGGACGCGGACTCGATCAACCTCTCCTTGAGCAACCTTTAGAGCTTGCTCTGCACGCTGAGTTTGAACACGCGTTGCAACTGCCCAAAAAATAGGAGGTGAGATGCTAACAACCGTAATTGAAATAATTACAATTGCAAGTAATCCTTCAATGAGAGTCAAGCCTTGCTCAGCATTTGAGTGCTGTAGATTTTTTCGATACAACCTTAGCATTTGCCTTAGCTGTACGGAACTGAATGAGCAATGCTTGATCAGCTGGTAATTCTGCAGCATTTTGGTCTCTCCTCATTATTTAGGACAGTTCGTTGAAAGGCTAAAAGCCGTTTTTGCTGCATCGCAAAGAGATGTAATGTAGGGATCATTTGCAGGTGGCTCAACGTAAAACTCACTGCGACTACTGCTTGGGCTTACGAAGCGAGATGCTGCTGGTCCCGCAGCGCTGAATTGAAGACCTACATCATAGCCCCAAAAACGGTTGGGAGGGACATAGTAAGCTATGTTCTCTCTATCCACATTAGTCGTATCTGACGGCTCTAGATTTTCGAGTTCAAAGGGGGCAGTGGCATAGTTCGTATACTGGAGCTGAATGAAAGAGCCTGCAAAATTTAGGGCTGTCTTATCCCAACTCTCAAGGAATCGCGGGAAGTTCTGCAAACCCCCATAGCCTTGCTTTAGACGAGAAGGGCTAATTCCACTGACAATAATCGAATTGATGCGAGATGCCGCTGCTGGAATGAGCGCTCTACCGGAGCTATCAGTGCCATATCTGAAATATGGATTAGAAAACGCGACGTTGTACGGAACAGGCGGCAGCAGTTCATCACGTTTCGGAGTTGAGTTTTGTACTGGGGTTAGCTCTGGAAGTGAAGAGTCTTTCGGATCTCTTGGTGCACCAGTGGTGTCTCTAGGACGAGCTACAAGAGGTTGACCAGCTCGCGAAATCTTGACTGGAGCTGCAAAATCGACCCAGTTACCATCGCTATAGTCGTTTGAACTGCTTCGACGAGGGGCGGTTGCATTGTATCGCGAGTTTTCTCGTACCCAGTCCCATCCACTGTCACGAGTTCCGTCTATCTTTCTACCTAGATTGGCTGAAGGACGATTCTGATTATGGAAAGAGGTAAATCTTGCGCTTTGACAACCGGGATCGAATAATCCTCTGTTAGGTTGATGATAGTACGAGCGATCTGAACTCATCTGACTAAAGCTAGCGCTATCAAAATCAGGAACTGGATAAGAAGACCCTGTAAAGCCTGAGTTTCTGATGCTGTTTGGAATGAACTGCACAAACATATCCGAAATCGTACCATCGCAGAAGTTATCTGACAAAAACGAAATACTATCTGCCAAAATCTCTGTGGGTCGCCAGCGATCAGTATTGGGAGCTGCGAATCGGGAATCGCGCTTAGCGCGAGTAGAGTAGAACTGGTTCGGGTTGTACGTCGCACTGTTGGGTAATGGTACGTCAAACTCTTCTAATCTTGTACCCAGCGTATCGTCTGCTCCATCTTGATGGAGGTTAAAGTCTCCTTCAATGTAAGTAGGTTGATCTGTAAACAGAGATAGACCACGATTGTTATCTACTGCATCCACAATGACTCCTTCAAAACTGCGGTTTCGCATAAGCTGCACACCATTCCGTAAGCGGAAGCCGTGGACACGACGATCAGGATCAGGGTATTCATCAATCGTTTTGATAGACTTTCCATTGCTCTTGATAGGTGGATCAACAGGGTTTGCAGGATCGCGTAAATCCATTTTGCAGTTTGTCCCTGTGCATGATGGTCGAGAGATAGCATCTTCTCGAACTGCATCCTCACGGAAAGCGTAAACGATGCCGCTAAGTGGTAGCCAAGTATTATTCTTTGAACTAACTCTTGTGCTCCGAAGCATTCCCAAATCGATATCCAGAGTTCGAGCTAGCATTAACTGACGACCATCGAAAAAGGCGCGATCAAGGAATGGAACTGCAATTGTATCTAACTCATTCACATTACCTGCTTTGGGAATTAGAACTAGGTTCGTTGAGTAATTCGCTCGAGTATTACTATTAGGAGAAGCTTCCAGAGAACGAACACTACTGGGCGGAAGATAGGGAAGTTTCCACTTGTCTAATGCTCTAGGTGTTAGCGCGACATCTGCAACCGAGTAATCTTCAATCGGAAAAACTTGCTGTGTGCTAGGTCTCCGACTGAGGAGACTATCAGATGGCGTTGCTGGGAAAGAGACACTTGGATGACCTGCTCTTCCCAGAGCTTTCGTATCGCTGATGCGCTTGAACTGAGATTTCATGCTTGCAATATACTGATCCTGCGCTGGAGAAGCTTCTCCATTTCCAATGTAAGGTTCTCGAAGAGGTTGCGCGTGGTTGTATCCTGTAGTTGTTTCTCCATCGTGATCATGAGTCACTTCTGGGAAGAGATAGTAAAGTGATGGAAACTTGGGTAGAACGGTATTCCCACTGTCGCTAATTGTTCCACAAAGTCGTGACAGAGCTAGCCGATATTGAGAAAAACGAGTTCGTGTAAGGTCGTCGGTTGAACGAGCATAAGTAGGAAAATCGGTAGATGGTGCAGAACTCAGCCTGCCTGCGGCTAGAACAGTTGAAGCTTTCTGCTGGAGTGAGGACGAAGTTCTGTCAATGCTTAGAACTAGGTCATCACCGTTAAGTGTAAATTGATCAGGGTCGCAAGCAGCGGGCAAACGTTGGAATTTATTGCTAGTCGCATCTGGATCTGCCGCGAAACCTGGAGTAATGACAGCGTACTCCCCAAATATTGGCGATTCTTGGAATCCAAAAGTACGATCGCGGCGGATTTGATGATTCAGCATAATCATTTCTGCCATACGCATCTCGTCCATGAATTGTTGGCTATCAGGCGCAAGATTTTTCCCGCTTGAAGACAGTAGATATGCTCGCAAAGCACCAATAAAAGCTTCTGGAGGAACTGATTGATAGTCCTTAAGACGATATTGTTCGAGTTTAGCGGTGTTCGTGGCTGCTGAATAGTCGTAAGTTCTCAGGCGTTCTTTAGGAAGAACTTCTGGATTATTACGGGCTATTTCTCCATCCATGAGCAGCCGTAGATCATCTGCCAATACTGCCATCACCCTTCTCGTGGATCCAGAAAGCGATCTATCATTTGACGGGTTGCTGGGATCAAATTTCTGAATTTCATTAATGTTGTAAGCCAACATCCCGATCGTACAAGCTGCTGTTTGCAAATAAGTTTTATCTGCGATGCTTAAACCGTCATATCCCTTAGTTCCAACATCAGCTAGCGCTCGTTTCAAACTTGAGAAATCCCCCCACATTGATAATTTTGGATAGGGGTGAATGATTGTGTCATTCGGTGTTGGTGGAAATGCTCCAGTTTTGGGATTGCCGCTGGAATCTTTTTCGTTTGGATTGTAGTCTCCTGCAAAATTTGCGAGGTTGTCTAGTGCTTTGCGCAGAGGACTATCTGTATTCTCGATCGCTGCTTTAAATCCACTAGCACTTCCGCCTGGAGTATCAAATTCCCAACCGTTTGTGCCCATACCTGTAAAGAAATTGGTCAGGAGAGAGCCATCAGTTGTTTCATCTGTACCTTTAAATCCAAAAGGTTTAAAGATGAGCGACTGGCGGAGAGTCAGCAGCGTACCAGGATGAGATGTTGTTGCAAGACATGCGACTGGGTAGTCTTTCCCATTCTCATCAGATGCAGAATGATAAATCGCTGTGCTTTGAACAGAAGAGAGATTATCTCTCAAAGTGCGACGGTGTAAGTCAATGTGAGAAAGCCGCCCAGTTGATGTCGCAGGATATGGTTTAACTGTTACTGGATAAAGGGGATCGCCTTCATGCTCGTATACATTCTGGTCGATAAATTTGCCAGAAGTACCACCAGGATTGCCAACATAGCCATTTTTATCTTTGTCGTCTGGAGCATACCAAGTAAACAAATTACCAAGTTCCAGACGTTGCCCGACGATAATTCGCATCCCTACTGAGCGTGCCCGACGCTCCCAATAGCCATCTAGACCTACATTGGCTGCATCTTTGTCAGCGGCATCTGGTTCATTCTTGAGCAGTGCTGATTTATTGGATGGGATGGGCTTCCCAAAATCTCCAGACGGGACGGTTTCTTTTGCATACTTCGGCTTGGGACCCCAGCGATCGTCAGCACGATATAAATCGTCTACATAGGGAGCAGGTTGAGAACTAGCATATATACGCTGATCAACCTTTTTTGGAGGCGAATCGGTAGTAAAACCAAAGGCCGGGAGATCCCTATTTCTAAGATTCAGGTATGGCTCGCTTCGATTATTACGAACATTTTTGGTTACGCCTGTAGGGGGGGCAACATTCGTATATCCATCTTCTGTTAGCACAACCTCAGGGTCAATTGTAATATCAATTGGATTTGATGCTTGACTTGAGGCTGTATCTTTGTTGAGTGTTGCCCAGGTTGCCCTATTAGTTGGTGTATCAGTGTGGAGGTGGATGACAGCGCTATCGTCAGTTCCTTGGTTAGGACCATCTTTCACGACTCCAGCAGCAACTAGACCCAGTAAATCTCGATTCGTTTCTCCAGATTCTGGAACTACGTTTGTGACTGTAATTTCCGATGAATCAGGATAGTATAAACAGGATGCAGGCGCGCTAATCAAGTAGGCTGTAAAGTTCTTATTCCCAACGATTAAGCTGCCTTCGGTGTGCATCGCACCGTTCCAATTAAATGTGGCGCCCGGGTAAATCTCCAAATCGTGACGGAACCAAGCTCCCCATTTGTTGCCGCGATCGATTTGGCGATCTTGAACAAATTCCAAAGTCGCCTTGGTATCTCTTGAGTTGCCAGGAATGACTAGAGCATCAACTTGGAAGTTTTTACGCAGAATTGCACTACTGACTTTGTCGTCAAACCATCCGTCTGGCCCTGATGCGGATGTGTTTGCAGAACTAATGCTGCATCCTAGCGCTCCATCGGCTCTGAGTGGAGCTTGCCGAACGTACATATCTTTCGCTTTGTCAGCATCGCTCATTTTCAATAAGCGAGTTGCAATCGTCTCAATTGTGCTAGTTCTTCCTGTGCCAACTGTTTGTGCAGGAGGAGTGTTTAGAATGATTGAATAGATTGTAGTAGAGTCTTTAGAACTATCAATCTTCCCATCACCATCAGTGTCTGTTTGAAAAGCCCAAACGTTTTGAGCTTTGCCATCTTTAAAGATGCGACGCTCATCGGGAAAGGTATAAGGATCAATGGTTGGTTTACCGTCTTTGTCTGCTATCCGAAGAGTGCTAAAGTCTCTGCTATCGCGGTCTTTCCCATTGTTAAGCAGCATTGCTTCTAAAACGGTTTGTGCAGGCACACCGCTGGGAAGTCGAGTATCTTTTGTAGAGTCAAAGAGGAACTCCAGTTTGGAGCGAGCGCGATCAATTGCTGGAGTTGCAGCGTTATAGATAACGCGTTGTTGTGCTTCTCCAATCACTTGGACATTGCGATTATAGGCACGGAACGTCAGTGCTCCGACAGTGAGCGCTACGACCAAAATCAACAGAACTGTTGTTGGCAAGATGAAGCCTGCTGTTGAGAGATTGCCTCGCCGTTGATATAGCAAAACATAGCGGAGAAGGCGATTAACAAAGGTCTTTGTAATCTTGCGGTAGAGACTTCCAAGACGGTGAAAGAAACCCTGGAGATTAAGTTTGTGATTTGACATAGCTGCTGAGTTGGCAGAAAAAAGTGACGATCGTGCGGTACTCGATCGGAAGGGGAATTCACGATCGCAGATGAGCATTCACAGGGGCAACTAATGCTAAATCGACGAAACCTACTAGTTTAGATATCGTCCAATATTTGCCCGTGGAATAGTCAAGTCAGAGCTTTGTAATGTTGTCAAAACTCTATACTTTGGTGGAGCTTTCTCTACTGTCTTCATAATTGAAAGCAGAGTCAACCGAGAAGACACGCGCTCAAATCGAACGAAGTTGAGACAGTTCCGATAAGCTACGGAAAAACTCAGATAAGCCCTAGGTAGATTGCGGAGATTGTCCCGAATTCTGGGTTGAAGAAGAAAGCGAGGGAAGTGGATGCAGGTATGTTACCCATTTCATTGAGGATGACTACCAGGGATTGAAGAATTAGTGGATGAAAAATAAAACTGGAGTTGAGCTATTCGTTGCTCAACTCCAGTTTACAAAGTATAGACATTACCGCAAGAACACCTAAAATCAGCGATCGGAGGGTCAATTTTTGTCTTGCAAGAATTGACGATTGCGAATTAGTCTATCGGGTTTTGGCAGATGAATTACAGGCGGCTGAGATCGATTCCAGCTTCTTTGGCAAAAGCGTCTAGGCTCTTGTGCTCTAGAGTTTTGATTGCCTTAGTTGAAAGACGTAGTTTGACCCAGCGTTTCCCACTTTCCCACCAAATTCTTTTGACTTGCAGGTTTGCTTCTTGTAATTTTTTCGTGCGACGGTGGGAGTGGGATACTGCCATTGCGTTGTTGGCTTTCTTGCCAGTCAGTTGACATCGACGTGCCATAGTTTGGTCTCCGATTGATTCTAGATTAGGATTTCTCACAGCCTTCTATTATATGCAATTGAGGGCTTTTGGCAAAAGTGAGATTAGTTTAGAGTCGTTAGGGCACGATCGACCGCCGCGATCGCGCGATCGATTTCTTCAGAAGTGACGATAAGCGGCGGGACGAACCGCAAGACTTTTGGACCCGCAGGGACGAGAAGAACGCCTTCTTGGATAGCAATTTTGACGATATCGGCTGCGGTGAAAGTGCTGTCAGCACTGAGTTCTAGACCGTCAATGAGTCCCCAGCCGCGAACGTCGGAGATTAAATGAGGAAATTTTTGGGCGAGTTGGATGAGTCCTGAACGCAGTTGTTCGCCACGAGCTTGAACGTTTGCCAGAAGATTTTCGCGTTCGAGTGTGTGGCAGACGGCAAGAGCAACAGCACAGGCAAAGGGATTACCGCCAAAAGTGCTAGCGTGATCCCCTGCGCTGAAAACATTGCAATGAGATTTGCAGAGCATTGCACCAATAGGAACTCCGCCACCCAGACCTTTCGCAGATGTGAAAATGTCAGGTTCGATATCGAGATTTTCGTAACCCCAAAGTTTACCGCTGCGACCCATGCCGACTTGGACTTCGTCCATGATTAGGAGAATGCCTTTTTCGTCGCAGAGTTGGCGAACGGTTTGGAAATAGGCGCGATCGCCAGGACGAACTCCTCCTTCACCTTGTAAACCTTCGAGCATGATTGCTGCGACTTGAGGTTCGTTGCGATCGCGCTCCGCGATCGCGCTCTTTAGCGCTTCAACGTCATTGTAGGGAACGTAATGAAACCCAGGGACTAGGGGATCAAAGTTTTGTTGATATTTGGGCTGTCCAGTGGCGGTAATGGTAGCAAGGGTGCGCCCGTGGAAACTCGCGTTCGCGGTGATGATGATGGGATGAGTAATGTTACGGACTGTGTGAGCGTATTTGCGGGCAAGTTTGATGGCAGCTTCGTTGGCTTCAGCGCCAGAATTGCAGAAGAAAGCACGATCGGCACATGAATGCTCAACGAGCCATTTGGCGAGGTCACCTTGAGGGGTGTTGTAATAGAGATTGGAAATGTGGACAAGAGTTTGAGCTTGTTCGGTGACGGCTGCAATCATAGCGGAATGAGCGTGACCGAGAGTGCAGGTGGCAATTCCAGCGACGAAATCCAGATATTCTCGTCCTTGGTCGTCCCAAACTCGGCAGCCTGACCCACGCACAAGGGTTAGGGGAAAGCGGGCGTAAGTAGACATGACGTATTCGTCGAATTCTGCGCTGGAGAAGGGGGAGGATTTTACAAGGGTTTCTGGACTCACTGGCTTTTATCCTTGAATTTGGGGTGAAAAGAACATATTAATAGAAGTCTTTCGGGAGTGGGGAAAGGAATGAACTTTACGATAGAAGTTTGCTGACTTTATTTCATGAAACGGACATCTATATTTCGTGAAGGTTACGGTAAGCAAAGTTTGGAGAATGTTCTGAAACTGCTGAACGATTTCTCTAAATGACGCGATCACTTCCCCCATCCAGTGGCACTTGTGCTCCTATCGTTTTGGCAAAGGTTTTACCCGCCATTGCTGCAACCATGATGGCAACCTCGTGCGAGGTGATTTCAGTTTTTAGGAGATTGCGAGTTTTATAAGCGTCTACAGTGAGTCCATAACGGGCAGCTCGACTTGACAGGACTTCTTCGCTCCAAATGCTTGTATCGTATACGCAGTCAGGATGTACCATATTGACTCGAATTCCAAAGGGAGCGAGTTCTAAAGCTGCAATTCGAGCAAGTTGGGTTAGCCCGGCTTTGGCAACGGAATAGGCGGCGGCTCCTGGGCCAGGCGCGAGGACGTTGCGAGTTGCAATAATTACGATCGCAGGATCAATACCCTGTTTGAGAATCGGAATGCAGGCTTGTAAAAGTTGCTGATGGCTGGTGAGATTGACCGCTAAGCTTTGTTTCCAGATATCGGCAGAGAGATCCTCAATCAGTTGACTGCTTGGGAAGATGCCTGCGTTGGAGACCAAGATATCGAGTCCACCAAAGCGACGAACTGCTTCTGTAACTGCATGATTCAAGATATGCGGTTCAGTCACATCGCCTTGAATACCGACAAAATCTGGTTTGTTCATTTGTTCAACGATCGCAGGGTTCAGATCGAGTCCGATTACGACTGCGCCTAGCGATCGTAGATATTCTGCACAAGCCCGACCAATGCCGCTGGCTGCTCCAGTTACAAGCGCAATTTTTCCCTGAAATTCAGGTTCAGCTTTTGCTTTTCCCAGTTTGGCTTGTTCTAATTCCCAGTACTCCATGTCGAATAGATCGTTTTCGGGTAAGGCTGTCCACCCTCCCAAAGTTTCGCCTGCCTGAATGGCTCGAATGGTGTGGTCTACAATGTCAGTCGTGATTTGAGCTGCTTTGATACTGCGGTCAAATGTGAGCGTTCCATAACCACTCCAGACTGCCCAACGTGGTGCGGGATCGAGACATGTCAAAGACCCATTGGTATGACGATCGAAGTAATTCCGATATTGTTCGGCATAGGTGTGAATGTCGGTTTCCGGGTCTGTTCCCAGGATCACTGGAATAGGTTTGGTGCGGATGACGTGATCGGGAGTGATCGGGCCTCTCGTGGCGATCTCGTTTACATTCGTCAGTCTGGAGAATCCGACGGCTTCTGCAGTTTGATTGAACTGTGCGAGCATTGGTTTGCCCTGGACTTGAGAAATGGTTTTGCGAATCGTGGCTAGCGTGATCCAATTTGGATCTGTAGCGGGGGCTGTAGCGGGTGTGCTCACGCCTTGATCTGTGAGGTATGTTTCAGCTTGGGTGACGAGATGAATCATCTGATCGTAGGCATCACGGGCTTTGTCGGCAAAGGTAAAGATGCCGTGGTGCATGAGGATCATGCCGTCATAATTGTCCCAGTTGAGATTGTGAGTGATTTCCCAAATTTTGCGGGCTAGGATAAAACCTGGCATGACGTAGGGGATGACCAAGATACGATCGCCGTACAATTCTCGAATTCGGGCTTCTCCGTTTGGGCTGTTTGTGATCGTGACGACTGCATCGGCATGGGTGTGATCGACATAAGCGAACGGGATAATGGCATGTAAAATCGCTTCGACTGAAGGAGTTGGAGCGTGGGGATTGAGCATTGCTGCTCGCTGCTGAGTCACCATTTCGGAATCGCTCAGGTGCTCTCGCTCGGCTAATCGCTTTAATACTTCTAATCGAACAGGAGCAAATCCCGCTGATTCGATGGTGGCTAGATCCCAACCGCTGCCTTTGACGTAGAGAACTTCTTCTAGATCACCAAAGAAATTGGGAACCGTGACTTTAACAGAAGTGTTGCCTCCTCCGTGCAGCACCAAGTCCGGTTCTCGTCCCAGGAGTTGCGAGGTGTAGACCCGCATCGCTAATGGATCGCTGGCAAATGTCTGAGCAATGGTATCGTCCCATTGATTTTTCATAGCTCTATCGCTCCTGAGTCTTTACAGCAGGTTTTACCTGCAGAAGTTCAGGTTCTCAGCCTAAATTGAAAATGTCAATCTTCTGAAGATGGGCGATGAGGGACTCGAATCCCTGACATCCTCTTGGTCAGGAGGAATCATTTGACACTGTTGGGTTGTTAACAACATTAGAACTGCTTGAGTACTCATCTGCCTAAATCGTTTCTCTACTGAGATGAAACCTGGCGCTACGATCGCAGTTAATTTTGATGAATTGCAACCGATTGAGGCTCACCTTTAAGAGAGACTGATCGATATGACCTATCCTCTATTGAATGAATGACCTATGAATATAGAAAACGATTCTAGCGATCTTGTTGCTGATATTCTGGAACGCTTTCAAACTCTGATCAATGAAAACCTCAGCGAAGATGAGATTGAAGCTCGCCTCAAAACGGATTTTACAGAGGAAGAGCAAAAGATTATTAGTGAGACTTTTTTGAGCCTGCTCGAAGCAGGGGAGACCGAGCGCCACTTTCCATTAGATGGCTGAAGGGATAGAAGTAATATCGCGAAATTCGATTCCTACTTTGAGTCTTGCTGCTTTTGCATGAGGATCTCACTCAGAATTGCCTGAATTGACAGCACACAGAATGAGTTGGCAGAAAAAATCGTTGCTGACCTATGTGCACAGATGCAAGTCATATCACAAGGCAACGCCTTGCTCTCCCCGTTTTGGGATTCTATTCCCTTTACTATGGTTTTTGTCTCAATATCATGTAGGTAGGCACTGTAGCCACCTAATCAATCCAAAAATCTTCCCAATTTCTTAAATGAGCCTATAGGAACGGATAATATTTTGGCACTATTTTATTTTAACAGGAAATAATGGCCAGTTGTAAGCGAGTTTTAGCGGGAATCGATTTTTATTAACACACGCCCCAACTTCTCCAAAACCAATCGCTCCCCTTATCTTGGTTATTTTTGGAGACGGTAAATCTTACAACCTTCAAACATGATGGGCGATGAGGGGCTCGAACCCCCGACATCCTCCTTGTAAGGGAGGCGCTCTACCAACTGAGCTAATCGCCCGCGCTTTGCGTGCTTAATTAATATAACAGATAATTCAAAATCTATTACGATTTTATCCAGATTTCTTTTTTGATTTGCGATGCCTTCTGGTCGGACACATGACAGCATTACTTTATGGAGCTTACCGATCGTGGCAGGAATCACGTTCGGATTAACTCAAAGCGGCAATCTGACGCTGCTCGTTTCCGGGGGATTTCTCTTTGCAGGGTTGATGTTTGGCCCAGATTTGGATATTTACTCGCAGCAGTATAAACGTTGGGGCATTCTGAGATGGATTTGGTTGCCTTATCGGCGGGGATTGCGTCATCGATCGCTGATGTCACATGGGGCAATTGTTGGGACAATTGGGCGAATTCTGTATCTCAGCGTTTGGATTGTCTTATTTGTGAGCGTCGGAATTGTTTTGAGCGCGATCGTACAACAGTTCTTTGGGGCGATTCCCAATTGGCAAAATACAGTTCAGGTTTCGATGAGCACTGTGATGCAGCAGAGTGTGAGTTTTATTCAACGCGCCCCGATCGAATGTCTTGCGTTAGGGATTGGATTAGAACTGGGGGCAATGAGTCACAGTTTGAGTGATTGGATTGGGTCTCGGATCAAACGCTGGAACAAGCGACGAAAGCGCTAAAGTGATTGAGTGAAAAATCTGGGAAGCCCTATGAATTCTTCAATGTCTGAAACGCTAGAAGCCTTGCAAAAGCTGATCGAAGTCGTTGCCCAATTACGAAATCCAGAAGGCGGATGTCCCTGGGATTTGGCACAAACGCCGCAATCCTTGATTCCGTATGTGATTGAAGAGGCGTATGAAGTGGTCGATGCGTTGCGGAGTGGAGATGAAGCTGCGATCGCAGATGAACTGGGTGATCTCTTACTGCAAGTCGTTCTCCAGGCGCAAGTCGCACAAGATCAACAGCAGTTTGATTTAGCGATCGTGGCAAGAAACATTACCGAAAAACTGATTCGTCGTCATCCGCATGTTTTTGACAATTTAGCAGTCGAGAGCGTGGATGAGGTGCATCAAAATTGGGAAAAAATCAAAGCAACAGAAGCTCTGAGCGAGACGAAGCTGAGCGATCAGTTGAAAAAATATGCGCGATCTCTGCCACCTTTAGTCGCTGGCATGAAGATTTCTAAGAAGGCGGCGAAGGCTGGATTTGAATGGGAATCGATGGATGGCGTTTGGGAAAAGTTTCAAGAAGAATTAGCAGAATTTCAACACGCGCTCCAGTATGAGAGTAAAGAAAATCAGCAGGCAGAACTGGGCGATCTGTTGTTTACCGTGATTAATTTGGCGCGATGGGCGAATCTCGATCCAGATGCCGCCCTTCAGGGGACAAACGATCGATTTATTCAGCGCTTGGTGCAGATGGAAGGGGTCGTCGATCGACCTTTATCAGAGTATTCGCTGGATGAATTAGAACAGTTCTGGCAGCAGGCAAAAGCGAAATTGGCAAAAAAAGAAAGCTAAGCTTTGGCAGTCTTAGATCTTGCTTGGGAAGGAAATATAATAGATGCCTGGAAATTCTATAAACCTAAACAATATCGAACTGTAGCTTCAATTTGCTGCATTTTTTCGGTAGAGAGTTGTCCAGATGATTCAGGCGGGAATCGGGTTGGATCAATCGATCTCATTTGAAAGCAAAGAAAAACTGTTTCTAGAGGAAGTCCGCTTTCTGCTGAGGAAACACGAACATTTGTTGGATAATCACGGCGAACATTTTCTCCTTTTGTTCCAACTACGACTGTCGCAACAAGATTTGCCTGATTAATCGCATTGATCGATAAAACGAGAACAGGACGCTTACCCGATTGCTCTCTTCCTTTTACGGGATTGAGATCGACAAAATAAATTTGCCCTCGCTGGATACTCATGAATCTGCAAGACCATCCATTTCGGTCACTGCAAATTCTGTATTGATTGCAGCAAGCTCGGTCTGAATGTCTGGGTCATCTGCCATTGCAGTAATTTCTTGATCCCAAACTGAGCGCTGTAATACTTTCTGAGCGCGTTGCATCAGAAAATCAACGAAGTCCTCGACTTCAACCAGTTTCTCTTGGGGAAGTTGGCGAATTTTTTCTAGTAATTGCTGCTCAGATTCTGCAAGCTTATCCATCTTTGCTTCATCGCCTTGAAGATATGACAATTGTATCCCGGAAACAAGAACTGGAATTATGGGTATTGCTCCTGGTTCTCGAATGGGTGGTGAGAATGCGCTGCTGATTCGTGGTTTCTAAAGAAGTGCAATCAAAACTGATGCACCACCTATTATTCTGTTAACCAATCCTGATGTTTGAACTAATGAAATTAATAGTGCAAAATCTTTAAGTTGGTTAATACCCACTAAGTCTGCCGCGGCGTTTGGTTTCGCGTTCTGACCAGCGAAAGAGAGTAATGCCAATCACAAAATAGATGAGTCCATTGATCAAGGCGATCGCGAAAGTTCCCCAATTCAATCCTGCTTGCCGCGCCATCATATCCCGCATTAAACCTGCACCTGTGGTCATCGGAATCAAATAGCCTAAAATCTTTTGCGCTCCTGCCCAAGTTTCAGTAGGAATTGTCAACACGAAGAGCAGTGAGAAATTGAAAATGCCTGCAATCTGCTGAACTGTTTTGAAAATCAGTGCCAAACTTCCGATCGCAAATGCTAATCCATAGGCACCGAGAATCACAGTGATTAATGGCAGAATCAACGCTGCTGAGAATGATAGCCATCGTCCCGTGAGTGCCATGATGATGAAAAGGACGATCGTAATGACACCGCATTGAAGTAACAGATCTGAAACTGCTCTGAGCAACAGGATCTTCGTGATATTGAACGGCGAGATGAATAGCTGCTCTAAGGTTCCGACTTGGGCTTCGCGCTGTAACGTTGCATTGATACCATTCATGATGAAAATGACCAGCGACCACAAGGTATAGCCGACAATTACAGCATCTAAGCGATCTCCGAATCGAAATCCTGATCCTGCAATGTATCCAACACTGAGGAAAAGCCCGTAGAAGGTAATACTGAGTGCGATGACGCCGCCTAGAACTTCATGAGCATAGCGCTTGTACTGAATCCAACTCCATTTGAGTTGTGCAACAAATAATTCCAGCATTTATTTCTTTACCAATTTCAAGAACACATCTGCGAGGTTGGCTTGATCTTTTTCGATTCGCACGATCGCGCTTGGTTTTAAAATCTCTAAGCCTTGATACAGCAAGTCGATTTGCCGGATATAAATCGTTTTTCCTTCAATCACGGCATCGATCGCGGCTAATTTACTTCTGCAATCAGGGTCTAATTCCTGCTCTAATTCAATTCGATACGAGTCGCCAGAAAACTTTTGAATCAAAGTTTCTGTGCGTTCTTGAGCGACAATTTCACCCTGCTTAATAATCGCAACTCGATTAGATAATTCTTCTGCGATGTCTAGCTGGTGTGTAGTAAGGAGAATGGCTCGACCCTCTCCAGCGATTTCTCTGACCAATCGTTTTACAGTTTGAGTCGCTTCAATATCGAGTCCTAATGTTGGTTCGTCGAGAAGAAGTAATTGTGGTTCATGAATTAGCGCAACTGCGATCGCTAATTTTTGCTGCATACCGCGTGAGAGATTTTGCACGATCGTCGATCGCTTATGCATCAGTTCAAATCGCTCGAGCAAAACTTTCGCCCGTTGTCGTGCCACATAGCCGCTTAATCCGCGCAGCACTCCAAAATACTCCAGATTTTCTTCAGGAGTTAAGCGCCAATAGACATTGCGATTGCCTTCGAGTACGGCTCCGACTGACTTTAGCGCGATCGACTGTTGGTGGGGATCCCGTCCTGCAATTTTGACTTGTCCTCGATCGGGCAAAACTAACCCAGCAATCATCTTGATTGTTGTAGTTTTGCCCGCACCATTTGCTCCCAAAAATGCCAGCACTTCATGGCTTTCGATTCCAAAAGATACATTTCGTACCGCTTCGACTGTCTTGCCTCCGCTGCGGTAGGTTTTCTGTAACTGGTCAACTTCTAAAACTTGCATCAATGTTCAATCGAAATGGCTCTGTGACTATGATGACAGATTCAATCTTCTGTCTTTGGTTTGTTTTTCTATAAGGCAATCCCAATTATATTAATATTTGTGAAATGGTATTGTCTAAATTCCACAAAAATGGTCTAGATTCTTGGCTGATACCGTGTTGTTCATTTCACAAAGGAGCAGTTTTTGTGACTGTGGAGCTACTACTCTCTTCTCAGGCTGATGATCAGTTGATTTCAGCTTTTTTCCGACAATCTCAGGGGCAATGGCGATCGGAGCGACGATATTACACGTTGCCCGGTGGCGAAGTCAAAGAGGTTAACAGTTTGCTGACTATCCGTTTTTTAGAACAGGGCGATGCGGATCTGATAGAACTTGCCCGACTGCATGGACTTGCCGATGAAACCGCGATGACTTGCGGCGCGGCAGTGAGTTGGGAAAGCGAAAATAGCGCTTCGGGACGTGTAGAGTCCAAAGGCTCGACCCTGTTTGGGGTGATTGGCTCGGTGTTGTATCGCGATCGCGGTTTTGCCACCTCTAAGCCGATTACGGCTGGATTTTACTTCACCAATCCAGATACGCTTTGTCTGAGAACAGAGTACAAAGGCTCTGTGTTTGAAGAAGAACTCAAACTGGTGGGTGACAAATACCGCACCCGACAGACCATCATTTCACGCGCAGGTGAACAACTGATGATTGGTCAGTATCTGGAAAAACGTCTCGCTTAAGTCATGAAGCGTCTGTGCGAATTAGGGCTGAAGGAGTACAGGCGCTTTTTGATCTCCTCCGACAATAATCACTTTCGAGTTTTGCGAAGCGGCTAATTGCTGCATAGCTTCGATTTGCTTAAAGCGCAACGCTTGTTCACTTAATCCCTGCGACAAAATTCGTTGTGCATCCGCATTTCCCTGTGCTTCAATGCGTTTACGATCGGCTTCCTGCCGCTCCCGCTCCAAGACGAATTTCATTCGTTGTGTGTCTTGTTCTGCTTTCAGTTTTTCTTGTACTGATTTCTCTACGCTGTCTGGCAGTTTCACATTGCGGATCAGTGCATCTTCGATAATGATGCCGCGATCGCTCAACGCTTTGTTGAGATTCTCCCGAAGTTGTTGCGCTAAGGCTTGGCGATCGCTGGTGTAAATCGTTTTCGATTCAAAATTTGCGGTTGCACTCCGCATCAGCGATCGTACTTGGGGAACCAGCACGATTTCTTCATAGTTCATGCCGACCGTTTGATAAAGCTGTTTTGCTTTTGCTGGATCAATTCGATACAAAACACTAATATCGACATTCAGCATTAAGCCTTCTTTTGTCGGCGTTTGTAATGTCTCTTTGAATTCGCGGGTTTGAGTCGAAAAAGTGACCATGCGAGCCGTTGGATTCTTGAGGTGAACTCCTGGTGTAAGCGGTTGTTCTGAGACTTGACCATAGAAATCGACGATGCCAATTTCTCCAGTCGAAATCACTGTGATAGAACGTAGTAATGTGATCAATCCACCCATGCCAAGGAGCGCGGCAATAACAATCAACGGAATCTTCGATCGCAGATTCAAACTCATAGATTGCATATTTTTTTACCTTTTGATTGAGATGGAGTTAAAGTACCCAAATCGCTAGCCTTGCAATGAGATACAACTGCGATCGCGGACTTTCCCAGCTTCAAAGGTTAAGAACCGGATAAGGTTTTCTGTGCGAGTTGTGTAAGTTGTTTAACCTGTTCAAATTCAGGTGCATTCGTTACAGTTTCAGACTGTAACCAGAGAAGAAATTCAATATTTCCAGCAGGTCCTAAAAGTGGCGACCAAGTTAATCCTTGATAGTACCAACCCAAAGATGTTGCAGCGTCTAAAACTTGCACGATCGCACTGGCTTGATCTTTGAAATCTCGCACGACACCTTTTTTACCAATGCGATCTTTTCCTACTTCAAACTGGGGTTTCACCAGCAACACTAATTCTCTTGGAACTTGTAATAATTCCCACAATGCGGGCAGAATTTTTGTTAGCGAGATAAACGAAACGTCAACCACAGCTAAATCAGGAATGGGTTGATCTGCTTGATATAATTCCTCAGCTTTTAGATGTCGAATGTTTGTTCTTTCTCGTAAAATCACGCGCGGATCTTGACGCAAACTCCATGCCACTTGTCCGTATCCAACATCAATTCCATACACCAATTTTGCGCCGGATTGTAATAGGCAATCTGTGAAGCCCCCGGTTGAAATTCCGCCGTCCAAACAGACTCGATCGCTGACGTTAATCTGAAATTCTTCGAGCGCTTTGATCAGTTTTTCTCCTCCGCGTGAGACGAAACGCGATCGCGCTTTTACCTCAATTTCAGCATTGACTTCAACTTCCGTTCCCGGTTTATCAATCAATTGCTGATTCACGCGCACTTCCCCAGCTTGAATTAATCGCTGAGCCTGCTGGCGCGACGTACACAACGCACGATCGACAAGTAACGTATCCAGTCGTTGTTTAGACATTTCAAATCTTGAGCAAGCAATGTCTGCTCATTATTACGCAATCCGGGGGACGTCACACGTCCGACAAACCTATTTAATGTCAGGAAAGTAATGTTGAAGAAAATCGCTTGAGCCAATTTCCGTATGAGACTAGCCACTCGACGTTCCGAACTCCATACGTCAAAACTCTTGCAAGACTTTCTGCGACAACATGATGGCGAAACCATTCGGTTAGGCGATCTGATTCGAGGATTGGGTAAGCGATCGTTTGGACCGACACTCTTGATCTGTGCTTTACCGGAAGCCTTACCGTTACCGATCGCGGGAGTCTCTGCCTTTATCGGGATGCCCTTGGTTTTGGTTTCGCTTCAGTTAATGCTGGGCTATACAACCCCGTGGTTTCCGAAATGGATTGCGAATCGATCGATAAAACGAAAAGACTTTGAGAAAGGTGTAAACATTGTTTTACGTTATCTGGCTCGATTCGAGAAAATCATTCGTCCAAGATGGAAATTGATCACAACTCCGATCGCAGAACGGTTATTATCAATTTTCTTCTTTCTACTGGCTTGCGTGATTGTTCTGCCGATTCCCTTTGGAAATTTCTTGCCTGCGATCGCGCTCGTCATTATCAGTCTAGGACTGATTGAGGGCGATGGTTTAGTGATTGTCGTTGGAATTATTACTGCTTGTCTTGTGCTGGCAGTCATGGCAGGTGCGATCGTCGCTTTCTTTTCCTGGAGCATGACCGTGATCAAGCTCTGAATTCAATACTCAAAGAACTCCGAAGTCTAAACCCCGGAGTTCTCAGCACTGTAGCTAGGATCTAGGTTTTCTGTGCATTGCAGACGTAATTCATCACTGTATGAGCACTACTTCCCGCCCTTGGCTGAAACATCATTCCAGCTTCGCCATAATCAAACTTCTGAATCAGTTTGCGATTCTTCGTATAGGCATTCACCTTGCGTAACCGTTGCGCCTTCGCTCCACAATCTAACGACCAGCGAACTACTGCGCCGTGCACCGGTTGATCGACCTTCGTATCCAAAAACGCATTATTCGGCTCAGGAAATTCTCGATACTCCCAATACCAAACGATATTGCCATTGCGCTGAATCGTGCTGGTATCGACGAAAAACCGATCTTTTGCCTCGTTTTCTGTCACTTTTGTCCATTCCGCAGCACTTGCTGCCGGAGCGATCGCTGCACAAATTAAGCCAGCGATCGCCAAATTCAAAACAGCTTTCATTATCTTTGACTCGGTTGTTCAGTAATCGGGCTATTGGGATTGCTTCCGCGCACGGGAGGCGTAAGATTGCGAATCGCTTGTAAGGCAGATTGATCTCTCGGACGCTCATCTAATGCGCGCTGAAAATAGAGCCGTGCCGTCTTCTGATCTTTGCGCTGCGCTGCCTCAATCCCGGCTGCCATATAGCGATCGTAAAACGTCTTGGCAGTGGGTTTTCCAGGCTCCGTCACCTGATATGCTTTCACAACTTTCTGGACATAGGGAGCCGTTTCACGCGCATTGAACTTCGTTGGGTCGCCCGTCATCCACCAAGCTGCCAGGCGTTGCACCGCAGTCGTCTCATTCGTGTCTCTTGCGTATTGTTTAACCGCATCGCGCATGACACAAGTGACAATCGAACGTGCTGCTGCTGCATTGGCTTGAAACTCAGTCGGAGATAACTCTTTTCCTCCACATTGTTTTGACCAACGTGTGACATTTTCAGGTTTTACCTGCCAATCACTGTACAGACCTGTTACAGGTTTTTCTGGCTTAGAAGCTTGGCGCATGGCTTCAACAAGCCGAACAATCTGAGCATCCGTCATCTGAGCCGAGACAGGTGCAGCGATCAGACTTAGTGCAACGATAAAGCTTGATCGCGCTACAAGTTGCTTACAAAATTGCATAACCGCCTTTAAAGTTTTGCATTAAATGGAAATTAGGATCTGAGGACTATTTTGGTTGGATTAAAGTGCCACCCTGCGACAAACCGTATTTTACTTGAAGATCAGAAAATGAATCAGAATTTCAGCTTCAAAAAACTATGGAGGAATGGTGGAAAAAGATCAAGCGTGCGCTTAACAATTGCTTAAGTTTATGCATTACAAAAAAAAGGAGAGAATCAATTTCCCTCCTTTTTCATAGTTTGTCCGAATCGCCGTTTTTACTTGTTCACGTGACCCACGACTTGATCTTTCAACTTGTTGAACTCCTCGCCCAACTCACTCCGATTCGAGGCTTTGAGCAGATAGCGATAAATGAACCAAACGCTATATCCTAAGCCGATTAATTCAAACGTCGGCTCCAACAAAGGCACTTCATTAATTGCCCCAAGCAGTGCAAGCGTTAATTTCACAGACACGATCGAACCAAAAATCAAACCTGCAACCACGAGGGGTTTGCGTTGTTCTGAGAAAAACTTACCCAACAATTCTGGCAGAGTTGACAAAACCGTATAAGTTTTGTCTGCGATCTCGCGCCATTGCTCAGAGGATACACCAGATGACACAGGCGCTAGAGTTCCAGCCTCATCCATTTTGATTTTCGTTGGTGTTTCGACAGCGGTGGGGGTTTCCATTTCTTTCACTTCAGGTTCCATACTAAATTCCTTGGAAACAATAACCTAAATTCGTCTCGCTGGGCTAGACCTCCCAGTAATACGGACAGTAGCAGAATTCAAAATTGATTTTCGCTATCTCTCAAACATAGCGAAAGTTCAGACAGGAACTTGTCACTAGCAGGATAGATCATGACTTAAGAATTTGAATTCTGTAAACCCTACTTTTGATGAATTTTGAATCTGAACTAGAAGGTTCGAGTCCGGTCAAGTTTCACAATATAGTTAATTTGTTCTAGTCAGCTTCAGTTGACATTATCATATGTCGCGATCGTAATTTCAGCGCGTATTCTCACTTATTTTTTCCGAGCTTTTAGTTCTTAAAACTACAGTATGTCCCCATCTGTAATCGGTTTGGGGAAATTAGGGGATGCGCAAAACTCAAGCATGGCTTGCCAAATTTCAGGTTCTTGATCCGTCAACCCGTGATCGCTCTCCAGTTCAATGAATTTCACCCACGATCGCGTTTCTGCAAAGGTTCGACTCTGCGCGATCGGAATAATTTCATCCCGAATGCCATGCAAAATTAAGGTCGGGATCGGTTTCTGAAGTTGCGCTTCGTCGTATTGCTCTAAATCTTCGACAATTCCGTAATTCAAGAAGCGCGATCGCTGGTCGCCATAGTGATAAATCGACAGTGGATTTCCCGATCTCCATTTTTCTAATTCTTTTGGATCAAATCGGGGCAGCCAATGTTCGAGGTAATTGAATGCTGGGGCAAGCAGAATAATGCGATCGACGAAATCACAGCCTTCAGCAATCCAAGCGGCTGTTAATCCGCCAAAGCTCGAACCAATTAGGGTGACAGGTTCATCGATCAAGGCTCGAACTTGTCGGATTTGGCGAGTCAGCGTGAGATTTTGAAAATCCCCTTGATTGAGATCAGGAATTTCTAGAGAGAGACGAAGGGATTGAAAGCGATCGCGAAGGTGTTGGGCTTTGGTTGATCGCGGACTCGACGCAAACCCATGTAGATAGAAATATTTCATCTCTCTCAAGAATTTAATAACTAATTTGCAATGTCACCGAGCCTTCTACTCGTTGTTCTCCACCGATGACTGGACTCGGAGCTGCTGAAACTTTCGCATCTCGCATCTGCATTAACGCCGCTTCCCGAAAAACTGGAGTAGGAGGCGTTGCGCCATTAATCTGAACACTGACGATGTCTTTGCGCGTCAGATTCAATGCACTAAAGACGGCATCTGCCTGAGTCTGCGCGTCTTGGGTCGCTTTGCGTAGCGCCACTTTCTGGGCTGCTGCGATCGCATCATCCGAAGCCACAAAACTCACGCTATCAATCCGAGTCGCCCCTGCGCGCACTGCTTCATCTAAAATTCCACCCGCGCGCTCATTTGACGTACGAAATGAAACGGTATTAGAAGCCGTATAACCAATCAATGTCTGACGATTATTCGCGTAGTCATACCGAGGACTCAAATTAATCCCAGTCGTTTCCAACTTCTCAACCTGACGCGATTTCAAGAAATTGACAACCGAATTCGATTTGCGTGCCACTTCCTGCTGTACTTCATTCGCAGTCTTACCCTGCACCTCAACTCCCAACCGCACTTGTGCCAGTGTCGTCTGGATATCTTCAAATCCACGACCCGAAACCGTCAATGTCCGCATGAGTTTCTCCTGAGCAAAGGCAGGACTGATCATTGCAAAGCTCATCATTCCAACTGCGATCGGCACAGCACTCAGCCACTGAGATTTCCGAACTAAACTCATCATCACCAATATCCATTGCGTAAGAATCCTTTTACTGTGCCATCGAATTGAATCCTTGCCGCGCTCAGTTACGCTTTTCGCAACCTGATTCAGAGTTTAGAAAAGTTAAGTTTTCTTAAACGGTGTAGCAATATTGCCGTACCCCTCTATGTTTGTTTATTAAGGAACCCAGGAACGCGCGAAATCGTTTATGATTAGTAATCATGTTCTACGCAATTTACCAGTAGTTCGCTAAAATAGTAGGGTAGAATCTAATACTCAAAAAGATTAGTTCTATCTCTTGATTTATCACTGATCGGGAACGCTAACCACAGATGGCAAATTCATCGATGCCCCTCTTAATCTTGCCGGATTGCCGATGTTATGTTGCCACTGTCTTCTTTCCACTTGAATGAGTCTGACTCGATTCAAGAGTTGCGCCTAGTCCCTTTACTGCTTCAACAATGACTTTAAGAGTGTCGCCTCCCCAGTCTCGCCTTCCGAGCCTCTCTCTTTTTACGCTTCATCCTCGATCTTTGATGAGAAAGCTCCCTTGCGATCCCTGCGATCCAAAAAATCCCTAAAGTTCTGTTCAGTACGAGACTGCGGAGAAAATCAAACTGCGGTCTAATTTCGATTACATAGAGTTATTTCGCTCAGGAGAAGCACATGCTACACCGCAAGATCTATCAACTCTGTTGTGACGGTCGCGAAGTCTGGATCTTCTTGCGGGATCAACAGCGCTGGATCGAACGTGCCAAAATCCTTGATATCGAAGGTGATCTGGTCACACTGCGCTACGAAACCGAAGAAGAAGATGAAAATTGCTCTTGGGAAGAAATGGTCCGCCTCGAAAGCATTGGGGCGGTAACTCAAAAGCTTGCCTCTGTTCCAAAAGGCTGTGTCGAACCCCTGGTTTCCGATGATTGTCCTGAAGCGGAACAACTCTCAAACCCACCCTTCGACAAACGCGAAGACTAAGACTAATTCAGCTTCGGCAAATTTAAGGCAAGAGAGGAAAGAGCAATCTTTCCTCTCTTTGCTTTTTAGTTTTTTTAGCGCCTCATTTCGTTGCAATCGAGGTGTCTCTGAAGCAGACGAGAAACTCAATTCCAAGGTTTTTCAAAGTAGTCCGGGCAATCGATCGCATCTTCAGACAGTGCGCTCATTGGATGAACTGGGCATTTGAGATTGTAATCGCCTGTAAAGAATTGACAGTCTGGGCAGGGAATTTGATGCATGTGTTTAGCTTGATTCACGGCATCACGAGTCGCTGCGAACACTCGCCAGACCAGCATCAAGACTAAGCTCCATGCCACCACAAAGCAAATCGGAACCAGAAACGGACGAAACCAGATGATCAGATGCGCCAAAAAATTAAAGAGCATAAGTTAAAAATAAAGCTGATCGATTCGGGCAGTTTAGGATAAATATTAATAGAGCCTGCTGGCATCTATCCCTGGCTTAAGGGTTATTTACCAAGTTCCGCGATGCCCCTTCACAGACACTACTTATGAGAGTTTCTCTTGCCTCCAGTCCCGCGCAATCTAAGCAGCTTCGTCACCAGCTTGCTCACCCTGAAGATTCCCTCTCTTATGAGTTGGGCAAAGCCGTCCAAGAACTGCCCCCGGTCTACACGCGATTCATGGCAGGCAGTATTAGTGTCCTTGTGCTAGGCACGATCGGGTGGGCGCACTTTAGCGAAGTGGAAGAAGTCGCGAATGCCCAGGGTAAATTAATTCCTTCGACTGAGGTTCGACCCTTCCGCGCTCCCAGTGTGGGGACGATTACGAAGATCAATGTGAAGCCTGGACAGATTGTCCAAAAAGGGCAAACTTTAATGGAGATTGATCCAGGTGCGACTGAAACCAATGTCGCGAGTTTGCAGAACGATGCGAGAAAAATTCAAGAAGACATTCGCCGCTTAGAGGCAGAAAGCCAAGGGAAAGCTTCGACTGGAAACGAATTACAAGATCAGCTGATCGCATCGCGTCAGCGTGAATTCAGTGACAAGCAAAATGCAGCGATCGCAGAAGCGAATCGGCAAAATGCAGCGATTTCTGAAGCGCAAAATCGTCTAGAGCGGTTTCAAGAGAATCTGGTTAATGCGCGTGCCACATTGACCAATGCGACAGCCAGCAAAGCTGATGCGCGCGCAAATTTGGAGATTGCCCAAGAACGCCGCCAACGCTTACGATCGCTCGAAAATACGGGAGCCGTTCCCCATTTAGAGATTCTGAATGCAGCCGCTCAAGTCACTCAAGCGAGTCAACAGTTGACCAGTGCAGTTAATCAGATTAATGAAGCCCAAGGACAGATTGTTTCGCTGGAAAAAGAAATCGACGCGCAGCGAGACCGAATTCGCCAAGCTCAACAAGCTTTTGAGTCTGCGAAAAGTACCGCAATGGGCTTAGTGCCTCAGCGCCAATCAGAAGTTTTGGAGCAGTTAAAACAGCGTCGAGAAGAATTAACCCGCAAACAAGGTGAAATCGCAGTTGCAGCCCAGCAGCGTAAAGATCGTGAAGCTCTGACTGCGCCTTTCACGGGTGTGGTGTACAACCAGAAAGCCACATTAGGTCCGATTCAGCAAGGTGAGGAACTGCTCTCGATCGTGCCTGAAGACAAAGACTTAATTCTGGAAGTGAAGATTCTCAACCGAGATATCGGCTTTATCCGTCCGGGAATGAAAGCGAAAGTCAAACTTGCAACTTTCCCATATCAAGAGTTTGGCATCATTGAAGGCGAACTCGTTTCTGTGAGTCCAGATGCGGTCGTTGAAAAAGATGCGAATGGGCAAGATCTAGGCCCGGTCTTTCCAGCTAAGGTGAGAATCGATCGTAAGGCGATCCAAGTGCGCGGCAAAGATGTGGAACTTTCCCCAGGGATGGCGGGAGCGGCGGATATCGTGACTCGGAAGAAATCGATTCTGTCTTTCTTGACTGAACCCGTCACGAAGCGGTTTAACGAAGCCTTCTCTGTTCGCTAATTCTCGACTGGTTCAGGAATCGGGGATCTGCTTGGATCCTCGATTTTTTGGTTTTTTCAAGACATATGCAAAAAATCTTAATTTAACAGAACGTAATATTTCACATCTGCGCTATGATAGACCATAGTGTAGCGAAACGATTGCGTCTGACCACTCCCCTCAACCTTCGAGCGGAAGTAGCGTGAGGAAACTCCCGGAGCGATCGAGCTAACCGACTAGGAGCTATCGCTGCGATTTTTCAGGATTCCGATCGACTTACTTACCCCCTCCGAAGTTACATGGGCAACAAGCCAACTATTGCGTTCTCTCATTTGGGCTGCGAAAAAAATAGAATTGATACCGAACATATGCTTGGCTTACTGGCTCAGGCCGGATATCAAGTTGATGCTGACGAAGAGTTGGCAGATTATGTTATTGTCAATACTTGCAGTTTTATTCAAGCCGCACGGGAAGAATCAGTGCGGACACTGGTCGAATTAGCGGAAGCTGACAAAAAAATTGTGATCACAGGCTGCATGGCGCAGCACTTTCAGGAACAACTTTTAGATGAACTGCCCGAAGCCGTCGCCCTCGTTGGGACAGGTGATTATCACAAAATCGTTGATGTGATTGCACGGGCAGAAGCTGGAGAGCGTGTGAAAGAGGTTTCACAAGAACCGACTTACATCGCAGATGAGACGACCCCTCGCTATCGCACTACGACCGAAGGCGTTGCTTATCTCCGGATTTCAGAAGGATGTGACTATCGATGTGCGTTTTGTATTATCCCGCATCTGCGTGGAAATCAGCGATCGCGCACGATTGAATCAATTGTCCAAGAAGCTGAACATTTAGCCGCTGAAGGCGTGAAAGAGATTATCTTAATCTCGCAGATCACCACCAACTATGGACTTGACCTTTACGGTGAGCCAAAGTTAGCCGAACTGTTGCGCGCCCTTGGAAAAGTGGACATTCCTTGGATTCGGATGCACTACGCTTATCCGACCGGATTGACCCCGAAAGTTATCGAAGCGATTCGCGAAACGCCGAACGTTCTCCCTTACCTCGATTTACCTCTGCAACATTCCCACCCGGAAGTGCTCAGAGCCATGAATCGCCCTTGGCAAGGTCGGGTCAACGACGGCATTATTGAGCGGCTCAAAGCTGAGATCCCGAATGCTGTTTTGAGAACTACTCTGATTGTCGGATTTCCTGGAGAAACCGATGAACATTTTGAACATCTCAAGCAGTTTATTCAGCGTCACGAATTTGATCACGTTGGAGTGTTTACCTTCTCTCCTGAAGAAGGTACTCCCGCCTACGACTTGCCCAATCAGTTGCCCCAAGAGGTAATGGATGCGCGTCGAGATGCCTTGATGCAACTCCAGCAAGCGATTTCTCTTAAACAGAATCGTGCGCAGATTGGCAAAGTCGTAGATGTCTTGATCGAACAAGAAAATCCGCAGACCGGAGAACGAATTGGGCGATCGGCTCGATTTTCTCCTGATGTGGACGGACTCGTATATGTCGAAGGCGAAGCGGCGTTGGGCACGATTGTGCCAGTGACGATCGTGGATGCAGACATTTACGACTTGTATGGTCGAATTGCCACGGCTGCGGACTTGATCCAACTGCCTGCAATGACTGTTTAATCGCTGTGTTGAAACGACGATGTTCCCGTTGTCGCATAGACTGACCGAAATGTTAGACCTTCACTGTTTCTAGCTTTTCATCTCTTTTCCCCGCGCCTTTAAAGTTGGCAATTAACACGTAGTTCGGCTCGAACTGCGACCCGATTCAGACGGTTTTGGTTTATGAAAAGACCGTCTTGAGGTCGAGAATGTTGCCTCTGATGGCGCACGACCATGACTTTTACAGGAGACTCAATGACCCTTTCTTTTCATAGCCTCGGACTGTCTGAAGACCGGATTCGCCATCTCGAAGAACTCGGATTTACTGCTCCGACTGCCATCCAAGCCCAAGCCATTCCTCATCTACTCGCTGGGCGTGATGTCGTCGGTCAAGCACAAACCGGAACCGGGAAAACTGCGGCGTTCGGGCTTCCGATTCTGGAGCGGATTGATACAAAATCCCCCACAGTCCAAGCGCTGATTCTGACTCCGACTCGCGAATTGGCGATGCAAGTTTGCCAAGCGATTCGTACGTTTACAGACGATCGTCGAGTTAAAGTCGTCACGATCTATGGCGGACAATCGATCGATCTACAAGTTGATCGCTTACGTCGTGGCGCTCAAATTGTCGTCGGAACTCCCGGTCGAGTGATTGATTTGCTCGGTCGTGGTGATCTAAGACTCGATAATCTCAGCTGGCTCGTTCTCGACGAAGCAGATGAGATGCTGAACATGGGCTTTATTCAGGATGTTGAGAAGATCTTGAATCAAGCGCCTGTTGAACGTCAAACGACGTTCTTCTCGGCAACGATGGAACCTTCGATCCGCAAGTTGGTCACCAAGTTCTTGCGCTCTCCGGTGACGGTGACGATCGAACAACCCAAAGCCGCTCCTTCTCGCATTAATCAAGTTGCTTACACGATTCCTCGCGGATGGACAAAAGCTCGGGCAATTCTACCGATTCTCGAATTGGAAGATCCCGAAGCCGCAATTATCTTCGTGAGAACTCGTCGGGCAGCCGCAGAATTGACCAGCCAATTACAAGCCGCTGGACATAGTGTGGATGAATACCACGGTGATTTGAGCCAAAGCCAACGTGAACGGCTATTGCTCCGGTTCCGCCAGCAGCAGATCAAATGGGTGGTCGCGACCGACATCGCGGCACGAGGAATCCACGTGGATAACTTGACCCATGTGATCAACTACGACTTGCCGGATAGCGTTGAAAGCTATGTGCACCGGATTGGTCGGACAGGTCGTGCGGGTAAAGAAGGCACGGCAATTTCGCTGGTGCATCCGCTGGATCGTCGCAAACTGCGCGATATCGAAAATCACGTTCGCCAACGCTTAGAGATTAAGCCAGTTCCGACTCGTGCGGAAATTGAAGCTCGCTACTTAGATAAGCTGCAAGCTCAAGTGCGCGAGACGCTAGCAGGAGAGCGAGTCGCATCGTTCTTGCCGATTGTGTCTCAGTTGGCAGAAGATTACGAACCGCATACGATCGCGGCTGCGGCATTGCAGATGATCTACGATCGCACTCGTCCCGCTTGGATTACCATCGGGACTGATCCGACTCCTGAAGAAGAAGCTTCTTCGAGAGGCGGTGCGAAGCAGAAGCCTGTGAAGCGTTCTAGACCTTCTGGAGGACATTCTGCTTCAGGTAGTTCTGGTCAGCGTCGTCATCCTGCGGCACGATCGAAGTAATCTACAATAGATTCCTGTGTATAAAAGACTCCGACTTCTTTAAGAAGTCGGAGTTTTAGAGCTTTTGAACCTTCTTTATGCCAGTTGTTCTTTCTACAGATTTGCTTGCCTTCTATCGTGACCTGAGCCAGCGGACTCTCACCGTCGTTGATCTGGAAACCTCTGGGCATAAACCGCCTCGCAGTCGAGCGATCGAGGTGTCGGTTCTGAATGCAAATTTGAAAGACGGCATTCTGAATCAAGAAACGTATTTGATCAATCCTGGCGTGTTGATTCCGCCGATCATTACGAATATTACGGGCATCACGCAAGACATGGTGGATAGTGCACCGCCGCCGGATGAGGTGTGGCTCAAGTGTTTGCCCTTGTTCGAGCAGGGAACTTTAACGGCTCACAATATTGGATTTGACTATCCGTTTATTCGAGCAGAATATGCGCGGTTGGGGATTCCATTTTATCGATCGCAATCCGAGCAGTTTTGCACTGTTCAATTTGCACGCTTGATGCTCTCAGAGTTGCCTTCTCGGAGTTTGCCGAACTTGGTTAAACATTTTCAGTTTCCAGTTGGCGCATCGCATCGCGCGGAAGCAGACACGATGGCATGTTGGCTACTTGCAGAAATGCTCTTGAAAGAGATTGCAAATGAAGATGATGAAGCGGTTTTAGCGAAAATTGGACAGCAGCTTCTTTCGACGAGTGAGGCTGCCAAACTGATTGGCGGCTCGCAAAAATCAGTGCGATCGCGGCTTGAGCAAGCGGGTGCTGAACCCTATATTTCTCGAACCGGAACACCGTTGTATCGCCGTGCAGATGTTGAGCGTCTTTATTGGCAAAAGCACCAACTTTCTTTGTCGTCTTGAACGGTAAAATAGCAGAACTAAAAGAAATGCAGATTCAATCTTGTTACGGTATCAACTCTTACTAAACTTCGTATCTAGATCCGCTAAGGTCACAGAACTGTGACTCAGGTTAGAAGTCATGCGTCTAGAGCAATTGCAGGCGTTTTTGGCGATCGTTGAAACCGGAAGTTTTCAACAGGCTGCCCGAAAATGTGCGGTCACTCAATCGACTATTAGCCGTCAACTCCAGGCATTGGAAGCTGATTTAGGGATGCCGCTGTTTCATCGGACGACTCAGGCAAAATTAACGATCGCGGGAGAACAGTTTCTACCTCACGCCCGCAAAATTTGCCAGGAATGGCAGAATGCCATCAGTGAGTTGGAAGAGTTGCGATGCGGCAAACAGCCAGAACTATGTGTTGCAGCCATTCATTCGGTCTGTGCGTTTCATTTGCCGCCTGTGTTGCAGCAATTTTGTCAGGACTATCCTGACGTTCAGCTTCGCGTCACTTCGTTAGGGAGCGATCGCGCGTTAAAAGTCCTGAAAGATGGCTTGGTAGATTTGGCGATCGTGATGAATAACCGCTTTCTCACTGCGAGTCCAGAAATGGTTGTAGATGTTCTTTACGACGAGCCTGTTCGGGTTCTGATGGCAGCCGATCATCCTTTGACGAAATTTGATCAAGTGCCTTGGTCAGAATTGGTTCGCTATCCGCAAGTTGTTTTCAAAGATGGATACGGAATGCAACGGCTTGTCCAAGAGCAGTTTCAGCGTCAAGGAGTTACGTTGAAAGCAGCTTTGGAGCTGAATACTTTAGATGCATTTCGCGGTGTTGTGCGGCAGGGAGAATTGATTGCTTTGTTACCGCAAGGCGCGATTCAGGATGTGCATTTAGATTCGACTTTAGTGATTCGATCGACGAGCGATCCGGTTTTAGTGCGACAAGTGGTGTTGGTGACGACGCAAGATCGATTGCAAATTCCACCGATTCAACGATTTCGGGCATTGGTGCAGGAAATCATGCATCCTGCATTTCTGAAGCGAAGTCCGAGTGCGATCGTGTGAAGGCGTTTGAGCAGGAAACAATCTGGTATTGTGGAACCCTTTGGAAGGTTGCAGCGGTTCATTCATTCTGTAGGCAAGCACTATGAGTTACGAGTTCCGGGAGTTACTTAAAAAAGTTGGCAGTGGGCCGCATACAAGCGAAAATTTGACGCGCCAAGAGTCAGAAACTGCGGCTCGCTTGATGCTGCTGCAAGAAGCAACCCCGGCTCAGATTGGGGCATTTATGATTTCTCATCGCATCAAGCGCCCAACGGGTGAAGAACTAGCCGGGATGTTAGATGCCTATGATGCGTTAGGTAAAAAGCTGCCCCCGATCGCATCCAAGATCCCAGTGATGGTGATGTGTAACCCCTATGATGGTCGATCGAGAACTGCGCCTTTAAGTCCGCTTGTTGCGATCGTTTTAGCAGCAGCAGGAGTTCCAGTTGTACTGCACGGCGGAGATCGCATGCCAACCAAAGAAGGCGTTCCGTTGATTGAGCTTTGGGATGGGTTAGGCGTGAATTGGAAAACCGTGTCGCTGGAGCAGATTCACGCAATTTTGCAGCAAACTGGATTAGGATTTGTCTACTTGCCGCATCATTTTCCGTTGGCTCAAGGATTGGTGGAGTATCGAGAGCAAATTGGCAAGCGTCCGCCGTTTTCGACGCTGGAATTGATGTGGAATCCGTATGCAGGCGAGTCGCATTTGATTTGTGGGTATGTTCATCCGCCGACTGAAGGCATGTTTCGCGATGCCTTTGCGCTGCGAGGAACCACATTATTTACCACGGTCAAAGGATTAGAAGGCAGTTGTGATTTGCCGCGCGATCGAACGGCGATCATTGGGATGGCAGAGGGAGAAAAGTTCGATCGCTTAACCTTGGTTCCTCGCGATTATGGATTTGCCGCGAAAGAATTGCCGCTAATACCCAATCCGGATCTGATTGATCAGATGCGTGCAGCGATGAGGGGTGAGCCTTCGGAATTAATGCAGGCGACCATTTGGAATTGTGGATTTTACCTTTGGAGAGCAGGAGCTTGCACAAGTCTTGAGGCGGGATTTTCGCAAGCACGGGCGATTTTAGAATTAGGGCAGGCGGAGCGGAAATTGCATCAGGTGATTCATGCGATCGAAGCGTGTCGCTCAGTTCTCAGTAATTAGTAGAATGCACTGATCAACTCAAACAGGATCGCTATACGATCGCACACCTCGCTAAAATAGAGGCGTTGCTTGTGGAATTGCTATGCCTCCTCGTTGGTCTCGAATCCCTGATCGTAAAGACGCAGACTATCGCCAACTCGACGATCGTATGACGTTTGCGACGCATGTTGCTTTATTTGCGGCTGCAAACTCTGGCATGTGGTTCTTCAGAATTTTACAAAAAGCCGATTGGTCATGGTCAGTTTGGGTGACAGGTGCTTGGGCTAGTGTCTTAGTGGCGCATGCGATTTATATTTTTGCGATCGCAGACTACTCTGAACCTGTTGTCGCAACTTCTCAACCGAAAGGGTTTAAACCTAAAGAGAAACCCTCAAAATCACCCAAGAGATAGGAGAATTTGGCATCGTAGATTCAGTATGGTTTGAAAGTTGAACCCTGAAAAAGTCTTATGGCAAACTCCACAACTTCAGAAACAATCGAAGCCTTAGCTGCTGAAATCGGTGAATCAGTGTATATCGACATTGCAAAATGGCATCTCTATCTCAACGATGCTCATTTGCATACGGTTTTAGCAGAACGGCTTTTTCCGCTTGTCTCGAGTGGGGCAGCGATTCAAGAAGATGACGTGCTGAACATTGTCCAAAGCATTCTGGTGAAAGTTGGCGGAGGGAAACGCGAAATTCCCTTGCTCGATCTACTTCCTATGCAGTGCCAAGTCAGCTTGATCGATACGTTGGAAGAGTTTCAACGCAATCTGTAGCAGACGGTATTAGGCAAAGAATGGTGAGTCCGCTTCTGATGGACTTGATTAAAGGGCGTCTGAATTCTATTGACTATCTTGTCGAAGCTAGAGTCTTATGTAGTTTGTCGAATCGGAATCTGAATCAGAAATTCTGTCCCCTCTCCTTCTGTTGAGCAACACTCTAATTTGCCGTGGTGCTTCTCAACAATTAATTGATAACTAATCGACATTCCCATTCCTGTTCCTTTCCCTACAGGCTTTGTCGTAAAAAATGGGTTGAAAATTTTCTGCTGGATTTCTGAGGAAATTCCTGTGCCGTTATCGCTGATCGCAATTTCGACCGATTCTCCAACGACTGAGGTGCGGATCGTGATTTGAGGTTGGGAAGTTGATTCGAGTGCGTCGATCGCATTACTCAAAATATTCATAAAGGCCTGGTTGAGTTGCCCAGCTTGACACTCAACTTTCGGGAGTTCACTATAATCGCGCTGAATGTGAATTTCTGGGCGATCAGGAGATGCGTTCAAACGATGACACAGAATTAGTAGCGTACTTTCAATCCCCTCATGTAAATCGACCGCTTTAAATTCAGCTTCGTCGAGCCGGGAAAAATTTCGCAACGATAAGACAATCTCTCGAATTCGCTCAGTTCCCGATTTCATCGAACCCAAAATTTTTCGCAAATCTGACTGAATGAATTCTAGGTCAGATTCTTCTGCCACAGTATGAATGGCTGCCACTGGCTCGGGGTAATGCTCCTGGTAAATTTTTAGAAGATCTAGAAGTTTGTCAGTATATTCTTTCAAGTAGGATAAATTTCCGTAAATGAAAGAAACGGGATTATTGATTTCATGAGCGATTCCCGCGACAAGTTCTCCAAGACTCGACATTTTCTCAGCTTGAATCAATTGGAGTTGGGCTTGAGTCAGGTCTTGTAAGGTCTGCTCTAGTTCTTGAGTGCGTTCCTGCACTTTTTCTTCAAGTGTATCTTTAGCAGCTTCGAGGTCTTCGATCATCGTGTGAATTTGTCGATCGATCGGTTGCGCAATCGATCGACTTAGAACCCAAGCCACTGCACCTGCTGTAACAGGAATCAGAACCATCAGAAGTCCTGCCCAGCCTTGGGCAATGGTAACCTCTTCGGCCGCATCCTGCTGAATCTGTGCGGCAATTTTTTGACTATCGTTCAGCAACGATACGAGTGGATATTCAGTTGCTTGAAAGTCGGCGCTTTCCTGTCCTTTGGCATCAAGGAGCTGCTTACGTGCTTTGAGAGCCGCTGCAATCTTCTGCATTTTGGACTTATCGAAAGGCTTCAGGGATAAATTTGCCTGTTCTTGTTGTGGGTCAGCAATTCTAAACTGAAAAAATGCTTTCTCCGTGAGTAAAAACTTCTGATGGGTTTGCTTCCACCGTTGCCAATCCCAGAGAAAGGTCTGCTCAAATTTCAGGGTGCCTTCAAATTTTGACGATTGAAACGCCTGGTTCATGCCTTGATTGATTTGTTCCCAAGCCGTTTCAATTCGAGTGAGGGCAATGGTGCGCTCCTGGGGAGAAAGTTCATGCTGAAGTAGAGTATTTTGTGCGGCTGCAATCTGAGATCGCCCTTCGATCATTTTCCAAAGCCCATTCGCTTTAATCAGGCTCGTATGGCTCAGGTGAGTCGTGCTCTGCATCAACCGATTAATCGTATTAGAACTACTTGCAAGCCCAATTAACGAGATCGACGTTGGAACCAAAAAGGCAAGAAATAATTTCGTCTGGAGATTGATGCGCCTAAGCATATAAGATTCATTTCATGAATAGAAACGAAAGTAAGTCCGTATCTTTCAACGTACCCAGAATTTTTTTGCAAATCCGCAATTCATGTTAAGTGTAGAAAAATTAAGCGCGAGTTGCTCTTCGCTGATCTAGCCATTGCTGAAGAATGATAGCGGCAGCTTTACGATCGATTAATTCCTTGTTTTCTTGTAGCGAAATTCTGGCTGCCTTCATCGATTCTTCCGCTTCAAAGCTGGTTAATCGCTCATCGATAAATTCATACGGCAACGCTAAAGCATTGGAAATGGTCGCCGCAAATTTCTGAATATGGAGCGCCTGTTTTCCAAGCGTTCCATCCATTGAATAAGGCAATCCGATGACAAGAATTTCAATTTGTCGATCAACCACAATTTGACGCAGTTCTTCGATCGTTTGCGAGTACGATTTGCGCCGAATCGTGGTTAGCCCTGTGGCAATTAATCCTGTTCCATCACAGCCCGCAACTCCAATGCGTTTCTGACCCACATCTAGTCCAAGGGCTGCAACTCTTTCCATTTAGCAACAGGGATCTTCACGGTGCGGGTCTTGAGCCATCTTGAGAAGTTCTTGCACATTTTTTGGCGTTTCAGACTTTGGTTCTGGCTGATCTGGAGACGTAATTTTCGTCGATTTCATCATCGAGATTCGTCCTGGCACCGGCTTTCGGGCAGGCTGCAAGCCTTGCAGCATCTCTGCCAACTGTAATCCTTCTGCGATCGATTTTGTTTCTCGAACTTTGTGCCAAACTGAGCGAGACATCAAAAGCGTATGTCCAATCCGCTCTGCGCCAATGCTATCTAAATAGCCCTCACGCTCGGGTTGATAATCCGGTGATGCAATTTGCAATTCTTGAGCCGGGAGATCCTGCATAATCCGCGCCATCTGCGCCATCAATTCAGGATAGAGCCAGGTGTAAGCAGGATTGACGGTGAGCTGTGCCGTATGCGGTTGTGAACCGTCGCGGCTGAGTCGTAGTTGGAAATATCCGATTGCCGCTTTGCGCTGCGGCTCAAACACATATCCACTCACAACTTCAGTGCGCGTCAAAATCTGCTTTGCCCACTCGACCAAGCTGCCAAATACACTGGTCTTAAAATCTTGGATATGTCGATCGAACACCTGCCGTACCAGAGGCGGCATTGCCATTGTGTCCAACTGATACAGCAGTTGAGCATCGGCATTACTGACGGGCAGCAAATTCGGTAAGTCTGGCTCACGCTCAGCTAGCGTCTGAAGTTGCTCGGTCGAAATCGACCAATAGGTCATATTCGCCAAAGGTTGAAATCCATTATGGCGATACAGATCTAAGGCTGACTTGTCGTTGACATCAATTTCTAAAACCCAAGTTCGCGCTTGCCAAATTCGCTCGAGACAGAATCGAATGAGCAGCGATCCCACATCGACTTTCGTGAGAACTTGTGCTTCTGCCTGGTCAGATTCCACGATCGCAGGAGTGACCATGACGCGATCGACTCTCCAAGTGCTGCCTGTCCGATTAAAAGGCGAGACTCGAATCATGCCCTGAATCTTTTGATTCAATTCAGCCACATGCACACAGGAGAGCGACTGAAAAGGATTGGGAAACAGGCTGAGCACCTTCAGAACTCCGTACCAATTCCGCAGCGATACCGTTTTCTCGCGCACGGTCGAGCAGTGGGGCAAGTTGATTTCTGGCGATTGCTGAGCAAGTTGATCAATCGCATCGAGATCACGATATTGGACGGGACGGATGACAACGGAAGCAGTCTTCTGAGGAAGTCGAGACATAAGGATATCAGCAGCAATTCAACCCCAGGTTAAGCGTTGGGCAAGGGCATTAGGTAAACCTTAAGGGGTATTTATTTAAGGTTATTTTGCCGATTGCAGCCCAACAGTAGCGCGTTCTGTAAAGGTATCGGTCGGACGAATCAGAACTACAGGAGTCTGTTCGTTGGCATTTCCAGCAGGATTGCTGATGAGAGCTTGATGCAGCAAGGACGTAGATACGCCTGACGATGCTGCTAATATTTTAACTCGTTTCAAGTCGTTCACATCCACAATTGCCGCAGATAGCCCAGTTTCTCGTTGAATGCGATCGCATAATTCCTGAGAGTTTTCAGGACCCATGACGATAAATTGGTCATAGGGCGGAATTGTTCCAGTCACGTCATCGATCAATCGCGCTTGTTCACCTGCGAGGCGGTAGAACATGCCTTTCACCCCAAAAATTTTCGCGATCGAGCCAACAATAAATGCAAACAGTACCCGTGCTTCGCCTTCGATATCAATCAGCGATTGCAGTCCGCAAGCAGTCGCCAAACTGGAGGTCGGATGGAACATGTAAGACAGCCGAGTTGCTAACCAACCGGGTTTGATCTCGCTGGGATGGCGGTAACGACCTTGCATAATCGCGATCGGAGATTCACCGATCGTCACAATATCCCCGGGTTGAGCATGAGGCATGACATACCGTTTCACGACACTCACGGGATCATCTAAGTGCGTCAGCAAATGGGTCTTAATCGGCAACACATCAGCATTTTGTGCGGGTCGCCAGCGTTTTGAGTCTTCGACTGCCGGGAACTTCAGGGGCACGATGACATGGCGAATTTTGGGGAATCGACCTCGAGAGCCATAGGAAACGTAATGCAGTTGAATCCAAGCGACTTTTAATTCGCTGAGATTGGCGCCTTCGATTTCGACAATCACTTCGATTGGGTCATGTCCCATACTCTTAATGATGTGGGCTTCCCAATAGCCATCATTGCGAGGTTCTGCGCCTTGGAAGCGGGGAATGATCCGAGTTTTGACTTGAATCCCCTCTAGGCTCCCCGAAGAAAGGAGTTGAACTTCTGCATGAACCGTAGGAGCCATGACTTCTAAACGGCGCGTTAAATTGGTCAATTCGATCTGACCGACTAGAACGTATCGCTGGGGTTCGTAGACTGCGAGTTCCCATTTGCCCGAGGTCATCTCCAGTGTATTGCTTGGACGCTGCCAATATTGAGCTTCGAGCAGCAACAAGACGAGCAGAACGAATCCGACAAGACCAGCGAGAATGCCAATTAGAATAACCACAAAAGCTCCTTGTACCGTTGCCAGAAAAAGATATACGTGACGCGCACGATCGTCAACATATTGCCATACAAGATTATGATGTTTCGCGATTTTTTGAACGTCGTTCTTCGCGATTGCGGTCTTCCCAAAACCATGCTTCATCGGATTGTTTTTTAGCCGATTCGATTCTGGGGATCGCCCAACTTAAGTATTCTGCGTGTCGATCGCAACCGAGCCAGTTCCGTCCGAGTTGTTCGGCAACGACTGCAGTTGTGCCAGAACCCAGGAACGGATCGAGAATGCGATCGCCTCGTTGAGAAGAAGCTAAGACGAATTTTCTCACCAATTCTTCGGGTTTTTGAGTGGGATGCGGTGTTTTTTCATTCATGCCATTACAGGTGGTTGGCACTTCAATCACATCGCGAGGTTTTGCGCCTTTTGGGTGAGGCTGCCAAAGCTTCGTTACTTTTTTGCCCTTGCCGTATTGGCTGGTTTCGGCTTGCGGATGTTCGGGATATTTCAGGGTATGTTCACCGTAACGAGTGCGGATGTTCTCAATCGATAGGGTGAATTTTCTTGATTTGCGAAAATGCAAAATGCTTTCATGCGATCGACCCCAATCATTTGATAAGTTCGCTTTATTTTTGTAGTGCCAAATCAGCCAACGGCATCCTTGAAAAAATTGCGAGGCGGGTAGTTTTAGATCAGCCAATATTTCAGAAAAGCCACAAATATAAAACGTTCCTGTCGGCTTGAGAATTCGGGCGACTTGTTCAATCCATTGCAGTGACCATTCGAGATACAATTTCTGAGATTCAAAACTGTCCCATTCTGCTTTTTTAAGATTGTAAGGCGGATCGGCAAACACTAAATCGATCGACTCAGAAGGTAGTGATTTCAGCCATTCAACCGCATCGCCGAGCCAAAGCTGACCGTTATCATGGGTGTAGAAAAGTTTAGGAGATGATATTTCTTTTCCTGAATGGGTCACTGTATGATCAAGCGATTTAAGATGATCAATAGCCGATTCAAACTGCGGCATATCTAACAGAAAAATGGTGCATTAGCACTATATCCGATCGATTCATTCTTTTTACTTTGTGATGCAATATTCTGTCCATCCACCGAGCGAATTTATTTGTCAGCATTCTGAGAAGTTATTGCCAGATTGGTCTGACCCAATTCGCTCGATCGTGGTGGTTCTACAGCCTGCCGATCGCGAGTTAACAGAACACTGCCCGGAAGCGGATCATCAAAAGCAAGTGTTGCGATCGCAGTTTCTCTCTTTTGGTTTGAAAGTGACAGAAATGCTCCGCCAACAAGGGCACTTAGCGGATTTGTTTGATCCGAAAACGGGGTTGCCGATTTTGTCAGAATCCGGGTCTTTGCGGCTCGATGATGTGGCGGTTGTGCGATCGACATTAGGATATGCAACAAAAGCGATCGGCAATTGCTTCACCGTGATTCATCCCCGCTGGGGCAGTGCCGTTTATCCTTCGATTTTGATGTCTTCTGCAAGTCGAGAATTAGTTGAATCGATCGTCGCAGGTTTGCTGGAATGCCACCATTCTTTGAGAGGCTGAGGCAGTTTGCACCAATACAACGTCATGACGATTGGCTCGTGCGCCTCACGTCCGACGATTTCGACGCTGTAAGAAGGACTGTTGCGAGTTGCCAAATCGACAATAAACCGTCGTCCAATTCTGCGCCAACTGGGTTCTTTTCCACGCCATTCGATTCGGCAGCAGGGGTAGGGAAGCTGTTCTCGATCGAATAAGCGACAGCAAGCGCCAATTACGCGATAGGTAAAATGTCCACCGGGGCTGGAAAAAGTGTGCCCATGAGTAAATGGATGAGATGTGGAAGTAGAAGTGAGTTCAGAGCTGTTTGACATATGAAATAAACAGTGGGGCAGGCATCTTTGCCTGCCTCTGGATTTGAGTGGGCAAGATACCTACCCCACGGTAGACATGAGAGATCAGCTTAGTAGCCTTCCTCTTCATATTCGGGTTGTTTTTGTTTCGGCTTCTCAGGAATGTTGAGCGGAATCCGTTCAGATTCATCCTCTGTGTCTTCAGCCGGGACTTCTAGCGTGTCTTCATCCTCTTCGGCTTCAGCTTGAGGCTGTTCTGCCCAAGGATCTTCATCGAGATTGCCGGGTTCAAAGCTGTCTGGAGTAGGTTGAGTTCCCGGTTCTGTATCCACGACCGGGGTGTAATCTACAACGATCGCTTCTTCTTCCTCTTCGTCTACCCAGGTTGATTTGGTGTCGAGATTATCCTCTTCATCATCGACGGTTGCCAAACTGCCCCAGTTATCCAATTCGTCTTCTTCGTCTTCTTCGTACGCTTCTGGCGGTGGATAGGCTTGCGCTTCGCGATATTGCTGACGCGGAGGTTCTTGATTTCGCTCGATCGGAATCGGTTCACGATAACGCGGCTCGTCGTCATAGCCTAAATCGTCATCGCTCCAGGTTTCTTCAACGGGTTGTTGAATGCGCGGTTGCACATTCACTTGAGTAGGCTGACCCGAAGGAAGCTGATTTTCAGGACGGGCTGGAGCCAAATATTGCGGTTCGTCTTTTTCCCAGGGGGCACGACCAATGCCGAGACGTTCAAGCACGCCGACGCTGAGTTGATTCATGCGGTCTTCCGAGCCTTCGACGACGATGAGGCGATCGGGACCACTGCTGACGATTTCATCGATCGAGAGTTCGTAGGTGCTAACAACTTGATCGGGAATGAGTGGCAGTCCAATTGATGCGATCGTTAATGCATCTAATCTGCCGCTATCGATATCAAATCGGAAGCCTCGAACTTTTCCAAGCAGTTCACCCGTTTCAGTAATGACTTCGTATCCGATCAAATTGCTGTAGCCTTCAAGATCGACATCTTCGATCACATCTTCGTCATCGACTAAGATCACATCCCCAATCTGGCGAATGCTATCGAGCATCATCGGTTGAGCAGTGCCGTAGAACAGATTCGGGCGCAAACTGAGGGCAACAACCGCTTGGCTGTCAATGTCCACCCAAAGCTGACTCACCACGCCAAGCCGTTTGCCTGTGGTGCGTGTAATCACCTGAGTTCCAAGTATGTCGGAGCGTTGGCGAAATTCTTCTGTCATTGAGTCCCGAATCCTGTCTATTTACGCTTTTTTCTAATTATCAAACCATATGAAGGATCAAACGATACGGAATGCCGAACGTGATCCGATTCTTAAACACTTTGAGGAAGTTTGATACCCAGGACTTGGGTAAAGGCTCCTCGTGCTTGAGTAACCCCGATCGTTCGCTGAGCGCGTTCGATCATCGGACGACGCAAACTCACGACAATAAATTGAGCTTGTTGCGCCTGCTGCTGAATCATTTTAGCTAATCGCTCGACGTTTGCTCCGTCTAGGAACATATCAACCTCGTCAAACGCGTAGAACGGGGAGGGACGATACCGCTGAAGGGCAAAAATGAAACTGAGCGCGGTCAAAGATTTTTCACCTCCCGACATGGAGGCAAGCCGTTGCACAGGTTTGCCTTTCGGGTGAGCGATCAGGTTCAATCCGCCGTTAAATGGATCGTTTGGATCTTCAAGCTGTAAACGCCCGTCGCCATCCGATAAGGTGGCAAAGATCTTCTGGAAGTTCAAATCAACCGCTTCATAAGCTTCCATGAAGGCGCGCTGTCGCAGCGTGGTAAAGTTTTCAATTCTTAACAGCAACTCAGTACGTTCTTCTTGTAACGTTTCGAGTTTTTCGGTGAGTTCGTCTAAACGGGCTTGAGTGCGATCGTATTCTTCTAACGCCAACATATTCACAGGTTCCATTGCCTGAAGGCGTTTTTGCATCGAACGGAGTTCGTGCTGAAGTTGTCCGAGATCGCGAGTGGCATTGTCGGGAATTTCAGGAACCGGATCAGGCAGTTCGGCGCGTTGGGCTTCGAGGGCTGCTTGCTGTTCAGCGAGGCTAGCTCGACGAGATTGCTGAGTCTCTAGCGTTTGATCACGTTGCCAAATGTGCTGCTGCTGGCGATTCTGAAGTTCGCGGAGCTGTCGATCGACCGCATCGCGTTTGTGTCGTTCTTCGCCTAAGGTTTTATCGAGTTCAGCAAGTGTGGCTTTGAGTTCGGTGATCTGGGTATTGACGGCAGTTTGTTGATTTGTATTTTCTGATTGCTGCTGCAATTGCAGAGTTTGCTGGGTTCGAGATTCCTGAATTCGGATCTGTCCCTGCTCGATTTTTTCCTGTAATAGTTTTCTCTGAGTTTCAAGATCTTGGGAGCGTTGTTCGATCGCTCTTAAATCTCCCTCTTTCTGGTTCAGATCGGTTTCTAATTCCCGAATGCCCGCTTGAATTTGCTGCCATTCGCTATGAGACTGCGATTGCTCTAATTCCGCCAAGGTCGTTCTTAACCGGGCTAAATTCGCCTCTTGAACTGGAAGTTCCGACTCTAAGACTTGTAAGCGAACTTGCGCTGCTGCCAGTTCTTTTTGATTGGTTTCAAGCTGCTGGGTGAGTTGAATTTGTTGTTTTTCCAGGCGATCGAGTTCGACTTTGGCTTGATCCGCTTTGACTTTCAATTCTGCGTGTTGTTGACGCGCATCGCTGAGAAATTTGGTGCGGTCTTTCTGAAGAATGGTTGCTTTCGCGATCGAGCTTTCACAATGTCCCAAAATCTGATCGATTTCTTGCAGTCGCCGCTTTAATGCTGTGATTTCCGGTGATTCTGCGGCTTGACCTTTGCCAAATCGTAACGACGATCGAGCGCCGCTACTTCCCCCGGTCATTGCTCCACTCGATTCGAGTAATTCGCCATCTAAGGTCACAATCCGATATTGCCCGATATGTCGTCGCGCATCAGAGAGTGTCTCAAAGACAACAGTTGTACCGAAGATGTAAGCAAATACGTCGTAATAGCGATCCTCGAAGTCGATTAAATTAATCGCATAATCAATGCAGCCCTGCATCGATCGCATCGTGGCACGATTGGGAATATGAGGCGGCTTGAGTTTATTGAGCGGTAAGAATGTGGCTCGTCCAGCCCGACGCTGTTTGAGAATATCGATCGCGGCAGCAGCGATCGCATCATCTTCGACGACAATATTTGCCAGTCGCCCACCGGCTGCGGTTTCTAAGGCAAGCTGATAGCGCGAAGTAACCTGTCCGAGTTCTGCGACTAAGCCACACACTCCGGATAGTCCCATTTTCATGATGACTTGTGAAGCCTGAGTGCCTTGTGCTTCTTGCACTGCTTGCGTTTGGGCTTCTAATTTATCTAAGGCGCGTTGCTTATCTCGTTGTTCAGCAAGTAATCGTTTCTCAGTTTCTTGTTGAATCTGCAACTCTTGTTCAACTTCCGCGAGCGCTTGCGCCATCGATTGAACTTGCTGCGTCGCGGCTGCAAATCGTTGAGTGATATCTGCTGCTGCGATCTGCTGCTGATTCAATTCGGCTGTAGTTGTTCTGAGGGCTTCTGTTTGCTCTTGAACTTGGCGATCGAGTTGATTGGTTTTTTCTCTCAATCCAGCTTGTTCAGCCCGTTGCGGCTCCAGAGCTTTGATCAAGGTTTCGATGTGATGGTGCAATTGGGTTTGTTCTTGCACCCAAGCCTCTGCATTGGCAGCCGAAGCATTTGCCTGTTCGCGTTTCTTCTCAAGGACTGCCTTGGCTTGATCACGCTTCTGGGTTGCCGCAATCAGCTCTTGGGTTTCGATGGATTCTTTCTCACGGGTCAGTGCTGCCAAGGTCTGCATGTTTTCTTGGAGGTCTTGCTGCGCTTTGGATAAAGTCGCAATCAAATCCTGGCTTGATTTCTGCAAGTCTTGCTGTTGACGTTCTAACTGGCGCAGTTCAGCTTCTCGCGCTGCGAGGGTCGATTGCACTGCGATTTGTTCTTCTTCACCGAGCGATCGCACATGTGCATTCAGTTTCTCTAATTCAGCAGTCACTTGATTGATTTCAAGTTGCAGTGCTGCTAGCTGTTCAGTCAAATCAGCGATCGCTGTTTCATCGGATTGAATTTGCTCTTGTAATTTGCGAACGCCTTGCGCGGCTTGTTCGTAACGGATAACGACTTCCCACTGTTCTTTCGCTTGAAGTTCTGCGCGCAGTTTTTTGTATTTCTCGGCTTTGATCCGATCTTGAGCTAAGCGATCGCGCTGCTCGATCAATTCACGCTCGACAATGTGAAATTTATCTTCTTGATCTTTTACCGCATCGAGCTTGTCTTTCGCTTGGTTGATTTTGCGATCGAATGAAGCAACTCCTGCCAATTCATCAATGATTTCACGACGTTCTCGCCCGTTCATCGAAATGATCCGAGTTACGTCCCCTTGCAAGACAACGTTATATCCCTCAGGATAGATCCGCATCCGGTTCAACTGCTCATGCAGTTCTGTTAACGTACAGGGTTCATCATTGATGAAATAGTTTGACGTATACGTTCCCTGCTGTGTTACTCGCAATTTACGAGTCACTTTCCACTCTGCGTTAATTTCACCGTTGCTGTTACCATTTTCAGAACCGTTTAATTCATAAACGACATCTGGTGCAGAGACATGACCATTCTCATGATGTCCATTTGCCGAACTCTGACTTGGCTCATTCAATGAAACATCGATATTACTTTCATCTGGATTGCTGAGAGCATTAAACAGATCTAATTCATCTGATAGATCAAATACTGTTGTCACTGCCGCTTCGACGGTTGCTCGCCCTTTCGTGGCCTGTGCATGATTTACCAGGTCAGGCAATCGCTCAGCCCGCATCCCTTTTGAGCCTGCTAGCCCTAAGCAAAAGAGCAATGCATCCAGTAGATTTGACTTCCCTGATCCGTTTGGACCTGAGATCACGGTGAACCCTGGCAGCAACGGAATCGGCGTTGTGCCGCCAAAAGACTTGAAATTTGTTAGTTCAACACGCTTAACGTACACAGGGAGTCAGTAAAAAACAGTGTTTAGTGTAGCCCGGAATCAAACAAGTGAGCTAAATTAGCGGAATTTCTATAATAGATAGCACACTTAGAACGTCTGATCTACAAAAAATCAAACGGATTTGTGCAATTCTACTGCGATCGATCAGATTGTCAAGGTGATTTTCCCGCGTATCAGCGTATTTTCGCGATCGAGACTCACATATCGCCAGCGTTTACAATTCAGTCAGAGGTGCAGAATCAATCAGGAAAGGTTCTTTTTCTGGTCTCCCAATTGAAAATCCAAAATTCAAAATCGTCTCCCTCTTCCCAATCCGGGGAAATCTAGATCAGTAGACCTACCTCAGATTTGACCTGTTTTTGGGAAAGCCTCATGATAAAAGCATTTCATAGCCCAGACGATCGCCATTCTGCGATTTCTGCTGTCACAAATCAATCTCCGGATGCCCTCGCATCCTTCTGGGAAGAACTGGAAGAACAGCTAGATGAGGAAAACCCTGAAGAACAGCAAATCGCCAAAAGCCCAACGTTGACGATCGATCTTGAAGAAGCGAAATCCGCGATCGAGTCTCCGGTCACTCCAGAAGCGAAACCTCGCTATATTCAAGGCGTTGTGTCGGGTCAACAGGCATGGCTCGTCACCAATTTGCTGAGAAGCGAATCGATGAGTCTTAGACAACCGCAAATGGTTTGGACGATCGGACGTAATCGATCGGCAGCGTTGCCCCTACAGGATCGCAAGCTTTCTCGTCGTCATGCTGTGATTCTCTATGTTGTGAATGAAGGCTTCTACTTCGTTGATCTCAATAGTATGAATGGCTCGTACATCAATGGAACAAGAGTTCAACAGCGCCAGCGACTTCAGGATGGGGATTGCCTCTGCGTCGGTAGTACTCGCTTTTTCTTCTTTACAAGCGTGCAAGAACGCGCGTCAGAAGCCCTGCATCCTGAAGTATTAGCCCGTCTGAATGATGCAGAATCCCGGAACAGAGAATTTATTGACTTTTCAGAGTTGCAGGAAGAGATCTCCTTCAACGTGCCTCAATAGCGCCCCTAAAAAGAAAACTCTGTCTGAATCTCGCATCGGGTTTGGGCTGCATCGATCTCTTAAAACTGTCGTGTCCAGTCATGCCAGCGTTCGACAATCACTTTCGTCTGGGTGAAGAATTCGATCGCTTGCCATCCTTGACCATGCAAATCCCCAAAAAAGCTTTCTTTCCAACCACTAAACGGGAAGAATGCCATCGGTGCTGCAACTCCAATATTAATTCCGATATTCCCCGCTTCAGCTTCGTAGCGGAATTTTCGGGCTGCAGCTCCACTAGAAGTAAACAGGGAAGCCATGTTTCCGTATTGGCTTTGATTGATCAGGGCGATCGCGTCTTCGATTGAATCGAGATGAATCAAGCTCAGCACTGGCCCAAAAATCTCGGTTTTAGCAATTTCACCTGCCGGATCAATGTTCTGCAAAATGGTTGGTCGAACAAAGTGACCTTGCTCATATCCAGAAATTTTGGGTGCTCGACCATCGACTAAAACAGTTGCACCTTCTGTTTCTGCTTGTTGAATGATAGTTTCAATTCGGGTCTTACTTTGATGAGTGATCACAGGTCCCATTTGTACGCCAGAATCTAGTCCAAACCCAACTTGGCGCGAGGTTGCAGCTTCAGCGATCGCATCTGTAAAAGTAGATTTTGCACTGCCAACTGTAATGGCAATTGAAGCAGCTAAACATCGTTGTCCTGCACATCCAAAAGCACTATCTGCCATAATTTTCGTTGTCATCGCAATATCTGCATCCGGTAGCACAATGACGGGATTTTTCGCGCCACCTTGGCACTGTGCCCTTTTCCCATTTGCGGCTGCCCGACTATAGACATATTTCGCGACTCCCGTCGATCCGACAAAGCTAATCGATCGAATTGCGGCATGATCCAGCAAAGCATCGACCACTTCTTTCGCTCCATTGACCAGATTGACCACGCCTTTGGGTAAGCCTGTTTGTTCGAGCAAAGTAAAGATGCGCTGCATGGTCAGAGGCACCCGTTCAGACGGCTTAATAATGCAGGTGTTGCCACATGCGATCGCGTAAGGCATAAACCAAAATGGAATCATACCTGGAAAGTTAAACGGTGTAATGACTGCGGTGACTCCCAGCGGTTGGCGAATCATATGTTCATCAATGCCACGCGCAATGTCTTCTGAGTTATAGCCCTGCATTAAGATGGGAATTCCACAGGCAACCTCGACATTCTCGATCGCGCGTCTCATTTCGCCTTTGGATTCTGCAAGCGTCTTGCCACATTCGAGTGTAATCGTCTGGGCAATGTCCTCGAAATGCTCCTCGAGCAATGTCTTGAGCTTGAATAAATACTGCACGCGTTCAGTCGCGGGCGTGCGTCGCCAGGTTTGAAATGCAGTTTGAGCAGCTTGAGCGGCTCGATCGACTTCACGCGCAGGCGAGAGCGGAACTTTACTTAAAACTTCGATCGTGGCTGGATTTCTGACTTCTAAATAAGTTTCAGTTTCGGGAATAGACCATTCGCCATTGATATAGTTTTGAACGATCGAAGAGTGCGTCATATCGGTTCCTCACTTCTATGAGAAGATCTTGCCGCAACTTCGTTGGATTAAGCTACCTGAAATAGATTGAAAAATGCGGATGAAAGGACTTGAACCTTCACTTCTTGCGAAACCAGAACCTAAATCTGGCGCGTCTACCAATTCCGCCACATCCGCGCAATGAGAAATATTATAACAGGGATAAGGAGAAAGGAAACAATTTGTTCTCCTCATCCCGACAAAATGCTGTTAAGGCAGACTGCCCAGACTGAGAGGAATAAGATTGCCTTCGATCGTGAGTCCCAAGAGTATATTCTCGCCGGAGCGGATAGGTTTGCCAGTAAGGGCGCAGCGATCGTCGGTTTGAGCGGTAGCAGATAGAGTGGCACGCACATCGGCGGATGAGAGAGAGGGGGAATAGCTGCCCGATCGCTGTTGCACATAGTTCCACAAAATGTCGCGAATGAGCGCTTGATAGCCTTGGTTGCCAGAAAGTGCTTTTAGCTCCTCCTTCAACTCACGCTCTAAACGGATGCTCGTCACTTCCATTTCCGTTGTGCTGGTGCGAGTTAAGGTATGCATGAACGGTCTCCTTTTGGAATAGGTTTGTCAGATTTATAATACAAGTGTAGTACGTGATTTCGTCAACTGTCAGATCTTTTATGTAAATCCAGAATTGCTTCGATGCGATGGCGCTGGATTTTTCCTTGCAAACTTCGTGGGATCTGAGCGACAGCGATCCATCGTTTAGGAATTTTGAATGAAGTTAAGTGTGATTTTAAGGCAGTTTTAATCTCTTCAAACGTAACCGTTTCATCATCAGGAACATAAATTGCCGTCACGCTCTGTCCCCAGATTTCGTCCGGAATTCCTAAAACGTGAATATCTCGGACAAGATTGGTTGATCGAATTGCAGATTCCACTTCTGCCGGGAAAATGTTCTCACCGCCGCTAATGATCTTGTTGCTGTCACGACCGATGAGATGGAGATAGTTTTGTTCATCAAAGTATCCCAAATCGTCAGGTTCAAAGGTTTCAGGCTGATCGAGATTCGGGTAATACCCAAGCATCAAGGATTTTGAGCGGATTAAGAGTTTTTGATGAGCGATCGTAATTTCTGCATGAGGTAAAACTTGCCCACACCCTTGAACACCCTTGAGAAAATCAGCAGGTTTGAGCGTTGCAATCTGAGAAGCAGTTTCGGTCATCCCGTAAGTTGGGGCGATCGGAAGATGTTTCAATCGTGCGTCTTCAAGGAGATTTGACCAAGCGGGTGCGCCTCCGAGCAAAATGGTTCTGAATTTGGCGAGCCAATCTGCATGAGGCATCAATTGCTGGAGTTGAGTCGGAACCAGAGAGATGAAGAAGTTTTGCGGATCGAAGTCGGTGTTTAGATTTTTCCAGGATTGAAGCGTGAATGTGCCGTTTGTGAGCAGCGATCGCAGCAGTTGCATTAAACCGCTGACATGATAGAGCGGAAGAACGCAGAAAGAGTTAATGCGATCGAGTTCAAAGTATTGGCGAAATCCTTGAACAGAAGCGGTGAGAGTGTCCCAGGTGTGAATTGCAAACCGAATTTTGCCAGAAGTGCCTCCAGTCGGAATCATGATCAGCAGCGCTTCGTGCTGAGCTTCAGTCGGCTTCAGTACCCTAAATCCCTCATTCTGGGGGACTTTGAAATCAGGAAATTCTCGACATTCAAAGTCCCCCAATTTTGGGGGATTTAGGGGGCGATTCTCCAAGCCTTCCACAAACCTAGGTTCTCCCCAAATCAGAGTCGGTTGAGCCAATTCAAACACCTGTTTCCATTCGGTTTCGCCCCAATCTGGATTGCAAAGAAACAGTTCACAAGGCACAGAACAAGCTGCAATAAATCCTGCCATCCATTGAATTGGATCTCGATCGCATAAAAACACGGTCACGCTCGCGTGTGCCGGAGGCATCGCATGCTCATATTTCAACAACTCTCGATACCGCAGTTCAGCAATTTCCTGAACTCGGCGACGCTCTACAAAATCAAATGTCGCTAATCGACTTAAAGGCTGTTCCATAACTCCTCAAAGTCTTCGCTATTCAGTTCATCAAACCAATGCGTTGTCCCGTAGCCAACGGCTCGCTGACTCAGTTCCGCTGCCAGTTGTAATCCTGCCCGACGACCAATCTCAGTCTCAAACACTGTTGAAAAAACTGTATCGAGTTGATGTTCTCGACAAAATTGGCGCAGTTGAGAAGGAAAGCCCGCGATCGCTGGTTTAATCACAAAAATTCCGCGCCAGCCTCGCTCATAACACGCTTTCAATTGAGCCAAAGTTGAGACAGACTCATCTAATGCGATCGCAGTTCGATACATCTGGCTCAACTTCAGCATGGTTTCAAACTGATCGGTTCGCATCGGCTGCTCGATCAATTCAATTCTGGATTGATCACAAAATTCGAGCCATTGATGCGTTTCAGATTCCGTTAACCCCATGTTTGCATCGAGTCTTAAGTTTGCATTTTCCGGTAATTGATCCAGTAAGGCTTGGACTGTTGCGATTTCGATTTCGATTGGAGCGATCGCGATTTTCAATTTAAACGTTCGATAGCCCTGATCCCAGAGCGATCGCCATTCATCAGACATCAAAGCACTCTGAGGCATTGCTTGGAATTGCCCTGAATTAAGCGCCGACTCAAATCCAAATTGACACGCTGGAAACGGAACTTGCTGAATCCAATCGAGATCGATGTCATGGGGAGCAGATTGGCAAAGCTCGATCGCGTCCTGCATCGATTCTGAGCCAAACCACTCCAGCGGCGTAATTTCTCCAAAGCGATCATCTAATCGGATTAAAATTCCTTCCCGGACTGACCATTCTCCATAATGTGTTTTGAGAGATTGGCGAAATCGTCGTTGATAAGGTCGAAATTCAAATTGCATTACAGGAACAGAAATCCTAACCCAAATAGCAATCCGAACCAAAAATGCAATTCAACCGCAATTAATCGACAACGCAAGAGTTTATGGGGTTGATGATACTGTGAACCGATTGTATGACATAGCCTTTTCGCAACTGGAAAACTCAGCAGCGAGAGCAACGTCCAAACTGGGAACAGTTTCAAAATGACAAATAGAATGGTCAACGCATAAAAGCTGCCACAAATCCAAGGAAGAAGCTGAGCAGAGCGCTTCGCGCCAAGCCGAACCACCGGAGACTTTTTCCCGATCGCTGCATCATCTTCGACTTGATTAAAATGCGAACAAAACAGAATCAAACTCGTCGCAATTCCCACTCCGATCGAAGCCGCTAAATTCGTTCCTGACCAAGCTTTAGTCTGACTATAATAAGCCGCCGAAAATGCTAAAGGTCCAAATGCTAAGAAACACAATGGCTCGCCCAAACCCTGATAGCTCAATCGAAATGGAGGTCCTTGATAGATATAACCGATCGCACAACAAGCCAGCACTAACCCAATCACGGTAAAGTCACCCTGCATCAGCGCGATCGCCAAAATTCCCGATAATCCCGCTACCAAAAAAGCATTGGAAATCCAAAAGATCAGCGACTTATTTCCAGTCAAATTCACGACCGAATTCGCCTTATTGACATCGACTCCTGTCTCAGAATCAAACACGTCATTGCTGAGATTTTCCCAAGCCAGAATCAAAATTGCAGAAATTAGAAACGTAAAAAATACCAGAAGATTCAACGATCGAGTCTCTGCAAAAGCCACCGCAGATCCCACCCAAATTGGCATGACCGCAACGCTATACATCGGCGGTTTAATTGCGGCATACCAAAGTTTTTTCTTAGAAGGCTCAACCGATCGCAAGGTCATCCACTCATCTCCTAATTACTGAAAAGCTTATGAGCAAGCGATTTCCAGTCTCCCATTTGAGTTTGAACCAAATTACGATCGGTTATAGAAACGTTACATCTGTTGAAGATACTGCTGATATCCAACGCGCCCTAACTCGGCTTGCTTTTGCTGCACCATTTCCGTCAAACTCTGGCGATACGCTTGCAGTTTGGCAAACAACTCAGCATCATGACTGCCCAAAATCTGAACAGCCAAGAGTCCTGCATTTTTGGCATTCCCGATCGCCACAGTCGCCACTGGAATTCCCGCAGGCATTTGCACGATCGAATACAGCGAATCGACCCCCTGAAGCGTCTTCGTCTGTACCGGAACCCCAATCACAGGCAACACCGTCATTGATGCCACCATTCCTGGCAAATGCGCTGCACCTCCAGCCCCGGCAATAATCACTTTCAATCCACGAGTATGCGCCTCTTTTGCATACTGCACCATCCGCTCTGGCGTGCGATGTGCCGAGACAATTTCCACCTCACACGGCACACCAAACTCTTCACAAACTGCGATCGCTGCCTGCATCGTCGGCAGATCCGAATCGCTTCCCATAATGATCCCAATTAGCGGCTGACTCATGTGCGAAAATCCAAAACGAATCCAGATCAAACACTAAAACATGCTGATTATCAATGCTCAAGTTCCTGGTTTCTCCGGTTTGCAGCAAATCTTGATCGAGAATGACAAAATCGTTGAGATTGCACCCTCGATCCAATCCCCAGCCGAAGCCAGCGAAACTTCGACCCTTGTGATCGATGCTGAAGGAGATTGGATCTCGTTAGGCGGCATTGATTTACAAATTAACGGGGCATTAGGCTTAGCCTTTCCCGATCTCAACTCAGATAACGCCCACCAGTTAGACAAAATTTGTGACTTTCTTTGGCATCAAGGTATCGATGGATTCTTGCCCACAATTGTTACAACCTCGATCGAGAACATTCAGCGATCGCTCCAAATCATCGCTGAAGCCAATCATCCTGAAATTCTAGGCGTTCATCTCGAAGGTCCGTTTCTCAATCCGCAAAAACGAGGCGCACATCCTGAAGAATTTCTTCTGCCCTGCACAATTGAAACGATTAAACAGGTTTTAGGCGATTATGCCTCGATCGTCAAAGTCATAACGTTAGCTCCAGAACTCGATCCCAGTGGAGCCACGATCGAATATCTCAAATCTCTCGGCATTACCGTTAGTCTCGGACACTCTCAATCAACCGCAACCCAAGCCCAACAAGCCTTTGATCAAGGCGCTTCAATGGTCACACATGCTTTCAACGCGATGCCCAGTTTGCACCATCGCGAACCTGGACTACTAGGAGCCGCCATTACAAATCCTCACGTTTATTGTGGCTTAATTGCAGATGGGCAGCATGTCTCACCGATCATGATGGAGATTTTGCTCAAAGCGAGCGAATACGATCGCGGAATTTTTCTTGTCAGTGATGCCCTTTCACCGCTTGGACTCCCGGACGGACGCTATCCTTGGGACACTCGACAAATCGAAGTAACGAATGGAACCGCAAGATTATTCGACGGCACTTTAGCCGGAACAACGCGATCGCTCTTTTCAGGTGTGCAAAATCTGGTGAATTGGAACCTTTGTGATCTGGGAACTGCGATCGCGCTATCGACGACTGCTCCCCGCACTGCAATACATCTTCCAACCTATCTATATCAGCCTGCGCGTCTTTTACGCTGGAGCCAAGTTGGTCAAGAAATCCAAATGCAGCGTCTCACCACAAATATTGCTTCGTAAACAAATTTTATGTGACAGATACAATTCTGTCTCACTGAATTCCGTAAATTTTCTCAAACTCTCTTACACTTCGATATAGGACAGGTGGTGCGTAACTCGTTGCCCTCCGTAGACTTATCCCTGTTCAGAGAAATCCGAAAACCCCTAAAAAACGGGGCACGGTTCAGGTGCCCCCAAGATACTCAGATTGACTTGTCAAAGCAAAAGTTCCCTCACAGCCTCAACAGACCTGTAAAATTACGGGCAACTGCCGAGTGATTTGGGGTTTTGCCTTCTCGTAGAATACCTGAGAATACCGAGGCGTAGTGATGGCTACATGAAAATTTCATAAGAACCTCATGTTTGTACGCAAATTATTAGCAATCCACGAATAAGACCAAAAGTAAGACCAGTTCTTGCACCACAAAGTCAGGCGATATCTTTTCTAGTCGTCAAGTGGATGGATTTTGCGAAGTGGGGAGATGGGGAGTGGGGAGTCTCTTCGCGGAATTTCGCTCTGATCTGGGTTCAGGGGCGATCGTCGTAATACGATAGTTGAGGCGAATCAACGAGATCACAAGCGGATATATGAACGGAGTGGATGATAAAACCGAAGTGCGTGAGTATTTCAATGCCACGGGCTTCGATCGCTGGAAACGTATCTACGGCGATGGTGAAGTAAATAAGGTACAACTCGATATCCGCACAGGGCATCAGCAAACAGTCGATACTTTGCTGGACTGGTTCAAAGCAGATGAAAATCTAGCAGATTTGACGATCTGCGATGCGGGATGTGGAGTTGGCAGCTTGAGTATTCCGCTGGCACAAGCAGGTGCAACCGTTTTTTCGAGTGATATCTCAGAAAAAATGGTGGAAGAAGGGAAAGAAAGAGCGATCGCGCTTGGACTGAAAGATAATCCGACTTTCGTCGTACAAGATTTGGAGACTCTAAGCGGCAAGTATCATACCGTCGTTTGTCTGGATGTGCTGATTCACTATCCGACCGAGCAAGCCGCCGATATGATCAAACACTTAGCAAGTTTGGCGGAAAATCGTTTAATTCTCAGCTTTGCCCCGAAGACCTGTTTATTAGTGATTTTGAAGCGAATCGGTGAGTTTTTCCCAGGCCCGAGTAAGACGACTCGCGCTTATCAGCATCGTGAGAAAGACATCGTAAAAGTGTTAGAAGACTGTGGATTGAAAGTCAAGCGAACTGCAATGACGAGCACGAAGTTTTACTTCTCTCGTATGTTGGAAGCTGTTCGTGAAGAATAGGAAGATAGGGGGATAGGGAAAATGCAGCTTTCGCTACCCCACTCCCCATCTCCCCACCTTACCGAGTCCCCGTGACACCCGCCCAAAAGTATTTTTTGAATGAATTCATATCTGTATTCACGGTGAGTTTTTTCGACCAAGTGTAAATGTCGAAAGCAACCCGATCGCCATTCATCTCAAATCCACCGAGCAACGTTACCCAATGGCTCGGAAACGGAACCGGAGGGGGATCGCCTTGTAAAAATCCTTCAGCAGTGACGAGCAGCATCGCCACACCACCCGACTGAATCGCGGCGATCGCCGCCTGCATCGCTTTGACATCACTAAACAGATATGCCTGATGATAGGCAGTCTTGGAATAGCCTAAAAGCTCATCAATCCAGCCTTTAACCTCCCAAGATTTCGTCATACCGGCTAGATTCCGAATCAGATCAGGCGCATTTGGTTCTACCGGAAATAGAGAATTCTCTGACTCGCGCAACGTTGATAAAACCATCCAATCTGCTTGCTCCATGCGCAAATTCTGATCTCGATTGCTCCGCAGCGCAGCGCTTGCTTGAATCCAACGGTTTGTGCCTTGAAATCCACCCCTTTCAAATAGAGTCTGGCAAATCTGAACGTAACGAGTCGGTTGCTTGCGAACCAGTTCAAACAACACACTGGCGGGTCCACAAAACGGCTGCCCACCTTGATTGATTTGGAACGGATCAGCGACGCGCGATCGCATCTCTGCAATCACCGTTGCCTTATCCAAACCCGCCCAAATCCCCGTGGCACGCGATTGCTCAAATGCATCAATCTCACTCATCGCCGCCTGAACGTCGCCTGCATCCGGCGCATATAAATTAGCCGCAGTTGTGATCATTACCGGGACTCCTTCTGGGGAAAAAAGAACTGCATCGGTGATATATATCACTTCCTAAAGAGGAAAAAGTCACGGGTCAGTCCTTGATCTGTCACCCACGCTCCACTTCAAAAAGCCGATATTAGTATCACAACGCTCTTGTAGTTTTCCCGATGGAATCCTCTCTTTTACTGACAGATTCAATTTCCGATTTGTTCGCTGAAGTCAGCAATACAGGCAGAATGACTCCGCTGGCTTGTCAAAAGCTTCAAGCGGCAATGTTGGATCAGCAAACAACTGACGAAGAAAAGCAAGCAATCGAGCGCCTACTCTATGCGATCCGATTGGGTCGCGTTCAGGTCATTGAAGAAATCCATGGCTGATAGAACGCGATCGCTGATTCAATTTCTCACTGATGAGCTAGCTGTCTCATCCGATTCGATAAAAATCGGGCTACAGTACTCAGAGGAGATCGATAGCCTCTTACCGATCGTGCTTTGGCAGTACGGCTTTATTACACTGACTGAATTAGAAACAATCTTCGATTGGCTTGCCGCTTCTACTTCTGTCATCAGCAGCAGTCATCTGTCTGACAGGGTAACTCTCTGGCTAGATGAAGTAATTCAGTAAAACCGCTTACAGTCTGAGTTAATACGCAGAACGGAGGTTAAGAATGCGAATTGCTCAGATTGCTCCTTTGTGGGAGACAGTTCCTCCTCCCGCTTATGGTGGGGCAGAACTGGTTGTGAGTTTATTGACTGAAGAACTTGTTCGTCGTGGTCATGAAGTTACATTGTTTGCAACAGGAGATTCCAGAACCCAAGCGAATCTTGAAGCGATTCATCCCAGCGCATTGCGATTAGATCCATCTGTCAAAGAACATACAGCTTATGAAGCAATGCAGTTAAGTCAGGTTTATCAGCACTCAGACGAATTTGACATTATTCATTCCCATATTGGATTTGCTGCATTGGCTTGCGCGCAATTAGTGAAAACGCCGACTGTACATACTTTACATGGAACATTTAGCTTAGATAATCAGAAAGCATTCAGTCTTGCTAAGTCTCAGCCTTATGTAAGTATCTCAGATACTCAACGGGAGCCACAATTAGAGTTAAATTATGTCGCTACGGTTTACAACGGGATCGATCCTGCGACTCATCAGTTTTATTCTCAGCCAGATGAACTACAGTACCTGGCTTTCTTAGGGCGGCTTTCACCTGAGAAAGGTCCACATCATGCGATCGAGATTGCGAAACGGACTGGATATCCACTGAAAATAGCGGGAAAGGTCGATCGAGTCGATGTCGATTATTTTGAGCAAGAGATTAAACCGCACATTGATGGCGAACAAATTCAATATCTAGGCGAAGCAAATCATATTCAGAAAAATCATTTAATGGGCAATGCGATTGCAACATTATTTCCGATTACTTGGCGTGAACCGTTCGGATTAGTCATGGTGGAGTCTATGGTTGCAGGGACACCCGTGATCGCGTTAGAACTCGGGGCGACTTCTGAAGTCATTGCACATGAAAAGACTGGATTCCTCTGCCAAAACGTCGATGAATGTATTGAGGCTGTGCATCGGATTGATGAAATCGATCGCATTGCTTGCCGTAGACATGTAGAAGAAAAGTTTGGTGTGAAGCAGATGGTCGATGGTTACGAAGCAGTCTATCGACAGTTGCTTGCTGAGAAGTTTGCTCAGAATGGACATAGCAAGAGTGCGCCCTCTCTAGCTGGGATGAAATATTAGAAGAATCGATAAAATTAGCACTTTAGGCATGGGTGATTGATCAAGATCACCCATTTTTGTGGAAGCAACTCTAAAAATGCAGTTGGGTATGATGAAGATACTGCAATGAACCATAAGGATATTGCAAATCGTCAGTTTAATTTGGAACTTCACGGAGTCTGAACGATGTTGAAACCATTCGGATTTGGAATTTTAGCTGCCTTAGTCACAGTCAGTAGTGTCATGACCCCTGCTGCTGCTCAGAATCCACCTAAACCCACTGTTACACCTGCACCGGAAGCTCAATTTATTCCAAGAGCGAGAGTAGAACTGAAGGGTGATCGTGTGAACATTATGTTAGTTAACAAAACAAATGCAGCGATTTCGTATCAAGCGGTTGGCGATACCCAGGTAAGAACCTTGCCTGGTCGGGGAACTGTGATGCTGCAAGGTTTGCGAGTTCCGACAACTTTGACCCTCGATCGCCAAGATTCTGGGCTACTGCAAGTGACTCCAAAGCAATCTCAAAAGGCTCCTGGCACAATCGAGGTGACTTTAGAAACGAACACTGATCTTGGAACAGACAGCCCCACGATGCGCGTTGAAGAAAACGGCTCCATCTTCCTGTACTAAGACACATTACATCACCTAAACCAATCACTGGTCTTGGGTGATGTAAGTAGAAAATTGCCCGCTACTATAGAATCCGAATTGATCAAACTCCGCCTGTGCTCAGCTCTGAATGATTGCAGATCGCATGTTTGAAGCTTGCGAATCGGAATTCAATACACGAACAGTAGCTTATTTCCTGATGTTAGATAGCAACTGTCCGAGTTCTTGAAGTTTAGAAGCTGAACTGCCTTCTTGAGAGCCTACGGCAGAGGAAACTTGATGACCGAGAGCCGAGAGAATTGCTGGGATCTCGCCGCTGCGGACACCGCCATCGATCGCTAACTTTAATTCACCTAATGTTTCTGCAATTTCGGTTCCCGTGAGTTGCTGCTGCCACGCTTCGATATTGGCGATCGCTGCTTCTGGATCAATTTTTGCTAAGTCATTCTTCAAAAGTGCGATTGTGGCATCGAGATCAGCCGTTTGAGCTTGGTTTGCCATGAATTTATCCTAACTTTGCTAATAACTCTCCATTCTTTGAAATTCGAGCGCACTCTTCGTCAACCTGTGGGAAGAAACACATCGGAAACAGTGCCCATCTGGGGAATGTATTTTAAGCTGACAACTCTCTACAGTAGAGATGTTCGAGCAGTTGAGCGGGAGTTGTTTGCTTCGGAGTAGTAGGAGTGCAGCCTGTTACTTTTGATTGCAAACAACACCCCTTTCTTTTCTCTTGGGGCTGATTCAACTTGACGATCGTGGGCTGATGGGATCACCATGACGATACTGACTCAGCATTACCATTCATTGTTAAAATCTTGCCTGAAACCATTTCAGTAGTGAATGAAGTCAAGAATTTTACCTGACCGCTGTAGTGATCCTTAGAGATAGGGTAAAGGCAGCATTAAAACATGAGTGGGGGGAATCCGTGAGTCTCTTGCAACGATTTCAGTTCAATTCGCCCAAAAAATTGCTGGGGGGTCGCTATCAAGTGATCCAAGAGTTAGGATCTGGCGGATTTGGGCAAACGTTTCTCGCCACAGACCTACATCTACCAGGGCAACCTCACTGCGTCGTCAAACAACTGAAACCTCAGTCTACTCATCCCCGAAGTTTACAAATTGCCGCGAGGCTCTTCGATACAGAAGCTCAAGTTCTTTATCGCTTAGGACATCACGATCAGATTCCGCGCTTACTCGCTCACTTCCAGGATGGTACGGAGTTTTACTTGGTTCAGGAGTGGATCGATGGGAATTCTTTGAGCGAAGAATTCGTTAGCGGTCAGCCTTGGTCAGAGGCGCAAGTGACCCATCTGCTGCAAAGTCTGCTGAATGTTCTCAGTTTCGTGCATCAACAGAATGTCATTCATCGGGATATTAAACCCTCCAATCTGATGCGTCGTTGCTCTGATGGAGAAATTGTGCTGATCGATTTTGGGGCAGTGAAACAAGTCAGAACGGGATTGAGTCATCCTCATGCGGCTCCCACCCAGACCATTGCGATTGGCACACCGGGCTATATGCCTTGCGAGCAAATCGCAGGGACTCCTCGGTTTAGCAGTGATGTTTATGCGGTTGGAATTGTTGCCATTGAGGTGCTGACTGGGATTTCAGTCCATCAATTGAGCCAAGATACAAATACGGGAGAGCTTCAGTGGCGCGATCGCGTGCCCGATCTCAATCTTGCGATCGCGACCTTGCTAGAGCAAATGGTCTGTGCTGATTTTCGCGATCGCTATGCGACTGCTGGAGAAGCTCTAGCAGCACTTCAGGCGATCTCTAGTCAGATCACGCTGCCACCTCAAATGCAGCGACCCATTCCCCCAAAGCCAGCTGAAATTCCTGCGATCGCCACACAAGCTACCCTAGCTGTCAACCCTGTTCCCCGCTCTGGCGCACCGATTCACAGACGCAACTTCCTTCCTTTTCTTAACTTGTCTCAATCTACTGCTTTAGCGCCAGGATCTTCGAGCAACACATCTCTACCACAGGGCAACACGCTCAAGCAACAGGTCTCTATGAGAGGGCGCGAACTTTTGAGCAAAATTCCGCATCGTCGAATGACGCTATCTGCGGTTGGACTGGTTATCCTCGCTCTGTTTGGATGGAATGCAACTCGTCATCCTCAAACTATTCCTGCTGTTCAGACGAGTATTCCTACTCCCTCTCCTTCAACGTCTGTTGATTCCGTCGCGGCACTCTTGAGTGAGGCAAATCAATATCGAACTGTTCAACAATATCAACGTGCGATCGACACTTATGAGCAAGTCATTGAACTAGATGCAAAATCTGCTGAAGCACATTGGGGACGGTGCTATAGTTTGAACTATTTGCAGCAGAGTAAAGCTGCGATCGCAGCGTGTGATGCCGCATTAGCTTCACGCGCTGATTATCCGGAGGCGCTGTGGAGCAAGGGCTATGCCCTAGAGCAGCAGCAACAATATGAGCCAGCTTTGGCACTTTACGAGCAAGCCATTACACTCAAGCCAGACTTTGCTGAAGCCTGGAGCAATAAAGGCACACTCCTCTTGCGGTTAGGTCGTTTAGAGGCAGCGATTATGGCATTGGATCGGGCGATCTCGCTCAAGCCAGAACTCGCCGAAGCTTGGAACAACCGGGGGGCAGCACTGTGGGGAGTGGGACGGACTGATGATGCGATCTCGTCGATCGACAAAGCAATTCAAATTCGCCCTGATTATGCCGATGCGTTAAGTTTACGGCAGCAAGTCGAGCAAAAACTTCAGCAAGGAAGTACTCAAAAGCGAGACAAGCAGAGTAAGACAAATCGGGCTTTGAAAAGATCTGACAAAAAGATCTGACAACGATGATGATTAGAAAGGTTTTCTACGAGTCACATGGGATATCTAATTACAGCAGCACTTGCGAAAAGTGAGGGTTTCCTGATTCGCATTTTGTAATAAACAAACAAAATATGCAGATTGCGACCTATAAATTACGGTAAGACCTTCGTGTAGAGGCTCGTTCGATGGATGAATCTTGTGTGATTCCGGTCATCAAATCTCCCGCTGAGTATCAGGCTTACCGCATTAGTCCTCACGATACGAATCGGCTCGCGATTGTCTTTGACCCTACGATCGCGAATTTTTCGCTGACGCTATGTGTTGAGATATTCGATATTGGTGGCAAGACTCCTCCCAATCGACATCAACTCGCGATCGAAATGTTCTTCGTGCTGAAAGGTGAAGGCATTGCCATCTGCGATGGTAAAGAAGTACGGATTCAGGCAGGCGATAGTCTACTGGTGCCGCCAACCGGGATTCATGAAATCCGAAATATTGGAGCAGAAAGACTTTATGCCCTCTGCATCATGATTCCAAACGAGGATTTTGCAGAATTGATTCGCAGTGGAACGCCCGTTGAATTAGATGCGGAAGATATGGCAGTGCTGCGACGATCGCCCGTGCCACAACTGACTTATCACGATCGATAAGTTTTTTCAGATGAGTTTATGCCCGTGCTTCTATCCTGTGGTAGACGGAAATACGATCGTGAATTCCGTAGGATAGCTGCGAGTCAATTCATCGAGGATTTTATATATGAAACGTCTAATCGGAACAGTATTCGCAGTGTTATTGGTTGGTTTTATGAGTTGGGTAGGCTTCTTTTCACCTGCGTTTGCTGCGGTTTCGACTCAGTCACCGGGACATGAAGAAGTCATCAGTCCAGACGGAGAGCAATATTCTAGCCGGGAAGAAGCTTATGAAAAAGCAACAGAAGCGGCAAGCGATCCGAATGGATTAGATAAGGAATATCAGAAGGATTTGAAAATCTTTAAGAAAGAAAATCCTGACCAAGCCAATCTGATTGAAAAAGCAGAAGCAGCTGTTGAGAAAGTGGTTAGCGACAAGAAATAACTTGATTCGGTTTGATTGCGCTCAATGTTCCGTACTCGTTGCGGGCTGAGCGCAGCCAAACTCTCTCGATTCGTTTTCAACTTGTGATCTGGTTTTCCCTCTATTTATCTCCCTAATTTATTGGGAATCCCTTCGCATCCTCCTGGAATTGTTCCTCGCGTTCTCGTCCCCCCCCAGGCGCAGCAGTAATAGCGCTGTTCTTCAGACATATCTTCTACGCCTGTAAAATCAGCATTCTCAACCACCGCACCTGTATACATCCCTGTCTTGAAATTGGGTGGCTCTGTGCGACTGCGAGGAGACGCAGTTTCAACCTTGCCGTAAAAGAAGCGAGTTCCACTCAAATCCGCACCTCGCAAACTTGCTCCACACAAAACAGTGCGCGTAAAGTTCGTTTTCACCAAATCGCAATTTGTGAGATTGACCCGAATCAGATTCGCCTCACTCAGATCCACCCATCGTAAGTCCGTTCCTGATAGATCTGCCGCTGCCAGCATCACACCTAGATCGATCACTCGAATTCCATGCAATCGATCTTCAGCATAGCCACCTGAGCCATCTAAAATTGCTCGTCCTAATCGCTGATCCCGTTTGAGTGGCGACAATAGCTTGGCACGAGATAGAAAGCGAATAATTTTGGCTTTTCCTGAACCGTCTACACTGCTTAAAATCGCAGCCGTTCGCCCTTCTGCGATCGCTCTTTCTTGTGGCCAATCTTCTAATAATCCTTCCTCATCTAACACCAGATCCGAAATGCCTTGGAAATAGGTATCGATTGTTTGTTGTTGGGTAATCGTATTTTGCTGAATCGTCAGATCCTTCGAGATCACGTACTGTCGCCAAGCAATATAAACCGCCAAAATCGCGATGAGAATCTGTCCCAACGCTCCAAAAACTTCACCGAGCGCCCCGATCGCGTCCCAATCTAACTTCTGGTACAACGCGCCTAGCCTTTTGCCAAGACCCAATACCTGAGCTAATCCGACCACACCGAGCACCAAGCCGAGCGTGCCTAAGAAAATGCCCTGATCTTGCTCAGTCACCAGCTCAATCAAGACCGGCTTCAAGGTGGGAAAGAGAATCTGAACCGAGAGCAAAATCGCCACGATCGAGCCTGCCAAGATCAGCCAAAACTGATTGATCACCAATCCAATGATCACGATCGCCAGTGCCAAGAGCAAAATAATCGATCGGTTGGGATTTGGAGGAGGAGAGCCTGTGTTTAAGGAGCGTTGATGAGCAGCGGTTCGCTCACGCGCAATCTCCGCATGGGTAGGAATCGTTGAAATTTCGCCGTTCGGGGAATTGGATGAAGCCAAATTGGGATCAGCAGACATGCTTAGCAAACAGAATTAAGTAGTCAATAAGCTTTATCCTACTCGCTTCCTAGAAGGCTGATCGGTATCTTGTTAGGGATTATTTGCTATTTACCAGATAAAGTTGTGGGTTAGTTTGATTCAGTCTTAGGTTAGAAATTATGGCTTGATTGCGAAAAAAGATTCCTGAGATGTGACAAAAAACGGCTTTTATGCCATAAAATTCGTTCAACTTCGCAGAATTACAGTATTAGTATTCTGTGACAAGATACATTTGGAGTTTTCAACGTTATGAGTTACGCAACAGAATCGGCTCAGCCTTCCGTTTTGGAGCTGGCGCGATCGGGGAATCCCAAGGCGATCGCGTACTGGCTGAATGTATTTCTGTTACCTCATAATCTTTTCGCGCAAGCAGAACCCGCAGCCCAACCCGGCTGTTTCAAAATTTTAATCGAGTTCCATCCTTCTCCTGATGTCGATGCGCGATCGCCCGAGTTTCAACAAAATTTGATGCGGTTCGTTTGTCATCACATGTGGAAACTGAATTCTGATGTGATCGATGGTATTCAAGTTGTAACGCGGTTTATCGGCAAGCCGCAGATGCTTTGGCGCAAGACGGTCAGAGTCGTGTCTCCAGCCCGCCGCGCCAAACTTGCAGCCAAACTTGCAGAAAGTGCTCCCCAATCCGCTGCACCGGCTGAGATCAAAACTCGAATTCAGCAAGTCACGCGACAGAAAGTTCAATTCCGTGCCTTGCGATCGCTTTTGCTGACAGGAACAACCGCAGCGGCTTTTATCATCGGTTGCTGGCTAGGCTATTCGGATGCTCCGAATGAGCAAAAAACCGCAACTGCTGCCAATTCGACTCTCACCACTCGCCCGGATACCATCAAAACCGTTCTCGAGCCAGTTCAAGTGAACAAGGTTCAGGCGGACATGGATGGAACGGCAACGATCCTATTTGGGGGCGATGTGGCATTGACGAAGAATTACACTGAGTTGGTCAAAGACGACCCAAAATGGGCGTTTGCTGAATTAGAAGAATCAAGGCTCGCAGACCTGTCGATCGTCAATCTCGAAGCTCCCTTTACAACCGCAACTGACTCCAAGCAAGCTGAGCCATTCAAAGTCGATCCGGCACAAGTTGAGGTGCTCAAAAATGGTGGGATTGATGTTGTGAATCTTGCCAACAATCGCATCATGGATTACGGAAGCACAGGACTAGATGACACCCTGAAAACGCTCGAACAAGCTGGAATTCGCCACTTTGGAGCCGGACGGGATGAAAAAGAAGCGCGTCGTCCAGAAATTTTAGAAGTCGATGGGCAACGAGTCGCCTATCTCGGTTACTACGGTTCAGAGACTCAAGCGGCAACCGCAAATCAGCCCGGAATTAATCGAAAACACAACGATCGGATTGCGGCTGATATTCAAGCGATTCGGGATCAAGTCGATTGGGTGATTGTGAACTTTCACTGGGGCGAAGAGATTTCTAAATATCCCAGTGATGCCCAGATGGAGTTAGCGCATTTCTCGATCGATCAGGGTGCAGATCTCGTCATCGGACATCACTCCAGCATTTTGCAGGGTGCAGAACTCTATCAAGGTCGCCCGATCGTCTATTCACTCGGAAATTTCATTTTCGGTGGCAAGCCTGAAAGCACCTATGACAGTGCCATGCTGCGAGTTGCACTCAAAGATCGTCAAATGAAAGTGGAACTGCTGCCTGTTGAAGTCAATGGGTTCCAACCGAGAATCGCTCATGGCGATCGCGCAGCAGAAATCTTACATCAGATCGAGTCGGTTTCAGACTCGTTTCCGCAAGCCCTCAAAACTCCGCTTGTCATTGATGCAAGGACAAATACGGTCACCAAACCAGACGGAACCCAGATTGAATCTCAAACGCCTATCTCTGAGCCATCGAAGCCTGAGTCTCAGCCTGAGCAATCTGTACCCGAAGGAGAAGCTCCTCCTGCGGCTGAGTCACCCACAGAAGAAGCCACTCCTTCTGTTGAATTTGCCCCGACTGCACCAGTACCGACTGAGCAATCTGCGCCTGCGATCGAGCCATCTCCTGACTCTAGCCCTGTTGAATCACCGAACTCTGAACAATCTGCACCGACTGAAGCTCCATCCAGCGAGTCTCAACCCGGTTCACCGCCTTCTCAACAGCCTTGGAACAACAATTCATTTATCAATCAAAACAATGAATCTCCGGCTCCGATGGTTCCGCAGCAAACCTCTCCTAGCCCACAGGCAACCCAAGACCCTCATACCCATTTAGACGATGCTACCCGTTCGCCTTCGACGAATAGCTTAGAGCCGATCAAACGTCGTTATGCCGAAGCTGACCGCTCAGACTCACAGACGGCTTTCAATTTTTAACCATCATTCCTTCACTTGCCTGTGTTTTCTATCGAACGTCGTCGCCAACAATTTGATACTTATGTGTTGCTCGATCGAGCTTCCAATTCTAAGCTCGAAATTGTTCCCGATCGCGGGGGCATTATTACGAGTTGGCAAGTTCAAGGGCGTGAATTGCTCTATATGGATACCGCCCGATTCGCTGATCCAGCGCTATCTGTCCGAGGCGGCATCCCAATTTTGTTTCCGATTTGTGGCAATCTTCCCGAGAATACTTACACCTATAAAGGTCAGACTTACACGCTAAAGCAGCACGGATTTGCGCGAGATCTGCCTTGGGAAGTGGTTGATCAAAAAACAGAGGGCGAGTTGAGTTTTACGATTGGGCTTTCTAGCAATGCACAAACTTTAGAACATTACCCATTCGCGTTTCGTCTGGCATTCACGTATGCCCTGCAAGGTCAGACTCTCTTGATCACGCAGAAGATTGCGAATCTCTCAGATGAAGTGATGCCGTTTTCGATTGGGTTTCATCCCTATTTTCTCGCCTTAGAAAAACATCAATTGAGATTTGAAATTCCAGCCGATCAAGCCCTCGATCAAAGAACTCAAGCTACTCATCCTTTTTTCAACACCTTCGATTTTGCCCAAGACGAAATTGATTGGGCATTTCTGAACATCAGTCGCCAAGTCTCGAATGTCACGGATCTCAGTCGTCATACGCGGATTACTTTGACCGCTGCAGATGAGTTTCCAATTTTGGTGTTTTGGACACTAAAAGGCAAGGATTTCTACTGTTTAGAACCTTGGAGCGCGCCTCGAAATGCTTTGAATACAGGCGATCATCTTTTGTCGATCGCCCCAAACTCGACCCTCACAACAACGGTGAGCTTGTCAGTTGAGTTTTCATAATAAAAGCGATCGCTCAGTGAAGAAGCGATCGCACGTTCATAGAGTATAGAGTTAGTGCTGAAATGTCTTAGTTTGCTTTTGCTGCCTTACGACGACGAGAAGCAGCGAGAAGTCCAACCAGTCCCAGACCGATAACCGTTGTGGGTTCGGGGACTTTTGTTACTTCAACTCTCGAGAGCGTGAAATCAGAGTTCTTCGCTCCATCAGGTGTGGTGGTGCTATTTGGCGCTGTTTGAGCTAGCGCTTTCAAGCTGAATCCTGTGATCTTGATATCTCCAAACGGATTGGTGATGCGATAAGACCCACCCGCGTCTTTTGAGGAGAGAGCCAGATTGGTTACCGTCCCGCCTAGACTCCAAACAGCAGAGTTAGCACTCGTTACACGCAGCGTTCCTGACCCAATGCCACCATCGGCTTGAACAAGCGCAACTTCAAAAACTCCGTCGTTATACACGCCTGGTCTGTACAGGAAACTGAGATCTAAAGCCTTCAAAACTCCAGCACTTTTGAAACCAACACTTAAGGTTTCGTCGATATCAATTTCACCGAGCGATTGATTGTTCACAGTTTCACCAGCCGGGTTCCCATTTGCGTCTTTGCTGCTATCGATACCGATACCCAGCACGCCACCAACTGTTTTTTGTGTCAGAACGGGATCAAACGCGTTTCTAGTTGTACTCGCACCGACAGAGAAGAAGCCATTCACATTGCAGTTCGTTTGCCCGACGCATCCTGCGTTGACTGCATCAGAGGCACTAAAACTAAAAGAAGCAGCATTTGCAGAAGGCTGGAAAGCCACGATCGCACCCGTTGCCAAAACGCCAGCGAAAAGAGAGAGAGAAACTTGCTTATTCATAACAGATCGATACGAAATCAGAGAAATGGGTTTGCAGAGAAGGTTCGAGACTCAAGGCGGGGGGTGCGCTTTGACAATTCAGTGTTGCTACGTTCAGAGGCTCATGCTCGTCTTCGATATATCCAAGTTATTACGGAGCGTCCGTAATTGTCCTATGCGTACGTACGAATTCATTTAAGCTTCAAGTAAGAAGGAGATATATCGAGTTCATATAAGGATTTTGTCAACATGAGAAACTCCGTGCTACTGAAAATACGATGTAATTATTGACACATTTATTATGAAAATCACCCGTATCCTATAGAGAAGATACGGGTGATTTTCAGGTTTCTCATGGTTAGAGAGAAAAAAGGCTAGGCTGTAAGTGCCTGTTTTGCTTGACTCGCGACTGATTCTGATTCATCGTGCGTCAGTGTTTCGATCGTTGATCGTGCCTCTGGCGTATTCAATCTTGCCAACGCCTGCACCACTCGCTGGCGGACTTGCCAGTCAGGGTTAGTGGCATAGGGAATGAGTAATTCTACGGCACGAGGATCACCGAGTTCTCCGAGTGATCCGATCGCCACGGGTTGGATGACGACATTCTCTGAATTCAACGCTTCAACGAGCAAATCGAACGATCGCGGGTCACCCAGTTCGCCTAGTCCTGCAATGATGCTAAATTGCACCAGCCATTCTGGACTGTGACGATAGAGCGTTTCAAGATCTGGATAAGCTTCAGTCAGTTGAAGGGCACAGATCGAGTCTGCGGCGGCAGCCTGAACATCGGGTTCCGAATCTGCAAGGGCGACTTGGAGCAGTTGCAGAGCGGTGCTGAGATCTTGACTTCCCAAGGATGCAACCTGACTGACAGCAGCATATCGCACTCGCACATTGCTATCGACCACTGGGATTTGAATTAGCTCAAATGCGATCGCCGGATCGAGTTGGCGCAATTGATTAATGCCCCGTAAGCGATCGCCAAAATCTTGGGATTGTAAAAGATCTCGGACTGAATCTGGTGTAATAGTCATGAATTAACAAGGATTATTCGGTTTGTTCGGCTGCCATGGTGCGAATGATATCGCCACGCGTGAGGATTCCGACCAAGTGACCGGATTGATCGATCACAGGCAGCCGATGCACTTTACGATCGTGCATCAATTTGGCAGCTTTTGAGAGTGGAGTTTCCGGAGTGGTGGTGGTAACCGGAACGGCACTCATCACTTCACCCACAGTTTGTCCTAGCGCTTTGTGTAACTCTTTTTCATACCGACCAGGATTTTCTAAATAGATCACACTGTCGAGCAGCATAATGTAAGCGGGTGGTGTGACATCCGTTTCACGCCACATCAAGTCCGTTTCGGAAATAATGCCGATGAGGTGCTGATCGTCATCTAGAACAGGCAAACCGCTGATCCGTTTGTCTGCCAGAATTTTAATCACTTCAGTAATTGAGGTTTCAGGGTGAACCGTAATCGGAGCGCGGCTCATCGCCTCTGCAACAGTTTTCGCCATAATTGCTATGTTTAGGAGGGATATTTCAATTATTCAAGACTTTTCTGGTGAGATTGTGCTTCATTCATAGGATGTAACAACGAGCAGAAATTGAACGAATGCAAACTCCAACCCAAGCGCAAATCCTCAAGCATTTACGTCATGCAAATCGGATTGCTCAGCACGCGATCGAGCAAGGTCATCATCCGTTTGGAGCGATTCTCGTTGCACCAGATCAAGAGACAGTGCTGCTAGAACAAGGCAACCTTGATACCGTCAATCATGCTGAAACGACTTTAATTCGGATTGCTTATACCCAGTACGAGCCGGATTATCTCTGGAACTGTACACTTTACTCGACCGCTGAACCTTGTGTGATGTGTGCTGGAACACAGTATTGGGCAAATATCGGGCGTTTGGTCTATGGAATTTCAGAACGGCGATTGTTAGAGCTAACCGGAAATCATAACCAGAATCCGACTTTAGAGATTCCATGTCGATATGTCTTTGAGCATGGACAGAAGCAGATTCAGGTTTGGGGTCCGATCGCTGAAGTCGAAGCTGAAATTATCAAACTGCATCAAGGCTTCTGGTCATGACTAAAATGCCAATCTTCTTCAATATGTCACAATAAATTCAAAGGATGAGTAGAGATATGGCGAAAACAGCTTTAGAGCTATCTCCAGAAGAATTATGCCGCTATAACCCTGCCAAGCGACTTGATACACAATCAGCAGATGAACATTGGCAAAATGCTTGGGAACTGGTTCCTAAATTGGTGGCAATTCTCAAGCAACAGTTTGCAGCTGAGCAGGTTGCTGTTTTTGGCTCACTGACGAATAAGAAACGCTATACTCCTTGGTCGGACATTGATTTAGCAGTTTGGGGAATCGCACCAAATCAGCTTTGCAAGGCGCTCGAAGCTCTCAACGAAACCAGTTCAGACTTCAAAATCGATTTAGTTGATCCAACGAATCGAACCTGTCGTCCTTCAGTTAAGCAAGCGATCGAGCAAACAGGAGTCATTGTTTGAGCGAGATTTTATTAGACCTTGCAGCTCGGATCGATACAGAATTGTGCGAAATTGAACCCGTTGTTGCTCGAGCACAACAGAGTTGGCAAAGGTTTCAGCAGTCCGGTGATGACCTCTACGTTGATGGTGCAGCCCTCAATCTGCATGGTTTCTACAACGGCATAGAGCGTTTGTTTGAGCTAATTGCTGCAATCATCGATCGTTCTCGCCCACAAGGACAGAATTGGCATCGAACCTTGTTAAAACAAATGACGATTGAAATTGAGGACGTTCGTCCCGCAGTCATTTCTGAAGCAAATTCGGCGCTGCTAGATGAATATCGCAGGTTTCGGCATGTTGTCCGTCATTTGTATGCTCAGCAATTTGATCCAGAGCAAATTCAACCCTTAATTGAGGCTGTTCCAGATCTATTTTCTCAAGTGCGTGCTGAATTGATTGCATTTGCAGCTTTTTTGAGAAATCAAAGTCGCTAAATATTCCTTACACGGTACGGAAATCCTTACCTTTTGACTGAGAATTGCAGACAGGCGATCGAGCGAAACTTTCTACAATAAAGAAAACGTTTCGAGATAAATCCGCAATGCCAGTAGACACAAACAACAAGCGCACTCAGCGCCCTCGGCAGTTCGGAGGCGGGTTGCTGATTGTATTTACCTTACTCATATTGCTGAATTTTGTCGCTCCCAGCTTTGGATCGCAGACGCAGCAGATTGCTTATAGTGATTTCGTTTCACAAGTGAAATCAGGAAATGTCGAACGAGCGATCGTCGGCAATGACAAAATTGAATTTACGCTGAAATCGAACGAACCCTTACCAGAAGGCACTCGTCCACGCGTATTTGAAACTACTCCAGTCGCGATCGACTTAGATTTACCAAAAATTTTACGGGAGAACAATGTTGAATTCAGCGCACCTACTCCTAGCGCTTATGGCTGGATTGGAACCTTGTTAAGTTGGGTACTTCCGCCCCTGATTTTCTTTGGAATTTATAGCTTCTTGGTCAATCGCCAAGGGGGAGGAGCCGCAGCTTTAACAGTTGGTAAAAGTAAAGCACGCATCTACTCCGAAGGAACAACAGGCGTTAAGTTCAGCGATGTCGCAGGCGTAGATGAAGCAAAAGCGGAACTGCAAGAAATTGTGGACTTTCTGAAAAATGCAGATAAGTATGCACGACTGGGGGCGAAGATTCCCAAAGGTGTGCTGCTGGTTGGACCTCCTGGAACCGGGAAAACAATGTTGGCAAAAGCGATCGCTGGGGAAGCGGGCGTGCCATTCTTCTCAATTTCGGGTTCTGAATTCATTGAATTGTTTGTTGGGGTCGGGGCATCGCGAGTTCGAGACTTGTTTGAACAAGCGAAACAGCAAGCGCCTTGTATTGTGTTCATTGATGAGCTAGACGCATTGGGTAAATCTCGCAGCGCAGGCAACATCATGGGCGGCAATGACGAACGCGAACAGACGTTGAACCAATTGCTAACGGAGATGGATGGATTTGATGCCAACACAGGTGTGATTCTGCTAGCAGCAACGAACCGTCCAGAAGTTTTAGATCCAGCCTTACGTCGTCCGGGTCGCTTCGATCGTCAAGTCGTTGTCGATCGTCCTGACAAAATCGGACGTGAAGCGATTCTCAACGTTCATGCTCGTGCAGTGAAGCTTTCAGACGATGTTGATCTCGCAAAAATTGCAGTTCGGACGCCTGGTTTTGCTGGGGCAGATTTAGCAAACTTAGTGAATGAAGCTGCTTTACTTGCCGCTCGGAACAATCGGGATGCAGTTGTAATGGCAGACTTTAATGAAGCGATCGAACGAGTCATTGCCGGATTAGAAAAGCGCTCTAGAGTGCTTAACGAAACCGAGAAGAAGATTGTCGCTCACCATGAAGTCGGACATGCTTTAATCGGGGCATTGATGCCGGGTGCAGGTAAAGTTGAAAAAATCTCGATTGTTCCTCGCGGAGTCGGTGCTTTGGGCTATACCTTACAACTGCCTGAAGAAGATCGATTTTTAATGGCAGAAGACGAAATTCGAGGTCGGATTGCAACCTTACTAGGCGGGCGATCTGCTGAAGAAATTATCTTCAACAAAGTCTCGACTGGAGCCAGTGACGATATCCAAAAAGCAACTGATTTAGCAGAACGATCGATCACAATTTATGGCATGAGCGATCAGCTTGGTCCCGTTGCATTTGAAAAAATGCAGCAGCAATTTATGGAAGGCTATGGACCTTCTCGCCGTCAAATCAGTGCCAAAGTGACCGAAGAAATTGATCAAGAAGTTAAAGCGATCGTCGATAACGCTCACCACATGGCGCTGGCAATTCTGCGAGAAAACCAAGCACTCCTTGAAGAACTTTCTCAGACTTTGCTGAATCAAGAGGTTCTAGAAGGAGACGCGCTGCGACAAGAGCTAAGCCGCGTTCAAATTCCTGCCGGACTTGAACACTGGCTACAAACAGGCAAGTTTGACTCAACGATGCTACAAACCGTTTAGCCAACTCCAGAAGGTCTCCGAATTCCCACAGAACTCGGAGACCTCAATTCTCAGCAATTTATCGCAAAGTCTTTAATCATCTGCAAATTGACGACGAAAATGTACCGTATAACTACTGAGATCTCGCTTCTATCTTTGGGGGGATTTCGTGTTAAGGGCAATACATTCTAGTGAATCTACAGATGAGAATTTAGGGCAGGGCTGCGATTATTAGCACATAAGTCATTTCATTAGAGAGTATCAACTTTCACAGCTACCAGCCCAGTGGTGTCGCGCTACTGGGTTTTTTATTGCCTTTTTTTGATACTAAAAAACTCTAGCTGACTCAGAACTAGAGTTTTAAATGATGACCGAGCGTTTGGAATCAATCGTAACTGCGATCGATCGGTTCAATCTTAAACTGATACCGCATCTTCCAAGCTTTGTGGAGGATAAAAGAAATCGTATCGTGATTCAAATCTGCGACTGCAGAATGAACCTGAATTGCAGAAGGTAATGGAATTAGGCTGCGGAACGTAAAAGGATAGGCATTCCAATCCAGACTTGTATCGAGCAAATCAATTTCTTGTTCGCCTTGGATCAAAATCGTTTCCTGGCTCAATTGAATATTGAGACTTTCAGAGCGCAAGTTTGGAATCTTGATTGTGAGAAAAATTTCGTGCTGAGTTTCTCGAACTTCAATCTCTGGAGGAGTCGAAAACCCGAGATCGCACGTCCACAGCAAAGAATTAGTACGGTCTTGTCTCTGTTCCTCAAGCCGAGCATCGAATGACGCTTGTTCTGGATTTAAGAACTCTGGCGCATTGAAGCGGGGCTGCGAATGGGTAAAAGTCATAGTGAGAGCCTTCTGCGTCAAACGATACGGGTGTGCTGGAATAATGTCGAGAAAAGAGCCTTCCTATTGCCAAGTTATGATGCGCGTTCATGGCTTTAGGGCAAGATGTCGCTAATTCGTTAATAGAAAGGCTCCTGAGTAAGGGTAGAAAACTATTGTTTCTAGACCCATACTGTATGGCGAAATAGTGAGGAAATAGTGAGGAACAACAGTTTGCTAGTTACAGATTGTTAAGATGGGTTGGGGACAGGGAACACAAGGGTACTATCTATCCCGCCAGAATATTCAACTCAAAGACAGCGCGCCGCTGCACCTTGATCAGCAGAAATGCTCTCTGACGGAACGCAACTCAAGACTTCATACTTTCCGACGACGAACGGGAGAGCGTTCTAGTCGATTCAGGACTCGTGCAATCAGTTCTGCATCGACGATCGGCTTACTTACATAGTCATCTGCTCCGACCGTAAAGACTTGGCGAACTGTTTCCGTATCGCGATGAGCCGAGAGAAATAGAATCGGAAGTCCACTCCAGCGCATATCATTCCGCACAACCTGAGCGAGTTCTAGCCCGCTGAAATTTGGCATTTCAATGTCAAGAATCAAGAGATCAGGCGCTGAATGCTCTAGAACTGCCCAAAACGATCGCGGATCAGATAAAGCTGTGACTCGCACGCCCCAAGGTTCGAGCAGCGTTCTCACGATCGAGCAAATTTGCGGGTCGTCATCGACAATCAACACTTGATAATCGGAATGCTGCTGTACTTCTAGAACTTGCATCATGGCTTGAAATAATTGCTCTGGGGCAACGGGTTTCTGTAAAAAAGCTCGTCCACCGAGGCGCGCAACCGCAACACGATCGCTCAATTGATCCCGGCTGGTCATAATCAGCACTGGAATGCTTGAAAATTCAGCATTGAGATCCTCAAGCAATTTAAATCCATCTTCATCCGGCAACATCAAATCGAGAAGAATCAGTTGAGGTGGATTGTGCGCCAGCATCATTCTCGCGGTTGCAGAATCTGAAGCGCTCTCTACTTGAATTCCATTCGCCGATAGCACCACCTGCATCTGTGCGGTCAGAGTCATATCATCATCAATCAGTAAAACTCTTGTCCCAGACGGAAACTGTTGAGCTGGTTGCTCAGAAAGTTTGCGGCTCTCGGGTTTATGTTTGAGTACCGCTTTCAATGCCTCAATTCGTTCAGAGATCAAATTGTGATCAAGGGGTTCTGACCGAAAGCCTTGTTCAAGTTGCCGTGCGATCGTTGATCCTTCTGCAAACCCAAACGTCCCTAAAGAACCCACGAGTTGATGTGCGAACATTCTCGCTTGTTTTTGCACTTCAGACGAGGGATGGGTCAATGCTTGTTCAAACACCGCAAAATACTCTTGGAGCTTAGGCTGAAACTGCTGCCAAATTTGAGCGATCGCATCAAAGACCTCTGTTTCTCGAGTCGGAGCAGGCTTGAGCCGATAGCCCAGTCCATACAAGGATTCAATCACTTCCGATTGAATGCCCACTGCTTTCAGTTTTTGCCGCAATCCTTTAATTTGCGTATTGACCGCTTGTTCACTGGGAAATTCACCCGGATTCCAAATGCGATCCAGTAATGCCGATCGACTAAAAACTTTACTAGGATTCCGTAAAAATAGCTCAAGTAATCGATACTCCTTCGGGGTAAGGTGCAGGATCTGAGTGTGATAAGTCACCTCTCCCGTACTGCAATTGAACCTCAAATTCTCCCAGGTCAAGACTTCTTCAACGGTTTCTTTACCGCGACGGAGCAATGTCCGAACTCTGACCAGTAGCTCATGGAGATCTATCGGCTGTGTGACAAAATCATCTGCTCCCGCCTCCAAGGCTGCAATGCGATCGGCGGTTACATCTGTTTCGCTCAAAATCATAATCGGCATCTGATGACCTTGAAGGCGGAGGTTTCGGCAAAACTCAAGCGCTTTATTCCACGACAAGTCCGACTCCGCATCCCACATGAGTCGCGTCGTATCCAAAATCACCAAATCATAGCCATAGGTTTCAAGTAATTGCAGCGCTGTCTGACTGTCTTCCGTCAAATTCACAGAATAGCGCTGTGCAATCAATAACTCACTCAACTGAGAAGCGAGGATTGAATCATGCTCAATCAGCAAAAACCGCATCGGCAACTACCTCAGCACCATGAGGAACCTAATCGTATCGTACTTTCCACTGAGGCTAAAGAATTGATCTCAGTTTATCCAATTTCTGTGAGTAAACTTAATTTTTTTCAATCACTCACTGTTTTCACACTTTTATTGTTTACGGTGCTGGAAAGCTCCTCCACATTTTCCGTTGCCAATGTAGCAAGTCCACTGTTATGAGTTCTAAACATATTTTGTTAATTGACGATGAAAAATACCTGAGTTTGGTCATTCAAACTTGTTTAGTAAAATTAGGGGGATGGAGTGTTTCGATCGCAGAGTCTAGACAAGACGGTTTACTCAAAGCTGAAACTGAATTACCCGATGCAATTTTGCTCGACATCATGATGGCTGACCTCGATGGATGGAAAGTTCTAGAGCATCTGAGAGCTAATCCAAAGACTGAGAAAATCCCTGTAATCTTGCTGACCGTAACATCAAATCCTGTTGTAAAAAGTGACTCTGAGCAATTGCAAGTGGCAGGTATTTTAGCGAAACCGTTCGAGCCGTTGCAGCTTGTTCCACAAATCGCAACGCTTCTAAACTGGGACTACAAACCTCGTCTCAACATCTCTCCGCCCTAAGAACTCTCCGTATTTTCCTGCGAGAATTCTAGAGATTTCCAGTCTCTAAAGTGCGATCGAATACAATAGTAGCGGCGTTTCTGAATGAAAATTATGCGCGGATCGTCTTCTCGATATTGGCTTGCCCGATTGCGCCCTTTGGCGCGTCCTGTTTTTTGGGCACCGTCGATCGCGCTGATGCTCCTCGGTTTATTTGCCTGGGAGTTCTTCAGTCGCCAAGAATTCATCAGTTCTTTTGGGTCTGCTTCTTCAGATGGAGAGCTTTCTGCTGAAGATCAAGCGATTGGAGCCGATATTGATTCTCTCTCCCTGTTGATGAGTGACATTAGAGCGTTGCCAAAAACAGAATTGGTTCAAACCTCGATTCAGGCAACCCCGCAACAGCCCACACCGACCCAAGCCACAACCAATCGCCTTTTTGCTGCTCCCCCCTCTGCGACTCCAGAAAGTTCTCAACCAGCACCCGCAGAATCCCTCAATCGCCAAGGCGTATTTGGTGTGTTCAGAAGCGCGCTCTCCACTCAACTCGGTGTGAATTCTGCGATCGCAGCCGTTGATCCGACGACTCCTGCACCTTTACCGCCAAATCAGTTACAAGCTGCAATCTCCAAATTAGCTACAACGACATCGCCCCAGGTTGCACAAACTCTGATTGAAGGAACAGCACGTCTAGATACCCCGATTAATGCGGCTCCCCGATCGACAACAAATTCTTTCTCAGCCCTAGTCGAAGGATCTCAACCGATTCCAGCTGGAGTCCCACCTGTCGTGACGGCTCCTCTAGTGATCGCTCCGCCCGCTGCTCCCACCTATGCACCGATTCCCACCGTGACGGCAGCCCCGCTCCCTCAGCAACCTACTCCAGACTTGGGAACTGTTCCATCCAATCCAGAACTGAATCAACAACCCTTCACAGCACCCCGATCGATTCCTGGACGTGTTTTGGGAGGTGGCAATATCAATACATTTTCAAATCCCTGAGGAAGAAGTGGGGAGATAGGGAGCAAGAAAGTAATTGTTCATCTTCTCCCTATCCCCTATCTCCCCATCAATCTAAAAATTCCGAATAATTGCATCCGCAAATTCAGAACATTTCAAAGGCGGATCCACTGGAGGTTCCATCAACCGTGCCAAATCGTAGGTCACTTCACGTTGCGCGATCGCTTTTGCCAATCCATTTTTAATCAGATCAGCCGCCTCTTGCCAGCCCATATACTCCAACATCATCACCCCGGATAAAATCACCGATCCGGGATTAACGCGATCGAGTCCTGCATGTTTCGGAGCCGTGCCATGCGTTGCCTCAAAAATTGCCGCCGAATCCCCAATATTGGCACCCGGAGCCATGCCTAAGCCACCCGCGATCGCCGCTGCCGCATCGGAAATATAGTCGCCGTTCAAATTCATCGTCGCCAAAATCGAATACTCATCGGGGCGAGTTTGAATTTGCTGGAAAATACTATCGGCGATGCGATCGTTGACCATGACTTTCTCTTTCCACTTGCCATTGCCATGCGTTTCCCAAATCGCATCGAGTACAGATTTCACTTCAGCACAGATCTTTTCCTGCTTATCCGGTGGCATTGAGTCATAGCCTGGATCAATCTGACGGGCGTTTTCTTCGATCGAGATATCAGGATTCTTCTCTTTATTACTGAGAATCCAAGACTCTCGCTCGGTCACACAGTCGGATCGGAATTCTGTCGTCGCTAACTCATAGCCCCAATCTCGAAACGCGCCTTCGGTGTATTTCATAATGTTGCCCTTATGAACTAAAGTCACCGTTTGCTTGTTTTTAGGCAACCGTAACGCATGTTGAATCGCACGACGAACGAGACGCTGCGATCCTTTTTTGCTAATAGGTTTGATACCAATTCCAGAATCGAGGGGCAACTGCTTTTTCCCATGCTCAGGCGTACTCGGAATCAGATCTTCATTGAGATATTTGATTAAACGATCGGCAATTTCACTGCCTTGTTTCCATTCAATTCCCAAATAAATATCCTCGGTGTTCTCCCGATAGATAATCACGTCCAGCTTTTCGGGATAACGATGGGGTGAAGGCGTACCCGTATAGTATTTGCAAGGGCGAACACAAGCATAGAGATCGAAAATCTGACGCAGCGCAACGTTCAGCGATCGAATACCGCCGCCGATCGGGGTCGTTAACGGGCCCTTAATTGCTACCCCAAATTCGCGAATGGCTTCGAGTGAATCTTCTGGTAAATATTGATAGGTTCCGTACTGTTCACACGCTTCATCACCGACATAGATTTTGAACCAAGTGATCTTGCGTTTTCCACCATACGCAGCTTGAACTGCGGCATCAAAAACCTTCTGAGAAGCAGGCCACAAGTCAATTCCCGTCCCATCTCCTCGAATAAACGGAATAATTGGATTATCAGGAACGATCGGTTCTCCATTGGCAAATGTGATCTTTGAGCCAGTCGTCGGAGGGGTAATTTTTTCGTACATATGATCCCGCAATTCTCAAGTTAGGATAAGTTGGGCAACGGCTAGTAGGCTACCAAATTTCTTTGCAAATTTGGCGACTCAACATGAACAGAAGATAAACAGAGGAAATTAGGACATAAAGATAATTCTGAAACTCCAGAACTCTCGATCACTGGGATACCATGTTAAGGGGAAATTTTTGGTTAAAAAGTTGACCTTATTGAAGTGAGCCTTCCAGTTAGTCAAGTTCGCAAGTCTACATGTGAGAATATTGAACCCCCAGATTGCAATCTACCGTCTTGAGGTGCTGGAGACGCAGGTATGAAGAAGATTTTGATTGTGGATGATGATACGGCACTGAGAACGGCTCTGATTCGATATCTCGAAAAACGTAGCTATTCGGTTCGGCAGGCAGCATCCGGTTTAGAAGGCTTGGCTCAATTTGAAGAAGACCAACCCGATTTAGTCGTTTCCGATGTGATCATGCCAGAAATGGATGGTCTGGAATTTTGCCGTCGATTACGATCGCTGAGAACGGGTCAATTAGTCCCCTTTATTTTTCTATCGAGTCGGAGCGAAGTCGAAGATCGCGTCCAAGGACACTTAATCGGGGCAGACGATTATTTGATTAAGCCGTTCGAGCCACGAGAACTGCTCGCCAAAATCGAAGCCCAATTAGAGCGATCGCGCCGGATGCATTCTGAGATAGTGCGCTTAATGCAGCAATCTGGAGCCGTCGTCGAGCCTGCTGCACCTGCACTGACTCCGCTTCCCCTGACCCCTGCCGAAGAAAAAGTGTTTTGGGAAGTGATCCAAGGACATACCAACAAGCAAATTGGCGACCATCTTTTCGTCAGTCCCCGGACGGTGCAAACCCATCTCAGCAATATTTTGAGCAAATTGCACCTCGAAAATCGATCGCAGCTCGTTCGTTATGCCTTTGAGAAAGGCTATCGTCCGCCCACTCCTGAAACGGTTCTACCCGACGAGAGTGCGTAATTTTTCTCAAAAAACTGCTGATCAACGGGTTGAAGCACTACACCCTGGGACTTATTCTAGATAAGGGGACACTCCCTAATCTCCCTAATCTCCACCCGTTTACATGACTAATTTAGAAACTTCTTCAGCTCTCGATCTTCCCAATAGCCTCGCGGCGCTCCAGTTAAAGCTGCGATCCGACTCTGAAAAAAATCAGTTGAACGCGATCGATGCCCTCAACGCGCTTGGCGAAGATGGATTGCCCGTACTGATGGAATTTCTACTCGAACGTCGCGACACGCCCGGCAGAACCGAAGCTAAAGTTTACCAGACCCTTTTTAACACCCAAGCAACCAAAGTCCTAGACTTTCTTCAGCAACACTTTCCCACAGGAATCGTACCGCTCAAATCCGAGCGCAACATCGACTACACCGAACTCCAAAAGCTGCTGGTCGAGCAAAAATTCCAAGCCGCCGACAAACTGACGATCGAAAAACTCTGTGAACTTGCTGGAGAATCTGCCGTTCTCCGCAAATGGCTCTACTTTACTGAAGTCGAGAATTTTCCGATTTCCGATTTGCAAACGATTGATGCGCTCTGGCTTGCCCATTCCGATTATCAGTACGGTTTTTCAGTTCAGCGACAAATTTGGCTCAGCGTTGGGAAAAAATGGGACAAGCTTTGGGATAAGATTGGTTGGAAATCCGGGTATAACTGGACTCGCTATCCAGACGGATTTACATGGAGTTTAGCTGCTCCTAAGGGTCATCTACCGCTCTCGAATCAACTCCGGGGTGTGAGAGTCATCGCCGCTTTATTTGCCCATCCTGCTTGGACAAAGTAATTCTGTAATTTCTCACATCTTTCCTATCCGTAATATTCCAGGTTCCATCGGTACAGAACGCTTAAACTTCCGTGATCTCGCGTTGGAGAGAACGTTGATCCGATCGCAACTCAGGGCAATCTTGGTATAGTTGCAGACTGCTTGCCGGCTTTACCGCTGGATCAGTCTGAAAAGTTCTTTAAATCGAGGATAGGGGTTGGAATGGGAATCCCCGACAACAGGCTCTTTTGTCGATTAGATGGGTTAACGACTGCTGCCCGTGAGCAGCAGCGAATGTTGGTACTCACGGAACTCGGCTTACTCGACTCCGAAAGTGTACCGATCTTTGAAGAAACGACCCAAACGGCTGCTCACTCTCTAGATGCGCCGATCTGCCTAATCGGGTTAATGGATCAGTCACGCCAGTGGTTCAAATCTGCTCAGGGTTTGTCACGCTTAGGTTTGATGAATGATCTCGCGATGACGCGCCAATTGCCTCGCGAAGAAGCTTTTTGCGTCCATGTCGTTGACAGTCAGCAAGTGCTTGCGATCGACGACACCTTAGAGCATCCTGTATTCGCAAATTCCTTACTGTGTCAACAGTACGGTATCCGTGCGTATCTCGGTGCGCCTTTAATCACAGTGAGCGGTGACTGTATTGGCACCCTGTGCATCATGGATTCTCGACCCCGTAATTTCACGGAGAGAGATGCAGAATTTTTGATGCTAGCTGCCCGCCTAAGCATGAGCGAGTATGAGCGCTTACATTTGATCAAATCGCAAGCGATCGGCACACCGATGCCAGTCGTTCACTCCCAACCGGTATCTGCGAATCCGGTCAAATTTGAACTCCTGGCGCAACTTACCCAAGAACTCCGGACACCTTTAACGTCTGTGATGGGAATGGCAAGTGTGTTAAATCGTGAGATTTATGGCCCACTCACAAGCAAACAGAAAGAATATCTCGACATCATTCATCACAGTGGACAGTATTTGCTGTCGCTGGTGAAAGAGATTTTAGAGCTTTCACAGCTTGATGACAGCAGCCGAGCGCTAAACCTGGCTTCAATTGATATTGAGATGCTCTGCCAGCAGGCGATTAGCACATTAGAGCAAGCTGCCAGCCGTCGAGAACAGCAAATTCGTCTCTCCGTTGAACCAGGCAATCGCATCTGGCTTCTCGACAAAGAGAAGATCCGCCAGATGCTTTATCACCTCATGTTTAGCGTTATTCAAGCCTCGAACGCAGGCAGTATTGTCCGGCTCCATGTGTCTCACAAGAGCAGTGGATTAAGGCTCAGCGTGTGGGCATCTCATCCTTGCTTAGGAGATGGGATTGGATACAACGAAATGTTGACTCCGCAGACGAGTCCGATCTCAACGTTCGAGTACGAGCATTCCACGAATGGAAATCGCACCGGACTCATCCCTGTGGCAATGCCGATGAGTAGTGTCAGACTTGCTGACCTCGACGAAGTCGCAGAGATTCCTGATGCTGATGCAGTTCGCAAGAATCTCGGCTTGCTGCTCAGTCGCCAACTGGCTGAAATGCACGGTGGACAGATCTTAATTCAAGGCGTTGCTGAGCCTGGATATCGCTATGTGATTACCTTACCTCGGCTCACCCAGTAGTCTTGCCAAAGTGCCAATATCGCGGATAATAGCCCTAGCCTAAATTTGCTAGGGCTATTTTGCTTGAAAGCATGGAAAATCCGCTTATGAATTCGGTTTGGCAACAAGTAACCTTGGCGACACTCCCGCTTCAGCAGTGGCGGCAGGTCAGTTACGTCTATCGCATTGTGGGATCGTTGCAAAATTGGCGCAACGGGTCTTGGCTGATGCAGCATGGCGATGCGATCGCTGCTCTTTTGATCAGCCTTGTGTTTGCGCTCTCACCCTTCGTTGCCACGAATTTAATCGGGGTATTGCTGAGCGCTTGTATTTTGTTTTGGATTCTGCTCACGGTTTCAGATACGGATAAACGGGCAGGGCTGACTCCGATTCACTTGCTGGTGATGCTATTTTGGAGCATTTCAGCCACTGCAGCCGCGCTTTCTCCACTGAAGCGAGCTGCATTCACAGGATTTGGAAAATTGTCGCTGTATTTGATGTTCTTTATCTTGGCAGCGCGAGTGTTTCGATCGCCCAAATTGCGATCGTTCTGCATCACGATTTTTCTGCATGTTGCTCTCGTGGTCAGTGGTTACGGCATTCATCAGGCAATTTATGGGGCAGATTCTCTGGCGACCTGGGTTGATCCCGAATCTCCTCTGGCACAATCTACTCGGGTCTATAGCTTCCTCGGCAATCCAAATTTACTGGCGGGCTATTTGATGCCTGCAATTTGGCTCTCGTTTAGCGCCATTTTTATGTGGAAGCATCGAGTCCCGAAAATTTTAGCGATCGTCATGTTCGGAATCAACACCGCTTGTCTGCTCCTGACGCAGAGCCGAGGCTCGTGGGTTGGGTTGATGGTGTCGGCTTTGGTCATGCTGGTCTTGCTCCGGTATTGGTGGAGTCCAATCCTGCCGCACTTCTGGCGAAAGTGGGGCTTAATTCTGGCGTTTGGGGGGCTAGCAGGTGCTTTAGTGCTCGGGTATCTGTTTGTCACACCGTTCCGTTATCGGATCGCGAGTATGTTTGTCGGAAGCAGAGATAGCAGTAATGCGTTTCGGCTCAATGTCTGGAGAGCGGTGATCATGATGATTCGCGATCGCCCGATTTTAGGATTTGGTCCAGGAGATTTAGTCTTTAAGCAAATCTATCCACTTTATTCGCAGGCGCGATTTAGCGGATTGAGCGCTTATTCTGTATTGCTGGAGATTACGGTTGAATCTGGCTTGATCGGATTGACGGCATTTCTGTGGCTGTTGACCACGATTTTCTCGCAAGGCTATTACCAACTGCGTCGGGTGCGGGATTTGGGAGATCGTGAAGGATTTTGGCTGATGGGCGCGATCGCCACCGTGGTCGGGATGTTCGTTCATGGCTCGGTCGATACCGTTTTGTATCGCCCCGAAGTCAGCGTCCTGTGGTGGATGAGTATTGCCTTGATTGCAAGTTTCTATGTCCCCCAGGCTGCGACTTCTCAAAGTTCTCAAACTCCCGAGTGGGTGGAAGAACGATAAAAAAAGAGGGGCAATTGCCCCTCTTTCCACTAAGTAACGTAACTATTCAGTAATTTAGTGATGCATTTCTGGCTCAAAGCTCGGTGCATAGGCTTGTAATAACGTACTGACTTGGTTCAGAATTTCATCTTTAGAACTCTTACCAATCACTTGCCGTTCTGGGAAGAAGTCTGGCTTGTCAAGGTTTTTCGCTATCGCTTCTCCTACTCGCTGAGAAATTACGCCTTGTAATCCTTCTTTCGCATGCTGTCGTTGATAATTTGCCCCTTCTTCGGTTGTAGCGTAAAGCGGGGGAAGTCGGTTCAACGCATATGCTGCGATATCGCCCAAATCTAAGGTGCGATCGCTGGTTGCTTCGATTTCTGCTACCCGCGCAATTGCCTCAGTCAAAACCAGTTCTTCCATCACGTTGATGAATTGCTTGCGAGGAACGGCAACGACTTCCCCGGTTAGCAATGCGCCCATCAAGCGATCAAGTGCCATGTATTCTTCGATCGACAATTCTGAGGCAGTATCGCAGATGCGCCCGACTTCAGCTTCCATTGCCGGTGTTAAATAGCCATCTTGAAGGGCTTGATCAACGATCTTTTCAATGCTCATATCGCCTCTTTCAACTCCATCGCAGCAGATTGTTTATAGATAACCCCGCACTCATTTTGCCCTAGTTTCGGTGTCGAAGAACACTTTGATTAAACCTTCATCAAGGGAATGCTGAAGTTGGGTTTTTCAGACGGTATGCTTTGTACATTAATAGGACAGCACGCTTTGCTTGAGCACTAACCGCGTCAATGTTGTAACACACGGAGTCTGTTTTATGGCATTTAACTAGAGGAAATCCAGGAAGTTATCCGTGAAAATACAAGATTTTTCGAGTTGACGGCAAGGGTGAACGTAGGTACTCAAAGCTAGTAAATTGGAACATACCACGCGGTAAAGGGCGTTGAGAGATGAAGATTTTGGTGCTGACTTGGGAATTTCCACCGCGTCTTGTGGGCGGGATCGCTCGCCATGTTGCAGAACTTTACCCGGAGTTGGTGAATTTGGGGCATGAGATTCATCTGATTACGGTTGAGTTTGGGCAGGCTCCGCATTTTGAAGTCGTCGATGGGGTGCAGGTTCATCGGGTTGCCGTTGCGAAACATGATGACTTCTTTCAGTGGGTCGGGGCGATGAATGAAAGCATGGGTCAGCATGGGGGTAAGTTGATGCTAGAGGAAGGGGGATTTGATGTAATTCATGCGCATGATTGGCTCGTTAGCGATGCCGCGATCGCGCTGAAACATCATTTCAAGACCCCGATGGTTGCCACGATTCATGCGACGGAACATGGACGGCATAGCGGAATTTTTAATGCGGTTCAGCAGCATGTGCACGACAAAGAGAAAGTATTGACTCATGAAGCTTGGCGAGTCATTGTCTGTACAAATTTTATGCGGCGAGAGGTTGAACAAACCCTGAATACGCCATGGGACAAGATTGATGTGGTTTATAACGGCATTCGGCGCGAAAAGAAGAAGCTTGATCCGGAGTTTGATTATTGGCAGTTTCGGCGGCGATTTGCCTTAGATGACGAAAAGATTGTCTATTACGTAGGCAGGATGACGCATGAGAAGGGAGTTGCAGGTTTAATTGCTGCGGCTCCCAAAATTTTGCATGAGATGAATCAGCGGGTGAAGTTGATTTTTATCGGGGGCGGACATACAGAGCATTTGAAGCAGCAGGCAAAAGCGCTCGGCATTTGGGATCGCTGTTATTTTGCGGGATTTATGCCCGATCAGGATTTGGATCGATTTCAGACGATCGCAGATTGCGCGGTGTTTCCTAGTTTGTATGAACCATTTGGAATTGTGGCGTTAGAGAGTTTTGCCGCACGGGTTCCGGTTGTAGTCTCGGATGCGGGTGGATTTCCCGAAGTGGTTCGACATGGGCGGACGGGAATTGTGACTTGGGTGAATAATCCCGAATCGATCGCGTGGGGGATTTTGGAAATATTGAGACGACCAGAGTTTGCGAGATCGCTGGTGAATAATGCGTATGAGGATTTAGCGCGGCGATTTGATTGGGCGAAGCTCGCGCAACAGACTGAGGCTGTGTTTGGTCGAGTTTTACATGAACGCAAGCAAGTCGATTGGTAAAAAAATACGATCGCTAAATTGAATTTAGCGATCGTGCCCATTGGATAACAGTCTCTATGTACAAGTTGAGCAAAGCCAAAACCCGATTTGGGAAAATGCGATAAAACGGCACCTTACAGTTGATTTAATTCGCTTAAGGTGTTGCGATAACCTTCTGCATCCCCTTTCTGAAGATATAAATCAGATGCACGTTGTAAATCAGCGATTGCACTCTGCAAATCGCCTAGCCCACCAATTAAAATCGCACGTTGGTAAAACGCATTAGCTCGGCTCGAATCAAGCCGAATCGCTTGGGTAAAATCATCGATCGCGCCTTGTAAATCGCCCGATTCTATACGTGCCATGCCCCGTTCTTCGTAAAGAGCAGGATTATTGCTATCAGCGCTAATGGCTGCTGTGAGATCTTGAGTTGCGCCAGCACGATCGCCAAGTTGCGATCGCACGACTGCTCTTTGAGATAATGCACCTGCAAAGCTTGGCTGCATTTGCACGGCTTGAGAATAATCGGCGATCGCGCCTTGTTTATCACCCGCCGTTGCCCGGAGATCGCCTCGGCTCTTGATGGCTTCTGCAAAGTTTGGATCGAGTTTGAGGGCTTGATTATAATCAGCCGCCGCTCCTTCAATATTCTCTAAAGCAGCGCGGATTTTACCCCGTTGATGAAATACACTTGCGCGATCGGGAGTCAGCTTTGCCATTTGCGTCAGGTCGGCTTCTGCGGCTTCGAGATAGCCTAGTTTTGCATTGACTTGCGCGCGATTATAAAACGCTTCTGCCGCAGTCGGTTTAATCCGAATCGCTTGGGAGAAATCGGCGATCGCAGCCTCTGATTCACCAATTTCGTAGTTGATCGCGCCGCGTGCAATCAATGCTTCTGCTGAATTAGGCTGAATTTTAATCGCTTCATTTAGATCATTCAAGGCGGATTGACGATCGCCTTTCTGCAATTTTGCAAAACCACGGTTCACGAGCGCCGGAACAAATTTGGGTTCAGACCGTAACGCCTGATCGAAATCTGCGATCGCCGAATCCCAGTTTTGAGTTTGAGTCCGGATATAACCGCGATTCACATAAGCAGCAGCTAGATTTGGGTTCAACGTAATCGCCTGATCCAAATCATTCAAAGCGGCTGCGGTATCTCCGAGGCTAAATCGAGCACTGCCACGATGCGCATAAATCATCGCATCCGTGGGATTGAGCGTGGCAGCTTGATCGAAGTCTTGCAACGCCCCAAGATGATCCCCTAGCTTCGATCTCACAGCCCCCCGACTGACATAGGGACTGCCCCAAGTCGGATTCATTTGAATCGCTTGATTGAATGACTCCAATGCCTCGCGGTATTTGGCATCGCGGGCACGACCTTCCCCTTGGCTAAAGAAATTTTGCGCGTCCTGAAGCTGTTTTGCCACTTCAGGGGAGGGCTTCGGCACATCGGGCTTTGTGTCCTGCGCAAAAGCCGGACAAGCCACTAACCCGAATGCGGCAATTGCAGCAGTCACATGAAATGAAGGACGACGAATGAAACGCATAAGCTTGAACCCTGGTTCTCGCGGAGTAAGGTCTTTAGACTTATGATTCCCTCGAACCAGGGTTCAAATTACATTCAAATTGCCAGTGCAATTCGGAATTTACGGAACTTTTGATTAAGTTGGGATTAACTCTCCGGGTCGAAGTTTTGCCCATTTGCCTGTTTCTTCTTTGAAACTGAGACATCCGACAACATCCCATTCCATCTCAATGTGATCGCCACGATCGCGAATATTGACGTTAATCGTGGGTTCGGTTGCTTCAAAATCAGGCGTTTCGGTTAAATGAGGCTGTTCGTGTTGAGTTTCGACTGCATTGTAGGTTGTGCAGCGATCGACGTAATGGCAATTGACGCAAATACACATAACTCTGCTTCAGGATAGAGTGGACGGCATTTCGAGCAGGATTTTCTGTTACTCTAACTCAGGCGCATTCAATTCTTCATCTCATTTTAGGTTGAGTTATGTTGCGCATCGGAAGCTGAAAAGTTTTCTCTGACTGGTTTTTTGTTAAATTACGACTTCGATCTAGGGTTGGCTGAACGCAGTGAATTTGCAGTTAGAACATTATCGCAACGTGGCATTGGTTTCCTCGGCACTCTCTCCGGAGACGTGGCCTTTCAGTCTCAAGTGGCTACCCGATTCTGCCTGTTTGGTTGGCGGAACGGTACGCGATGCGCTGCTGGATCGGCATTCTGAGTATCTCGATTTGGATTTTGTGCTTCCGAGTGGTGCGGTCGAGACGGCGCAGGCGATCGCGCGACATTATCGGGCGGGGTTTGTGGTGCTGGATGCGGAACGACAGATCGCCCGAGTAGTGTTTGAACAAGGCACAGCTGATTTTGCTCAGCAGGTGGGAGCGACGCTTGAGGATGATTTGCGACGGCGCGATTTTACAGTGAATGCGATCGCTTATAACCCGCATACGAAAGATTTGCTCGATCCGCTGCATGGTTATGAGGATTTGCAGCGCAAGCGGTTGAGAATGGTGTCGATCGAGAATTTAGCAGAAGACCCGCTGCGGTTGTTGCGAGCTTATCGTCAGGCAGCGCAGCTTGGATTTTCACTGGAACCGGAGACGCAACAGGCAATTCGTCAACTGGCTCCAAATTTGAGCAAAATTGCGGCAGAACGGGTGCAGTCTGAGCTTAATTATCTTCTGGGATCAGCGCGGGGAACGGGCTGGATTAAAACTGCGTGCGAGGATGGATTGCTGCAAGATTGGTTGCCGAGTGCCACGATCGAGCATTTAACGCAGGTGGGGGCGATCGATGATGTCACAGTTCATATTCAGGAAAATTGGACAGAATTCTGGTCAGAATTGAGCCGAACCGTGCGCGGAACGCCGCAGGCTTCTGAGGCGAAAGGCTCTGTTCGGACGTGGGTGACGATCGCGAAACTTGCGAGCCTCCTGCCTGAAGATCCCGCGCTCGCCGAAGCGCAGTTGTGGCGACTCAAGTACAGTCGGGCTGAAATTCAAGCGGTCAGTACTGTTGTGAAGGCGTTGCCGCACTTGCGATCGCCGGAGATTTCCAATTGGTCACGAGCCGAACAGTATCAATTCTTTCAGTCGATTGGCGCGGTTTTTCCAGCGATCGCACTGCTCGGTCTCGCGATGCGAATTCCGGTCGAGACAGTGCGACGATTGGTCGATCGCTTTTTAGATCCGACTGATCCGGTTGCACATCCGCATCCTATTTTGACAGGTCAAGATTTGATGACCGGACTACGCATTCCGCCGAGTCCTCAGATTGGTCGATTATTGGCGGCATTGCAGTTAGCGCGGGCAGAGGGCAAAATCACGAACCGTGAAGAAGCATTAGCTTTTGCGCAGACATTGCTATAAATTTTTCATCTTCGCGATCGCGAGATTCGAGCTAAGCTGTAATCTGGATTACGTTTTCGATTTAGGAAAACGTTAAGGGGACTAGAAAAAGCCTCACCTAATGCAATATAATCGTCAACTGCGTCTAATTTACAGCTAAGAACGTGTCAAGTTAAGGGGTAAACAATGGCTAAGCGCCGTAACCAAAAGAAAGAAAAAGCTCTGCGTAACCAAGCTTACGCGCGGAAGTTCCGTAAGCGCACGAATACAGGTCGCTTCGGGAATCGGGGCAGACGGGATGGAAACCGCGATGAGAGTGATGGTAATGCTGAAGGCGATACCCGCGTGTCTGAAGGGGCAGCGGACGTTTAAGATCGATTGAATTTTTATGATTCATCCATAAAATCCCCTAGCTCTGAGGAGTTGGGGGATTTTGAGTTTAGCGCGTTTTACGATCGACAAATTCATTCAACCCTTCGCCAAAGAGTGAAAGTCCCACGACCATGATCGTCATCGCGAGTCCAGGAAATAGGGCAGTCCACCAAATTCCTCCGGTGGCTAAAGCATCTAACGATTCTCTTAAATCATGCCCCCATTCTGGCACTTCGGCGGGCAAGCCTAATCCCAGAAATCCTAAGCCACCGAGAGTGAGAATCGCATCTGCCGCATTCAAAGTAAATAAGACGGGAACGCTCTGAATCACGTTGGCAAATAGATATTTAGAGAGCACACGCCAGGTTGAAGCGCCCATCGCTTGTGCTGCTTCGATGAAGAGTTCAGTCTTGACGCTGACCGTCTGGTTGCGAACGACTCGATAATACTGAGGAACATAGGCAATACTTAACGCGATCGCTGCGTTGAATACGCCTCGCCCAACTACAAATGCCAGCGTGACCGATAAGAGCAATCCAGGCAAGGTGTAGATGGTATCCATGAGAAATAATAAAGCGCGATCGAGCCATCCCCCTCGATATCCGCTCACCATGCCCAACGGCACACCGATAATTAAGCTCAACGCCGTTGCTAAAATCACGACTTGAATCGCGGCTTGAGTGCCAAATAACGTTCGTGAAAACACGTCATAGCCGAGGTTTGAGGTTCCAAACCAATGCGCAGAACTCGGAGCCGCATGGGGAGGATTATCCAAAAATTCGGTTGGGCTTTGCAGCAGTCCGATCGCTTGTAGTATCGGTGCAAGCAGCGCGATCGCGACAAAGACCAGAACAATTGCAGCCCCAATTCGCATCATTTGGCGAGAGAGGGACGGGCGTTCTGTTGCATTGAGAAACCGGGGCAGGCGAATCGAAGTCATGAGCAACACGATCGATAAATTGATTCGCTGATCATACCTGCTCGGTTGAATAGTTGATGAAATCGAGCGGCTCGCGCTTAGATTGATTTGCGATCGCGAATTTTTCGTAACATCAATCGCTGTTCAGCCCGTGCGATCTCACGATTAGCGGTTTCAACCGCAGAAAGATTGACCGAAATCGCATCTATTCCCGACTCGATCAGGCAATCGACGAATTGAGGCGTGAGCGCTGCTTGTGTTGAAATCGTACAAGGAATGTTGAGCTGATGCGCCGTTTGGATTAATTGAGCGATCGCAGCCAGCACAGCAGGATGAGACTCATCGAAACTCTTTGCCATTGCACTGTGATCGCGATCGACTGCCAACATTAACTGCGTCAGATCGCTCGTTCCAATACAAATTCCCTGCACCCCTGCTCGGACATAATCCGGCAGCAAAAAGAGAACCGAAGGAACTTCTGCCATAATCCACGTCGGCAGATCAAACAAACCCGCTTGCTCAATTCGACGGCGGCAAAAGATAAATTCTTCCACGGTTCGCACAAACGGCAAAATTAACCGCAAATTAGAACATCCTGCATCAACCGCTTGTTTTAACGCAGCGAGTTCAAAATCAAATGATTCTGAATTTTGAAGATAGCTGAGTGTGCCGTGCATCCCTAGCATCGGATTGACTTCAGCCGCAGACTGAAATTCATGCGATCGCAGATCTAAACTGCGATAGAAAACGGGACGTGGCGCAAACGATCGAGCAAAGTGCTGGATCTGATCCGACAGTTGAGCGTCCAACTTTCCGCCGAGCAGCAATTCCGATCGCAACAGTCCTACCCCGTCAATTTCAAGGTCGATCGCTCGCTCAATAGAATCCGTTTGGCTGAGATTCAACATTAATGAAGTCGCATTGAGATTCCATCGTGACCTCGATGAAATCGGCTTGATTACTGCTTGTGGCTGAGTCGCCCGCTCAACGCCCCCTGTATCACCATTGACTAAAATTAGGTCTCCCGTGTGAATGCGCTGCGTCGCATCAGTTGCGCCTACAACTGCGGGAATCCCCAATTCGCGTGCCAAAATCGCTCCGTGACTGGTCATTCCGCCTTGCTCAGAGACGATAGCCGCCGCAGATTTGAGGCAGGGAACCCAACTTGGCAAAATCATAGGAGTGACTAAAATCGATCCCTCAGGCAGCGAAAATTCGGGAAGTTGGAGATCGGTGAGGACATAAGCAGGCGCGATCGCGACTCCAGGAGCGGCAGCAAGCCCAGATGAGAGAGTATTTTCAGCAGGTTGTGGGGAAGGCAGTTGATTCACGATGGGGTCACGGTCATGCACTTGGGTGATGTAAAGCTGTGATGGATAGAATTGCCACTCCAGAACAGCAGGAGTATGCAAGGTTTGAGCTAATGAAAGCAAAGCGAATTGCTGAGGCGGCTGTAAGATTGAAGCCGCCTCGTGAATGGTGAGTCGAGCCAACGGTTCTTCTTTGCCCGCTTGAATCTGATAGGAAACCGTTTGCCGTCCTGCCTGTTGCAGCCGCATTTGATCGCCCTGAATCTGATAGATTTCTGGTGATGCTTCGCCTCGTGCGATCGCAGTTTCTAACCCGCGAGTTGCGGTGAGTTCCCAATTCATCGAATGCGGCTGCAATGATCCAGACGCGATCGCGTCTCCGATTGGCTGCATCATGACCGCAAACTGAATCTGGTGCAGTTCAAGTTTGGCGCTTTGCCAGTAGACTAAGTTTCGCGCCCGAAACAGTTCTGCCCAGAGCGCTTTTAAGCCAGCACCTAAGCTCTGTTGATCTGTCCAGCAGATTTGGGGTTCCAGTAGGCGGGATAGTTCATCAGTTGTCGCCTCAAAATCTTGAATAAAAATCGAGGGGCGCAGAATCACAGCCGGGGGATTGCTGAGCACTGGAAATTGAGCGATCGCGCTTTGAAGCTCGGTGAGCCAAGCCTCCGGCAGTTCAGCATGTTGAATCGTTTGACGGATTTGACGAGCGATCGATTGCAGTTGCTGAGAGTCTTTCAGATTGAGACGGAGCGAGGAAGAAGGCAAATCGGCAAAGAGCGGTTGCAGCCAGTGAATGGTTTCGAGAAAGTTACGAAACCGAGTTGCAATTATCACAACCGTTGGGATGACTGGATAGCCTTTTTGAGCCATCAGACTGAGATGGTATGCTTGTTCTCCAACCATACCCAAGGGTTGAGCTTCAATTTGATGGATTGAGAACAGAGTATCCACAGCCTAAAACTATCAAGATAATTTTCGATTGTACGAGACTCGATCGAGCAATCTGGAATTGATCAGAATAAATGAATGTTTGGGAACGTTGAGATCGGTTTTCTGGTGAAGCGTGATGTTAGACGGGGTTTTAAGTCTGATTTTGCAGAAGTCTTGCCCGTTGTGCGATCGTTCTACCTCAACCTATCTTTGTGCAAGCTGTCGGAAAAGATTAGACCGAGATCAATTTTCAGACCCCACACAGTTCTGGAAGCAGCGAATTTTTGCTTGGGGAAACTATACCGATACGCTCAAGCGTACGATCGCGGCATTGAAATATGAGCGTCATCCTGAGTTAGGTATGTTACTCGGCGAGGAATTAGGACGATCGTGGCTCAAAGCAAGATTGCATCCAGGAAAGCTGACGGTGATTCCGATTCCGATGCATTTTGAGAAACAACAGCAACGCGGTTATAACCAGGCAGAGCTAATTTCACGGGCATTTTGTCAGATCACCGGGAATGCTCATCAGCCCAAGGGATTGCAGCGAATTCGGGCAACTGAGGCTTTGTTTGGATTGTCGCCTCAGGGTCGAGAGCAAACGTTGACCCAAGCATTTGCGATCTGCAAAGGGGCAACACAAAACCGCCCCGTTTTATTGATTGATGATATTTACACCACTGGAGCAACAGCGAGAGCTGCAATACAAGTTTTACATCGACATCAAATTCGCGTACTGGGAATTGCAGTAGTGGCGAAACCAAGCTTTGAACCGCGATCGTAACGTTCTGAAATGAAATCTTCAGTTCGAGAATTGCGGACTCGCTCAGTGAGAGAATCAAATTTGAGGCAGTCGCGATCGAACGGTTCGATCGTGAAGCTGCCCGTCAGCTTTGCAATAGTCCAACCTTGCTCGTCTTGTTCCAGCGGGGTTGGTCGTCATACGAGTCGTAACAGCAATGCAACAATAAACGAGGGATTCAAATGATTGTCAGAAAAGAGACTCCATCCGATATTGAAGCAATCACCCAAGTCACAATATCTGCCTTCAATACCCTTCCAATCAGCAATCACACCGAGCAATTTATCATCCAGGCGTTACGCAACTCAGGCGCACTAACTTTGTCGCTTGTAGCAGAGCAGGACGACCAGGTTGTTGGGCATGTCGCTTTTTCTCCTGTCACCCTTTCTGACGGTTCAGAGGGATGGTATGGTCTCGGTCCTGTGTCAGTAGTACCTAGCCATCAAAAACAAGGGATTGGAACATCGCTCATCAATGAGGGGTTGTCTTTGCTAAAAGAGATGGGCGGACAGGGTTGTGCTCTTGTGGGTGATCCGAACTACTATCAGCGCTTTGGTTTCCGGAACGTTCCAGAACTGATTTATGAAGGGGTTCCACCAGAGTTTTTCCTAGTCTTGCCGTTTACCAAGAAGGTTCCCCAAGGAATTGTGGTGTTTCATGAAAGCTTTTGGGCACATGGCTAGTGTTTCGGTGATCAGCAGATAAGCTCCTCGCGCTCATCACCTCTGTAGAAGGTAGTGCGTTCATTTGAGTGGTAAGCGAACGATCAATTCACTTCCCTGACCAATCGCACTCTGAACTAGAATGTTGCCATTGTGTTGCTTCGCGATTGCAAGTGCGATCGCGAGTCCTAATCCGGCTCCACCAGTCTGGCGAGAGCGATCGCGGCTAACTCGATAAAATCGATCAAAAATTCGCGGCTGGTCTTCAGAAGCAATCCCAATTCCTGTATCTCGAACTTGAATCACTGCATGGTTCGAGTCACAGCCCAGCGAAACTGTAATGTTGCCACCCGCGGGTGTGTATTGAATGGCATTTGTGACTAAGTTAGCGATTAACTGAAAAAGCTGTTCCTCGTTACCTAGGACATAAACAGGATAAGGTACTCGAATATCCAGTCTGAGATCAATATCAGCCGCGATCGCCATTGCACTAAATTCATCTAACACATCTGTCAGCAAAGAATTCAGGCAACACGGTTGATGTTTCACAGGCAAGACTTGCAGATCCATGCGAGACAAGAGCAGCAAATCTTGAACCAGTTGAGCGAGGCGATTGTTCTGGCGCTCGATCGTGTATAGCGTATTTCGAGCTTCTGGTTCTGGTAATGTTTCGAGTTCTAGAACAGATTCAATCGTGGCTTTCGTCGCAGCCAAAGGCGTTCGCAATTCGTGAGCAACATCTGCTGTAAATTGCTGCACTTGTTGATACGAGCGATACACGGGTCGCATTGCTAATCCAGCTAACCACCAACTTGCAGCAATCACAAAAAGAATAGTGATCGGCAGTCCTAGCAGAAAAGTAAGCCGCAAGGTCGCCAAATAGTGGTCGAATTCTTGCAGCGATCGACCTACCTGTAAGTAGCCCCAAGGAGCATGTTGATTATTCTTGAGAAGAATAGAGATTTGGTGATAGCGTTTTCCATCAGGCGTTTCCAGCGTTTGCCAGAGAGATTGTTGTAGCTGATCTGAAATTGCTTTCGGAGGATGTCCATTTGTCGCGATCAGTTGTCCAGATTGATCGAGAAACCGCATGTAATATCCTTCTTGCTGTACGGCTCCTAAAACATGACGTTCTTCTGTCGGTTCAGCACAAAGCGTTGAAGTGAGGCACAGCCCTGGCAGGAGTTGAAAAACACGATCGTTGATCTGTCCAGGCTGCTCCAAGATCGGTTCTAGCCCGTCGTGTAGGGTGCCTGAAACAGATTCTAGTTCTTGATGTAGAGCGTGCCAGTGCGCCTCAGTGAGCAACTGATAAGCCACACCTCCAGACATGACTAGAATCAAGCTCATGACTCCGGTATACCAGCTTGCTAATCGCCAGCGTGTTCGGTTGAAGAGTTGGTTCTGTTGCATCGCTATCCTTTGGCATTCAGGCGATAGCCTAGCCCGTAGACAGTCTCTAGCAGCCCTTCACAGCCATAGTCCGCTAACTTACGCCGCAGAAGACGAATTTGGGCAGGAACCACATTGCTGATGGGATCAGCTTGTAAATCCCAAACTTGATTCATTAATTGGTCGCGAGTGAGAATCTGATTAGGATGCTGCATAAAATACTCCAAAAGCTGAAATTCTTTAGCTGTCAGAGGAATCATTTGTCGTTGAGGCTGAGTCGTCTGAACTGTAGCCGTGCTGTAATCCAAAAGGAGATAACCAACTTGAAGCTGGGGTGGCTGGAATTGAGGCGATCGACGCTGTAAGGCTCGCAGTCGTGCCCGCAGTTCTGCCATGCCGAACGGTTTGACGAGGTAATCATCGGCTCCGGCATCGAGTCCCATGACTTTATCTTCCATACGGTCTTTTGCTGTCAAGATTAGAATCGGGAGGGGATTGTACTGCGATCGTAGCCGCCGACAAAGCTCAATCCCAGATAGTCCTGGTAGTAACCAGTCGAAGATCGCTAAGGTGTAATGAACTTGGGAATTATCAAGACAGTTCCACGCTTCTGTGCCATCTTGAACCCAATCCACAACATACTTATCCCGACTGAGGGCGTGCTGAATTGCCGCCCCTAAATCTGGTTCATCCTCAACTAGTAGTATTCGCATAGAAATTTTTTCAATCAACTTAAGGCTTAGGCTCCTTCTGGAATAGGGGAAAATTTACCGATGCCAGGCTTGGTTCCACTGCTGCATTTGAGTAATTTCAGCCGTCTGAGATTTGATCATTGATTGAGCAAGATTCCGCATGTCGGGACGATTAGTCCGATTCAGTAGCATCTGAGCCATGTGGACTGCCATTTGATGGTGGGGAACCATTTGGCGGATAAATTCTCGATCGAAGTCGGGCGCATTTTTTAATGCCTGCAAATCCATCTCCATGCTCATTCCGCTTTGGTGCATTCCCATCCTGTCTGAGTGGTTCCCCATCATTCCTGAGCGGTTCCCCATCCTGCCCATTCCAGACGACACTGCTGGAACGTTTGTCCCGTACCAAGCCTTGTACCAGGTTCGCATCTGGTTAATTTCGCGGGTTTGGTCTTGAATAATAGATGCAGCTAACCTCTTAATTTCAGAATGTTTAGCCCGACTGGAAGCTAATTGAGCCATCTCTACGGCTTCCTCGTGGTGTGGAATCATCCTTTCAATGAAGTGACGATCAACTTGTCCCATGATGGGTTGTTGAGGAGAATGTGATCTGTTAGCAGGAGTTTGAGAAGTAGGTGCGGCACTGAGACTTTCGATACGACTGATATTGAGTAGTCCTATAACTGTGCTACTAGTTAATAGCCCTGCAAAACTGTAAAGCAATATTTTTCTCATGATGATGTTCCCTCCTTGTAAAAGTCTAGAAATATTAGACTCTTCTTTTCTAAGCTAGGTCTAAATTATGAGGAAGTTGTGAGCGATCGCCAACGGAGTTTAAATCAACAAAACAGTATTGTGTGAATCCTCCTTTCCAAATTCTGCTAGGGCTTCACGTGCTTCCTGATGTGCTAGTCTGACGTACATTCATACTCAGATTAGAAACATGAGTAACGCCTAAGTGAGTATCCATAGCAGTTCTCTTCTCAAGCTTGCACAACATCATAAAATTGCTATGAAATATTTGCGGCTCAACATTATTGTTCACACGAACATTGCTCTATCTCAAGGTTGATCTTGCCTAAACGCACCCAATCTTTCATAGCAATTTGAGAATTCTTCGCCAATATGAATATAAGGCAAACGATCCACGATCGAGGAGCGATCCATCATGCACCACGACCACTCGAATCATCCACATCATTCTGATCCGGGATATGTTGGGCACGACGATCATGAACAACAACTCGAATCAAATCTGCCTAATCCTGCCCCGCACCAACACGCAGGTCATCATCAGCACAAAGGTCATGACCGACACGCAGGGCATAGCCCAGAGATGTTCAAGCGGCGGTTTTTCATCTGCTTGGTGCTGACTTTGCCGATTCTCTATTTTTCGCCACTGTTTCAAGAATGGTTTCGCTATCAGGCGATTGATCTACAAGGAAGCAATTGGATCACACCAATCTTGGCAACTGTCATTTACTTCTATGGCGGCTGGGCATTCCTGAAAGGTGCTTGGTACGAACTACGAGGCAAGATTGGCATGATGACGCTGATTGCGCTGGCGATCACAGTTGCGTTTGTCTACAGCTTGGCAGTGACGTTTGGTTTGCCAGGTGATCCGTTCTACTGGGAGTTAGCAACACTGGTCGATGTGATGTTGCTCGGACATTGGATTGAAATGGCTTCAGTGCAAGGAGCCAGTCGTGCTTTAGAACATTTAGCAGATTTAGTGCCTGCGATCGCACATCGATTGACCAACGGGCGCATTGAGGATGTCTCGGTGAGTACCTTAACCGAGCACGATCGTATTCTCATTCGTCCGGGAGAACAAATTCCGATTGATGGCGAAATCACTGAAGGTGCTTCGAGTGTGAATGAAGCCTTTCTGACTGGAGAATCTCGCCCAGTGACGAAACAGATGGGTGATGAAGTGGTTGGGGGAGCCGTTAACGGTGAGGGAGCTTTAACTGTTCAAGTGACTCGCACTGGAGACAAAACGACATTAAGCCAAATTATGCGCCTGGTCGAAGAGGCGCAAAGTTCTAGAAGTCGATATCAAGCCTTAGCAGATCAGCTTGCCTATTGGTTAACCTTAATTGCGATCGGCGTTAGCACCTTAACGTTTGTGGTCTGGCTAGCAGCAAACTCAGGCTTAACCTTTGCCATCAATCGTGCCGTTACAGTGTTAGTCATTACCTGTCCTCATGCGTTGGGTTTAGCCATTCCTTTGGTGATCGTAAATGCAACAGCGATGTCTGCGAAGAACGGTATTTTAGTTCGTAGCCGGGAAGCGTTTGAACGAGCGAGAGATATTAAAGCGATCGCATTTGATAAAACCGGAACCCTGACCGAAGGACGATTCGGGGTGCAGCACATTGATACAGATGGCATTGATGAAGTAGACGCGTTAACCATTTCCGCTTCGCTGGAGTCGTTGTCAGAACACCCGCTAGGACAGGCAATTGTGGGAGAAGCCGAGCATCGCCAGATTCATCTGGTTCAAGCGAGCGAGTTCAAAGCGATTCCTGGTCGAGGTGTGGAAGGAACCGTCAACGCTCAACGCTATCGAGTCGGACGACCCGAATGGGCAGAAGAGTTGAATTTAAAGTTTCCGTCAGCGCTACGAAAAGGATTGCAAGAAATTGAATCGCGAGGAGAAAGCGCGATCGTGCTTCTCAACGATCAACAAGTTCTAGCTGTGATTGGATTAGCTGACCAGATTCGAGAACGGGCACGAGAAGCCATTCAGCGATTGCATGAAATGAACATTGAAACCGTGATGATTACGGGTGATGCAGAAGCGGTGGCGAAAACCGTTGCAGCAGAATTGGGCATCGATCGCTACTATGCGCGAGTGCTACCGCAAGATAAGGCAACCCTAGTGCGACGATTAAAAGCAGAGAAACCCACTGCTTTTGTCGGAGATGGTATCAATGATGCACCTGCATTGTTTGAAGCGGATTTGGGAATCGCGATCGGGGCTGGTACCAATGTCGCGATCGAGTCGGCTGACTTGGTGTTAGTGAAAAATGATCCACTCGATGCCACCTATGCCCTTCAGCTTGCCAAAGCCACCTACAACAAAATGATTCAGAATCTATTCTGGGCAACGGGATACAACGTGATTGGCATTCCCTTAGCGGCTGGAATTGCTTATCCATTTGGAATTTTGCTTTCTCCAGCTGTTGGAGCCTTATTTATGAGCATTTCGACTGTGATTGTCTCGATCAATGCGATGCTGCTGCGTCGGGTCAAATTGAGTCATTAATACAGAGCATCACATCAATCTTTTTTTGTAGCCAGCCTACTTTTTGAAACTAAAGCGACCGTTGACTTTTTCGCCACTGATATCGGTCAGAATGGCGACTTTGTATTCTCCTACTGCCGTGCCAGGGAGTAAAGCCGCGTAGTGTTTATCTACGGGGTCATATTTCATGTCTAGAGCTTTCTGGGTTCCGTCTGGAAGTTGAACTTGCGCTGTGACCTTCGCATTGGGAACTGCTTCGTGATTGTCGCCTTTTTGTAAGTAGAAATCTAAATGGGTTCCGTTCGCTTCTGGTTGGGGAATGAATTCTAGATGGTAAACGCCTGTCTCAATAGTCTGGCCTCCTTTTCCACCATGCTTTCCACCGGATTCAGTTTTAGCTGTAGTCGCTGCGGTGCTGGGGGAAGCATTAGTAGTAGGCGTTGTTGTTGCAGGACTCGCGCTTGGATTTGTAGCCGTGTTGCTGTTGTTGCTACAAGCTCCTAAGAGAAGTCCTAGACCGACTATCGTAAGGGTGATCGATTGCTTAATGTTCATAGTTTTTTTGAGGGTGATGATGGGGAAAATTGGGCACGAGAAACTTACTAAACTGCGAATATAGAGCAGGAATCACGAGCAAGGTTAATGCAGTTGAGGTGAAAAGTCCGCCTAACACAACGATCGACAACGGCTGCAAAATTTCCTTTCCCGCTCCACCCGCCACAACCAAAGGCGCTAATCCCAAAGCCGACGTAAAAGCGGTCATCAGAATCGCATTGAGCCGTTCCATCGAGCCTTTGATTAAGACATCTTTGAGCGGCATTCCTTCGGCAAATTTAGTGTTGTAGTTATCGACTAACAGCAATCCATTGCGCGTGGCGACCCCGAACAACGTGACAAACCCAACTAGCGACGCAACAGAAATAACGCCGCCTGTAAGTGCAACTGCAATCACTCCACCCACTAGCCCAATCGGTAAGTTGATCATGATCATGGCAGTTGAGGCAATGGATTTGACTGAGAGATACATGAGGACGCAGATGATAACAAAGGCGATCGCGCTAAATACCAAAATATTTTGGGTTGCTCGTTCTTCTGCCTCAAACTGTCCCCCGTACTGCACAAAGTAGCCAGAGGGAATCGAAACGTTTTTCTTGATTTTGGCTTGGATTTCGTTGACGGTTGATCGTAAGTCTCGTCCACTCACATTGGCGGAGACTACAATCAGACGAGAGACTTTCTCGCGGTTGATCGTATTGGGTCCTGTTCCGTTACGAATCGTCGCTACTTGAGCTAGGAGAATTTTGCCACCACTGGGCTTATCGATGAGAAGATTCTCGATCGTACTCAGGTTATCGCGGGCTTCAGGTTTGAGCCACACGACTAAATCAAACGTTTGCTGAGCTTCTAGAACTTGAGACACGACGTGCCCATTCAGTGCAGTCTCGATCGTGGTTGCTAACTGCCCAATGGATAGTCCTTCTCGTGCAGCAGCATCGCGATTCAAGACAATCTGCACCTGATTGATCGGCACTTGTGGTTCAAGCTGCAAATCGACAATTCCCGGTATGGCTTGCATTTGCGCTTCGATTTGTTGTCCGATCGTCCGTAACTGCTCTAAATCTGCACCAAAGATTTTGACCGCAATCTGACTTCTCACCCCCGATAACACTTCATCCATACGATGGGAAATAAATCCACCAATTCCCGTTGCAACACCTGGAAGTTTGGCAAATTCTTCTCGTAGCTTATTAATAGCAGCAGGGCGGTCTGCCAAGCCCTTTTCACTTAAATCCACATCCAAGTGGGCAAAATTGACTCCTCCTGCATCCCCATCTCCTGGAGCGCGTCCTGAGCGAGTTTGAATGTAATTGAAGCGAGGATCGGTCTTGAGTGCTTCTTCTAGGGCAAATCCAGCTCGATTAGTAACTTCGAGTGAAGTACCTGGATAGAGAGTCAGGGTGTTGACTAAAGTTTGCTCTTGAAATTCGGGGAGAAATTGTCGTCCAAGTGTGGGAACGATCGAGAGCGATATCACCAGTAAAGCCGCGGAGAGCGATAAAATCAGCACCGATCGCCGCATCGCAAACCGCAACAGAGGATGATAAAACCGCTTACAGGCACGAGCAACCCAAGGTTCTTTCTCTTGTAGTCGTCCTTGGGGTAGCAGGATGGCACACAACGCTGGCGACAACACCAAGGATTCTAAACTAGACACCACCACGACAATCAGATAAGCAATGCCCATCGGCGTAAAGATGCGCCCCTCGACTCCGCTTAACGTAAAAATCGGAGAAAAGACTACGGCTCCGATCAGCGTCGCACCAATCAGCGATTCCCGCACCTCCTGGCTACCTTCGTAGATGACTTCCATCATTGGACGAGGATGAGCCGATAGGCGATTTTCGCGTAAGTTGCGGTAAGTGTTTTCGCCATAGACGATCGCATCATCAACTGCCGTTCCGATCGCGACTGCCAGCCCACCTAGCGTCATCGTGTTCAGCCCTAGTCCTAACCAAGAGCAGACGAGCAAGGCAAACAGCAAGGTGAGAAAAAAGTCGAGCAAGCAGACCGCTAGTGTACGCCAGTTCATCAAAAAGGGAATCAGAATGGCAGCTACAATCACACTGCCTTCTACGAGTGCCGATCGCACATTGTCAACCGATGCAGCAATGTAGTCATCTTGGCGAAACGTCACTGCAACATTCACACCTTTAGGCAATCCAGCTTTTAATTCCTCGATCGCGGCTTCTACCGCACGGGTTACGGTCGGCGTGTCTGCTTGCGGTTGCTTATTGATCATGACAATCACAGCAGGCTGACCATTGACACTGCCATCGCCCCGCTTGAGAGCCGCACCAATTTTCACCTCCGCAACATCTGCAAGTCGGACTGGAGTACCTTTGCGAGAGGTGATGACTGATTTCTTTAAGTCTTCGATCGATTCAACGCGCCCAATGCCTCGAATCAGTTTCTCCTGATCCGGTGTGATCAGGTATCCTCCCGGCGCATTGAGATTTGCAGCAGCAGCGGCTTGTGTAACTTGTTCTAGAGAAACATCAAAGGCTTTGAGTTGCGCGGGATCAACAAGAACTTGATACTGTCGAACCTCGCCTCCATACGCGGTTACTTGACTGACTCCGGGAACTGCTAACAATCGATTGGTTACTTGCCAATCGATGAACCGTCGCACGCCCATCATGGAAGTTTGCGCTCCGGGTTCGATGGTAAAGGCGACTTTGAGAATCGTGCCGATCGGCGAACTAATCGGAGAAATGCGCGGCGTTTCGATGCCTTCTGGGAGCTTGGTCTGAACTTGCTGTAATCGTTCCGTGACAAGCTGCCGTGCCTGAAAAATGTCGGTTCCCCAATCAAAAATGACTTTAACAACCGAAATTCCCGGCGCAGAGGCAGATCGAACCGCAGTCACTCCAGGCGTTCCATTGACTGTACTTTCAATCGGCAACGTCACCAGTGACTCTACTTCTTCGGGAGCAAGTCCCGGCGATTCTGTCTCAATTTCAACTTGGGGCGGTGCGAACGGTGGAAAGACATCCAGCGGCATTTGAGGAATGGCGCGAACTGTCCAGAGCGTTACGATAATTGCTCCTAGAACCACTACCCAACGGCGTGCGATCGCCCATCTCACAATAGAACTCAGCATAGGTCTAATTCTGGGGACGATCGAACTGTTTCTCGGTCACTTCAGTCGGCAATTTGCCGTTTTGGGATTGAAAATGATTCAGGTCAATCTCTGGATTAGGATGAAATCCATTGGACTCTGCGGGAACAGGTGAAGCAAAGCGTTGACGACGATTCGCCCAATACATCCCTGCCCAGAATGTAGATCCGATCAGCAAACCTCCGATAGACAGAATTGCCCACCACGGTAAAGGCATGGAACTTTGAGAAGTCACAGGGTTAGGGGAATGATTCGCTTCTTTCTGGCCCCCAGTGCGTAACGATTGCGCGTAGAGTTGAGTGGCTCGTTGTGTAACCACGCGATCGCCATCAAATAACCCGTTTGTGACCTCGACAAACTCTCCCGATTCGCGACCCAGTGAGACTTCGGTTGGTTGGAAAGCTTGACCGTTTTGGACAAACACAATCTTTTTCTTGTCGTTGGTTTCAACGATCGCGGATTTCGGAACAGCCAAAACTGCAACAGGGGTTCGATCTGTTAACACTTCCAGTTCAGCAAACATTCCCGGCTTGAGCGCACCATCAGCATTATCGAGTTCCGCTTTGACCGGAACAACACGAGTATCACCTTGCACCGTTGCACCGATCACACTAATTCGTCCGCGAAACATGCGATTCGGCAAGCCATTGACTCTGACCTGTACCCCTTGCCCTTGTTGAACTTTATCTAAATCTTTCTCATAGATATCGGCAGCGATCAATACACTACTGCCATTTACGATCGTCATGATCTTTTTGCCCGCATCCTGTCCCGATTCGCCGATCGTCGCTTCTCGGTCTGCGACCACTCCAGAAATAGGAGCTGTGATGGTAATTGTCCCGTCTGCATTCGCACTTGCGCCTAACTGCCTCAGTCGAGTTTGATAAGTCTGCCCACTCAATTGACTCTTGGATTGCGCTACATCAACGGCAGACTGGGCGCGTTTAAGTTGTGCCTGAGCTTCAGAGACTTGCAACTGACTTCTAACTTTTGCAAATGCCGCTTTCGCCTCGGCGAGTTTCGATTCGGACTCTAGAACGGTACGGCGGGGGATAGCTCCAGTAGAAAGAAGGTCGCGATCGCGGTCATATTGCTCTTGAGCCACATTTAACGCCACTTGTGCCTGCTGAATCTCGGCTTGAGCAATTCGCTGCTGCTGCTCATAGTTTTGCTGCGCTAGGCGTAAATCTGCCTCGGCTTGTTGAACGCTGCCTATTGCTTCGGACTGTCGATCAAGGGCAATGGTGCGAAGTTCGGCAAGCTCTGGACTAGTCATGATGGCAACGGGTTGTCCTACCCTGACTTGTTCTCCGGGCTTAACCAACAATCGCAACACGGTTCCCCCAACAGGCGTTGTTACCTCTGCTTGTTGATTCGGCTGAGCTTCAATCTGTCCGGTCGTTTTGATACCCGAGACAAGACGTTGACGGCTCACGGATTCCACTGTCAACCCCATACGTTCTGCGGTAGCAGCATCCACCTCAATCGCTCCCACAGTCTGGACAGGCTGACTGTCATGCTGAAACTCGTTGCCGTGTCCAGCATGCGCTAGCGTGATTTGGGGAGCTACTATGATCAGCAACAAGCCCAAGACGGTTGCAGAAGCACCGCTAGAACGCTTGGGACGGTAAGAAATGTGAAGCATCGATCGCGTCCTTGATAGAGGTTCGGGGCAGGTTGAGTTCAGCAGAATCTGGAGGAATTCGGCTGCGACACAGTCTGCATGAGCCAAAGGCAGCAAGCAGATACCCAGTCAACAGTTTCGCAGCCAAACCTAAAACTAAGATGAAATGGGCTACTGGTTATACCAAGCTTTCCGCCACTGTTTCATCTGAGCAATTTCCTTCTCCTGCGAAGCGATAATCTCTTGAGCGAGCTTCTTGATTTCTGGACGCTTTGATTTACTCAGAGCATCCTGCGCCATCGTAACGGCTCCCTCATGGTGCGGAATCATCGCATTAATAAAGCGCAAATCGAACTGCTTATCCGCAGCCCCTAAATCCATTCCCATCATCATGCCTTTCATCTGATCAGCCGACATCGGCATCATCTGTCCCATCTTCGAGTCATACGCCATCGGAATGCTATTGGCTTTGGGATACCAGGCTTGCCGCCACTGCTTCATCTCTCCAATCTCTTGATCCTGGGCTTTGATGATATCGGCTGCCAGTTTCTTGATTTCTGGGCGCTTGGATTTTTGCTGCGCCTCTTTTGCCATCTCGACCGCGCCTTGATGATGTGGGGTCATGGCATCAATGAAGCGTAAATCAAAGTTGGCATCGGCTGGACCTAAATCCATCATCATGTTGCCATGATTCATACTGCCGTGATCCATATTGCTATGATCCATTCCCGGCATCGTGCTGGCAGCAGGAGAAGAATTGGTAGCAGAATTTTGTCCAGTTGTGGTGGAACAGGCGGCGAGGGTAGCAATTGCAACGATTCCAACAACGGTTTGGGTCGTCGTTGACTTGAGAGATCGTCTCAAAAATCGAGAGTTGAACATGGAGCGTTTCATTGAGAGAGAGTGGAGTAATAGAACCTCTTTATTCTGATCTCTCCAGTCAGATAGAGAGTCAAGGGTTGAGGCTAAGGATTTGATAGAACTATCCCTACCGACTAAAAGAACATACAAAAATAAAATCAGGATGAAATAAAGCGACTCATTCAACTAGAAATCGAATGCCTGACGCTTGGTAGGGGCGACTTCAAGATGATTCTCCTAAGTTGAGTTTCAGCTTCAACTTAGGAGAACGAACAATGCCTCATCAGCCATATCAGTCGATTATTAATGCTGCGGTTCACTGCGCTTCCGAATGTGAACATTGTGCCAAGTGTGTCTGACTGATACGGAATGGGCGCGAGTCTGCCAGGATTGCGCTCAACTCTGCTGAACGATCGCGTCTTTTATCAGCCGCAGTTCCCGCTTTATTCCCACGTTGCGCGATCGTGCATCGAAGTCTGTCAAGCCTGTGTCACCGAATGTGAACAGCATTTGATGTTTGAAGCAAAAAGAACGCTCGGATTTTCGAGGACTTCCTGAAAACCTTAATCTACTGATGCTTTAGAACGGAGAGAGAGGGATTCGAACCCTCGTTACAGTCACCCGTAAACAGCATTTCCAGTGCTGCGCCTTCAACCACTCGGCCATCTCTCCAAACCATGCAGCTTTTTACGCCGCAGAATTCATATAGTAACAGAACATGTCGCATACTGAATAGAGAAGATTCAAAATTTGTTGATCATCATGCCTGAGTTTCATACTGTTCGTGTTTATCACCGCCAAGAAAATAAATTTTATTCTTTCGAAGTGCCGAGCGATCGCTATATCCTCCAAAGCGGCGAAACCCAAGGCGTTGAACTTCCCTTCTCCTGCCGTAATGGAGCCTGTACCGCTTGTGCGGTGAGAGTTTTATCGGGGCATTTAGAGCAGCCAGAAGCCGTCGGACTCTCACCCGAGTTGAAGCGGCAAGGATATGCATTACTCTGTGTCAGTTACGCAAAATCAGATATCGAAGTCGAAACCCAAGACGAAGATGAAGTGTATGAACTACAATTTGGACGATTCTTTGCGAAAGGACGTGTGAAACGAGGACTGCCACTCGACGAAGAATAGGTCAATGCGATTTGTCTGAATGAGAAATGGTTGCGGTGACTGCATCGACAAAATCTGTCACCGCCTGTACCAAAGGTTTGGGCAAATGCTTTCGGAACCATTGATACACATAAATTAACGTCAAGCCATCGACTTTCTTCTGAGTAAACAATTCTTCTTGCAAATCATTCAAATGCTCCAAGGCTCGATTCTTCAAATCGATTGGAGCCTCTGCATTGACTTGCGCTTTTAACTGATTAAAGTTCTGCTGTAAGGTCTGCAAATCTGCTTGTTCCGCATTCATTTCCGCGATCGAGGAAATGTAAGCGCGATTCTGACTCGTGATCGGAATCACGCGCAGATGCTCCATATACTGCTGCTCTTTGCGGATTTGTTCTAATAATCGTTTGATCTGTAGATTTTCAGGTTCGATCGCTAAGGCTTCTTCTAAGTGAGCGATCGCATCTTGAGTTTCTCCCAAGTTATGCAATTCTTCGCCATAATCGAGCAGCGCTTGAACATAACTATCTCGAACGCGCACCGCATCGACTAAATAAGCACGTTTGTAATATTTCAACGCCTGCCCGAACTGTCGCATTTCCGCCAAACTATCTGCCAGTTCAAATAGCGATTCAAAATGATTGGGATTGAGTCGCAGTGCTTCATTCAACAGGCTGACAATCTTCGGATTCGTGCCGCGCAGCCGCGCAGATTTTGCGGCTTCGTATAAATTTTGGGCTTCTGTATTCAGATCTTCGAGTCCCCGGAATTCTCGCCGCACCGGATGCCGCTGAATCAGCCAACGGCGTACCAGTTCGATCGACACTCGATAGGTCGCCAAAGTCGGAGGCATAGAAAGATGTTTCTGTCCTGGGAGAATTCCCGATCGCACTCCAGAGGTTCTTAACAGTTTCCAGCCCACCAGATTCAACAAGGCTTTGCGGATCGGTTCAGTGAGTTCAACGCCGCATTCGCGCAATAATTGCAACGGCTCGACTTCGCTAAAGTCTAAGCTCGAAATTTCAGGAAACTCCATTTGTCGTGCCCGTGGAACCTCTGCTGCCGCTGAAAAAACGACGCGTTCCGGCAAGGGAATGCCTTCCCAAAACCAACCTAATCCGCCTTCACCGAGTTCGATCGCCCGATCGACAATAAATCGCACATCGGATCGCGTCACTCTCCACCGTTTTTCTGCCCGAGCATTAGAAAAGAGCGCAAAACAGACGACTTGAGTGAAATAGGGATGCCCAGTCGTCAATTCCCAAATTCCATCGATCGCGGCTAAGTCGTATTCTAAAATTCCTTTGGCGGGAATTGTGATCAACTGTTCAGTACTGCGTTGATCGAGAAGCCCTACTTCTTGATTCGGCGCTTCTCGAAACAGACTGAGCATCAAAGGCAAATCTTCTAACTGCCGACCAACGACAGGAATAATGTACAAATTCGGATTGTCATAGACCGCCGTTTGTAAATACCCGAACAGATGCTCGGCTGCTTGCTTGACATCGACGTTGTAGAGCGTATCAAACTCATCCAGCAGCAGCACGATATTTTTAACGCCTAATTCGCGCCGCAGGGCTGGAATAAAATTATCGATAAAAATTTGCGGATTTTCGGCAAAAGCCTGAACCGGAGGAACCTGAATCGTCAAGTCAAACTGTTGCACAGAATCGCGTGACAATTCGTGCAGCACCTCAGCCAGCGATTTCCGGCTATCTCCTTCAAGAGAAAGGGGCACAAATGCAAACTCTTTGAGGTCAATTGCTCTGGGAATTTGCGCCAATACCGAAGACTTACCGATGCGGCGATGCCCGTGCAATAAAATCACTTGAGCTGATTGAAGCAAATTGTCTTCGATGAACTCAAATAAGCGATCGCGTCCGAAAAAACGGTCAGGTTCGGTAATAGGACGACCGATAATATATGGATTTCTCCGCTCGATCGAGTAACTCATATCTAAAGCAGTGGCTTACGCCGCTCCGAATTATCCCTGAATGAAACCAATCGGTAGGGCAGATGTAACCTTCCCTAACCAAGACAGAATAGATGGTATTTCTTCTTTATGCTGCCAAAGCCAGCGTATCGCATTGGTCACGGTTTCCGCTTGGCGACGGCTCATGAGATTCAGAAACGTGCGCTGTCGGGCTTGTAACGCTTCTTCGTCACTATTCTCGATCTCTTTGACGACCCACCACTCCATGAGCGAGGAAGCAAAGCGATACTGTTTCTTGCCCTCTTGCACTTGGTAGACCACAACCCCTCGTTCTTCGAGATCCCTTAATTCTCGCTCCTTTTGACTGAAAATTACATCCGTATCACCGAGGTCATAACGTTTCTTCAGTAGCCGCCCTTTCAAATGGGTCAGTGCGAGGAGCATTAATAACGTCTGTTCGGTATCGTTCGACTGATTCCAGTTGTCTTCAAAATAATGCTCAGTGGCTCGCTGAAATTCTGTAGCAAAGGCATCGCTATCTGGAATACGCTCAGCGCGGAATTCTCGGAATAAAAGGTATCCAGCAACTTGTAAAAGGGCAGGACTGCCATCCGCAATATCGCGAATGCCATCCCGCAGAGCAGGGGTCAACGGCAATCCTCCTAATAGCGAGGCTGCATCGGTTTCACTGAACGGCTTCAAGGGCTGGAATAGATAGTGATTATACCAAGGGGATTCTCCGGGTTTGAGTTTGATCCCCGCTTCATTCAAGCGCCGCAATGAGGTGACGATGCTCGCGAAATAATCGGATTCTTTGGAGTGAGAGGCGAGATTCCGACAATCGCTTAAGAAATCGCTGGCATCATCTTCGGTGTAGTTTGCTGTAGGACGAAGCGCGACATCGTAATCGTCGATCAGGAGTAAGAGGAATTTATTGCGATCGCCAATCATGCGGAGAATCGATCGTAAACAATCTTTACTTGCAGTTCGTCGCTCAATAAATTTATCGACTTCGGCAGCAATTTCTGGTTCATTCGCGAGGGCATCTTTCAAGATCACAAAGACTTCGTGCCAAAAGTTTTCTGCGGTGAACGGAGTCACGCCCAGGCAACTGAGCAGCACAACGACTGCCTGAGTCGGATCATGTCCGCGAAACTTCCAAGTTTGCGGCGCAGCGATCATATTGAGAAACGACGTTTTCCCAATTCCAGAGCCGCCCCAAACTGCGAGGTGTCCCCGACTGAGAATTTGATCGAATGCCGTTTCGATTTCTCCTGTCCGCCCGATAAACAGTAAGGGCGAAACAGGTTTTCCTGGCACGTACGGATTTCGTAAAAATGGGGAGTCGGGCATATCAGGTCATCGATCAGGCTTTTTTCGATCGTACCTGTGATTTCCTTAACCGAGGCAAACTTCCGCCGAATTAACTAGGGTGGGGAGTGGGGAGTGGGGGAGTGGGGGATAGTTTAGTTCGCCCCATTCCCCATCTTCTAAATCTCCTCATCCGCTCCAATCCCCAGGTATAGACGTACAAATTCCGACGCAGCCTTTGGATTAATTGACTTGAGGGCTTTGTAAATTTCGACGACCACTTCTGCTAATGGATCACGCTCACCGCGCAACCACCGACTAAAGTTTGATCGATTCACACCCATAATTGCAGACAATTGATACTGCGTGATGCTGTGAGATTCCAGCACCTGCTTCAATGCACTCCCCGCTTTCGACATGCTCTGTGCTGACTAACAACAATAGATGAAATGACTATATAATTTTTTACCTCTCCTGGAAAGTAAAATCGAGTATCACTTATCACGGAACGATGATTTTTCTACGAGAGTCGATACTTCATCCAGGCTCCTAACATCGGGAGTGCAATCCGATATCCTAGCTCTGCTCCGTAAACTAAACCTTTCTGCTCCAAACTTGCCAGCGCCCCCTGTAAGCCTCCGCCTCGGGATAAGTTATGTTTCTGAATATATTCACGCGCATGGGGACTGTCGGTTGGATCGAGCGCTAAGCTTTCTAACACCCGCACTTGGCTGTGTGGGAGTAATAAAATTAATGATTCAAACGTAACTGAGAGATCTTCGATTAATGCGATCGCACTTCTTTCCACATGGTGGGGCTGCACAATCGTTTCTGCTTCCAATCGAATCCGGCGCGCCAACGTAATCGCATCGCCAAAATGCCCTTGTACATAGTTCAGAAACACCGCTACGCTTTCTGGCTCAAATTTTAATTTCTCAGCCGCCATTGCTTCGATGAGCCAAGTTTGTAACACTTCATCTGGGAGCGGACTCAGCGAGAGAACTCGCAACTCATCCGGTTCTGACCAACGCTCTGCAACCGTCGCGATCAGTGCGTAGCTCACCCGGCTCTGTCGCTGGACTTCCTGGCGCAAATATTGCTCCCATTTGTTGGAGCGATCGAATGATTTCAAATGCGGGAAGTTCTGAAATACAATCACCACCCGACTGTCGAGCCACTCGGCTAGAGCCTGCGGCAAGGTCAGTAGTGCCTCAAACAATGTCCATTCCTTGCCCGGTACAGGGTGCCAAACTAGTTGAGTTCGTCCCTGTTGCGATCGCAAAATGAAGGGATGCTCCTTACTCCAACGATCGATAAACGCTAGTTCCTCTGGAGACTTGAACGTCTGAATAATCGCTTCTGCCAGCAATTCAAGAAATCGAGAATAGTTCGTCGCGCGCAGGCAATCAATTTCTAGTACTCTTGCACTACAAGCCTGAGCAGCTGCACGCATGAGTGTTCGTCTACCGATACCTGGAACCCCTGCTAAGAGAATGTCATGATCACCCAACAAAATTTGGCTGACCTGCTCTAGTTCAGCGTGTCGTCCAATCAGTTGAGAAAAAGAAAAGGGATGACTCACTGCAAATCTCTACTACAAATCTCTACGAATAGAGGGTTCACAAAGCGCTCGAAACGCAGTAATGTCTAGACTCTATCATCTAGCTTTAAAGATAATACTATTTAATAGTGCCATATTCTACGCTTTAGCACTATGATAAGGTGCTGTAGGTCATTATTCCTCAACCTCTTCAGTCTATGTCTGGTCATTCACTTCCATCGCCAAACACGGCTTGGCATACGCTCGATACTGTTGGATCACTGGCGACGTTAAATAGCGATCGCACCACAGGATTAAGTGAGCAAGAAGCCGCCACTCGCCTAGAACAATACGGAACGAACGAACTCGAAGAATCTGGGGGTCGTAGCTCCTGGGAAATTCTGATCGACCAATTTAAAAACGTCATGCTCCTGATGCTGATCGGAGTGGCGTTAGTGTCTGGGATTTTGGATATCATCGCCCTGACGCAAGGAAATCTCAAACCCGGTGAAGTTCCTTTCAAAGATACGATCGCGATTTTAGCGATCGTGGTTTTAAATGGAGCACTCGGTTACATCCAGGAAAGTCGAGCAGAACAAGCATTAGCCGCCCTGAAACAGCTTTCTTCGCCGCGAGTTCGTGTCTTACGCGGTGGGCGAGTCAGCGAAGTCGATTCTAAATATTTAGTGCCAGGCGATGTGATGCTCGTCGAAGCCGGGACGCAAGTCTCCGCAGATGGTCGAATTCTAGAAGCCGCAAACTTGCAAATTCGAGAAGCTGCCCTGACAGGGGAAGCAGAAGCCGTTAGCAAGAACGCGAATATCACCGTCAAAGAAGATGCGATGCCTGCCGATCGCATTAACATGACCTACCAAGGAACTGAGGTTGTGAATGGTCGCGGAACGGTTTTGGTGACGGGAACCGGAATGCGGACTGAGTTAGGAAAAATTGCCGCACAGATTCAAGGAGTCGAATCAGAACCCACGCCGTTGCAACGACGTATGGATCAACTGAGCCAAGCGCTCGTAACAGGTGCCTTAATTTTAGTTGCGATCGTGGTCGTCGGTGGGTTGCTGATCAGTCGCAACTTTGGGTTGCTGCAGAATTTGCTGCAAACGTCTTTAAGTATGGCAGTTGCAGTTGTGCCGGAAGGGTTGCCTGCGGTGATTACGGTGACATTAGCGATCGGAACTCAGCGCATGGTACGCCGCAATGCGCTGATTCGTAAGTTGCCTGCTGTTGAAACATTAGGTTCTGTCACGACGATTTGTTCGGATAAGACTGGAACCTTGACCCAAAACAAAATGGTCGTGCAATCGCTGCATACGATTAGTGCTAGCCCGAAAATTACAGGGCAAGGCTATGCACCCGATGGCGAATTTCTGCTCGATGGCACAAAGATTATCCCCGCAGAACAGCCGGAATTTAGAGCTTTACTCCTTGCTTGTACAGTGTGTAATGACTCGATTTTGCAACAAGAAGCGGGAGAATGGATCATCCTAGGCGATCCGACTGAAGGAGCATTACTCACGGCTGCTGCAAAAGCAGGATTGGAACGAGATCAGTGGAATAGTAAACTGCCACGGGTCGCAGAGTTTCCGTTCTCGAGCGATCGTAAACGAATGAGTGTGATCGTTGAAGATGCAGCAGGCTTGTTGCAATCTGAGACAGATTTCTTAGCAACGCCTTATCTGATGTTTACTAAGGGGTCGCCTGAGATTGTTTTAGAGCGCTGTCAACAGATTCAAGTTGGCGATCAGGTTGAGCCAATTACTCAAGTTCAGCGCAGCCAAATTTTAGAGCGCAATAATGAACTTGCTGGAAACGGTTTGCGTGTGTTGGGCTTTGCTTACAAGCCTTTGCAAGGAGTTCCATCTGAAACCGATGAAGAAGGGGCAGAACAGGACTTAGTTTGGTTAGGCTTAGTCGATATGTTGGATGCGCCTCGTCCTGAAGTTCGAGAAGCAGTCAAACGCTGCCGGACTGCTGGAATTCGTCCTGTGATGATCACAGGAGATCACCAATTAACGGCAAGCGCGATCGCTCAAGATCTAGGCATTGCTAAACCGGGTGATGAAGTTCTCATTGGACGTGAACTAGAAGCAATGAGCCAGCAAGAACTCGAATCGCATGTCGATCGTGTGAGTGTCTATGCGCGTGTGGCTCCAGAACATAAACTCCGGATTGTTCAAGCTTTACAAAAGACGGGACAGATTGCTGCGATGACCGGAGACGGGGTGAATGATGCTCCGGCTCTGAAGCAAGCAGATATCGGGATTGCGATGGGCATTACTGGAACCGATGTGAGTAAAGAAGCCTCTGACATGGTGTTGTTGGATGATAACTTTGCCACAATCGTTTCTGCGACAGAAGAAGGTCGGGTGGTCTATACCAATATTCGACGATTTATCAAGTACATTCTGGGATCGAATATTGGGGAAGTAATTACGATCGCGGCTTCTGTGGTCTTGATTCCGGCAGTCGCAGCAACGGGAAGTGTTCCGTTGACTCCATTGCAAATTTTGTGGATGAACCTAGTAACCGATGGTTTGCCCGCTTTAGCTTTAGCAGTTGAGCCTGCGGAGCCGAATGTGATGAATCGTCCGCCGAATCATCCGGGTGAAAGCATCTTTGCACGGGGGTTGGGAGCTTACATGATCCGGATTGGGATTATCCTTGCGATTCTCTCAGTTGCAACGATGGTGTGGGCTTATGACTGGACGACGAAGAATACAGCAGGTGGATTAGATCCAGATCGTTGGAAGACGATCGTGTTTACAACGCTGTGTTTAGCTCAGATGGGACATGCGATCGCGATTCGATCAAATAGTCGATTGACGATTGAATTGAATCCGTTTACGAATCTCTATGTCTGGGGTGCAGTTGTTCTGACTTCAATTCTGCAATTGGCGTTGGTGTATGTTGAACCGCTGCGGAGATTCTTTGGCACGCATTATCTGCCGTTTGATGAACTGATGGTTTGTGTGGGCGTGAGTGCGTTGATGTTTGTGTGGATTGAAATGGAGAAATTATTCATCCGTTTCTATTTCAGCAAGAAGCGCTAGCAACAACTGAAACCTTAGTAGCAGTCATGCCTCTCGAACAAGATTCGAGAGGCATTTGATTTTGAAGTGATTTTTTCTGGATAGAATGAGGGCATCAATAGAGGCATTCCGTGATGAAATCTGAAGTCACAGTCAACTCCAAGTCTTTATACGATACCGACTATCAACTGTGGATAGATCAAACGATTGCCCAATTGAAAGCACAAGAATTTAGAGAGATTGATCTGGAGAATCTGATTGAGGAGATAGAAAGTTTGGGCAGAAGTGAAAAACACGCCATTTCAAGCTATCTGATGCGGTTGTGTGAACATCTCCTTAAGATCAAATACTGGGAATCTGAACGCGAAACCTGCTTTAGAGGGTGGGATATAGAAGTTGCTAATTTCCGGTTGCAGATTCAAGAGCTTCTGGAGACGAGTCCAAGCTTGAAATCGTTTTTGCAGGATATTTTTTCTAAGCAGTACAAAAATGGCAGAAAGCTTTTTCTCAAAGCAAGCCAACTGAGTGACAAGCTAGTTCCTGTAGAGCCTTGGTTTACTCTAGAGCAAGCTTTAGAAGAAGATTGGCTTCCCTAGCAACCTGAATCATTTGATAGATGAGTAAAGCAAAGCGATCGCATCTATCCAGACACGATCGCTTCACTCGGTCGAGTCGTTCTCTGCCCCAAAATCTGAATTTTGACTCTTCCCGATGGACCAAGTGTCACTCCCCGACGACGCGGAACTTCAGGACGACTATCCGCTAACGCAAGCTGGTACCGAGACAAAACTGTTGCTAGCACAAGCTTCATTTCAGCCACCGCGAGTGCTTCCCCAATACATCGCCGCGCCCCACCGCCAAATGGCATAAACTCAAACGGAGAAAATTGCCGTTCTAAAAAGCGCTCTGGTCGAAACTCGTGCGAATTTGGATACAGATCTTCCCGGTGATGCAGTAGATAAATACAGCCCACAACCGACATCCCCGGCTCAAGTGGATACCCCAACAGTTCTACAGGTTCGGTGACAATTCTAGTAAAAGTCAACATCGCAACCGGATAGAGCCGGAGCGTTTCATTGCAAACTGCACTCAGGTAAGGTAATCGAACGATCGACATCGGATCAGGATTCGCACCGAGCGCATCCAGTTCTTGCAGCAGTTTTTCGCGCACTTCTGGTTGATGATGAATCCAGTACAGTGCCCATGCCATTGCCGTTGCAGTCGTTTCATGTCCTGCAAACAGTAACGTCATCAGTTCATCTCGGAGTTCTGAATCACTCAACGGCTGACCGTCTTCATCTCGAGTTTCCATCAGTAAGGAGAGAATATCGACTCGATCGCGAAGATCCTGCTGACGGCGATCGGCAATTTCGGCATAAAGTAATTTGTCAATGTTCTCCCGATTGCGTAAAAATCTCCCCCAAGGCATCCAGGTTCCCAAATCTTGCTGCATCCAGGGGAAAAACAGAAAACTCGCACCTAACGGATTGCGAAACAGTTCGCACATCTGCGTAATCGAGGCTCTCAGTTGCTCAAACCGTTCGCCCTCGCAGACTCCAAACACCGCTTCTAAAATCACTTGTAGCGAGATTTCTTGCATCATCGATCGCGCATTAAACGGTTGGGCGATCGCGCGTTGACTCACCACTCTCTCAGTTAACTGGCAAATCAAATTCCCATACGCCCGCATCCGTTCCCCATGAAAAGGAGGCATCAAGAGTTGCCGACGGCGCTTATGACGATCACCCTCCAGCATAATCACCGACGCATCACCAATCAGTGGCGAGAGAATGTGATTGACTCTACCTGGAGCAATAAACCGTTTACGATCGCTGGTGAGAATCTCTTGAATCGCCTGCGGATGATTGATAAAGACTAAATGCTTCCCGCCCAAAATTGGTGCTGAGAAAATATCAGGGTATTGTTGAGCCGACTTTTCCATGTAACCGACTGGATCAGCAACCCAATGCAAGGTCTGAAGTAATGACGGCGCACGTAGCACATTTGGTAGATTCATCAGTCCCTCGACCATTCAGAATTTGATGGGAACGGTCTATATGGTAACTGGAGGAGCGATCAACCTTCAAATCTTCGATTGATCTTTCGATTTGGCGATCGCTGCTCAAATCCAGAACGGCAGTTTCTTCATCTTTGGTACACTTGGTAAGACTTTGCCCAAGCCAATCATGTACCTGCGCTCTCTGCATCTTCGTCACTTTCGGAATTACCTCGATCAGCAGGTTGATTTCACTTCATCCAAAACGATTTTGCTGGGAAACAATGCACAGGGGAAATCGAACGTTCTTGAAGCGGTTGAATTGTTGTCGTCATTGAAATCGCATCGGACTTCTCGCGATCGAGATTTGATCTACGACGGTGAAACGCTGTCTCAAATTACCGGACATCTGAAACGCGAAACCGGAGAAACCGAACTGACGATTACGTTACGAGAAAACGGGCGGCGCACCGTGTCACAAAACGGTATGTCTTTGCGCCGACAGCTTGATTTTCTTGGCACGTTGAATATGGTGCAATTCTCTAGTCTCGATCTCGATCTGGTGCGAGGTGGACCCGATCAGCGCAGACATTGGATTGATGGGCTACTCGTTCAGCTTGAACCTGTTTATGCCTATGTGCTTCAGCAATACACTCAGGTTCTAAGGCAGCGCAATGCTTTGTTAAGAGCGCGCTTGCGAGAAGAAAGTGAAGGCAGATCGATCGAAGCTCCAGATTTAGCGCTGTGGGATGCTCAACTCGCGATCGCAGGTTCGCGCGTGATTCGCCGCCGAGCTAGAGTACTCGATCGCTTAGTGCCGTTTGCCGAGGAATGGCATCAAGCGATTAGTGGCAGTACTGAAAAACTCGAAATTCGCTACGCCCCGAATGTCCAAACAGAGCAAGATACGCCAGAAGCCTTGCAGCAGGCATTTTTAGAGAAAATTCAGGCGAGAGCGATCGCAGAACAACATCAAGGCACAACTTTAGTCGGCGCACATCGCGATGAGATTGAATTTATGATCAATCAAACCCCTGCTCGTCAGTACGGTTCACAAGGGCAACAGAGAACATTAGTTTTAGCATTGAAGTTAGCAGAACTGAAACTGATCGAAGATGTAATCGGTGAGCCACCGTTATTACTGTTAGATGATGTATTAGCAGAATTGGATCTAAATCGACAAAATCAATTACTCGATGCGATTCAGGATCGGTTCCAGACTTTGATCACGACGACTCACTTAGGATCATTTGATGCCCAGTGGATTGATTCGGCTCAAATTTTGGAAGTGAAAGCAGGACATCTGTTTGAGCAGAGTATGCGGCGCGAGCAGTCGGAGTTTTTGCAAAATTCTGATTTCTAAATTTGAGTTTCGTCGGAAATCTCTCCATAGGATCGGATGCGTTTCTGGGAATTTGGTTCTAAGGTAGAGATTGGCAAGATCGGCTTTAGGAGCTTTTTTATGCTTGAGTTATATCAATTTGAGATGTCGCATTATGCGGAAAAGGTGCGGCTGATTCTCGATTACAAAGGACTTCCCTATCGTAAAGTTGAGGTCACACCGGGAATTGGGCAGATTGAACTCTTTCAAATGTCAGGACAGAGAAAGGTTCCAGTGCTGAAAGATGGGAGCGAAATTATTGCTGATTCGACTGCGATCGCGGAATATCTCGATCGAAAATATCCCGAAAATCCAATTATCCCATCTGATCCAAAGCAAAAAGGTCTATGTCTGCTGATCGAACAGTGGGCAGATGAGTCGTTAGGGTTGAATGCCCGGAAAGGATTAATCGGATCGCTTTCGCAAAATCAAAGTTTTCGCACAGCCGTACTACCTACTTCGACTCCAGATATTTTGAAGAATTTGGTCGGAGCAATTCCGGGTGATTTTCTTGGGATTTTAGGCGTGGGAGTCGGCATGGGTCCAGACACAGTGAAAGAAGCAACCGATGCACTGAAACGCAGTTTGACGGCTCTTTCGTTTATGTTGACTGAGCAACCCTACTTGGTCGGTGATTCGCCGACGCTGGCAGATTTTGCGGTCGCTGGATTGTCGATGTATGTCAAGTTTCCAACAGGCGCATATTTAGATATTCCTGAATCGCTCAAAGGCAAGGGTGTCGCTGGTATTGCAGATGTGAGCATCTTCGACCCGTTCTTTAACTGGCGAGATAAGCTCTATGCTGATTTTCGCAAGGCTTCGACGACAAGCAGTTACACACCTCCAAGCGGATCAGCACCAACTTCGATCAATATTGACTAATGGCTTTGATACCCTGGTGATCAGAGTTGCCAGGGTATTCTCGATATTCAATTGTTGAGACAAAGAGTAACCTATAGTTAGCGATATGCGGCGAGGATAAAATGACAACGCAGCGAGATCAATTGATTCAAGAAATACAAGAAGCCTCTGATCCCGTGATTGCTGAAGTTTTAGATTTTCTTCGATTCATCAAGGCAAGGCAACCTGCTAGCAAAAGGACTTCAGATCATCTCACTGGATTATTTGCAGACGAGCCAGAGGCGATGCAGCAGATTATGGATTGGATTGAACAAGACCGAGAACTCGATCGACAAAAAAGCCTTGAATAAATCCCTTCTCGATACAGATATCTTCTCAGAAATCCTCCGCGCAAAAAATCCGGCAGTTATCGCGCGCGCGAATGCTTACTTTGCTAGATTTGAGTGCTATACAATCTCTGCTATGACAGTAATGGAAATTGTTCAAGGATGGCATCGTCTTCAACGAGACGATCGCATTTCTCAGTTCCTTGATACAATTGATGCCGCAGAAGTTTTACCGATGACAATTGAAGTTGCTGAATTAGCAGGACGCATGTTCGGTGATTTGCAGCGGAATGGGCAACCGATTGGAGTTGCTGATACGGTAATTGCGGCGACTGCGATTGAGAACAATCTTGTTCTAGTGACAGGTAATCAAGCGCATTATCAGAGAATTCAAGCCTTGAACTATGACCTGATTATCGATAACTGGAGATAACCCAGTATCACTCTACTTATTTCTTACAAATCCAAGCATCGTAAAACTCGGTAGATTCTCGTCGATCGTAAGTCTCAGCAAAGATTTTTCTAAAGCGATCGCTAAATAGTTTCTGAAGCGGCGGATAGTAGCTATAAACCTGAAACGGCAGATTCTCTTTCGGAACTAACCAGATCTGAGTCTGACAAGTTTTCAAAGCCTGCAACGTTTTTTCAGGCGTATTATTCAGCCCAGACGCTTGCATTTCCATCAAAGAAGCAGAATCTAGTAGATAAGGATTGCCAGCAAATACTAACGGTGGGCGGTAGCTCGAAAGCTGATAGCTCACAGCCCCATATCCCATACCAATTGTGCGATTTGGATGCGCTGCAATAAAGCGATCGAGATCAGCGATCGCTCGGTGTCCAGGAGCCGTATTCATACGCTCAACAAACTTCACTTCGGTTGAATATACAGCTAAGCTACTCGCAGCAATAAACGCGAACGCGGCACTGATTCCAAGCACAGAAATCAGTTTAGGTCGTGATGCTCTCAGTCGAAATAGATCAATGGCTAAGTAAATCAAGAGCGGCACAAACGGCAGCATGTTATTCTCTAATGCGCCACGAGTTGAGCTAATCACAGCATTGATTACAATTCCAGCTAATAAAGTCAAGCCGTATAACCAACGCCTTGAGAACCATCTTCGATTGCAGTTCAACAAAAGCGCGATCATGCTAGGAATCGCCATAAATGCTGTCCAGAGGAGATTCTTGGGAATCTGTTCGGATTTAATTCCTTTGAGCCGCACCTGTTGTAACCACTTCCAATAGTTCGTGAGCGAGATTTGAGGTAAGAGATAAGGCACGGCTGAAATTAAAAGTGAGCTAGCTGCCGAGATTAGTACTGAAACGATTCCAAATCGCTCAAGCAATAAAACATAGATGGGAATGAAATGCAGAAAAGCAGTAACTTTGAGATTCGTACTAATTCCTAGCGCGATCGCACTACCAAAAATCGCGATCGCTTTTCCACCTCGCACGACTAAAAAGAGTCCCAACACTGAGAAAAACAGCAGCAAAGAATCAGGGCGAACCCAAAATGAAGACGTAAGCAATCCTGAAGCGGAAGTTTGATTGAGAAAGCAAAGACTCGCGATCGCAGTTCCAACGATCGCAAACCATCGGTTTAATTGATGTCTGATTAATAAAAAAATCAACGTTAAACTCGATAGTCCTGCCACACTTCCTGCAAGTTTTGACGAGAAAATACTCGGCTGGAAAACACTGAGGAAAGCAGCTTGGATAATATAAGAAAAAGCACCATAGTTATTGATATATCTCCCGGCTGCATCCAACGTTGGATAAAGGGGTTCTCCTCGTCGCAATAGCCAAGACACAACTGCGACATTTGCTTCAGCCGGATCAGCGTAATCTGCCCAAGTTGGATAGAGAATCACCAGCCCAATATAGTTGAGCAGAATGACGATCGCCAAAATCAGCGCTAGCCATCGAGCGATGCGACTGAAATATCGAGACACAATCCATGATGGAATCAAACCCACGAAAAATAGAATCCAAAACAGTTGAAAGATCAGTTCTATTTCTAATCTTTTGCGATTCGCAATTGCATCGATAACCGTCTCTAAAACTTGCATTCGACACGAGGACTACAGCGATTAAATCGTATTACAAATTACTTAAGATTTGACAACTTTAGTACGCATGTCTCAAGCTGAACTAAGATAGAACAATTGCTTTATCGTAGCGTATGGATTTAGAGAAACCATTAGGGTCAGTCATTCAAGGATCTCTGAGTCAAGGACTAGAGGTTCGGCTCCATCCCGATGTCTCGGTTGAAGAAATGCGGGTGGGCAAGTTCCTCGTCGTTCAGGGAACGCGATCGCGCTTTTTTTGCATGTTGACTGACGTTTCTCTAGGCACCTCTAGTCAGCGAATTATCGCCAATCCGCCAGAACCGACAAATTTATTTCTGCAAGAAGTGCTAGCTGGCAGCGGAACATATGGCACGATCGAGCTTTCTCCGATGTTGATGTTTACGCCAACCGAGAAGCCTGTCGCAAAGAAAAAATCTTCTAAATTAGCCTCGTATGAAGCAAGTTCGAGTGAAGCGATCGAACTCTTACCCGTAAAAACGATTCCTAGTCACTTTAGCCAGGTTTTTGATGCGAGTGAACGAGATTTTCGAGCAGTCTTTGGTTGGGAAGATGATCCCCATCGGCGCAATTTCGCGATCGGAGAACCGATTGATATGGAGGTTCCGATTTGTTTAGATCTCGATCGCTTTGTCGAACGCAGTAACGGCGTATTCGGAAAATCAGGAACCGGAAAATCATTCCTGACGCGATTGCTGCTTGCGGGAATTGTCCGAAAGCAAGCGGCGGTAAATTTAATCTTCGATATGCACTCAGAGTACGGCTGGGAGGCAACCAGAGAAGGCAAGCAATTTAGCACCGTGAAAGGCTTGCGGCAGCTCTTTCCAGGACAAGTGCAAATCTTTACGCTCGATCCTGATTCGACCAAGCGAAGAGGCGTTCGGGATGCTCAAGAACTCTACGTCAGCTATGACCAAATTGACGTTGAAGATTTGATGCTAGTTCGAGGCGAGCTAAACCTCTCTGAAGCTGCACTCGAAAACGCAATTATTCTCAGAAATGAGTTTGGTAAAGCTTGGATCAATCGACTCTTAACCATGAGCAATGGCGAGATTCAGGAATTCTGCGAAACCAAGATGGGAAGTAAATCTTCGATTATGGCATTGCAGCGAAAACTCAATCGTCTGGATGAATTAAAGTACATTCGCAATAGTTGCCCACATAACTATGTCGGTCAAATTCTTGAATGTATTGATGCAGGAAAGCATGTGGTGGTTGAGTTTGGTTCTCAATCGAATTTACTCTCTTACATGCTGGCAACTAACATCATTGCCAGACGAATTCACCACGCCTATGTTCGAAAAGCTGAGCAATTTCTCCAAACCAAAGACATTAACGATCGACCTCAGCAGCTTGTGATTACGATCGAAGAAGCACACCGATTCCTCGATCCTGCAACCGTCGGACAAACGATTTTTGGCACGATCGCCCGTGAGATGCGAAAGTACTTTGTCACGTTGCTCGTCGTCGATCAGCGTCCATCTGGGATTGACAATGAAGTCATGTCGCAGATCGGAACTCGAATCACAGCATTGCTGAATGATGACAAAGATATTGAGGCAATTTTTACAGGTGTTTCTGGGGGGCAAAGTCTGCGATCGGTACTTGCCAAACTGGATTCTAAACAGCAAGCTTTGATCTTAGGTCACGCCGTTCCCATGCCTGTCGTCGTTCGGACGCGTCCTTATGATGAGAATTTCTACCGTGAGATTGGCGATACAGCTTGGGAGGAAATGCCCGATGTCGAAGTCTTTCGAGCGGCAGAAGCAGCAAAAGCAGATTTAGGATTTTAGCGATGACACAGAAACGATTTGTAATTGAAATGGGAATGGGAATCGATCAGCATGGGCAAGATCCAACTGTTGCAGCTTCTAGAGCCGTAAGAAATGCGATCGCTCATAACGCTCTCCCCGGAATTTGGGAAGTTGCCGGACTGAGCCATCCCAACGAAATGATCATCGAAGTTCAAATCGCAGTTCCCTATCCTGAACAAGTCCGCGAAGCAGAAGTTCTAGAAGTACTCCCATTCGGGCAAAAAAATTTGAAAGTCGAATCCGGTGGAATGATTGTGCAAGGCAGAGCGATCGAGGAATTTAACGATAAAAATGATGACATGTACATCGCTGTTGCCTCAGTCACCGTCTGGGTCGATATCTAGCTGCGAGTCACAAGCTGATTAATCTCTTCTTGCAATTGCGATCGCATCTGCTCTGCCTGCTGAACCGACTCAGCTCGACTCAGTTCAGTTTCGGGTAATTGTCGCGATCGCACATAGTACTTTAGTTGCGTCCTCACCGCCCAAACCCCCATTGATGGAAACAATACAAAGGCCAACACTAAAGGTGATACAGGTAACATCGGCATCTTGAACCATTTTGCCAATACCTGAGAATTCAACGCCCAAGGATGTAGAGATTCATTGCCAATACACACAGTCGATACGATCTGCACTTGATACTGTGAACTCAAGCGTAAAAAGCTCGGATCATATTTTGCTAATTGATATCGATGTCTCCAGCCTTTTACCAATCCTCGCCAGCTTTCAGGTGCATAAAGTAATACTTTTTTCTCTGCGATCGCTGCTTCAAAGCTGTCTTTTTCTGCCCGTACCCCACCCAAAGCCTGTGCCCATCCAGGCGGCAACCACCACACCAACCAAGGATGATCAAAAAAGATCGGATGAGCTAAGAGTTGCACAAACCAACCTGTTTTTCGTCCTAACAATACCCCTAGACAGACAAAATCCCACGGAAAGCACATTCCCGCATGGTTGAGAGTGACGATCGCGGGTGGTTCTGTCGGTAAATTCTCCGCATCATGCAGTTCGGCTCGAAAATAGCGAGTCACGATCGGGAAAAGAATCTCTTCTCGAAACGCATTTTGATAAATCGGATCAGGCTCTGTGAAGGTCGGTTTGGGCGCACGAAATCCCAACCGCATCCAGCGCAGCAGCAAAGCCAAATAAAACCCACCCGGAATCAGAAACAGCCCGAATTCCAGCCAATTCCAACCCTCCGGATCCGGATGATAATGCTGCCAATGGCGATTAAACAGAATCAACCATCCGGGCGGATACCAAAAACAAAACCAGTCAAACCGGGAAAACTGGAACGGCATAGCACAAGAGTAGAGCAACTTAGTTTTGAATACCTCAGTTTAGGCTCGAAAGAGATCTCCCCTAAGGCTAAGACATGTCACCAGGGTGACTCAAAAAAATAACAATTGCTGCTCTTCTCCGTACTTAGCGTGAAACGATAGTGTGCTAGCCCGCTTGAGAAGACTTTACTTCTCAACTAATTCTTGCTCAACTTCTTCCGGCATTCCTAACACTCGTCGATACAATCGATCGTATTCCACCGCCGATTTTTTCCAATCAAAGTTCTGCTGCATTCCTCGTTGCTGAAGTTCTTTCCACAGTCCTTTAAAGCGGAATGCCTCATTCGCTCTCACCATTGAGGTAAAGAGATCCAATGGTTCATAGCGATCGAAACAATACCCAGTTCCTGCATGTTTCTCCGGATCATGATGCGAAACGGTATCGACTAAGCCACCCGTTCGTCTCACGATCGGCACACAGCCATATCGCATCGACAGCATTTGACTAATGCCACAAGGCTCAAATCTTGAAGGCATCAAAAACGCATCTGCACCCGCATAAATTCGACGAGCTAACGCATCGTTATAGAGCAAATACACAGACATCCGCCCCCCATAGCGAGAAGACAGTTGCCACATCTGCGTTTCGTAATAGCGATCGCCAGTGCCTAGCAAAATAAATTGAGCATCGGTATAAGCCAAATAGCGATCGAGAATTTGAATCACCAAATCTAAGCCCTTCTGCTCAACCAATCGTGAAACCATGCCAATGAGAAAGGCTTTGGAATTCACTTCCAGTCCTACTTCTTCTTGGAGAGCAATTTTGTTTTTAATGCGATCGTCGATGGTATCGATCGAGAACGTCTTCGTCAGCGCTTTATCCGTCTCTGGATTGTAAGCCTCGGTATCAATTCCATTCACAATTCCACTCAGCCGACCGCTGATAAACGAGAGCAATCCCTCTAATTCCTCCCCATACGTCGGCGTTTTAATCTGCTCGGCATACGTCGGTGAAACGGTTGTCACCCAATTCGCGTACTGCACAGCCGCCGCCATCGTGTTATGTCCCTGCATGTACCAAGGACACCAAGTAATTTTTTCTAACTTCCAGCGCCACGGCCCTTGATACGCCAAATTATGAATCGTAAAAATCGTCGCAATATCAGGATCTTGATGCATCCACACTGGAATCATTCCCGTATGCCAATCATGGCAATGCATCACCTGCGGCTTCCAATAGTTCCAAGCAAACTCAGCCGCGCCATTTGCAAAAAAGGTATACCGCCACTCTTCATCCTCACCGCCGTAAATCCGACGCGGATCAAAAGCAGGATGCCCGAATAAATACAGCGGCACATCGGTTCCCGGCAAAACCGTCTCATAGACCGCAAAGTCGTTAAACATTGCATAGCCTTTCCAAACCGGCTCGGCTGGAATTTCGATTTTGTCGTTGAGAAATCCGAAATATGGGAGAAAGATTCGGACATCATGCCCCATCGCTTTCAGGACTTTCGGCAATGCACCTACGACATCCCCCATCCCGCCTACTTTTGCGATCGGTGCTGCTTCCGCTGCCACAAACAAGATCCGCATCTGGCTCCCCTCTTTAATTTTCGCTCTGTCATCATACCGAGTTTTACTGCACCAATTTCAGCGAAAGAGTATTGTGTTTCTCGACCAACGTCTCAAGCTCGATCGTGGTCAATCGCCCCTGATCGACAACTTTTCGCCCATTGATAAAACTGTAATCAACCTGATTCACCTGACAGAAAATCATTGCCGCGATCAGATCATGCAGTGCCCCTGCAAACTCGACTCGATCGAGATTCACTGCAATAAAATCCGCCGACATTCCCGGCGCTAAATAGCCAATATCATCGCGCCCCAGCACTTTCGCTCCGCCTAATGTGGCTAATTCTAAAGCTTCTCTCGCACTCATTGCAGCAGCATCCAATTCTCGCACTCGCGCCATCAGAAAAGCTGTGCGCGCCTCATTCAACAAGTTTGAAGTATCATTCGAGGCTGATCCATCAACTCCTAATCCCACAGGAACCCGATGCTGGAGCATTTTCCGAATCGGAGCCATTCCACTGGCAAGCCGCATATTACTACAAGGACAATGTGCAATCCCAGTTCCAGTCTTACCAAAGCTGAGAATTGCGCGATCGTCTAACTGGACACAATGCGCATGCCACACATCATTGCCTAACCAACCGACGGATTCTGCATAGTCGCCTGGAGTCATTCCAAATGTCGCTAAGCTGTATTCGACATCTGAGCGATTTTCAGCTAAGTGAGTATGCAATCGAATGCCCGGATACGATCGAGCAAGTGCCGCTGATTCTCGCATCAAATCCTGAGTGACTGAGAACGGCGAACAAGGAGCCAGCGTAATTCTCAGCATCGCATGTCGATCGTTGTCATGATATTGCTCGATCAATCGCTGACTATCTTTGAGAATATCCGGCTCTTTCTCAACAACAGAATCGGGTGGCAGTCCGCCCTGACTTTCCCCTACACTCATGCTGCCGCGACTGGCATGGAATCGTAATCCAATCTCTTGAACTGCCCGAATTTCATCATCTAAAGTACTGCCATTCGGATAGATATATAGATGATCGCTGGCTGTCGTACAGCCGGATAGAATCAATTCTGCTGCTGCCAGTTGAGCACTGATATAAATTGCTTCTGAAGTCAGATTTGACCAAATCGGATAGAGAGCTTGCAGCCAGTTGAATAAATCACAATTCTGGGCGGCTGGAATCACGCGCGTTAACGTTTGAAAGAAATGATGATGCGTATTGACTAACCCAGGGAGGACAACATAGCGATCGCGCAAATCTAGCACTTCATCTGCGGTCTGGGGCAACTCAGCAGTTGTCCCAACTTGCTCAATCACATTGTCTCGAATATAGAGTGCCGCATGGCGGATTTCTCGGCGATCAGCATCCATTGTGGCAAGGGTATGAATATTCTTAACCAGTAAAGTAGGCATAGCGTTCAGCGTGAAGACTAAGCTTTGATTTAGCGCATTCTTGAACAAGCTAGAGTGCTGAACCTAACATTTCCTAAAAATAGATCTTCGCGGATCTCCTTAACTTTCCTCAATTTATAGGCATCGACTCAATCGAAAAAACCGAATACCTTATGAGTATCAACAGCCCAGAAGCCAAGCAAAACAAGGCTTTCAGGCGATATCACTCAAAAGGAAATTTCATCATGAAACGCCAATTCCTCGCATTGCTCGCTCTATCCTCGATCGTGACTGGAAGCGCCACGATGTTACCTACTGCTCCTGCAAAAGCTTCGACCGTTTGCCAGATGAATGGACTGAAATTTAGCTACAACAGAGCGGACTTTCAAGCTTGGGAAAATCCATTTGCCTGCGACCACCTAATCGGTACGATGTCGCAATCAGCAGCAAATAAGTATTGCAAAGCACTGTTCGCTCCAAAAGCGGTCGAACTCTTCTTCAAGGGAAGAATCCCTCGCAATCCTCATGTTTGGGGACATCTTGATAGCCACACCTGTGTCTATAACAGCAAGAAGTAAGGGTAGAGATTCCTTGTTTGATCCTGTGTGTTTGATTCCTGAATCGGAAAGTGTTTTCACATATACACTTTCCGATTCAGTTTTTTATGCTCACGCTTTTCTATGATAACGAGGAAGCTCTAATTCCCGCGCCATTTGGTTTTCGGAGGCTCTGTCTGTGCCAAAAGTTTGCCTTGCGAAATCACATATTGCACTGTGGCACGGCGGCGAATTGCATCATATCGATCGATCGCATCTAAGACAATCAAATTCGCAGGTTTACCTACCTCAACTCCATACTGGTCTAGACTAAGCGTCTTAGCTCCGCCCCAAGTCACCATGTCGAAACACGCATTCATTTCATCCTGACCCGTCATCTGGCAGATATGAATCGCCATTGCAGCCACATCAAGCATGTTGCCTGTCCCCAGCGAATACCACGGGTCTTGAACACAGTCATGTCCTAAACTGACATTCATACCCTGCTGCCAAAGCTCCTTCACCCGTGTTACCCCACGCCGTTTCGGATAAGTATCTGTCCGACCTTGCAGCGTAATATTAATCAACGGATTCGCAACGAAATTCAACTGAGTGCGTTTGAGAAAACCCAGTAACTTAAACGCATACGCATTGTTATACGACCCAAAAGCAGTCGTATGGCTTGCTGTCACTCTTGACCCCATTTCAGTCCGAATCGCACAAGCTGCGACGACTTCTAAAAATCGCGACTGATCATCATCAATCTCATCGCAATGAATATCAATCAAGCGATCGTACTGTTCTGCAAGTTCAAAAATTCGATGCACCGATCGCACCCCATCTTCGCGGGTCAGTTCATAGTGCGGGATACCCCCGACCACATCTGCCCCCAGTACCATTGCTTCTTCCATCAAGGCATCATTCTTTGCCCCACCATAGATGCCATCTTGGGGAAACGCAACGACTTGCAAAGTGATCCAATCTTTGACGGCTTCGCGGACTTCAAGTAAAGCTTTTAGCGCCGTTAAGCTTGCTTCACTCACATCCGCATGACTTCGCACGAAAAGAACCCCCTGCATCGCTTGTTGCTTCAGAGTCTCGATCGCTCTCGCTTTTACATCATCGAGCGAAAGATTTTGCTTCCGCTCTCTCCAAATTTCGATGCCCTCAAACAGAGTTCCACTCTGGTTCCAGCGAGGCTCACCTGCGGTAAGGGCAGAGTCTAAATGAATATGCGATTCGACAAACGGAGGACTAACTAGATGCCCTTGGATTTCTAGTTCCACCTCCGCTGTTGCGTCTAAGTGAGGGGCAATCTCAACAATCTCACCCGCATGAATCGCAACATCCACCAACTCAGAAACATGATGCGATCGAAGTAACTGGCACTGACGAAGCAGAAGGTCGTAAGACATAGCACCGCAAGAAATCTGATCTGCTCAACTCTAGCGGATTTAGAAACTTGCGAACGGTGTTGCACATTTCAAAATTGTTAGCAGATTTCGGATCTTTGATTCTGCGTTCCCAAGCGGATGATGCTAACAATCGGAAAAGCTAACCCGTGGAAAATCTAACACGCTTGATCCATCAAAGGTTCAATCCAAGGTTGAAATTGATCTCGTCGGAAGATTTGGGCACGTCGATGAGAATCAAATCGAACCAGACTTGGAAGTCCATATTGTCGAATGCAATCTTTTATCCAGGAAGCGACACCAAGATTCGCTTCAGCAGACATTTCAGCCTGAAAGAATCCGTACATTAACACCAGTTGACTGTGAGAAAAGAGCGGGGCATCTTGCTCAATGAGGCGAGTCAACATGGTCTTCGGAGCGTCTTCACGGAATCGAGAATGGTTAGAGCGATGTTCTTTATGATGAGCCGTTTCACGTTGTTTACGAGCATGGTTATGAGGCATAAAACTCCTTACGATCGAATATAAAAAATCGCCAATCGACTCCCTCCAGTCAGAAACCAGTTTGGGAAGAGAGTCAGTTGGCAAGGTGGTAGATGCAATTTCGTCAAGATGTAAAGCTTTCTAACTCGATAGTATTAGCTTTTATAAAAAACCGCAATTGTTTACAGATTCATATCTCAAATTTGTAATCTTTAACACCAAACTGTGCTATTTCAGTAGGTGAGGAAAACTGTTAAAAAATTCTGAACAGGTTTGTTCTGGACAAAGCTTGCCAGGAGATCTGGTAAGTTAACTTGTGAGTCTTAATTAGCCATACCGTAAACATGACTGTCGAATTTAGGGCAGGTCTAGAGGGCATTCCTGCAACTCAGTCCAGCATTAGCTTTGTGGATGGGCAGAAAGGAATTCTGGAGTATCGCGGCATTCCGATTCAGGATCTCGCGATGCAAGAGCAGAATACCTTTTTAGAAACTGCGTATCTTCTGATTTGGAACGAATTGCCAAACCGTGACACTTTGGCAGAGTTTGAGCATGAAATTCAGTTTCATCGTCGCTTAAAGTACAGAATTCGCGACATGATGAAGTGTTTTCCGGAGTCGGGGCATCCCATGGATGCTCTGCAAGCCTGTGCTGCGGCGTTGGGTTTGTTCTACTCGAAACGGGCACTCGACGATCCGACCTACATCCGAGAAGCTGTCGTGCGAATCCTGGCAAAGATTCCAACGATGGTCGCAGCATTTCAACTGATGCGGAAAGGAAATGACCCCGTTCAGCCTCGAGATGATTTGGGGTATGCTGCAAACTTTCTTTACATGTTGAATGAGCAGGAGCCAGATCCGTTCGCCGCTCGAATTTTCGATATCAGCTTGACCCTACATGCTGAGCACACGATCAACGCATCCACCTTTTCAGCGATGGTGACCGCTTCGACGCTCACTGATCCTTACGCAGTGATTGCTTCAGCCGTGGGAACGCTGGCAGGCCCACTACATGGAGGAGCCAGCGAGGAAGTCATTTTGATGCTGGAAGAAATCGGATCGGTTGAGAATGTCCGCCCATTCTTACAAGATCGGTTGGAGCGCAAAGATCGGATCATGGGATTTGGGCACCGGGTTTACAAGGTGAAAGATCCAAGAGCGATCATTCTGCAACAGCTGGCTGAACAGCTATTCGACAAATTTGGGCAAGACAAGTATTACGATATCGCAGTTGAATTGGAGAAAGCGGTCGAGGAAAAACTGGGGCATAAAGGGATTTACCCGAATGTCGATTTTTACTCGGGACTGGTGTATCGCAAGTTGGGCATTCCCACCGATCTGTTTACGCCTGTGTTTGCAATTTCCCGCGCTGCAGGCTGGTTAGCGCATTGGAAAGAGCAGCTTGCAGAAAACCGGATCTTCCGTCCGACGCAGATTTACACGGGGCTGCATGGGCAGCCTTACACCACGATCGAGAAACGAGGATAAAGATTGCGTAATTTCGATGATGGGTTAGACCCCTCTTGCAGATTCCCCAATCCCTTGCAACTATAACAACGTGACGATTTTCAGGAACTCCAGCCCTCAGGAATCTTGCTTCTGGGGGTTTCTTTTATTTTTACAAATTCTGACTAGGGATAATTTCCTAGACAATATAGAGTATTAGCAGGCCTTATCGGCTGAACCATTCAATTTACTCAATCCGCTGCATCAGATACTTTGATGGCTCAAATCGGCAGAAATTCAGTAGTTCGATACGTTTCGCACCCAGTCCGACCGCTATACTGAAAGACGTTGAGAGCATCGATAAATCTTCATGTCGAGAAGATCTACTCCTCTCAACGCTGCCTTCTTACTGCGTTGGGAACCATGAACCCAGGAATTGACCTTCAAGGAACCTTTATTGAAACTGTGCAGAGCCTTGGCATCCCCGCCGGGGCAGCAAAAGCCCTCTGGATGCCATTGCCGATGCTGATCATGCTGGTTGCAGCGACGGTCAGCGTTCTGGTTGTGGTGTGGCTAGAACGGAAAATCTCAGCCGCCGCGCAACAGCGGATTGGTCCTGAATTCATCGGACCGCTCGGCGTTCTCGCCCCGCTTGCGGATGGCTTAAAACTCGTATTGAAAGAAGATGTGGTTCCGGCGAAAGCAGATAAACTGCTCTTTACCCTAGGTCCCGCGATCGTGGTTATTCCCGTCTTTTTGTCCTACTTGATTCTGCCGTTTGGACAAAACCTTCAAATCACCGATGTCGGGCTGGGAATTTTCCTCTGGATTGCCTTATCGAGCGTTGTGCCGATCGGGCTTTTGATGTCGGGCTATGCCTCGAATAACAAATACTCGCTGCTGGGTGGATTGCGGGCTGCGGCTCAGTCGATTAGCTATGAACTGCCGCTGGCACTATCAGTTTTAGCCGTTGTCATGATGTCGAACTCGCTGAGTACGGTTGATATCGTCAATCAGCAAGCGGGCTACGGAATTCTGGGCTGGAATATTTGGCGGCAACCGGTTGGATTTATTATTTTCTGGATTGCGGCTCTGGCAGAATGTGAGCGGATTCCCTTTGACTTACCAGAAGCGGAAGAAGAACTCGTTGCAGGGTATCAGACTGAATATTCAGGCATGAAGTTTGCCCTGTTCTATCTGGGGTCTTATGTGAACTTGACGCTCTCAGCCTTGCTGTTTGCTGTCCTTTACCTGGGTGGTTGGGAATTCCCAATTTCGCTAAGTGTCATCTCCGGACTGATTGGCGTGCCCGAATCGACTCCTTGGTTGCAGTTGATTTTCGCCACGATCGGCATTGGAATGACGCTCTTGAAGGCTTATTTCTTGATCTTCCTGGCGATTTTGATGCGTTGGACTGTGCCCCGTGTGCGGATTGACCAACTGCTCGACCTCGGCTGGAAGTTTCTACTTCCCGTCTCGCTTGTCAACTTGCTGATCACCGCAGGTTTGAAACTGGCATTCCCGGTCGCGTTTGGCGGCTAATCCTCTCGAACTGGAGAACACCCATCATGATGAAATTTCTCAAACAAGTCGGTGATTACACGAAAGAGGCGATCCAAGCAGGCAAGTATATCGGTCAAGGCTTGTCTGTGACCTTTGACCACATGCGCCGTCGCCCTATCACCGTTCAGTATCCTTACGAAAAGCTGATTCTTTCTGAGCGCTTCCGGGGACGGATTCACTTTGAATTTGACAAGTGCATTGCTTGTGAAGTCTGTGTGCGGGTTTGCCCGATCAACTTGCCTGTCGTAGATTGGGAATTCAACAAAGAAACCAAGAAAAAGAAACTCAATCATTACAGTATTGATTTCGGCGTTTGTATTTTCTGTGGAAACTGTGTGGAATATTGCCCCACAAACTGTTTATCCATGACAGAAGAATACGAGCTGTCTACTTACGATCGACATGAACTGAACTACGACAATGTGGCACTGGGTCGTCTGCCGTACAAAGTGACGAATGATCCGATGGTGACTCCGTTGCGTGAGTTTGCATACTTACCGAAGGGTGCGATCGATCCACATGATCTACCTGCTGGTTCGCGTCGGGCTGGCTTACGTCCTGAAGAGATTGTTGAACAATCGCAGCAATAGGTGTTAGTTGGGGCGTGACTGCCCCACTTGGTATTTAGGGAGAGAGACCGTGAATTTAGCGGAAGGTGTTCAAATTGTATCGTTCGCGATCCTGGCAGCCATGATGATTGGATCTGCGATCGGGGTCGTTTTACTGGAAAATGTGGTTTATTCTGCCTTTCTTTTAGGCGGCGTTTTCATTAGCATTGCGGGATTATATTTGCTGCTGAATGCAGACTTCGTGGCAGCGGCGCAAGTTTTGATTTACGTCGGGGCGGTCAACGTCTTGATTTTGTTTGCGATTATGTTGGTGAACAAGCGTGAGGCATTTCAACCGATCGCGAAGTCTTGGATTCGTCGGGCTGCAACTGCACTCGTCTGTGCTGGAATCTTTGCGCTGCTGAGCGCAATGGTGTTGACGACTCCTTGGGCGATTTCAACAGCGGTTCCGATCGAGAGTTCGATTATTACGATCGGGCTGCATTTCTTCACCGATTTCCTCTTGCCGTTTGAATTGGCATCGATTTTGTTGCTGATGGCATTAGTTGGCGCGATCGTGCTGGCGCGTCGTGAGTTTCTGCCGGATGAGGATGAGGCGGATACCGCTTTAACTTTGCCAGAGCGTCCGCGTGAGTTGGTTCCCGCTGGACAGAACAACCCTGAAAACTAAGGACTTTGAACGATGCAACTTCAATATTTCTTACTCATTGCAGCCGCGTTGTTCTGCATTGGCGTATATGGTCTGGTGACGAGCCGAAATGCGGTTCGAGTCCTGATGTCGATCGAGTTGATGCTGAACGCTGTGAATTTGAATTTGATGGCGTTTTCTAACTATCTTGATCCGCAAGAGATCAAAGGTCAGATGTTTACGATTTTCGTGATTACGATCGCGGCTGCGGAAGCGGCAGTTGGGTTAGCGATCGTGCTAGCGATCTATCGGAACCGCGATACGGTCGATATGGAACAATTCAATTTACTCAAGTGGTAAATTGTTCTCCAACTTTTCTGAAGAGAGGTGTAGTGAGTCTGCACCTCTTTTTTGTTTGAGGATAGCAATTAATCTTGCTGTTGCTGAGATTGAAGGATTTGAATTTCAGCGATCGTCAAGCCAGTTACTTCAGCAATGAGTTCCATATCGAGATTTCTACGAAGCATATTGAGAGCGATCGCCTGCTTTTCTTCCAATTTTGCTCTCCGCTCTAGTGATGACACATACTTCATCCGTCTAGCCTCCTCAAAAGTTTCTAACTCAGCCTGTAACTGGCGCTCTAACTCTTCAGGCAAATTCATCAGCCAGTCTAAAAAGTTGTGTAGCTCTAGTATATCTTGCTCACTATAGCCACGATCGTAAAGCATTGTCGTCAGATCATACCGCCAGCGCTTGCGCTCAAGTGGCTGATTGTGCGTTTCCTTGGTCTTTAGATGAGCCATCGCGACGACAGCAAAAGGATTTTGAATGGCTTCTAATTCTGTCCATTGAGATTGATAGTCTGATAGCTTCACGATTGGAAACTCAAAATGAGTGGCACAGCCCCACAATTCGTCATAAAACCTGCTGGGTCGCCAATTCGGGCGGTCATCACCCAGAATGGCTAAGCTGACAACAGGGCAATTATAGCGATCGCGCAATCGATAGTTGTAGCTGTACATCCTGGCGGCGAAATCGCGCTCCTCTTGACTTTGCACTTCAATGTGACAAATCACTAAGGTTCTCTCACCCCGCAGACAGTGAACTTCGACTAATTTATCGGCATAGCGTTTGGGAATCTCTGCATCTCTGACGATTTTCTGTAATTCTTTATCTAGAAAGCGAACCGGCTTTGACCAGTCAACATCTGCCTCAATCGTTGGGAAAAATGAAGGCTAGAAACTCTCGAAAATACAGTTCGATAAAGGTTTTCCAAGGATCATCGTAATCTGCATTTTCAGAGGATTGTTGCGTCATTACGCCAAAATTAGTTGATATGTTCTATATCCTATCATTGCATGATTAGAGTTTATTGAAGTTGCTTGAGGCTGTAAACGATATCCTATCTTTAGGAATTTAGGCGGACTTATTATGAGTGAGTGGGCTGAAACTGTTCGAGAAATTTGGACAAATAAGGTTGCAAATGACTATCAAGCGCAGGCAGATGGCGCACAGTCTTTTCAGGCGAACCCTTCGATTACTTTGAATTTGACCGATGAAGAAGAACGATCGATGGTTCCTAAACCTGTTCTCAATGCTTATGATTACTACGTCGAAGAAGTCGAAGCCGCAGATTGGGGATCGGTCACAGCCACGATCGAGAAACTTCAAAATCAAGAAGTGTTTGCAGTCACCGTTAGTACCGATGGCAACGATGGCTGGGTAGAACTGTTCGATCAAAAAGGCGAAAAACTCGGGGCAGCGAGAACCCTAGAAGCCTGGACAGCTTGGGGAGAAACCAACGAAATTCGCGCTTATACCCAAGATTCAGAGCTTCCCCACGAATTGAAAGCGAAACAGAGGTCTTAAATTTTCGATACCCTGAGAGAAGGCGAATGGTTCAATTTTCGGCATGACAACAGAACAGAAAGAGCTTGCACAACGGGAATATCAAGCAGGAAAAGCAGCTTTTGAGCGGGGAGATTATCGGCAAGCAGTCACCGCTTTAGAGCGATCGAATGCGCTGGTCGAACCAGGGTCTAAACTTGGGGGCGAGATGCAAATTTGGTTAGTGACCGCTTATGAAGCAGCAGGGCAGAGAACCGAAGCAATTACCCTGTGTCGCAAAGCTTGCCAACATCCAGATTTGACCATTCGCAAACAGGGCAAACGCTTGCTCTACATTCTAGAAGCACCAAGATTAAAGACGCGACCGGAATGGCTCACCGAAATTCCGAATTTAGAAGGAATCGATGAAAATGAATCCGATCGCGATTTTGGACGGTCTAAATTTGCGCCAACAAAGCCAACCAGACGAGTGGAGCCAAAAAAACCGATTGTGCCGGAAGAAGTTGATCTGAGCCAAGTGAATACCCAAGACAACGCTTTTATTTGGGTAGCATTAATCGCCGCGATCGCGATTATTGCAGGTTTAGTTTGGCTAAGTTAGGGATTTATACCTCGCATCGTGGTACATCATAGAAGACACTGACTGAATCGCCCCCGATATGATTGCTAAACTCGCTCGCTTGCTCAAACATTTCATCATTTTGTTTGTCGTTTGTCTGATCACGTCCGGCTGTGTCAACTACGATGTCGGGGTGCAGTTTGATAGTCCAAACGGGGGCGCGATCGTCCAAAAAATTCAGCTCGACGATCGCTTATTGACCAGTGGGACATCTCAAACTTGGCTCGCCAATATTGAGCAACGCACTCGCAAATTGCAGGGCAAAATTCGCAAAGTCTCCAGTAATGAGATCATTGCCACCATTCCATTTAGCAACGGGCAAGACTTAGAGAAGAAATTTAACGAGTTTTTCAGCACAGAACTTGCGGCAAAAGTTCGCGGCAAGAAATCCCTGGAATTGCCGAAAATCGATTCTAAATTTGTGGTGCAGCAAGGAAATTTCATTGTCTTGGAGCGGACGCGATTGATTTATGACATCGATCTACGATCGCTAGGAATTGCTGCAGACAGTCCAATTAGTCCAAATTCATTGCTAGATTTGCAGTTTAGCGTCGAGGCTCCGTGGGGCGCACAGAGTCTGAACCGGACAAAGAATGGGGTGGTGATTCCGGCTCGTCGAAACGGCAAACAATTGATTTGGACACTTCAACCGGGTGTACAAAATCATATTGAAACGGCATTTTGGATGCCTAACCCATTGGGCATCGGAGCGTTGGTGATTGCGGCGATCGTAGCGGCTGGAATCTTTTTCAAAAAACAGCAGCCAGTGACAGTGAGTTAAGGCAATATGGCTCGTCCTTCTCACGATTTACAGCGCTTGTTGATGATTGGGCTAAGTGGTCCAATTATTGCCTTGAATGTCTATCTGCTTGGATGGGTCGTGTCATATTTTGATCACCTATTTACTGTGTTGACGATCGCGGCAATTCTGGCGTTTCTCCTCGATTATCCCGTCCAAGCCTTTGAGAGACTTCGGATTAAACGGCAAGGAGCGATCGTGATTGTGATCGTGATGACGATCGCGCTTGTGGCGATTTTGGCGACGACTTTGATGCCGATTTTGCTCACCCAGACCACCCAACTCTTGGGGAAAATTCCGGGTTGGTTAGAATTGAGCCAATCAAATTTAGAATTTTGGGACAATTGGGCGAAAGCGCGAAATTATCCGATCGATCTCAAAGGATTTGGCGGACGGCTGAGTACACAGATTGAGAACCAGTTGCAAAACATTGCCCCGCAAGCTTTAGGGCTGGCATTGGGAACCGTAACAGGCTTAGTCGATACGGTTCTGGTGATTGTGCTGGCGTTTTATATGTTGATGTACGGGGGACAACTTTGGACTGGATTCTTAAATCTGATTCCAGCGAAGTTTTCGGTTCCGTTGAGTCGATCTCTGAGAACAAATTTTCATAACTTCTTCTTGAGTCAAATTGTCCTAGCGCTGTTTATGGCGTTAGCGGTGATCCCAGTCTTTACCGCATTGAAAGTGCCGTTTACGTTAGTGTTTGCGCTGATCATCGGCGTTGCGGAAATTATTCCATTTATCGGTGCGACCTTGGGAATTGGACTGGTAACGTTATTGGTAGCGTTTCAGAGCGGTTGGCTTGCCGTTCAGGTGGCATTCGCTGCGATCGTGCTTCAGCAAATTCGAGACAATCTGATTGCGCCCAAGATTATGGGAGATTTTACGGGGTTAAATCCTTTGTGGATTTTTATTGCATTATTGATTGGACTTCAGGTGGCGGGAGTGTTAGGCATCATTGTGGCAGTTCCAATTGCAGGAACGATTAAGGGCATCATTGATGCGATCGTGCAGGGAAATTCAGCGATCGTGATTCCCCCTGAGAAAGAACTGCCACCCGCTTAAACTCAAATCGAGTAACCGCGATCGTGCAGCGGGGGCAGAACTGTTTAATCATTTACTTAGATTTTCTTCAAATTAGTTTCTGCTGAATCTTGCTAAACTAGCGGCGTGATTCGGAGCATCAAACGATGAGACAAGTAAATTTTGTAATCATTTTTGTCATCTGCTTAGCTTTGGTGTTATTCGGCATCGAAAACACCGAGCCTGTCGTGATTCACATTGTTAAAAACATTCAGTTTCAAGCCCCTTTATCGGTCGAGCTGATTCTCTCAGCCGGAATTGGTGCAGTTTTAGCTTGGGTGTTTAGTGTTTGGTCGCACGTCCAACATACCGTTGAAATCGGCAAAGAAGTCACCGTTCGAGACGAGCGGATTCATGAACTCGAAGACGATATCCAACGGTATAAGGCTGAACTGGAAGAGCAGCAACGTCTATTGCCTGCGGCATCGAATGTTCAAGATGCAGAGGTTTATGCGCAGTAGGAGAATGGGGGAATAGGGGAATAGGGTGAAGATCTGAAATCATGGTTGCTGCTCCACATCTCCCCACTCCCCACTATGAACTTTGGAGAAATGCCGATCGACGTGACAAACTCAGTCAGCCAGATTAATCTTTTATCGAGTCGTCCGTGGAGTTTTTGTGTACCATTGACGCTATTAGCCTTGATTATTCTGGCTGCTGTCTATTTCGCACGCGTTAAGATCCGCTAATTTCCAAGCTATTTTATGGCAGTTTCTCTCGCTCAAGATGCGATATCACTTTTAATTGATCTGGCTGAACGCGGTGAAATCGATCCGTGGGACGTGAAGGTAATTGATGTGATTGATCGCTTTCTCAGTGAGCTTGCTCCGGCGACTGGACGCGAACTCTATGAGGCAAATCTTTCTCAATCGGGGCAAGCGTTTCTCTATGCCTCGATGTTGCTATTGCTGAAAGCGAATACGCTGGCACAGGTCGAGATTACGCCAGAGGTTTCGGAGTTCCCGGAAGAAGAGTTTTTTGATGAAATGGCAGTTGGGCAAACGGTTTTGCCCTTGAATTTGGAACGGCAACTTCGTCGTCGCGCGGTTGCTCAACCGCCACAACGACGGCGCGTCACGCTGAAAGAATTGATTGAGCAACTGCAAATTATTGCGGTGGCATTAGAAGAGAAGGAGCCGCGACCTCGGACGAAACGGCTGAAAGTTCCGCGTGCCGAAGCCGTTAAAACGATCGCCGCTTTGGCGCATGAAGAAAATCTGTCTGAGATGGCAGTTGCGATCGAGGAATTTTTTGCGGATCACTGGTCAGAAGTCTCGCATGGCAAAGACTGGATCGATTTTGAATTGGTTTTAGAGTTTTGGGTCGCAGTGCAGGAACGGAACAATAAAATTGACCCGCATCATACGGAAAATCATGAGCGGGTTGGGGTGTTTTGGGCGTTGTTGCTGCTGTCGGCACAGTCAAAAGTGGAATTATCGCAGGATGAGTTTTATCAGGAACTGCGAGTGAAATCTTTAGTGGGATTACCGATGGAGCTTGCAGAGACAGTACTGCCAGATTGAGCAAGTTTTTCAGGACTGAGGCGAATTCCCAACATGAACTGAGAATAATTTCTGTCATGCTTTCCAGAGTGCGGTAGAATCCCTTCGTGTTCTGTTAATTTCGCCGTGGAATCCTCGTTAAATCAGCCTAAATCGCGCCGTCTCCTGATTGCTGCTAGTGGAACAGGAGGACATGTTTTTCCTGCGATCGCAATTGCGGAACAGTTGCCAGAGTTTCATATCGAATGGCTTGGAGTTCCGGATCGTCTAGAATCACAACTTGTGGGCGATCGCTATCCGATGCACAAAATCTCCGTTGCAGGCTTTCAGCAAAAATTCGGCTTAGGGACGCTGAAGATTCTATTTCGCTTGATCAACTCGATTCGTCAAGTCCGCCAAATTATCCGGCGAGGTAAGTTTGAAGGCGTAGTGACGACTGGAGGATACATCTCTGCACCTGCAATTATCGCGGCTCGAACCTTGGGATTGCCTGTGATTTTGCATGAATCGAATGCTTTACCCGGAAAAGTGACGCGATTTTTTGCGCCTTGGTGTACCGTTGTGGCGATCGGATTTGATGTCGCAGCCAAATCATTACGGAAAGCAAAAACCGTTGTAGTGGGAACGCCTGTACGATCGCAGTTTCGAGCAGCACTTGCTAATCCGGAATTGCCAGATTTGCCAATTCCCGATGGAGTGCCGCTGATTGTGGTGGTCGGAGGCAGTCAAGGTGCAGTCGCGATGAATAAACTCGTGCGCGAAGCGGCTCCTGCTTGGTTTGAGAAAGGCGCTTGGGTCGTGCATTTGACTGGAGAAAACGATCCAGACGTAAAAAGCTTGCAGCATCCGCAGTATTTAGCGTTGCCGTTCTATCAAAATATGGCGGCATTGTTTCAGCGAGCCGATTTAGCAATTAGTCGATCGGGAGCCGGAACTGTGACTGAGTTGCTAGTTACAGGAACGCCTGCAATTCTAATTCCTTATCCATTTGCCGCAGAGGATCATCAAGCTTTTAATGCGATGGTAATGGTTCGAGTAGGTGCAGCAGAGATGTTTCGACAAGCGGAATTAAGTGCCGAGCAACTTCAGCAATCGGTGCTTGACCTATTGAATGATCCAGCTCGGTTAGCAACAATGAGTCAGCAGGCATTGTCGATCGCGATAATTGATAGTGCAGAGCGAACTGCACAGTTAGTGAGAGAAGCGCTCTAAATGATGAATCAGTATTTTGCAACAGTCGCGCGGGGACTCGAATCCCTAGCTGCACAGGAATTAGAGCAGTTAGGAGCAAAAACGATCGAGCCTGGATTTTGTGGCGTTTCATTCACAGGCGATCGTGATCTTCTCTATCGCGTTAACCTTTGGGCAAGATTACCATTTCGGATTTTGATGAAGTTACATGAGTTTCCCTGTCAGGATTCGGAAGACTTGTATCGGGGAGTGCAATCCATCGATTGGTCATTGTATCTAACTCCCGATATGACCTTAGCTGTGAAGGCAACAGGCAAAAATCAACAGCTCAACCATACTCATTTCACAGCGCTTCAGGTCAAAAACGCGATCGTTGATCAGCAGCAAGATCGATTTAGCGATCGCTCTAATGTCGAATTGCAATCTCCTGATGTGCAAGTTACAGTACACATCGATCGTGACCTTTGTACGGTGAGCCTCGATAGTTCGGGTGAGAGTTTACATCGTCGGGGATATCGCCCTGCCGTTGGTGCAGCTCCTCTAAAAGAATCACTCGCTGCCGCATTGATCCAACTCTCTGGATGGCAGCCAGAGCAAATGTTTTACGATCCGCTTTGTGGGTCTGGGACGTTGCCTTTAGAGGCAAGTTTGAAAGCGCTGAATGTTGCCCCAGGACTATTTCGTGAACGATTTGGATTTGAAACCTGGCTCGATGCTGATCTAAATTTACTGGATGAGCTAATTAAAGCAGCAGAAGCGAGCCAGCGAGAAAGTTTGCCTGCACCAATTTGGGGCAGCGATCGCAATCCAGAAGTAATTGAACAAGCGATCGTCAATGCGACCAATTGTGGGGTATCAAACCATGTCTATTTTTCAACGATCGAGCTAGAAGACGTTGCTGCACCCGCAGATAGTGGGGTACTGTTTTGCAATCCACCTTATGGTGAGCGCTTAGGTCGAGATAGCGACTTAGGCGCATTCTACAAACGCTTAGGCAATGTATTAAAGCAACGTTTCAAAGGTTGGACAGCCTTTGTTCTGAGCGGAAATAAGGAGCTTGCTCAATCGATCGGACTGCGATCGTCGCAAAGATTTGCAGTTTACAATGGTGCATTACCTTGTCAGTTGATGAAGTACGAACTTTACTAAGCTCGTGAATTAACTACCTCCGAGCTTTTTCCTAGCACATTCGCTTGCAAAGCGTTAAGAGTACTTGCCAACCTGATTCAATTCGCGATCGTTAGAGAGGATTGCTCTTCGATTGAGCCTCAACTCCAGTTCGTATGGATGGACAGGCTTAGCTGAATAAGTGAACAGTGATTCTGATATAGTCTCCTCATCACCTGTATCAATGCTATCGATAGAGAAAATTGCATTGATGATAGTAGCTTGAGGTTGATTAAATGACTCAAAGACACGGATTTATTGGACGACGATCATTTCTGCAACTTGCCGGATTAGGCGGAATGGGTGTTGCTGCGAGCAGCGGATTTCTGTGGCATCCAGAAGCAGCCGTAGCACAAAACCCTACTACCAAACCTCAGCCTGTTAGCCCGGAAGCTGCCCTAAAGCGACTGCTCGAAGGGAATCAGCGCTTTATGGAAGGGAAGCGACAAAACCCGAATCAATCTCGCTTGCGTCTGCAAGAAACTGCTGTTGCTCAATACCCCTTCGCGTCGATTTTGGGGTGTGCAGATTCGCGAGTGCCTGCTGAAATCGTGTTTGACCAAGGCTTAGGAGATTTGTTTGTCGTTCGCGTTGCCGGAAATGTGGCGAGTCAAACTGCGATCGGCAGTTTAGAATTTTCTACGGCTGTACTGGGTTCGCAACTCATTGTAGTCGTGGGGCATAGCCGTTGTGGGGCAGTCGTAGCAGCCACGAAAGGCGACCCCTTACCCGGTCGCATAGGTACGTTTGTAGAAGAGATTAAGCCTGCTGTTGCGCGTGTGGTCGCGAAAACGGGGGACTTACAGCAAAATGCAGTTATCGCAAATGTGCAATATCAGGCGGAGCGGCTGGCAGAGAGTTCAACTATCTTGGCTGGCTTGATCAAAGAAGGCAAACTCAAAATTGTTGGGGGACGCTATGACTTGTCAAGCGGCAAGTTCGTGATTGTGACTTAGCTAAATCTTGGTATGAAGTATACCTAAAACGATTCCCTCATTCCTGTTGTTAGCAGGAACGAGGGAATCCAACCAGTTCACAGCAGTTCGACGTTAAGCAGTTCGACGTTAAGGCTTCAACACAACCTTAATGCAGTTATCCTGCTTCTTCTTGAAGATCTCATAACCGTGAGGGGCTTGCTCTAAAGGTAGAGTGTGCGTCACCACAAACGACGGATCAATCTCTCCGCGTTGAATCCGATCGATTAACGGCTGAAGATATCGATGCACATGAGTTTGACCCATCTTAAAGGTTAGCCCTTTATTAAAGGCAGCACCCATCGGCATTTTATCGATGAAGCCTCCATAGACACCCGGTACAGAAACAGTTCCACCTTTACTACAAGCAACAATGACTTGCCGCAATGCTGTAGGTCGATCGGTTTCTAATCTCACCGCTTGCTTCGCTTTATCCATCCAGTAATCAATGTTGGTTCCATGCGCTTCTAAGCCCACAGCATCAATCACTGAATCGGGGCCGCGCCCGCCCGTCAGTTCTTTGACAGCTTCGCCTACATCAACTTCTTCATAGTTGAGCACTTCCGCGCCACTGTAGCGTTTTGCAAGTTCAAGTCGCTCAGGTACACGATCGATCGCAATCACTCGTTCTGCACCGAGTAGAAAAGCACTCTTAATTGCAAACTGCCCTACTGGACCACAGCCCCAGACTGCCACAACGTGACCTGGTTTGATATCACAATGCTCCGCAGCCATGTAGCCTGTCGGAAAAATATCCGTTAAGAACAAGACCTGTTCATCGGTTAGCTCAGATGGCACTTTGAAAAGTCCTGTGTCTGCAAAGGGAACTCGCACATATTCTGCTTGTCCGCCTGCATATCCACCAAAGAAGTGTGAATAGCCAAACAATCCAGCCGGAGAATGACCATACAGCGGCTCAATCAGCCAAGCATTGGGATTCGAGTTATCGCATAATGACCACAAATCACGATGGCAAAATTCACAGCTTCCACAGGCGATCGTAAACGGAACAACGACACGATCGCCAATTTTCAGATTCTTTACCGAAGGCCCAACTTCAACAATCTCACCCATGAATTCATGACCGAGAATATCGCCCGACTGCATTGTTGGAATGAAACCATCATAGATATGCAGGTCAGAACCACAAATTGCTGTTGAAGTAATTTTGACGATCGCATCTCTGGGATTAAGAATTTTCGGATCAGGCACGTTATCGACTCGGACATCGAGCGCGCCATGCCAGCAAAGTGCTTTCATCTATTTTTCCTCAGTAAAGACTTGAGTTTGGCGATTGCGTTGATAAGAACCTGGATCTTCTCTCACCAAGGTTTTGCCGTTCGACTCGCCGATTTCTTCGCGTTTGCCCAGAAACTTTTTCGTGGAAGGTGGAAGAGGCTCATCTAGATTGAGCTTTTCTTTCACATTCTCAACTGCGCCTTTTAGTTTGTCTTGAGTTTTCGCGATCGGATCTTGAGCCGTATGAATCTTGTTTTCGCCATCAAATTTATACTGTTGGCGAACTTCTGCTGTTGAATCTGCTTCTCGGAGCTTTTCTGCTGCTTCCATCATGCTGCCAGAATCGCGAATAACACCTTTTGCTTCTCCAGGCGTAATAGCAGCGTGAGCAGGAATGTTCGAGAAGCCGACGAAGAGAATAAGACTAAGAACGATCGTAGAAAAGAATTTTTGAAGTAATTTCATCATTATGGTTTGAGGAGAACTTTGATGCACTTATCGGTTTTATGCTTGAACATTTCGTAAGCTTGCTTTGCTTCAGTCAGCGGCATGTGATGTGAAAACACAAAGGCTGGATCAATCTCACCTTTGAGAACATGATCAATCAGCTTCGGCATGTAGCGCTGTCCATGCATCTGACCCATTTTGAACGTCAGACCTTTATTAAAAGCAGCACCCATCGGCATCTTATCGACAAAGCCAGCATAGACACCCATCACCGAAATCACGCCGCCCTTCTTACAAGCCACAATCATTTGCCGCAGAACGTGAGGTCGATCAGTTTCAAGCCGAACACTCTGTTTTACTTCGTCATAGAAACCCATGACTCCAGTTCCATGTGACTCAAGTCCGACAGCATCGATACAAGCATCGGGGCCACGTCCACCTGTCATTTCTTTGAGCGCATCTCCCGCATCTACTTCTTCATAGTTGATGACTTCTGCATTGCACTGTGTTTTCGCCATTTGCAACCGTTCTGGGAAGCGATCGATAGCGATTACTTTTTCTGCTCCTAGTAAATAGGCGCTCTTAATCGCAAACAATCCAACTGGCCCGCAACCCCAAACCGCGACGACATCTCCAGGCTTAATGTCACACATATCTGCGCCCATATATCCCGTGGGAAAGGCATCAGAAATCGGTAAAGCCTGCTCATCGGTCATACCATCTGGCACTTTGATACAGCCATGATCAGCAAATGGAATCCGGACATATTGTGCTTGTGAGCCAGCATAGCCACCGAACAGATGCGAATAGCCAAAAATTCCCGCAGTTCCAAACCCAAAGATTGGCTCTTGTAAAGCACCATTGGGATTTGAGTTATCGCACAATGACCATTGGTGATGGCTGCAATAGTGACATTGACCACAGCCAATAATCGAAGAAACAACAACGCGATCGCCTTTCTTCAATTTTTTGACTTCGCGTCCCGTCTCGACAATTTCCCCCATAAATTCATGCCCGATAATGTCTCCGGGCTGCATGGAGGGAATATAGCCATCATAGATATGCAGATCTGAGCCGCAAATCGTGGTAGCTGTAACTTTGAGAATGGCATCTCTGGGGTTCAAAAGTGTGGGATCAGGCACATTATCGACACGAACATCGTTCGCACCATGCCAACAGACTGCTTTCATAATTGACTCTTTGATAAATTAACCATGACAGCGAGGCTGCCCTTCAGTCGTTGCGATTTCTCCAGCTTCCATCAATTGCTTGAAGCGGCGAAGTTCGTCTCCAATCTGCTGTTCTGGTTCTTCACCAAACAGTTTTGCGATCGCAGCGCTGACTCTTCCCCCAGGGATGTCATATTCCAGCACGACTTTGACTTCGGTTCCGCGATCGCCCGGAGCAGGACTAAACCGCACAAACCCTGAATTATTGACTTCTGCGTTTTCGGCTGATGCCCAAGCAATTAAATGATTCGGTTCGTCTTTGATAATGTCTGCATCCCATTCAACGGATTGTCCTAACGGAGCGTTTGCAATCCAATGCGATCGCCTTCCATCCGTGACTGTCACCGACTTCACATGCTTCATGAAGGTCGGTAGATTCTCAAAATTATGCCAGTAGTTGTAAAGTTCCTCGGCTGATTTTCTAATCGTGACGGTCTTTTCAACTTTCAGTGATTGATTGATACCCACTGCATCGGACACTTTGTCGGTCAGACTTTTCTCAGCCGTAGCACCGTGGTAAGCAAGACTTCCACCTGCGATCGCAGTTAAAACTCCTCTTAGCGATCGCTGTTGCAAGCCAAACAGCACCATCGCACTGCCGCCCACGATCGATGCCCACTTTTCGGTATCAGTTAGAGATTGGGGCTGCGTTTCTGAGGAATTGATAATTTTGTTTGATTCAGTTTCCATAATTCATCCTGTTTGAAAACCTGTTTGAAAAAGCGGAACTCGGAATTTCCTCCGAGTTCCAAGCCTGTATTTACGCACCTGTTGCAGCAGGACGACTGGATGGCATCGGAGATTGAGGAGTTCGTTCGCCCAATCGATCCTTGTAAAGATTGGCAATCCGAGATTCATCCCGCGCCAAAGTAATTTCCATCTGATCAAAAATCTCGACTGTTGCCGGATCAGTGATTTTATTCCGCAGATTGTAGGTATCGACGACTCCGGTTTGGATATCGCCGAGCGCGCGTCGCAGAATCTCTACATCCGTTTGATTGTTTTGGAAAAAGGACTTAATGCTTGCATAGACATTACTCACATTTGCCGTAAGAGAAGGCTGCTCGCCCAAGACAGATAATCTTGCTTCTAATTGTTGAACATGCTGCTGCTTATGCTGGCAAACCTCCTGGAATACTTCTTTCATGGCATCATCTACGGCATTATCCAAATAGTGCTGGAATGCTTCTAATCCATATTTTTCGCCGGAAAGTGCAGTATTAATCGCCTGAACAATCTCGCTCTTACTCGAACCACCCCAGTCTTCGCCGAGTTTCCACCAGCCTGCATCCATATCGCTCACAGGCGGCAAGGTTGTATCAGGAATACTCAATCCCAAGTGCTGTAAGATGGCTGTGACAAAAATCGGCAGATCTCCCGGACGACGCGAGGTAATCAAGTTGTCATCGATCACCAAAGGCTCATCTACAAATTCTGCGCCTGCATTCTGCATATCTTTGCGAATGGCTCGAAATCCAGTCGCACGAACGCCTTTCAGCATGTCACCTTCAATCAACACTTGCGGCCCGTGACAGACTGAAGCAACTAAAACACCATTCTCCAGTGCATCTTCTACGAACTGTACGGTCTTCAGGTTTGTTCGCATCTTGTCAGGAGCTTGTCCTCCCGGCACAATGACCGCATCAAAATCCGTGGCAATCGCTTCTGTTGTCGTAGCGTCTGCTTTGATTGTCAGCTTGCCTTGCTTGCCCTTATATTCTTCATTGATACGCGATCCGAGCACCACCACTTCAGCCCCTGCTTTTTTCAGAGCATTGTAGGGAAGTTGAAACTCTGCATCCTCTACGCCCTGTTCAATTAAGATTGCGACCCGCTTCGATCCTTCAGTCATCACCATATCTCCCAGTGTCCCAATGCTCTCCTAGCGTAAGAGGGGAGTATCGATCGCTCCTCGCTCTGATGACAGAAGCAAAGCTCTTACTTTTGATGGATCAACAAACTTTCTATTTGCTGAGTTGCAGAAGTCCTCAAATTCGTTACCTTGCAAAAGTGCGATGCTTTCTAAGACGGAGAACACAATCATGACCTACAGCAAAGATTCAGCATTTCCAAATCCGACTGATCTCGATGATTTAGAAGCGTCGCTCAATGACCTCGGCGGCGAAGTAGAAGACGATGATTTAGATGATTTGGAAGACGAGCAGGACTTCGGAGACATTCCGCAAGAGTATACAGAGTCTTATGGCACTGGAGTTGAAGAACTACCCGGATACAACATAGGCGGTCGGACGATGATGGCTCGTCGTCACGAACTTCATGAAGCTTCGCCTGATTTGACCGGGGGAGACATTGATGCAAACTACGAGCAAGCTAATGCCGTTGGGGATGAATCTGTTGGCGGCACAGCAATGACTCCGGATATGGATATTGTCGATGATCTCGGTCGAGCCGTTGGACTAGAAATGGATGACCGGAACTTTCTGCATACCAATGAGATTTTAGAAAATCGCGATGATCGCCGCTGGGAACTTGAACCGCGTTCCTCTGAAGATTACGACGATCGACGAATGACGGAAGACGAACTTGAATAAAGTGATAAAAGCATGAATTTAAAGCCGATTAGTCAACAAGTTGTCACGATTATGGGCGCATCGAGTGGCATTGGTCGCGATGCAGCCTTAAAGTTTGCAGAGCAGGGTGCAAAGGTTGTTGTCTCTGCTCGGAGCCAAGAAGGCTTAGCAACATTAGTCGAAGCCATCCAGCAGCAAGGTGGAGAAGCGATCGCGGTTCCAGCCGATACAGCCGATTTTGATCAAGTAAAAGCCGTTGCAGATAAGACCGTTGAACGATTTGGGCGGATTGATACTTGGGTACATGCCGCAGCAACGAGCGTGTTTGCAACCTTCGATCGCATTTCTCCTGAAGAGTTCAAGCGAGTCATTGATGTTAATTTGACTGGGCAAGCGTATGGGGCAATGGCTGCTTTACCTCATTTAAAAGCCGCTAAAGGTGGATCGCTGATTCATATTACGTCGATGGAAGCTCGGCGATCGCTACCTTACCAAAGTCCTTACTCTGCTTCTAAACATGGCACAGCAGGCTTTCTTGATGCCCTCCGCATTGAGTTGAAGCATCAAGGATATAACAATATCAATGTTGCGAACATTCTACCTTCGGTGATTAACACACCGTTCTACAACAAAGGGAAAACTAAGCTCGGTGTAAAGCCGACGGGATTGCCGCCTTACTATAATCCGAGTCTCGTCACAGATGCGATTCTCTATGCTGCTGAACATCCAGTCCGCGACTACATTGTTGGAGATGTGGGACGATTGCTCGATTTAGCACAACGGATTTCGCCAAGCTTAGTCGATGCGATTCTGCTCGCGATTAGCTTTGACGGGCAGCGAACCTCAGACGAGAAGGGTGAAGAACCGAATAATCTGTTTGAGCCGATGCAAGGATACGATCGCGTAGAAGGCGATTTCAAACAGCTTGAAGTACCGAGTGTGAGCGATGTAATCACTAAACATCCGGCTGCAATGTTCAGCACGATCGCGCTTGCAGCTTTAGGTGGATTGTCGCTCTTACTATCTGGCGCAAGTGATAAGCATTAAGTCGAGATTCTCAAGACTCTGAGTCGTTCAAAAGCTCAGAGTCTTCACCCCACGATCGCAGTTTGAAATGCCTAAGAAAAAGACTGTTTCCATTCAAGAATTAGCAGAAACTCATCTCGGTTATGAAGACCTCCGCCCTGGGCAAGAAGCTGCGATCGCATCAATCTTAGACCATCGTGACACCTTGGCAGTCATGCCAACAGGCTCAGGTAAATCGGCAATCTACCAACTTGCTGCCGCGCAAATTCCGGGTTCAACGATCGTCATTTCCCCGCTCTTAGCTCTACAACGCGATCAAGTTGAATCGATCTCTCAGGATGACGTTGATGTCGGTCATGCTGCCGTTCTGAACTCGACAATCTCAGCAAGTCAGCGTTCTACGATTCTCGATCGCTGGAGACAAGGCGACCTCGAATTCCTCTTTCTTGCTCCAGAACAGTTCAATAATCCGGATACGATCAAGCTTCTTCAAGCTGCAAAACCTTCTTTATTCGTTGTGGATGAAGCGCATTGCATTAGTCAATGGGGACATGATTTTCGTCCTGATTACCTCCGGTTAGGAACCGTGATCGATGCAGTAGGACATCCGCCTATTCTGGCACTGACAGCAACTGCTTCTCCGCCTGTTCGCGAGGAAATCGTGCAGCGATTAGGGATGAACACTCCGCGCGTGATTGTTCGAGGCTTCAATCGACCCAATTTAAAGCTCTGTGTGAAGCGATACGAGAAAGATGACGATGAAAAGCGATCAGCATTTCTTCACCATGTACAAAAGCTGCAAAAGCCTGGAATTGTTTATGTCGCAACTCGAAAAATGACTGGGCAGCTTACCGCAGAATTAAACGAGGCTGGAGTTTCTGCGATCGCATATCATGCAGGACTCAAAGCCAAAGAGCGCGAACAGGCTCAAACTGCATTCATGAGCGATGAAGTAGAAGTAATCATTGCGACAACAGCTTTTGGCATGGGAATCGATAAGCCGAATGTTCGGTTTGTCTTGCACTACAACATCAGTGACTCGATCGATGCTTACTATCAAGAGATTGGACGAGCCGGACGAGATGGAAAACCTGCAGAAGCGATTCTGTTTTACACACCCGATGACTTAAATCTGCGAAAATTCTTCTCTGGCAGTGGCAAGCTTGATTCAGAAAAGATTGTAGAAGTTGCCCAAACGATTCAAGCTCAACCTGAGCCGATTCATCCCAAAGATTTAAAAGAAGTCGTCAACCTCTCACAAACTAAACTCAAAGCAGCATTGTCACAGCTAGAAGGATTTGGAGTTGTTAAATCGCTGCCAACGGGTGAAGTCGTTGCAAGTGATGTTTCTGAGCTAGAGCAAGCAGCAGAAGCAGTTATCGAAGCTCAGGAACGAAAGATCCAAGTCGAGCGATCGCGCTTAGAAATGATGCGAGGTTATGCTGAAGTGCGAGAGTGCCGACGCAACTACTTACTCAACTACTTTGGCGAACACAAAGACGATCACTGTGGCATCTGTGATAACTGTAGACGAGGAATTTCTGAGCCACAGTGCGATCGCAGACAGCCTTATGCACTCAATAGCGATGTAATCCATCGATCTTGGGGTAAAGGGATAGTCATGCGATACGAAGGCGACAAGATTGTGATTTTATTCGATCAAGTTGGATACAAAACCCTAAGTTTAGATGCGGCAGCATTCAGAGGATTGCTCAGTCGGGTATAGTGTTATGCCCCTATCTGTATACCCCTATCTGATTGATTGTCGTGAACAACAAATCTCTCTTGCTTAGTACGAATTTACCTCTTTTAGTTGCGATCGTTACTCTGCTGCATTCCTCCCAATGCAGAAACAATCACCCCTGCTTCACCACTAATCCGCCAAAGTGTCCGGCTCGCCTCTTTACTGACTAGCTCATATTCGCCTCGAAATGCTTCAATCAAAGACGGAATTGCAGATTTTGCTTCAGGTCCAATACAGCCCAGCGCATAAGCCGCCACCCATCGAACTTGCCAATCCTCATCCTTAAGCGCCGCAATCAGGGCTGGAATTGCAGGTTTTGCGGCAGAATTGAAGCTTGCTAGCACCCAGGCTGCACTACTCCGGACAAAGGGTGTCTTGGCATCCAGCGCACTCACTAAAGCAGGAATGGCACTGACCCCCAACTTCCCTAACGTCGCGATCGCTTCTGTACAGACCCGTCGATCTTCATCACGCAATCGCTCAACTAAGGCAGGAATAGCCGTTCGCGCTTCTGGACCAATATTCCCGATCGCACGGGCGACTTCTCGTCGGACAGACCAATCACGATCCTGAAACTCTCGAATCAAAGCCGGAAGCACATCTTTTGAAGCAGCTCCTAATTCGCCCAATTCGCGAATTGCCTCAATGCGATCGACAGTATCTCCAGTCGAAAGCATCGGGGTTAAGCGTCTCATGCGCTGGTCAATTTGGGATTTTCTCAGTACCTCAGCACTCAAGCCCACTCTTTGACCTAATTGCTCCAACACAGAATCAGGCACATCAATCTCAGCACTGCGAGTTAAGCAACAATCTCGCATTGCCATGAGAAAACCCTGAATCGTATCAGGCGAACCCGGCATCGCATCAGCTTGTATCAACCAGTTGTCCCAAGCAGATCGATCGTCTTGATAAAGCTCAACCAGATGCAACGCTGCTAGACATTCTGCAAGTGGATCAAGCGCGAAACAAATTTGATCTTGAGCAGGCCCGATCGCTTGGACAATTCGCAGCCGTCTTTCTAAATGCTTTAGTCTAATTTTAACTTCGTCTTCTTCTGCTTTAGTCTTGGCTTTGAGTGCTTCGAGAATGGCTTCACGCTTTGCTGGTGCAGGACGGTAATAGTGCTTTAAACACTCCCAAGCAATGATTTTGGCATCTTCATGCACCATGAGATTGTCAGGCTCATCTTCGGCAGTATCTCGATTGAGTTCATTCAAATAGCTCAACATCAAGTCTGGAATATTATCTGGCAATGTATCTTCACTGCCGTCTTTTTTAGCAATCATTTGCTCAGCGTAAAGCTTTGCCAGTAGCACGGTAATATTGCGCTGACCGACCATCTTCGAGAGTTGGCTACACGCATCAAAGTACTCTGGATCAGTGAAAAGCTCCCGCTTGCTGCGCTGATTCAGATAAGCTTCGAGGAAGGATGACAGACGATTGCCTTCAATCCGAAGCGGCTTCACCGTTGTTTTGGGAACTTCATCTAACGTTTCTTCAACTCGCGAAGTCACAATCAAAGCATTCGCTGGAAAATCAGGGTGTCCAGGACGAATCTGCTGACGGGTTTCTTCGCTCAGTTCAGACAATCGATCGACAATTACCAAAATCCGTCTCTGCCGCAGCAATTTTTCCAAAAATTCATCACTAATCGGCTCAGCCGCATCAATTAGAGCTTGCAGCTGTCCTCGAATCGCTTCTCGGAACGGATTCTTATCCTCTGGTAATTTGAAGTCTAACTCTTGCTCAAGCAATACAGGCAACATCCGATGACGGCTCAACCGCTCTAGCTTATTGTCCGACATCGACCATTTAGCAAGATGGCAAGCCAAGCTCGTTTTACCAATGCCCCCTTCACCCCAAATCAGTAAACACTGCCGACCATCCCAGAACGTGGTATGCAGATCCTCACTACACAGTTCTGCGATCGCATTGCCATCCATGACCACTGGAATCGGAATATAGACTTTACGATCATTGACCGTATTCTTGTGCGCAAAGGCTTCGCGGGCAACTTCAATTTGCTGCCCGACCCAAGCATCTAGGACTCTCGGATGATAGTGAAACCAACCGACAAATAAGACAAATCTCAGCGGAATTTTGATACTGCCACCTGTCGGACTTGGAATCTCAAAATCCGTGTAGGGCTGAAGGACATTGTTCAACTTCAGGAGCCAGATCGGACGAATGAGCAACACCATCAGCCAAAGAGACGGCATCGCCAGTAGATAGGCTACAATTCCTGCGGTTGCTGGATTCGCTTGTGCCCACTCCCAGGTTTGCTCAAACAAACGCGAGTCTTTCTCATTTTTCAGCGATTTCAGCGATCGACGAACCGAATTCGTCACATCCTCATTAAAAGACGCTTGCGGATCTTCCAGAATTGGGAGTGCCGTCTCTAGCGTGCTGTAAGCCGCACTCAGTTCGTCAGCAGAGAGTTTGGCTGCTCTATCTTGTAAAGCTCCAGCCAGCCGACCCACGGCGAAGGCTGAATTGACTCGAACTCCTACATTTTCATCTTTCAAAGCATTCACTAATTCAGGTAATGCCGATCGCGCTTCTGACCCAATCCGTCCTAAGGCAGTTGCAGCGCTCGCTCGCACATCTTTATCGAAATCTTTGAGTAATCTTGTCAAGTCAGGAACTGCGGGTTGTGACTGACTTCCAATCCGTCCTAAGGCAGATGCGGCAAATGATCGCGTATTGCGATCCGGGTTTTGTAATGCCCGAGCTAATTGCGGAACTGCTTCAGCCGCATAGCCTTCTAATGTTCCTAGCGTTGTCGCTGTTGCAACTCGAATTTCAGAATCCGGATCTGCAAGCAGTTGCGCCAAGATCGGCACCGCAGGTTTTGCGTCTTGTCCTAACTTACTTAATGCAATGACTGCTGCTTTTTTAAATTCACGCTCCTGTGAGCTCAAAGTATCCATCAAAGCTGCGATCGCGGGTTTGGCTTGCGAGCCTGCCGCTGCGATCGCATCAACCGCCTTGACTCGCACCTTCAAATTCGGATCTGCAAGTGCACTAATCAAATCTGTGATGGCGAGACTGGCTTCAGTCCCTGCATTCGTTAATGCCTGAGCCGCCGCAATCTTAACTTCAGTATCTTTATCCTTGAGGGCAGTAACTTGAGCAGCAACCGCTTCTTTTCCAGGATTTTCAATCTTTGTAAATGCATCGAGTGCCGCTAGCCGAATTGCTTTTGGGCTAGCACTGACTAAATTACTCAAGACCGGAATCGCTGAGCGCGCATTCAACTCACCCAAGGCTACGATCGCAAAAATTCGGTTTTTCTGCGGCTCTTTCTCATCTCTCGCGAGCTGAATCAGCGTTTTGATGGCAGGATTGCCCTGTCGTTTCAGCGCAGCAATTGCAGATTGAGACTGCGTTTCTGCTGCCAGTTTCCGAACACCTGCTGGACTCGTTTGAGCGAGTCCAGCCCGAGGGATCAACACACTCGTGAGACACAGCAGTGTGACTTGGCTAGCGAGAAAAACGATTTTGCGGGTGTGCGATGCCATAGAAAAAGCCTGCAAACGAGGATGAGTCGTGTGCAGGGCTACGATTCGGATTTGAATGCGTAAGTGTCATGATGGTGAGTTTTACAGAAATAACCTCCGTAAAATTCCATGTCTTCAAAAACGATGCAGCCCTGACTGCGTAATAGTTCCCATCAAGATTACGCAAATAACGTCGATCGTGGGGTTGACAGTGGCAGATTTCTTATGGCAAAACAGAGTGAGGGAAGATAAGTATTTATCCTCAGTGGAAATCCCAGTGACAATGCGAACCCAGATTCAGTGATCTCACTCAATCGTTGTCATAGATTCACTACAAATTTAAACTTTCTTTAACTACTATTCACTATTTCTAATCTTTTCCATATACTACTTTCATGAGCAAAGCGCGGTTGCTGAAACCGCCAGTCAGACGAGTTTCTCGTTTTCATATCCTCGTACAAGTTTTCGCACTATCAAATAAACCTCTATACTCTGGGAGTAAAGTTATGACCTTGGCTAACAGTCAAAGCCCTGAAACTTCTGCTGTCTTGTTTACACTGAAAAGCTTCTCGGTTTGGGTTTTCACGCTGACTGTCTGCATGATTGTGATTGGCTTCCCAGTCTTTGTTTTAGTTGTCTCAGTGAGCGCACTCGCGGCGTTTGTCTTGGACACGATTTTGCCATTTAGCTCGATCTTATTTGTTTCGATTAGCGTTCTGGGTGTGCACGCAGTTGGCGTAATGCTAGCTGCTGCTTGGCTGACCTCAAAAGGTATCCATCCCCAAGAAGTTGATTTCTTACGGTGGTTAAGCGGCAACGAAAACCCTCTGCATACTTCTGTGTATGCTTCTTGCCCCTTGACCTGCAACCTGACTGAAGAGTAAGGGTGCGTTGTTAATCATCATTCGGTGAACTGGTCTGACTCCCCCGACTTCGGTCGGGCTTTTTTATGAGAATATGCTTTACATTTCTTAATTATATTGAGAAGGTTGATCCCGATTTATGATGATTGGGCGATCGAGCGAACTCCGGATTTCTACGGAAAAAGCAGAAAACGGGATCGTGTGCTGTTGAAATTATTAAACGAGTCGTGATGTTAAAGTTGCCAATTCCAGTTTGTCTGATTGTGGGAACCCGTCCTGAAGCGATTAAGATGGCTCCGGTGATTCAGGCGTTTCAGCGATCGAGCTTGTTCGAGACTCAGATTGTGCTAACCGGGCAACATCGCGAGATGGTTGATCAGGTGATGAATTTTTTTGAACTGTCGCCGCAGCATGATTTAGCGATTATGCAGCCGAAGCAAAGCTTAACGGATATTACGTGTTGGGCGCTGCGAGGATTAGAGGAATTATTTCAGAAGCTTCAACCCCGCATGGTTTTGGTACAAGGCGATACAACGACTGCATTTGCAGCGGCGTTAGCAGCGTTTTATCAAAAAATTCCGGTCGGACATGTCGAAGCAGGACTACGAACCGAGAATGTGTTTAATCCGTATCCAGAAGAAGCAAATCGACGATTAGTTTCCCAGATTACGCAACTTCACTTTGCGCCGACTTCGCTTTCGGTAGAAAATCTACAGAAATCAGGCGTTCTGGGAGAAATTCATCAGACGGGAAATACTGTGATTGATGCGTTGTTAACAGTTGCGAATCGTCAACCTGCTTGTGAGATTCCGGGACTGGATTGGTCGAAGTATCGAACGATCCTGGCAACTGTGCATCGGCGCGAGAATTGGGGGCAACCGATCGAAGACATCGCTCAAGGATTTTTGAAGGTCTTGAATCAGTTTGAAGATACAGCTTTGTTGTTACCCTTGCATCGCAATCCGACCGTGCGAGAACCCTTGACCGCAATCTTGGGAGATCACCCGCGCGTCTTTTTAACAGAGCCATTGGATTACACCGAACTCGTCGGCGCAATGCAGCGATGTTATCTATTGCTAACGGATTCAGGCGGAATTCAAGAAGAAGCGCCGAGTCTGGGTAAGCCCGTGTTGGTGCTGCGAGAAACGACAGAGCGACCAGAAGCAGTGATGGCGGGAACCGCAAAATTGATTGGAACAAATCCCGATCGTATTTTGCAGGAAGCTGGAACGTTATTGAGTGATGCAAGTGCGTATCAAACGATGGCGAATGCAGTCAGTCCGTTCGGAGATGGACTGGCATCAGAACGGATTGTCCAGATTGTTGAACGGTATTTGAATGCGTAGCAAGCCCTAAATCTAATGGGGAGATAGGGGGAAGATCTGAAATCATGGTTGCTTCTCCCCATCTCCCCATCAATTTTTTGAATCAGCGATCGAATCGCGATCGCTGATTCAACGTCGAAACGCTCCAATCTATCAGACAAATGAGCGAATAATTTCTCCTTCGTGCTGTTTGCCTTTCAACATGCGATTCCAATAAACCCAGGGCAGCACATGTCGCTTGAGAATCCACATACTGTAGCGTTCCTGAGTCGGATCGAGTGGAAAACTCGGCTCTGGCTTACCGTCATAGTCAAACTCTGCCAAAATCGTTTTGCCAAATCCCGTAATCAAGGGACAACAGCTATAGCCGTTGTAATTTCCTTCTAAGGGTCGCTTCTGCAAATGACTGAGTAGATTTTGTACGAGTACAGGTGCTTCTTTACGAATGGCGGCAGCTGTTTTCGAGGTCGGCAACGAAGAAGCATCGCCGAGACTAAACACATTGGGATAGCGCTGATGCTGCAACGTGTGTTTATGCACATCTACCCAACCTCCCGGCGCAGAGACAGCCAGCGGACTATTTTTGATAAAGTCCGGAGCGCTCATCGGTGGAGCCACATGCAGAATCTCATAGGGCATTACGATCGTTTCAGTCCCCGCATCGGTGGTGACTTCAAAAACGGCTTCCTTCGCCTCACCCCGAATTTCCTTGAGATTATGTTTCGTTTTCAGCTCGATGCCTTTGCGTTCGACAACTTGCATTAAAGGAGAGACAAATGTTTCGATCGCAAAAATCTTAGGACCCGCTGTGCAGTAAAGCAGATTCGATTTTTCTCGCACTCCATTGCGGCGAAAAATCTCGTCCGCCAAGTACATAATTTTTTGTGGCGCACCCGCACATTTAATCGGCGTTGCAGGAAAGGTAAATAAGACATTCCCTCCCTTAAAGTTATTCAGCAATTCCCAAGTGTAGTTTGCGCCTGCGATCGCATAGTTACTACACACGCCATTTTTACCCAATGCTTCTTCTAATCCTGGAATTGCCTTCCAGTTCAGTTGAATACCAGGACAGACGACCAACGCTTCGTAGGATACGGTTTTGCCATCGCGGGTTTGCAACTGATTTTGTTCAGGATCAAAAGATTCAGCCGCGTCTTGCAGCCATTTCACACCGTTCGGAATGCAATTTTGCTCAGGTTGCACGGTGTCTTCATAGGAATAGCAGCCTGCGCCAACCATCGTCCAAGCAGGCTGATAATAATGCTGAGAGGATGGCTCAATAATCAGAACATCTAGGGCTGCATCCTGAGCGATTAATTGTGCAGCAACCGTAATTCCGGCAGCCCCTCCTCCGACAATGACAATCTGATGCTGTAGGGATTGAGACGTTGAAAATGTTGAATCGGTGGATGTGGCAGTCATAGATACAGACTTGTGATCGATGAATTTGAGAATTCGAGGCTGCCGTCATTGTCTCGCAAAAACCTAGCCTGTTCTGAATTTTAAGAGGAATTTTACAATGCTTTGCTTTTGGCAGTGCTAAAAAACTACGCCATTTTGGCTACATAAATAGCAAGATATGCCCTATTTCTAAATTCAAACCGATACCTTATACATAACAGCTTCAAATCAAAGTTGTTAACCACAAAAAACATTCAACCCAAACGGAGAACATCATGATTATCAATGAATTGACCTATCAAGAAATCGCAGTTGAAGCAAACGAACTCGAAGGTGGACTTGATCTTTCGATCACTGGTAACTACTACAAACAAGAGCTTTCGGCTATGCAATCGGGCACAACGTCTGGCCCTCTTGGTACAGCATCGTTCGCTAATGCTCAACACGTGAAAATCAACTCAGGTGGTTTTAGCATGATCGCATTGGGTGCATAAGTTTAGAAAACCGATTTTTTTCTAAGCTACTCTTCTCTTGAAGTTCGACATAAATCGCGTATTTAATACTTCTTGAATGCGCGATTTTTATTCTTTTTGTAGGAGCCATTTATGATTATTTCTGATCTCAATTTTGAAGAAACTCCACCTGCCAGTGAAGATCTTCAAGGCGGCGCAGATTGGGCAGCGACCTTGACTGCTTTTAATCAATTTTTATCCATGATCCAAACAGGCGCAGTTTCAGGACCCAATGGGAGTTCAGCCTTTGCAAATATTGGTCGATCGTATACTTCGACACTGGGCTTCAGTACGATCGGACTCGGTATCAACAATCCCAATTTTTGGCAGCTATAAATTTCGGACAACACAACAAAAAGCATTTGCATCAATGTGCCAATCTCGAAGTCACCTAGGTTGGCACATTTATATTTGAAAAAACGCGATGCCGAATCGTTGGCACACTCACAAATTCTAAATTTTAGCTAAAGTTTTTGTTACTTTATTTTTCTATAAATTACAAATTTAGACCGCCGCGTTACGAATGCTTGAGCGGTTATTGCCCTCCAGATGCTTATGTTATCGTTCGGAAAACCGTGTCCAATAGGAGGGACTCATGAACGATTTCATGAGCTACTACCGTGAAGCAAAGACTCATTTCATTGCATCTCACCAACACCCTATTAATCAAAAACTTCATCACTTAACTAATGCATTAGCGATCTCCGCTGTGATTTTTTTATTCATTGACTGGCGATGGACGCTTGTGTGTCTTGTTCTGACTCAGGTGTTTGCTTTGGGCGGTCATGCCGTGTTTGAAAAAAATCACCCTGCATTTGTGAAATACCCTGGCATTACAATTTTGGCTTCATTGTCTTGGTCATTTGAACATTGGTTTGGATTTCGAGAAATTTTTCAACGTTTCAACGCTCATTCATAACATTCATTTTGGAGTAATCGTTTATGTATAACGGCATATTAGTCATCGATGCCGATGCTCATAAGCTTGAAAATCCGCTCGTAATTCGCGATTATATTGAACCTGAATATCGCGATCGTGTGACATTAATTGTTGATAATCTCGGCGATCAACGGATGCGCATCGTCGATTTCAATCCGGCAACCGGAAAAAATGATTTGGTGCGGCTGTTCCCGCAACCTCAAGGACTTGGAAAAGGTGGATTCCGGAATCTGCATCCCGAAACGACGTTGGGTGCTGTGTTTAATCGCACGCGACTTGAGCACATGGATCAAGAAGGGGTCGATGTTCAAGTCATTTATGGCACTTGGAATCTCAGTTTTGGCAGTTATCTCGATCGAGATTTAGCCGTCGCACTTTGCAAAGCCTACAACAACTACATTGCCGAGGATTGTAAGGGCTACGATAACCGCTTGAAAGCGATCGGCGTTTTACCGATTCAAGATGTGCAAGAGTCGGTGAAAGAGATGCATCGCTGCGTCGAGGAATTAGGCTTAATTGGGGTTGCAGTGCCTCCGAATATTGCCATTCCCCATCCAAAAGCACCGGAAGCGTTTCCCGAAGTTCGGACTTGCAAAACAATTTCACATCCTGACTTTGAGCCGATTATCCAAGCTGCGGTTGAACTCGATATTGCCTTGGGCATTCATGGCGGGCCTGGGTCTTACATGGTGGGCGGACTCTCGGATCACACCGAAACTTTCGTGTTGAGCCATATTTTCGTGCAGCGAAACCAGCAACAGTTAGCACTGGCTCGAATGGTTTTTGACGGTGTGTTTGAGCGCTATCCAACCTTGAGAGTTGGCTTCCTAGAAGGCGGATGCGGTTGGCTGCCCGATTTGGCGCATTCTTTCCATGAACATTGGGAAAAACGGATTCGGGACTTTGATCCGAAGCATCCCTATCGTCCTTCCGCACTTGAGTTTACGAAGCTGATGATTCAAGAGCAAGGGGCGCACAATAGCAGCAGCATTGTGACCCAAGCGAAGAACTTATTCGATCTACTGTGGACGAAGCAGCACGATCCCACCAAGATCAATGATGCTAGCTTGTACGAACACTTTGAGCTGAAACATCGCGATCCGATGGAGTACTTCGAGCGTGGTCAAATCTTTACGTCGTTTGAGTCTGACGATCCGGCTCCGGCTTATCTCCCTGCCGCGATGGGCGAGATGGGTAAACGGCTCGCTTGCTTCTCGGGTGACTACGGTCATTGGGATGGCGTACTGCGAGACTGCGTGAAATCGGCAGCTGAAGTGACGAACTACGATCGCGATCACCTCGAACTCTTACTGAGCGGCAATGCTTTAGCTCTGTATGGCGATCGCTTGAGAAAATCTCTGCCACAAAGAAGCCTCGCAGGCGCGATCGCATAGCCTCTTAGACCTCCGATTAGAACTCCGAGTCTTGACAAACTCGGAGTTTTTGCACGTTTTAAGAGCGCGTAGCTAGTTCTTTCTCACCAATTTCAGCGATCAAAGGACTCGTCACGCGCCGAAGTAAAATCTTCTCGACCTGATTTTCTACCACTCGCGTTGCTTCCAGTTCTAGCTCTCCCCACTGAAGGCGATCACCTGTTGTGGGAACCCGTGCTAAATGATGCACCATGAATCCCGCGATCGTCCGATACGCATCACTTGCAGATAAGCCTAAATCAAATTGCTCATTCAGTTGGCTCACCTCCACCGTCCCAGCGAGCAAGATCGAGTGAGCGTCTTTCGGAACGAGCGCATCCTGATGATTTTCTTTCTGAGTAATCCGCCCCGTTAACAATCGAACGGTTCCATTCAGAATCACGAGCGCTGGAAAGAACAGATAAAAGCAAAATTGCAGCGGACGAATCAGAAACAGTGCTGTTCTTTCTGGCGCATGAGCCGCTAATACTTTTGGAACCAGTTCACCCAGTACGATTTCGACATACGTAACAATCAGAAATGCGATCGCAGTTGCAATCGTATGCGTCGTGATCATCGCAGGCAAATGCGCGATCGGGAGTAGCGCAATCCACGGTTCGATCCAATGCACGGTCGCCCCTTCCCCCAACCAACCCAAAACCAGACTACCCGCCGTTGTCCCCGTCTGCGTTACCGATAAATATTGCCCTAAATTGTTTTGGGCATATTGAACTTGCTGTGCTGCACGATTGCCTTGCTGCGCTAAATGATCGATTTCGCCTTTTGCAGCCGATACGATCGCGAGTTCTGCCGCCACGAAGAAGGCAACCGCTAGCACAAACAGCAGCAATACTAGCAAACGGAGAAGTGTCTCAGCCGTTTCAATTTCAAATGTCTCTAAAGTCGTCAAATCACCGCTCCCGTACGCTTTTTGGGAATTCTATTTGTGTAAAGATTACTGAAGTTTCTCAGTAATTTCATCCTCATCGCGAGGATCTAAATTAATCGCAATATTCACGTGAACTCATGTTGCTAAAACGATCTGCGCTCTCAACCCTGGCTGTATTGAGTCTAGCCAGTTTCTCAGATTTGTCGGTTCGTCCTGCTCAAGCGGTGACTGCGCCGACTCCTGTCGTTGCCCCCCTGACTCAGCCAACCCGGATCTCTCTCTCGACGATTCTCCCGTCTGAAACACTCGGAGTCGTACTCGTCAATACGCAAGATGATCGCTGGCAAGAATTAAGCCAGTTTCAGTTGTTCCCCGACGGATTTGCATTTCCAGGCAGTCTGCTCTATCCCACTGAAAAAGATGCAAGTTTCGAGAAAGATATTAAACCCTGGCTAGGCGAGCAGTTTGGAGTTGCCTTTCTTTCAGCGAAAAGCATCGTGACGATTTCCGATGTGAAAGACTCGGCAGCTTTGGCGCAATATGTCGATCGTGTTAAAAAAAGCCGCAAGAAAGCCCCGAAAGAAACGCAGTATAAAGGCGTGACGATCCTGGAGTTTGAAGCAGAAAAAATACCGATTCAAGCTGAGCCTAAAGCGACTGTCAAGAAACCTCAGCCTGATGCACCTGAGCCTGATTCAGAAGACTCAAGTTTCGTTCCGACTCAACCCAAATTTGCGATCGCGGTTCTTCCCAATCATTTTGTCAGTTCAACTTCAACGGAAGCGATTCAAGAACTGCTCGATGCACAAGGCAAGCTGAGTGAAAATCCTAAGTTTCAAAAATTTCAGCAAAACCCGAAAGCGCTTAAATCGATCGTGACGCTCTATGGCGAGTATGGCAAATTTCTCAAAGCGTTTACTCAACTCAATCAACAGCAGATTGAAGAACTGACCAAGAAAAATCCCAACCTACCTGTGCCACCCGTGCTCGATCCGAGTTTACTAGATCCATTGGCAAAGTTTTATGACACCGCCGAAGGCTTTGTCTGGGCAGAATCCACAGGATTACGCGCGCAATTTGCCGTGAATTTGACTCAATCTGTTCCAGAGAATTTGTTAACTCCGTTGACTACTCGCAATCAGATTCTCAGTCGCCTGCCAGAAGTCAATTACATGATGTCCAATAGCCAGAATTTAGCGCTGTATTGGCAAGCATTGACGCTAGGACTAGAATCGCAGCCATCCTGGAAGAAAAACTTGGAACAAAGCCGGAAGTGGATGCAGGATTTCATTGGCGTGGACGATCGCGATATTTTCCCTTGGATGAATGGAGAGTACGCGATATTTGCTTATCCGACTCGCCAAGGATTTATTCCCTCGATTTCGCCAGGGTTAGACATTGCCTTCGGCATGATGGTGCAAACAGACGATCGCGCTGCCGCCGAAGCGGGATTAAAGAAATTCCAGGAGTTTGTCACCCCTCGTTTAGGGCAAGCGCTCGTCCATCAATCTACCCTGGCAGGTCAACCTGTCACGAGTTTTGGATCCATTGAGAAAGGTCGATCGCTGAATTTCTTAAGTCATGGTTGGACAGATGAGCAGACTTTAGTGATGTTATTTGGAGGCGGATCAATGAGCGAGTTTAGCCCGACACCGACTCGGACTCTACCGCAATCTGCCAACTTTAAATCTGCGATCGCACCCTTCCCCGATGCGAATTTAGGCTATTTCTATGTCAATCAAGGCGCATTCATGAGCTTTTTGAACACTGCGGCGTTTCCGATGATATTCGGTGCATCGAGGTCAAGCAATCCATTTGCCACGCAGCTTCAAGATAGCTTGAGTAGCATTCGGAGCATTAGCGGTGCGAGTTCGATCAAAGACAATCAAGTGCAATTTGAAGGTTTTCTTTCACTTGCATCGCGATTAAATCGCTAAGTTGAGCGATCGCGCTACATTTCGACTTTGCTCAACACTCTAGATCCGAGGTCTTCACAGGTTGAGCAGAGTCGAAATTCAAATTCCATGAAAGATAGAGAACAATTCGCTTCTCTCTCATCTCCAATTTGCGAACATTAGAGCGAAGTCATCTTAATTCCCATCACACCCCAGGCCCGAAAAAATTGCCGATACAATTCCTGCCCTGCCTCAGTGAGATCTCCATCTTCGCCAATCTCACCACCCACAATGAAAGTTCCACGATCGCTTTCAAAACAAAGTCGTTGCACCCCAGACTCATCGGTCTGAATTCGCAACGACCCATTCGCTAAAACTTGCCCAGATCCACTTGAAACCGCAAATCGCATCACATTATTTGAGTAACACCTTTCCCATTATGCAGATTTTGCGGTCTTTCTCATCCGCTCAAAGCTCAGAGCAGTGACCCCGATCGTCACAAGCAAAATTCCAGCAATTTGTACCCAATCTAACTTAGTACGGATGATCACAGCGGCTAGCAACGCTGTTAACACAGGACCACTCGATGCGATGATCGAAGCTTGTGCCGCCCCCATATAGCGCACCCCGAAATTGTTCGAGAGGTATCCGACGAGAGTGAACGCCCCCAAGACTAGACCTCCTATGAATAATCCAGGTCTGCCCGTCGCTGAAACTGCAACCCCTAATTGAAGTGGTAAGGATAGACTCACACTCGTACAAACGAGCACCGTGAGAAATTGCACCACACTGACGGGAACCGGATGCACTTTGCGAAATCCAAGCTGCATCAAAATTAAATACAGCGCGAATGCCGCTCCGGAGAATATGGCAAAAAACACGCCTCCACCCAGTTTTGCGACCATTAAACTGGGAATAGCTGTCAAAATTACACCCAACAAAATCAATCCCATTACGACAACCCGCAGGCGAGTTGGTCGATCGTTAAACAACCACCAAGCGAGGGGAACCGTGAGCAGCGGATACATAAATAGAATCGTGACCGCAGCACCTGGTCCAATTTGTGCGATCGCAATATAAATCAGAACTTGTGACAAAAACAGAAAAACACCGCTGCCGATAATGTGCCAAAGCGGACGACGATCGCGCTTCAGCAGGACTTTCTGAAGATCTTGCCAAACTGGAGGGTAAAGAAATCCCGCAATGCCAATCATCAAAGGCACGACCACCAGCATTCGCATCCAGAGAATCAATAACGAATTCCCGATTGTCGGCTGGATAAAGCCACCCGCGGAGAATAGACCAAATAATCGAATCGGTTGCCCGATCGTGATGCGGACAATCACGTTATGAATCGACAGCGCAAAAGTCGAAAGCAAAACGAGCCAAAGCCCCAACCTTAATTTTGATACTTTAGGTTTTTGGGGCTTGAGAGAAAGCTGAGATTGAGACCGTAACTCTTCAACCTCTTTCCTCAACTGCGCATTCACCTCGCGCAGTTCCGTAATTTCCCGCCGATCGGTGCTTGCACCAGATGTAGCAGAAATCTCTTCATTTTGATTCGGTGGGCGCGAATCACCCCATGATTGCTCTTGCTCCATCGGTCTTCACCCTTGACATCCGGCTGTAGATAACTTCACAACCTATAGTGCCCAGTGAAGAGTTGATAAACTCTATTGTCTAAAATTCAATGAAAGTCGTACGCAAAATCAAAAATAAAATTCCGCTGAGCACAGCAGCAATGGGAATCGTCACAAACCAAGTTAAACCGATCGATCTCAGAGTTTGAAACTGAATGCTTTTCATGCCTTGAACAAATCCCACTCCAACAACACCGCCCACTAGAGCGTGAGAAGTCGAAACCGGAAATCCCATACGAGAGGCAATCAATATTGTGGTTGCTGTTGCGAGTTCTGCACAAAGTCCGCCGCTAGGCTGCAAAGGAATAATTCCTTCTCCAATCGTTGAAATCACTTTTTTCCCTAAGACGGCTAACCCTGCAACGATGCCAACTCCACCAAGTATCAAACTCCAAACTGGAATCTGGAAGTCTTCTAACGGCAAGTTTCCAGTTTGCAGAATGTAGACGATCGCGGCAAAGGGTGCGATCGCGTTGCCAACATCATTTGAGCCATGAGCAAACGCGACAAAGCAGGCACTGACCACTTGAAATTTAGCGATCGTCGCTTCTACGGTCTGTAAATTTTGGAATCCGTAAACGGATAACGTTCCGATTCCAATGACTCCAAGCATGAGTGAAATAGATGGAATCGGTAAATGAATAATAGTTTGAATCGGTTTGGCGATCGTCGGAAAGACAATCACACCGAAAACGCTAATCAATACGGCACTGAGCCAGGGAATCCATTCTTCGAGTTGATGAGGTCGGTCGAGAATCCATTGTTTGATCAAACTGTAAAAAACAGCCGCGATCGTGCCACTCACCAAGGGAGTGATCACCCAAGTGAGAGAAATAAGACCGATCGTGCTCCAATTGACAGCAGTTTTGCCGAACGCGAGATAGCCAACGCCTGCGATCGCGCCGACAGTTGCATGAGAAGACGACACGGGAAATCCAAACACTGTGGCAATATTCAACCAAACTCCTGCGGCGATTAAGACCGAAATCATCCCAATCAGCAAGATTTGGGGCGTGAATTGGGCGGGATTGATGATGCCTGTAACGAGTTTCTGAGAAACAGTTTGACCAAACAAGACTGCGCCCGTGAATTCTAGAGTTCCTGCAATGATTAAGGCCTGTTTGAGCGTGACAGCTTTAGAACCCACCGAGGTTCCCATCGAATTTGCAACATCATTCGCGCCCAGATTCCATGCCAGATAGAATGCTAGAAGACTCGTAATGAGCAAGACAATCTGATCCATTTCCACGTCAATTTCCTCAGGGCATGAACAGAAGCTAATTCAACGCAGGCACCCTTGGCGGGTTCTAAACCTCAAGGAGCAGCGAATTGTACACAGCATGGGACGCTAACAGCAAGTTGGGAAATTCAGATTAAGCCTCTCTTGCATGTGTCGATCGCATTTCCTTACGCAACAGCATCCGTCTTGGCTTTCCTAAAAACCAATCCCAACTCAACTGAATTTCCTCCAATCGATACCCCAACTTGAAATACAATGCTTTCGCTGCCTGATTCGTCTCTAGAACGTGCAGATAAATCTGGCGATAGCCCCAACTTTCTACATAAGGCTCACACGCCAATAACAGCTGTTCTGCAATGCCCTGCCGCCGGAATTCTTCTCTCACCGCCAAATTTGACAAATAAATATACTGGCTCGTTTTCGGTTGCCAAGGATTGGCGCTGCGTATCCCCACCTCCACCGTTCCCACAATTAATTCATCCCGATGCGTCGTATCGATCGCGACGAGACATGCATAGTTTGAGGTCATTGAGCGCGCTCGACTCCGCAAATCCTCATAAATTCCGACTCGAATAATCGCACCCAACCAGGGCAAAAACGGCGGATACAGCGGAAAACTATCCACCAAAATTCCCGCAATTTCGTTCAAATCCTGCGGCTGCACAGCCCGAATTCGATAGCGAGTCGGACTAGAATAATCCATTTGACGCGAAGAAACGCTCACAAGCTCAGATAACCCAACCTTCACATCCTAAATCACCCTGCCCAAAATCAGCGCAAAAAAGAACCCGTCTTGAGTCAAGACGGGTTCTTTCACAGAAGGATTTACTTACCAATTCTCGGAGGTTCGCGGAATGCAATCGCAAAAAACAAAACTCCGATCGCCAAAGCCAAAATCAAAATATACGCTGCACTTTCCATGATGGTGTCCCAACAAAAGAATCGAACCGGGCCTAAGCAACCTGCCTAGACCCGTTAAACCATTTAGACAGGTTCCCGAAGCGTGGTCTTATCACCCACTTTCGCAAACCGTCCCCATTCGACTTGTTCTTCCGACAAATCTGGGTCAACCCCAGCAAACACATCCCGGAAAATCGTCCGAGATCCGTGCCAGATATGACCAAAGAAGAACAACAATGCAAAGACCGCATGACCAAACGTGAACCATCCACGTGGGCTAGTCCGGAATACACCATCCGAATTCAATGTTTCACGATCGAATTCAAACGGTTCACCCAACTGAGCCGCACGCGCAAAGCGTTTGACCTGCGCTGGATCGGTGATCACCTGACCATCCAACTTTCCACCGTAAATGCTTGCCGTTACACCTGCTTGTTCAAAGCTGTACTTCGACTCAGCCTTACGGAACGGAATGTCAGCGCGGATCACGCCATCTGCATCTTGAAGTACAACTGGGAAGTTCTCAAAGAAGTTCGGCAAGCGACGCACAAACAACTCACGACCTTCGCTGTCCTTGAACACCGGATGTCCGAGCCAAGTTTGAGCAATCCCGTCACCCTTGTTCATTTGACCTGTACGGAACAAACCACCTTTCGCGGGGCTGTTACCGACATAGTCATAGAACGCCAATTTCTCAGGAATTTGGTTATACGCTTCTGATAAGCTCGCGCCATCCGCTACTGCACCCTGAACTCGACGATCGATTTCCTGGCGGAAGTAGCCGCTATCCCACTGATAACGAGTCGGACCAAACAACTCGATCGGAGTCGTCGCATTGCCGTACCACATCGTTCCTGCAACCACAAAAGCCGCAAAGAACACAGCCGCGATACTGCTCGACAACACCGTTTCGATGTTCCCCATTCTCAAAGCGCGATATAAACGCTCTGGCGGACGGACACTGAGGTGGAACAAGCCTGCAATAATGCCGACAATTCCCGCCGCAATGTGGTGTGCGACAACCCCACCTGGATTAAACGGATTAAATCCAGACGGTCCCCATTCAGGCGCAACAGGCTGAATATGCCCTGTCACCCCATACGCGTCCGATACCCACATTCCTGGACCAAACAATCCAGTCAAGTGGAACGCGCCAAAGCCAAAACAAAGTAATCCCGACAAGAACAAATGAATCCCGAACATTTTCGGCAAATCGAGTGCAGGCTCACCTGTACGCGGATCGCGGAAAAGTTCCAAATCCCAATAAACCCAATGCCAGCAAGCTGCTAAGAACAGCAAACCTGATAAAACGATGTGGGCAGCTGCAACGCCCTCAAACGACCAGAAGCCTGGATCGGTGACGGTTTCACCCGTAATGCTCCATCCGCCCCAAGAAGAAGTCACGCCGAGTCTTGCCATAAACGGCAGCACGAACATGCCTTGTCTCCACATAGGATTCAAAACTGGATCGCTAGGGTCAAAAATCGCAAGCTCATAAAGCGCCATTGATCCCGCCCAACCTGCAACCAGTGCGGTATGCATCAGGTGAGTCGCAATCAACCGCCCCGGATCGTTCACCAGGACTGTGTGTACGCGGTACCAGGGTAGTCCCATTGACTACTCTCCTCCTCTAAATTACGTCTACTGCAACGCTTCTTTCAGCCTTTTGTTAAAGTGCCTAATATGGGTAACTTTACCAGATAAGGCATCCTGTCCCCCCGCCGTTTCTGATGATCCAGCTATTCCTTGGAACGTTGAATCGGCAGTATGACAAGGAATTCATAAAAAATGAAAGTGTATAAAGAAGTGTAACCAGTGTTAGAAACGATTGCAAGCGAATGTGAAATCGCCTGAAATTCCGACGACTCGCCCGTTTCACTTCTTAATTATTCTTAACTTTTGGCGCGATTTGAGTTACAAATAGAGTGGATACTAACCCTTATCTCTTTAAGAGGAAGACTATGCAACCCGCCGATACTGACCTCCAAGCGATTTCTGAAGTCCAACCTGAAGAAGGGATGAGCGCTGAACCGCCGAAACCTGCGTTTCAGTCTGCCAGCATCAAATTCATCAAAGAAGACAAAGAAGTCGTTGCGGCTCAAGGGGCAAATTTGCGGATTAAAGCGATCGAGAATCAAGTGGATCTCTACACGCTCGGTGGCAAACTTATGAATTGCGGGGGGTATGGACAGTGCGGAACTTGCATCATCGAAGTGGTTGAAGGAATGGAGAATCTCTCGCCTCGAACCGCATTTGAGGAGCGTAAACTCAAGAAAAAACCAGCTTCCTATCGTCTTGCCTGTCAGGCTTTAGTCAACGGGGCAGTCAGCGTAAAGACGAAACCCTAATGAGTGGTATCCTGAAAAGTGTTGATGCCGAGTTTAGAAGGGATCGGGCTTTATGCAAGTTAATGAATTAGGATTTATTGCGTCGATTTTGTTTGTGCTTGTGCCGAGCGTGTTTTTGCTGATTCTCTATATCCAGACCGCTAGCCGTCAACCAAAAGACGAGTAACAAAACTTTACAATTTCACTCAGAAAAGCGCTAGGAGTTTCATCTCTAGCGCTTTTTACTTTTATTCAGGCGAATCTAAGCTAGATTCAGCCAGCAAATTATTCAGAAATTCTTGTAGCCGCATTCGATGGATATAGGGCCACCCGCCACTGGCTTCAATATCTTTCAGCAACGCGTAAAGCGCCTGTCGATTGCTGGGCAAAGACTCTTGAAAGAATCCTTCACGGATTTCACGATGGAGGGCTTCTAAAACTCTCAGCAATGCCAGCAACGCGATTCCATCTCCCCGCGAGTTTTTTGCAATCGTCCGAATCTCTTGGGCAATTTGATCGAGATCGCGCGATAGCGCCTCCGAATTCGAGGCATATTCTCTAAACATCACATCATCATCATTCATGCAATTCGTTCCTAGCGTAGGGGCGCAATCTAATACGGTACTGCTTTTCGAGCATTTCGTTCGTTCTTCGTAAGCAGCCGAATCGCGCCGAATCGACTTTTCCACACATGCGATCGCGGGCGATTCTTAAAAAGTTTACGAATATCTGTAAAATGCTATGAGAGGTTCGATCAGAGCCACTCCAGAATTTATTAGAAACTCCATGAGATCTGACAGCAGTTTAGAGCGCCCTTCTAAGAATCACTCTCCGAGATTGACTTCTTTGAACTCCCGCCCGAACGCACTGGCAGAAATTTGACATTACTTTGAGGTTGACCATGAGGTATCGCGCTTTTATTGTGACACTGTTGGCGTTCTGCCTGAGTGTTTTGACCGCTTGTAGTGAAGCTCCCGCTGCCAGTACGGAAGGCTTAACCTACGAGCAAATCCGTAACACGGGCTTGGCAAATAACTGCCCCCAAATCGAAGCCACCTCTCGTGGCTCTATCCCGATTGAGAGCGGCAAAACCTACTCAATCACTGGATTGTGTCTGCAACCCACATCTTATTTCGTCAAAGAAGAAACGGCGAGCAAGCGTCGCGAAGCTGAGTTTGTCCCGGCGAAGTTGATGACTCGCTATACTTCCTCGATCGATGCAGTTTCAGGAACCCTAAAATCGAACTCTGATGGTAGCTTGACCTTCACCGAAGAAGATGGTCTGGACTTCCAAGCGATTACCGTTCAGCTTCCTGGGGGCGAACGCGTGCCGTTCTTGTTCACGATTAAAGGTCTAGTTGCAACCACCGATCCGGGTTCTTCGAGCATCAACACGTCAACCGACTTTACCGGCGAATTCCGTGTGCCCTCCTACCGGACATCCAACTTCCTTGATCCGAAAGGTCGGGGTCTGACCACAGGCTATGACAACGCAGTTGCACTTCCTGCTTCGGCTGACTCTGAAGAATTGAGAAAGGAAAACGTCAAGCGTTTCCAGTTGGATAAAGGCACTATCTCGCTGCAAGTTGCAAAAATCGACAGTGCATCGGGCGAAATTGCAGGAACCTTTGAAAGCGATCAACCCTCAGAAACCGATATGGGATCGCGTGAAGCAAGCGAGGTAAAAATCCGTGGATTGTTCTACGCACGAGTTGCACCTGCAGCGTAATTACCGATAATCAGATCCACAACTTAGTGCGATCTCAACTCAAAATATTCAATTTTATGGGGCAGATAGCCCCATTTTTATTATTTATTTTTTGATAAAAACAAGTTTTAATCTTAATCAGAAATTCGTTAAAAATTCGTTAAAAAAGTGACCAAGATCACGGTAGACAGACGTTCCGTGGAAATGCAGTTGTAACAAATTCGCTGGAAGAAATAAGTTTTATGTGTCATGAAAAGTGAGCAAGAAACGCGGTTTCATTATTTGTTCACTTTCTCTAATGTCTTTCCGGTGTGATTCCTACCTTCACAGTTTGAATCAGCAAAACGGTTTGATTTCTTCTTGAGCTTTTGCGCCAACCACTGAATTCGTCATGCCTAATCTTGTGTCTACCGACCTCAAAAGTGAAACCTTAGAACTGCTTCATCAATATCAAACGACCGCAACTGCTGCTATTCGTAATCAATTGGTTGAATTGAATATTGGACTGGTGAGAAAAGAGGCTCACCACTGGATGAATCAGTGTACTGAGAGTTACGACGATTTGCTCCAAGTTGGGTGTATTGGGCTGATTCGAGCGATCGAGCGGTTTGATATGTCGAAAGGTCATGCATTTAGCTCATTTGCAATTCCCTACATTCGAGGAGAAATCCAACACTACTTACGGGACAAAAGCCCTTCAGTCCGAATTCCGCGCCGTTGGCAAGCGCTACAACGTCAAGCCACTCACGTGATCCGTGACTTTCAAGCAAAAGAGCGGCGGCAACCCACCGATATTGAGATCGCTGCGATATTGGATATCTCGATCGAGGAATGGCAGGAAATTCGGCTCTCGGCGCAAAATCGCGCGCTGCTCAGTTTAGATGCTCCTGTCGGCGACGAAGAAGGCACAGCATTTTTAGGCGATCTCGTTCCTGATTCACGGTATCGGAGTTTCCAACTGGCTCAAGAAGATCAAATTCGGCTGCAGCAGGCACTCGTCCAGTTAGAACAGCGCACTCGTGAAGTGTTGGAATTTGTTTTTCTATATGACCTGACTCAGAAAGAGACAGCTGAGCGACTAGGAATCAGTGCTGTGACGGTTTCACGCCAAGTGAAAAAAGGGCTTCAGAAACTGCAAAGCATCATGGTTTGCAGCGAAGCTTAATCCCAGCTTCTCTAAAAATTCGCTCAAAAATTAGCAGCGAGTAAAAAACCCATCGGATTTGGGCACACTTGCACTAACTGAATCGTTCTCTGCTGCGGGTCAATTTCAAGCTTGTACTGCGAACGGTGATCCAGGCGAATTTTTAAGTCGAATTTTTGGAGTGGTCATGAGCAAGCGGTTTACACAGCAAATCACAGCACGAATCCCGAAAGGGACGCTGGTACTTTGCGCGAGCGCATTAACAGTCTGGATAGGCGGATGTACGGTGGGTGAAGAGCCAACTGTTACGAGCGCCAGTCCTTCTCCAGCGGCATCGCCTTCGACCCCAACCCAGGCTTTTGCAAAACCCACTGTTCCAGAGAAGGATAAAGACAAGAAAGACGCAGCGACAGGTAAAGCAGGCAAGGTCGCAGGGCTGCTGCAATCAACTGACCCAGCAGAACGGGCGAGACAAGTTCAACGCGGCATCAATACCAAAGGCAAAGATCCATTTTCTAGCATTCCGCCGATCGTCTCGTTCAAAGTTCCCATTAAACTGCCTGAAACTGCGAATCAACCTGCTGTCAGCCCGAATGTTGGAGATCGCTCGATTGCGAAACAACCTGCTGTTGCATCCCGTCCAAATCCGAAGGTCGTGGTTGCAAAATCGCCAGAGCAATCCCCCATTAAAGCACTACCACCTCTGCCAGATCCGACTCTTGCGAAATCGGTGCAAGTAACAGGTGTGATTGTTGTTGCAGGTGTGCCTCAAGCCATTATTCAAGCTCCCAATGAGGCGACAAGCCGTTATGTTCAAGCAGGGCAACGCATTGCAGGTGGACAGGTCTTAGTCAAGCGAATTGAAATGAATGGGGGGTCTGATCCGCTCGTAATTTTGGAGCAAAATGGCGTAGAAGTGGCTCGTGGAGTCGGCAGTCCTGTAGTCGCACCAAATTTGCCAAGCGTTCCACCTGCACCCGCAGCAGCGGTTCCAACTTCAAATCTTTTCAGCTAAAAGTCGCAACGATTTGCAACAGCCGCCCTGCAACTTCAGCAAACAAACGCTAGAGTTGAGACACTAACTTCTCTAGGATTGTCTGAAGTTGCTTTGTTATGACTGCAAATGCTTCTGAGTTCGATGAGTTTTTGAATTTTTTCCTTCCAACTCCTCAAGTGGCTCAAGACACTGAGTTGCTTAGGAAAATTGGATTTCTTCCAGGATTGAAAGAAATGCTGACGGTGCGCCAAGTTCATGCCCTAGAGCATGCCACTGTTTGGATTTTGAGTGGATTACCCGATCGGCGTAGCTCACCGCAAACTGATTGGGAAGACAATAGCGGTTTAGGCGGATTATCAACCGAGCAGGGATTTTATCTCTACGGACAGGCGAACACAGTTGATGTCAGACGGGCTGTAAATCAAGCGTTGTCCCGAATTACGCATGGAGAATGGAATCTCGCAGTGCATCCACGTTGTGGAACGAATCTTTCAGTCGGGATGTTGTTAACGGCTGCGATCGCGTTTGGGTTCCATTTGGTGTTGCCTCGCACTCCGATCGAGCAATTGTTAGGATTCGGAGTGGCTGCAACGACTGCTGCACAACTGACCCCAGAGTTAGGACGCATCGCCCAGCAGTACATTACAACCGCAGTACCCTTTAACTTGAGGGTTCGAGAAGTTTCGAGCGTGCAGGACAGTTGGGGTCGTCCGGCTCACTTCGTTCGAGTTGAATGGATTGATGTCTAGATTCCAGCTATCATGCCGCCTAAGAGAATAAAGCCGATCCAAACGTTCTGCTTGAAACTGAAAGCGTAAAACGAATGGGGGATTGTCGGTTGGGTGAGTTGATAAGATTGCCATGCCCAGGTGATCGCGCTGCACCCTAATGCGCTCCAGTACCAGACATTTAATCCCATTACTACACCGAGTTTCGCAAGAATTAATGCGGTTCCGACGTAGAAGGCAGCGATTGCGTAAGGCGCGTATCGACCGAAGAATAAGGCGCTTGATTTCACACCAATTCGTTTGTCGTCTTCGCGATCGGACATGGCATACACTGTGTCAAATCCCAACGTCCAGAGAATTGTTGCGCCCCAGAGCAACCACATCGGTTGAGTCAGACACACTAAATTTGATGTATCACGGCAACTGACCGCACTCCAACTAATCAGAACTGCAAACCCCCACGCGATCGATAACACTAACTGCGGGACTGGAAAAACTCGCTTCGCGGCTGGATACAGCAAAATGACCGGGACTGCGGCAACACACAGCCAGAATGTGAGTGGATTTAGAAAAACTGTTAATCCGGCAGCACACAAGAGTGAAATTAGCCCAACGCCAATTCCAACCTTGACAGAAAGTGCTCTTGAAGCCAAAGGACGATCGCGAGTCCGTTCGACATGCGGATCAATATTGCGATCCCAGAGATCATTTGCAACGCAACCTGCTGCACTGGTCGCTAAAGTTCCTAGAATAATAATGCCGACTAATAATGCCGGTGGTTTGCCTTGTGCAGCCAAGACCACAGCCCACAGAGCCGGAATCATTAAAATGAGTCGTCCTTCAGGCTTGTGCCAGCGTAGAAGTCGCGCAATCACGCGCCAAGTCGGTTCTGGAGATTGATTCGGCTGAGTCCACATAGAAAATTGGTCAATCGCAGGTCTATAAAAGAACTTAGCGCGGTTTTTGTGTAAAGATCCGCTGAATTGCTCAAGATTTGAGGTAAAACCTTAGTTTAGAAGTAGTTCGATCGCTTTTGTTCACGTCAGACGTTTGGTGTTCTCGCTCTTGCCTCTAATAGCCCTTTATTCGATCGCAGTACGTCTAGTCTCATGGTTAACTCCATCCCGAAACCCCAGAATAATCCGGTGACGCTTCCCATCATTCCTCCTGATCAAGACCGCATCCTCGCCGCAATCGATGTCGGAACGAATTCGATTCATATGGTGATTGCCCGCATTCAACCTCATTTACCTGCGTTTACGATTGTTGGACGAGAGAAAGCGACCGTGCGATTGGGAGATTTTTGTAAGAAAACGGGGGAATTGTCAGAAGAGGCAATGGATCGCGCAATGGCAGCCCTCCGACGATGTCAGGATGTCGCCAAAAGTGTGAACGCCGAACATGTGATTGCGGTCGCGACAAGTGCTGTCCGCGAAGCCCCGAATGGACAAGCATTTCTGCAACGAATTGAGAATGAGCTTGGACTTTGGGTCAATTTAATTTCAGGAGCGGAAGAGGCGAGGCGGATTTATCTCGGTGTGCTGTCGGGGATGAGCTTTGATAATCAGCCGCATGTGATTGTAGATATTGGGGGCGGTTCAACTGAGCTAATTTTGGGAGATGGGCATGAGCCTCGCACCCTTAGTAGTACCAAGGTGGGCGCGGTTCGACTGACGGCTGAACATATCAAAACCGATCCAATTAGTTCAACTGAATTTTATGCGCTACAGGCTTATATTCGGGGCATGTTGGAACGATCGATTGAGGATCTCCAAGCCCATGTCAAACCTGGAGAACGTCTGCGTATGGTTGGAACGTCAGGCACGATCGAAACTTTAGTCGCACTCAATGCACGCGAGAAATTTGGCACAGTTCCAACTCCGTTGAATGGCTGCGAAATGTCCGTGAAAGATTTGCGCGACTGGGTGAATCGGTTACGGAAAATGAGTCTTTCAGAGCGTTTAGTCATTCCTGGATTAAATGAGCGGCGAGCAGAAATTATTTTGCCTGGAGCGATGATTCTGCTGGAAGTGATGATGCAATTGAAGGCGGAATCGATCGTCATCTGTGAGCGATCGCTGCGAGAAGGCGTGATTGTGGATTGGATGGTGGCACATGGGCTGATTGAAGATCGGCTACGCTATCAGAAATCGGTTCGCGAACGAAGTGTCTTCAAAACAGCACAGAAGTATCAGGTGAATCTAGCGCACAGCCAACGAGTTGCAGAATTTGCCCTAAGTTTATTTGATCAAACTCAGGGCAAACTGCATACTTGGGGCGAGGAAGAGCGAATTTTACTTTGGGCGGCTGCGATTCTACACAACTGCGGGCACCATGTTGGACATTCTTCGCATCACAAGCATTCTTACTATCTGATCCGACATGCCGAATTGTTAGGGTTTACGGAAATGGAGATTGAAACGATCGCAAATCTTGCTCGCTATCATCGTAAGAATGCACCTAAGAAACGTCATGAAACCTACCGAAATTTAACGAGCAAACACCATCGGCGAGTCGTTGAACAATTGCATTCATTGTTGCGTTTAGCAGTTGCCCTCGATCGCCGTCAAATCGGAGCCATTCAATCGATTGAATGTCGTTTTGATGCAGTTCAACGCAGTTTTCAGTTGCTTATCACCCCGACTCAAGCCGATGATCCTTGTTCGCTAGAATTGTGGAGTTTGGATTTCAAAAAAGGGGAGTTTGAGGCAGAATATCACGTCAAACTGACACCGATTTTGCAAGCAAATTAAGCGAATCAGTGAACAACTACATCTTGATAGTTATCAAATTGAGTCATCTTGCTTTTTTCAGTTTGATGAATACGAGCGCAGAAAGCCGATAATCAATGACCATCAGGCTTTCTGTTTTATTTCAGAGGTTCGTGAAAATGTGATCAAAACACTAACTTGCGACTGTAAAATGCCTCCGCAAACTTACTGGGCGCATTCGATTCAATTCCTCGGAGCCGCATGATGGCTTGGAACATATCTTCAGTGAACCACTGACGTTTTTTCTGTGTTTCAAACACTTCCATCAGCGTTTGAATCTTGCGATTGCAAATTTCTTCGCTAACGGGAACGTAGAAATTTGGATTCCCAATATCCCCGTCATACTTGGGAATTTCATATTCCAGAACGAAATGATTCCGATAGCTATTCCAAGTGAGATCGGAAATCACGCGGTGATCTTGGTGAGCATCATGCTTGTAGTGCGTCAGGATCAGATCGGGTGAAAATGCTTGGCTGAGTTCGTTAAAGTACTCCTTGATTTCAGTACCCACGAATGGAAAGAAACTGTTGCGGAAGTTTTTGACAACAATGTTCTCAACTTTCGCACCTGCTAAAAATCGATCTGCGCTCTCGAACGCTTCTTTCGATCGCACTTCGCTAGAGCTAAACACAACCCAGTAAAAGATTGCGTTCGGATACTCTTCGATTAGTTTCAAAATCGTGCCACCGCATCCGATTTCAATATCATCGCAGTGTGCGCCCAGACACAGAATCCGATATTCAGCGTCTTTTCCTCGATCGAACATCAACTTCAGCATTTTCACCTTCTCAGATTTGCAACTTAGAGCGTTTTGCGGGTCTTCCAAACTTCCCAGGGAGGATTCCCTTGAGAATACATATCATCCAAATTTTGCTTGTCTCTGAATGTATCCATACAAGTCCAGAAGCCATCATAGTTGTAAGCAACCAATTGCTCTTTCTCAATCAAGCGCTGGAATGGTTCAATCACTAGTTCCTCACCAGGCTGCATGTATTTAAAGATTTCGGTCTTGAGCGCAAAAAATCCACCATTGATGCGTAGATCCGCATTGTTCACATGTTCAATGCTCTTGACTAATCCATCTTCTTGAGTAGAGACAACGTGGAACGTCTGAGTCGGCTTCACAGAGAGGAAACTTGCAACTTTGTCATGTCGCATGAAGTGATCGATGAAGTCATCAAGCGGCAGGTTGCTAAGTCCATCGCTGTAGTTGGCTAAGAACATCTCTTCGCCTTCGAGATACTTTTCAACTGCTTTTAGGCGCTGTCCGATGTTAGAAGACAACCCAGTATCAACAAAGGTGATCCGCCAGTCGTGAATGTCACTCCCAATCATTTGAACTTGCTTGCCGCCTGCGGATAGCACGAAGTCATTGGAGAGGCATTCGTTGTAGTTCAAAAAGTACTCTTTGATATAGTCTGCTTTGTATCCCAGACAGAGAATGAAATCTTTGTGTCCATAGTGAGCATAGTATTTCATCAAATGCCACAAGATAGGACGATACCCGATGTTGACCATCGGTTTGGGAACTTTTTCCGAATAGTCTCTCAACCGAGTGCCTAGACCGCCACAAAACAAAACAACTTTCATGCAGATATCCCTCTTAATGAATTTTCTCAGTTAGCCGATTCCTTCAACAGATGAGTCTCGATCAACGCATCTGCGACTTGCTTAATCACGTCAAACTTAAATCCTGATCGCTCTGCAATGTCAAGCAATGAATGTTGTCCATCTGACAAATTCAATGTCCACAGTAATGCAAGCTCATTCAATCCAGTTCCAGAGGAACCTCCTATCGATCGATAGAGTCCCCGTTTACCAAGTTGAGGTTCACACTTCGGATTCTGGTTTACATAAATCTTATTGTGCTCTAAGACTGACAGCACTCCTAAGCATTTCACAAAGGAGTCTGCGAGGCATTCAGACTGGATAAAGTCCAAGTTGTCTGCCGAGGTATGGTACTCCGGGAACTTACTATTGGGCGATCGCATAAAGCAACCCACAGGCAAATTAAACCCGGGTGAGCAAAACTGCCGCTCATCATAGCCATAGGGCAAGAAATCGATAATGTTGTGATCCTGCTCCGAATGGCTCAGAACATGGGTGACAGCTCGATCGACTTCTGCATTCCCCTGCCGACTTTTCTTGTAGGTTGACTTGCCTGGATCGCCTAGACAACTCAGGACTAAACCATGCTTAATGCGATGGACTTGATCTTCGTTTTGACTCAACCAAGTAATTGACCCAATCGTGGCTGGAATGAAGATGAAGCGGTAGGAATAGCGGCGATCAACCTCACTCAAGGCTTTAGCAAGATACACCGCGATCGCAATTCCTGAAAGATTGTCATTTGCTAAAGATGGATGGCAAGCATGACAAGAGACTAAGACTTCATCTTCGACTTCTCCAGGTAAGTAGTACTCCCCATAGGTTAAGTTTCCAGCGTCTAAAGTTGAGTCAATACAAACCTCATACTGATCCTCTGGTAGGTCGAGCAACTGCTGATGAGTTAAGCAGAACCCCCAGGTATCTTTGTAGTAAGACGTACGATACGGAATCCAATCTGGATGCTCAGGCAAGCTAAATAGATGCGGTTTTAAGGCTTCCAGCGACATCGTTTCATGAACTGGAACACTGTAGTTCACAACATGCAGATTGTGCTGTTTAAAGTCAATGACGCGCTCCCCTTTAGAGTTTTTGACGTAAGCATCTCGGATATTCCATTCACGCGGGACTGTCCAATCAAACACTTGTGTTCCAGTGGGCACTTCATAACGCTTGAGCGGAATAAATTGCTCGATTTGACGCAACGTTTCTCGGAAGCCATCGCCCGTAATGCTACGACAGATGGGATATAACGTAGTCGCAAAGCGATGCAGATCTTCACCGATCGCTTGGGGATCAAGCACTGTTTTGAGGTCAGTAATATTCATTGGCTCTAATAGGCAGCGAGAGCAACAGGCGGTTGAAACACTAACTCGCCTTCAGGCGGCGGAGTATCTTCGTATAAGGCAACAACTTCTTCAGGCAGCTGAGCGAGATCTGTCGCTCGCATAAAGTCTCTGAGCGCAGTTCCAGTAGAAGCATTATCGATATTTGGTGCGCCTTGCTTGGCAATGAGATCATCGAGATGAACGGTTCTGAAATCGATACTAAAACGGGTGTGTCCAGAAGTATTTGGCACAGTTGAATGCATCTGTGCGCCAGAGAACAATAGAACTCCACCGACTTCGCAAACTAGACGAACTTGTGGATCGATATCTACAAATTCTTCGGCACGAGGCTGAAAACGAGTGTCTTTCTTCACATGCTGAGCAGCATTCTTACGACCTGTATTGTTGTACTCGTAGTAGTTAAATCCACTAGAGCTATTTTTCACAGCCTGGTTCCAGTATTTTGGATGGAATGCCATTGAGCTTTCTGACTCAAATTCATAGACTGGTAGCCACCAATTGACTTGGCTTGGAGGCGCACAGTACCAGGTATCTCTGTGAGGATGAAAAGGATATCCGACTCCTGCTGTGAGATAGGCGTGACTCGTAATGATTTTTAAGCGAGGTACATCAAAATATGTTTTCTCTAAGTCATAGCCATACTCTTCCAGAATCTTCTGAATGAGCTGCTTTGACTTGGGATGATGGATAAAACTAGGCTTAAGTGACGCAGCGATCGCGACAAATTCTTCGACGCTTAACTGATGTTGTGCTTGAGTCGGATCGAGTGGAGCGAATGCCGCTGCAATCATTTGACGCGCATGTTCACAGAGCGCCAACATGCTAGGGCGAGGAGAGTAAAGAAATAGCTGACCATTGTAAAGGCGATCGCGTCTAACTTCGTCACTCACCGGGGAATCGAAATAAACGGTGTGCATAAGGGTTCCTTACTTCAATTGTAACCAGGGTCAATCCTTGATCGAGCGATTATCTTGATCAAGGATTGCTGTCTTGCTTAAAGTCCAATGCCTTCGTATCGTTGGATCGAATTCTTATCCAACATTCGGCGACCATCCACAAAGACGGGCTGTGGATCAAATTGAGCAATCAGTTCGGGAACGGCTTTGAACTCATCCCAACGAGTCACAAGCACGATCGCATCAACATTCTCAAGGACTTCTTTCAAGCTATTGCAAAGTTCAGCCTCTTCTGGGCGGATCAACTTTGCTGCTTCTGAATTTGCAACCGGATCATAAGCTTTGAGGGATGCATTCTGTGCTTTGAGTGCTTTGATCAAGGGAATTGCAGGCGTTTCGCGCATGTCATTCGTATTCGGTCTAAATGACAGACCAAGAATTGCAATCTTCACGCCATCGAGTGACGGAAAATGCTTGTTCAATCGGGCAATGACTTGCTGCGGTTGAGATTGATTGACTTGAATGACTGCATCTAACAAGGGCATCGGACTTTGATACTTCTCACCATGAGCGATCAAAGCTTTCACATCTTTGGGGAGACAGCTTCCACCAAATCCGCAGCCTGCGGCGAGGAAGCTAGTAATGGGCGGAACAACACGCTCGCCATTGGGCAGCACGGTTGTCAAGTAACGACTGTTATGGACGCCTTTCATGACTTCCACAATGTCGGTGTTGCCAATTGCAGAACACAGATTACCAACTTCATTCGAGAAAGAGATCAACAGCGCCAACAATGAGTTTGACGTGTATTTGATCATCTCTGCGGTGGAGTTGTTCGTTCTTAAGCGATCGACATTCTCAAACCCCGTATAGAGTGCGTCTAGCATATCGATGCTTTGTTCATCAATCCCGCCGAGCACAATCCGATCCGGGTACATAAAATCGTCGATCGCTTCACCTTCGGTGAGAAATTCCGGGTTCATTCCCACACCAAAGTCAACACCAGCTTTCTTACCTGAAGCGGCTTCGAGAATCGGGAGAACCACTTGATCAGTTGTTCCAGGCACAACAGTACTTTTGACAACGACTAAGTGATAAGTCGATTTATCCTTGAGTGCTTCTCCAATCTGCTGAGCGACTTGCTTCACGTAAGTCAGATCGACCTCTTTACCGTCAAATGGAGTTCCCACAGCAATGAGTGAAAGATCTGTGTCGAGAATCGCTTGGCGGAAATCAGTCGTGGCTTTGAGCCGAGTGTGAATGTTGCGCTCTAATAGTTCATTCAATCCAGGCTCATAGAAGGGAGAAACGCCCTGATTGATCTGGTCTACTTTTGATTGATCGACATCAACACAGAATACTTGATGTCCTTTCTCTGCAAAGCAAACGCCTGAAACTAAGCCAACATAACCTGTTCCAATAATTGAAACTTGCATTATGCATCCTCCGCTTCTTGATTGCCTTCGTACCAAATCAGCGATCGACGTAGTCCTTCTTCAATTCCGATCGTTGGATTGTAGCCGAGATGAGTTCTTGCTTTCTCAATGACAGGACAACGGCGAACCGGATTGTCAACCAGATAGTCCTTGTCTTCGCTCACTTTGCGAATCACTTGACCTTCGTATCCAAACAGTTCTTTCGAGAGCGCAACGACTCTTTCAGCGAGTTCTAGAACTGAGATTTCAGGGGTTTCGATTCCGATATTGTAAGCTTCGCCTGCGTGACCTTTGACGAGAACTTTGTAGTAACCCGTGATCGAATCCGCCGAATAACAAAAGGTACGCTTTGGTGAACCATCCGAAAGCATCGTGATATCTCGACCACTGAAGACATCGCGTGCAAAGTCGGGAAGTAAACGTCGATCGGTAATTTTCAAGCCAGGTCCGTAGTTGTTGAACGGACGGGCAGATTTAATCGGTAATCCGTACTGTTGAGCAAAGTTCACACACAGCGTTTCGCCATAGCGCTTCGCTTCGTCATAGCAGGCACGAGGTCCCGTACAGGAAACATTCCCCCGGTAGTCTTCAGGAGTTGGGATGTTCTCTGGAGTCGGATCGCCGTAAATCTCACTGCTCGAGAAGAATAGAAATCCGCCAACTTCTTTACCTTGATCTTTCTGATTTTTGAAGTATTCCAGCAGATTGCGAAGTCCGTTGACGTTGGCATCCATGGTGCCGATTGGATCTCGGCGGTAGAACGTGGGAGACGCAATCGAAGCTGCATGAATGATGTACTGGAAGTCGCCCATATCTGCGGGCAACGGTTGAGTCATATCATGCTTGAGTAAGGTCAAAGTTGGATCATCTTTGAGATCCGTTAGCCAAGTCGGAACGCCTCGTGAATAGTTATCGTAGACTGTGAGGCGAATTTGCTGGGCTGATTCTTGTTTCTGGTTCCAATGTAAAACGGCTTGGACAAAATAGTAACCTAAGAAGCCTGCACCACCGGTAATGAGTAGATTCTTGCCTGCCATCGTGCCAAACTCTTCAGTGAGGTTGCCACAGATATAGTCAAGGTCTTGAGCGATGATGTCTTTCGTACGGAGTCGGGTTTGGGTTGGGTTAGTCATTAGTTTCTCTTCGTTGAGGCTCGCGCCTACACTACTTCCACTCATAAATCGATTTGAACAACGGTAGAACTCAAAGCTCATCAAGAACACAAGACTGGCAGAACTCGCATCAAAACTCACACCCAAAAGTGCTAGGCGTAAATTTTGACTTCAGGAATAGGAACCACGAACTGACCGCCCCATTCACGAATGTAAGAGACTTGCTCCATCACTTCGTCTTTGACGTTCCAGGGAAGAATCAACAGATAATCGGGTTTTGTTTCTCGGATCTTGTCCGGAGAGTAGATGGGGATATGGGTTCCAGGCGTGTACTTACCTTGCTTATAAGGATTGCGATCGACCGTGTAGTCCAGAAAATCAGTCCGGATACCACAGTAGTTGAGCAAGGTGTTTCCTTTTCCAGGCGCACCATATCCTGCAATGGTCTTCCCTTTCTGCTTGGCAGTGATCAAGAATTCCAGTAATTTGCGCTTGGTTTCTTTGACTTGTTCTGTGAAATGAGAATAGGTTTCGAGTTTGTCGAATCCAGCGGTTTTCTCACGTTCTAACAGTTCAGTCACACGATCGCTAATCGGCTTCGATTCGTCGTCGGTGTGGCGCGCGTAAATCCGCAGCGATCCACCGTGAATTGGGATTTCTTGCACATCAAACAATGTCAGCCCGTGGAATGCAAAAATGCGATTTACCGCCATGAAGGACAGATACGAGAAATGCTCGTGGTAAATCGTGTCAAATTGATTCTCTTCCATCAGCCGCATCAGATGCGGAAACTCCATTGTGATGACGCCGTCTGGCTTCAGCATAATCTTCATGCCACCGACGAAATCATTAATGTCGGGAACATGTGCCAAGACATTGTTACCTAGAAGCAAATCAGCTTTGCCGTCGGCAGCAAGTTCGGTTGCAGTCTGCACACCGAAGAACTTGTTGACTACGGGAATGCCTTTGTCTTTTGCAACTTGCGAGACGTTGACTGCAGGTTCAACGCCTAATACGGGAATGCCTTTTTTGTGGAAATACTGCAACAGATATCCATCATTGCTGGCAATCTCAACCACTTTACTCTGAGCATTGAAGCCGAAGCGCTCAACCATTAGATCGCTATAATCGCTAGCATTCTTGAGCAGCGCATCAACATAGGACGAAAAATAAGCGTACTCAGTAAAGATGTCTTGGGGACTCACGAACTCCTGCAATTGCACTAGAAAGCAATTCTCACAAACATAAGTATGGAGTGGGTAAAACGGCTCCATCTCGTTTAATTGCTCAGGAGTGATATGGGTTTGGCACAGTGGTGACATTCCCAAATCAACGAACGTATGATGCAGTGGTGAACCACAAAACCGACAACTCGAACTACTCATAAACTTTCTGCACCTCACGGCATCAGGACGCTAAAATCACAGTCCATGGAGCTTGACCTCGATCAGAACTCATGGACTCAAGCAGACGTTGCCCCTGGTTGACGTTGTAATTATCGTCTGAAGGTTGGCTGAGTCAAGTCTCTACCATCTCTGCATAATTTTCCAGTATTTCTACGTAATCTTTATCCAAACTTGGTCATCTTTACTTAAACAAAATAGAGGTGCAAAAAATTCCATTTGGGTGATTGAATAGGGAGTGAAATTGGGCAATCGTGCAAGGGTGCCTCAAATTTGAATCCATGTAGATTACTGACAATTCAGTAGAAAATTCACTCATTCTTGTGATTGAGATCATGTAAACCCTATGCTATGTCCGCACTGACATTGCAGTCTCAAAAAGTTTCGCTACAGTAGATGGACAAGATTGATTTGATCCTGAACGGAATACTGTCTGCCGAGCATGAAGAGAGTGAGAGCGCTCGGTTTGCCGATTAGAAAAATCTCCAAATTCTATCAACAGTCACGCACGATCGCTTTGAGACTATGAGCAATTCTTCTTCCCATCGTTCGATTTTTATTACGCTAAGTAGTGTTTTACTCGTTTTGCTGGTAACGCTATTGCCGTTTAATTTCACAGCAGAAGGAGTGACATTCAGAAGCGCAATGCGCAGTTTTTTTCAGCATGCAAGTGGCTTCAGCGATATTGTCGGCAATGTTTTTCTATTTATGCCATTTGGAATTGATTTAGCTTACGAATTGCGTCAGCGAAGATTCAGACCAAAAGCAACATTTTTACTCGTTGTGATCTTGAGTACAGCGCTGTCTCTTCTGGTAGAAACGCTGCAAGTTTTTCTACCGTGGCGGGCATCGAGTTGGATTGATATTTGTACAAATACAGCGGGTGGCGCAATTGGAGCAGCGATTTATCTGGCTTGGCAGCACATGTTCCCCAACGGATCGCGTGCGATCGCAAAACAGATTCGTCACTGGCTCTCACCTAGAATGTTGATGGTTTTGTCCGTGCTCTGGTTCGTTGCGACGGCCGGACTGTTCCTTGTATTGGAGCAAACCGTCCAGATTGCCACGTGGGATTTCTCACTGGCATCGATGTTTATCTTCTACAGCACATTTTTCATCCCGCTCGGAATTTTACTGGCGATGATTACGAATGTTCTGAAACATGAGCCAAAGCTGTATTTGATGCTAGCGAGTGCCGGGATTGTTTTGCCTGCCATCATGATGGAGGTACTCCTGCGGGGCACAGACTTGAGAAAAACAAATTTGGTGATGAGTGCCACGATCTCTCTATTCACCCTGCTGGTTGTCCGGGGTCGTTTGGGACATCTGCTGCGCTATTGATGCCAGCACTGCTGCATGAATTTCACCTGAACTCGCAATGATGCCACGATTCTCAATCAGTTGGGCGGAGACCGAAAAATTGAGGGGGTTGCCATCCATGTCGGTGACCCGTCCCCCCGCTTCTTCGACAATGATGGCACCCGCTGCATGATCCCAAATGTTCTCTCGATAGTTCGGCTTTTCTTTCCAAGGTAGTCTCATGTAGAGTCCGGCGTGACCGGATGCGATCGCACCATATTTTGCCTGACTATCCATCTGAAGCGATGGAGTTGTGAATCCAATCGATCGAGCAATCCTGCGCTGTAACTCTGGGTCACCGTGGCTGGTTTCTACACTTTCAGCAAGACGGAAATTTGGCGTATCTAAAGCTGAGAGCGTGCGAGATGCGCCAGTTTCGAGTGAAATTCGGCGCGTACCTTGACCCCGAATTGCCACAAATAGGCAGCCCTCTTCAAACGCAGGACAGGACAGGACACCGACTTTGACTTCGCCGGATTCAATCAAGGCGATCGCAATCGCATACTGCTGATTTCTCAAAAAACCTTTCGTTCCATCGATCGGATCAAGTGTCCAAAATCGTTCTTCGACTTTGCCCTGTCCCAAATCGATCCAGTCCAAGATTTGATCCGGAGTTGCATCAGGCATGAGCTCCTGAACGGCACTGAATTGGGTCGGAGATTGACGCAGAAGGGCAGAGGATTCTTCTGCCACGATCGCATCCTGCGGAAAATGTTCAGCGAGTAATCGGCAAATGATCGCCTGCGATCCAAAATCCGCGATCGTGACAGGAGACTGATCGAGCTTTTCTAAACTTGTCAACTGGATCGAGTGCTGCACGTGTTTGCACAGAATCGTTGCTTGTTTGGCGGCAGCGATCGCAATGTCTGCCTCGTAGATGTACTGCATTAGTTTTTTCTAATCCGTAGTGCTGATCGCTAAATTTCGGAGGTCAAATCGGAGATTATCAGAAAATTCATTAAACTCAGTCCTAATGCTCGACGATTTATCTGGATCAATACGAGATTAAGACGCGAAATTTTCGCCATCTGGTCAGACATCTGGTCAGAAAAGCCATGAAATTCTCCGTACAAACTAAGACGAATCCTCAAATGTAGTGAAGACTAGACGAAAGCCGTAGAATCTCCCAGAATCAGTGATCAGACGACTGTTAGAAAGATTAGAGGTTACGAGCGATCTGACAATTTACGAAGGCAAAATGCTTAGGTTTCTAAGTTGGTTGCACTTCTCTCATGATTGATGAGACACAGTAGAAAGCAAATTCTCAACGAGTTTAGCGATAACTGTTGCCACGATCGCAGAAAGTTTCACTCAATTACTCCTATTCGATTCGGGTAGTCTACAAAATTTGATGTAGGCTGCCTTTTTTGTTGGACAATAGAGGACTGAGTTAGCGGCTGAGGCAGTTTTGCATGAGCGAATATCCCCCAACAGATACGATCGAGTGTCCTGAACTGCGAGAGCATCGCTGGAGTTGGAAAGGGAAGGCGCTAACGTTGGCATATGAGGTGGTGGGGGAAGGGCAGCCCATTTTGTTGCTTCCGGCATTAAGTTCGGTGTCGAGTCGGGCGGAGATGCGCGGCTTAGCGAGACAGTTGGCGGGAAATTATCAGGTTTATACGATCGACTGGATTGGATTCGGGGAGTCGTCGCGTCCGGCAGTTGCTTATACGCCTGCTTTATATGAGGCATGTTTGCGAAATTTTGTGCAGGCAATGTTTCCTGATCCAGTGGTTGTCATTGCCGCAGGTCATTCAGCAGGGTATGTGATGGAGTTAGCACAGCGGCAGCCGCCTTGGGAATGGGTGGTGTTGGTATGCCCAACCTGGCGAGGTCCATTGCCAACTGCGATGGGGGAACATCGTTGGGTATATCGGATTTTGCAAAAATTGGTTGGGCTGCCGTTGATTGGACAGTTTTTGTATTTTCTGAATACGACTCGTGGATTTCTAAGAATGATGTATCAGCGGCATGTGTTTGCAGATCCGCAGAACATTACGCCGGAACTGATTGAGCAAAAGTGGAAGACGACACGGGCGAAGCGATCGAGATTTGCCTCAGCCGCATTTGTCACGGGAGGACTCGATCGCGCCAAGTCGCGTGAGGATTGGTTTAGCTGGTTTCAGCCCTTGCCTGTACCTGTGATGATGGTGATTGGGGAAAACATGCCTGCAAAATCTCGTCAAGAAGTGGAAGTCTTAGCACATTTTTCAGGCGTGCAAGTTTATCGAATGCCGGGATCACTTGGATTGCATGAAGAGTATCCAGAACAGTTGGCGGTGGGGATTTTAGGATTTTTGGAGAAGTATCGATCGAGAAGAAGAACCAGAAATCCTCAGATTGATTTTTAAAAATAAAAAACCCTGGTCAGAAACCAGGGCAAATAATCAGGGTGCATCTACCAATTCACTCTTCTGACTGAGGAGATTCAATCCGGAAGATTTTCAAAAAATGGCAATAAAAAACCCTGGTCAGAAACCAGGGCAAATAATCAGGGTGCATCTACCAATTCACTCTTCCCAATCGGGGCAGATCGTCCGGACAAATCATTCGATTCTTGTGAAGACAGTTTCAACCTGGCGTTGTACTTCATCCGATGCCTGGAAGTCAATTTCAAACGCTCCCGGTCTAGTTCGAGATGCCCGATGTGAACCACCTTACAAACAGGCATTGAGTTGATTCTGGGCGAGGGTGACTACTGCTTGAACTAATCGTTCTGGGTCAAGGGGCTTTGTGATGTGGCGTTGAAACCCGCTGCTGATTGCCCGTTTGTGATCGTCCTCTCTCGCATAAGCAGTCAGGGCGATCGCAGGAATCTGCCCCCCTTGCGTGGGAGGTAACGCACGGATCGTTTGAATCAACGTATAGCCATCAACTTCGGGCATCGCAATATCGCTCACGAGCACAGTCGGTTGAAAGACTTCTAAATTTAACAGCACCTCTGCCGCAGAAGCAACGGTTAAAACATCTGCACCGTATTGGGTCAGTAGTGCTGTTAACAACTCACGGGCATCTGGTTCGTCATCGATCGCCAGCACGCGAATTCCTGTCAGGTCAAGTTCCTGTTGTGGAGATTCATCTAGCGGCTGAATCTCCGGTGTAACGTTGAGGAGAGGCAGTTGGACAGTGAACGTCGCGCCTAGTCCTTCCCCGAGGCTGTGCGCCGTGATAGTACCGCCGTGAGCCTCGACCAATTGACGAACAATTGCCAATCCGAGTCCAAGACCGCCATATTTGCGTGTGATCGAAGCGTCTTCCTGTTGGAAAGATTCAAATAGGTAAGGCAGAAAGTCTGAGCTGATGCCTTTGCCGGTATCTTTAACGGTGATATGAACTTCAGTGCCCACCTGTTGAAGCTGAACATCTACGCGCCCACCTTGGGGCGTGAATTTGATCGCGTTGGACAACAGGTTCCAGACAATCTGCTGAAGCCGGGCAATATCTCCAAAGACTTGTCCAACGTTGGGTAGGACAGCCCGTAGCGAAATAGATTTAGCAGCAGCGGCCGCACTGACGGTGCCGATCGCTGCTTCAACGGCGAAAGATAGATTGGCAGCAGCCATATTTAGGCTCAGCTTGCCACGCAAAATTTTAGCGACATCCAGCAGGTCATCAATGAGTTGCGTCTGCAACTTGGCGTTGCGCTCAATGGTTGCGAGGGCTTCAGCAGTTTTAGCAGTGTCTAACCTGCCCAATTGCAGGAGTTTAGTCCACCCCAAAATGGGGTTCAGGGGCGATCGCAATTCATGAGAGAGTACAGCTAGAAATTCATCTTTGATCCGATTAGCCCGTTCGGCTTCTGCTCTGGCAGCCTGTTCGCGCTGAAGGAGCTGGTCGCGTTCGGTCTCCGCCTGTTTCTTCTCGGTAATGTCACGCACCGTTCCAATAAAGCGAATCACCTCTCCGACTGGGTTAAAAAAGGCTTTTCCCTTCGCAGCGACCCATCGCTCAATTCCGTCTTCAAGACCCACGGTGCGATATTCAATGTCATACTCACCACCGCTCTCAGGATTGAACGATTGCAGCACGACTTGATGAGTGCGATCGCGATCGTCTGGATGCAATCCCGCTAGGAAGATGTCATAGTCGATGTTGGCTGTGGGCGACATGCCAAATACAGCTTTGCACCGATCGTCCCATTTCATAACGCCCGTCTTCGGATTCAAGTCCCAAGTGCCGAGTTGGGCTGACTCAATGGCGATGCGGAAGCGGTCTTCACTCTGGCGCAGGGCTTCTTCGGCAAGTTTGCGCTCAGTGATGTCTTTGAAGAGAACAGCCACTTTCCGCTCATGAGGAAGCCCAACGCGATAGGCATAAAGGTCGTACCACCGCTGCAACGCTTCAGCCGAATTCTCAAATCGGACAGGGGTTCCGGTTTGGGCAACACTGCCATAGATTTCAAACCAATGATCCTCATGGTGCGGAATCAGCTCGCGCATCCGCTTGCCCTGGACGTCATAAAGCCCGCACTGTCTCTCAAACGCCGGATTCGTTTCTAAAAAGATGTAATCGACGGGCTGATCGTTCTGATCAAAGATCATTTCAATGACGCAAAAGCCTTCGTCCATTGATTCAAACAGAGTACGATAGCGCTCCTCAGAGCGCTGCAACGCCTCCTCAGTTTTTCTGCGTTTGGTAATATCGACGAGGGCACCCGGAAAAGCGATCGCCTTTCCATTCGCATCATATTCAACCTGTCCCCGAGCAATCACACATCGTTCCTCTCCGTCAGCATTCAGGACACGGTACTCTTCGGTGTAGGTTTCGCCAGTTGCGATAGCATGTTCAATGCGGGCAACAATGCGATCGCGATCGTCGGGATGAATGCCGTTTAGAAGAGCCTCTAGGGAAACACCTGTGACCGCTTCCTCAGGATCAACGCCGAACAGATGAGCAAAATTGCGATCGGCAGCAAACACATCCTCAACGATATTCCAGCGCCAGGTGTAGATCGCCCCCGCCACCAGAGCGGCTTCTAGCTGAATATGGGCTTCTTGCAACGCCAGTTCTGCCTGTTTGCGATCATGAATATTGACCACAGAGCCGATATAGCCTTTGAACTCCCCATTCTGCCCAATCCAGGGGCTAGCGGCATCGATCGCCCAACAATATTCACCATCATGCCGGCGCAACCGATATTCCAGTTGAAAAGCCATTTGCTGCTCTAAGGCATTCAGGAAGATAACTTTAGAAAATTCGCGATCATCGGGGTGCACAGCCTCCAGCCAACCGAATCCCAACCCTGTTGCTTCGGTTTGCCCGGTGAACTTGTACCAGCGCTGGTTGAGATAGGTGCAATATCCAGTAGCATCCGTCACCCAAATCTTCATGGGTGCGTGGTCTGCTAAGTTGCGGAATCGTTCTTCACTGGAGCGCAGATCGGCTTCTACCTGCCTACGCTCTGAGATATCCATATCGACCCCAGTCATGGCGACAGGATGACCATTGGCATCATAGAAGACCCGCCCTAAGCTCAATGCCCAACGCACTGCCCCGTCGGGCTTGATGAAGCGAAACTCAATGTTGTAGTCTTGCCGATCATAAATCGCGCGATGAATGGCTTGGTCAACCCGGGTCAGATCGTCAGGATGAATCATGGTTCTGAATGTTTCATACTGCCCATCAAAGCTGCCGGGAGCCATGCCAAGTAAGCCCTCTAGACTGGTAGACCAATGAATTGTGCCAGTCTGAATATCCCAATCCCAGCTGCCCAACTGAGCAGCTACCATGGCCAGTTCAAGGCGTTTCTGGCTTTGCTGCAGGGCGATATCCATCCGCTGACGGTTCGCAATTTCATCTAATAATCTGGCTTCTAGCTGCTTCTGGTCATCAATATTGGTAATCGTGCCAATCCAGCCTGTGATTTGACCTTCACCGTCTCGGGTGGGTACGGCTCGGCAAATAAACCACTGATACTCACCATCCCAACGACGAAAGCGGCACTCTATTTCAAAAGGCTCTCCTGTTGCGATCGCAGTTCGCCACACCTTCAAAGCCTGATCTCGTTCATCGGGGTGGACAGCATCGGCTCTAGCGACTCCGATCGACTCTGCATCACTCATGCCAGTGTATTCGTACCAGCGCTGATTGCGGTAGGTCACAACGCCATTGGCATCGGCAGTCCAGATCATTTGGGGCATCGCTTCGGCAAGTTCGCGGTAGCGCTGCTGACTCGCTTTGAGGGCAAGTGCATCTCGATGACGCTCGGTGATATCCAGAAAAGCGCCGATTACGCCTCGAATTTGGTTTTGGTCGCTCTGCAGGGGCGTTGCGTAGCACAGCAGTTGGCGCAGGGTCCCATCCGGCAGCAGAATATCAAATTCCACATCGTTCACCTGTTTACCAGAGCGACCCGCAATCTGCATCGGCAGATCTTCAGCAGCGATTTCTACTCCATGGCGGAAGGTTTGATAAGGGGGCTGATTGGCAGCGGACGCACTCTTCGAGATATTGTCGTCAGAGGTAACCCCGAGTAACTGCCGCAGGTAGGCGTTGCTGTGCATGTGCGTACAGGCGGAATCCGTTGCGATCGCGACTCCGACTGGCAAAATATCCAGCAGGGTTTGCAGTTCAACGACCCGATCGGTCAACTCCTGGTTAAGCTGTTGCAGTGCCTCGATAGTCTGGTGCTGACGCTGTTGACACTCCCGACGGAGTTCGGCGTTTGCGATCGCACTTTCCAGCGCCCGACACAAATCCTCAGAGGTGAATCGATCTCTGACTAAATAGTCCGCTGCGCCATTCCTAAAAGCCTGGACTGCACTTTCTATATCTTCGTCATCAACCACCACAATTGGCGGGCAACTATTGCCCATCTGATGCTTTAGCTCCAGTAGCAACGTATTGCTGCTGGAACGGGAATGAAGCTCTAAGAGAATGCTGTCAATTTTCTGCGATTGCGGCAGAGGCAACTCTAGAGCATTGTATTGCTTTGAGAGAATTTCATATGTCACCCTCCTATCGTGCTGTAACTGCTGTCGATACTTGATTACATCATCACTCGAGGCAGCAATTACAAGAACGGTTCGGTGTAGTGACATACCTAGGATCCAGCCTGTGAAGCGAAAGGAGAACGACCGAAGCGACAGAATCTAAAACTTTCTGTAGTCGTTGCCTAAATTTTAACAGTTTTAAATTGCGACAACTTTGGCGCTTCAAGTCCTCTACTACCTGCATCCTCCTGAATCAATTCCGAGACCCGTGCTCCTCATGCAACAGAGGATGTTGGGATACAATCACTCGCTTTGAACCAAGATTTTCTGCCGCCCTTGACTTTCACTAAGACGCGATCGCGAAACCAAATCGAAGCCGGAATCACCACACCTTCGCGTCCATCGGGCAATCTGACAGCAGTACCTGGAACAAGGCTCATAGAGTTCTCCAAACAATCAAGGAATTGAAAGAAAAAATGGGTAACACCATCAACTCACTCGCCTCCTAAACAGTTAGGCAAGAGTTAACATTGCGCCTAACAAGCGAGTAGCGAGTTATTAAGAAAATCTAAATAGTGTCTAGTAGTTTACCGAATTCTCTGTACCGACTCTAGAGCGTCTTAACATTAGTTTATGTAAGACATTAGCCAAAGTAATACTTAATTTTCAGCAGAATGATGGAGGATGTCACTCATTACGGTTTGCAAGTTCGTCGAATCAGTCACGCGATCGCTCATCTCTCTGAACCGCTCATTCAACAGGGGCAGTCAATTGACTGACTTGATTGGTAGCCTGTAATCTCAGCTTTGCGATCGCGCTGAACTTGCAATTCAGTTTAATAGAATTCTGCAAGCCAAGTAACTTACCGAGATTGCAATTCTTGTTGCAGAACTTTCTGATAGATCTTTGGCAACGCGTCACTCATCGAATTGTCTTCAATTCCATAGCCCAGGCTTGTCCACGTTCCTGATAGCATTTTGAGAACAGTATTGACTTGACCTCGCTTCAATAATTGGCGAATGTCGGCTCCCCATGCACTGGAGTCGCTGAGCCACCGATACACCACTTCATCTTGGTACTGCGGCTCAAAACTATAATCTTGCCAGAATAAGAAACCTCCAGGAGCCGGATGATACCGTTTTGCTTGGGCTTGCCAGGTGGTTGTGATAAATTGATAGCGACCTGCGGCGGTTGTGCAATTGCCCATATTTGGACCATTGACGATCGTGATACAGCGATCAGGATGGGTACTCAAATCCTGAATGCGATCGCCCCCGTAGAGAACACTGTAGGGATTGCGGACATTCGACTCGCTCGCAGAAATTGTTCGCATCAAAGCACGAATGTAGGGATCGCCTCCCTGCATCACTAAAGGCGCATCCGATCCGCGTTCTGCACTGTCAAACCAGCGTAGTGAAGGTTGTTTCCCCTGCATGTGCCCGATGAAGATGACGATCGCTAATAAAATCAGACTGCGAACCAGCCAACTTCCAACACTCTGTTCTAAAGTATCCGGTTTCGGTAAGGTCTTTTTTGAGTCCGTTTTGGTCATAGAAAAAGTCACGCACTGCAAAGCATTCTAGCTTCGATTCCCTGAATTGGTAGATTATTGGCAGATTAACCCGTCATTTTGTTCAATAGGGGTGCTGCGCCGAGAAGTGATTGAGTATAGGGGTGTTGAGGCGATTTGAACAGGGCTTGAGTCTCACCCAGTTCGACGATTTTACCGCCATGCATCACCGCAATGCGATCGCAGAAATAGCGGGCAACCCACAAATCATGAGTGATGAAGAGATAAGTCAGATCGAATTCTTCTTTCAAATCTTGCATTAATTGCAGGACTTGAGTTTGAACGGTCGCATCGAGCATACTGACAGGCTCATCGCAGATGACTAATTTGGGACGCGTGATCAGAGCGCGTGCGATCGCAACGCGTTGCTGCTGTCCGCCGGAAAGCTCTCCAGGATAGCGATTGTAAAAAGATTCAACTGGCGTTAACCCGACTCGCTCTAGAACATATTCGACTTCCTGCTTTGCTGCTTCAGGAGTTGCAATCTTGTGAATTAGGAGCGGATCAGCAATGCTTTCGCCGATCGTCATGCGCGGATTGAGACAAGCATGTGGATCTTGAAAGATCATCTGAATTTGACGGCGCTGGTGTTGAAGCTGATCACGATTCAGTTGCGTGAGATTTTGACCTGAGAATTCTACTTTGCCGCTCGTTGGACGGAGCAATTGTAGGATGGTTCTGGATAACGTACTTTTCCCACAGCCTGATTCCCCGACTAAGCCCAAAGTCTCACCCGGATAGAGTTCAAGATTAATGCCATCGACAGCTCGAATCGTCCGATCTTCTTTATCAAATAACTTTGAGATGAAATTTGATTCGATCGTATAGTGCTGTTTGAGATCAGATAATTGCAAAATCGGTGCAACACTTGAGCAATCAGCACTCACAATCGTCTCTGCATCTTTCTGCAAATGCAAAGCAGAATGCAGGAGTGTCTGCGTATACTCATGCTGCGGATTCCGAAAAACCGATTCAGTTGAACCAGTTTCAACAATTTCACCGTCATACATGACTGCAATGCGATCGCAGTATTCTGCCACCATTGCTAAGTCATGTGAAATCAGAATCAGCGCCATGTTTCGCTCACTGCATAAGCGAGTCAGTTCTTTAAGAATTTGGGCTGAAACGGTGACATCTAAGCTTGTGGTTGGCTCGTCTGCCACAATCAATTTGGGATTCAGCAGTAAGGCAAGAGCGATCGCAACTCGTTGCCGCATACCGCCGCTAAATTCATGAGGATACTGTGACCAGCGATTTTCAGGAATGCTCACCGCTTTTAGCGTCTCGATCGCTCTCTCTTTAGCTGCTTTAGTTGAAAGATGCGGCTCGTGTGCTTTTAAGGTTTCGAGACAATGATCGCCGATCGTCATCAAAGGATCGAGCCGGGTCATCGGATCTTGGAAAATCAGCGCAACTGCTTCTCCCCGAAAGTGTCGAAGTTCAGCGGGAGACATGTCTAATACAGATTTGCCTTGAAATTTGACCTGTCCTTGAATCTGTGCAGAATCGGACAAGAGCCGCATTGCTGCGCGTCCCAGGGTGGATTTGCCACACCCAGATTCACCGACGAGTCCTAACCGTTCTCCAGGTTGCAAGACAAACGAAACATTCTCGACAACGGCATTCTGTCCGGCTTGGTAAGCAACTGAGAGGTTTTCGACGGAGAACAGCGGCTCGTTCATGAATTTGGCGCGTAGTTTTCGATGAAACCCACTTTAACCGATCTTCTCGCTACAACAGATTTTGCGTTAGAAAAAATGCGATCGCAGCAGACATAATTGGCACCGTCAAATTATCAATCCCAAATTTTGAAAATGCTTCTAATCCAGCAGCACACAAGCCAACCAGCAGCGAAACGAGCCAAATTTGCCAAACATTCCCGATCGTCGAAAGCAGAATCAAGGCGCAGACTGAAAAACTAATGGCTGCCATTGCGGATGATCCTTCCCAACTTTTTTTCATGTCCCAAAGTCGGTAAGAATGCTTGCCAAAGCGCTGTCCAATCAGAGCCGCAAATCCATCTCCCCAAGTCATAACCAGAATGCCGATCGCTGCGAATTCCGGCTTTCCTACCGTCCAAAACCAAGCCGCTAGCACCCCAATACTGACCGCGTAGAAAAAAGTTCCAAAGCTTTTCCGTCCGATGCTGTTGATATTCGGCAGGATTGGAAAATAGTAAGACAAAAGGGTGAGAATGCTAAAGAAAATTGAGGCAGCGATGATTATCCACATCGGAATATTTAACCACCAAGCAATCAAAATGATATTGCCTGTACCAATGTGAATCACTTTGCGAACGAGTTCATTACGATCGGGATTGAAGTGATTGACGATCGTGGCACACAAACCCACAATCAACAGCCAGAGCGTTGCGATCGTCAATTGTCCAAATAAGGAATGTGTCCAGCCAGAGGTCACGATATTTTTCAAGTAAAGCGATTCTCTAACTTTATCGGGTTTCGTTTCTCGATCGACGATTCTTTCAGAATGCGATCGCAGAAATGATGAAATGCTCCTGAAATTTGGACAAGGAGGGTAAAGTTACGGTAGGCACTCGTCGTCAACACCACGCAGAATTCAACGAACGCACTTCTCGATAAAAACTTAATTTTATAGAGGCTGTATCCAATGTCAGACTTACTTAAACGAATCACCGTGAATCCTAAGCAGTGTGGGGGTCGCCCCTGTATTCGTGGCATGAGAATTCGAGTGTCCGATGTTTTGGATTTATTTGCAGCAGGGTTAAGTGCTGAACAAATTTTGGAAGAACTGCCTGATCTGGAAAGAGATGATTTAAGAGCAGCACTTGCCTACGCTTCACGTAAAGTCAACCACCCTGTTTTAGTCGCGTGACAACGATTTGGATCGATGCCCATTTGTCGCCTGTGATCGCAACTTGGATTACAGGCAGATTTGGAATTACCGCGATCGCTTTACGGGATATCGGCTTGAGAGATGCCGAAGATCCCGAAATCTTTGAGGCTGCAAAAGCTCAAGGCGTTATATTCATGACTAAAGATAGCGATTTCGTGGATCTCGTTGAACGTTTGGAAGCACCGCCACAAATTATTTGGTTAACTTGTGGCAATACATCAAATGCCCGTTTGCAGGAAATTCTAAGCTCGACTTTGCCTGATGCATTAGAGTTATTGAAATCTGGCGAAAAGCTAGTAGAGATTAGCGGAGAGTAACTCATCGATCGCCTGTAGAACACATTTCAGCGATCGCCCTACTCCTTCTCCTCCTGCTTCGGCACAAACAGCACCTCTGGATTAAACGGTTGAGCCTGCCCATTCGCAAAGCTAGGCTGAGGGGATTCTGCCAAGCGTCTTGCAGCATTAATGAAATCTGACGGCATCATCACAACCGTTGTCGTATTATTCTCCGCTCCAATCTCAGTCAGCATTTGCATCCGTCGCAACTCTAACGCTGCCGGATTCGCGCTAATCAATTGAGATGCTTCCGCGAGTTTTGCTGAGGCTTCTTGTTCCGCCGCTGCTTTGATAATCCGAGCACGCTTTTCACGGATTGCTTCCGCTTCTTTCGCCATTGCCCGCTGCATACTAGCAGGGATTTCTACATCTTTCATCTCAACGCGCTCGATCACAATTCCCCACGGTTCTGTGATTTCATCGACGATTTCTTGAACGCGAGTATTGATTTGGTCGCGATTTTGCAACACGTCATCCAAAATATTCTGACCCACGACATTGCGAAGAGTCGTCAGGGCAACTTGATAGACGGCGATTTCGTAGTTCTCAACGCGGTTAATGGCTTTTGCTGGATCAATAATGCGATAGTACAGAACTGCATTGACGCGAATCGTGACACTATCCGCAGTCACCGTTTCTTGGGGTTCGATGTTTACAGTTTTAGTCCGGATATCAATCTGAACTTTTTGATCAATAAAGGGGATAATCCAATACAAACCTGGCCCCTTCGTTGCTTTCGTTCGTCCTAAGCGGAAAATCACACCTCGCTGATATTCACGATCGAGCTTGAGTCCATTCGCTGACAAAATCAGTAGTGCTAAAACTAGGGTGATGAAGCTTCCCATATCTTTGTCCTGAGAAAAGATAGTTCTGTTCTAGCACTTGCGATTCAGACCCTCTCAAAACATAACTTTTTAGTTAACTTTGGTAAATGTTGTTAACGGCGCTTCAGTTTCACCCGATTCAAAAGCTCTGGTGTCACCCAACCTTGCGGAAAAAAGATACTGCCAATCACGATTAGCAACCCAAAGATAATTAATCGCCCATCCCGCAAAAGCTGTGCCAATGCGATCGGTAAATTGGGCAGATCCGCGATCGCTCTTAAAACTTCTGGCAATGCAGTAAACACCATTCCACCCAAAATCGCACCGAGAAACGATCGCGATCCACCAATGAGCACAAATGTCAGATAGATAATACTGGCATCAAACGTGCCCTGGCGAGCATTCCAGGTATTGAGGAAGTGAGCATAGACGACTCCGACCACTCCCGCCAAAATTGCACCTAAAGTAAAGGCTAAAACTTTGTAGTAGGTGGGATTAATGCCCACTGCATCTGCTGCTAGCTCATCTTCTCGAATCGCTGTAAATGCTCGCCCAACTCGAATATTTTCGAGCCGATAGACAAATGCAGCACTAAGCAACAGTAACGGTAAAGCAATCCAAAGATACTCAATCCGAGATGCAAACGGTTGAGGAATGCCAAAAATTCCCACTGCTCCACCCGTGATGTCTAAATTCAGCGATAGCACGCGGAGAATTTCGACAAACGCGATCGTTGCAATTGCCAAATAAATTCCCCGCAATCTCAGTGCAGGAATACCAATCAAAACGCCCAAAATACCACAAGCGATCGCGGCAACTACCATTTCTAAGAGCAACAGCGGAATTGGAAATAAGCTACCCGAAGTCGGAAAAATTCGAGTTGAGCCAATCGCTGCAATGTATCCACCTAAGGCATAAAATCCAGGGCTTGCTAATGAAAGTTGACCTGCCATTAATGGAAGATACAACGATAAGCCCAACATTGCACCCAATACCATTGAGACAATGAGAAAATCATAAGTCAAAATAAAATCAATCATACTTTTTGAATCAATTTGCGACCAAGTAAGCCTTGAGGACGGATGAGCAGCATCAGAAACAAAATGCTAAAAGCAACCGCATCTTTGTAAGCCGAATATTCACCCGGAACAAAGGCTTCAATCAAACCAATCAGCAAGCCACCTAAAACCGTTCCAGAAATACTGCCTAAACCGCCTAAAACAATCACGGCGAGTCCTTTCAAGCCAAAACTAATCCCAAAATAAGGCCCTGCAATTCCCACGCTCGATGCCACTAATGTGCCAGCAATTCCACCCAGAAAACCGCTGAGAAAAAATGTGCCAACGATAAAGCGATCGCTATCAATTCCCAGTAAACTTGCAGTCGTCGCATCCTCTGCAACGGCTTTCATCGCTTTACCGAATTTAGTAGCATTGATCAGATAAACCAACACTGCCAGGATGAAACCTGAAACCCCAAAAATCACAATTTGAACACTCCGAATTGGAATCGGGGCTTGATCTGTCCCAAAGTTCACCGCATCAGGCAAGCTGCCATACGTTTCCGCTGGAAATGTATAGATCTCAGCACCAACAAGGTACTGAATCACATTCACAATCACAACAGCGACCCCTAAACTTGAAACCACCGTCAGTAAGGGGTCGGCTCCTCTGCGTCGTAGGGGACGGAAAGCAATTCTTTCGATCGCTAAACTGACAAAGCCCGTCAAAATCCCGCCTAAAATCATTGCCAGCACAAACGGCAACTGAATCGGCAAGGCTGCTAAAGCCAGCAATCCATTCGTACCAAAAGCTTGCCCCATCAGCGCATAAGTAAAATAGGCTCCGAGGGTAAAAATCGCGCCGTGAGCAAAATTGATAATGCCCAGAATCGAAAAAACGAGCGTGTAGCCTAACGCGAAGATCGCATACACGCTCCCGATCGACAAACCATTCAACAGATTTTGCAGCAGGATAGTGAAAGACACGAGTTTAAGGTTTAGAAGGTGAATTAAGAGCCGTTTGCCGATTACTTGAGAAACTCAAATCGTCCAGTCTTGCCATCGGGTGACATTTTCACTTGAGCCACATAGAACGCTTGCTGAAAAATTTCGCCTTCAGGACTAAACGAAATTTGTCCGATCGGCGTGTCATAGTTTCCTTTCAACAGCGTTTGATTGAGTTGAGTGCGAACCTCATTTAACGATTTTTTCGTATCCACTTGCTTCAACGCTTCTACAAAAACCTGCACGGCTGTAAATGCTTGCGCCGAAAATTGGGGTGGTTCTTTCTTAAACTGAGCTTGATAGGCTGAGCGAAACGCTTTATTCACTGCACCTGGATGTTCAGGACTATAAGCTTGAGCAATCAGAATGCCATCACACAGCGCCTGACAAACCGGAAACACATTCGATGTATTCAATCCGTTTCCGCCAATGATCAGTCCTTTGTAGCCGAGTTGTCGTAACTGTTTAACTAAGTTCCCACCATCTGCTGCGAGTCCCGAAATAATCACCAAATCTGGTTTAGCATTAATTCCAGCCGTGGCTTGCGTCTGAAAATCTGTATCCGTGGTTTGAAACTTCTGCACCGTTACGAGTTCTAAGCCTTTATCTTTCACGGTTTGCTGAAAGATCTCTGTTTCTGACTTACTAAATGCATCATTCTGAGCAAAGAAGACTGCGACTCGTTTGATATTGGGATTTTGCTTCAGCGCGGCTTGCACAGAGTTAGGCGCAACGACCGCCACTGGGGCAGACACTCGCGCCACAAAATCGCCAATTTGTGGAATTCCCTTGGCAGTATTTGAGGGGCCGAGAACTGGCACTTTCGCATTATTCGCGATCGGACTTGCAGCAAACGCCTGTTGCGATAAAGTCGGCCCGACAATTCCGACGACGCGATCGCGATTAATCAACGTCTGAAACGCATTGATCGCCCCTTGTTCATCCCCTGCTGTATCTTGCAGAACGATTTTGATCGGCGTACCATTCACACCACCGTTGTCATTGAAATATTTTTCTGCAATCTTCACGCCTGCCACTTGTTCTTGTCCAAGTAAGGCAACATTGCTCGTCTGCGCAATCCCTACTCCGATCGGGATCGCTCCAGAAATCGCTCCCCCACCAGAATTCGATCCTCCAGAACTACAAGCCGAAACTGCGATCGTGAGGGCAAACAATACGATCGAACGACGGGAAACAATAGATTTCATAGCACACGTGTAATTTTGAATTGCAGACAAAATTCGTCCTTAGAGTTGATTTACCACGTTTTGATTACCCTAAGTAAGCTTGTTTTACACGATCGTCACCCAATAATGCTGAAGCGTTTCCAGAAAGCGTAATACATCCCGCTTCTAAGACATAAGCGCGATCGCTAATTTGTAACGCTAAGTTTGCATTCTGTTCTACAAGCAGAATGGTTACGCCCGTCGTTTTCAACTGAGCAAGCGTCGAAAAGATTTCGCGCACGATCGTCGGCGCTAAGCCTAAACTGGGTTCGTCGAGTAACAACAATTGAGGACGGCTCATCAACGCGCGCGCGATCGCCAACATTTGTTGCTCACCCCCACTGAGCGTCCCGGCAAGTTGATTGCGCCGTTCTGCGAGTCGAGGAAAGAGTTGAAACTGCCGCTCCATATCAGCTTTGATTCCAAACCGATCTGAGCGAATATAAGCCCCGAGTTCTAAATTATCCAGCACCGTTTGTCGGGCTAAAACTCTTCTGCCTTCTGGACTATGAGCGATGCCTAACTTGACGACTTCACTCGCCCGACGCTGCGTGATGTCTTGTCCAGCATAAATAATTTTGCCGCTGCGGACTCCCACAATTCGAGAAATCGCTCGCAGCGTCGTGCTTTTACCTGCGCCATTGGCTCCGACTAGGGTGACGACTTCACCGGGATTGATCTGAATGTCGATCGCTTGTAATGCCTGAATACCACCATAATTGACGCTGAGATTGATCAGTTCGAGCAAAGGAGACATAGGACAGCTAGAAAAGCAAAGTGACTGTATTGTCGCCTATTCGCCGCCTAAATAAGCTTCAATGACCGCTCGATCATTGCGAACCTGAGCCGGATCGCCCATTGCAATCAGTTGTCCAAAATCCAAAACGGCAATGCGATCGCACAATCCCATAACCAAGGGAACGTGATGTTCGATCAATAAAATGGTCAGGTTGAAGCGATCGCGGATTTGACGGATAAATTCACTCAGTTGATGTTTCTCGTTCAAATTCATCCCCGCAGCAGGCTCATCGAGCAATAACACCTGCGGCTGAAGCGCTAAAGCTCTGGCAATTTCTAAGCGGCGTTGTTCACCATAGGGCAAATTGCGCGATTTCTCTTCCGCGCGATCGCTCAGTCCTACCAATTCCAACAGTTCTAAAGCCGCTTGCCGAGTCGTCTGTTCTTCCTGAGCGGCGGCTCCGATCACCCCTTGAAGTAATCCACTACTTGTTTGCAGATGTCGAGCAATCATCACATTTTCCAAAACGGATAAGTTGCTAAACAATCGAATATTTTGAAACGTCCGAGCAATCCCTTTCGCGGCAATCTGATGCGGACGGAGCTTAGAAATTTCCGTTCCGTTGTACAGCATTTGCCCGCTCGAAGGGGGAATCATCCCCGTCACGAGATTAAACAAAGTGGTTTTCCCGGCTCCATTCGGCCCGATCAACCCAAAAATTTCTCCGGGATTGACTGAGAAACAAACCGCATTCACTGCGACTAATCCACCAAAGCGACGAGTCAGTGATTTTGCTTCGAGTACCGGAGAAGAAACCATCTTCATTTCACCCTTTGGAATTGATTGCCGCGAAGTTATAGATTGCCTTATGAGCAGCGCTAAGCCTGAGCAAGGATTGTCCAAGCCCCAAAGCGATCGCCATAATACGCCAAGATTTTTTCAACCTGGGCACGCGCTTCGGAATGAGCGGTTTCTGAGAATTGAATTTCTAAACTTCCCACTTGGCTCAGCGTGTAATCAAACTGCTTCGAGGTTTGTGGAGTGAGTTCCGTTTGAACCCCCTCTACCTGAGATAAATGAGCAGCGACCTCACGATACACTGCTAACGGCAATTTGGGATTTTGAACCGAATAACTCATACCGCTCCGTTATAAGGGGGCAAGGGACAACAATTGACATCATCTAGGCAAACCTTGCCCCACTGCAATGCCCAGCGCACTAAGGCGACCCGGTTTTCCGTTTCGGTCTTCGTGAGAATGTTACTGATGTGGTTATCGACAGTTCGCTTACTGATTTCTAGTTTTTCGGCAATGTCTTGGTTCGTCAAGCCAGCAGCGACCAATTCAATGACCTGCAATTCGCGCTCTGAAAGAGGCGCTTGTGCCTGAGATTCGCCCTCTGCCATATCGATAGCCCTGCGCTGTGTATATGTACTTATCCATCTATTCTAGGTGGAATTGCTCAATCCGCAAATGGAATCTCCTGATAGCAAGGATTAAAGGAATTAGAGGAATCCCAATGCTTAAGATGAAAATCGTTAGACTAGACAAAGTGATTTTCTGAGGCTGGATCATGCAGCATCCAAAAACGAATGGGGTTCACGATCGCAAAACGTTGAATACACAAGAAGCCTTTCCTTGCCCAATTTGTCGGCATGGACAGATCGAAGCGTTGACCTTGATGGATGCATTTGCCTGTAATTTCTGTCGCCATATTTTCACAACGAATCTCAAAGAGCAAACGGTACATGTGGAGGACAGTTCTCAACCGATGACCTGGCGCTGGAATGGGCGGAAATGGCAGACGGTCAATCAGACAGATCTGGACTTGTCGATCATCATTTGGATGGTCGGAATTGCGCTGGTCGTTTTGCCCCCGAGTTTGATCTGGTTGCCCTCGAAGATTTTTGTTCCATTGGATGGGGATTCAGGAGCTTGGTTTCCGACGTTCTGGATCGCGTTGACGTTTGGGCTGCATTTTACGTTTGTGGCTTGGCTGATGGCGGAGCATTATCAATTGCCGTTTTATGTCGCAGGAAAGGTGAGAATCCGGCGCTGGTTAGAGCGGTTTTCGTCTTGAGTTAATCTTGCAGGAAGCTAAATAAACCAGTACAGTTGATCGAGTAAATTTACAGATTGCTGTATGCGGCGCGATCCAATCTTTTATCAACTGTTCCAGCGTTCTCCTCAACTGCTGTTTGATTTGATTGGCGATCGTCCTCATAATGCAGCAAGCTATCAATTCGATTCTGTTGCCGTCAAAGAGCCAAAGTTTGAAATTGATGGGGTCTTCCTCCCACCTGAATCTGAGCCTGGGATCGTTTTCTTTTCTGAAGTGCAGTTCCAAAAAGATCAAACGCTTTATGAGCGATTGTTTAGCGAATCCTCGCTGTATTTTTATCGCAATCGATCGCGTTTTTCTGACTGGCAGGCTGTGATTATTTATCCTTCACGCTCAGCCGAGCAAGATGATATTCATCCGCATCGGTCTTTGCTCAATGGCGAACAGGTGCATCGAGTTTACTTAAATGAATTAGGTGAGATTCGTTCATTGCCGGTTCCAATCGCTGTTGTAGTCTTAACGATCGTCAAAGAAGAGCAAGCCGCAGATGAAGCGCGATATTTGCTGACTCGTACACAGCAAGCGGACTTCCCTGATCAAGAGCGCCAGAACATAATAGATGTTGTGACCTCGATTATGCTGTACAAATTTTCCAGTTTAAGCCAAACGGAGATTAGAGCAATGTTGGGACTAGATTTGACTGAGGAACCAAGAGCGATTCGGGAAGCAAAGGAAGAAGGAGAACGATCGCTGATTTTCCGACAACTGACCAAGAAAGTGGGACAGCTTGACGAAGCAATGCGGAGCCAGGTTGCGACTCTATCCTCTGAACAGCTTGAGCAGTTGGGTGAAGCGTTATTAGATTTCGCAACAGTTCAAGATTTAAAGACTTGGTTCTCTCAGCAAGACTGAACTTTGCATAAAAAATCCTCAGGTGTCTTTGACACCTGAGGACTGCTTTCAAATTTTAAAATTAGACACCGACAGGTTGACGTTGTTCTGTCCAGCGTCCGAGGGGTTTACCGACGATCGCTAAATCGCGCATCAGCTGATCAAACGCATCGGGAGTCAGAGATTGCGGCCCATCAGAGAGCGCTTTCTTCGGATTCGGGTGGACTTCGATCATCAGCGAATCGGTTCCAGCCGCGATCGATGCCATTGCCATTGAAGGAACGTATTCAGCACGTCCAGTTCCATGACTCGGATCAATCATGATCGGCAGGTGAGTCAATGTTCTCAGCACTGGAATCGCAGAGAGATCGAGCGTGTTACGAGCGTATTGGCGATCGAAGGTACGAATTCCACGCTCACACAAGATTACGTTCGGATTTCCTGCAGCAAGAATATATTCTGCCGCCATCAGCCAATCTTCGATCGTTGCGGCCATACCCCGCTTAAGCAGAATCGGCTTATCTTGTGCGCCGACTTTCTTCAACAGCGAGAAGTTCTGCATGTTGCGCGCGCCGATTTGAATCACGTCTGCAATTTCTGCCAACGGTTCGAGATCAGAAGCATCCATCAATTCGGTGATGATCCCCAATCCGGTTGCTTCACGAGCAGCGGCTAATAATCCTAATGCGCTTTCGCCATGACCTTGAAATGCATAAGGAGACGTTCTCGGCTTAAATGCACCGCCTCGGAGGAATTGAGCACCAGCCGCTTTGACGCGCCGTGCCGTTTCGATGATCATTTCCTCATTCTCAACCGAGCAAGGCCCTGCAACTGTGACGATCGGGTTATGCTCTCCGATATAAACCACACCATTGGGAGTCGGGATGGCAACTTCACTCGCTTCACCATTGCGGTACTCGCGGCTTGCGCGTTTGAAAGGTTGCTCAACTCTTAAAACTTGTTCAATCCAAGCGCTAGCTTCTTGAATTTGCAGCGGATCCATTGCGACAGTTTCGCCAACTAGCCCGATCACAACTTTGTGCTTACCGACGATCTTTTCCGGGCTGAGTCCCCAACTGACGAATTCCTCAGTGAGGCGAGCAATTTCGGCTTCTGGGGAGCCAACCTTCATAACCACAATCATGTTAAAAAATCCTGCTGAGTGTATTGATTCTGTAGCGTGCTGATTGAGCTAGAATCCGCCCTGATCAGCAGTGCATTTTTCATCGTAGCCTGATCGATTGCCTAATTCTCGCTGCGCGGTTGCTTTTGTCGCGCCCGTGCTTCTTTCCAGGCTCCTGCTAAGCGACCTACATTCGTTGTAAATTCGCTCGCTCCAACGAGTCCGCCGACTCGATCTTCATCCCAAGAGGCGGATAGCACACCGTAGGACAATCCAATCACCCCTAACCCAAAAAAGAGCATACTCACCAGTACCACGGCAACATTCGGCAGTTTGTAAATGCCTTGCGTGACGATGAAGTAGCTGACCACAAATGTAGCGATACCCAGCGTGGTTGGAATGCCGCAAAAAAACGCCATCCGTCGCGCCATTCGTTGAGTCACAACTTCCGGGATGGGGGCTGGGGCTGGGGCAGCAGGTCGAGCGGCTGGCTTCTTCACCGAGGTTGGTCGTTTCTCGATTAAGCCAGATTTGCCCGACGACTTCGTGCTGGCTTTCTTTTCGGGTTCGGGCGCAGGTTTGGCAGGCTTCGCTGCTTTCTTGCGTCCTGGCTCGAAAGGTAGGCGCTCTGGTTGGGGATCAGGGGTATTGGATTCGGAAGCCATTGATGATTAACCCCGGATGCCGAGGCGCGCAATGAGTTCGCGGTAGTGTGCAGCGTCACCTTTTTGGATGTAGGCGAGCAGACGCTTGCGCTGACCGATCATTTTCAAAAGTCCGGTGCGGGATGCGTGGTCTTTTTTGTTGCTGCGGAGGTGAAGGCTGAGTTTGTTGATCCGCTCGGTGAGGATGGCAACTTGGACATCAGCCGATCCGGTGTCGGTTTCGTGAACTTGATATTGGGTGATGATTTCTTGTTTGCGCTCTTGTACCAGTGCCATTACGTTGTCCTGAATTGCGATGAATACGGCAGTTTACAATATTATCACAGCAATTCGAGAGCCGGATCATTGGAGCAAAATTTTGGCGCTAAACCTGGGGAGATAGATCGCACTAGGGTCAACCTCTTGCCCATCGCTCCAATCTTTCCAAGTTCCATCAGCGGGAAAATGGTCGATCGCATAATTCTCAAAATCTTGATCTGAGAAATTGGCAACAACGACCACTCTTTCTCCTGCCTCATTCCAACGCACATAGGCTAAAACTTTGCCGTTCTCATGGAAAAATTCAAGATTGTCGCTGCGTAAGGATGATTTTTCATGCCGCAGTGCGATCAGGCGTTTGTAAAAGTCAAAAAGAGGCTGATTTTTCTGAAGCAGTGACCAATCAAGTGGGTTAGGTTCAGTTGTCGTTTCGGTTTTGTACGTGTCTTGTCCGAATTCGTCCCCCATCCAGAGCATAGGAATTCCAAGGGCAGTGAATTGAATCATTGCGCCGAGTTTGATGCGATCGAGATCATCAATGCCAGCGTCTTGCAGTTCGACGATCATGTGTTCGCGATCGTGGGTTGCGAGATAATTAATCACAGAAGTCGCACCTGCATAGCCTTGCGGTTGAGCCGCGATCGCAGATTTGAATTCGTTGAAGTCGATGTCTTTGCCAATCAGGAGATCTGTGAGAAAGTAGCGAAAGCTTTCATGCCAGCAGGCATCAAATACGCCTTGCGGTTTGCAGATTTCGCTAGAGTCGGGAATGTGTTCTGCAATGTGAAAGAACGGCTTAGGAACTTTAACCTGCTCAAATAACCAGCCAAAGAATTCATCGTTAGCAATTTGGCGAACGGCATCATAACGGATGCCATCAATGTGATACTCATGAGTCCAGAATTGCACGATGGCATTGACGTAGTTCCAAGTTGGGCGGATGTCGCGATCGGGGTCGTAGTTTTCGTAGCTGAGTTCAGGCCCCCAGTAGTTCGCATCGTCTTCAGGGTAATGTCGATCGTGGTAGTACCAATAATCTCGATCAATTAACAATAATGGGCTTTCTTCATGCGTGTGATTGAAAATACAGTCGATGAAAACACGAATTCCACGCGCATGACAGTCATCGACAAAAGATTTGAAATCCGCGGGTTTGCCATAGCTACTTTCTAGGGCAAAAAAGTGTTGAGGCATATATCCCCAACGGTAATCGCCAGCATATTCAGTAATCGGCATTAGCGCGATCGCATTAATGCCTAATTCGCTGAGATAATCGAGCTTTTCTAAGGCTTGTTTGAATTTCGTCGGATCAGAAGGATCGGCACTACAAAAATCAGCAATGTGCATTTCGTAGAGAACTAGATCGCGATTATCGGGGAGAAAACTGTCGTCATTTTGCCAAATAAAGGTATCTAAGGTGCGTTGACCTTCTTTAATATGAACGATGCCATTTTGAGTTTTACGATCCATTTCTGTCATGTACGGATCGTTGGTTTCAATCCATTTATCCTGATGTTTAATGCGAAATTTATATTGATAATCGCCGTCTTTTAGCTCAAGCTGAACTCGGAAAAAGCCTGTTTCATCTTTCTCCATCGGAACGCCTTGCCAATCCGAAAAAGAACCAATAAGCTCCACTGCTTCGTTGCGAGGCGCGAAGAGATTAAACTCGATTGTCATATTTTTGAGGAGAGCATACTTTTTGGAGTATTGCTTGACTAATCAAGCTCCTGCATCTCACCTGTGAGTGATTTAAAAGACTTCAATTCGAGAGATGGACAGTTTTGCTCAACTGCGATGGCTCCAGCAAAATCATCTTGAATCGATAGCTGCTGAAGATGCCATTTTCGCGATCTCGCTTCCACTGGAATCGTCTTTAATTGTGCATTCTCAATCTCTAATTCTTTCAGTTTTGAAATTCCGGTTCCAATCGCTTTTAGAAACGCTTCTTTGCAAGTCCAGTACTGAAAAAATAAAGCATTATCAGCTCGAATTGCTTTGTACTCCGAAGGCAAAAAGAATCGCTGCACCAGAGACTCTAAATCATCCATCGGTCGAATTGCTTCAACATCAATTCCCACCAGTCGATCGTAAGTCACTGCATACAGAGCTAAATGCTGCGAATGCGCTAGATTGAATTGAATTCGAGATCGCTTGAGCGTCGGTTTTCCGTGTGAGCTATATTCAAACTCCAAAGCCATTGGATCAGTTTGAATATAGCGGGAAAGCAGCGATCGCAAAAACGATCGCCCTGCAATAAACCGTTTGCGATGCTGCTCAAATTTAAATCGATCGGCTCTGACTTGTTCATCAGCAGATAAGAGATGAAGTTGCACCTCGTCTAAGTTCACTTGCCAAATGTGGACTTCGGAATCGCCTAACTTCATACCACAACTTGCTCAGATGGAACAGGAGTCGATTGCTCGATCGTGGGTGGACGCAATGCCAAATAAATCAACGCTCCAAAGAACGGAACGAATGACAGGATCTTGAACAAGTTTGAATCAGTTAACCCACGCCGTTTCATATCATCTTGTAACAGCATAGGAAACAACGCACATAACAGACAGAAATCTAAACTCATCACATGAATAAATCGACTGGTCTGCCACTGTTGCACAAAGTTACTCCAATCGCCATTCGCCACTCCGTAAAGAAATAAACCAATTCCGCCGAGTGCGATCGCGCTACCTGTGATTCGAGAATCTAAAATCTTGAGGAGCCAATTTTTCTGTCCCTGAAAGGTCGGACTCGGCTGACGGAAAATCAAATACGGCAATAACGCAAATGCACCAGTACCAAATGATGCAAGCGTAAACAGCCAAGCCGGAATTTTTTGCGATCGACCATCCAAGAATGTGATGCAACTATACGCCATCGGCAGAACGCCCATGATATTAAAGAGCGCCACAATCAAAGGATTCACCCCTGCGATCTTTCCGGTTGAGAGATTGATAATTAAATCAAACGTGTCAGGCTGCTGAGGAGGAGCAAGCGTGAACGCATAGCTCACAAAACCGATCCATACTAAAGTCAACAGGATTTTTTTGCTCATGGCAATTACACTGAAAGGCGCTAGGGTTCATTTTTAAGCTTATGACACAATCAGAGTTCGGAATGATTTTAGTAACCGCAAGCTCAAAGGCTCAGGCGGAAATGCTAGCGCGATCGCTGGTTGCTGCGAAATTAGCAGCCTGCGTAACACTCCTACCCGTACAGTCCGTCTACACTTGGCGAGAGGAAATTCATCAAGAAGAAGAATGGCAATTGGTCATTAAGTCAAAACTCGATCTCTTTGCTGAACTCGAAGCGAAAATCCGTGAACTTCATTCTTACGAAGTTCCTGAAATTATTGCCCTCCCGATTGTTCAAGGATCACACCCTTATTTGCAATGGATTTCTCAGCAGGTTACGCCGCAATGATTCGAGATGCTGTTGAAGCTGATTTACCCGCCATTGTTGAAATCTATAATCACGCAGTTGCGGCAAAAACCATTACGGCTGATGTTGAACCTGTATCAGTCGAAAGTCGATTAGATTGGTTTCGATCGCATTCTCCCGATCGCTATCCTTTATGGGTTTTAGAGCGAGACAATCAGATTGCAGGATGGTTTGCGTTTCGCATGTATTACGGTCGAGAAGCGTATCGATCGACGGCTGAAATTAGCTTATATGTTGCACCGAAATTTCATCGACAAGGCGTTGGGCAGACTTTGCTCAAACATGCGATCGCACAATCGCCACGCCTCGGCATCAAAACTTTGCTTGGCATTGCTTTTGCTGAAAATATGCCCAGTGTTGAATTGCTGAAAAAATTCGGCTTTGCCCAATGGGGATATTTGCCCGAAGTTGCTCAATCCTGGCAGTGCGATCGCGATGTGATTATTTTGGGACGAAAGATTTAAGTTCGCAATAAATTCCGTAATGCCACCGATTGTTCAACTGTGTCATCTTGGACGAATTCCGCCATAATGAACAAGCTGTTCTCAGACATATCGATGGTTCGTCATTTCCCACTGATTAAGTTTCCGACCGCTTGGACATTAGTTCTAGTGATTACGATCGCGCTGCTATTCAATACGCCGATCGCGCGCACAACAAAGCCGCTGCATGAATTAAAAATTGTGCTGCAACTGTCAGAAACAACTTCAAATGGTCGATCACGCCGCTGGCTCACATTGCCCTTCCTAGGATCGTAAAATCAAGCAAGTCTTTGGCAATCGTTATGCCTCACTTGCTGTTTTATAAACCTTACAATGTGCTGAGTCAGTTTACCGATGACTCACCGAATCCTCGATCGACGCTAAAAGATTTCATTCCTGTGCCGAATGTTTACGCGGTCGGTCGGCTCGATCAAGACAGCGAAGGCTTGATGCTGTTGACGGATAACGGTCAGCTTCAGCACCGACTCAGCGATCCAAAATTTGAACATTCCAAAACCTATTGGGTACAAGTTGAAAACATTCCAACAGACGAAGCGATCGCTCAATTACGAAAAGGCGTAAAAATCAAGGATTATTTAACTCGTCCGGCGATCGTCGATCGACTGGCTCAGCCAGATTTACCTGATCGCGATCCACCGATTCGCTTTCGCAAAAACATTCCGACCGCTTGGCTCGAAATCACGTTAACTGAGGGACGAAATCGCCAAGTTCGCCGCATGACTGCATCTGTGGGATTTCCAACTTTGAGACTGGTTCGAGTTGCGATCGGAAAGCTTCGCCTCACAGGTCTATCTCCCGGAGAATGGCGAGAATTAACCCCCGACGAACTCAGCTATCTTCGTCAAACTCAACGTTCTCGATCTGCAATTTGAGTAAGCGATTTTCATAGCGACGATTGCGGCGACGACCTTTAGCAGGTGTGGCACGTTTATGAGATCGCTTATCGTTCACTAAATGCTCGATATCCTGAGCATCGTCCCAATTTTGTAAATCATCTGGAGAAGTTCGTCTCGTCATCGGTCTTGCTTCACACAACTACACATTTTACGAATTGTGAGAAATTTGAGCAATCCAGCGACTCGCGATCGGCATTCTCCACCCGGTTCCAAAAGCTCGATCGGTAACTTTCAATCCAGGCGGTGCTTGCTTCCGTTTGAACTCCGCAATCCGAACTAATTTCGCCACTCGTTCGACGATCGCAGCGTCATGTCCGGTTGCAACGATTTCTGCTAAAGATTGATGCTGGTGAAGATAGCGATCGAGAATATCGTCCAGCACGTCATACTCTGGCAACGAGTCTTGATCTTTTTGATCTGGCTTCAGTTCTGCACTCGGAGGCTTGCTCAGAACATTGTTCGGAATGATTTCAGTAGAACGATTTAACCATTCGCACAGTTTGTAGACTTGAGTTTTCGGAACATCTGCGATCGCAGCAAGCCCCCCATTCATATCGCCATACAACGTACAGTAACCAACAGCGACCTCAGATTTATTCCCAGTCGAAACGAGTAGATGTCCGAATTTGTTCGATACTGCCATCAGCAAGGTGCCGCGAATTCGAGACTGTAAGTTCTCTTCTGCAAGTCCAAAGGGCGTTCCAGCAAACAATGGATCGAGCGTGTGGTCAAAACATTCCATTAAGGTTCCAATTGGAAATGTTTGAGTCTGAATTCCCAAATTCTCAGCGAGTGCTAGAGCATCTTGAATCGAGTGATCTGAACTATAAGGCGAAGGCATTAAAATACCGAGAACGTTATCTTTGCCCACTGCTTCAGATGCGATCGCAGCAATCAAAGAGGAATCAATCCCACCACTCAAACCCAACACAATCTTAGAAAAGCCACATTTGCGGGCGTAATCTCGCACCCCTAGCACCAATGCTGACCAAAGTTCGGCTTCTTTACATTCTGGGGCAGAGGCGATCGAGCTTTTCTCGAAGTCTTGCTTTTCTGAATCGTACTCAAGCACAACCCAATCTTCTTCAAAGCTAACGGCTCGCGCAATCAGTTCGCCTTTTCTGTCGATCGCAAGACTCGCCCCATCAAAAATCAGATCATCATTGCCACCCACCTGATTTGCATAGATCAACGGTTGATTGAACCTTACCGCTCCATGCTTCAACATTGCTTCTCGAAGCTTTTGCTTTCCAACGGTGTAAGGAGACGCAGAAAGGTTAATCGTAAAATCGACTCCTGCTTGAGCTAAATCTGCGATCGGGTTCAAGTTGTACGTGCGTTTCCCCCAAAATTCCTCATCATTCCAAAGATCCTCACAGATCGTGACTCCAATCCGAACGCCATCTAGCTCGAACTGATTCGGCTCATTCCCCGGTTCAAAGTAACGATCCTCATCAAAGACATCGTAAGTGGGTAGTAACCGCTTATGAAAGACTTTGAGAATGTTGCTTTTCTCAATCAGAGCGACACTGTTAAACAGAGGTTTACCACCTGTAGAAACCGCTCCCGCATTCGGTTCAACTGTTCCGACTAGCACTGCTAAACCTTCAGGCAAATTCGATGCGAGTTGAGAAAGCTGCTGTGCCATTGTTTCAACAAAGCTTGGATGCAGCAGTAAATCGCGAGGTGGATAGCCGCAAAGTGAAAGTTCTGGAGTGAGTAACAAACGAACACCCTCAGATGCTGCGCGGTGAGATGCTTTGAGAATTTTGTCCGCGTTACCTTGGAGATCTCCGATCGTCGGATTGAGTTGTGCGATCGCAATTTTCATGATGGTATGGAATTCAAAGTTTGCAGAATTTCTAGAATTTTCGGCTTGAGGCTAGGTAATTCAATTTCGATAATTTCCCAAACAATTGCCAGGTCAACTCTTAGATAGTCATGAACAAGTACATCTCGAAATCCAGCCATTCTTCGCCATGGAACATCTGGATAAGATTGTCTAAGTTCTGGAGAAAGGTTTTTAGTTGCATCGCCAATTACTTGAAAGTTCCGAATGACGGCATCTTGAATTAAAGTTGATGCTGCAAATGCGTCTTGTCCAGCAGTAGTATATTCTTCAATTCGGGCAACACATTCTGCAATGCAAGTCATATTTAAGCCATCGTCAATCATAAGAAAATTGCCTCTTTCAAGACACGATCGCGAATCCGCTCATGCAGCATTTTCTCAGTTGCAACATCCACTTCTCGCCCTAGTAGATCTTCAAGATCTTGAATTAATCCAACAGGAAACCAGGAGCTATGTTTTTCACCCATATCTACTAAGAAATCAATATCGCTCTTACTATTTGCTTCATGACGAGCAACAGAGCCAAAAACTCTGATGTTGTAAGCTCCGTGTTTTAGCGCGATCGCTAAAATCTCTTCTCGCTTATCGGCTAGTAATTCTTCAATCCCAAGTCCCATAATTTCAACACTCAAATAAACACTAAAGGCTTATCTTTTAGTGGCGCAAATGCCTCAGCATCAAAGCGATATAAGCTAGCAGGTCGTCCCGCCCCTCTGGAAACTTTTACCCCCGTATCTGAGAGAAAACCAAGCTTGAGTAAGCGCGATCGAAAATTAGAATAATCTGAAAAGTTTTCTCCCAACACAGTCGTATAAAGCTGAAACAAATCACTCAGCGTAAACAGTTCAGGCAATACATCAAACGCAACCGGGCTGTACTCTAACTTGTTTCTTAAACGTCGATGACCATACTCCAAAATCTTGTTGTGATCAAAGGCAAGTTCAGGTAATTGATCCACAGGATACCAAGCTATTCCGCTCACCCCATCTGCAATCAGTTCAGCTTCTGCAAATCGAACTAACGCAAAATAGCTCACCGATAGATACCGCACGTCATAACTATCTTTCGCCTCACGCGGATCGCGATCGGGGCCACCAAACGTATAAAGCTGCTCCAAATAGAGATTACGCGCCCGAATCTTCTCGGACAGAATTCGATACGCCGCATCTTCTAGCGATTCCCCTTGGCGAACCAGTGTGCCAGGCAAACTCCACTGACCCAAAAACGGCTCCTCATGACGCATTACGAGCAAAACCAGTAACCGATTTTGTGCCGTATCGACTGAGAAAATCGCGTTATCGACTCCCACCCTGAAATCTGCAAGCTTCTCTCCTATTAATGAACTGGTTGTTTTTCGATGTGTGCGTGGCATGGATACAATTGCTCCCGATCGATATAAGCCTGAATTGAAGCGGTCACCCCAGATAAGTCACAGCCTTCGCGATATGCAGTCGAAGAAACATCTGGAACACTTGCCGGGGCAATCTCAGTCTTCGCACCCAAAGTCTTCAACTGCTCCAAATCTTCTTGAGTAAATGAATAGCGCGATCGCGGAATCACCAACACTTGAACGCGCTGCAACAATTCTTGAGCACGATACCATTTCGATAATTGCCTCGCGACATCAAATCCGACCACTAACGTTAATTCTGCATTCGGATAGCGTTGCTGAATGCGCTCAACCGTAATCAGAGTTCTCGGATGGCTCAACTCTGGATGCACTTCCACGTTGGCACACGCTAGCTCATCCACTAAAACTTTCAGCATCTCGGTTCGATATCTCAACTCAGTTTGCTGAGACTTAAACGGATTGTCGGCAGCCCAAACTGCAACGTGATCAAATCGCTGCGAGAGCCAGCGTAAAATCTCTAAATGTCCCGTCGTAGGCGGATCGGCACTTGTTCCAAATAACGCGATTCTCATGCGTGACGGCTCCGGGTACGATCAGTTAACTCAAATAACGCTTGGGATAGTTCGACTGGAATCGATACCGGGTTTTCAAGACATCGAACCGCTTTTGGCAATCGCGCAACATTGACCGTTGCCCGATCGCGAATTTCAGCAATCGTCTCAGGCTCATTGACTCGCTCTCCCTGCTTCAAGACTAATTGTAATAAGGGAATTTCACCATTTGCAGCTTCTGTGATTAAACCTAAGCGATCGCGGTTTTCTCCTCGAAAAATTTGCTTGCGCCCTGGATAAGTCATCTTTCCAGGCGCTTCCTTCATCACAGGAATGCCATCAATTTCGACCAATTTATAAACGCCATTCACAGGCGAACCTGTTACGAGTTGCGTTCCCAAACCATAGCCCTCAATACACGCACCCTGAGCTTTCAGTTCCGCAATCCGATATTCATCTAAATCGCCACTGGCAAAAATCGGAACGCCAGGCAGCAGCGATCGTACTTTTCTCGAGAGATCAACTAAGTCACCTGAATCAAGCCGCACACCCGAAAGCTGAATTTCTCCGGCTTGAAGCTGTTTAGACAGCATTTCAGCAGCAGCGATCGTGTCATAGGTATCAATTAATAATGGCGCACCTGGAAAGTAGCGATGAAAAGCATGAAACGCTTGAGATTCAGTACCTTCGATCGCACCCAGCGCCATCACCAACGAATGCGCCATCGTTCCAGCAGGTTTACGATCCAACTTCAAAGCTGCCAAGACGTTTGATGTTGCATCAAGTCCACCTGCTAATGCCGCTCGGGCTGCCCAAACTGAGGCTTGTGGACTAAACGCGCGCCGAGTTCCAAACTCTAGCAAGGTCGCATCTTTGCCTGCAATATCTCGCAGCCGCGCCGCACGAGTTGCGACCAAAGTTTGATAATTAATCACATTCAGCAAATAAGTTTCCACCAATTGCGCTTGCCACAGCGGAGCTTCAACTCTCAAAAATGGCTCATTGGCAAAAATTGCTGTCCCTTCTGGAACCGCCCACACATCTCCTTCAAAGCATGCTGTTTCTAGCACCGTCCAAAATTCAGCGGGCGCATCGTCAAAAATCCCGGTGGCTTGCAGTGCTGAAATTTGATCTAAGCTAAATCGAAAACTTTCTAAATAATCTAACGCTTGTGCGAGACCCATCGCGATCGCGTAACCAAAACCTTTGGGCAAGCGTCGCGCTGAAAGCTCAAAACTGGCACGTCGTTGATCCAAACCCTCGCCCACATAACAAGCTGACATTGTTAACTGATATAAATCAGTGAGCAGACTGTAATCTTCAGGTTGAATTGTCAGTTTAAGGTCTTCCACCCAAATCCTCCTTAGATGCAAAAGGGTTGTGAGAGTTAGGGGGCAGTTGAAAGCGCTTCTTCATCTAAATTATAGTTAATTTAACCAAAAGTCAAGCGACCCTTTCTGATTTTTCTAGCGAATTTATGTGTGATGCGCGGTGCATTATAGTGAATTCGACAAAAATCAGCCTCTCGATTTGTAAAGAAATTGTCGCGATCGCGCCTGTTCTCCCTCTTCATTTATGTTGCTATTTAAAACAAAAATACAAAGCTTTAAGAAACACCGAAAAAAGCCTATTCTTTCTAACAAATTGATGCGATCGCTAGTCATTTTTTCTTGAAATCCTGATAATTGACTCAGTAAGAGATCATTCACCCATTGAATTGGTTGACCTAGAAACTTCAGAGGTGATTTCATGAGCGTTCCAAAAGTTGTAGTAGACGTAGTAGACTATTTCTCCGGCGCATTTGGTCGAATCTTCGGTTTAAGAGATGACCAGTATCCAGAGTCAGGAGTACAGCCATTTAGTGGAGATGTTTACGATCGGAAACACGCCAAAAAAGATTTTGAGCGTTAAATTAACTTCTAAATTTGTCTTGAAAGAATCGGCGCAATTGCAACTTGCGCCGATTTTTTGATCGATGAACACAACCAATCTCAAAATGGTATAAGAACAGAATCAAAGCTGTATCTGCTCCAAGAGAATGACTGAACTCGATTTTGTCTTACTGACGGTCTATTTTTTGTGCGTTACTTACGTCCTCTACCAAATCGTCAATTCATTCAACGATGAAGTGATGGTCTGGCTCGACGAGGACGACTTAAAGCAGCAGCTCGCCGACCAAAATCTAACTGATGCCGTTGGCGTTAGCTTTAAGTTCAACAGTCGCTATGAATATCACAACCTGGAAAAGCTACAAATCCGAATCAATAACAAAACGAAAGATCGGGCGCTCTATGTCGATTGGGACTACTGTGTCTTAACCGAACAGTACGATAAGCGATCGCGTCGGGTCACCCGTTCCGTTCCTGGCGACTCGACTGATCTATTTCAGCGTCAAGTTTTCAGCGTCATTGCTCCTGGAAAAACCCTCTTCGAGGACATCTTTGCAGAAGACATGATGGCTCGCAAAGATAGCACGATCAAAGCAAGCAAGACTTTAATCGACTTTTCAGAACCCAATAAAAAAGCCCCCGAAGCCAAGAAAAAACTCTACAAAAACTTCGTCAATAGCAAAGAACCGTTCCAGTTCGACCTCGATCTCGTCTTACGCTTCATCGGTTTCGGCACCTCTCCAACCGGCGATCGCATTCGCCTCGTCTGTCGCTTCAACGTCCGTAAACTCGACTGGACAGCTGGACTTCCCTGGAATCCCAAAATGCCATAGGTAGATCAGGAGAAATAACCAAACCCAAAAATCATAATTCTTCTCCCCCACTCCCCACTTCCCCACTCCCCACCCTTCATCCGCTAGACTAAACAACAGAGAAGAGTCAGCGCGGCAGTTGCGGATTTAGCACAACTAAATCTGAGGAAAGTCCGGACTCCCAAAAACCCAGACTTGCTGGATAACGCCCAGTGCGCGTGAGCGTGAGGATAGTGCCACAGAAAGATACCGCCAACTCCGTTGGTAAGGGTGCAAAGGTGCGGTAAGAGCGCACCAGCAATATCGAGAGGTATTGGCTCGGTAAACCCCGGTTGGGAGCAAGGTCAGACGAAACAAAGGTTGGGTTTTTTCCTGTTTCGGCGAATTGTTTGCGGACATGTCTGCGGACGATTGTGAACCGCTTGAGGTTGAAGGTAACTTCAATCCCAGATAGATAACTGCCCTCTTCATGTCTTTGATATGAAGAGAACAGAATCCGGCTTATGTCTAACTCTTCTCGACCCGCTTCTAAACTCGTGGAAAACACGGACTTTTCCCTCGATCGCGCGCCCGATACTGAGAATCACTCCCTTCAGAAATTGTGATCCGCGCTTTTCTTCTTGAACTTACTTTAAACAGTGGGAACCAATATGTAGATTCAGCAAAGTCCATGAAAGTTAAGCAATGAGTTGGGGTTGCCTGGTCTACTATAAATGTGCTAAACGTCCGCGTCTGAGCCGTTCGTCAGTCAATCGCCCACTTGCACCCCCGTAGGGTAAGTCTGTGAAAAGTCAAGCTTCTACACTCGAACTCCCGAAGCATTCCGAGGTATGCCCGTCCTCAGAATCCCTGCTCGCAATTAGCGAACATAAAAAGAGCGGTTTAATCCTCTGTAAGCAATATCACGCAGAGTTTGCCGGACCCGGTGCAGCAGTGAATTGCGGCGTCGAACCGATTTATCGCGCTGTGATTGCGATCGGGTCTCCTGAATTAATTCCGACTCAAACCTTTGACGAACGTCGGCGAGCCTATGGACGAAGAATTCAGTGGGGACGATGGCTTCAGAAAATCGTCGAACATCCTGACCCGATGATGCGGGCGGAAAAATTATTAGCCGGATTTGAAGAATTTTTTGGGCGGCAAGTCGTGATTGGCTTACCCAGCGAAGTGTTAGCGCTTTTAGCGGGTGTCTTTCCGGGCACGATCGAGCAAGTTAGAGTCCAACACTGGCGGGGCAGCAGAACTGGAACGATGTCATTTCTCCCCGGTTCAGATCAGCTAAAAGTCACCACGATTTCGATGAATCGGCATGAAACGCCGGAAGTGCCCTTACTGACAAGCGCAACCGTTAGCGAAATCGAGCGCACCTATGCCGTTTTGAAATCCGCTTAAATTTGTCGGAGTGTCCTTTCACCCCTACGATGGGAACAGCCTGATTTTTTACTGATCCCATGTCTCTTGCCTACCCGCGCCGTCAGCAGGAACTCCACGCACTGGCTCAACGATTAGGGCTATCAAAGCTCGACGCGATCGACTGGAATTTGATGGATCTCGCGCTGATTCACATTACCTTCTCAGCCGAACGAAACTACGAACAGCTTGAATTCGTAGGCGATGCAGTGGTGAAATTAGCAGCTGCCGAATTTCTGCTCAAGACTTATCCGGATTTGAAAGTCGGAGAATTTACTGCAATTCGATCTGTTCTAGTGAGCGATCGTATTCTTGCCAAAATTGCAGATTCCTTTGGCTTCGATCGTTATCTTCTCGTCGCATCGAGTGCCAAATCTGATCCGGCTGGACGTGATTCTCGGCTTGCCGATTCTCTCGAAGCCGTTCTTGCAGCACTTTACCTAAGCACTCATAACCTCAGTTTGATTCATCCTTGGCTCGATGAGCAATTTCACCCCCTTGCTGAAGAAATTCTCGCTGATCCGGCTCGGCAAAACTACAAAGCTGCTTTGCAGAACTGGACACAAGGGCATCAGAAAACGCTCCCTGAATATCGTACTCAGGAAATGGGGAACACTCACAATGATCCGAACCGCTTTGTTTCAGAAGTCTGGATTCAAGGACGCTGTATGGGACAAGGAACAGGTCGATCGCGCAAAGCTGCCGAACAAGCAGCCGCGCAAGAGGCGTTTTTGGTGCTGAGCGGTCAGGAGACTTAACCAGCCCAAGATTTTAAGAGGTTGGTTATGTCAGAGCAAACAGCGATCGCACTGCTTGGCGTTGGACGTTGGGGAGCGCATCTTCTGCGGAATTTTCTTCACAATCCCAGAGCGCGAGTGGTGGCAGTCGTCGATCCCTGCCTTGAGCAATTAGAAGCGATCGCGCAACGATTTGAATTAGACGTTTTCTGCACCACGCAATGGCAAGACGTTTTAGACATGAGTGGACTCGATGCAGTTGCGATTACGACTCCCGCCACGACTCACAATACTCTCATCACCGCCGCACTGAAACAAGATCTGCATGTCCTCGCAGCGAAGCCTCTGACGTTAAGTTTTGCAGAATCAGTCCAACTTTGCCGTTTAGCTGAGGAACAACAGCGTCAACTCGTTATCGATCACACTTATTTGTTCCATCCTGCGGTGTTGCGGGGTCGAGAACTCGTCCAATCTGGCAAACTTGGGCAGTTGCGATATGGGTATTCAACGCGATCGCATCTCAGCCCCGTTCGCTCTGATGTCGATGCAATGTGGGATTTAGCGATTCACGATATTGCCATCCTAAATTTTTGGCTCGGTGAAACGCCTTGCCAAGTTGAAGCAAAAGGATCGACTTGGTTACAAGCAGGGTTAGCCGATACCGTTTGGGCGACTTTGACTTATCCTTCTGGCTTTGAAGCAAGACTGCATTTAAGCTGGCTCAATCCAGACAAACAGCGGCGATCGTGTCTTGTTGGCGAGAATGGCAGTTTGATTTTTGACGAACTGGCTCAAGATCAATTAACTGTACAGTGGGGAAAATTTGACGAGAAATTTAGACCGATCGCACAAAGTCGCGAAATTCTTGACCTCCAAAATCAAGAACCGCTTCAACAAGTCTGCAATCATTTCTTAGACTGCGTTCAGCACAATCGAACTTCAGCAATTTCTTCAGGTTGGCTCGGTGCGGGGTTAGTCCAAACTTTAGTCGCACTTTCTGAATCGATGCAGGCAAATGGCAAAGCGATCGATATTCTAAAAATTTAGCCCTCTCAAATCACAGCACGATACTCTGAGAACAATTCGTTTTCAGTTTGTTATCGTGACTCCGACTTTCGTCCGACGCATTCCCCCTCAATCCTCACCGGATTATATTCTCTCGCTCACGGCTGAAGAGAGAACGCGATCTCGCTTTCTCTTCCAATCTGATGACGGGCAAGAAGTGTATCTCAATCTTCCCAGAGGCACAACGCTCAAAGATGGCGACTGGCTGGAATCTGATCAGGGAAAATTCGCCAAAATTCAAGCGAAGCCTGAACCTGTTCTAACCATCACAACCTCGCAGTCATTAGAGCTGCTCCAAGCTGCCTATCACTTAGGCAATCGCCACGTTCCGCTAGAAATTAGTAGCGCGTATTTGAGACTTTCACCTGACCCCGTGCTGCAAGACTTGTTAGAACATCGCGGACTCCAAGTGAAATCTGAAATCGTTCCCTTTCAACCCGAATCCGGTGCGTATGGACACTCTCACTAAGCTTTTGCAATTGGCAAGTCCTGCTTTGCCTGTTGGCGCATATAGCTATTCAGAAGGATTAGAAACTCTAGTACATAGCGGTGTGATTCACAATGTCGATGCTCTCGAACATTGGATCATTCAAGAATTAAACTATGGTGCAGTTCGGCTCGAAGCAGCCATGATGCTGCGATCGTATCGCGCCACACTGAATCAAGAGTTCGATCGCGTGCTGGAGTGGAATCAATGGTTTACCGCCGCTCGCGAAACCGAAGAACTGCGATCGCAAAGTCTACAAATGGGCGGTTCACTTTTACGATTATTTCGCGCGCTCTATCCCGAACCGATTCCAAATTTTCCAGACGGGTGCAATTTCGCGATCGCGTTCGGACTCGTCGCGGCACTCTGGGAAATTGAAGAATCCTCGGCGCTTCTTGCATATCTGCACAGTTGGGCAACGAATCTCGTCAGCGCAGGCGTGAAATTAATTCCATTGGGACAAACTTCTGGGCAAAAGTTGCTGCTGAAGTTGGGCGAAGAGATGGGGAAAAGTACGATCGCGGATCTAAGCGATGATGAACTTGAAACGTGTGGATGGGGATTCGCGATCGCCAGCATGTCTCATGAAACGCTCTACAGTCGATTATTTCGGAGTTAGTCAAAATTCTACAGCGTCTTGAAAAATCTCAAAACATGAGTTGAGTCCATCCTTGCTCACTCAGATTTGCGCTTCAATTTCTTCGCAGTGTCATAGACAACAAACGATCGCACAATAGGAAAAATTGCTTAATCATCTGTAACCCTTCAATGATAAGCTAACTCTTGGCGAATCCGCGCAACCCGTGTATTCACACGGTCTATTCACAAATAGTAGAACCACAACTTGTAGGGCGTTCTTCATGGTCACCACCGCAGAGAAAACAAACATCGGTTACATCACACAAATCATCGGTCCCGTATTGGACGTTCGATTTCCCGGTGGCAAAATGCCCCGAATCTACAACGCACTCTCCATTTCGGGTCAAACCGAATCAGGTCAACACGTTTCAGTGACCTGCGAAGTGCAACAACTTTTGGGCGATAACCAAGTTCGTGCGGTGGCAATGAGTTCCACCGATGGTTTAGTTCGCGGCATGGAGGTTGCAGACTTGGGCGCACCGATCAGCGTCCCCGTTGGAACCGCAACTTTAGGACGAATCTTTAACGTATTGGGCGAACCTGTGGACAACCAAGGTCCGGTCAATAACACTGAAACTTCTCCGATTCACCGCCCCGCTCCGAAACTGACCGAACTCGAAACGAAGCCGTCAGTTTTTGAAACTGGAATTAAGGTGATCGACTTGCTCACGCCCTACCGTCGTGGTGGAAAAATTGGTCTGTTCGGTGGTGCGGGTGTCGGCAAAACCGTCATCATGATGGAACTGATCAACAACATCGCAACGAATCACGGTGGAGTATCCGTATTCGCAGGTGTAGGTGAGCGGACTCGTGAAGGAAATGACCTTTACAACGAAATGATCGAGTCTGGCGTAATCAAAAAAGACAACCTGAACGAATCGAAAATCGCTCTGGTGTACGGTCAAATGAACGAACCGCCGGGAGCACGGATGCGCGTCGGTCTGTCAGGATTGACGATGGCAGAATACTTCCGCGACGTGAACAAGCAAGACGTATTGCTGTTCGTTGACAACATCTTCCGGTTTGTGCAAGCCGGTTCTGAAGTATCCGCACTCTTGGGTCGGATGCCGTCTGCGGTAGGATATCAGCCGACTTTGGGTACAGACGTAGGGGACTTGCAAGAGCGGATCACCTCGACGACCGAAGGTTCGATCACTTCGATTCAAGCAGTTTACGTACCTGCGGATGACTTGACTGACCCCGCACCTGCAACCACCTTCGCTCACTTGGATGGAACCACCGTTCTTTCCCGTGGTTTGGCTGCAAAAGGAATTTATCCAGCGGTAGATCCATTGGATTCGACTTCGACCATGTTGCAACCCAGCATCGTTGGAAACGACCACTACGATACGGCTCGTGCAGTTCAATCGACACTGCAACGCTACAAAGAATTGCAAGATATTATCGCGATTCTTGGTTTGGACGAATTGTCGGAAGACGATCGTTTGACCGTTGCTCGTGCACGTAAGATTGAGCGCTTCTTGTCTCAGCCGTTCTTCGTGGCAGAAGTCTTCACCGGATCTCCTGGTAAGTATGTAACCCTGGAGAAAACCATCGCAGGCTTCAAGAAGATCTTGGCTGGTGAATTGGATGATCTGCCAGAGCAAGCATTCTACTTGGTTGGCGACATCGATGAAGCGATCGCGAAAGCAGAAAAAATGAAGGCGGGCTAATTGCCAGGAAAATCTGAATTGTGAAGGGTGAACTCTCATCCTTCACCGCTTCTCATTTCACCCTTTACCTTCATTTTTTACTATGGCTTTAACTGTTCGTGTAATTGCACCAGACAAAACAGTCTGGGATTCTTCGGCTGAGGAAGTGATTCTTCCTAGCACTACAGGGCAGCTGGGCATTCTCTCAGGTCACGCTCCCTTGCTGACGGCTTTAGAAACGGGCGTTCTGCGCGTTCGGGCTGAGAAAAATTGGGTTCCGATCGCAGTGATGGGCGGTTTTGCGGAAGTCGAGAAGAATGAAGTCACGATTCTAGTCAATGGGGCAGAACGTGGTGAAGATATCGATCGGACTGCTGCTCAAACTGCTTACGCGGACGCACAAACCAAATTTGCTCAAGCAGAACAAGGTGGATCTAAAGAAGACCAATTGAAAGCAACTCAAGCATTGAAGCGTGCGCGCGCTAGATTGCAGGCTGCTGGTGGTCAGGTTTAACTTTAAATTTGAAGTCTTCAATCAACGTTGAGAGGGTACGATCGTACCCTCTTTTTCTGCTTTAAAGCAGCGTTATCAAGTGCTAGATAGAGAAGACAATTAAAAAATTGGGTGGTTTCGAGAGAGTGTTTGTATGAGTTCTTCTATGTTCTTGGAACGACAGGTTACGATACAGTTGAACCATCGGGTTGAATCATAGAATCCGTGATCGCACCTGTCATTAAAGCACTACTCATTTCAGCGCGTGTAAAATTCGCACGAGTCAGATTTGCCTGACGCAAATCAGCACGTCCCAAATAAGCGGCGACTAAAACGGCATCCATTAAAATTGCATTCTGCAAATCCGCGCGACTTAGATCTGCTTGATTCATTTGAGCGCGCGTCAGATTCGCACGATCGAGCTTCGCTTTATGTAATTTTGCATGGTTTAAGGTCACTTCTGAGAGATTCGCTTGGCTGAGGATTGCTTGATTGAGAATCGATCGATTCATCTTTGCGTCTCTGAGGCTCGCTTGAGTCAGATTTGCCTCGCTCAGGTTCGCATCGGTCAGAAAAGCACCGCGTAAAATTGCCTCACTCAAATTCGCTTGCGCCAAGTTAGCCTCTCTCAAACTCGCTTCGCTGAGATTTGCACCTGCGAGATTGGCGCGACTTAAATCCGCTCCACTCAGATTTGCGCCGCGTAAATCCGCCCCACGTAAATCGGCTCCGCGTAGCGTTGCGCCTTCATAAGCGCGTTTCTCCTCTCTAAAATTTGCGCCGCGTAAATCCGCCCCGCGCAAGTCGGCTCCGCTAAAGTTTGCATTTCGCAAATCCGCACCACTAAAATTTGCATCTAATGCGATCGCGAGTGAAAGGTCAGCCCCACGCAAATCAGCTCCACAGAGAATTGCGCCGTGTAAATCTGCATCCCGTAAATTCGCATTGAGTAAATCAGCTTGACTGAGATTTGCTCCGCTCAGGCTCGCTTGCAACAAGTTTGCCTGGCTCAGATTTGCGCGATTGAGAAAAGCTAGAATTAAAACTGCATGATTGAGATCTGCCTGAGCCAAATTGGCGCCAATTAAATCCGCCCCTATCAAATTAATTCTGCTTAAATTTTGACTCGAAAAGTTGAGTTTTCCGGCATCATACTGTCGCATCAATTCTTGAGCATTCATCGTCATGCAGCCCTACGAAGATCTTGATGTTCAGTTTTCCCAACTTCTAGGAAAATGCGCGAGTCGATCGTGCAATCGTTGTATCTGCAAGACTACTCACGCTAGAGACTTGTTGCAATTTTTGCCGGAGATCGTTGTAATCCTTTTTCAGAGATCTGATTAGCACAGGCACAATCTCTAGATAAGTATCTGGATCTCGCAGTTGACTCGCTTTACTATTTAAAAGCTGCTGGAGTTCCTCGAGCGTTGCCGATTGAATCACAACGGTTCGCAGTAATCCATCTAAGCTATAAAGTTTGAGATTTGACCAATCTTGCTCACAAAACTCGAACAAATAGTAAACGGATGAAAACAGTAAAACCTTTGTCTGTAGAGGGTTTGCAGATTTGAGAATCGCACGCCGAATATCAAATAAGTCAATCGGATCACACAGCGCTAAATTGTCTGCTGGTTGATCATTGCCATACAGGGGTTCTACTTCACGAATAATGATCTCTGCAATCAATGCATACTCAACCGATTTATTCAAAGTCTTCACCATTTTATTCAACCCCGATCGCAGTTCTGCAGTGGTGGGATACTGTTTGATCAAAGTATCAATCAGGTCCGGAAGAGCGGTTTGTTCAATGATGTAAGAATTCGCTTCCCAATATTTTTTACAAGTGTAGATAAGAAGCTTCTTGATGCGATGAATGTTGATATCTTGTTCTAATTTCGTGGATCGCCGTGACGCGCTAACCATCGTGACCGCACCTTCGGCATAAAGTCCCTCTAGAACAGAAAGAATGATTTGTCCAATTGCGGCATATTCTTTGGATTTATTCAGCGTTCCGATTTGATGAGTCAGACGAGAGCGCAATTGGTCGAGTGTCGGATACGCGATTCTGACTTCTTCGATCAGTGATCTCCACTGGCTAGCATCGAAAAGGGACATCTCACTCTCCCAATGATTTCGACACACGTAAACTAGTAACTTTTGAATCCGAATTGCACTCGGATCTTGGTCAAACTGATTCACGATTGGAGCAATCGGATCGTTCATCTCTTTCTGGGTCAAAGCTCATCATTGGTTAGAATGCCCGAATCAGTGCTGGTCTTAACGAGAGTAAAATGCGATCGCATTGCTGCTGCCGTTTTCCTGAAATCAGTACTATTGCTATTACTGTTCCTTTTGCCTGATCCACCCGTCAATATCAACTCAAAATTATTTATCCCCGCAGTTGGATCATTTGACGTGAAGAGAGCACGATAGATCACTCTTAGAAATATCTGAAAATATGGCACGAGTAGCGATCCTACTAGTAGAAACCTCGTGATCGATAAAGACGCACTTTTCAGGTCTTACAGCAGCATCTCACTTGGCTATTAAATTCCGACTGAGAAGAGGTTAAGGGGCTATTAACTGAGGATAAATTTAGAATGGTCAGCAAAACTTTTGCGCTGGCAGGATCGCCACTCGTGATGGATAATAATGATCCTCCAGACATCATTGTTTATGGCTACTTATACTGTCGAAATTTCACATCAAGGTCAGATCTACACGATCGAAGTGCCCGACGATCGCACGATTCTCAGTGTTGCGAATGACGATAAAGGTTTGAATCTCCCTGTATCCTGTACAGCGGGCGTTTGTACGACCTGTGCTGCGTTGATTACAGAAGGCACAGTCGATCAAACAGACGGGATGGGTGTAAGCCCCGATTTACAAGCGCAAGGATATGCGCTGCTTTGTGTCTCGTATCCGCGATCGAATATCAAACTCGAAACCGAAAAAGAAGAAACCGTTTACAAAAAGCAATTCGGACAGCAAGGATGATCACGGATTTTATTACGATCGAACTTTCTTTAGCTCCCGTTCGAGAGTTACATCCACTTATCGAACAAAAACTGCGTCAATTCGGTGAGCCTCTGCGGTGGGCAATTACTCGAATTGATGCAAATACAGTTGAGATCGAAGCGGTCGTGACTCGTGAATAAACCATCATTTACGGTTGGGCTGATTGTTCCAACTGGGATTGGAGCTGCAATCGGCGGATATGCAGGGGATGCAATGCCTGTCGCGCGCGCGATCTCGGAAGTTGCAGATTGTTTGATCACGCACCCCAATGTTCTCAACGGCGCACAACTCTACTGGAATCTACCGAATGCACTTTATGTAGAAGGCTATGGGTTAGATCAGTTCGCTGCTGGACATTGGGGATTGTTACCCACTACCTCGAATCGGATTGGCTTGATTTTGGATCAAGCTATCGAACCTGATCTGAAACTAAGGCATTTACAAGTTGCGGATGCTGCAAGAGCCACATTAGGACTAAATATTTTGGACTATGTGGTCACAGATCAGCCTTTGAATGTTGAATTAAGAACGGCAAAGTCCGGCGCGACCTGGGGCACGATCGAGCATCCTGATAGCTTATTGAGAGCGGCTGAGAAACTCATTCAGGCTGGAGCCGATGCGATCGCGGTTGTCGCTCGATTTCCTGACGATACAGGTAGTGAAGCATTGCAGAACTATCGACATGGGCAAGGTGTAGATCCGCTATCTGGAGCAGAAGCGGTGATCAGTCATCTCATTGTGCGCACATTTCGTGTGCCTTGTGCACACGCGCCTGCTTTGTCTGCGTTACCCCTGGATCCTGATCTCTCTCCGCGATCGGCAGCGGAAGAATTAGGACATACTTTCTTACCTTGTGTCTTAGTCGGTTTGAGTCGTGCACCACAATTTACAGAATTTCCTAAGGCTCATGCAATTTGGGCGGATCAGATGAATGCTTTAGTGATTCCTGCTTCTGCCTGCGGAGGGAGTGCAATCTTGCATCTCAGTCAGACACGCACGCGAATTATTGCCGTGCAAGAGAACCAGACAAAGCTTAATGTTTCCGCAGAAGCTTTGGGAATTCGCGCAACAATCGTCAAATCTTATTTAGAAGCGATCGGGATTTTGATCTGCGATCGTGCAGGGATCAACCCGACAGCGTTAAGTCCAGAAATCGCTGCTCTCAAACGGTTCGATCAATCGATTCGGGGATCGCAACTTACAGGAATTTAGCCTCTAGTTTCCTTTCGAGCGCTTGAGTTATACTGTGAGCCTTAAATCAAGCACCTTAAATTTACTGTGGCACAACAAATTCCTGATACGCCGGAAATGCAGCCGCTAACTCGTACCCAAGTTCTCATTGCAATGGGGGTAACCGCGGTTGTTCTATTAGTTGTTTCTAAAATTTGGCTTCATTTTAGCCAGTTATCAATGTTGCCCGTTCGCTTCTCAGTTCAAGCCTGGCTTGAAGGACTAGCATTAGGCGTTGGCATCTCGATTGCTAGTGCGATCGTCTACCGGATTTGGGGAGAGTATCGCAGAAGTGCGGATCAATATCTCACGATGGTGATCAAACCCCTGCTCGTTCCTGATCTGCTTTGGCTTGGGTTACTTCCCGGGTTAAGTGAAGAACTCTTATTTCGAGGGGTCATGCTGCCAGAGTTTGGCTTAGATGAGCTTGGCGTTCTGTTATCAAGCCTCTGTTTTGGAGTCCTGCATATGAGCAATCTTAAACAATGGTCGTATGTCGTATGGGCATCCTTAGTCGGCATAGCATTAGGTCTGAGCGCCGTTTGGACAGGAAATCTCTTAGTCCCGATTGTGGCGCACATTCTGACGAATCTCGTTTCTGGCGCAACTTGGAAATTGAGCAACCGCGACTAATCTACTGTCAATCTTTGCATTAACACGCCCTGAGTGTACTTTAGGGCGTGTTTTTTTGGGTTATCCCATTCAAAAGTGTCAATCTTCGACTTTTGTCTTTAACTCTTCAAATTAGTGCGCTATTTTTTGTAGTCTAAGTTACTCTACAAAGACACTAATTTCAAAATTCAAATTGAATCGATCCAGGTTTCTTTGATTCCTCCGCAATATTTCGGAGAAACATCACAATTTCAAATTTCTTCAAAAAACCACTGCAATTCCCCGGATCTAATTCTTAAAATGAGTTAGTGTAACTGTACAACTCAGTGAAAGTTCTGGACAGTTACTTAAGCAAAAACCGATTACTATACCGCCTTTCCACCGTGTTGTTTCTTCCGTATAGCTACTGAAATTCAGCGAAAAAACGGACTCATTTCAATTCATAAACTAAGCCTTGATAAAGTGCATAAAAAACAATCAAAAAAGCGTTATTTTACTGAACCAAACTCAAACATTTCGATTACAGTAGGTTGCAGTTGAAGATGACTTTCCGAAAAAATTAAAGACCCAGCGTAACCTGACAATGGCAACTAAATTACCCACTGACTCCTTTCCGGTTGACTCAGTTGTAACTGAGGGCGATATCGATCTTTCCGAACTCGAGTCTCTCGAAAATGAAGATCTTTCACCCGAAGCTTTGGCGAAATCGCTGCGTGGTAAAACCAGCGAATATTTAGGTCTATCAGATGACTCGGTTGGAATGTTCCTGAGAGAGATGGCACGCTACCCCCTTTTAACTCAGGCACAAGAGATTGAGCTCGCTAGAGAAATTTCAAAAGGTGGAGTCATAGGAGAGCGAGCAAAGCGGAAGTTAGTCCGGGCAAATTTGCGCTTAGTTGTTTCGATCGCGAAAAAGTACCTGAATCGGGGCGTACCTTTCTTAGATCTAATTCAAGAAGGGGCGATGGGTCTGATGAGGGCTGCTGAAAAGTTCGATTACGAACGGGGTTATAAGTTCTCAACCTATGCCTACTGGTGGATTCGTCAAGGGATCACCCGTGCTATTGCGTCTCAATCAAGAACAGTGCGCTTACCCGTACACATGGTTGAAAAGCTCAATCAGGTTCGTAAAGTTCGGCAAATGCTTTCTCAAGAACTCGGTCGCAAGCCGACCAAGCAAGAGTTAGCAGGCGCGCTGGATATGGAGGAAGATAAGTTAGAGCAGGTTCTAGACGTGAGCCAGCGTACTTTATCGCTTCATGCTTGGGTGGGACGCGATGAAGATACTGAATTAATGCAACTGATCGAAGATGCAGATAATGTTGCACCCAACGATAATCTGGATCACAAATTATTAGTCGATCGCCTCAACTCCGTGTTGGATCATTTGAGCGATCGTGAGCGTGAAATTATTAAGTTGCGATTTGGTTTAACGGATGGTCAGCACTACACCCTGAGCGAAATCGGTCAGATCTATGATTTATCCCGCGAGCGTGTGCGCCAAATTCAAGCGAAAGCGATGAGAAAGCTACGTCACCCTCGTCGTCAAGCCTTATTGAAAGATTGGATGTAAGTTTTCAAGTCTGTCGGTTGCTATCAGCGATGCTTCTTCTAAATGCTTGATTTAGTAAAAGGATCGCTGATTTTTTTTGCTTCTCCTCGCTCTTCTCCAAAATGGCTGACTAGATTAATCCTTGCGGTAGAGGTTTTCAGAGTGTTCGTCTCGCTACACTCTCCTGTAACACTCGAATTATCGGTCGGTTGTCCCATGCTGTCTAGTGAGTGCAAAGTGTTGCGTGTTTTAATTGTCGATGATCATGAACTAACCCGATTTAGCTTGAAGTTAGCAATGCAGCGTCAAGCGGGAATCGAGTTAGTAGGTTTAGCGAGCAATGGACGAGAAGCTGTGGAAATGGCGGATCGGCATTGCCCCGATGTGATCGTTCTGGATCTACAAATGCCTGTCATGGATGGGCTGAGTGCTTCAACTCAGATTAAGAGCGTGCATCCCCAGATTAAGATTTTGGCGTATTCGTCGTTAGAAGATCCTCAAACTGAGGTGATGCTGCAGACGGCAAAAGTGGATGCGTTTTGTAATAAAGAGACGGCAGTGCAGGATTTGATTGCGATAGTCAATCAATTGGGGCAAGAAGCGGAACACAAGAAAAGTCACTCTTAATTAGAATGCCGATCCTGTTAGAAGGATCGGCACTCTTGTTGATTTGAAATGATCGTGTTTGAGAGCAGATATGTTCGTATCGAGCGGCTCATTTGTCTGCTCTATTGCGGAGAAATAGACAATGTATAAGGATTTCGCGCCCGTCCTCTGTCTCCTACAAAGACTGAATAATTGTCTTTTGTCCATCGCCCTGGAATTTCCACCTTGCCGTTAGAAAGACGATCAGCTTGGACACAAAAATTTTGTCCTTGTGTACCGATGATCAATAGTGTCGGTTCGCCGCTGCCTTGAAGTGTAAATTTGAGATTACGATCGGCAGTGACTTGAACGGTGTGATTTGGACGATCGCCAATGAAGCCAGCACAGCTTGAATCTTTTTTGTCACCTCCGGATATGCCATTGAGAGTAATGGGCGACGTATTAGAGGCGATCGAGACCACTTGTTGACTTGCAGCGAGATTAGACATTGCGAAAACAGCCATGATCGCAGTCGGAAAAATTGACCAGCGTAGAGAAGCTTGCATGATGGGTTCACTCCTGGGGACTCTCACAGTTTCAGTATGACTAGTCACAAAATCGATTTTGGTGCAAGATGTTCCTGTTCCCGAAGTGGCACTAAAGCTTGCGGAATAGAAGATACAGAGTTTGCAGCCGCGCAAGGGTTGATGTGGGATAGAAACAGATCGATCTGTAGCTAATGCCGAAATCGAGGACGGAAAAAGAACGAATCAAAGCGATTGTCGTAAATTGAGATGCGCCCAAATCCTAGAAATTGTCCATAGGCTGGATCGCCTGTGGGAAAGGCAGTGACTCCAAACAGGTAGACTCCTCCGTAAGCGGGGTTGCGCTCTGGTGCAAGTGCGATCGTCACTCGTTTTCCAGCCGGAACTGGTGGATTGAAGTTAACAGTTACGGCTTTGGTTTTCTCGTCAAGCGTAACTTCACCGAGTCCAAGTTTAGTGCGCGATCGCCGATCGCCGTCGAAGGCTTCTGTTTCCTTGAGATTGAACCGAACCCGATCAACTCCATCGTCTTGAGCGATCGTCACTCGTTGCAGGGGTTCGCCCGAATTGTCTGGAATCTCTAACGTAAAGTAGTAGGTTGCGCTCCAAGCATAGACATGATTCTGAGTGGTGGATGCACCGACTAGCCGAGGTGGGGAGACAAAGTAAGTTGTGCCTCGAACTTGTACGGCTTGAGCGGGAAGCGTCAAGCTCAAAAGACTGAAGACAATTGCAGCGAATTGGCTTTTCATAAAGCGATGTAGAGCAATACTTTCAGTCTAAGCGATCGTACTTTAAACCGGAGTTTAAGAGAAGATTAACTTATATTAACTTCGATTTTTAACTATTAAACTCGCTCGTCAATTTTGGAGAGAAATGCTAATTTAAATGCAGACACAGAGAGATGTTTCTCCTCAATCTCCATACCACCGCTTTGAGTTCTGTGTCTCCGCCTCAAAGCCCCTGCAACTGGATATCTTGCTGTTTTCAGAAGATACGTAGCCAATTGAGTTTGTACTGTTATCAATTAAGGAGGATATTGCATCTCTCAAGATGGAAGTTGCAGGATTCTGATCAGTTTCGATTTATATTTTAATGTTCGATTACCTGAATAGAGGATCTAGTTTTTATCGCTAGATCCTCTATTTTTGATCTAAATTTCTTTGCTAAGTTTCTTATCTCAAATCCATCGTCTAAAGTGGGATTTGTTAGGCTGAATTTAGAGTAATTCGAGCATAGGTCTGCGTTATGACTGTCGCTTCAAAAGTCAGTTCCAATTTTGTAAATTGGCGAAAGATTTTGATCCTCACCTTGGCATTTTGGATCAGCAGTAGTGTGTTGCTTGATTTGGTAGTTCTGCCAAGTCTATTTGCAGCTGGAATGATGTCGCAGCCTGATTTTGCAACGGCTGGATATGGAATTTTCTGGATATTTAATCGCTTAGAATTGCTTTGTGCTGCTTCGGTTTTGACGAGTGTTTTAGTTCAGCAGCAGTCTGAGAAGACTTTAACTTCGATCGTATTAGCTGGAGTGTTGTTTGCGATCGCGATAACTTGCACTTATTTGCTGTCGCCTCAGATGAGTGCGCTCGGCTTGAATCTGAATCTCTTTGCGCCTGCGCAAGTTCCAACGGGAATGGATCAGCTTCACATCGGCTATTGGATGCTTGAATCGTGCAAGCTACTTGCAGGGGGATGGCTGCTGAAACGTGAATTTTAGACAAGTTTGGAATGGTGAATTCCAATTCGTGCGGTGAACTCCATTGAAAAGCCTCCAAATGCTGGAGGCTTTTTCTCTAATTTTTTCTAAATTGTAGAATTGCAATGGGGTTACGCTTCTTCTTCGCAGTTGCTAAACCAAAGGAGTCGTACGGCTAGGATCAAAAATCCGATCGCTGCAATGATTTTTGTCCATTTTGTCGGCAAAAGCTGTGCGGTTCCTTCTCCAAGAATCACACCAATAAAACTGGCTAGAACTAACGCCGCTACAGTTCCAAGAAAAATTGCTTTGGGAGAGTTATTGCTGTTGCTGCTGAGCGCGATCGCGGCAAGCTGACTTTTATCGCCTAGCTCTGCTAAAAAGACAGTGACAAAACTAATGCCCATTAATTGCCAGTCCATAATTTACATCCCCATGACATCGACAACTAACAGCGCTGCAACTAATAAGAGAATTCCACCGGTTGCTTTTTCCAAGGTTTTTGGAGAAACGTTTTGACAGAGCCAACGCCCGACCAGAACGCCGACTAAGCTGGTTGCCACGAGTGCAGTCGCAGCGCCCGCAAACACGATCCAAGGATGATGAGATTGAGCGCTCATCAGCAAGGTTGCCAGTTGGGTCTTATCGCCTAACTCGGCTAAGAAGATCGTGATGAAAGTGGAACCGAAGGCGCTCAGAAAATTCGCCTTCAGGCTAGGCTGGGTCTTTTCAAGAATGATGACTTCTTGTGTTTCAAGGGTGGGGAGGTCAGGAGAAGGCATGAAACTACTTTCATTTTCTTTTCATTATTCTGACACTATACCCGCAAATGCTTTCTTTTGCTAGAGTCCAATTTCTCGCTCAAATTTCAACGACTCCAAACTGCGATCGCCATAAACGGCTTCGATCTGTTCGCGACAGCAGTCGATCGCGAACTCGTTTAATTCTTCTGGCTCAATGCCAAACATCTCCTGAAAGGTTTCCGGCGTGACGCGGCAAAAGCTCGGTCGAGTGTCATAAATTTCGCATTCGCGAGTCGTTTGGTTGAAATTCACACACCAGCCGTCTTCACCGACCATGCTGAGATACAGATGGAGTTGTTCGGGATTGAGATAGGTTTCTAACTCTGGTCGATCGCTCGGATCGAGGTTGCAGCAAGCTCCACAATATTTTACGCACCGCCAAGTCGCCATGATTTCGGCTCAAATAAGAACCTCTCTATCTTCTCGCTTTAAATTGGGTATTGCAACTTTTGGGGACTTATGGTTATACTGGTTGAGTTGCCAAGCGAAAGCACACAGCGACGCGGGGTAGAGCAGTCTGGTAGCTCGTCGGGCTCGGATCGAAGATCAGTTATACGCTTTTAAGCTGATTTTCTAGATGGGCGGCATATCAAGAAACTGATGTGTGTTTACTTGTCTAAGTCGGGGAAGCCAATAGCGCGGTAATCCCGAACCAAGCCTCGAAAGAGGAAGGTGTAGAGACTGGTTAGGCAAGCACCCTAACAGGAAAGCTGAGGGTGAAGGGACAGTCCAGACCACAAACTGAACAGAGTTCAGGCAACGAAAGTTGTAGTGGTAAGCATAACCCGAAGGTCCATGGTTCAAATCCATGCCCCGCCACCAAATCTAGAGCGGTAGATTCAAAAGAGTCTACCGCTCTAGTCGTTTAAACAGATTTAGAAGTATGGATACTAAGCTAAGGGGCGATATTGCTGAGCAAGCTGCGATCCTCTATGCGCTGAAACAGGGGTGGGGTGTGCTGCAACCTGTTGGCGATCGACTTCCCTATGATTTGGTCTTTGATGTGTCGGGAAGGTTAATCAAGATTCAGGTGAAATCTGCTTGGTTGGATGAACCCTCTGGTAATTATGTCGTTGATAATCGTCGGACTAAAACAAATCGCCGCGTCATGCTTCGGGACGTCTATCAGCCAACTGACTTCGATTTTGCTCTTGCTTACCTTGCAGATCTTGATGTGTTCTATGTTTTTCCGGTTGATATCTTCATCAGCTACGGCAGTGAAATTCATTTTGTAGAAGCTGAGAAACGCCAGCGTAAGCCAAAGAGCGCCATGTACCGAAATGCTTGGCAGCTGATTCTACAATTTGGATCTTCTCAGCCAGATCGATTGGATCTGAAACAAAATGATCCGAATTTACCTCACACATTGTTCTAAAGAGAAAGATCCAACGCTTAGAAAGTCTGGAAGAGTTGCGACTCTGGCAAGAGTTCGATCGCAAATTAGCTAGCTACGAAATCTGGTTCTACATTCGCTGCTCTTGCCGAGCGAGTCTGACATTTGAAGATCTCGAAGCAATTAACTTTGCTTTTGCGCCATGTCCATAAAAGTTTGCTGCGAACTCTGCTCAGCTTGATCCGCTTGGGGTTTGCGCTGGACATATTTACCATCCGACTGCAAATCCCAGGCGTGACGATTATCTGCCAGCATAATGCCTAAAATTTCTTGCAAATCTTGAGCCAGACTCGGTTCTTCGACAGGGACAACTGCTTCAACTCGGCGATCGAGATTTCTCGGCATCCAGTCGGCACTGCCAATAAAGACCTCTGGCTCACCATTGTTGTTGAAATAGAAAATGCGCGCATGTTCGAGAAAGCGTCCCACAATGCTGATGACGCGGATATTCTCACTAATCTCGGGCAATCCGGGGCGCAGACAGCAAATTCCCCGCACAATCAAATCAATTTGAACGCCCGCTTGCGAAGCCTCATACAATGCCATAATCAAGCGCGGATCAACCAAAGCATTCATCTTGGCAACAATTCGACCTTGACCGCCGTTCTGTTGATGCTCAATTTCACGCTCGATATATGCCAACATACGATCGCGCAAATTCACAGGCGCAACCAATAATCTGCGATAAGACTGCTGCCGTGAATATCCGGTCAAATAGTTAAAGAGATCCGTTAAATCAGCGCCTAGCTCCTCTCGACAACTAAAAACCCCTAAATCGGTATAAAGGCGAGCTGTCTTCGGATTATAGTTACCTGTGCCAATATGCACATATCTTTTAATTCGGTCTTCTTCACGTCGAACGACTAAGACAAGCTTCGTATGAGTTTTTAGCCCGACTAACCCATAAACAACGTGAACCCCGGCACTTTCTAACTTTTTCGCCCAATTGATGTTATTTTCTTCATCAAATCGAGCTTTCAGTTCGACTAAAGCAGCAACTTGAACGCCATTCTCTGCGGCTGCAATTAATGCTTGAACGATCGGAGAATCCCCTGAAGTTCGATATAGGGTCATCTTGATTGCCAGCACATTCGGATCGTGGGCTGCTTCTTCAATAAATCGCTGCACACTGCGAGAAAAGGAATGATACGGGTGATGTACCAGCAAATCCTGCTTTCGCATGACTGAAAAGAAGTTCTCATCATGCGTTAAAGCTTCTTGCACAGGGACTTCATTAACTCTTTTGAGCTTCGGATGTGTAATCGGACTCCAGGGGGGATCTTTTAGCTCTGGAAGCGGTAATCCTCCAAACATAAACAGATCGCGCAGACAGAGTAGACCCTCGATTTCATAAACATCTTCTGAAGAAATCTCCATCTCTTCGATCAGCATCGATCGCAATTGTTCGGGCATCGATGGATTGACTTCAAGGCGCACGGCAGAACCACCGAATCGCCGCTTTCTCAATTCTTCTTCGATCGCGGACATCAAATCATCGGCTTCATCTTCTTCGACTTCTAAATCGGCATTGCGCGTGATTCGGAAGGGATGATATTCCTGAATGTTCATGCCAGGAAATAATGCCTCTAGATTGTGAGCAATGACTTGCTCGAGCGGCACACCTGCCCAGACGGTTGCCCGGCTTTTTGCGATCGAAGTTGGCAGATCTTGCGTCTCGATCGGCAAAGGAATAAATCGTGGCAAAACTTTCGGAACTTTTACCCGTGCATACAGTTCCTCGTCGTCTACCGGGTCTTTGATCACAACCGCTAAGTTGAGACTGAGATTGGAAATGTAAGGAAAAGGATGTCCAGGATCGATCGCTAACGGAGTCAGAACTGGAAAAACTTTTTCCTCAAAGTATTGATGTAAGTATGCTCGTTGTTCTTGGTTAAGATCGATATAGTCCAGTAGATAAACGCCTTGTGCTGAAAGCTGCGGGCGCAGTGCTTCTTCAAAATGACGATGCTGTTTTGCAACAAGGGGACGTAAGCGATCGTTGATTAAATTTAACTGTTCTTGAGGCGTGCGACCATCTGGACTCAGCTTTCTTACCTGAGCTTCAATTTGCTCTTTGAGTGCTCCGATGCGTACCATGAAATACTCATCTAAGTTCGAGCTAAAAATCGCTAAAAACTTTAAGCGCTCAAGTAAAGGCGTGCGTGGATCAAATGCTTCATGAAGAACTCGGCTATTAAACTCAATCCAACTCAACTCTCGATTCAGATAGTACTGCGGATCATTGAGATTAATTTCCACCGTCGCTTGCTTACGCCGTCGCATTAGAACACCTCATCTTCGATTCCAACCCACCATTCGCCCAAATTCATCACATCCTGATGAATATCGGTCACTCGCTGTTCATATTCTTCTAAGGATAGCTGCGATCGTTGTTCTTTCAGCTTCATGAGTCTAAGCTGGGCGAGCAACCAGGGTTTTGTCACATTTCCAGTTTGCTCAAGATACCGGGCAAATTCGGTGCTGTTTAATTCGTTGCTGCTCATGAACACTTGGAGTTAAGGATACTTTTATTGTTGCGTTATTTTTAGCGATGCGACGCGATCTCATCGACCAATTTGGGCAAAATCAGCGTTTAGTTCTGTCTTTGCCAAAACTGTAGTTTCGCAGGATCGGTCGTATGATCCCAGCCGTATTGTTAAACTAAGTGTCAAAATCTAAAGAACTGTGTGCTTTCCCACCAGTTTGGAAATGCTTTGCGTAAGATTGAAAGTAATAAAGGTATTGAACTCTTACGAGACTTCCCGACTGGCTTAATTAGGTTGGGTTATAAAAAACGGAGCCTAGATCGTCCTCGGTCTAGGCTCTATTTTACGCGAAGAAATTGAAGGCTTTGGAAACACTTCAAGGTTTCAGTTTCTTAGCTACCACCCCCAAGATCCCATCTCACCCTTAAATGGGCCTACGATATCTTTTGTAATCCAGCCTCCATAAAACTGTCCTGGCTGCGGAATCACCTTTTCTCCATTCACATAGCATCCATCCATCGGAGCTGCATAGAACGCGACATAGTTCTGAATCGCTGCAAAGTTTGGAGTCGGATTGCTGTAGTACCAAGCGACATCGATCGCGCTTTTTTCTCCCACTTTGACACTGTAATAACTGCCTGCCCCTTTCCATTCGCAGAATGTGGTGCGAGCCGAGGGCAGTAAGTACTGTTGCTGAATGTCTTCTGGTGGAATGTAGTAAGTCGGAGGATGGCTTGTCTCTAACACTCGCATCGCGTGATGCGTATCGACGATCGTCACGCCATTAAAAATAATCTGAATCTGTTTCTCAACAGGCTCTAATCTCGGTGGGCGCGGATAATCCCAGACAGATTCCTGTCCAGGTTCGGGTGGTATTGGAGTCGGTCGCATCATAGTCGGTAAGCAGTTACAAATCGTTCAATTCCAGCGAGATCTTTGTGAATCTCAATGCGATCGTAACTTCCCTGTGCCGAAAGCAGTTGTGCGATCGCGTTTCCTTGTCCCATCATCATCTCAACCATCCAAACGCCTCCCGAAATTAGATAGTCCGGGGCACGATTCACCAATTCTCGAATACTCTCTAACCCATCTGCTCCGCCATCTAAAGCCAGATGCGGTTCGTGTAATCTCACTTCAGGCTGCAATTCAGCAACACTCTCAGTCGGAATATAAGGCGGATTAGACACCACTCCGCTGAGTTGACCTTTCAAATGAGGGATCGCGTCAAACCAATTGCCCTGATAGAACTGAACAGGTGCATTCAAGGTTTCTGCATTGAGTGATGCGATCGCTAAAGCTTCTGCACTGCGATCAACGGCATGAATGGTCGCATTCGGTAGGGCAAAAGCGAGTCCGATCGCGATTGCCCCGCTTCCGGTTCCTAAATCTACCCAATGCCCCGATTTGAGGGTTAAATCTTGCGCGAGTGCCAAATCAATCAGCAATTCCGTTTCAGGTCGCGGGATCAAGACTCCCGGAGCGACGTGCAATTCAAATTCACGCCAAGGCGTAACGCCCGCTAAATACTGAACGGGAACGAATTCCTGCACTCTGCGCTGCCAAAGTCGATCGAGTTCTTGTAAAGACACCTTCAACTCAAGCTCGGATTCTGGCTGCAAACGCAGGAAAAGCCGACTCACTCCTGCTAATTCTTGCAAGAGCCAATCGACTTCGTTCGGGGGAAGACCGTGGGCGATCGCGCTATTTTTTGCGCGCGATCGCCACTGCCAAAGTTGGACACCGGGAACTGAAAATCCCATTCAAATTAACGTCTTTGCGGTTGTGGAGCGGGTCTTTGCTGTTGACCTTGCTGCGGTCTTTGCTGTTGACCCTGCTGCGGTCTTTGCTGTTGACCCTGCTGCGGTTGCTGCGATCGCACAAACTCGATCGTCTCTCTCGGCGGAATCAGCACAATCTTATCGAGTTGCGGGTCTTTTTCCTTCTTCATCGCTTCCATTACGCCTTCAAGCGGGAAGACCTGAATATCCACTGTGGCTGCTAAATCAGGCTTTTGTTGCTTAAAGCGATCGACCAACGGCTGTAAATCTTCTTTGTTAAAGAACATTGGGATCACAGACTGGTTGCCTTCTTGAATCGTCAAAAATCCCTTTTCTTTTCCAGCTCGTGCGACGAATAGCGGTGTGCCATTAAACTGGCTGACTTGCTGACCCCCTTGCTTGAGAATCGCGACAGCAGAATCAACCTGCTGCTTCGTAGGAACATACGCGAAATCTAACTTATCAGGCTTGCCTTGTGCTCCCTGGTTGAGTTGATAGACTTCAGCGAGCGAGACCGGAACGACTCTGACATCCTTTGCCAGGGCTGGATTCTTTGCTTTCAAATTCTCTAAAAATGCTGCTGCATCTTTCTGGCTAATAAATACCCCTGCAACCGGATTTCCCTTTTGACCGTTGGGAGGCTGGGCGACGAGTGGCGCACCTTGGTTATTGGCGATCGTGAAAACTGGAACAGCCCGTAACTTTTGACTAATTTGTTCTGGTGTTAGGGCAAGTGCCTGCAGCCCGCCGACTAGCGTCCCCATCAAGGTTCCGCCAACTAACGCAGCGGTTGTACTCCAACGAACCAATGACTTCATGATTGCTCCTGGCTTCAAAAACGATACATCGACTGAAATCCGAGGCGTTTACTGTCCCTATCGATCATCTGCAAACGGCGGATTTTCATCGCAGGCTCGTTGCATCAGATCGGAGTTGTGATTCGGCTCAATCATCCTGTTCAGTTTGACCGAGGCGAAACGAATTAAGTTTCCGATCGCGATCAAATGACAATTGTTCATGAATATGAACAATTTGCGAAACAATTCTTGGCAATAGTAGCATCGATTCGCTTGGTTATGACACTCAAAGTGCGATCGACTGTCTTAAAGCAAGATTGAGGACTCTCTATAAATATTGACCTTCAGAGTATTCAATTGGTAAAATTGTACTAATTTAGACTTTCAGGAGTACGCTGATGCGAAGTCCGATTGCAGGTACGCTTTACCGACATGGTGATGTTTTACTGAGACAAATTGATCGTCTTCCCAATAACGTGAGAAAACGCGAGAGTGTAACCTTAGCCGAAGGTGAAGTAACAGGACATCAGCATCGAATTCAGCAAGCTCAAGCGGTGCAACTTTGGGAGCAAGGTGAGAATCTATTTTTAGAAGTTAAAGCATTCAGTGCCACCTTAGTTCACGAGGAACATCATGCGATCGAGCTTCCGCAGGGATTGTATCGAGTTTGGAAACAGCGCGAATATCGTCCTGGTCACTATGTTGAGGTGTCTGATTAATGCGGAGCTTAATGGCAAATGGGCGAATTCCCAAAAAGTCGATTCGTCCTCTTCCTGAAACTCATGAACCGATTTCGGGCGATCGTGCTCGGAAGTTGATTCTTGAACGTCGCGCTTGGGACGGGATGCGCGTTTTGGGTCATTTGAATCTAAGTCGCGCGTCAGCCCTTTACACGCTGCCCGAAAATCTCACGTGTGAAAGCTTGGATATTAGTGATTGTCCGAATCTCACGTTCCTGCCGAAAGGGTTGCATGTGACGCACTGGATTGAAATTGCAGACAGCGGAATTATGCACCTTCCGAAAGGGCATGGATTTGTGTTGCGCTGGCGGGGCGTGCGGGTCAGCGATGCGATCGCGTTTGAAACCCATACGGGACAAGATATTCTCAATGTCGAAAATGTTGAACTGCGCCGGGTGCTGATTGAGCGATTGGGATATGACACCTTTTTGCAGCAGGTGGGGGGTGTCGTGCGCGATCGTGATACCGATGCGGGTGGAGAACGTCAACTGATCTGTATTGCTTTTGAAGATGACGAGCCGCTGATGCTCTTAAAAGTGACTTGTCCTTCAACGGGACATCTGCATATTTTGCGAGTTCCGCCTTATCTACGAACTTGTCATCAGGCAGCCGCCTGGATAGCTGGATTTGACAATCCAGACGACTATCAGCCTGTGATCGAAGCTTAGATAGGGTTAACTTGCGATTGCAGCTTGGACGAACCGCTTGATCTCGCCGCAAGCGATGTAAGACTTACCATCAGGAGCCGTTTTCACCGCTTCGACGACATAGAGCATTCCTTCTTCGCGAATCGATCGCGGAAAGCGCATGTTCCAGTCCGGTTCGTACCCGTCTGCAACGACTCGCGCTCTCAACTTGCTGCCGTCTTTCACACACTGCACTAAGATGCCATCTCCAACTGTATCTGTGGTTGGCAAAGCTGCGGCTGTTGCGGGTGCTTTTGATGCGGTGGATGCAGTTCTCGATCGCGATCGACCAAAACTTGCAAATACATCTACTTCCCCTGGCTTCACAAATCGCTGGATCTGACCTTGCACTCGGTAGAAAGATTGATCTGCGGAAAGCTCAATTCCTTCTACGACATAACGCGCTCCTTCTGCTCGAATCGCACGTGGAAACTGTACATTCTTGGTCGAATCATAGCCATCGGAAACGACCTTGACTCGCAGTTTTCCGCCTTCTCGCACGCAGATTAATTCAATTCCAGAGCCAACTTCTTGCACCGTTGCCATGGCTGCAATTTCTTCGCCAGCCGTCACACCCCGACCTGCTAGATCGCTCCGATTGCGAGTCAAGCTTTGGAAACTTTGATCTCTTAGTTCTTTGCGTCCTGCATTTCCGAGTACTCCTTGTGCAATCCGATTTGCAAAGTAATCAAGCTGCTCGATCTCTTCTGCAATTTCAAAGGTTTCGTCTAAGCCTTTACTGCGAAGATTTTGAATCAGCGATCGCAGAGCAAATTCTGCTTCTTGATGCTTGCCCTGTTCTGCTAGATTCAGCGCAGTTTCCTTTGTTTTCGCGATCGTCAGTTGGCTGAGTTCTAGAAGGATATGACTAGATGCAGCGCTGGCAGATTCCTCGATCGTGCCAATCTTTGCCACAATCTCAGATGTTCCTGCAACGGATTGAATTGCTCCGTCTTGAATCACATCTGCGCTGTAATGCACTCTCATAATCGGCAAATCGCCAACCGATGCAGAGGGAAGTGACAAGCTCAAGCCTAGTAACTTGTCTTCGCGCTCATACAAATCGCCTAAGCCAATAACAGTTGCGCCTTGAGCAGTTTGTGTCACCTCAGCTAGGCTCAATGTATCGAGTAGTTCAACACCGGGAGCAAGCTCGATCGTCACTGAGAGATTTTGTCCTACGACTGCCCGCAAGCTATCCAGTTCGATGCTAAACACTTCGCTCGCTTCATCAATGCTCTGAATGAAGTAGAAGTTCCCTTTCGAGGCTCTTGCCATGCCAATCAGCATATCTTCATTAAAGCCTTGAGCAAACCCTAAGGTCGTGGTCGCAATGCCTTCTTCTGCTTTTTGTCCTGAAGTTGTAGTTAGGACTCGCGGATCTTGAATCCCCATGTTTGCATGACCATCCGTCAGGAGCAGCACCCGGTTGACCTTTTGTGGATCAAGATGCGCTTTGACAAACTCGCATCCTTTGAGCCAGCCACCCGAAAGATTCGTAAGCCCACCTGCTTGAACTCGACGAATCGCAGATTTGAGTGCAGATTTGTCACTCACAGCTTGAGGAGCAACCGGAACATCTACGACATCATCGTAAACCACGACTGAAAGCGTATCGGTTGCTTCGAGTTGATCGACAACAGATTCAGCAGCTTTCAAAGCATGATGTAGCGGCGCGCCTGCCATTGATCCAGAGCGATCGATGACGAGAGATAAGTTCAAATCGCGGCGCGGAGATTCAGGAAGATCAGCTCGAAATCGTAGCAATAAATTGGTTTGAAGGGGGGTACCAGTCGGAAGAATTGCCTGTTCAAAATCGTACTTAGTTTCGATCATTTACAGCCCCTCTACTAGGTTCATCATGTAGCCAGAGTGCCCAAATCGAGAGCGAGGGATGGTCAGTGATTGCCGATCATCCCTCGCTCTATTATAGTACATTTGAACCAAAATAGATTAAGTAGAGGAATTCAATTGGTCGATCGTCGTCATTGATCGAGTTCCTTCAACAAGAAACCGGAGTCGAGCAATTTCGACTCCGGAGACGCTGATCCTTAGAGAGATAGATCAAAAACTAACGTTTACCGTTGCTGTGTCCAGTCGTGACGAGAACTCTTTCGGCTAGCTTATCGGGGACTTCTTGCAGATGATCGAATTCACACTGGAAGAATCCGACTCCCATTGTCTGCGATCGCAGTTCTACAATTAAGTCATGCATTTCTGCTTGGGGCAGGAGCACAACGACATCATCCCAACCTGTCCAACCCTCTTTCGCGTCGTAGCCTAGTACTTGACCGCGACGACCACTCGACAGCCGTAGCACCTTTGAAGTGAAATCCGTTGGAACAGAAATCACAGCTTTGACGATCGGTTCTAGTAACACAGGCTCACACTTCGCCATGCCTTCCTGCATTGCAATCCGAGCGGCTTGCTTGAAAGCTTGCTCCGAACTATCAACACTGTGATAGGAACCATTCGTTAAAGTCACAGCAATATCGACAACTGGGAACCCTAGTGGTCCCGTTGTGAGATACTCCCGTACACCCATTTCTACTCCTGGAATGTACTGTTTCGGAACGACTCCACCCACAATTTTTTCACCAAACCGGAAGCCATCCCCGCGTGCAACAGGCTGAATGTCGAGATAGACATCTCCAAATTGTCCATGTCCGCCTGTTTGGTGCTTGTAGCGACCATGAGAGTTTGTGGATTTGCGAACGGTTTCTTTGTAGGGAACTTGCGGCAGATGCGTCACCATTGGGAGATTGTACTTGCGGCGTAAGCGATCGAGTGCAACTTGCAAGTGGATTTCACCTTGTCCCCAGAGAATGATTTCATGGGTATCGCCATGCTGTTCCCAACGGAGCCCAGCATCTTCTTCTAAGAGTTTTGCAAGTGTTCCCGTTAGCTTCACTTCATCATTGCGCTTCTCGGCTTGAATTGCCATGGCAAAGACAGGTTTGATCTGCTCAGGCTGACGCAGTGCTGGAACTTCTGCTGGCGAAAGGGTATCGCCTGTTTTAATGCCTTCCATTCGGGCAAGTGCAACAATCTCACCTGCATGAGCTTCATTGATACTTTGCTGTTGTTGCCCCATCAGGCGATACATTCCACCGATGCGTACTCCATTTAAGGTCATGCCGTCTGTGATGGTGCCTTGCCAAACGCGAATCAGAGAGAGCTTGCCTCCTTGTTGAGTGTTGTAAGTTTTGAGCACTTGAGCGATTTCTGCATCAGATTTGATGTTGCGGCGTTCTGCGATCGCAGTTGGCTCTGATGTTTCTTGTAGTAATGCTTCGAGTAAAGGACGCACACCATAATCGCGATCTGCGCATCCAAAGAACACAGGCACAATCAAGTCAGCACCCAGTTCCATTTTCAGATCGTTCAAAATCTCTTCTTCGGGTGGCTCAATTTCTTCTAAAAGTTCTTCTAGCAGGTGATCATCCCAATTTGCGAGCGTTTCCAGCATTTCCATACGGGCAAGCTGCTCTTCTTCTTTGAGTTCATTGGGGAAAGGAACTGGGTCAGCAGGTGCGCCCGGATGATAGTGGTAGGCTTGCTCGTTGACGAGATTGATAAAGCCTAAAATCGATTCGCCCCGGCCAATCGGATATTGATGCGGAATCAGTGGACGGCTTGAAACAGCTTTGAGCGCGTGTAGAACTTCCATGAAATCTACATCAGCGCGATCCATTTTGTTCAAAAATACGAAGTGCGGAATTTCCCAATCGTCTAGGAATTTGAACAAGGGCGATAGAGTCATCACTCGATCGACGACAGGTTCGCAGACGACAACCACTGCATCTACGCCGATCAGGGCGTTCAAGGTTTCCTGAGCAAATTCTACCGATCCGGGACAGTCAAGGAAGGTAAACCGCACGTCTTCATAGACGGTGTGTGCTGCGTTGACTTCAACGGTCATTTGGCGATCGCGGGCTTCTTGGCTGCTGTCTCCGACAGTGTTTTTGTCTTGAACCGTTCCTTTGCGAGACACTGCTTTGGTGACCCAAAGTAAGCTTTCGAGTAAGGTGGTTTTGCCGCTCAGGTAAGGACCTACGATCGCCACACTTCGGATGCCGATAGAATTACCTTTCATATCTGACCTCTTGAATTAAGTGAAATGCAGAACATACCTCGATCGCATTTCTGTAAATGTAATCTCTAAATTTCTGCATTGAAGAGTGCAAAAATCAGACATTAAATTTACAGCGCGATCGAAGCTTGAATTGAGATAGAAAATCGGGAATTTCTGAATCTGAAATTATTCAGTCTATGGATTATCAAATTGATTGCATCCAATCGATTGAAATCTCAGATTGTCTTAACAAAAATGGGGCGCGTTGAGCACCCCATCTTGTCTTATGAAATTAGCGAGCTGGCAGTCTCAGTCGCGTGTTTACCATTCCCATTTTGGTGAGTGTGTCCGTTGCCGTTGCGCGGTTGAATGACACCGTATCCCCCGTGATTCCGTTCATAAGCGACGTTGATTTCACCCGTCTCGATATTGCGGAACATATAGAAGTCATGTCCGACAAGTTCTAGCTGCTCGATCGCTTGATCAACGGTCATCGGTGGCATTGAGAAATACTTCGTCCGAACCACTTGGGCAGGCAGTTCCGGTTCTCGGTCGAGCCGCAACTCTTCTACCACAGGCTGTCCTTCTAGAAGTTCAGTCGTTTTTTCATGACGATGATTTGCACGTTTTTCTTTGTATTTTCGGAGTCTCCGACTAATTTTATCTGCGACTAAATCAATACTGGCGTAAAGATTTTCGCTGGCTTCTTCGGCGCGAACGACAGTTCCGTTCGCATAGATCGTGACCTCTGCAATTTGTTTTGCAACGCGAGGGTTTCGGGCGACAGAGAGATGAACATCGACTTCGGTTGTTAATGCCTGGTAGTGGTTCACCGCTTTTTCAATTTTTTGGTGAACGTACTCTCGAATCGCATCTGTGATTTCAATGTTCTTTCCCTGAATCACAAGCTTCATATAAGCTGCTCCTCCCCTGGAATGGTGGGTGATTAACTTCACACTAGCACTTTGGTATTGCAGTAAACAGTTCGGTTAAAAATGTTTTGCATCTGTTGACAATTCTTGATTCAAAAAGGGCGGTGATCTCCCCTGTTTCTCGCTTGATCTTTCTGCAATTTTGAGCGAATCTTATTAATCGGGGATTCACCAAGCTCTATGCGATCGTGTTTTTTGTACTCTCAAGGGTTAGTGCCTTATCAAACTGCCTGGAAATGGCAGCGATCGCTGGTGAATGAGCGCAAAGAGAATGCGGCTCTCGATGATATTTTGATTTTGCTAGAACATCCTCCTGTTTACACACTTGGACAGGGTTCGGATATCGGATTTCTCAAGTTTGCTCCGGGTGAGTATGAATTGCATCGAATTGAGCGCGGTGGAGAAGTAACCTATCACTGCCCTGGGCAACTGGTGGGCTATCCGATTTTGAATTTGCAGTACTATCGCAAGGATTTGCATTGGTATCTGCGACAGTTGGAAGAAGTGATCATCCGAGTTCTAGCAATGTATGAATTAGAAGGAATTCGGATTCCAGGATTGACTGGGGTTTGGGTTGAGGGACGAAAGCTCGCAGCGATTGGGATAAAAGTCAGTCGTTGGATTACGATGCATGGGTTTGCGTTGAATGTCTGCCCTGATTTGAGTGGATTTGAGCGAATTGTGCCGTGTGGGATTGCAGATAAGCCGGTCGGAAGTTTGGAGCAGTTTGTTCCAGGCGTTACGGTCGAAGAGGTCAAAGAAAGAATTGCGATCGCGTTTGCTGAAGTCTTTGAAGTCACTCTCCATGAACACACTTTCTCGTCGGGGCAAGCATAAGATTTTCATCGGCATGTCGCCTGGCGTTGGGAAGACGGTCAAGATGCTCGAAGAAGCGCGTGGCTTGAAACAAGAAGGTGTCGATGTTGTCATCGGGCTACTCGAAACGCATAACCGAGAGGAAACCGCGCAAAAAGCGATCGGGCTAGAACAAGTCCCCCGCCAACAACTGCTGGTTTCGGGAGTTGTCCTCACTGAAATGGATACAGCAGCAGTGATGGCTCGCCAGCCTCAGCTTGCGTTGATTGATGAGCTAGCGCATACGAATGTGCCAGGTTCAAAGTACGAGAAGCGATATCAAGATGTCGAAGAAATTTTGGCAGCGGGAATTGATGTGTTCTCGACCGTCAACATTCAGCATCTAGAAAGCTTGAATGATCTGGTAGCTCGAATTACGGGCGTTGTTGTCCGAGAGAGAATCCCCGATCGCGTTTTAGAACAAGCCGATGAGATTGTCGTAGTTGATGTGACTCCTGAAACGTTGGAGGAGCGGCTCAAAGATGGCAAAATCTATGCGCCTGAGAAGATTGATCAAGCTTTGCAAAACTTTTTTCAGCGTCGGAATTTGATTGCACTTAGAGAGCTAGCGCTGCGAGAGATTGCAGATAATGTTGAAGAGAAGGAAATTGAAAGTGAGAATGCTTCCTTCTGTAACATTCATGAGCGCATCTTAGTCTGCATTTCGACTTATCCCAATTCGATTCAGTTACTTCGGCGCGGAGCTAGAATTGCAGGATATATGCACGGGCTACTTTACTGCCTGTTTGTCAACGCGCCGGATCGATTTTTAACGAAAGCAGAAACCTTACATATTGAGACTTGTGAGCAGATCTGTCAGGAGTTTGGCGGTCAATTTATTCGCGTGACAGAACCCGATCGAGCAAAAGCGATCGCACAAGTTGCTCAAGAATACCGAATTACGCAAATTGTGATTGGGGAAAGTCGTCGATCGTACTGGAGCACTTTGATTCGCGGCTCTCTGACTCAGCGATTGCTAAAATCCTTGCGCAACATTGATGTGCATATTATTGCAACAGAGCCACGAGGAAATTAACGCACGCGCACAAATCCTGCTTTCGCGATCGCCTCCTGTGCTGGAGTACTCAAAAGCAGATTCGCATATGCTTCACCTGCTTGTTGTTCTCTGCTATTGTTTTGTTTCACAATTACCGAAAGATTGCGGGTCAGCGGATAAGTGCCATCCTGAAAGGCTTTTGTATTTAATCGATTCCGAGTTGGACAAGTTGCAAGCGATCCTTCGTAAGCTGCAACAAACTGATTCGTCGTTCCCAACGGCATTGTTTTCACAGTACACTGCGGCACAACTTCAGGCGCTGAAGCAAAGTAGATTCCCCCAGGAGTTGAGCCTACTTTTTGTAATCCCTCTGTTGTGGTGCCAACAATCTGAGTCGTTGCAGGTAAAGGCTGTCCTTTGAGTACTTGCTCAGAGAAGATATTGCCATCGAGATCCCGACGTGAAAAAACGACGATCGCTAAATCCTGACCGCCGACTTGTTGCCAATTGGTAATCCGCCCTAAGTAAATCTCGCGGAGTTGATCGAGGGTTAATCCCGGCGCAGATTGAGAGGGGTGAACTGCGATCGCAATGCCATCGATCGCGATGGGAATTTCTTTCAAGCTCAAGCCTTTTTGCTGTGCTTCTTGCTGCTCTTGTGGCGTGATAGGTCGTGAAGATTGAGCAAACTGAATTTGACCATTCAACAACATCTGAATGCCGACTGCTGAGCTAGGTGCGCTGCCAACTGGATTGACATAACGCAGTCGAAATTCGGGACGAGCAGCTTGTAGTGCTGCATCCACACTCAAACGAATCGGTGCCCAAGACGTACTGCCACCATAATTAAAAATTCCAGGTGGGACATTCTGCACCTCTGTCCAATCGGCTGAGGGCTTTGAATTGGGCAAAGCAGTCGCAGAAGGCTTCGGCTCAAAATTACCAACCGAAATTCCTGATTTCTCAGCTAGCCACCAAACGCCAGCAGCAATCAAGCTACCTGTAATCAACAACGAAAAAAGTAAAGCAGGGGCTTCGTTTTTCTGAGTCATAAGAGTCGAGAAACTAGGTTGAATATTAAACGAAATACAAGTCCGATCGCGAGTGCAACCAACGCCGTTAAGCCTGCAAAAATTAAAACATTCAGTGCCGGATGACCTGCCCGAACAAATTCACCTGCCCCATTTAGCTGCCTGACAAATCCAACCGTCAACAGTGAAACGCCTGCCAAAATCACGAGATCAATCTTTTCAATGAATCGCCAGTACTGTGCCAAGAGCAAAATTCCAACCAACATCAGCCAGAAGGTCGCACTGATGAGGGTTGTTCCGAGCAGGCTCACCATTGCGATCGCTAAAATGCCTGCTTCAAATCCAGTGAAGATTGATCCGCCGATCCATTCTAGGGTTGAGAAGCGGGAAATAATCGGCGATCGCTGAGGAGTCGGAGTGGGGAGTGGGGGAGTGGGAGGTGGGGGAGTGGGTTTTGGAGCGAGGGCGGCGAGCACTTCAGTTGCAGATTGAAAGCGCTCTGCTGGAGCATGACGCAGCATACGATCGAGGACGTCTGCAAATTGTGAACTGACTTGAGCCTGCTTTCGCCAATTCCACTGGTTGTTATAGCTATCAAATAAATCTTGCGGCGATTTTCCAGTGAGTAACATCACACAAGTGGCTGCTAGAGCGTACAAGTCACTTGCAGGAAAAACCTGGCTGCCTGAAATCTGTTCGGGCGGAGCAAATCCTGCGGAGTAAATCCCGGTTGAACTTTGAATATTTCCAACCGCCTTTGTGACAAATTTGACTGCTCCGAAATCGAGCAAGTAGAAGCGCCCATTCTGATGACGCATGATATTGGAAGGCTTAATATCCCGATGAATTGAGCCATTCTCATGCACAAACTCTAAAATCTTCAGGGTTTGTTCTAGAGCGTTGCGCATGTCTGACTCAGAAAATCTTCCGTTTTGAACTAGCTCTGCTTCTAAGGTTTGCCCTTCAATATATTCCTGAACTAAGTAAAAGAATTTAGCGTTTTTTGGAGAATTCGGATCAGTGATTTCAAAAAACGCGAACAAATCGGGAATCTGCGGATGTTCTCGTCCGAGTTGCTCGAGCACTTCGGCTTCTCGTTCAAACAGATCTTGAGCAACTTTGAGCTGAGCAGGCTTGAGATTGCCAGAAGGTTGAAACTGCTTGACCACACACGATCTCATGCCTGGCGTATAGCGATCGCGCGCCAGAAATGCTGTGCCAAATCCGCCTTGTCCCAATAATTTTGTCGGCAAATACCGTCCCACCAATATCAATGGCATGCCACAATGCATACAAAATTTCTGGGGAACAGATTTTAAGATGTTGGGGTCGTCTAGGTCTGCGAAATGATTCACAGGACGGGCACAACCAGGACGAGTGCAGTGTAGCTGCATAGAGACTCACGAATTCGGTGCGTTTACCTACTAAAGTAACCTAGTGTGTCAAGCCTGGCACTATTTCTTAGTATTTTTCTATTTTCCTAATTTTGCAAGCACTGATTTTGTGGCAACGATGTGGCGATCGAGTCCCAACTCCGAAGGCGAAATCCCGATCGCCAATCCTACCAACTGCGGCAAATGCAAAATTGGTAAGCCTAATTTCTCTCCAATGACTTGTTCAACTTCTGGCTGTCGCGAGTCTAAATTCAAATGGCACAGCGGACATGGCGTGACCATACAATCGGCTCCAGCTTGAATCGCCGCTTTGATATGCTTCCCTGCCATCTGAAACGACTGCTCAGTTGCATAACTCGAGAGTGGCCATCCACAACATTGAGTCCGACCGCGATACTGAATCGGTGTTGCGCCCACTGCCTCAAATAAGTTCTCCATTGACGTGGGATTGAATGGATCATCTAAAGGACGATCCTGCCCGCGCAAGAGATAACAGCCATAAAATGCTGCACATTTAAGACCTGAGAGCTTGCGAGTGACTTTTGCCGCGATCGCATCGAGTCCATAATCACTCACCAATGCCCAAAGTAAATGTTTGACCTCAGTGCTTCCCTGATAAGGCGAACATCCTTCCCGGTTCAAAAACCCATTCACTTGATTCAAATACTCTGAATCTGCTGATTTCAATCGTTCATCCACATGCCCGATTACGCCCTGACAGGTGCTGCAATGCGTCAAGAGCGGCAAGTTTAATTCTTCAGCTAAAGCAATATTTCTAGCATTGACCGTATCTTCGAGCAGTTGAGAATCTTCTTTAAACGTTCCCGAACCGCAACAAGCAGCTTTTTTCAATTCGATCAATTCGATTCCGAGCGATCGCGACACAGCTTTGGTCGATTGATCCAACTCCCGACACGCTCCTTGCGCGACACAACCAGGGAAATAAGCGTATTTCAGAACCATAGAATTTGCCCGACTCATCCGACTTTGATAGTAGCGCCCACCGCCTCGAAAACACCGATCTTAAGAAAAACTGAGGAATTTGGTCAGCGATCGTGGCAAAATGTTCACCGCACCCGAATCTGATATGAGATGACTTCATTCAGATAAGATGAAGAGATGCTCAAAATGAATGAGCATTTCTGTGTTTAGTGTGATTCGTTGCGGCTGCAACTCAAGAGGAATTTTATGAGCGAGACCGAAATTTTTGATAAAGTCCAGAAGATCGTGGCAGAACAGTTAGGTGTCGATGCCGCTAAAGTTGTTCCTGCTGCTAGTTTTGCAAACGACTTAGGTGCAGATTCACTCGACACCGTTGAATTGGTGATGGCACTCGAAGAAGAATTCGACATCGAAATCCCCGATGAAGCGGCAGAAGAAATTGCAACGGTTCAATCTGCAGTCGATTACATCAGTGGCAAAGTTGCAGCCTCGGCTTAGTCAAATCTCCGAAGAATGGGGGATAAGACTGTGACTTGTCCCTCATCCTTTATCCCCACATCCTTTTTTCATTGGACATCATGACAAATACGGTAAATAAGCGCGTTGTTGTCACAGGGCTTGGTGCAATTACGCCGATCGGCAATACGCTTTCTGAGTATTGGGACGGGCTAATGGCGGGACGTAATGGCATTGCCCCCATTACTTTATTCGATGCGTCTCGGCATGATTGTCGTTTTGCCGCTGAGGTAAAAGGCTTTGATCCGATTCAATATATGGATCGCAAAGAAGCAAAACGGATGGATCGCTTTTGTCAATTTGCGGTTGCAGCCAGTAAACAAGCTTTGGCAGATGCAAATTTCGAGATCAATGATCTGAATGCAGAACAGGTCGGAGTTTTGATCGGAACGGGCATTGGCGGCTTGAAAGTTCTCGAAGATCAGCAAGAAATTAACCTGACCAAAGGACCCGATCGCTGTAGTCCGTTCATGATTCCCATGATGATTGCGAATATGGCGGCAGGTCTTACGGCGATTCACATTGGTGCAAAAGGTCCAAACTCTTGTTCAGTGACCGCTTGCGCGGCTGGCTCGAATGCGATCGGCGATGCGTTTCAATGGGTGCGACGCGGCTATGCTCAAGCCATGATTTGCGGTGGTACTGAAGCGGCAGTCACTTCGCTTGCAGTAGCAGGATTTGCAGCGTGTAAAGCCCTCTCATTAAGAAATGATGACCCTACTCACGCGAGCCGCCCGTTTGATAAAGATCGCGACGGTTTCGTCTTAGGTGAAGGATCTGGAATTCTTCTGCTCGAAGAAATGGAACACGCGCTGGCTCGTGGCGCAAAGATTTACGCTGAAATCGTCGGCTATGGCGTAACTTGCGATGCTTATCACATCACAGGACAAACTCCAGGCGGAAAAGATGCCGCAAGAGCGATTCAGTTCTGTCTAAAAGATGGCGGACTCACTCCGGATCAGGTGGATTACGTCAATGCTCACGGAACCAGTACGCCCGTCAATGATCCAAATGAGACGATGGCGATTAAAACTGCTCTGGGCGATCGCGCAAAACAAATTCTCGTCAGCTCCACGAAATCGATGACGGGTCACTTGCTCGGCGGTTCTGGCGGAATTGAAGCCGTTGCAACCGTGATGGCAATCCACAACGATCGCGTTCCTCCAACGATTAATTTGGTCGAACCCGATCCAGCTTGTGATCTCGATTACGTTGCCAATGAAAGCCGCGAACATGTCGTGAACGTTGCGCTGTCCAACTCTTTTGGGTTTGGCGGACACAATGTGACGATCGCATTTAAAAAGTTTGAGCCATAAACTTGAACTGGCTACCGTTATCTAGGATTATTAGGAGGCTGTTATCAATTGACAGCCTTTGATAGCTTTTTCTGATTAGGTATTTTTGCCTACTTTTCCTCATAATGGAATCAAGTATTCGGATTTGATCGAATTCTTCCGTTATTTCCCACTCGTCGTTCATTCTTAACAGAAATCATGGTCGTTGCAGCCCAGTCACTCGAAGAACTTTGCATTAATTCGATTCGCTTTTTAGCGATCGATGGCGTTGAGAAAGCAAAATCCGGACACCCAGGATTGCCGATGGGTGCGGCTCCGATGTCCTTCGTGCTATGGGACAAGTTCATGCGGTTTAATCCCAAAAATCCGCAGTGGTTCAACCGCGATCGCTTCGTGCTGTCCGCAGGTCACGGCTCAATGCTGCAATATGCATTGCTCTATTTGGCGGGCTATGACAGTGTGACGATCGACGATATCAAACAGTTCCGCCAACTCGGATCGCGCACGCCTGGACACCCAGAAAATTTTGAAACTGCGGGTGTTGAAGTCACAACTGGGCCTTTGGGTCAAGGGATTTGTAATGGGGTTGGTTTGGCAATCGCTGAAGCGCACCTGGCTGCAAAATTCAACAAGCCCGATGCAACGATTGTTGATCACTATACCTATGTGATCATGGGTGATGGCTGCAACATGGAAGGCGTTTCGGGTGAAGCTTGCTCACTGGCTGGACACCTGGGTTTGGGTAAACTGATCGCCCTCTATGATGACAACCATATCTCGATCGATGGAGACACGGAAGTTTCCTTTACTGAAGATGTGGGTAAACGCTACGAAGCGTATGGTTGGCAAGTTCTCACTGTGCCCGATGGCGATACCAATACTGCTGCAATCGAAGCCGCGATCGCAGAAGCGAAGAAAGAAACGACCAAGCCGACCTTGATCAAAATCCGCACGACGATCGGATTCGGTTCACCCAACAAGCAAGGAACCGCAGGCGTTCACGGCGCTGCTTTGGGTGGTGACGAAGTGGCTGCAACCCGCAAGCAGTTAGGTTGGGATTACGAACCTTTCGTGGTTCCCGAAGATGCGTTGAATCACTGGCGCAAAGCGATCGAGCGCGGTGCGAAGCTCGAATCTGATTGGAATGCAGCATTTGCAGACTACAAAGCGAAATATCCTGAAGATGCAGCAACCTTTGAGCGCCTGCTGAGCGGCAAGCTTCCAGACGGTTGGGAAAAGTGCCTTCCGGTCTACTCGCCTGAAGATAAAGGCTTAGCGACCCGTCAAACGTCTGAGAAGACCTTGAATGCGATCGCGCCTGTGGTTCCCGAACTGATCGGTGGTTCGGCTGACTTGACTCACTCGAACTTGACCTTGCTGAAAGGGTTCGGTGACTTCCAGAAAGGCTCTTACCAAAACCGCAACCTCCGCTTTGGAGTCCGCGAACATGCAATGGGCGCAATCTGTAATGGAATTGCATTGCACAATTCGGGCTTGATTCCTTACTGTGCAACCTTCTTGGTGTTTGTGGACTACATGCGGGCAGCGATTCGCCTTTCTGCACTGTCTGAAGCAGGCGTGATTTATGTCATGACTCATGACTCAGTTGCATTGGGTGAAGATGGTCCCACTCACCAACCGATTGAGACGCTTGCATCGCTGCGTGCGATTCCGAATCTGTTGGTCTTTCGTCCTGCAGATGGAAATGAAACCTCTGGTGCATACAAGATCGCAATGGAGCGTCGTAAGCAGCCTTCGCTGTTGGCAATGACTCGTCAAGCATTGCCGAACTTGGATGGTAGCTCGATCGATGCAGTCGCTCGTGGTGCATACATTCTTTCCGGTAGCGATGACCTGCCAGACATCATCTTGGTGGGAACGGGAAGTGAAGTGAGCCTTTGTGTAACTGCTGCTGAGAAACTGCGTGCAGAAGGTCACAAAGTCCGTGTGGTATCGATGCCTTGTTGGGAACTGTTCGAGGAGCAAGATGAAGCTTACAAGAACACCATCTTCCCGAAAGCAGATCAAAAACGCCTCGTGGTTGAAGCTGCTTCTAGCTTCGGTTGGCAGAAGTACATGGGAAGCGAAGGCGACATGATCAGCATTGAGCGCTTTGGTATCTCGGCTCCAGGTAACGTTGCTATGGAGAAATTCGGCTACACCGTCGATAACGTTGTGGCTCGTGCGAAAGCAGTGATCGGCAAATAAGCACAAAAGTTGCTTTGAGTGATAGATTGCAAGCCCCCAGAATTTCTGGGGGCTTTTTTGTTGAAATCGGCATCGCTAACTCAATTGCTTTCATCTACTCGGCACCTGGTGAAAGCAATTCCTCATGGGTTGCTACAAGAATTACGGAGGTTGATCTAATCGTTCGATCGATCAGCGCTGCTATTAGATATGCGTGGGCAGTTCTAGATGCGATCGCAGCTTCAAGCAACCCATCTCAGTATTTTCTCTGAGTGATAAGATTCACTGATTCTTTACTTTAGCTGTACGGAAATCATCGCCTCGCCGACGAAAGTATAAACAAGAACACAAGCTGCAATGCTTACTGAACATCTACTCTAGCGAGGTCTGCGATGCTTTACACTCAAACCAATTCCACCTGCTCTGATGGTGCTGTTAGCTCGGTGCTTGACCGAATTCTCGCCACAGGTCAAATTGCTCAAAGTGATGCTCATCGAGTCCTGCAAGCTGCAATGACGTTAGACAGTCCGCTCAGTGCTGAAGAACAAACAAAAATTAGAGTCATTGCTCATCGTTTAGGACTAGGCATGTTGAAGGTTGTCTACTAGGAAATGGCTTGCGTTTGATTGCTACAATCTTGCGGCAAAAACTTATCCAACCGTAAAACCCTGAATTAAAGCAGAATTTGATGAACAATAGAGGAGGCGAGTTATTCAAAACAGAATGGGACAGTACGATCGCTTAATTCTCATGGCAGAAGATGAACTGACACAGTACAGTACCGATGCCCGTAAAATTGAAAAGCTCCGACAGAAAATTGGTTTATCGGTTTCTGCCAATGAGCAAAAGCAAGTCAAAGAGCAACTTTTAGCAGAAATGCCAACTGATCCAATTCGCAAAATCATCGAAGATCAGCGTCAGACGGTTGCACTACCATTTTGGGGAATTGCTGGGTTGGGTTTATTGTTTGGCATTTCCATGTCGCAACCGTTAGATTTTGTTGCCACCATCGCTGGAGGCGCGATCGCCTTCCAAATTCAAAAACTCGGCTGGCGACTCCAAGCAAAACGACTAGTACTCAAAACCTTGGAAGATATCGAAGAACGAGTTCGCAAGCCTGATTAACAATATTTGCATAGTTGCGAGTGGGCAGAGCTATCTAGCAACTGCAATTAAACCGCAATAGCCTGCATCGATTGGCAAGCCTCAATCAGACCTTCAACTCCTTGAACGATCGTAATTTTCGTTGCCAATCGATGCTCCAAATCTGCCACAGTCATGTCATCTAAAAATACGGCTGCATCTTGTTTCAGCATCAAAGACGGCAAAAGAATTCCGTCTCCGAGCGCTCTCCCTTGCAGTGCTGCCAAAATGTCTTGCCCAGTCAGTAGCCCCGTGACAGTCATGCTCTGACCCCAGTACTGGCTATTCAGAGCAACCATTTTGACCGTCAAACCTTGAACTTGGTTTAAGCGATCGAGAATCGGCAGAAACGCTCTCTCAACTGCATTCCCCAAAACCCAGATATACTCGCGTGCAGGCGCAATCTTCTGTGGAAGTCGTTGTGCTGCTGTTTCAAACTCTTTTAGGAACAATCGAATCGAACCTACACCATTACCAATTTGTGGATAGTCTTCATAGTGTGATTCTGGAGGTAAATCGGCTCCAGCGATTAAGAACCACTCATCTGCTAACCAAACAATCGTACTGCCCTGCTCTTTTCGGAATTTAGCTTGCAGTGCTTGTACTTGGGCAATTACTTCTCTCGCTTTCTCAGGTGAAACGGGAATCAATTCATCTTCATCGGGTCGAAATCGGGTCAGTCCAACGGGCACCACCGCGATCGACGCAACTGCTGGAATCTCTCCTGTGTGAAACTGCGCTAGATCCTCGATCGTCCGAGTTAAGTGCTCACCATCATTGATACCAGGACAGAGAACCACTTGAGCATGGATCTGTAGCTGTCGTTCTTGGAACCATCGCATCTGGTCGAGAATTTGACCTGCTCTTGAATTTTTCAGCAACCGAGTTCTGACATCTGCTTCAGTTGCATGAACTGAAACATAAAGTGGGGAAAGCCTCATCTGTTCAATCCGGTTCCACTCGCGCTGAGTCAAATTCGTCAGCGTCAAATAGCTCCCATAAAGAAAACTCAGCCGATAGTCATCATCTTTGAGGTAAAGACTATCTCGCTTGCCCGGAGGCTGTTGATCAATAAAGCAAAATGGACAGCGATTCGTACATTGGATCAACCCATCAAACAGAGCCGTTTCAAACTCCAAACCCAGATCCTCATCGTAATCCTTTTCAATTTCGATCTGATGGGTTTTTCCTTTGCGATCGATCACGTCGAGTTCTAAAAATTCGTCCGCACACAAAAACTGATAGTCGATCAGATCGCGAGGCTTTTCGCCGTTGATCGATACAATGCGATCGCCCACCTCAAATCCAATCTCTTGCGCGATTGAACCCGACAACACCCCAGTAATTAACGCCGGACGAATAGAAATCTCGCTCATGACTCGAACTTTGACAGCTTCTCTAGTTTAAGCCTTTAGAACTTGTGTGGCGATTGCGGCTAATAATGTGATGCCTAACGCCAAGCGATACCAGACAAAGACCCAAGTACTCTGACGCTGCAAAAACTTCAGCAGCCAAGCGATCGATAAATACGAAAACACAAACGCTGAAATGATGCCAAACAGCAAGGGCATTCCCATTGAACCATCTTGCAACACATCTTTCGTTTGCACTAAGGTGGCAATCGCCAAAGTCGGCAGACCGAGCAGAAAGGAAAATCGAGCCGCTGTTTCTCTGCGTAATCCTAAAAACAAGCCAGTCGTCAAAGTCGAACCTGAGCGCGAGGCTCCAGGCAGCAACGCAATCATTTGCCCAAGTCCAACCAAAATCCCATCTTTAACCTCAAGCTCATCAAACCCCCGTTTCCGAGAACCGACTTTCTCGGCAAGTGCCAACAAAAGCGACATCACGATCGACATCACAGCAATTAGTGTCGCACTCTCTAACTTTACGCCCAACTCTTTGAGCATCAAGCCACCCGCTAAGGCTGGAACTGTTCCGAAGACAATGCCGATAAAGATCTTCCAGTCTTCGCGATACCACTCCTTGCGCACAAATGCCCCCAAAGCTCCTGAGAGAATATTCCGAATATCCTTCCAAAAGTACATCAGCACTGCGATGACACTGCCGAACTGAATCGCATCGATCGCTTCTTTTTTCCATTGGTTCTGCCAGCCGAACACATCTGTAAAAATAATCAAATGCGCCGTACTGCTGATCGGCAGAAACTCTGTAATTCCTTGCACTAAACCCAAGACAACACCTTGGAAAAGAGCAAACAGACTATTGCTCTCACTAGCAACGACTAAAAGTGGGGTCATGCGCTTCTCAACCTTCAAAAACTAGGAGCAGAACTCTCGCTGTGCAGTGTACTGCCATTTCAGCGATTTCTGAATTCGTTCTCCTAAATTTATTCGCAATTTCAAGATAGTTCCGCTATTCTGAAATATGCCTAGGGGGGGCATTCTCCTTAAGAATGATTTACAAATTGAGGCTCCCGTCCCCAGAAAATCCTATGGTAATGTTAAGTTAAGTAAATAAAATGAACAGGATTAAATTTTCCTTTGATTTCCTATTCGCCCACCCCCACCCCATCCCAAGAGGCTGAAGTGATCGCGGTTTCTAAATCTTCTCTCACTGAATCTTCTCTGATAGAGCGGCAACTCCCGTCGCGCAATCGTCTCATTTTCGGTGCATCGGTCTTTTTGGTGTCGGTTCCTGTGTTCTTTGAAGCGCCCTTAGTCCGATCGATTCCGCTGCTCTGCCTTTTACTCACTTCAGTATGGGTTTGGGTCTCGATCGCGCTTTCTGCGAAATCAAAAACACAACACTGGGGTGAGTTAATCACAGGATTCACTTGGACATGGCTTGCTGGCTCGCTTTACTGGGGGTGGATGCGTTGGGAACCCACGTTACATTTACCGATCGAAGCGATTGGGCTGCCGATCGCGATCTGGGGATTGCGGCAGAATTGGTGCAAACTTGGAAACTTTTTCTACTTAGGCTCCCTCTTTGGAACTGCAATCACTGATTTATATTTCTACGTGAGTGACTTGATTCCGTATTGGCGGCGATTAATGCAGGTAGAACCAGATGCAGTGCAGCCGATCTTTCAAGAAGCTCTTATGCAAATGTACACACCTCATGGCATTTTCTGGGTGATTTCACTAGCTACGCTACTCCTTGTAATCGGTGTTCTCTCGCTGCGGGTGAAAACGCCGCATTGGGTAGCATTTGGTGGTGCTGTTCTCAGTACCATTCTAGTTGACAGTCTTTTCTGGATTGCAGCAACCCTGGCATAAACTCGTAGATAGCGCGATTGCACGCAATTTCTCTCAGTTGAATACTGCGGAAAATACAGTAAAAAATAATTCACTTCACCTTTACATTACAAGCGCTACTACTGACACATTTCCATCGCAAGCGTTGCATCATAAGGAAAGAATGACCTTATTTTCCTTGTTGAGCCTGTGGTAACTCTCCAACCTATTCCTCATCTCATCCTACATAGCGATCTCAATCGTCAGCGCTTGCCTTTAGTGGGTAATAGCTGCTGGACAATTGGACGGAGCGAGGATAACACATTTGTGATTGGCGATCGCTGGATTTCACGTAACCATGCCATGCTGCAATGGATGGAAACGGGAGAATATTATTTGATCGATCTCGGCAGTCGCAACGGCACTTTTGTGAATGGGCGGCGGGTGAGCATTCCGGTGACATTGCAGAATGGCGATCGTCTCACGTTTGGACAGACTGAACTAGATTTCTTCTGTCCTATGAATCGTCCTGCTCCGTCGAGCGATCTCGACTCTAAAGATTTCACGGCAACCGCAGCGCTCTCAGTGCGCTGTTTAATCTCGGTTTTGGTTGTTGATATTCGCGATTTTACGATTCTGACGCGTCAGCTAGACGAAAGCATTCTTTCTGAGATGATCGGGACTTGGTTTCGCCAAGCAGGTGAGATTATTCGAGAGTATGGCAGTTGGGTCGATAAATATATTGGCGATGCGGTGATGGCGGTCTGGACGCATGGAGCGCATGGAGTCGAGCGGGATGAGTCACTACGAATCTGTCAGGCGATTAATGCGCTTCATAAGATGACGAGTGATTTGTATCGAGACTATCCCTTGCCATTTCCGATTCGGATCGGGGCAGGTGTGAATACGGGATTTGCGATGGTCGGTAACACAGGTAGCGGCGATCGACCCGATTACACAGCATTGGGTGATACCGTGAATGCGGCATTTCGATTAGAAACAGCAACGAAACAAATCGGACTCGATATTGCGATGGGTGAAACGACGTATCGGCATCTGGCAAGTCATGTGGGTGAGTTGGCGTTCTTTGAGCGATATAACGTTGATCTCAAAGGTTACGATACGCCAACTCCGACTCATGCTTGCTCGTTTGCGGATCTCGATCGCTTTTTGAAGAGTAATTTCGATACCTTTTACTAAAGATCCAAGAAAGAGAGTCAAGAAAGATATTTTTGAACCACTTCCCACCCGGTGATCGAGACCCAGATTAGCCCTAAGCATAAGAGAAAATTCACGCCAATGTGAACAGAACGTGCCCAAGGCTGAGTGGGAATCTGTACGGCACTCCAGGCAGAAAGAAATACCAATTCAACGACAGCCAGCCCCGACCATAAATGATTGGAATGACCTAAACTGCCGTAATGCCCTAGGGTTCCGACAATGCCAATTCCCAGTAAGACCAAGACTAAAATCGCGATCGCAATTCCTACGCCAATATGCAGCGATCTCACCCATTTGATGCCAAATAATAATCCTGATCCTGTTGCTGCTTGAAGCAAATACGCCACGATCGTCAAACCCATTGCCCAAGCAGCAATTCGCCATAACCAAAGAAAGGACGGTAAATCCAAAACGTTCTACCTAACTCGCCTTCTCATTGTGCAAAAAACAACCGCGATCAAAATGCGATCGCGGTTGTTTCTTAACGAATCCCCACACCTTTTACTAAGCAAATCGATAGACGAAGCGGTTTTTCTTATAAAAATTGCAGAAAAAATTTAGGATTCCGCTGGAGTTGCCAGAATTGACCTCAGCTCTTGGCGAAAGGAGGCATCCTCGTCTCCCTCCGTCACAATCAGAGTTGAACAAGGAATTGTATCTGACAAAATCGCACTTGCCATCATGCCAGTATGAATTTCCAAATGAGCTGTCACGATTGCTTCAAAGATCAATCGCTGACCTGGAAAAACGACTCGTTCAAAGTACCAATTTGGCACATCTGTAATCCGAGCAATTTGAATTTGACTTGTAGCATTTACATAACAACAAAGGACGGGATCAGATCCATTAGAAGGAACGGGATCAAGAATTTGAGGCATGGCGATTGAAACCCCTTAGATAAGTAGCGAAGTACCTTGACACTAACATTGCCGGATTTCTAACAACTGTAAAGGTGATTACCAACGGTTTCTTTTCAAGACGATTTATGCTTTGAGATTGAGAACTTGTAAGTCTTCAACGCAAAAAATTAAATTTAGTTCATACCTGAATACTTTGTGCAGTAAAAATACAGAGTTCTCAAAAAAGATTAAGGCTGTTTTGCGATCGCGTGGATGCTTCTTGAGGACAATCCATGCAGAGAACGAGAGTCAGTGATATCGTAAAGTTATGTGAAAATTACTCAGGATCCATTGATCCGATGAATCAACGCTGATGGATTCCTCACCCATGAAGGCTATGGAAACTCGCATTCTCTACGTCCGGTTGCCTTGTAATCCGATTTTTCCGATTGGAGCCGTGTATCTTGCCGATCACGTTCACAAGCAGTTTCCTGACATCACCCAAAAAATCTTAGATTTGGGCACAGTCCCGCCTTTGGATTACGCCTCAGCGCTGGATGATTGCATTGATCAGTTCAAGCCAACGCTGTTGGTCTATTCTTGGCGCGACATTCAGATTTACGCACCTGTGGGGGGGCGCGGGGGAAATCCACTGCAATACACCTTTGAGTACTACTACGCTTTAAATCCGTTCTTGAAGGCGAGAGGCGCGCTTGGCTTACTGCGAATCGCTTCAGGCTATTACGGCGAATTGTGGCGCAATGCCAATCTGATCAAACGGGGCTTCAAACGCGCTCGCAAATATCATCCAGATGCCAAATTGGTTGTGGGTGGGGGCGCAGTGAGCGTGTTTTATGAGCAAGTTGCGAGAAGTTTGCCGAAAGGCACGATCGTATCGGTGGGCGAAGGGGAAACGCTGCTCGAAAAACTGCTGCGGGGTGAAGATTTCTTAGATGAGCGGTGTTATATCGTCGGCGAGACGAAACCGCGCGATCGCATGATTCACGAATTTCCCACCCCGATCGAGAAAGCCGCTTGCGATTACGATTACATTGCGTCGATCTGGGACGAATTTGAATACTATTTTCAATCTCAAGACTTTTATATTGGAGTCCAGACCAAGCGCGGCTGCCCGCACAACTGCTGCTACTGCGTCTATACAGTGATTGAAGGTAAACAGGTTCGGATCAATCCAGCTGATGAAGTCGTCAAAGAAATGCAGCAGCTTTACAAAAAAGGCGTTCGCAACTTCTGGTTCACAGATGCTCAATTTATTCCAGCCAGGAAGTATATTGATGATGCGATCGAGCTGTTGCAAAAGATCGTGGATGCGGGCATGACCGATATTCACTGGGCAGCTTACATTCGTGCGGATAATCTCACGCCGAAGCTTGCCGAATTGATGGTGAAGACTGGCATGAATTACTTTGAGATTGGCATTACCAGCGGCTCTCAGGAACTCGTGCGCAAAATGAGAATGGGGTACAATCTCCGAACCGTCTTAGAAAACTGTCGAGATTTGAAAGCGGCAGGATTCAACGATCTTGTTTCGGTGAATTATTCATTTAACGTGATTGATGAGCGACCGGAAACGATTCGACAAACGATCGCGTATCATCGCGAATTAGAAAAAATCTTCGGAGCCGACAAAGTTGAGCCTGCGATTTTCTTTATCGGGCTGCAACCTCATACGCATCTAGAAGAATATGCGCTCAAGAATGACATTCTGAAGCCGGGATACGATCCGATGAATGTGAAACCTTGGACAGTTCGCAAACTGTTATGGAATCCAGAACCTTTGGGATCATTCTTTGGTGAAGTTTGTCTGCAAGCTTGGCAGCGCAATCCCAATGATTTCGGACGGGAAGTCATGGATATTTTAGAAGAACGTCTCGGACGTGCTGATCTAGAAGAAGCCTTAACTGCTCCGATCGAGAAATCCAATCCTCAACTTGTTACTGCTCCCTAATTTCCGCTCATGTTAGAAGGCTCAATTCTCAAAGGTTTAAAAGTAGCGCACCAGTCCGGCGAGGTCGGTAAACGCCCGCTCAATTTCGGTGTGTATTACAAAAATACGCTGGTTTCACTCTGTCATGCTCTGGAAGACTGCATTCTCACCTGTCAGAGTGCGCCTCTCGTGATTACTGCTTTCCAGCGGGGAAAATGGTATCTCGTTGAAGCCGATCGCTATGGCGATATCGCGAATCGAGCCGAGCAAATTGTGATCATGGCGACGGCAGATGCCGGATTTGCAGAACATCCCACCAGTCAGCGATCGAATGTCACTTTAGTCGATTTAGATCCCACTGATCCGGTTGCTCAAGAATGGCACTTGATGATTTTGGCTCCGTCTTATACCGCCATGGTGCTCTGTCAGGAACTCTCGCCTGAAGACTATGGGACTCAAGGTGTGCCAGAAGAAGACTTAGAGCGGAAGTTTTACGGCTTTTGGACATTTGAGCAGGGCTTAGTCGAAGAGACGGTGAATATTGCGATCGCTCATATCGATCGCTACAACCCGGATTTAGCCAATCAACTTCGGGCAAAAGTCGCAGAAATTTCTGCTCAGAGTAGCGACCAAGACGAAATCTATCAAGCGGTTTCCATGGTCGTGAACTATTTACAAGACGGTCACTCGAAACACAAGCACGAAGCGTTAGATAACAATCTCGTTTCCAATGAGCTACAAGCCTTTCTCCGTCTGGCTCAATTGATTGATCAAACTGATGTGAGTAATCCAAATGCTGCGGCTGAAGTGGCTTCACTATCGGTTGCGATGGCACAGTTGCTCGATCTTCCGGCTTGGCAGGTGAATCGGTTACGGCTCTCTGCCTTGCTGCATCGACTCGCATTCTTACAGCGAGCAGATAGTGTACTCAGTCCAGGAAGCTTTGGACGGGTGACTGAGCCTGATCCCGATGCCGCGCCGAGTTGTCCGATCGTTCCAGGCGCTCAGCTTTTAAGAAATATGGGCAGATTGAATGCGATCGCAACGATCATTACGCATGAATCTGAACACTGGAATGGAAAAGGACAACCTGCTGGACTCGCAGGCGACGAAATTCCTTTAGAATCAAGAATCCTTGGCTTACTCTCTGAGTTTCAACAGCGCGTGACTCAAAGCAATTTAACCGATGCGCTCGCTCAGTGCCAAGCGGAAGCAGGAGAGCGGTGGGATACAAAGCTCGTCGAAGCTTTAACGCTTCTTGTCAGCGCGATTCAGCAAGGGTTAAGCCTACCGATTCAAATGCCGAAAATTGCGGCTGGAATGTGGTTGTTAGATTCTCATTCTGACGAAGAATTGCTGAATCTATCTGAGAAAGTGACGGAGCGAGGGTAAATGGATATTCAGGCGATTCGATCGGGAAAAGTAGCGCAACTCGCGGGTGTAGATTTGCAGGATGAAGATCTGTCTAAAGCAGATTTGGGCGGCGTGATTTTGGCGGGAGCAAAACTGGCGGGGGCAGATTTCACAGGCGCAAAGCTGGCGGGAGCCATTTTAGACGGTGCGAATTTAGTCGGATGCCAGCTGATTGGGGCGGATTTGCGCGCGTCGATGACGGGTGCAAATTTGATGCAGGCAGATTTGACTGAGGCAGATTTGCGCGGCAGTAATTTGCGCGGGGCAAATCTCATGCGATCGCGCCTAACTCGTGCGGCTTTATCCGGTGCATTTCTCAGCGGCACAAACTTGATGGGCGTGAATTTGCAAGGCGTTGATTTACGAGGTGCAGATTTACGAGGTGCAAATTTAAGTGGAGTCAATCTGCTGGGTGCAAACTTGACTCAAGCAGATTTGCAAGGCGCACAGCTCAGCGAAGCGAATCTTGAAGAAGCAGATTTGCAAGGTGCGAATTTAGCAGGCGCGAACCTCTCAGGTGCGAATCTGCTTTGTGCAGAACTCCAGGATGCAAACCTAACAGGCGCAAATCTGATCGGAGCTTGTGTGATTGGAACTCTCTTAGCGGAGGCATCGAAAGGCGAACTTGAGAGCAAATGAAGTAGGTAAGAATAAAAAAAGGATTGAAAAGATAGGGCACGATCTAAACGAATATTCATGCCTAGAAAAATTCGAGAATTGAAAGCTCAGATTGGACGTGAAGGATTTACATATCTGCCTAAGCGTGGCAAAGGGAGTCATGAGCGGTGGCGGCATCCTCTCCTGAAAAAAACATTGACGATCCCAGGAAAAGATGGAGATGATGTTCCACTCTATCTAGAAAAACAACTCGAAAAACTACTGATAGAACTCAAGAATTTAAGAGAGGAGGATCAGGAAAGATGAGCCGATACAGCATGATCATTCAATGGTCTGATGAAGATCAACTGTTCCTGGTTACTGTTCCAGAATTTGCTGACTTGGTTGTTATGCCTTGCACATCTGGCAAAACTCGTGAAGAAGCGATTCGTAATGGTGAAGACGTGATCGAAATGTATTTAGAAGCTTGGCAGGTAGAAGGTGAGCAGATTCCTGAACCGATGACGCTGCAAACGGCTTAACTCTTACCATAATTGGAAACATGGGCAAGAGGTCCATCACGATCGCAGTTAGCCAAGCCAACAGAGGCAAACTCTCAATGCTGAACGATGCGATCGCATTTTTTGTTTACAGAAACAACCGAGGCGGAGTTAGCCAGAATAGTTGGCTATTGGAGATCGCACTTCCGCTCTCGGGAAGCTCTAAGCCGATCACACCCGCTTTTTTTAGAATGAAGCGATCGCGCACTTCTCCCCAAATCAGTAACTCTGCCCAACTGCTGAGATCCGGCTCGTGTCCAACCAGCGCTAATGCTTTGTCGGGCGATCGCCAACTCTCAACCCAAGCGTGCCAATTCTGAATATCGCCTCCTGGGGCAAGGTAGCCAGCAGTTTCTAATGCATCGCTCAACCCTGCTTTTTGCAAAATTTTAGCCGTTTGCTTGGCACGAGTCAGAGGACTGGTCAGAATCAGATCAAATTTTAAATCGAGCGATCGCATTCGCTTTGCAACCTGTTCTGTTTTACGCTCCCCTTCTGGAGTCAGAGGACGCTGATCATCATCAGGATAGTCGCCATGTTGTCCGGCTAAGCCATGTCGGATCAGATAAAGTTCCATATCTACAGAAGATTGAAGGACTACACGGATCATTACAGCACCCTTTGCCCCTCAATCCTCTACCTTGGGATTAATTCACGCCTTTTGGATAATTTTGATCCGGATTGACTAGGCGCAATAGCTTTTGTTTGACCTGAGCATCAAAGACTGACCATTTTGTTTTGGCATAGTCGCTATTCTCTGTAAACCCAGATAAAAATCCCATGGGAATTTCAAATCCCCCCGCTTGCGATCGTCCTCCGCCAAAGAATCTGCCGTGAGCATCTTGTCCAAACGCTTCTTTGATAAATTCATCGGGATCAAGCGTAATTTTATTCGTTCGCAGCGAGCCCACGACGAATTCGAGTTCTTCATCTTCGTCGTGAACAATCCCGTAAACGACCGCAGTATGGACATTCTCCTCAGTAACCAAGAAGTCCGCAGCTTGCGGAATTGCATCACGATCGTCGTATCGCAAATAACCCACTCCCGCGATCGAGAAATTATTCTGCACCATGCGATTTTTCAGCGATCGCTCAATCACTTCCATGACTTGCTTCGATCGCGAAGATTGCATCACTGCATTCAGCAATTGCGCATCGTAAAATCGACTCAAATAAGCCGCAGCCAGAAAATCTTCTTCCTGGGCCTGCATCAGGCGATTCGTATCTGAGCGCAATCCGTGCATGAGCGCCGTTGCACACTTCACATGCTCAGGCGTACTCGTATCCAGCTTCAACATTCCCGATTGAATGTACTGGGTCAGAATCGTGGCAGTCGCACGGGTGTAGGTGCGGATATCGATAAATTCAGCTTTGAGGTCATCTTGCATACTGTGATGATCAATAATCACGGTAATCGGAATATTCGCCTGCTGAACGGACGTGAGAAGTTGGCTCGTCGTTCCCTGATTGTCGATCAGGACACATCCTTTATAAATTGAAAAATCTTTCGTTTTCGCAGTTTGAATCGGTAGACGTTGGAGCGGTAAATTTGTGAGCTTAACAAGGGCGATATTTTCCTGGTGCGAAAGCATTCCGGCATAGACAATCTCGCACTGAATTTCAAACTTTTGAGCGATTAATTTGTATGCCCAAGCTGAAGAGAGTGCGTCTGGGTCAGGGAAATCTTGAAGCAGAATAATTTGACGTTCGCCTCGATGTCGTTCGAGAACTTGGCGAAAAGCTTCAATTTTTTGTTCTTGCTCAGACGATCGAACCACTTCGTAAGGAAATCTTCCGCGCGATTCGGTCGTATAATTCGATCCGTTAGAAGTTTGAGGGGATGAAATAATTTGAACCTCAGTCGGATTCAGCCCAGAAATACCGGAGTCTGGTTCCATTGTTACAAATGAAGAGAGGGGCACAGTTGAATCAGATTGCATACGTTAAAGTTGTGCGAAAAATAGAACCAGCCTCAGTCGATCCCATCCTGTTTAGACATGATCGATCGTAGGCACTTCTTGATCTTCGCAAAAAACTTCAAAAAACGGCAGATCGGTTTGTTCGATTTCTCTCATAAGAGAGAGAATGCGATCGTAAACTACATCACTTCTGGCTAGAACTAATCTTCTCGCACTCCACCAATGACGTACTTCTGCCATTCCTGGTTCACGCCATTTTTGACATGCTTCGTCACCTCAAAATAAAGCCCACTGTGCGGTCGGTGTGGATTCGTGAATAAAGGCATCGATGCTTCCTTCGGCGTGCGATTGCCCTTCTTCACATTGCAGCGCACACAGGCAGTCACAATATTTTCCCAAGTATCTGCTCCGCCTCGCGATCGCGGGATCACATGATCCAGGGTCAAGTCATCGCCTGTATAGCCACAATACTGACAGGAGTGTGAATCTCGGTGCAAGAGATTCTTGCGGGTGAGGGGAATCTCTTTGTAAGGCACACGCACATAATGGCGCAGCCGAATCACCGTGGGGAGTGGGAACCCCGAATAAACGAACTTTCCGTTATGCTCGACTTGCTCAGCTTTGCCTTTGATTAGCAGGACAACTGCTCGCCGCCAACTGGTGATATTGAGCGGTTCATAGGAGGCATTGAGCACCAGAACCTTTCCCATTCGGATTTCTAAGACGTGCTTATTTGCACTGATGCTAACATATTCAATCCTGAGACGGCTGTGAAGCCTGGATTTAAGTTAAGAAATCTCTCTAGAAGCAGGTTTTGAATTTTGCGGAAATCCGACCATAGTTATAGTACAAACAGTTAGTGCTCGAATTAAATTGTGGTATTATGAATTTATGCAAATCCTTAGGGTTCTAAGGAAATGGATTTCTGCTTTACTGCTCCTCACATTTTGAGTGAATTATGAGTTCTGCATCTTTTGATGATCATGCTCCCGTTCAGGAAAACAAGTTAGTTAAACCTGCGCCGCAGCTCGATCAAGTGACTCCTAAAGTTGTTGCTCCTCCAGAGCAGCCTGTGGCGAGTCGCCGCAAGAAGCCAATGAAGCTAATTTTGGCAGGCTTGGGTGTTGGTGCGATCGCAGCAAGCGGCTTTGGGTACAACTGGTGGCAGTACGCTTCAGCGCACCAGAGTACAAATAATGCAACGGTTACGGGTAATATTCACTCGATCGGTTCTCGCGTCTCAGGAACGGTCGATCAGGTGTTAGTTGATGATAACCAAGACGTGAAAGCGGGTCAGCCGTTGATTCGGCTAGACGATCGAGATTTTCAAATTAAATTACAACAGGCGCAAGCGGATTTAGCGGCGGCACAACAGAAGGCGAATACTGCACAGGTGAATGTTGCGCTCTCCGGTCAAAATGCAACTGCATCGAATACAAAAGCTCAGGGTGGAATTGGTACGGCTCAAGCCGCGATCGCACAAGCTCAGGCACAAGTTGCTGAAGCCCAAGCTGGAGTGCCGAGAGCGCAAGCCGACTTAGCGCAAACGAATGCGAATTTAGCCAAGGCTCAAGCGGACTACAATCGGTTTAATCAGTTGTTCAGTTCGGGTGCAGTATCACGGCGGGAGCTGGATACTGCGCGGCAAGCGTATGAAGTGGCACGTGCTCAGCGCGATTCTGCGAGTGAAGGCGTTAGACAAGCCCAGGCGAAGGTCGCACAAGCTGAACAAGGCGTTGCGACGGCACAAGCTGGCTTGGAATCTTCACAAGGGGAATTGCAGCAGGCACAGGCACAAAATGTTCAGACCCAGGTAAGTCAGAGTGATTATCAGACAGCGCAAGCTGCGATTAATCAGTCTCAAGTCGCGTTGAAGAATGCGAAGCAGCAGTTGGAATATGTGACGATTACGGCTCCGGTCAGTGGACGAGTGGGACGGAAGAATGTGCAGACTGGGCAACAGGTTCAGGCGGGCACTCCGCTTTTAGCGATCGTGGATGATCAATACTGGGTGACTGCGAATTTCAAGGAAACCCAACTTGAGAAGATGCATCCCGGACAAAAAGTTGAGATTAAATTAGATTCGTTCCCGCATCATGAGTTTACAGGACGGATTGAGAGTGTCTCTCCTGCTTCTGGGGCACAGTTTGCGCTCTTGCCGCCTGATAATGCGACTGGGAACTTTACCAAAGTCGTGCAGCGCATTCCGGTGAAAGTTGTGTTCGATCGAGAGTCGATTCGAGGATTTGAATCGGCAGTGACACCTGGAATGTCGGCTGAGGTGACAGTCGATTTGAACTCTTAGATTGTATGCAGATCAAATTGGAAGCGTAGAACGGGTAGAGACGGAATCATCCATACTCTACCCATTGTTTATTGGAACCGAAATTGAAATTACCCGAGCGTTCGGGTCAATAACACGGGGCAATTTGCATAGACTCGCACATAGTCAGACAACGATGTTCCTAATAAGCGATCGAGATCGGGCAATCCTTTCGCGATCGAAGGGCGGCGATCGGGCGATCCCAAGATCAGCAGATCTGCCTTCGTCTCATCTGCAACCCGGCAAATGGCTTCACCTGCTTTTCCAGCGGTAACCACTGCTTTGTAGGCGACTCCCGCTTGTTTCGCTTGCGTGATCGCATCTGCGAACGCGGGATCTCTTTCTGCTTCTGCTCCCACTTTCTCAGCCCCTTTGGGATTAGAATCGATGTGAATCAGCGTTACTTGTCCGCCTTTAATATCGCGTGCCAAAAACAGCGCCATCTTCAAAGCTTGCTTCGACGACTCAGACTTATCAACGGCAACAGCAATGCGATTAATCGATCGCACAAAAATGTCATCTTTCACCAGCAGCATCGGGCGCGAGGAAAGCTGAAACACATACTGACTGACGGAATTCTCTAAAATAGAGACTAATCGCTTCAATCCGCGCGATCCCATAATAATCAGATCAGCGTTCACCTCATCCGCCGCTTTCAGGACTTGATCTTTCGGGTCGCCTTCTCTTAGCATCGCCGAAACGTGGCTCTGATCAATCTTCAGCGATTGGACTGCGGTTGCTAAGGTTTTTCCACCTTCTTCCCATTTCTCCGTCATCGAATCTGAACTGGTTTGGGGTGGAACCACATGCAGCACCGTCACCATCGCGCGTTGAATGGAGGGAATCGCCAGCAGTGCATTCAGCATATCTTCAGAACGCCCAGTGCCAGAATCGGCTAATAAGATTTTTTCTATCATCGCTTCTGTCTCGTTTCTCAGTAGACTTTGAAAAGGGTGAGGCAATTGGGAAAGAAAATCCCACGTTGCGCCTGTTTCAAGTCTAGGGGCTGCTGTCCCCTGATAGTTCGTTTGTTATCGTTTGTGAAGTACGATCGTGTCAGAGTCTCCTCAACTTCCCACATCTAATCTTGTGCCATCCGTGATTCCGCCGGAATGGTTTATTTATCCGATTACTGTCTATTCGCACCATACGGATTACGCAGGTGTCGTATGGCATGGACGCTATATCCAATGGCTAGAAGAAGCCCGAATTGAGTTCTTGCAGGCACGGGGTATCGATTTCTCGAAGTTGGTCGCGATGGGGTGTAATCTTCCGGTGATCGATTTGGCAATTCGCTATCATCAACCGTTGCGAATGGGCATGAAAGCGATCGTCAAAACTCGTCTGACTGCACTCGAAGGGGTGCGACTGCCGATCGAGTATGAGATTCGATCCACGGATGATACTGTCCTGTTTATCAGCGGTCGAGTGGTTTTAGTTGCTGTGGATATGGAGAAAGGCAAAATTTTAAGACGGCTACCTTCCGATGTTCAAAGTGCTTTAACGATCGTTAATTAGATGCAAGAGTTAACGGCACGATTACGATCGCATATTGAAGTCATTGCCCGCGATCGCGATCCGTATTTCGCGACGCAAGGGCATTTTTATGTTCAACACTATATCCGCGAACAGTTCTCACGCTGGGGAACAGTTGAATCTCATGCGTTCCAAGTCGGGCAGAAAACTCACTACAACTGGATTCTGAACTTGCCGGGGCAGAAGAAAAAACCGCCAATTCTGATTGGCGCACATTATGACGCGGTTCCCAATTCACCGGGAGCCGACGACAATGCGACGGGAGTAGCGGTGTTGTTAGAAATGGCAAAAGCGTTTTCTGAAAAGCCTGCCCGTTACCCGATTCGGTTAGTTGCTTTTGATTTAGAAGAAATTTTCACACAATCGGATACATTTGGTAACACTCAATATGCACAGTCGTTGAATGGTGAACCGTTAAGATTAATGATTGCTTTGGAGATGCTTGGGTATTGTAATCATGAACGCAATTCACAACGCTATCCAGCAGGTTTAGAGAGATTTTATCCGGATCAGGGGAACTTCATTGCGTTAATTGGCAATATTCCGACAATTCCCGATTTGATGCGCCTCAGTCGATCGATTCGGCGTGCTCAAGTGGGCTGTGAATGGCTACCTGCGGGAATGCGCGGCAAAATTATTCCGGATACGCGCCGGAGTGATCATGCTGCATTTTGGGATCGGGGATATCGGGCTTTGATGGTGACGGATACAGCGAATCTGAGAAATCCGCACTATCATCGAGCGAGCGATCGCATTGAAACGCTCGATTTTGACTTTCTCACACGGGTGTGTCAGGGGCTGATTTACGCCATTCAATCTTTATAGGTTTGGGTATCATTTCTCTAATTACATCTCAATCTCTGCTCAATTATGATGCGACGCTTTATCCCGGTTTTGCTTGCAAGCGTTACTCTGACCAATTCCCAAGCACTTAGTCAGCCTTCTTTATCCCAGGCTTCAACCTGTCAGCGATCGAATGCTCAAAATTTCTTGGTCTTTGGCGGTGGTGGTGGACCTTCTTATAACGAAATTGCGCTAGAGAAGAACATGCTGTACTTTCAGCGATCGCTCAAAGAGCTAGGATACAATCCGAGCGTTGCGCCGATTTACTTCGCAAATGGCAACACAGGTGAGAAAACCGTGCGATATCTCGATGAGCGAGGTCGGGAACAGTACAAAACTCATACAATTCCAAATGTAAAAGGTGCTTCTAGCATTGCGAATCTGAGAACTTGGCTGACAGAAGCAGCAAAAGAGAAATCTTCAACTCCCTTATTTTTCTACTTTTCCGGACATGGCGGACATAATCGAGTGAACGAAGACAATTCGACGTTACTCATGTGGCGCGATCGCCAATTGAATGTGCAAAATTTCACACAAATGCTCGATCGTCTGCCACAGAATAAGCCTTTCGTCACCATGATGTCTCAGTGCTATTCTGGCTCATTTGCGAATTTGATTTACCGAGGTGGTGATCCGAATAAAGGCGTTGCTTTGCAAACTCGCTGCGGCTTCTTTGCAACGATCAAATCTCGTCCTTCAGTTGGCTGTACTCCAGAAGTCAACGAAGCAGATTATCGGGACTATAGTTCGAGCTTTTTTGCAGGCTTGACAGGACGCGATCGCGTTGGACGAAAAGTTGCTTCTGCTGACTACAACAAAGACGGTCGCATTGCATACTCTGAAGCTCATGCTTATGCAAAAGTCGATAAGTTCACGACTGATTTACCAATTTCTACTTCTGAAGCTTGGCTACAACGGCAAGTAAGCAACCCAACCATGCAAGAGCAGATTTTAGGACAACCGATCGCACCGCTTGCTAAGATTGCCCGTCCTGAACAACGCTTTGTTATTGAGTCTTTGAGCAAACAATTCAAGTTCGATCCAGCTCGATCGTTTCGGGGTAATCTGCAAGCGATGAAACCCGACCTAGTGAAGACAGCCGAAGATGAAGCGTACTTAGTTCGTCTCTCGATGGAACTAACGAATGTTGCTATGGAGCGACGAGTGAAAACCTCGAAAGATGCGAAAGCGATCGCAACCTTAAATCGTCTACTACGCTGTGAATCTGGCTCATGGGGGAAACCTTGATAGATAATATATTTGATTTAACGGGATTGAAGCTCGATCGAGAATTGTTTGAGTCGTTGTGTGAAACGGATCAAATCTCGATCGAGCGAATTATTTCAACTGGGCAAACCACTCCATCGGATCAGTGGTATGACCAATCGCGTGATGAATGGGTCATCCTGCTCCAAGGTGAAGCGCAATTGATGTTTGAGGATGAAAGTACGATCGAGCTAAAAGCTGGAGACTATCTACTCATTCCAGCCCATCAAAAACATCGTGTGAGCTATACCAGCAATGATCCTGCTTGCATTTGGCTAGCAATTCACGCAGTGTTGAAATAGGAGAAGGAGATGACTTATTACAGCGATCGTACAGAAGAAGATGGTCCGGTGCTTAAACAATTCCTAGAGTTTCTATCAGAAGATATGCAGAAGAATCCTCAACGAATTCAAGCTGTGAGTTCCGAGTTGATCGATCGTATACGCGCTTTAACAAATGGGATTGATGTCGATTTGGATGTTCTTCTACCAGATAATGAGTAGAATTGTCCTCAATTTCATCAATAGTAATCAATACTGGCAGAAGCTAAGTTGAGCCACCTTACAGAAGTTTAAAACTTTCAGTTCAAAGAGAGTTCTGAAGAATGAAGCTCACTAGAAGCTCAATGACTAGCCTCACGAATAAAACCTTGCCGCACTGCATCCTCAATCAAACTTTCGACAAACTCGCCCAACACCGGAGATCCGATCGCAACAGGCTCCATCCGTTTTCTCACTTTCTCAACCGTCACCCCTGCCTTTTTCCAAGTTCCACCCTGCGTATTGTAGTTATGCAATAAAGGCTGAAGCCGATCGAGTGCTGCTGCAAACTGGGAATCTAAAGATTCTCTCGCCTCAAATTCCTCCCAGAGCGATCGCAATTCTGCCCCAAGATTTTCCGGCAACATGCCAAACAATCGATCTGCCGCTTTCTGCTCTCGAATTTCTTGATCTTGCAGCGCGATCGCATCGTAACAGAACGTATCTCCTGCATCGATTTCTACCAAATCGTGAATCAGCACCATTTTGAGAACTCGCAGCAAATTCACCGCTGGATCAGCGTATTCAGAAAGCACGATCGCCATCATCGCCAGATGCCAAGAATGCTCCGCATCATTTTCTCGCCGTGACTGATCCATCAAAATCGTCTGTCGGAGCACATGCTTCAGTTTGTCAATTTCGACAATGAATTGAATCTGAGCTTGAAGTCGAGTGGTCGTAAGTTGCATGATCCAATCTAGAGTGTTAAACTTTCGGTCAAACGCTACAGATAGCGTACACTGGATTAACTCATTCCTATTTACAGCGTATTCCCCAAAGAATCTGCTAGAATAGGTGTACCAACGAAGAGCCGATCATGAACGTTCCTCGCCTGCATCCCGATACGATCGAGCAAGTCAAACAACGTGCTGATATTGTAGACGTTGTTTCGGAACATGTCGTCCTGAAAAAACAGGGTAAAGACTTCGTTGGCTTATGCCCATTTCACGACGACAAATCCCCTAGCTTCACAGTTAGTCCCAGTAAACAATTCTATTACTGCTTTAGCTGTGGTGCAGGCGGCAATACGATTAAGTTTTTAATGGAGTTAGGCAAACGCAACTTTAGCGAAGTTGTGCTCGATCTGGCACGCAAGTATCAAGTCCCCGTTCAAACTCTACAAGCGGAGGATCGCCAGGAACTTCAACGTCAATTGTCAGTTCGAGAACAGCTCTACGAAATTCTGGCAATTACCGCGAAATTTTACGAGCACGCCTTACAGCAGCCTCAAGGAGCCGATGCTCTAGCTTACTTACGCCGCGATCGCAAACTTTCTGTCGAAACGATTCAACAATTCCAACTCGGTTACGCTCCGGCGGGTTGGGACATTCTTTGCAAATACTTAGTTGAACAAAAGAAATATCCGATCGTCTTACTCGAAAAAGCAGGTCTGCTCGTGCCTCGGAAAACTGGAGACGGCTATTACGATCGCTTTCGCAATCGCTTAATGGTTCCGATTCAAGATAGTCAGGGTCGGGTGATTGGCTTTGGGGGACGAACTCTGACGGATGAACAGCCTAAATATCTCAACTCTCCAGAAACCGAACTCTTTGATAAAGGTCGGACGCTGTTTGGGCTAGACAAAGCAAAAAGCGCGATCGCAAAACAGGATCAAGCGGTTGTTGTCGAAGGCTATTTCGATGTGATTGCACTCCATGCTGCTGGAGTGACGAATGCGGTTGCGTCTCTTGGAACGGCGCTCAGCATTGCTCAAGTCAAGCAACTCCTTCGCTATACCGAATCGAAGCGCGTTGTATTCAACTTTGATGCAGATCGCGCAGGCGTTCAAGCCGCAGAACGCGCGATCGGAGAAGTTGCTACGCTTGCCTATCAAGGAGAAGTGCAACTTCGGGTTCTAAATCTCCCGGACGGAAAAGATCCCGATGATTTTCTTAAGAATCACTCTGCAAAAGCGTATCAAGATCTGCTCGATCACGCTCCTCTCTGGCTCGATTGGCAAATTAATCAAGCGATCGCGAATCAGGATCTGAAACAATCCGATCAATTTCAACAGGCAGTCATGGCGATCGTGGCACTTCTCGGAAACCTGCCCAATCCTTCCCTGCGAACGCATTATATTCATCATTGCTCAGAACTGCTGAGCCAAGGCAATAGCCGTCTCACTCAACAAATCGAAGAAAATCTGCGGCTTCAAGTTCGAGGACAGCGCTGGCATGGTCGATCGCAGAAATGGCAAACTCCGGGCGATCGCAACTTACTCGAAGAATGCGAAGCTCAACTGCTGCGTCTCTACCTCCATGCTCCTGAATACCGGGTAGAACTTCGCAACGCAATTTCTGCTCAAGATCTAGAATTCAGTCTGTCTCATCACCGATTTCTCTGGCGACAAATCACAGACATTGAGCAGGATAGTCTAGATGTCGATTTACTAGAACGATTGCGCGATCGCACACACAATTTCCCCCGCGAGATGTCTCAAGTCTATTCGCTGTTTGAACTCGATGAAAAAACACAGCGAGATATCTTGCGCGCGCCGCTTGTGATTCGGTCTGCTACCGCAGGCATTGAGCGGGTAATGTGTGAAAAACGCTATCGCCACTTCCTCGATCTTTGGCAGAAAACGGATCTCAGTACTACGCCTGATCTGGGACAGTTTTATCAGCAAAAAGCTTACGTTGAGAAACAACGTATCACAGAACTCGATCGCTTACGCCAAGTTAGCTTTGTGGATTTGGTGCAAGCTCCGATCGCAGTGGATTAAGTTTGCAATGCACAAAGATTAGTAAAGATTGTTTTCATCTATTTAGCAATTGACCGAGGTGGCTGATCAAGTCTGATTGCTTGTTCAATTGCTAATTTCTCTCGTGCTCGATCGACAAATGGCTGAAGTTGCGCTTCGGTTTGTTGCGTCAAAATCTTCAGATCTGCGATCGTAATGCCTCGCATTAAGAGATCAACACACCAAGTTTGATAGGCTTGTTCGATCCCTGGTTCATTTGGAATTCCCTCAGTCCAATCAGTCCAACGTTGCAGAATATCAGCTTCGGTAATGGGCTGATTCTCACTCGCTAGAAACATGGCAGGAAACGCATCTTTACGAGTTTTGAGCCATTGAGTCAGCGGATTTTTCGTATGAGAACCGTAGCGTTTTTCTAATATCCATTGATTTAACGGAACTTGGCGCGTCGAAACTTGAATTTGCTTGACGTGGTAATCCGATCGCGTCAATTCAGTGAGTTCTCGCGCACTTAAGCCTGCACCGAATAAAACATAAGCGATCGCATAATCCTGAACACCTTGCTTTTTTGCGCGTTGCAAAATGAGATGAACCGTGTCCGCTGGCAAATCACGAACGTCTAAAGATTCAACCTGGGTCGGCTGAATCGCTCCTTGTAGAAATAAAGTTACAAGATTCGTTAAAAAATCGTCGCGACTCTGCCAAAGCTCGTGAAATTCGCTGGTGAATTCGATCACTGCATAGCCTAACAGCATGCCATTTAGAAGACTTGCAAGACTTTCAGACGATAAATTAGGCTGCATTTGGCGGCGATGAATCACGCGATCGAAATATTCCGCCACATAGCGATTGGCTTGGGTCAGACCCCGCCCTAACGCTTCTCGATTTTCGGTCGGGTATTGTCCCGCTTCACCCACCACTGATCGCACCATTTCTGGAACCTGCTCCAGCGCTTCCAAACAGGCGATCGCATATTCTTTCAGCGCTTGGTCGATATAATCAGCTTGATCTGCCCGTTCTACCAGCGTTTGACCGAGTTGAGTAAAAACCGCCGCTTCTTCGATCGCAGCCAGTAACAGCCCATGTTTGTTGCCAAAATGCCGAAACAGAGTCACTTCATTTACGTCGGCTAATTCAGCGATTTGTTTGGTAGTAGTGTCGGTAATACCGTTCGCCGTGAATAACTCTAAGGCGGCTTGGATGAGGCGTTCCCGGGTCGAGTTGCGTGGGGTAGGCATGTCTTTAGAAATAAATATGCAAGTGGCACTTGCATTTAAATTCAGTCGTTGCTAGTCTAAAAATGTAAGTGTTACTTGCAATTGCGTTTCTCAACTTTAACGGATTTGTCGTAAGTTGGGTGATACGAATTCGGTCGTCCTCAATGTTGGTCGATCGAGAGTCAATGTTAGTAAGGGATTTTCATGACTTCTAATTCTGTTCAAGTCAACTCTGAACCAGCCCTGAAATTGGAGTGGACGAACGTTTTTTTCTTTGGGGCATTTCATGCTCTAGCGCTGCTGGCTCCGTTCTGTTTTTCCTGGAAAGCGCTAGGCGTGATGCTCTTGTTGCATTGGTTGTTTGGCAGTATTGGGATTTGTTTGGGCTATCACCGATTGCTGACGCATCGGAGCTTACAAGTTCCCAAGCCTTTGGAATACGTGTTGACTATTATTGGAACCTTGGCAATGCAAGGCGGCCCAATCTTCTGGGTTGCGGGACATCGGATGCACCATTTGCATACGGAAGATGTGGATAACGACCCGTATTCCGCACAACGCGGCTTCTGGTGGAGCCATATGCTCTGGGTGCTTTATCCCCGACAAAAGTTTTTTGATTACAACTCCTACAGAAAGTTTGCCCCCGATCTCGACAAAGAGCCCTTATATCGCTGGCTCGATCGCACGCCCAATTTCTTGATGCTGCAAATCCCAGTGGTGCTGTTTCTCTACTGGTTGGGGGGATGGTCATTTGTGATTTATGGATTTGTGCTGCGGGCAGTCTTGCTGTGGCATAGCACTTGGTTCATTAATTCCGTAACCCATGTGTTTGGGTACAAGACCTATGAGATTGAGGATAATTCGCGAAATCTCTGGTGGGCAGCGCTGCTGACCTATGGCGAAGGATGGCACAATAACCACCACGCTCAGCCGAATGTCGCGAAAGCTGGACGGAAATGGTGGGAGATTGATATGACCTGGTGGGCGATTCGAGCGTTGCAATCGCTTGGTTTGGCTCGTCGCGTGATCATGCCACCGCATTGAATCTACTGAGCGTCAAAACGCGAATGTGGAGGTTTGAATCGACTTTTGCGATCGCGTTTTGATCCCGACTTATTAATGCTTCTAAAACCTATCAGAATATTTAATAGCTATTTTTACCTAACAAACCTAGAAATTCGACGACTACAGAGGCAAAAATTGCCTTAAGATTATCGTAACAATTAAGTTTGTGAAAACAGACCTTGCTGAGATAACCAGGAGAATTCGATATGGCGCTTGTCCCGATGCGGCTGTTGCTGGATCACGCGGCTGAAAACGGTTACGGCATCCCTGCATTTAACGTCAACAACATGGAGCAGATCCAATCGATCATGTTTGCTGCCCATGAAACCGATAGCCCGGTCATTCTGCAAGCTTCGCGTGGTGCACGGAACTACGCTGGTGAAAATTTCCTCCGCCACTTGATTTTGGCGGCAGTTGAAACCTATCCTCATCTTCCGATCGCGATGCACCAAGATCATGGAAATGAGCCTGCAACTTGCTACACGGCGCTGAAGAATAACTTCACCAGCGTCATGATGGACGGTTCTTTGGAAGCAGATGCGAAGACTCCTTCGAGCTACGAATACAACGTGGCTGTGACTTCGGAAGTGGTGAAGGTCGCTCATGCGATCGGCGCTTCGGTCGAAGGTGAGTTGGGCTGTCTCGGATCGCTCGAAACCGGAAAAGGTGAAGCGGAAGATGGTCACGGGTTTGAAGGTGAATTGGATCACTCGATGCTGTTGACCGATCCCGATGAAGCGGTTGATTTCGTTGAGCGGACTCAAGTAGACGCTTTGGCAGTTGCAATTGGAACCAGCCACGGTGCTTACAAGTTCACTCGTAAGCCGACGGGTGAAATCTTGGCAATCAGCCGGATTGAAGAAATTCACCGTCGTTTGCCGAACACTCACTTGGTCATGCACGGATCTTCTTCAGTTCCTGAAGATTTGATCGCGTTGATCAACCAATATGGCGGTGCGATTCCTGAAACCTATGGTGTTCCTGTTGAAGAAATTCAAAAAGGCATCAAGTCGGGTGTTCGTAAAGTCAACATCGATACCGACAACCGTTTGGCAATCACTGCTGCGGTTCGTGAAGCTTTGGCATCAAACGCGAAAGAGTTTGACCCCCGCCACTTCTTGAAACCGTCGATCAAGTACATGCAAAAAGTTTGTGCTGACCGTTACAACCAGTTTGGTGCAGCAGGTCAAGCGAGCAAAATCAAACAGCAACCGATGGAATTGTTTGCTGTGAAGTACAAGAAAGGCGAATTGAATGCAGTAACCAACAAAACGGCTGCTGCGGTCTAATTCTTTTTCATGTGAATTGGGAGGGCTGGATGTCTTAGACATCCAGCTTTTTTTATGAAAATCTCTTATAAAAACGATTTTTTTATTCTGTTTTCCTCGATCGAACGCATCAGAAATTTCAATCATATTCAACAAAAGACACAGATACCTGTAGACTTTTTGAGTTCGTTTCTTCTTTACCTGAATGAGTCTGAATTTTCAAGCGAAGAGCTTTTGTACCCGATTTCGTTTGCCTGAGATTACGAGTATTCTTGTTTTTGCGATCGCATCTCCACTTGTTACAAACTCGCCTGTTTATGCGGCAGATATTGTTGATTCATTTTCGACGTTCATCAGTTTAGAAATTAAACCTCAAACGCAGATTGCACCAGAGGTTATGCTGATCCGCCAAGCAATTATTGGGCAGGAAAGTGGTGCAAATTTCCAAGCGGTTAATCGACATTCTGGTGCGTTGGGATATGCTCAAGTCATGCCAGAAAATTTGCCGCAATGGTCGAAAGAAGCGTTGGGCTTTTCTGTGTCAAGAAAAGACTTTTTGGCAAGCCCTGAATTGCAAATCGCGATCGTGGATTTTAAGCTAAATCAGTACTGGCAGAAGTCAATTGTGGCAAGTCGTGGAAATGTTGCGATCGCAATTCAACGTGTTGCCGCTTGGTGGTACAGCGGGAAACCGGAGAAATATACCTCAACTAAGACGCAATATTATGCAGGACATCGATATCCGAGTATTGCGGCTTATAGCCAGTCGATTTTGCGACGATATCAGCTCATTTTGAATGCACAAAATCCATCGCAGCCGCAACGAGGCGTTTAATCGGTCTGAAATCGATCGAGGATTTCGGCTAACCGCTCTCGTGAGAGTTCCGTTTAGTCTGAAATTAATATGCCTAAAGGAAAAGGCGAGAACAGTTAGAAGTGCGGTAAGCTTCACTACTACAGGCAAGATACAAAACGATAAGATCAACCTGTAAATCGAAAGCACTATAGGAGAACTCCAGGATGCAAACCACTTTTAATCCCGATAAGCGCCGCTTGTTATCCTGCCTCAGTCACGGCTCAATTTTCTTTAGTACCACTCTGTTTTCGTTTGGTGTACCGTTTGCGATCAATTTGCTTTCAGATGATCCAGTGGTGAAAGCCAACGCAAAAGAATCGATGAATTTTCACTTGAATGTTTGGTTCTGGGCGATCGTCATCGGGACACCGATCGCATTCCTCTCATTTATTACCTTCGGATTAGGTGGGTTGCTGTTCTTTCCGGTGATTGCATTCGGATTCTTACTGCACTGGGGTTTAACGATCGTGGCGTTGCTCCATTGCATTGCCAAGCCAGATGAAGCGTATCGCTACCCGTTTATTTTCCGTTTGCTCTAAGGTGCTCAAATCAGTTGCTCAAAGATGAGAACCGGAACAGGTTTAAGCCGTTCCGGTTTTTTGTCTTTAAACGTTGACGGATGCGCGGGTCAGAGATTCGGCTAACGAACGAACCACAGCGATCATTGCCAGTTCATCGTTGAGTTTGTGAATGGCACTGCCGACTCCGATTCCAGAAGCTCCAGCCGCGATCGCGAGAGGCGCAGTGACGCTAGAAAGACCCGATGCACAGAGAACGGGAACGCTTACGGCTCTAGAGATTTCGTAAGCCGCTGCCAAGGTTGGAGCAGCCTTCTCGATTAAGCCTAATGCGCCCGCGTGTTCGGGACTCGAAGAAGTGCCGCCTTCGGTTTGGATCACGTCTGCGCCTGCTTTGACTAACTGTTCTGCCAGTTCAACTTGCTGGTCAAGCGGCAAGATGTGGGGAACCGTGACCGATAACATGATGTTCGGCAAGAGCGCACGAGTCGCGTGAGTCAAGGCTAAAACTTCTTCAGCTTCAAAGCGGCGACCTTGAGCGTAGAAGCTATCGAAGTTACCGATTTCAATTAAATCTGCGCCTGCTTCGACTGCCATTGTGAAGGCTTCAGGTTCGACCGCAGAGACGCAGATTGGCAGATCGGTCAGTTGTTTTGCCATACGGATCAAGGTCGCATCGGCAGCGATATCAACGAAGGTCGCACCACCGAGATCGGCAGCTTTGATCACCGAGGCGACGTTATTGGCATCAAAGTTGTTTAAGCCACTGATGATTTTGAGTGCGTGGCGGTTGGTGAGCGCGGTTTGTAGCGTAGAAATCATGTTGCTTCATTCGAGTAAATGAGTACAGAACATTGTGCCAGAGTTAGAGAAGGATTTTGGATTTTGAAAGTTTGAATTTTGGATTTGCAGAGGGAGAGATTGAAAGATGCAGGATTCGATGCGGATGAGAGCGGTGCAGTCGCCAATTATTCCGATCGTAGGAGAGTTGATTCGGCAAACCCCCGGAACGATTTCCTTAGGGCAAGGTGTCGTAAATTATCCGCCCCCTGATCAGGCGATCGCACAAATTACAAATTTCCTCGCTGATCCTGCAAATCACAAGTATCAAGCGGTAGAAGGAATTCCAGAATTGAAGCGGGCAATCGCTCAGAAGTTAATTACAGAAAATCGAATCGATTTGAGCGATCGCGAAATTGTCGTGACCGCTGGCAGCAATATGGCGTTTTTGAATGTGGTTTTGGCGATCGCCGATCCAGGCGATGAAATCATTTTGCAAACGCCGTTTTACTTTAATCATGAAATGGCGATCGATCTGGCAAACTGTCGAGCCGTTCTTGTACCGACGGATGAACATTATCAAATCCAACCTGATTTGATTCGGGCAGCAATGACGCAGCGAACGCGCGCAGTCGTGACGATTTCACCGAATAATCCGACTGGGGCAGTTTATGCTGAATCGGCATTGCGAGAAGTGAATCAGATCTGTCGCCAACACAATTGCTTTCACATTACAGATGAGGCTTACGAATATTTCACTTATGGGGTTGAACATTTTTCAGCAGGCAGCATTGCTGAAAGCGCTGCTCATACCATTTCGATCTTTAGTTTGTCAAAAGCGTATGGATTTGCGAGTTGGCGGATTGGGTATATGGTGATTCCGAAATTTTTGTTGGAATCCGTGCAAAAAATTCAGGATACGAATGTGATTTGTCCGGCGGTGGTGTCTCAGTTTGCAGCGGTGGGAGCATTGCAAGCGGGGAGAGCGTATTGTCAGGAAAAGTTAAACGCGATCGCCCAAGTCCGAGAAATTGTTTTGGCAAAATTAGAAACCATTCCGCATCTGTGTACCGTGCCAAAAGCAGAGGGAGCATTCTACTTTTTGCTGAAAGTGCAGACTGATTTAGATGCGATGGAGTTAGTCCAGCAATTGATTCGAGATCATCAGGTCGCAGTCTTGCCAGGATTCACGTTTGGGCTGAAAGAGGGATGTTATCTCCGAGTTGGCTATGGAGCATTGGAGAAGGAAACCGCGATCGAAGGAATTCAACGATTGGTCACAGGATTGAAAACAATCTTGGAGACTTAAGGAATCGTTTAGTAGTTCATTCCAATCAATCGGATAGGGAGATAGGGAGGGATCTGAGTCTGGGTTCTCTCCATCTCCTCACTCCGTAAAGACTCGGTGATTATTCCGAAAATGTCGTTGCAGAGGCAATTTTTGGGTACTAAGGAAACGTTCAGAGAGCTACCCGCGCATGAACCCCTTAATCCTCGAAAAAGTTGTCTCCCTTCTCTTGCTCATCGGCATTGGCTATCTGCTCAAACCGAAATTTTCTGCACCTAATTCGATCGCAGTTTTACGCACATTTATCTTAAATGCTGCTTTACCTGCAACCATTTTTCTATCGACTATCGAGATCAACACTAGCCTAAATTTAGTTTTACTTCCTGCGTTTGCGCTCTGTGTTAACTTCTATCTCTTAATTCTCGGAATTCTATTTACGCCGTTAGTGCTCGACCGGAAGAATGCGGCGCAAGCGAGAGCTTTAATTTTGATGTTTCCATCGCTAGCACCGGGTCTTACTGTTTACCCCTTCATTGAGCAGTTTGTCGGGCGGCAGGGGCTGGCTTGGGCAGCGTTGGCAGATATGGGGAATAAGATTTTTGTGCTGATTGGGTTGTATATTCTGGCTTACTTATGGGTCGCTCGATCGCAGAAGCAAGATAACAAAATTCAGTGGGCTGAACTAGGAAAATTTTTACTAACTGAACCTGTGAATATTGCGATCGTATTGGGGATGGTTTTGGCAACGTTGGGGCTAAATGCAGGAACACTTCCCAGTGTTTTAGTCGAGACAATTCAGAAAATTGCTCTTTGCTCAACTCCTCTCATTCTGATGTATGTGGGGATCTCGTTGAAATTGAAGTTACTAGAAGCAAGTAAAATCTTGGCGATTTTGCTTGGGCGAGCAGGCGTAGGATTTCTACTGAGTAGCTGCGCGATCGTGGTGCTGCAACCCACTTCGATCGAAGCAACAGCTTTGTATGTGGCACTTCCGCAAGCATCTTGTAGCCTCTGGGCATTGTTACATACCACCAAAATTAATGAACTATACCCGGCACAAGCTGAACAATTCTTTGACTTAGGCTTTGCAACAGCAATGCTGGCGATGTCAATGCCTTTTTCGGTGATCACGCTACTCTTTATCTTTTCGGCTGATCAGTTTTTCTATGCACCTGCTCACTTGAACTTAGCCGGGATGTTCTGTTTGGGAGTATTTCTGCTGTTTGTTGCTGCTCGAAAGTTCACGGTTGCCCTATTCGCTAAATAACCTGCCAGAGGAATCCTATGAAATCAATGACTCGTCGTAAAATCGTATCTTTACTACTACATGGTAGCTTTATCGCTGCTGTGGGAGTGACTGCGTTTACGAGCTATTGGATTGTGCGGGGTATTATTCTCAGCACCCTCAAAGAAAATGCATTACTGAAAGTGCAATCTGCGGGATTAGAGATTGATTCTTGGCTGAATCGGCGCTTAGGCGAAGTCGAGTCAATGTCGAATAGCGTCGAAGTCCGATCGATGAATTGGGAGATTGCAGAGCCGTTCTTACAGCTAGAACAAGATCGACTGGCTGACTTCTGGATGTTTATCTTAGTCAATCCGGATGGCTCGTATGCCACCACACGCGGTGGATTTGCAACCGGGAAGAACTTGAGCGATCGCGAATATTTCCAAAAATCTATGAAAGGAGAATCGAACGTCTCCGATTTGATTATTTCCCGTACCACAGGCAAACGGCAAATTAATATTGCTGTGCCAGTTTGGTCAATTCCGTTGGCGAAAGCAACGGACAAAGATCGAGCAGAAATGCGATCGAAAAGCTTATCTTTCTACAATTTACCCGTAAATGAGCAGTCGAAAGTAACGGGTATTCTTGCAGGAAACATTCCCATTGCTGAAGTAACAAGAGCAATTTCAGCAACTCAGCTTGGCAAAGGAAGCTATGCGTTTGCGCTCGATGCTCAAGGCGTTGCGATCGCTCATCCTAACTCAGCATTTACTGAAGGGCTAAAGAGTTTAACCCAGAATACTGATCCAACTCTTGCCGCGATCGCTCGGTCGATGACAGCCCGCAAACAAGGCGTTGAAATGGTCACACTCGATCACAGATCGGTTTATGTTGCTTATATGCCGATTCGTCGTGCAAATTGGTCAGTTGCATTAGTCATTCCACGTGAGAACTTAGAAGAGCAATTAAATGCGTTGAATACGCTAACGATGGTCATGGCAGGACTGCTCGTTGTAGTTATGATTACTGCACTCACACAGTTGAAGCACTGGGAAGAAATTCGCGAGCGAGCTGAGCAAGAAACGGCATTAAACAATCAATTACAAGCGACCAGTCAGCAACTGCAATCGACTCTGGCATATCTAGCAACAATTCTAGATAACTTGGCTGATGGATTACTTGTTAGTGATACCGAGGGAAGTATTACTTGCTACAATCCGGCACTGCTTAAACTGTTTGGCTTAGAAGAACAATCTTTGAATGGCAAGTCAGTTCAAGCCATTTTTAAGCAAGACTTAGTGAATCTGATCGAGCGATCGCAAAATCAAGAAACACTGGTGACTGAAGTTGAAATTGCTCAAGGCAGTGTTGGTAAGGCAGTTGCTACATCAATTCTGGATGGGACAGGAATTAAGATTGGAACTGTTGTTTTAATTCATGATATTACGGCTGAAAAAGAAGTCGATCAGATGAAAACCGACTTCATTTCAACGGTTTCTCATGAACTGAGAACACCGCTGACTTCAGTTTTAGGCTTTGCCAAACTCATTAAGAAAAAGCTAGAGGAGGTTGTTTTCCCCTCACTGGATACGACTGATAAGAAAATGCAGCGAGCGGCACGTCAGGTCAATGACAATATCGACATCATCGTGTCTGAAGGAATGCGATTAACCGCGTTGATCAACGATGTGCTCGACATTGCCAAAATGGAAGCAGGTAAAGTGGACTGGAAATCTGAGCCACTTCAGATTACCGAAGTTGTAGAGCGTGCGATCGCGGCAACGTCTGCCTTACTGCAAGCGAAGAATCTCACCTTAGTAGAACAATTTGATCCACATTTGCCGCAATTGGTTGGCGATCGCGATCGCTTAATCCAAGTTGTGATCAATCTGCTCTCGAACGCGATCAAATTTACCGACAGCGGCGATATTACGTGTAAAGTTGCTCGGCAAGGCGACACGATTGTGGTGAGCATTACAGATTCGGGCATTGGCATCAGTCCTGAAGATCAGCCCAAAGTCTTTGAGAAGTTTAAGCAAGTGGGGGATACGCTGACCGATAAGCCAACGGGAACCGGGTTAGGGTTGCCGATCTGTAAGCAAATTATCGAGCATCATGATGGACAGATCTGGGTCGAGAGTGAAATTGGCAAAGGCAGTACGTTCTCATTTAGCTTGCCGAGTTCTGCTTCTCCGACTCACATCAGAGAAATTGATTTCAGTGCATTGATTCAGCAATTACAGCAGGGTAGTGAGGTCAATGCAACGCAAAAACGGATTTTGATCGTGGATGATGAAGCTCCGATTCGTGCGCTGCTGCGCCAACAGTTAGAAACAGAAGGCTATCAGGTCGAAGAAGCTAGAGATGGTAAAGAAGCGATTCAGATGGCGAAGGAATCGCTTCCTCATTTGATCATTCTGGATGTGATGATGCCTGAAATGAACGGGTTTGATGTGGCTGCGGTCTTGCGACATCATCCTCAGACGATGGGAATTCCCTTGATTATTTTGTCGATCGTCGATGCGCCTGAACGCTGTCATTCGTTGGGAATCGATCGCCATCTCACGAAACCCATCAACTTAGAAGTGCTTTGCCAAGAAGTCGAATCGTTAATCGCTCAAGGGAGATCCCCGCGCAAAATTCTGGTAGTCGATGAGAATGAAACGACCTCGAAGATTCTTGTGGATATTCTTCGCTCGAAAGGCTTTACCGCAGTTGAAGCAACGAACGATGCAGAATTACTCAAGAAAGTTGCATCTACCCAACCGGATATGGTCATTGCCAGCGTCAAATTTTGGGAACACTCAGATAGGGCGCAGGATCTTTCACAAGCTGAAGGGTTACAAAACGCTGTGTTTTTATTAGTTGCAGAACATCATGGTTCCCATTCGCTTGAAACGACTCGTTGCTAAATCTGAGGTCAAGGAGATTCTGGCTCGTCTTCAAGCGCTCAGTGCAACTTCAGTTTCAATTCAAGATCGTGAAGGGCAGACAATTTGGGGCACGCCGACTGAATCATCGAAATATCCGATTCAGGTCGATGGAGAACTGATCGGCTATGTGATTGGTGAAGCAACTTTTGCATCGGTTCTGAGCTACATTGCTGCTCGAGAGATTGAGAAAAAAACGTTGGCTCAGGAAACGCTCGATCGCTATAAAGAAGTAACTCTGCTCCACAATCTTTCTGAAAAAATGACTGCAAGCCTAGAAGTCGAAGCAGTCGCGGCTTTAGTGCTCAGTGAAGCGAGGCGATCGATTCAAAGCGATTGTGGGGCTGTGATGCTTCTGAAGTCGTCTGAGTTGGAGGTTGTTACTGCATTTGGAAATTCGCCGACTCAATTGCAGGGTGGAATCCTAGAAGCGGTTCTAGAGCATCAAAAAAGCGATATCGTCAACGAAGTTTTCTCAGATGCGAGATGTAATTCAGAAGAAGCAAAACTCCATGCGTTGATTGCGGCTCCTTTGAAGGTGAGCGATCGCACGATCGGGGTCATGATGCTCGGCAGCGAACAGGCGATTACGTACACCGCAGCTGATTTAAAGTTACTCAATACGCTAGCTTCGCAAGCCGCATCCGCTCTAGAGAATGCGCTTTTGCACAAGCAACGATTGCATCAAGAACGAGTCAAAAGTAATCTTGAGCGCTATGTGCCCGCGCAGCTTGTGCAAGCGATTCTCGATGCGAGTGGGAGCTTTTCGCTGGTTCCAGAGTATCGACAAATCAGCGTTTTATTCTCGGATATTCGCAATTTTACTCAGCAATGCGAACAACTCCCACCCACTGAGATGGTGGAATATCTCAACACTTACTTTACGCATATGGTGGATGAGATTTTTATTCACCAAGGCACGGTCAATAAATTTGTGGGTGACATGATTGTGGCGTTGTTTGGTGCGCCTTTTGAGGTGAGTCATCATGAGACTTGTGCGATCAAAAGCGCGATCGCGATGCAGCAAAGAATTCGGACAATCCCGATTGATTGGATTCAGAAGCATTTTCTGACGGGGATTGGCATTAGTTCAGGGCGCGTGATTGTTGGCAATATTGGTTCTCCGCAGCATATGGACTATACGGCGATCGGCGATGAAGTGAATGTTGCCTCTCGCTTGCAGTCGGTTGCGAAGGGGGGACAGATTTTAGTCAATCGCAATGTCTATGAGGCAGCGAAAGATTGCTTTTCGTTTCGAGAGGTTGGGACATTGACTGTGAAAGGTAAAACCCAGACGGTTGATGTATTTGAAGTACTGTACTAGAGGATAGAATCATGAAAATTTTGATTGTTGACGATGAGCCTCATATCCGTTTGTTACTAGAACAGACTTTAGAGGAGCTTGAGGATCAAGATGTTGAGCTTTTGACTGCGACGAATGGAAAAGAAGCGATCGAGGTGATCCAATCGGAACGTCCACAACTTGTGTTTTTGGATGTGATGATGCCCTTTATGAACGGGTTTGAAGTGTGTCAGACGGTCAAGCAGGAGATTGAAGATATCTATATCATTCTACTGACTGCCAAAGGTCAGGAATTTGACAAGCAAAAAGGAGCCGAAGTGGGAGCAAATCTCTATTTGACGAAACCTTTTGATCCTGATGAAGTCATGGCAAAGGCTGTTGAAGTCTTGGGTTTGTAGAGCAATTCTGTTTGAAGTGTAAATGCTAAAAAGAGTGGGAAGTTTTGATCTCTTAGGAAGAACTCCCCACTCTTTTTAGCATTGCTATATCTCAATGAAGAGTTTCCACGATTCAAGTCCGCTCAACACGTGATCGATCGCTAAGTTTTTTCACGGTTTGAGCGAGGTCGAAACTCAAGCAGGATATGTTCCGAACTTAGTTACTCACTTTCTCGACATTTCCAGCGCGCACCCATCCTTCTGTATTGTTAGCCAAACGGATTTTTTGCCAGCTTCCATCTGCGCTGGTTTCAATCACCGTCACTTGCTGATTAAAATCAACCCCACCGATAGAAACAGCGTCCAGCGAAGGTGCATCGCGGATCACTAGCCCGATCGATTGCGTTACCTTTGCCGGGAAAGCTCCAGTTGGAAGCGGGGTTGCAGGAGTTTCGGCTTTTGCCGCTGCTGGTTTTGCCGTTGCCGCAGGCTTTGCTGCTGGTGGCTTCGTGGTGGGTGTATCGTTCGGAAACATCGGTTTTGAGGGCGGCACAGACAGCCGTGCAATCATCACCCGTGCTGCAACTAGCCCGCCAGCCGCCAAAATTGCGATCGCAAGCAGCACACCAAGGAAGAATTTCAGAACTGTAGACCAGCGCATAACGATCGACTCTAGGATATCGACCAGATTTTAACACCAGATTTTCTAAACTGACGCAGTTCTCGCTGATTTGCGAGATGACAGGCAAATCAGCGAAAAATTTGGTCTAAGCAGTTTGGCTTGACTTACGGCGGCGAGCAAATGCCATTGCTCCAGCGACTAAGCCCAATCCTGCAAGCGTTGCGGGTTCTGGTACAGATTTGGGTGGAGTGTCGGGTTTTTCTTTTACTTTCACTGCCCATTCTTCAAACCCACCTTCTGCACCGGAAAATTTCGAGTACAGATACACATACTCATTTGTGCTGACTGAAAATAGGCTGTTAGGGATGTATACCAAGAGATCCGCTCTGCCACTTCCGGCATTGGTATCCCGGAGGTTGACGATGTTATCCTCATTGCTGTCTAAATCAAAGATCTTTACAGCATTGCCATCGAAGGTTGGATAGTTCAACAAGTTGCCTGCATTTCCCAAGAAAATTTGCAAGCTCTCAAGGTCAAGCAGGGGTAAGTCTTGGTCTCTCGGAGTGGCATTCGGTTCGTTGATGTCTAGGAGAAACTGACGATATTCCACGCCTCCAATTGTGAACAGCGGAATATCGCTGAGTTTGAGCGATCGCGTAAATTGCGGGCTGTTATTCTCATCGAACTCCAGGGGGCGACCATCTGTGTTGTAGCCTTCTTCAACAGTGCTATTGCCAGGAGATTGTAGCCGCACGAAAGATTGCAAAACGCCTGTTCCGGCTGGATCATTTGGATCAATCTCTTGAAAGAGTGCTCCGTTCAAAGTTCCACTTTGCAAGATTGGATCTTTGAGATTTAGGGTTGCTGCGGTTGCTTGAGAATTGCCAAAAGCGCCCATGAATGCGGTACAAGCGATCGCAAACACGCTGCTTTTATTAATTTTTTTCATGATTCTCTAGTCTGAATCTAGGTGAATACTGGTATGTTTTAGACCTGCTGAACGCAGTCTAATTGCATAGATTTCGTCGTTTCTATGGGGCTTTCATGACTAAATCTTAGCGAACTGTCGAGAAATCACCTTGATCTCTAAAGCAATTAACTAAGTCTTTATTAAAATTGCCCGAATCGTGAAGCTAATACGTAAGTAGTAGTACTGTATATTTTAAACTCCGCAAATCAGTGTTTTTACTAGTATTGCTCGTCTACAGTAACCGCAACTGCGTCTCTTCAACGCCTGCTTCTGTTTCGATGTAAAACTCTTCTTGAGCGAGCAAAGCTTTTGCTGCTTCTAGAATCGGTTCTGCTAAAAGCTTCAGGTCTTCTCGATTGGCTAAATAGGCCTGCAATGCATCTAAAGGCGCGATCGCGCTGCCAACGCCTAATTCAGGTAAGCGCGATCGCGACATTTGACTGATTAAGCCTGCCTGAATCGTGTAAGTATGAGCAACTTCTAACGTTTCATGCAAAATTGCATCATCGATCAAATCAATCTGCTCTGGGCGAACTTGATAAATGACGCGCACGACTGCATCTTCGATGCCTCTTTTTGCGATCGCTTTGAGTAAATCGGCTTGAGGCGTGTCGGATTCGGTTAAATCTACTTCAATGGTGCAGAACGATCGCACTGGCAAAGGACAAAACTCGATCGCTGTAGCACCACGTTCTAGATCGACTAAAACAAAGCCTTTCTCTTCGTGTTCTTCACTAAAATCAACTCGTTCAATACTTCCTGGATACACGACGAACGGATCTTCTGACAAAATTTGATGTCGATGCACATGTCCCAATGCCACATAATCGAACGCGTCGCGAGTTAGAAACTCCAATGGAATTGTGAATCCTTTTCCAACCGCAAGAAACCGCTCTGCGCCATAGTGAGCAGCATCGACCATTAAATGTGCGAGGAGAACCGTTGGGATTTCTGGATCAAGCTTGCGAATTTCGCCTTCCATTGCAACTCTTAATCGATCGAGTAATAAATGCCCGACATCCGACATGGATAATCCTTCGGTTTCGGGTCGCGTTAATAACGTCGATCGCGTTAACCACGGCAAGGTAATGATTTGCACGTCTCCGCTGCGGGTTTGAAGGCGATACGTTTCTAAGCGATCGCCCACAATCACATTCGGAACGCACAAGGTTCGGTAGATGCACAAACTTGCGCCTCCAACCCCTTGAGAATGCTGGTCATGATTGCCAACGAGCAGAACGGCTGGAATATCTGCATCCACTAAGCGACGAAATTGACGGGCAAAGGCTTGCTGAATGTAAGGTGGCGGAGTGGCATCTGGGAAGGCATCGCCACCAAATAACACTAGGTCAACTGATTCAGAAATCGCACGATCGATACAGCGCGTCAAGGTGGCGACAAAATCCTCCAGTCGAGTATTCAACCCAGTTTCAGGGTTAATCTTGCCGTGAGCAAACCCGCTTCCAAGATGAATGTCCGACAGGTGGAGAATTTTGACCATACCGATCAGTGAAAGTTACTGCGAATAATTGTACTAAAGATATGGCTGGGCAGGAGCTTTCTTAAGATGACCGCAGTCCATGCGCCCGGATCAGCCGGATATCGCAGTCTTCGAGACGGATCGGTTGCAGCTTTGTAAATCGTTTTGGCAACGACTTCGGGTGCAGGTGCTTTTTCTCCAGCTTGGTTCATCTTCGGAATGATCTTGTTGACGTACTCGTCGTAAACCTTGAGATCTGAAGTTGCAATCTCAGGAGAGCGATCGTAGAAATCGGTTTTAATCGGGCCAGGTTCGATCAGTTTGACTCGAATATTGAATTGGTCTAATTCGTACTGCAATCCTTCTGAAAAGCCTTCTACTGCCCATTTTGTCGAGTTATAGAGCGAGTAAGTTGGAAAAGACATTTTTCCACCGATCGAGGCAACGTTGATAATCACGCCCGACCGGGACTCCCGAAAATGCGGCAATAAGGCGCGTGTGACTTCCATTAATCCGAATACATTCGTGTCAAACTGCCGTTGGATTTGAGCAGGGGAGCAATTCTCGAATGCGCCCATAAGACCATAGCCTGCATTGTTAACGAGAACATCAATTTTGCTGAATTCGAGAGATTTTGAGATTGCCTCGCGAATCGAGTCTAAATTTGTCACATCCAGCGGCAAAACATGTATCTTATCGGATGAGAAATTTGCCTTTTCTGGATTTCGCATGGTTGCGATCACGTTCCAGCCTTTTTCGGCAAACAAAATCGCAGTCGATCGACCAATTCCCGTCGATGCACCCGTAATGAGAACTGTTTTAGACATAAGATTTCAGTGAGTTACGACGAGAATCCAAATGAAACTAATTCTGTACAGTAAGCCAGGATGCCATCTCTGTGAAGGACTGCAAGAAAAACTTGAGCAAATTCACTCGCTTGCTTTTGATCTTGAGGTTCGAGATATCACCACTCGTGAGGATTGGTTTGCGGCTTATCAGTACGAAATTCCGGTTTTGTATCTCGACGATCGCGCTCTGCCCCGTCCTTCGCCAAGGTCGTCGATCGCACAATTGGAATCTATGTTACAGAATTACATGTCAGCAAACGATTAGAAACTGAAAAACTCAGGCAAGGAGAGAGCGATGCAACTCAGAGAACTTTTGGGAGAACTTTTGGCAACGTTGGGAGAACTCCCGAATCATCCTGCGTTAGAGGCTGAAGTGAAGGGGCTTACGACGAATTCATTAGCGGTTCAGCCTGGAGATGTGTTTATCGGAATGCCGGGGACGCGGGTGGATGGTGGCGATTTTTGGCAAAGTGCGATCGCTGCTGGAGCGATCGCTGCCGTTGTTTCACCTCAAGCTGCTGAAAAAGCGAAAAGCGATCCTGCCTTTCAATCTGAGAATCCGCCTTTGGTGATTCCGTCTAGTGATATGGCTCAAACTTGCGCCCAACTGGCAACGACGTTCTATCACTCTCCTGCCCAAAAGCTCAAAATGATCGGAGTGACTGGCACGAATGGTAAGACGACGACGACGCATTTAATCGAATATCTGCTAGAGCGATCGGGCAAATCTCCAGCTTTATTAGGAACGCTGTACACCCGTTGGAAAGGCTTTCAACAAACGGCACTGCATACCACTCCTTTTCCGGTTGAATTACAACATCAGTTGAAAAGCGCGATCGATGCAGGTTGTGACTTTGCCGTGATGGAAGTGAGTTCTCATGCGTTGGCGCAGGGGAGAACTTTGGGTTGTGAATTTGAGGTGGCAGTCTTTACGAATTTGACGCAAGATCACCTCGATTTTCATCGCGATATGGATGACTACTTTGCGGCAAAAGCATTGTTGTTTGATTCGGGCTATTTGAAAGGAAAAGCGATCGTCAATCTGGATGATGCCTATGGTAAGAAATTGGTGGAAAAGCTAGATCCAAAATCAGTTTGGACATATAGCACTCAAGAGAAAGCCGACCTTTGCACCAGCAATCTGCAATATGAGTCTGATGGTGTGAGTGGAACCTTGCACACGCCAATGGGAGATGCAGCCTTCAAATCGCCTTTAGTTGGACAATTTAACCTGGCAAATTTACTCGCCGCAGTTGGAGCCGCATTGCATTCTGGATTGGAATTAAGCGCGATCGTCGAAGCGCTGCCTGGTTTCTCTGGTGTTCCAGGACGCATGGAGCAAGTGCAGATTAAACCAGATCAAGACATTAGCGTAATTGTGGATTATGCCCATACGCCTGATAGTTTGGAAAACATGCTGAAAGCGTCTCGTCCGTTTATTTCGGGGCAGATGATTTGTGTGTTTGGCTGTGGAGGAGATCGCGATCGTACCAAACGCCCGAAGATGGGAAATATTGCTGCGACGTTGGCAGATCAAGTAATCGTAACTTCTGATAATCCGAGAACTGAAGATCCAGAGCAGATTTTGAAGGATGTCGTTGCAGGCATTTCCGATACAGTCAATCCGACAGTGATTGCCGATCGCGCAACTGCAATTAAGACTGCAATCCTACAGGCAAAACCAGGAGATGGAGTTTTGATTGCAGGCAAGGGACATGAAGATTATCAGATTTTGGGAACGGAGAAGATTCATTTTGACGATCGAGAACAGGCGCGGGCGGCGTTGAGCGATCGGTATTAATTTGAGTGATAGCTGTAGGGAGTAGGGAGTGGGGAGTGGGGGAATGAGAAATTGCCTGACTCTCCTACTCGTTTACCACAATCAATCTGATAGAGGGATTAGAAAAAACCGGACTCAGAGTGCTCTCTAGTTCCCCACTCTGCAAAATTCATGCGGTTGACTACTCCCTACTCCCCACTCCCCACCATTTTCCCCTCCCACCCATGCCTCGATCCTCAATCTCCCTGATAGGATGGAAAAGCCGAAAACGAAGGGCTTAGATTATGACTCGCGCAATCATGGAAACCGACAAGGGCACAATCAATCTCGAATTGTTTGACAAGGATGCCCCAAACACCGTCAAGAATTTTGTCGATTTAGCAAACAAAGGCTTTTACGATGGGCTTGCATTCCATCGCGTCATTCCCAACTTTATGATCCAAGGTGGATGTCCAAACTCGCGGGAAGGCGCACCTGGAATGCCAGGAACCGGAGGCCCTGGATACAAAATCAACTGCGAAATCAATCCGAACAAGCACGAAGCAGGCAGCTTATCGATGGCTCATGCTGGACGCAACACGGGCGGCAGCCAATTCTTCATCTGCCATTCTGCACAGCCTCACCTCGATGGCGTGCATACCGTCTTTGGTAAAACCGAAGATATGGATGTTGTGAATGCAATTCGTGGAAACGATCGCATTCTTTCCGTCAAGATCGAAGGCTAAACTCTGCCATATTTCGCGATCGCATGGGCTGATGAATCTGCTTGATTTGTCAGCCATGCCCAAATCTGATCTCCATAAGAAAAGTGCCACCATTCGTTCCAGTGCTGCTTAAATCCGGCAGCGGTCATTGCGTTTAATAGAATTTTGCGATGCTGACCGTATTCTGAATCTGGTGGAAAATGATTTGGAAACGATCGCTCTGAAATCTCATCAATTTCTGATCCCATATCGATAACATTGCCATTGTCATCAATTAAGGTAATATCGATCGCGGCTCCCGTACTATGAGGTGGAGGTGTCGCAGGATCTAGATTCGGCATTGCCCAAAATTGATAGACTTGTTGCTGAAATTCTTCTCTCTGCGTTTCTGAAAGTGTTTCTAATGGCAATCCATTTGCATTGACTAATTCTGTAAACGTGTAATCGACCATAAATTGCTGAACTGCAACTGGGCGATAGGCATCAAAGATTTGGATTTTCCAGCCGGGTCGAATTTTCTGCAATTCTGCATCGGCTTGAATTAAGCGATCGAGAATTCCTGCTCTGACAAAAAATGGCGACTTCTCTCCATAAGGTGCGCCTAATTTTGCATAAGGATGTGGGGTGACTCGATCGAACTGCTCTGAAATTTCGACCAGAGGTTCATGGCATTCGGCGATCGCAACTTTCTGATAAGGTTTCATCTTTTTTCGGTGGAACAGGATCATAACCGCCCGGATTGAGCGGATGACAGCGACAAATTCGACGCACCGAGAGCCAACTGCCCTTGAGTACGCCATGTGTTTCTAAAGCCTCGATCGCATATTGTGAACAGGTTGGGTAAAACCGACAAGTCGGCGGAAACAACGGTGAAATTGCGATACGATAGCCTCTTACCAATCCGATCAGCAGAATTTTCATGTCTTCGATCGTAGTTCAAAACTCTATCCTATGTCTTACTTTCGCCCAAGTGTGGATGCAATGGCGGGCTATGTGCCAGGAGAACAGCCGAAACCTGGAACGCCCATCATTAAGCTAAATACGAATGAGAATCCCTATTTGCCTTCGCCGAATGCGATCGCAGTTCTGAAAAATCTCGATCCCGAATGGCTTCGCCGCTACCCTGATCCTTATGCAAATGATTTCAGACAAGCGACAAGCGAAGCATTGAACATTCCCAAAGATTGGATCATGGTAGGAAATGGCAGCGATGACATGTTGAATGTTGTCGTGAGAGCCTGTGCAGAGCCGGGGCGTAAAGTCGTGTATCCGATGCCGACTTATGTCCTGTATCGGACTTTGACGGAAATTCAAGATGCCGATCGCTTAGAAATTCCTTATGGTGAAAACAATCAATTACCACTAAATGAACTGATTGCAGCCCAAGGGGCTGTAACTTTTATTGCTTCTCCGAATAGTCCTTCAGGGCATGTAGTTGCAATGTCCGACTTGCGTCAACTTGCAACAAACTTGAACGGCGTACTTGTGATTGATGAGGCATATGTCGATTTTGCTGAAGAGACAGCTTTGCCTTTAATAGAACAGTTCCAGAATGTGATCATTTTGAGAACGCTTTCAAAAGGCTACAGTTTAGCAGGATTGCGGCTTGGATTTGCGATCGCGCAACCTCACCTCATTCGAGGCTTATTCAAAGTTCGCGATAGTTATAGTGTCGATGCGATCGCAACTTTAGTCGGTGCTGCTGCAATGCGGGATCAGAACTATAAAAATGAATGTGCGGAAAAAGTGAAGCGATCGCGGGAAAAATTAGCGATCGAACTGAGACAACTGGGTTTTAAGGTATGGGATTCCCAAACGAATTTTCTCCTCACTCAACCTCCCGGCAATGCTGCAAAAATCTATGAGGCGCTTAAGCAGCAAAACATCCTAGTACGCTATTTCAACCAACCCAACCTTGATGACAAGCTTCGGATCAGCGTTGGCACAGATGAGCAGAATCGAATTCTAATCAATACTCTTTCCCAGATACTTTAATTACTGCGCCGAATTGTGAAACGAGACGTTATCTTTTATCAGCTATTTCAGCGATTTCCAAATTTGTTCTTCGATCTGATTGGTCGTTCCCAAATGGAGGGATATCGCTTTGATTCGGTGGAAGTGAAAGAACCCACCTTTCGCATTGATGGAGTCTTTCTTCCTCCTGAATCGGCTGCTTCTAAAACTATCTTCTTCACGGAGGTGCAGTTTCAGCGTGATGAAACACTCTACGATCGCTTCTTTGCCGAATCGATGCTCTACCTCCATCGCAACCCTATTTATGACGATTGGTATGGTGTGATTCTGCTGAAATCGCGGAGACTGGAACCAAAACGAACAGAAATTCATCGATCTCTGTTGAATGGTCCGCAAGTGCAGCGCATTTACTTGAACGAATTAGGCAATCCCAACGAGTTGCCGATCAATCTACAAATCGTCTTACTTACGCTAGCGACAAAGAAGAAACTCCCCAGTCAAGCAAGACAATTGATTGAGCAGGTTCAGCAAGAATCGATGTCAGATCTAACGAGACGAGAGATAATAGATAGCATCACGACGATTGCAGTCTACAGGTTCTCAAAATTAAGCCGTGATGAGGTAGAAGCCATGATGGGATTGAGACTAGAAGAAACTAAAGTTTACCAAGAAGCCAAAGCAGAAGGTAAAACAGAAGGTAGTCTAGAAACTAAGCTCAAGACAGTGCCAAAATTGCTCGAATATGGTTTGAGCCAAGAAAAAGTTGCAGAAATTTTGGAATTGACGATCGAGCAAGTCAGAGAAGCCGCTCAAACTCAATCAGCAAAGTAGCTAACTCAATTGCACAACAGCTTGATCCTCGACCAATGTTCGAGCGGTCAATAAATCCTCAACTGTAATGCGCAGAAATCGATCGCGATCGACCATGAACTGCACCTTAATGCGATCGCTTCCCGGACTTCCCGGCGGATCAAGTTCAGCAATGCTCCGTGAGCCATCTTTATCATTCAATGCCTGCACCTGCGTTTGCGAGCTTGAAACATTGCGAGTGACTAAGCGATCGCCATCAAAGTAAACCTCGGTCTGAACTGTTTCGGCTCCTAACTCACCTACAATCAGTTCAATACTTGGCTGGCTCTCTAACGACGCTCCTAGCACCAATTCCACAGGATTCTCCATCGGGTAAGGCTGTCCTGCTTTAATCAAAGGATGCCAATTATGGCGATTCTGCCGCCGATCCCAGTAGCGAATTCCATAGCCGTGATAGAGAAAATCTTTTAGCTCAATTCCTTGACTCAGTTGCAATGCCCCTTGAGCGATCGCTTCAAACGGCTTTTCACACCGAATCAAACGCTCATCAAAATACTGCTTCACCCAGTTCTGCACTGCTGGAATTTGAACCGTTCCACCGACCAGTAAAACCGCATCAATATCACTCACAGCTAACCCTTGTCTGCGGGCTTGTTGCAAGACTTGTTCCATCGATTCATCGAGCTTCGTAAAGAAACCGCGATCGCTCAAAATCTGCTCAAACTGCGATCGCGTTAAAGACAAGTCATAGCTTTCAAAACGCTCATCATCAAAGAAAACTTCCTGCGCTTCAGTGGAGAGCGAAAGCTGAATTTTCAATCGTTCTGCTAATCTCGAAGTCAATGGCGTTGCTGTTAATCCTTGCGTGTTCACAAAATAATCCACAAGCCAATTATCCAGATCCGATCCGCCTAAATTTTGTCCAGCTTTTGCAATCACTCTCGCTGTCTTTGCTTGTTGTCCTGACTGTTCCTTAAATGATTTCTGTCCCCATTTCAAAATGAATCCTGTCGGCTTTGACGATTGATTCACATTTGTTTGAACGATCGATAAATCCAGCGTTCCCCCACCAAAATCGACCACGAGTAAAGTTTGTCGATCGACAAATCCATAGCCCAATGCCGCTGCTGTTGGCTCATCAATCATCCGCACCTGATTAATATCCAAAGACTCACAAATCTGCCCGAGCCAAAGCCGATACGCTTCAAAACTATCCACTGGGACAGTAAAGACAATTGACTCTGCAATCTCTGGATCGGTCGTTTTCAACTGATTGATAATTTGGGTGAGATACCACTCGCCCACCTGCTCAAATCGAATCACCTGACCATCTAATTCGGGCAGAAATCCTTGCACCTCTGTTCCGATCCCGCGTTTGAAGTTGCGGAAAAATCGTGAATCCTGACTGATATCTAAACCGCGATCGCGTACCTCCTGCCCGATCGTAACTTTGCCCTGTGCTGCATTTTCGGCATACAACAAACTGGGGATCAGCGATGGATTCTGGGCGAGACGTTGAGAAATTCCTGGAATTGCTAAAGTTTCTGGCTGCTGAGTCACAGCATTCCAGCGCGTAATGACGGTGTTACTGGTTCCGAAATCGATCGCGTAGGGCATTGGAGATGAAGGTGAAACGAACAGATTCTTCTGACCTCACCAAATCACAACTCCTGCCTCTAGAGCAAGACTCCAAAAGTCAGAACTTCACTATGTATATCGGTGGACTTATGGCAAGCATAAATAATATTTTGTAACATAGAGGCACTTTGAACCTGTTGCACTCTCTCGGAACCCACATTATGTTTCGCAAACCTTCTGGCGAATCCGTCGCGTTTTTGGCGCGACTGCGCTCTAGTATCTGGATTCTCGGCATTTCATCCTGGCTCTTTGGCATCGCAGACCGATCGATCGCTGCTTTAATGGACGGCTACCTCTCAGCACTCGACATCGCACAACTGTTCACAGCCTCGTTCTTCTTCGTGAGTTGGCTCTTTCTCAAACCGACAAAACTCTTTTAGCTGGAATCAAATCTGGCAACTGAACCAGGGTTGCCAGCGATCGCACCTCGCTACAGAATGGGCTAGCAATCGAGCACACGATTTTTAGCGGTAGAAATTATACAAACTTGTGGCACGTTTTTAATCGGAATTTCAGAACTTGCCTCAAACCTGAGTAAAGATATTACAAAATGTTGCAGAGCGCCCAGGAAGGTTAACGCAATGCCGCACAATAATTTTCGGAAGGTGGCGAAGTCAAAGGCGGTGGCTCAACCCAATCGCGTGACTCCAAAACCACTTGGGGAACTCCCTTTTAAACAAATTCGGTTACATTTCTTTGGAGGAATCCATCAATGAGTATTGTCACGAAATCAATCGTGAATGCTGACGCTGAGGCACGTTACCTCAGCCCCGGCGAATTGGATCGGATCAAAGGCTTCGTCACCACTGGTGAAAAGCGTCTACGCATTGCTGAAACCTTGACGGGTGCTCGTGAGCGCATCGTGAAGCAAGCAGGCGACCAATTGTTCCAAAAGCGTCCTGACGTTGTTTCTCCTGGTGGAAACGCATACGGCGAAGAAATGACCGCAACCTGCTTGCGTGACTTGGATTACTACCTGCGCCTCGTAACCTACGGAATCGTAGCAGGCGACGTAACCCCGATCGAAGAAATCGGAGTCGTTGGTGTCAAAGAAATGTACAACTCTTTGGGAACCCCGATCCCCGCAGTTGCAGAAGGCGTTCGTGCTATGAAGAGCGTTGCAACCTCCTTGCTCTCAGCTGATGATGCAGCAGAAGCAGGTGCTTACTTCGACTACCTCGTCGGTGCAATGCAGTAATTGCTCGCCACGATCGATTCTTTTTTAATTTAAGACCACGCGACTTACGGAACTTGAAATCATGCAAGACGCAATTACCTCGGTAATCAACACTTCTGACGTTCAGGGTAAATACCTGGATAGCTCTGCGCTCGACAAACTCAAAGGCTACTTCGCAACTGGCGAACTGCGCGTTCGTGCAGCAACCACCATCTCTGCTAACGCAGCAGCGATTGTGAAAGAAGCAGTTGCTAAGTCCTTGTTGTACTCGGATGTAACCCGTCCCGGTGGCAACATGTACACGACTCGTCGTTATGCTGCTTGCATCCGCGACCTCGACTACTACCTCCGCTACTCCACCTATGCAATGTTGGCTGGAGATCCTTCGATCCTCGATGAGCGCGTTCTCAACGGATTGAAAGAAACCTACAACAGCTTGGGCGTGCCTGTTACTTCGACTGTACAAGCAATCCAAGCAATGAAAGAAGTCACCGCTAGCTTGGTTGGTGCAGACGCTGGTAAAGAAATGGGCGTTTACTTCGACTACATCTGCTCTGGCTTGAGCTAAGACTAAGTTACAGAACGAAATGCTGATCGCTTTTGTTCTTTAGCTTCTAAGTTTGGAAGTCTGGAGTGACGGTTAGGTTGTTGAGGCTCGTTTTGGCTTTTACGATTTAATCTTGACTCTTGGCTTCCAACCTTTTAAAAACAGCATTGTTCTGTGATGCGATTTCGTTTACGATTTGTTAAGGCGCTATCATCAATAGCTGAGTCTAAGCGATCGCACTATTTTTGAGATCTTTCTAAACGCGACTTCCCTTCATTCGTAGGGGCACTTCTTCCTACCTTTTTATCCATTAGGAGAGACCGACTCATGAGAATGTTCAAGATTACGGCTTGCGTCCCCAGCCAGACCCGCATCCGGACTCAGCGAGAATTGCAAAATACGTTCTTCACGAAGCTTGTTCCTTACGAAAACTGGTTTAAAGAACAGCAACGCATCCAGAAGATGGGCGGCAAGATTGTCAAGGTTGAATTGGCAACTGGCAGACCTGGGATGAATACAGGTTTGGCTTAAGGCTGATGCCGTTTCTTAACGTTTGCTAACTCTGAGCACTCGTAGGAGGTTTTTTGAACCTCCTTTTTTATTGCTAAATGCTACCTGTGCTTTCCTCGGCTTAGATGCAAGTTGCTAGGCGATCGCTTCTGCTTCCTGGATTTGATAGAGAACAGTCTTGGATGCAGTTTTAAAGTTGGCATCGAGCCAAAGGAGTTCGGCTTGGGTGACGATGCCATCTTCGAGGGTGACGATCGAGAAATTCCGCAGTTTTTGTCCGTCTTGTTTGATGATTCTGGGCACGCTGGCAGCATTTAAGTAAACCGTTCCAGCAGTATCAACGTGAATGGCGCGACGGAGTTCGGTTTGCGTGTGACGCAACGTGTGATGCATATGCCCAAACGTCACGAACGGAATCTTTTTTCCGAGTTGACGAGCTTGCGCGATCGCGTCTGCAAAATCTGGATCACCGTGATCACCCCCGATCGGTTGCCAATCTTTGCCGCAAGGGTCTTCAGGTCGATCTCCTAGTCCTTTGGGTCCATTGTGTCCGATGAAGAGAATCGTATCACTCGCGGTTTGTTCCACGGCATTCATGATTAGATTCACCGATTCATCAAAGCTCTCGACTCCGAAGCGTTCATGATGAAATTGCTCATATTTCCACTTCGAGCCACCCCAGCTAAACGGACGGCTCCCCACGACGCTGAGATTGAAGTTGGGAAAATCAAGCTTCCCATACCCGACATGAGCTTCACCGAGCAAATCTAACTGTTGCTGAACGCGATCTTCTTTGCGGTGATCGTAGGGGCTTTTTTGACGACCCCAATCGGTTGCACTATACCAAGCGTCGTGATTGCCCATGATCGCTGCTTTTGGTATTTGCACCTGAGAAATTAAGCGGACGATTTCAACCGATTCATTGCCAAAATCTCCGACAAACAGAGCTAAATCTACTCCTAAAGCTTTCAGCGCTGCTTCGTCTTCAGCCTCCCATCGATCGTGAACATCTCCGATCGCGGCTAATTTAATGGTTTGCTTTACCACTACGCGCCTCCCCTTGGTTTCCTTCTTTCTAGGATAGGCGGGGTGGGGAATTTTGGCATAGCTCGATTGATTGAGGATGGTTTATGTCCAGGTTGATTTCCAGGCATGTTGGGCTTCGAGAACGGCGTGTTCCCGCTGTTTTTTCTGATACTCACGCGCGATCACTTGAAATTGTTTCTTGAGATCTCGGATCTTGTTTCGCAAGTTCATCAGCGGAATGTCATTGAATTCTAATTCGTTTAGCTTGAGATTGACGGCAACGACATGGATGAGTGCATTCAGTGCTGCTGCCGCTGCTGCGGGAGTTCCATCTGTACCAGATTTTTCACTCGCGCTGACGAGCACATTGAGTAGGTTAGGAGAATTGGGATCGTTGCCTTCGGATTTGGATGCAGCATCAATTACCGCTTGGGGAATGCGCTTTTGCAGAATTTCAGCGTCTTGGAGATATTGATTGGCGCGATTCGAGGCAGTTTTTAGGGTCTTGTGAATGGAGCGATCGAGTTGTTCTTGCCAAATGGTCAATGCTTCGATCGGGGTCAGAGGGGTTTTAGGTTCGAGTTCTTCTTGATATTCGTCGTCCTCGTCATCGAGATCTTCGTCCGAGAGCAGGGCTGCGAGTTCGTCGGGGAGTTCGACTGGCTCGGGTTGGGTGTGCTCGATCGGTTGAAGCAGTTCTTGTAAATCGGTTGCAGTTTGATCGGCGAGCGCTTTGAGGTCGTCTTGGAGTTGTTGACGCTGACTGAGGGGGAGAGCTAAAAAGCGTTTGGGATAATTTTCGGTACAGATTTTGTAGCACGACAGAATGAGTTGCTGCCGCACGGTTTGACCGAGTTGCTGAAGATAGCTGCGATAGGTTTCGGTGAAGGTGTCGCCCATTGTCTCAATTTTCTGATCTAGGGCGGTAAGACGTTGAGCAATTTCTTGAATCGATCCAGCCATGTCTAATCTGTTATCCATGTTCTTTTTAAGGATAGCGATCGCTGCGGAATTTAGTACAGTATCGAACAAATCGCTGTGGGATTTGCGAGGTTGCGCCCCAGTGTAGATGCAGATAGGAAGCGTGTAATTTGGGTGTTTGCCAACCGTCGTATTGCATCGACGATCGAGAAAGGCCTGTCAATTCAAATAGAGGTTTCTCTGATTCAGTTGTAGGACTCGATCGATGAAATTCATGCCCGTGTAGTGTTTCGTCTTTTTTGACGATCGGGGTTGTTTGTAATGCGGTCGCTTTGCGATATCCCAAGGTTAAGCGCGATCGCATGACGGTTGTGGTTGGAATTGCTCCAACCATTGAAAAAGCTTGTTCCGAGAAATCGATAATTTTTTCACTGAGATACATCAGTCCACCGCATTCTGCATAAGTTGGCATTCCCGATTGAATGGCTGCTCGAATTGCGTGTCGTGTTGCATGATTTTCGCTCAGCGTTTCTGCAAACATTTCAGGAAAGCCACCACCAAAATACAGTCCATCTACATCATTGGGGAATGTATCTCTTAAAGGACTCCATTCGATTAGTTCCGCTCCTGCTTGCCTCAGCAGATCAAGATTGTCCTGATAGTAAAAATTAAACGCGGCATCTCTTGCGATCGCGATTTTGACAGATCTTGAAGATTCAGGAACTGAGACTTTTGGGGTTGTTGCTGTTTTCAAATAGGGCATCAATGCGTCCCAATCGAAGCAAGATTCCCCTAATTCGGCTAAGCGATCGATTAACTCAGTCAATCCTGGCAGTTCATCGGTTGGAACTAATCCTAAATGGCGATCGGGAATCTCGATCGCGTCTTGTCGCCGTAAAACTCCCAAAATCGGCACATCTATTAAGGCAGATTTCAGCAGTTCTAAATGGCGATCGCTGCCGACTCGGTTTAAAACGACTCCCGCAAATTTCAATCGCGGATCAAGCGATCGATAGCCATGCACGATCGCAGCAACCGAGTAAGACAAGCTTCGACAGTCAACCACGAGCAAAATCGGCAGATCTAATAATCGAGCGATATGAGCAGTACTGGCAAAATCCTTGTGTCCAGCGGCTCCATCGAATAAGCCCATCACCCCTTCTACGATCGAATACTCGGAAGCCCGTTGAGCAAAGCACTGCTGTACATAAGCTTCCGAAGTTAAAACCGGATCAAGGTTATAGCAAGCTTGCCCCGTCACATGACGATGAAACATCGGATCAATGTAATCAGGTCCAACTTTAAACGACCGCACTGTCAGATTGCGCCGTCTCAATGCAGCTAACAACGCGAGCGTGACCGTTGTTTTGCCTGCTCCACTCCGTTCTCCTGCTATTACAAACGCCATTAACTTGCCCGCAAACTATTTGCAATTGTAGTTGCTGCACCTAAAACGCGACTTCCCCCTTCGTTTGTGGCTGCAACTAAAACGAGCAAAACACTATTACTGGTCTGTCTTGCCACAATTACACCGCCAACCGGTTGAGTTGCACCTGCGATCGTCAAATTCCCTGTCCAATCGATCTGCACACCACCAGGAATCGATCGCACTTCACCTGTTTGAAATCCTTCCCCCTGGCGAAATGCATTCTGTGCAGCAGTCACTAATGCTTCATTTGGAATAATACTTCCAGCGACACCCAACTGAGATTGAGGCTGAGCAAGAACGCTATAAGCTAAATTTCCATCTGGAGATTCGATCAGAACCGTTCCAGCAAGCGGACTGACTTTGTAGTCTTTCAGGATTCCAACGATAAAACGTCCGTTGGGATCTTTATAGTCGCCACTGGTCGGCAGTGGATCTGCCGTGGGTGCAGCAGGTAGCGGCGCAGGCGCAGGAGGCGCAATTGGAATTGGCGCAGGGGATGCCCCAGGAGACGCAACCGGAGAAGTTGTAGGTGAAGGAGAAGCTGTCGGAATTGGCGGACGATTCGCAGGTAAAGACGGATCAACCGGAATCGGAGCAACCGGAACGCCTAAAGCTCCAGTTGGGGTAGGGGCAGGAGTTTGGGCAATGCTGGAGAGAGTTGTGAATAGGACAATTGCGAGAGCAAACCATCCAATAAGCCAATTGCGTTTCATGTTCTACCCTCTCAAAACCGATGGATTACCAAGATAAAAAACACCCGCCACACAACCAATCATCAAAGTTGCGAGAGTTGCAGCCCAAAGCGCTTTCCAGCCAACACTTGCGAGTTCTTTACGACGCGATGGAATCAAACTAGAAAATCCACCGACGAAAATTCCAACTGAAGGCAAATGCGCGAATCCGCAGAGACAATAGCTCGTAATCACTAAAGCTCGATCGCTAATTCTCCCCTGACTTGCTAATACCCCAAGCTGTTGATAAGCCGGCACTTCTGTTTCGAGCAATCTGCGTCCAATCAACACCGAAGTTTCCCAGATCTCGTTCCAGTTTGCAGAAACACCTGTGATTGCCGTTAGTGGAACAAACAGTGCACCGACGATATTTTGCAGCGTCACAATTTGGAAAATAATGCCAATGCGCCGAATCGTTAAATTGTTACTTTCGGCAAGTCCACCTAAGTTCGCAAAAAAGAGATTGACGATCGCCACTAAACCGAGCACAGCAACGAGCAAAGCCGCGATCGCGATCGCTAATTTCACACCGTCCAATGCGCCTGCAATCACGCTTTCCATCGCGCTCGACGTACTCTCTTCAGGTTCTTCTTCTTTGGGTAAAGCAGCGATCGTTTTAGGCGTTTCTGTTTCCGGCACCAAGAGTTTGGACACGACAAAACACGCTGGAATTGCCATGAACGAGGCTGAAACCAAATGCCCAGTAATATTCGGAAATGTTGGACGTAACAATCCCGCATAAAGTGCAAGAACAGTAGAAGCGATACTCCCGTAGCAGCAAGTCAAAATCGCGCAGAGTTCGCTACGAGTCATATTGGCGAGATACGGACGAATCACTAACGCAGATTCAATTCCGACAAAAATATTAGTTGCCCCGCTGAGTGCTTCTGCACCACTGAGATTCAACAATCGGTGAAAGATTTTTGCAAAGAAATTTACAATCGGTTGAATGACGCGCAAATGATATAGCAAAGACATCAATGCCGAGAAAAAGATCACCGAGGGTAATGCTCGGAAGGCAAAGACGTAGCCTAAATTGAGATTGTCTGGACTTAAGCGATCGCCTGCAACTGGAACATAAGCTGGCGTAATCGCGCGGGCAATCCAGCGCCCCGCTAAAATTGGACCAGGTGTGCTGACATCTGGAACCAAGAGCGAGCCAAACAGAAACCTTGCTCCTGCTTCAGTGGCATCTAAGATGGCATTCACACTGTTGCTAATCACGGTCACAACCGCGCGGGTGACAGGAAACGAAAACACCAGCAATCCGAGAATTAATTGCAGTGCGATGCCCCAGAGAATCACTTTCCACGGAATCACACGGCGGTTTTCAGACCCGATCCAGGCAATTCCACACAGGATAAAGATTCCAGCAAACGATACTAAATTTAACCAAGACATTATTGATATCGACCTAGCTGATCATTAAATCGGATTTTGAGCAGATCCAGAAGCATTTTAATCGAGTCGCGTAACAGATGAACTTTCGACATTTTTTTCTGATGCTGTTTCGAGACGATCGCCGGAACTTCTCCGATCGTATATCCCCACTGTTTCGCTAAATAAATTAGCTCCACATCAAACGAAAATCCGGTTAAAATTTGGTAAAAAAATAATTGTTTCGCAGCCGATCTCCGAAATCCTTTTAGCCCTGCCTGCATATCGCTGTATTGCAAGTTCAAAATCCTACGGGATAAGAAGTTGAAAACTTTTTCGGTAATTTTGCGATCGAAGTTCTCGGGCTGGTGACGACCTCGTATCAGAGCGCGATTGCCGATAACGACATCGCAAGTCTGCAATTTTTCAATCAATTTATCTAGGTGGGCAAGTGAATAAGCCAAATCGCCATCAAGAAAGCAGATCAAATCACCATCTGCATATTCAACTCCTCGCCGAATCGCATACCCTTTGCCTGCTCGCGGTTTGTAAGACAGCAATTTAATCTGAGGCGTTTTTGCAATCCGAATCCCGGCGGTGATGATGTGTTTCGTGCGATCGCTCGATCCGTCATCTACAAAAATGAACGTAAAATTGGGATGCGTTTTGAGATAGTGCAAAACCGCTTCAAACGTTCGCTGAATGCAAGCTTGTTCGTTATAAACCGGAAGCACGATCGAGACTTGCTCAAGTGGATTCAACCGGGGCGAATGTGGAGCAGATTCATGTCCATGTTGGGGAGGACGCGGATTCGTCAGTTTTGCCCAAGCCTCGATCGGGTTCCAAGGTCTTTTCATGCTTTATTGTGCAAATTGCCGCTTCACTCAAGATACAGGATTTAGAAACGCTCAACCCTAGAAAAACTTAATTTTCCGAGAGGCGTAGAGGCACATTCGCAATAAAACTAATCCCTCACGAACATGCGCAATATTAGATGTGCCATAAGTTCGAGGTTGATACCGAACAGGCACATCGACTAAATGCAAGCCCAGTTTGGTTGCCCCAAAGAGTAAATCAAAGTCACCAAACGGGTCAAAATCCCCAAAATAGCTTCGTCCGGCTGCAATTTTTTCGTAATCATCTCGCCGCAAAACTTTTGTGCCGCATAGCGTATCTTTGATCGGTTGTCCGAGTAAGAAAGAAAATGCCAAGCTAAAAAACTTATTTGCCCAGTTATTTAACCAAGGCATTGCCTTGCCTGATCGCGGATAAACCAACCTTGAGCCATTGATAAATTCGCCGCGATCGCGAGCAATCACCTCAAAGAAATGGGGTAAATCCTCGGGTTGCACCGTCAAATCTGCATCCAAAATCATCAAAATATCGCCCGTTGCCTGTGCGAATCCAAGCCGCACCGCATCTCCTTTACCTTTTCCCGTCTGCTGTAAAGCTTTTAAAGTAAAGTGCGGATGCCCTTGACTGACCACGTTTTGAATCTCGTTCCAAGTCTCGTCCTGAGAGTGTCCTTCGATAAAAATGACTTCGGTATGACTTCCTAATTGCGGTAAACGCGCGATCGCATCTCGAATATTGCCTGCCTCATTGCGAGCAGGCACAATGACAGAGCAAGAGTAATGGTGTGTATTTGCTCCAAACTGAGGCTTTGCCACAATGTAATTGGTGAGGCCTAAATGATTCAGGATCGGCAGATGCGCCAAAAATCGATTAAAAAAGGGTGCGATTACGGGAATCTGCTTGGGACACAAGAAACGCCTGCTCGATCGCAGCGGTAAGTAGCCTGTAATTTGAAGTAAATTTTGCACATCGGTCATCGATAACCAACTTTGAGCAGGCTGGGGACGACGCTGACCAATTTTCTCAGCGAAGTGCAACAAAGGCTGCCATAAAAAATTGTGAAAGGTTAGAAGCAATCGGGTTCGAGGATGGCAAAAAGGATGCAGTCTTGTTAATACTTGCTGCACATCGCTTAAGTGTCCTAATACTCCAGAAAGCACAATAAAATCAAACTGGAATTCTGCCGGATTGAGATCATCCGGACTGAGCGTTTCTGCATCTAAGCAATAGAACTGGAGATGAGGGTATTTTGCTTGAGCAATCTGAATCATGGGTTCAGAAAAGTCAATGCCGACTCCGATCGCAGGATCAAGTGCAGCGAGTAAATTTCCAGTTCCACAGCCAATTTCTAGGACTCGGCGACCCGGTGGAATGAAGAATTGATGCAAGCGATCAAGGTCTTGATAATAATATTGATTGCGCTGATTCCAGCGATCGATCTGCGCTGCAATGTGATCGAAATACGATCGCACCTCTGCTTTAAAAGCATTTTGATAGCCTGAATCGATCAATTTGCCTGACATCGTGAGCGTGACTTCTTCTTGCCGCTGCGAATTCTGCATTCCACACTGATTGATATTTTGAACGCCCCAATCTTCCCATATTCATCCAACCATTAATAAACTCTTAACAGCGGATCAAAACGATTAAATTCATCCTATGGTGATCAATACGCGAATCTAATGGTATGAATTGATATGAATTCGGACGTTCTCAGGTTCGATTCAGGGTTCGATTCAGAGCCGTTCGTATCCAGTTGCACTTGTCTTTATGGGCTGCAACGGTGTAAAAAAGTTTTTGCTCCCACAGGTAAAAAGTATGGTGCATAAAAAATATTCCTCCGCAGTCGGCTTTGCACTTCTCTTGACCACCACCGTCGCAGAAGTACAACTGGTTCGAGCACAACAATTTCCCACCTTCCAACTTCCGGCTTCCGTGAAAGCGGGCACCAATGTCCGAATCGATGGCTCAACCAGCATGGCAGCGGTCAACGATGTTTTGAAGAAAGGATTCGAGCAGAGATTTCAAGGCACGAAAGTTAACGTTGCGGCTAACGGAGTTCCCGAAGGCATCAAAGCCGTTGTTGAAGGAAAAGTGGATCTCGCAGCGATCGGGCGACCGCTCAACGAGCAAGAAAAAGCGCAAGGCTTAACGGCTGTACCCGTGGGACGAGACAAAATTGCGATTTTGGTCGGTGCAGACAACCCCTTCGCAAAAAGCATCACGATTACCCAATTTGCCAAAATGTTTCGCGGCGAAATCAAAAATTGGTCAGAAGTGGGTGGATCTTCTGCCCCGGTGAAATTTGTCGATCGACCGGATTCTAGCGACACCCGCGAAGCGTTCAAAAGCTATCCTGTCTTCAGACAAGGGAATTTTGCAACAGGCGCAACGGTTGAGAAACTGAACGAAGATACGACGAAAGCAGTTGTCTCTAGACTGGGCAACACTGGTATCGGCTACGTGACGGCGAATCAAACGAAAGGTTTGGCGGGCGCGAAGGCAATAGCCTTGGATAATGTCGCCCCAACCGATCCTCGCTATCCCTTCTCGCAAGCGCTTTACTACGTTTATAAAGGTGAACCGAACGATGCCGTGAAAGCCTTTTTAGGATTTGCGACGGCTCCAGTCGGACAAAAAACGCTCACCCAATCCGGAGTCGCGGAGGCGATCGCGGTGAGTGCTGCCGCTCCAGCTTCAGGCAAGAAAGTAGAGGCTAAACCTGAGGCAAAAGCACCGACCAAAGCAGGTACAGACGATAAAAAAGCCCCAGTTGCAACTGAAAAGAACGCAACAGGCACAGCGGGAACCACAGCTACCTCTCCAAGCGGCAATAACGCTCAAGATGGAACCTCGCAAACTGGGGACAGCAATCCTTTAGCATTCTTGTTCCCAAGTAGCGATACAGCCGGGGCGAATGGCGCAGGAGCAGGCACAGGGGGCTTACCGAACTGGCTCTGGTGGCTCCTCCCAATTGCTTCTGGTGCAACCCTGCTCTGGATGCTCGCTCGCAGTCGTCGCGGTCCAGTCGATGCAGGTGCAACAGGTAGCTTTAATGCTCCTGGCTATGCCGCCGGAGATTTACCAGAACGCGATGATACGTTCAGCGCCCCTTATGTAGAAGGTGGGTTTGATCCGCTCCACGGCGATCGCAATGGCTCCGCAGCGGTTGATGCGCCTGAATTCGGGACTGGGCTAGGTGTCGATGCCAATGCAGACGCAAATTTCGTCGGAGATGCGACTCGGGCAGGTCAAGATGGATTCGGGGATTGGGGCAATCTTGGAGGCGCTGCGATCGCGGGAGGAACTGCGATCGCGGGAGGCGCCGCCGCTTGGTCAACCTTTGGTAATCGGGGTCAGCAGAGCCGAGTCGTGCTCAAATCGCGTAGCCCTCAAGAAGTTGAGGCATTTTGGGATCTTCCGAGCGAGGAGCGTCAGGCAATGCGTCAGCAGGGGGGCGAGAAGCTAGCGCTCCGGCTGTACGATGTCACCGATATCGACTTGGAAAATCAGCCTGCTCACAGTGTTCAACAATTTGATTGTGATGAATTAACCCAACGTCAACGCTTGCCGATCGCACTCCCTGATCGCGATTATCTCGCTGAAATTGGCTATCTCACTCCAGAAGGTCAATGGTTGGGATTAGCTCGATCGACCCATGTGCGCGTTCCGGCAACTTCGAGTTCTAATTTCCTGGGCAATATAGCGAACGCGGGTAGTACAGCAGTGGCAGGCGGAGCCGCAGCTGCAACAGGTGCAGTCGATTCTGCAAAATCTTTCTTGTCAGGCGATCTCGATGATGCGTCTACTGAATTGCCTGAAGCAGAACCTTCTGACTCGCCGAATTGGTTCCAACGAATTACGAATCGAGCCGGGGAGACTGCTAGCGATACTGCTCAAACAGGGGTGAATACTTTTGCAGGAGGCGCAGCAACTGCAGGAGCCGCAGCAGCCGGAGCAGGAGCCGCAGCTTGGTCATTCTTATCGGGTCAACGCAAAGACTCGCAAGACGCTGCTGTCACTGAACCGAATCAGTTTGTCACGGGCGAGACAGCGATCGATTCCCATGAATTTGATCCCGATCTCGTGGATACCAATGTGTTTGTCTCAGGTGAACCGAATTCATTTACGACAAGCATCAGTGAAGGGCGTTTGGTGTTGACTCCTCGAAATTCTCGATGGGCTTATGCGTCCTGGGATATTCCTCGATCGTTGCGTTCTCGACTGGATATCAGTTCTGGTGAGAATCTGGTCTTGCGGCTGTACGATGTGACAGATGCAGGAACGCAATTGCCTGCTCGCTATGAGGAACATGACATCGACGATATGGCATTGAGCTGTGATGTGCCGATTTCGCAAGGCGATCGCACTTATATGGCTGAGATTGGCTATGTGAATGCAAATCAGGAGTGGACGAGTCTGGTGCGATCGCTGCCAGCTTATGTTCCAGAAAATTAGGGAGATAGGGGGATAGAGAGATATCTCCACTCCCCCGCCTTCCAACTGATTCTGCAAAAACAGATGTAGCATGGAAAAGCGACTTCTTCCCATGCTTCTCTAACGTATGCGTGACTTTCTGAAACACACCCTCGCCACTGTACTTGGTTTGTTTATTTTTCTAGGTATCAGCGTGGGTGGGCTTTTACTGCTACTCATCTCGATTTCGATGATGGCGGCTCGTGATTCGGCTCCGACGGTGCGAGACAAATCTGTCTTAGTGTTTGACCTTTCGCAGACAATTACGGATGCGCCTGCTAGTGCTAGTACTCGGGATGTTCTCAATGATGCGATCGCTGGAAATCGTCCCAATGTGATTGGGTTGCGATCGGTGTTAGATGCGATCAATGAGGCAGCAAAAGACGATCGGATTGTCGGGCTATATCTGAATGGGGGCAACAATCCGAATACGACAGGTTATGCAACGTTAAGAGAAGTCCGTTCCGCTCTAGAGCGCTTCAAACAGAGCGGCAAACGAATCTACGCGTATGATGTCGATTGGCAGGAACGCGAATATTATTTAGGCTCTACCGCAGATACGATCGCCATGAATCCGATCGGTGGGCTGGAAATGAATGGATTAAGTTCTGAGGGCGTGTTTTTTGCTCAGGCTCTCCAACGGTTTGGGGTAGGTGTGCAGGTGACGCGGGTCGGTAAATATAAATCGGCGGTTGAGCCATTTTTGCAGAATCGTCGCAGTCCGGCAGATCGCCAACAAACTCAGAAGCTATTAAGTGACATTTGGACTGAGATCTTAGGTACAACGAGCAAAGCTAGAAAGCTGACTCCTCGACAACTGCAAGCAATCACAAATCGCGCCGGGCTGTTAGACCCTCAAGAAGCCGTCAAACAGAAATTAGTCGATCGAGTCGCGTATTTCGATGAAGTGATTGCAGACCTGAAGAAGATTACGGGTCAAGACGATGATACCAAGTCGTTTCGACAAATTAGCGTAAGAAATTATGCACGAGTTGCAGAGAGCAACCGCAATGATCGATCCAGTCGCAATCAAATCGCCGTTGTTTATGCTGAAGGCGAAATTGTCAATGGGCAAGGTGCGACTGGGCAAATCGGAGGCGATCGCTTAGCGAGACAACTGCGAGAATTACGGTTAGATGACGATGTGAAAGCTGTCGTGCTGAGAGTCAATAGTCCAGGTGGTAGTGCGACCGCTTCAGAGATTATTCAGCGTGAGGCAATTTTGACCAATCAGGTCAAACCTGTGATTGTTTCGATGGGCAATGTTGCCGCATCGGGTGGATATTGGATTTCTACCTATGCGAGTGAGATTTTTGCAGAGCCAACGACGATTACAGGGTCGATTGGCGTTTTCGGCAGAATTCTCAATGTGCAGCAACTTGCGAATCGCAATGGAATTACTTGGGATGTCGTCAAAACGGGTCGATTTGCGGATGCTCAAACCGTTTCTCGTCCGAAAACTCCTCAAGAGCTAGCCCTGATTCAAAAGAGTGTCGATCGTATTTATGATCAGTTTCTCACCAAGGTTTCAGCTTCTCGCAAGTTGCAGAAGTCCAAGGTGGCAGAAATTGCTCAAGGTCGGGTTTGGTCAGGGATTCAGGCGAAGCAATTGGGCTTAGTTGATCAATTGGGTGGGTTGCAAGACGCAATTCGAGCCGCAGCCAAGCGAGCAAACCTTGGGGAAGATTGGCAAATTGAAGAATTTCCAAAACCGCGATCGTTTGAAGAGCGCTTGCTCGAAAGTTTGATGGGATCGAGCATTGAAGAATCTACCGCGATCGATCCGCTCACCAGCGAGATGAAAAAGTTCCAAGCCGAGCTAGAAAGCCTGAAATCGATGAATGATCCTCAAAACGTTTACTTGCGATTACCCGTGGATTTATTCATCAAATAAATCTGAAATAAAAAAGTCAGAGCATTCGTGCTCTGACTACATTGAAGCGTTTATCGATGGAAGCCCAGTTAGAAAAACATTTGCCGAGAAGCGAACTTCTCAAAATCTGCTTGGGTTTGATGGAGTAACTGCTCCCGATGATCCGGAGTGTTGGTCAGTCGGGGAACGAGATTCCGAGCTTGTAACGCCATATGAAGTTGAAGATGAGCGACGTATTCACTGAAGTCCTCTTGAGCAGCGACTTGAGAGGGCAAGTGTGCCGATTGCTGAGTGCGCGAATCCAAAACGTATTCTCCCTATCAAACTCACGACAGATGTTTAGCTTACAAACTGATTATTCCAGCAAGTCCCCAAATTGCGCCATACTTCTTTAAAGTTGTTTACGTTTCACATTGGATTTGCGGATAAAAAATTAGGACTAGACAAGCCGAGAGAAGTTTGCTACTGTAAATAACTGCGGGCGATTAACTCAGTGGTAGAGTGCATCCTTGACAGGGATGAAGTCACTGGTTCGAATCCAGTATCGCCCATCGGTTTCAAGATATCGGTTTTATGAAATCCCTAAAAAATCCCCAAATTGAAACACAACTGAATAAGTGAGACGCGATATCAAAGCGTATTCACAGTTTCTTAAGGGGAGAAACCCCACTAAAAAGTCATGAATACCGAGACTGATATCGCAGTTTTGCCGGTTACGTCCACAACTTGCACTTATAAAATCAACCTGCAAGTTGTGGACGTGCGTACTAAAGTTCAGTTATATCAAGCGCGATCGACAAAATTTGCCTCTAGAAAACATAAGCCCGTTCCCTATTCCAGTGGCGATGGAAGGAATCGATTTGATGATAAATTTCGAGTCTGCATCTGCGCCGATGACGACCGCAGCATAGCTGATTCTGGCGATCGTGCTTCGGATCTACGCGGTACTAGCTTGGTTACGGTACGCTGAAGCATGGAGGCTTTTTCTTACCCATTTCGCTGAGCGATTGCTTTTATCCCATGAATAGCGAATCTTCTCGTTCGTTGCCCTGGCTCTCGTTAGGACTGTTTTGGTGCGCTCATGCCATGCTCGGATGGTATCTTGCGGCACATCATATTATCTGGCTTGTTGGAGCCGCTGCGATCCTTGCAATCGTGATCATTTCTGGAACGGGCAGGGCTTTGCTTGAGCAGTTGTCCGGGGTGATTTCTCGCACTTTATTGATCGTTGTATTCCTGAGCTTTTTGATTAGTGTCTGTGCATTTCTATTTGTCAGCAAGTTTGAGTTCTTGGGTTTAGTCTTTCTGCCACTTGTGACAACGGTTCTAGCGGATCTCAGCCTGCGTTCTGCGGGATTTGAGCAGCGTCAGATGTGGATTTATCTTGTCGTTATCGCTGGATTAGGAATTGGTTTAGGCGAGGTGTTCGACCTTGTATTCCTTCCGAGCATGCGGTACTGAAGAAGTTCAAATCATTAGAGCCGCGATCGCACTCAATCTAAAGCCCCTGAACCTGTCTCTTATCCCCAGTGGCATCGCGCCCATGACAATGCCTTCCGGCACGACGTAGCCAACCGCTGCATGGCTGATTCTGGCGGTAATGCTTGGACTGATGACTTGAGTTTTTGAGTGGAGCGATGCGATTGACGATCTGATAGGATTTTTCGCTTGAGAAGCGCTCATGATTAATATTGAGATAAATCTCAGTAGATACTCAGCGATGACAAAAAAGCGCCCCCGATTTGAAAGGCACAAAAAATCTAGCGATGCTGGTTGCGATGACTGTCCGCAACGAGATGGAAGACTTTCATTGCAAATACCTGAGCGACGCACAAATGCGGGAACTCAACCCCATGATTAGAAACGCGATCGCAACTGCTCTCTACACCGCCAGAAACTATAGCGAAGACGAAGCTTCGTTTGAATGGACAAATTTTCAATTAAAGCTGATTCCTGAATACTGGGAGGAGCCTGAGTTAACCGAGGATTTTCGTAAGCTTGTGAAGTCGCTTCGGCGGCATCGGGAAGCGTTGCAGAAATCTTCAGGCACAGCAGGGGAACCCTAAGCCTGTTCCCTCAAGATTTGCGCCAATGGAAAATCAATGGACGGTTCACCCCTGGAAAGTAGTGCAAGGGGTAGGAGTCTCAGTTCTGGCTATCGTGGTTCTCGCCTTCATCTACGGCAAATTTATCCATCACCCGTTGCGGATCTGGCTGGCAGATGGGGAATGGTGCTTAAGATTTTCTCCAGATGGATCGGGAAAAGTCCTCTACGGCTCCGAGTGCGATCGTTAACAGATTTAGATACTCCAGCCTTGTTTTTCTCTGGTTTGATAAGCTTGAGTAGCTCTGATGGAATCTCTATCAGTGGGATTGCAGCAGAGTCATGGGCAATGGGTGCCAGTCAGACTTCTTCAATCTTCTTTGATAAGGAAACAGTGATGAAATATCTCGCAGTAGCTCTCCTCTCTTGCATCGTTCTGTCCAGTGAGATGCTGGCTCCTTCTAGAAATCAGACGGCGATCGCCGCTCCCAAACCCCCTTTAGATAATCCGGCAATTGATATGCCAGGGTATTTGCGCGTTTCCTATGAAGCTGCAAAGCATCGGGAGACACGCCGAATTTCTGAGGACGACTTTATTCGCATGAGCCGTGAACCGAATACGATCATCCTGGATGCCCGGAGCCGCGAGAAGTATGATTTGCTGCATATCAAAGGGGCAATCAATCTGAGCTTTCCAGACATTACGGTTGAAAGTTTGAAAAAAACGTTTCCTGACAAATCAGCGCGAATTCTCATCTATTGCAACAACAATTTCATCAACGCTGAAGCACCTTTTCCTTCAAAACTACCAACGGCTTCCCTCAATCTCTCAACCTACATTGCCTTGTATAACTACGGCTATCGCAATATCTACGAACTGGCTCCCCAAATTGACCCGAAGGTATCCAAACTTTCCTTTGAATCGGCTCCCGTCTCAACCTCGTCTCATGGAAGCATCGTTCCTTAAATTATGCGATCGCATTCTCCCCGTCTGGCACAAGAACAATCCTCTATGGCTCCGAGTGCGATCGCTGAGTGTGGGGAATTCTAAACGGGCAATGCGCTGCTAGTTTTAGACCGTGATTTCATCTACGATCGCACTGGATTCAATATTTTGCAGCACAAGTCGCCGTTGAAGAAGTCTTTGCAGGTTGGGCTGCAACTAATTCGACTTTTCCGGTTTTGGGATGGCGATACCAAGTGGTTGCTTCCATCAATGCAGTGGGTTGAAGCATTTCTTCAGCATTGTGCTTGGTGTTGACTGCCCTTGTTGGAAAATGAGACAAATCGCGGACATCATTCCAGGGGCGATCGTGCCTTGTGTCCTGCATCGGATTGATTGGAACCCCACCCCGCCCAGTGATGACGAAGCTACTGCTTTGATTGGCGGCACAGGTTGCTGCGATTTGCTGAGTTGGATCAATGATCTCCGCAGGCAGTTGAATCAAACCAGAATTCGGATCAACCCCCACATTGTTGACTTGCACTGTACCACTGATATCTAACTCAGAGCTAGCAGTGATGTCATTTGTCGAGTTATTTCTGGGAGTCAGCGTATTACGGAATTCTAAACCCAGAATGCTTTGAGTTGTGATGGTAATGTTGCCTCCTCTCCCCCTGAAAGCGTTTGCGATGATATCGCTGTTTTCCATTGGAACAGCAACAATAATCGGAGCATTAATACTAATGTCACCACCCTGACCCGTGCCACCCGCTTTAGATGAAATTTCACTGCCCCGGCGTAACAGAAGTAACCTCTGAGCTTGCAGATTGATATTTCCACCTTTGCCAGAAGCTGTCTCCGCTGTAATGCTTCCAGTACGATCAAGGACGATCTCATTGGCATTAATCTGCAAATTGCCAGCATTACCCTGCCCAGGATGATCAACACCTACAATGGCTCCATCGGTAACCTGTAAGCGAGACGTGTTCAGGCTCAATTCTCCTGTGTTGCCTGTGATATCTATCGGATTAGGTAATCCAAATAGTTTGCGAATTGGTTCTGCAAGAACATCTGCTCTGGCTCCAATCCGACTGGGAAGCCCGGAAACAGAACCTACTCCGCTAACTTCAATTTTGTCGGAAGCATGGATGAATAAATTGCCTCCGTTTCCATCGTTGACCGTCGATGCAACAATCCCTCCCCCATCCGACACTTTCACGGTAGAAGCATTAATCGTGAGTTGTCCGGCGTTGGTCTTACTGAATGTACCGACTACAATGACACTGGCAGCAGCGCTCTGTGGATCTTCTCCGCTAATCTCGATTGAATTCGCATGAACAATTGTATTTCCACCTAACCCTGTCCCAGACGTAGAATTACCAATGACAGCCCCTCCTAACATCTGTAATTGATTTGTTCTCACATGAATGTCACCACTGCTTCCAGAACCAACCGTCTGAGTGTTCACGGAGCTGGCAAATCCACTCAGAGGCGATAACCCTGCAAGTTGCAGCAAGTTTTGAGTATTGACAGAAATATTGCTTCCTTTTCCTGCTCCAAAGTTAAACCCATGCAGCGAGCCACCGTCTTGCAGAACAAGTTGAGAAGCAGAAACAACGATATTTCCTCCATTGCCTGAGCCAAAGTTATCTGCCCTCAGCAGACTCTGTGGAAATCCTGAAGTTCCGATGCCTTGCAGTTCAACAGATTCAGTGGCATCGACCCGGATGTCTCCTGCGTTTGCGCTGCCTGAATTGACTAAAAGAGCAGCAGAACCATCGGTTAAGCGAATATTGCGTCCTTGAAAGTGAATTGCTCCCGCAGGGCTACCACTCGCATCGACCAATGACTGACGAACGAGTTGGATATTTCCAAACTGCTGAAGATTGCTATACCCAAACTGCTGAAGGGGTGAAGCAGTGTCTAGAGTCACAATGCCATTACTGCCACTTCCCAGTTCAATTTTTCCGGAGGGTGCATTGAGTACGCCACCCTCTAAGGAAATCTCTCCACCGATTAATGCCAGGGTCTTTCCAGCATTAACGCTTAATCCCGCAGGATTATTACTTCGATCTGGAGAAGACGCAAAAGGATTGATCGGGAAAACCAAGCCATGTCCAGTATTTTGAATCGTGATCCCACCAGGACTGCGCCCCATTTGCAGACCGATCGGAACGCTCATCGTTAAAAGAGATGAATCTGCTGGAGAGGTTGCAACAAACTTCATTCCATCCGCGAAAAGGATGCTATCGGCTGTCGCCGCAGTAAAAGAGCTACTGATATCCAGAAAAGCCTGGGAACCAAACAGAATCCCGGCAGGATTGATCAGAAACACATTCACAGCATTGCTGTTGTTGATGGTGCGAATCATGCCATCAATATTTGAGACACTTCCCCCAGTCACGCGACTGAAGATGGTGGAAATGTTAGGAGTATTCACCAGATCGAAGGTTGCAGAGCCACCTGTGGGAATTGAAAACTCGCGAAAGCTGTGGAAGAGATTGCTGCCTGCTGCGCTGCCGTTGGTAATGGTAAAAGCGTTGCCTGATCGTGCCACCGTGCTTCCCAGCGTGCCATCAGACGTGATTTGTTGCGCTTGTACCTGAGTTGCGAGCATTAACCAACTGCCGAAGAGTCCAAGGGAAATCAGCAATCGCAGCATATTTCTTCTCTCTTAAGGGGGTCGGGGCTAATATGCCCACTTTGAGACTGAAATTTCTACGATCTCAAACTTTATCGCCGTTGATGGCTGAGGGCTTGTTATGAATGGTCAATCTTAAACTTGAGATCGTCAGCTAAGGCTGAGGCATGAGCGAGAATTGTCGCCATAACTGCCTCGAAGCGACTCATCGGCATGTGGAGCACGATAGACTTTCCTATTGGGTTAGGATGCCACAGGTAGTCCTGAGTTAAGGCTGCTCCGTCCGGGTAAAAATCAATTCGCCCGACGAATGAGTCGCCGCTATAGCACATGAGCAAGCCGACACGACCTTCAGCTCCGCCGGAAAGGGTAACCGTATATTGGTCAAAAGATTTCGTTGTCGCCATAAACTACTTCCGATATTTAGGCTGGCTCTTTCAGTCTAATCGCCCATATCTGGACGTTAGACCGAAAATGGTTGAGCACATACACGGGCAAGATCGGTAGGTTATGCAAATCTTTCTACGATCGCGCATCAATCAGCTCAAGCATTTCTGTCGGGATTTTACTCCCAGTGACAAGCGTTGCTACTGAGGTGAGATGCTGGGTTCATTATCCTGGCACCTCACTGTCTCATTCATCCTACTAAAACAGAAAAGTGGTTCTTAGCACACCAACATACTGAGTCGGATTGTTCTGATTGTGTTCTGGATTGAAGATCATCAGTAAACCAGGTGTCACAGAAATTTTGTCATTAATTTGATGACGATAGAAGACTTCTAAATGCAATGACGTGTCTGGGTCTTCTCGATTTGAGATCGTATTACGGGTGACTTTAGGCGGCATACCCAATAAAACAGCACCTAGATTGCCCTTTGCACCCAAATCTGGTAGAGCTAAAGCGATCGCCCAGTTCCAAATATCTGCACCTGCACCTTTGGTTGCACCAGATTCAGCCGTTGCATCTGTGAATCCAACCCAACCTGATAGGTTCACTTGAGGACTCACCCGATAGTTAGCCGTCAGCCCATAGGAATGAGTTAGCGTCGCCACATTGCCAAAGGGTCGCCGAGCATTTAAGCTACCTGTACTGCCGGACGCATCTACAGCTGCACTGGGAAAGTAGCTATAAGCGTAAGTCAAGCCAAATTCTAAATTTTTTGTAGGGGCAAAGTTCAACTGCGCTAAGGCACTGCTATTGCCATTGAATAAACCCGTTTCAGGATTGTTAGCTCCGCGCGCCCGATACACCGTCACCAAGCCGAGATTGTCTGAGAACTTATGCTCGACACCAACTCCTGGACCTCCCACCAAGCGATAGATCGGAGAAAACCGCCCAAATCGGGAAATTGACCCGATCGAGTCTAGTTTGAGGAAGTGGTTTAACGGATTTGCCATCGCTTCAGTGCCATAGCCATTCGCAATTGCCCAAACGCGAGTCTGACTCCCTAACGGAAAGCGATAGAAAAAGTCATCAATCCCGACTGAGCCATTACTACTTCCGTCATAGGAGATGCGGGTCATGTTCGTGCCTGTAACATTGGAATCCAGGGGAACAATAGTTTGGCTTTGTAACCGAACGCGCAGCTCATCTTTGCCCGTAAAACTTGTGACAAAGTTTAGACGGCTTCGATAGCCCATTGTTGGATTGTTAGGCAGATCTCCGCCTCCCACTTTTTCATCGCTGAGGGGAGAGGAGACAGAAAAAATTGTTTCGCCTAATAGTTTTGTTGTGGTAGAGAATGCTTGCTTTTCTAACGTGCCGACTTTTGCCTCTAGTCGATCGACGCGACCACTCAATGCTGCTAATTCCGTCGCAAACTCATCTTGCAGTTTTTTGAGGGTTTCTAAATCTTCTTTCTTCACCAAATCCGTTGTAGCAGCCGCAATCAGTTCATTGACGCGATCGAGACAGGCGTTCACGCCCGCCGCAAACTCATAGCGGGTGAGTGCACGATTACCCCGAAAGGTGCGGTCTGGATAGCCTGCGATACAACCATAGCGCTCGACCAAAGATTGGAGTGCTTGGAACGCCCAGTCTGTGGGTTGAACATCCTTTAACTGAGAAACAGAAGTCACCTGAGACATCGCATCTATGGCAGGTAGCTTCTCGACTGGATAAGTGCGATCGCCAATCTCAGCAGATGCCAAACTTGCCAAACTGAAGCTGGCAGCGATCGTGATTGACGATCCAAACAAAAGACGTTGTAAAACTTGGTTGACCATTCGTTCTCACTCCTCCCATTCCTCAGAGAATGGCTAGATTCAGAACCTAGGTTTCCCAAAACATAAGTTGATTACCTTGAAGGAAAATTAAGTTATCTTTAGCAATTCCAAATGGAGCAAAAGCTCTCCAAAAGCTTTTGGGTAAAGTATTTCTGTCCATAGAAACAAGTGAATAATTGTCAAATTGGCTGAATCTCTAGATTTTTCGTGTTGATTTTCTATAGTCTGGGGGAAAAGTAAGGCTGTAGCAATTCTGATTCAAGTCAACCTCAAGTTGAGTCAGGTAAAGGCAGGGATTCAAACCTGTACTGCATCTAAATGAGAATTGCCCTACCTCACCTCTGTCAAACTGGATTCCAACCTAGATTTTCTGGTGGCTGAAATAGCAGAAATGCAGTTAATTCTCCCCAGCGTGACACAGGAGAGACAGTCCACTCGACAAATGTTTACCAAAAATGCTGACTAGGCGAAAGTTTGCCAGGCTAGGATTATTTTCCTTAGGACTTGGACTTGCAAGTTGTACACAGCGCAATAGCCAAATGAATCTGAATCTCGCGCAAGCGTCTAGTGATGCAGATTTGGTGATTTGGTGGGAACAAGGCTTTTTACCCGAAGAAAACGAACAACTGATCCAACTCGTCCGCAAGTGGGAACAGGCAACTCAGCGTAAGGTCGATTTGAAATTGTTACCTGTCGATCTGATTGACCAACAGCTCAACAAAATTGTTGCCGATCCGAATCATCGACAAGTTCCTGACATTGTCTATTCGGTTGGGATTGATACTAGCCTTGCCCCAAAGATGGCTTGGCAAGATCAATTACTGGATCTAACAGATGTCCTGACACCGCTGAAACCGCAGTATACTCCCGTTGCTTTATCCCAAGTCTCCTATCGCAACAAGATCCGAGGAGAACGCAGTTACTACGCGCTGCCCCTTTGGCAATCCGATGACTACATCCACTTTTGGGGGAATCTACTCGAAGAAATTGGGTTCGATTCCCAAGCGATTCCCCAACAATGGGATGGATTCTGGCAGTTTTGGCAAAAGGCTCAAGCGCCATTACGTGCGAAGGGACATTCTAAACTGCATAGTGTGGGGTTATGTATGTCGAGCGTTGGCTTTGACACCTACACGTCTTTATTGATGTTTTTAGATGCCTACAATGTTGCAGTAGTCAATGAAGTCGGTGAATTTCTGCTAGAGATGCCTGAAAATCGGCAACGATTCATCGCAGCACTGAGCCAGTACACCGGCTTTTACACTCAAGGCTTTGTTCCGGAAGTCGCAATGAAATGGACAGGTGCAGGGAATAACACTGCTTTCTTAGATGGCAGCATTCTGATGACCCAGAATCTAACGCTATCTATTCCCCTCACCCAAAAACTTGCGAACAATCCCTATAACCAGGACGCTTTGCAGCGCTATCAGCAAATTGTCACGATCGATCGACCGCTCAAAACAGATGGTACTCCTCTGTTGACTCGCAAAGGTATTAAACAAGCGATCGTTCCGAAAGCTAGCCCGCACCAGCAAGCTGCTAAAGAGTTTCTCACCTACTTGGTGCAACCAGAAAACATTACGCCCCTGGTTCAAGGCTTCAAGGGGCGAGTCTTGCCTGTGATGCCGAAATTGCTAGACAGTCCATTCTGGAAAGATTCGAGCGATCCCCATCTCTCTACAGCGCTGAAAATTTACGATCGCCCTAGCTTGATTCCCTATGAGGTGATGCACTCTGCCTTTAGTGAAGTCCAAAGTCAACAACTCTGGGCAAAAACGGTTCTGAAAGTGATCCAAGACAAAGCCTCTCCCACTGAGGCAGTTGATTGGTCGATCGCGCAAATCAAATCTATTTGGCAAGCCTGGGAGAGACAAGCATGAAACGCTGGTTTAATAAAAGCTTATTGACTCAATTAGTCGGCTATTTTTCTCTGCTGTCGGTGGTAACGGTGACGACAGTAGCGGTTGGGTCTTACTTCCAAGCGAGAAGTTCACTAGAGAAAGAAGTGATCAATCGCCTGACTGTGGCAACCCAACTCAAAGATTATCAATTAAAGAAATGGGTTGAAAATCAACTCCGCGATACGCTCATCGTCAGCCAAGAAACCCGCATTCAACAGGCACTGAGTACGCTTCTAACGAAAAACCCGACTGAGCCTGAGTACCAGGAAGCCTACAAAATTCTCAAAGAGCATGTGGCGCAGTTGATTGCCATCAAACCCAATCTTCGGAGCATTCGGATTACGCGCAATAGTGGCTTTGTGGTGTTTGCCTCCGACGATCCGAAATTAGAGGGAACCTACCGACCTTTAGGAGATCCCGCCACGTATTTCACCCGCGATCGCATTAATATTGTCGTTCCTAACTTTTACATCTCGCCTTCCACTGAAAAAGCGTCGATTACCGTTGCCACACCGATTACCGACCCCAAGGGGACGCGAATGGCTGCTTTGATTGCCGATCTCAATCTCGATGAAGTAGATACCCTAATTCGTGACAATACGGGCTTGGGGGAAACTGCAGAAACGTACCTCGTCGGTCGAGCCAAAGGCAAGCAGATTTTCATTTCTCGTCAACAGACTGCGAAAGTCAATCAGGAACAATTTAAGGAAGGCATTAGCAGCATCGGCATTGATCGTGCCGTTCGGCAACAAAGCGGGTTTGGCAGCTACATCAATTATGCCGGGGTGCCTGTGGTCGGGGTCTATCGTTGGTTGCCAGAACAAAATTTGGCATTGATCGCCGAAATCGATCAAACAGAAGCATTTCGAGCAGCGAACCAATTAGCGAACAACATTCTCCGGATCGGGTTTCTGTCTTCTGGCGTGCTGCTCATTGCGGTCTATCTACTCTCCCGGCGAATTACCCGCCCGATTTTGGCAATTGGAGAAGCGGCGACCCGCCTCGCTCAGGGAGATTTAAGCCAGACTGCCCCAGTGATGACCCAGGATGAAGTCGGCACGTTAGCTCAGACCTTTAATAACATGGCGGGACAACTAAAATCGTCTTTTGAAGTGTTAGAACGACGAGTCGAGGAACGGACGGCTGAGTTAAAAGAAGCGAAAGAAGTAGCGGATAGTGCGAACCAAGCCAAAAGTGAGTTCCTTGCGAACATGAGCCATGAACTCCGAACGCCCTTGAATGGGATTCTTGGCTATTCTCAAATTCTGGAGCGCTCCAAAATCTTAGGAGAAAAAGAACGTCATGGTGTGAGTGTCATCTATCAATGTGGCTCTCACCTGCTCACGCTCATTAATGATGTTCTTGACCTCTCTAAAATCGAAGCTCGAAAACTCGATCTGATTCCCAAATCCTTCCATTTTCCTGCCTTTCTACAAGGTGTGGTTGAAATCTGCCGAGTTCGTGCCGATCAGAAAGGGCTGGAATTTCACTACCAGCCTGATACCGATTTGCCAGCCGGAATTGAAGCGGATGAAAAACGGTTACGCCAGGTTTTGATTAATTTATTGGGCAATGCCATCAAATTTACTGATCAAGGACAGGTCACGTTGCGTGTAGAGCGAGTGGATGTGGACGATCCGTCCTTGACCTCAAGCCAGCCACGATCGACCAAATTGCGATTTGTGATTGCCGATACTGGGGTTGGGATTTGTTCGGAAGATATTGGGAAACTGTTTCAAGCCTTTGAGCAGGTGGGCGATAAGACCCGGAAGGCTGAAGGAACGGGCTTAGGATTGGCACTGAGTCAGCAAATTATTCAGTTGATGGGAGGTCAAATTCAGATCAAGAGCCAAGTGGGTGTGGGTAGCGAATTCTTCTTTGAGATTGCAGTTTCAATTGCCCAGAATTGGCATGAACGCCAAACTATCACCGCAGCAGGTCAGATTGTTGGGTATGAAGGATCACAGTGCCAGATTATGATTGTTGACGATCGTTGGGAAAATCGTGCCATCATCGTCAATTTACTGGAACCCTTGGGGTTTGTTGTGACAGAAGCGGTGCATGGTCAGGATGGTTTAGCCAAACTTCGGGAGAAATTGCCCGATTTAGTCATTACTGACCTGGCAATGCCAGTCATGGATGGATTTGAATTCCTGAAGCAATTACGCGGTGATTCTGAGCTAAAACACCTGAAAGTCATCGTCTCTTCTGCGTCTGTTGCCCAACTCGATCAGCAAATGAGTTTGGATGCAGGCGGAGATGATTTTCTCGCCAAACCAGTCCAGGCGAGTGAATTGTTCAGTCTCCTGGCTGAGCATTTACAACTCACCTGGAAGTACGACAAAGCTTCACCAGATTTATCTGATGCTCCCGAACCGAACCTAGAATCTAACCAAGAACTGATTCCACCTTCTGTTGAAGACTTACAAGTCTTGCTTCAGCTTGCTCAAGGCGGTCGGTTGAAAAAACTTAAGGAAGTTGCTGAACAAATTGGTCAGCAAGATGCGCGCTATAAACCTTTTACGCAAAAGGTTCTACAGCTCGCGAAACAATTCCAACTAGAGCAAATTGAACAACTGATTCAACAGCATCTGGTTTTGCAGAATACTTAGAAGGTGGAAAGTATGAGTACTCAACATACAGAGCTAATTTTAATTGTTGACGATACACCAGCTAACTTAGATGTAATTTCCGAGGCGCTCAGTGATGCTGGATTTGAGGTTGCGATCGCAACCAGTGGAGAGCGCGCTCTGCAGCAGGTTGAATATGAGCTACCAGCGCTGATTTTACTGGATGTGATGATGCCCGGAATCGATGGATTTGAGACTTGCAAACGCTTAAAGGAGAATCCGAAAACGCGGAATATCCCCATTATTTTCATGACAGCTCTGTCCGATGTTGAAAATAAAGTGCGCGCTTTAGAGTTAGGGGCAGTGGATTATGTCACAAAGCCTTTCCAAGAACATGAAGTGCTTGCGAGAGTGAAAACTCATATCCAGCTTTACTCCTTAACTCAAAACCTAGAACGACAAGTTGCCAAGAAATCGGCGGATTTGCAAGCATCCCAACTGCAACTGGTTCGCAGCGAAAAAATGTCGGCGCTCGGCAATTTAGTAGCGGGAGTTGCCCACGAAATTAATAATCCCGTTGGCTTTTTGTTCAGCAACTTGCAACCTGCCCAAGAGTATGTTCAGGATTTATTTGGACTAATCAATCTATATCAACAAAAGTATCCGAATCCTGATCCAGAGATAGTAGAACAAATTGAAGCGGTGGATTTGGAATTTCTTCAGAAAGATCTACCCCAACTTCTCAATTCGATGAAATTGGGTCTAGAAAGGATTCGTAACATTAGCACTAGTTTGCGAACTTTCTCCCGCTCTGATACAGATTCCCAGGTTCTGTTTGATATTCGTGATGGATTAGAAAGTACGATTTTAATCCTCAAGTATCGGCTTAGAGCAAACGAAACCCGTCCTGCCATTGAAGTGATGACAGAATATGGCGATATCCCTGAGATTAGCTGCTTTCCAGGACAGCTCAATCAAGTTTTTATGAACATTTTGGCGAATGCGATCGACATGTTTGATGAGGTCGCGCAACAGTCTACCTTTACTGAGTTGCAAGCCAAGCCCCAAATCATTACTGTTCAAATGCGACTGGCTACCCCAAAAGTAGTTGAAATTCGGATTCGGGATAATGGGACAGGCATGAGTGAAGAGGTGCAAGCTAGAATCTTTGACCATTTGTTTACCACTAAGAGTGTGGGTAAAGGAACCGGGTTAGGACTCGCGATCTCGCGTCAAATTATTGAAGAAAACCATGGTGGCACGATCTCAGCCAACTCGGTACTCGGAGAAGGCACTGAATTTATGATTCAACTTCCTTGTATCAATAGTCCGGACAGAATTTTGACAAGAAAGCTACCCGTCGCTTAGGGTGCAAATAATCACAAACGCACCGGATGGATAGCTATGGAAGCCATTGTACAAAGCCTGCTTGCCGAAGTGGGCAATTTCGCAAACCGCAAACGAAATTCTTAGTGACTTTATTCACAACGATGTTGGTCGTGTGTGGCAAAGTTAACTTCATCAATCTGAGCCGCTACAGCAACTTGAGCGAACGCACCTACCGCCGCCAGTACCAGCAAGACTTCGAGTTTGCCCCGTTGAATCAGGCGTTGGTTGCTGAGGCAAGTCGAGCAGGCACGGTAAGGCTTGCGGTCATGGACTGCTCGTTTGTTAGCAAGAGTGGCAGAGCGACGTTTGGATTAGATCGGTTTTGGAATGGATGTGCTAGTCGAGTGGCAACCGGATTAGAGGTGTCAGTGGTCGGTGTGGTTGATGTCGAGGGTGAACAAGCCTATGCGTTATCGGCTGAGCAAACCTATGCCCAATCGAGTTTGCCGGAGTTTAGCCGCATGGATCAATACCTTTATCATCTAGATCGTGTACGACCTCACCTGCCGCCGGAAGTCGAATACCTCGCAGTCGATGGAGCCTATGCCAAAGAAAGCTTTGTCACTGGAGCCGTGGATCTAAAGTTGCATGTCATCAGTAAACTGCGATGTGATGCCAATCTTCAGTTTCTCTACACCGGTGAACAAAAGCGACGCGGCAGACCGCGCAAGTATGCGGGCAAGGTTGATCTGAGTGATGTGAGCCGCCTCACGTTGGTCGAAACGGTGCAACCGAACGTTGACCTCTACACGGCAGTCGTATGGCACGTCTCGCTCAAACGCACGATTCGCCTTGCCTATCTCGTCGAGCATCGCCATTCGACTCGTGTTCGCACTTGTCTGTTGTTTTCCACCGATATTGAGCAAGACCCAAGGCAGATTGTTCAGTATTACAAGCTGCGGTTTCAAATTGAGGTAAGGCAGCCTCAGTACCCCCATAGACGTTTGAGACTTCATGAGAAGACGGGCTGGGATGAGATCGTTTCTTGGGCATCATAAAACTCCTTGCTTGAATTCTATAATCAGCTTGTTTGATTAGGGAACAGGGCAGCGTGTAATCTCAAGAATTTCGCCACGCCAGCGTTGCCGTAGGATCTCACCTTGGGGTTGCTGACGATGGGTTCTTAATCGTTGGACTTCCGATTCATCTGCCCAGATGATCCAGTGCTTTGGATACTCTGGTTGTTGACGTGCTTTGACCCAACCCCGCTGTACCCAGTTATAGAGCGTCACGGTCGGCATCTGTAAACAAGCGGCTAAATCGGGCAACCACCATTCATGCTCTGCTAAAACAGCTTGAACTTTCGGGGCATACGACTGACCGAGTCCTAATCGTCGGATCAATACCCGTAGTTCTTCTCCATTCAGCGTCTTGCGCCGCTTCGGTGGATGAAACCCTTCTTGAATCAGACATTGCACAATCTCTTCGGTCGGTGTGCCCGCTTGCACCAATTGTTCAAGACGCTGACACAATTGAGGATAGTTGCTGAGTTGAGTCCAGGTTGCGACGGGTCGAATCAAGTCAAAGCAACTGATAGCTCCTCCCACCCATTCAATTTTAACCTTGACCTGTTCACTGTTGCCTTGAACGTTGACGGTGATCTTCTGAATCACTTGGCGAATGATTTCTGTCTTCTGAGCCTGGGTTGTTGTACTCGCATTCCACAATCTGGGAATGTCTTGTGCGAGTTGACGGATTGCCTGACGCTCCTTCTCAGAAAGTACTTTGGATTGTTGATGGGTAAATCGCTCATAGTCCTCCTGAAGCTGTTGTTGAGCGGCAAGCTTTATTTCCCATTCTCGTGCTAATTGTCGTGCAACTAGGCGATTTTCGGGTTCAACGAGTTGATAGTGCCGTGCAGCTCGCTCAGCTTCAAAAGTCGCTCGCTCTAACCGTTGCTGCCATAGATGGTCGAGTTCAGTCCGCTCTTGTTCCAGATGTGTCGTTGCTGCAAGTGATAGCTCCAGTGCTGCAGGTTCTAACGCTTTTAACACTTGCTCGACCACTAGCTCATCTAAACAGGCACCAGCAAGATGTTGACAGACTTTACCACCATAATCTGATAGCTCTCGCATACAGATGTAACGATGATGCCATTGTCGATGGTACTGCACACTCATCCGACATCCACAGCACCCACAGACCACTAAACCAGATAGCAAAGATACCCCTTGACGGGCAATCCCTAATTCATCTGCACGAGTTTGATTCGATTTCAGTTGAGCCAGATTCTGCTGGTACTGTTGCCAGGTAATGTAAGCGGGGTGATGATCCTGAATTAAGACCTGCCACGCTTCCATCGGAGTCACAACACAGCCCCGATAGGCATGTCCTGCCTGTCGTCCGGCTTGCTGCTTGCCCAAGTCAGTATGGCTTTGACCATACGCATAAGCTCCAGCATAGGCTGGATTCTTTAACAGGTTTTGCAGGGTGGCACGATTGGGGCGATGCCATTCGAGATCTCCCTTGTTCGCACCGGATAACACGCGCACTCCAACTTGAATGTGATGATCTACTAGATAGCGTAGCACTGCATTCAATGTTCCTAGCTCCTCGAATTTTCTGAAGATCAGCTTTACGACTTGTTGAGCTTGCTCATCGGGGTCAAAGCAAATCTCACCAGAAGGACGGCGGATGTAACCAATTGGCATATGGAATCCGAGTTCTCCGCGTTGAGCTTTGTTTAACTTGCCTTGCAGCATTCGTTGTTTGAGAATGTGTAATTCAGCTTCACTCATGGTGCCTTTCAACCCCAGTAGTAAGCGGTCATTGTACTGACCTGGATCATAGATGCCATCCAAGTCGGCAATCAAGGTGCCGAATAGAGCGCACACTTCTAGCAAATGATGCCAATCTTTCGATGAGCGGGCTAACCGAGACATTTCAATCCCCAAGATTAATCCTACATGGTTCAGACTGACTTCAGTCACGAGCCGTTGAAAGCCACTTCGTCCTTCAGCACTGCTCCCCGACTTGCCTAAATCTTCATCAATCGTCAGGATGCGATCCCGACTCCAGCCTAATGCTTCTGCCCGATGAACCAGTCCATATTGCAAGCGTGTCGATTCTTGATGATCCAGAACTTGTTGAAGGGTGGACTGACGGACGTAGACAATCGCAAGGCGATCTAGGTGATGGGGCAGAATCTTTTCTGAGACAAAGCCTTGCTTTGAGGGGTTAGACATCATGCGATTGACCCTCCCTTGGGAGAGCCGCATGATTCTCCAGCATTTGGCTCAGGATGTAAATCAGGCGTTTGCGGTTGGGTTCTGGCAGATGAACCCACAGTTGCTGATTCGGACTGACAGGCGGGGGGGAGGGATTCGCTCTGACATAAGTCACGTTCCTGCTCAGTTGTGAGCGTTTGGATTTTGGCAATCGTATCGACGAGACGAAGCAAACCTTCGATTCCTAGTCTAGGCGATGAAACAGATTTCGGATTTATGAGGGTATTGTGGCTGCCAGACTGAATTTCTGTTCCGCGATGCCAAGCAGTTTACAGGATTAGAGGATTGCCAAGCGCGTGACGCAGCAAAGTTAGCCTTTCATTTCAATGCCAGTCTCACCGCACTGAATCTCGCCAAGTTCGAGGCAATCGAGCAGCATTCAGGAACTGCGCCGTTTGTCTTTTCAATGGCAAGTGTGAAACGCCGTATGCTCAATCAGCATTTGCTTGACCGATTTATTTGCAACTTAGACTTGGAGCCGAGCCAAATTAAATCGCATCCCAATTACTCAACCCTTTGCAACTACGGCATCATCGCTGCCTGATTCTGTCCGAACTATTGAGCTTACATAAAATACTTCTTTAGATTTCATAGAAGTCAATTGCTAAAGATATAGCGACTTATCGCCAATCCTCGAAGTGTTAACGTAGTTGTTCGCGATAGCGTTTCGCACTCAGTTAATGTTGCTTCAGGTGAAAGTATCCTTGAATTGGGTCGAAAGCAGCAATCAAAATTTCGGCGCAAAAATCGCAAAAAGTTAGATGTAGGTAACTTCTGAAACACGCGCAATGCATTAGAACGAACAATAGTTTCAGGCTATTTTGTTACTTCTTGCATTCACGTAGCATTTAACAACCTGCAAAAATTCGCGCAAAACACCTGAAGTACTATCTGGTCGCCATAT